>NZ_JACXIY010000024.1 GCF_014705655.1 Paenibacillus arenilitoris | reverse complement strand
CAATCCACTCACTTTTCTGCAGCAATTAGAGGCTCAGTGGGATCAAGTTACAGTTGTTCGTTGATTGTGCCGTCGTAGAAAAAAAACCACCCGGTAGATGGCCGGATGGCCTGTCGGACATTCATCGTTGCCCCATCATCAGCAGCACGCGCCGCAAGCACAGTCCGGCAAGAACGCCGACGAGGCAGCCCAGCATCGGGAGCCAGACCGGGCCGAGCAGCACGCCGAACACCTTCACCTTCGTCGAGTAGATCAAGCCGACCGTTACGCAATAAGCCGCCGTTATAAACGGCAGGTACGAAAAGCGCTTCCCCTCCCCCGCTCCCGAATCCCGGTAGGCATCCCAGGCCGCGAACAGGTACAAGCACGGATAGAACAGCAGCCATTGATAATCCGTCTTCTCGATCGCCGACTGGATGTCCCCATGGAAGCTGAGCAGGATCACTTCGTTGAAGTTCGATTTCACGTTGACGACGAACTCAAGAAGAATAAAAAACAATCCTTTCACGTATTTGCGATTCAGGATTTGACCGAATCCAGGAAGGGCGATACTCCAAAGCAAATTTTCCATTACCTTCCCCAAGCCCTCCATTACGTTTACGTATGACTGCCTTTTGTCGCGAATAATATACGGGTCGATTCACGCCCTCGGCGCTGTTCGCTTTCGAGCACAGGCCGTTATCTCTATAATTTGTTTAGTACCGAAATTTATTCTCAATTGGCTAAAAAAAATGCCCCAAGAGGCCATGGGGGGCCTACGGGGCAGCCGGTTTGCGGCTGCGCCGCAGGAGGCGAATGGCATGCGCGGTTCGAGCACAGAAAAGGAAACCAGGGACCGATATAACGTCCGCTCGAGAAAGCCCGCCGGGGAGGCGATCCGATCAGCATCCGGTTCTAAAAGCCGACCTTCACCTGTACGAGGTCGATAATGCGCCCGTCCATGGCGCTGCGGGCGTAGACCCATACTTCTCCGCCGTCCGCGGTAGGCTGCCGGTCGAACAGAATGGCGGCGGAGAAGCTGCCGTATTCGGGCGCGCCGGCCGAAGTCGTCAGATGCTTCTCGCGCGTGACGACGACGCCGTTGTCGTCGACGACCTGATACAGGATCGTCGCCTCGAACGCGCGCGCGATGCCCTCGAGCGCTTGGCCCGGCGTTATCCGCGCCCCCGGCTGCGGCCGGAAGACGACGATGTTATTGGAGGACGGCATCGGTACGATGAGCCGATACCCGATATACAGCACGTCGGGCGAGAAGCCCGGACGATTCCGATTGGCCTGGATGATCTCCTTCATCGGCACCCCTAATTTTTGGCCGATACGGTACAACGAATCCCCGGACTCGACTTCGTAGATGAAAGCAGGGACGGCCATCGGGGTTCCGGCGTAAATGACGTCGGCGTCGGTGATCAGCGGATTCAGGCCCACGAGCAAGTCGGGGATGGCCGAAAATCGTTTTCCGATCGTGTACAAGCTGTCACCAGCGTTAATCATGTAGGAAACGGCCGATCTCTGCCCGAGCCCCGTCTCCGATATCACGAGCACCTGCCCCGGGTGAATGAGCCCCGGGTCGGTAACGGGATCGAACAGCGCATTCGTCTGCTCGAGCAGCTGCACCGTGCTGCCGTAACGGTTCGCAATCTCATACAAAGTATCGCCCGGCTTCACGGTGTAAATATAGTGAACGCCTTCCAACAAAGCCACAGACACTCCACTCCTCAATCTTCGCTTTGTATCAGCATATACAGCGAACCGTGGAATGTGCCTATTTTTGGTTTTCGACGAACCTTCCGATATGTTGAGAACGGAAAAAGCAGTCCAAGAGAGTTCGACTGCTTTCGCTCGTACTATTATTTTGCTCGCCCAGACATTAGGACGTACCTTAGCCGGTCTGGGCCATCGCTAACCGTCGTACCAATCTCCTGTGTGATCTCAAAGTTTTCATCCGCGCTTCGACTTTCCCTTTCACGACTGCGCGGACTTAACATATCGTTCTCATACAGTGCATAATCATTCCAGAACACGAAAAACGACGCATCCTCTTTGCCTTCTTCAATATCCGTTCCTGATATGTTTTTCACGCTTACAGAAAAATTCAACAAAGCTTTTTCTTGATTCGAGCTTGTCTTCGTTACTACACGCGTTGGCGCGAATGCAGATTTGTGACTTGCCATTTGTGATAAAGGGTCATATTGCTCAAGCTCTTCAAGATTAACGTTCATCTTCCAACCATATTACATTCGGAATGGTAGTGTTCACCTCTAGTTTAAAACCTTGAATAAGAATCCGCAAAGGCACATAAACAGATTGTTTAATAAGCTGAGGAACCGTGTCCATTTGAACTAAGCTGCCGTCGATCTCTGCTTTTTTAGATCCGATTGTGACGGAAACAGAATGTTCGGCAAATTTTAACCCGGCTTTCTTGGAAGAGGCATCGTAAGAGACTTCTGCGCTCATAAGATCTCCTACTGCCCGAAGAGGTACCATAAATCGTCTGTTTTGATCAATAAACGGCGCTTGCGGATAAGTATAGATGAGATAATAATCGTTGATTCTAACAAATGTCTTGTTTGACTGCGTGGTCATTACCGTATTGGATTTGTCGGCGGCGTAGAGGCTTGTCGGGAACAGACTAAGTAACAGTAAAAATATAATGAGTTTGCTTGCCGATTTCATGAAAACACCTCTCAAAATAATTTTCGTTTTCTGACGAGATATACCAAATAAATGTTTCAAACTGAAAGTTGGCTGTTTCATGATTGTCTGTCGAATTCCATCCGATATATGAATTGCTGAATCGAACACCTCTTAAATAGCTTCCAGAATATCCGGTTCAACATAAGATGTTTCATCTGCTACTGTCATAATCCAAAATGAAAACAATATAAAGAGCGTTCTCGAAAGGTCGAAATGGACCTTGAGACCGCTCTTGGTTGGAATACAGCACAAATCGAATGTCACTCATTACCAGGATTTGTATAGACAGGATCGATTAACTTACTGATCTACGGTATTATGAGTTCTGTCATTGATTCGGGTGATATTGGCGCCCAAATCCTACTCGCCGGCAGTCGGCCGGCCGATGCCGGGAAAGTGCTATACCGGGACTCTGCATTTTTTCCTTTTTTGTGAACAGGGTCTTCGAGCGGGAGGAATACTTTGCGGATTGTTAAACACATTTTTGGGGTCATATTTGGCTTTTACTCTCCGCAGTCTAGGGAAGTTCGCTCCATAGTAGACCGGCCCGGAGTTTTTAATTCCTTGGTCCGGGACGTTTATATAGGACCCTACGATAAAGGGCTGCAGCTTCCGGCGTAAATTGCGAGCCAAGGCGATATTTTTGGCAGCATCGGATTGTTTGGTCCATGAGCTGTTCCATTCCACATAAAATTTTGCTTTACGCCAGAAGAACGCGGTTGCTTTAGGAGAGACGCGACTTACAGCCCCGCCCCAGTTGAGGAAAAAGAATCCTGCGGGCGTATTCCCCTCCGCCTTCTCTAAAAATTTACGCATGTCTTTAATGGCCTTATCGGGGAACGGACATCTTGCGAAACCGGAAGAGAACTGGTTGCTGAACCTTTGCGTAAGCACCGGATCGGGCGGCAATAAGAAATTCGATGCTTCAGGGTAAGGCAGCGACCGGATGATTTCCTTCGTGGGAGTGCCGACGCTCGTTACGGGCCTTAATAGGCGAATGGCCTCCGTTCTCGGTCCGAGGAACAGCCCTGTCATTCTGACATTGCCTCCTTTTTTCGGACCGATTTCCAAATAGGTGCCCAGTCTGGTATCGACGGAAGGAGCCCATTTCTGCCAAGCTTTGAATACCTCTTCGAATTGATTCCACGGCCAGGTGATCTGTATTACGGTTGCCCTGGCCGGAGCGCGATGCAATTTAAATTTATATCGGGTGTATATGCCAAAGTTACCGCCGCCCCCGCCGCGGGAAGCCCACAAGAGATCGGCGTTGCGTTTTTTATTAGCGCGAATCACTCTCCCCTTCGCGTCAACCATTTCAAGAGCGACCAAGTTATCGGAGATGAGGCCGATCGTCCGCTGGAGCGGCCCGATTCCACCGCCGGCCGTGATTCCGCCGATCCCAACCGAAGGGCTGTCGCCGAAGGGAGCGATAAACCCTTTAGGGGTAAGTGCTTTTACGATTCTTCCCACTCTATTGCCCGTCTCAACCATAACCGTGCCTTTTTTTCTATTCAGCTTAATTTTCTTCATCTCGCTTACGTCGATGACAATGCCGCCATTGACCTGTGAAAGATTGGTTTCCAGCGCATGTCTTCCGCTTCTGGCCCGAATGGGAACATGATTCTTACGGGCCCATTTTATGGCGTTCGCCACATCCTGTGTTCGTTGAGCAAAAACAAACACTTTGGGGAATCTGTTCGTATGGGGATCCCAATTTTTACGTGCCGCTTCATAGCCCGGGTCTCCTCTAAAGACCACTCGCCCGGTAAGCTTTGTTTTTAAGTTCACAAATCCCAACTCCCTATAAGTTTTATTACACTGTACAAACCGATAAGGCACCATACATGTTATGTAGGGCATCAGAGGAGGGACTGGGCCAATGTACACGATCTGAAGCGTAAACTGCCCTCATCTTGAATCCAAGGTGCGGGCTGCATATAGGACAAACAGCTAAACATCTGTATTCGCAAGCAAAAAACAGCCGATCGAGGTCTGACCTCGATCGGCTGTTTTACATTGAACGCGATGGCTACCCGTGCGTTACGCGCGGGCTGCGGCCGGGCGGATGCCCAGCGTGACGATCTCGTACGGCTTCACGTCCGCCGAGAGCGTGCCTTCGGCGTCCAGCCCTTTATCGGCGCCGGGCAGCTCCAGGATGTCGCTGGCGTAGACGCGCTCCGCCGGGAACGCCGCGCCGAGCTTCAGCGCCGCCGCATCGGCGCCCATGTTGTACCAGCGAAGCATGACGTCGCTGCTCTCGCGGTTCAGCTTCATGGACGAGAACGCCAGCCCGCGGCCTTCCCAGGAAACCGGCGAATAAGCGGCTGGGAGCTTGCCTTCGTGCACACCCGTCTGCGCCGACAGCCAAGGCACCTGGAACTGATAAGCTTCCGCGTACGCGCCGCTGTCGATGCCGTTGCCCGAGTGCGGGATAACTTCAAGTCGTACGGTGCTCTCGCCCAGGCACTGCGCTTCCGGCGTCGGGAAGTAGCCCCAATCGCCCAGCTCGCCGACCGCGCGCAGCAGCGTCACGGCGATCGTATTCCGGCCGTCCTGCAGCACTTCGTACTCGTTCAAGCCGAAGTTCGCTACGACAAGTCCTGCGGACTCTTCGCTCACTTCGACGAACGTCTGCTGATGCTGAGCGTTGCTCGGATTCGTCCACTCCGGCGCGGGCTCGTTCGGACGCTCCGCGATCTCGAACATCGAGTCGACGCGGTGCGTCGAAGCGGCCAGATCGGTCGGGAACAGCGCCCGGAGGCGGTGATCCTTCGCCCGGTTGTCGAACGAAGCCGTGAGCTCTACGCCCTTGCCGCCGCGGTTCAAGGCGACGACCGTCCGGATCGTCATCGGCACCGTCTCGCTCACCCGCTGCGACTTGCGCTGCGGGAAGTAGATCAGCTCGCGCTGCTCCTCGTCCAGCTTATCGCTCGCCGAAGCCGGCACCGCCCACTCGTGGACGATTTCGAACGAGGCGCGGTACGGCGTATCCTCGAGCACGCGGACGGAAGCCTTCACGCCTTTGGTCGTCAGCGCGGCCTCGCCGTCCGGCTGCTTGTACATGTACTCGTTGCCGATGTCGCCGGTATCCTCGTAGATGCCGAGGTCGCGGTACACGCGGCCGCTTGCTTTGTCCGTCAGCGCGAACGAGCCGTCTTCCGCGATCTCGACCTTGAGCCGCTCGTTCTCCATGGCGCGCTCGCCCGCGAGCAGCGAACTGCGAGCCGTCGATGCGGTGGCGGCCTTCTCCTCGTTCCGTACCCACGCGTAAGCCTTCAACCCGAGCGCCGGCACGTTCGCCGCCTCGAACGTCAGCTTCACCTTGCGGCACATGTACGGCTGGCGGAACTTGTCGTTCGGCAGGTCGTACCCGAACTGCAGGCCGAGATCCTCCATCGTATAGGGAACGGCCCGACCTTCCGCATCGACCAGCACGCGATCCGACAGATCCGTCTCCTTAACAAGCTGCGCAGCTTGCTCCAGCTTGTAACCGTCGCGGAAGTACAGCCTGCGCGCGTCCAGCTCGACGGTCAGTACGCCGGTCCGCTCCCAGCCGGACGTATTGATCGCGAGAAGCGGCAGCGGATCGTCGCCCAAGCCGGCGAAGGCCGACGTGTCGACCGCTTCGGCGATCGCCGTCTTGCTGTCGTCGACGATGCTTTCGGCGACGTGCCGGCTCTTGTCGAACCGGGCAACCATCTCGCGGTGCACCTCGTCGACGCTGCAGCCGCAGATGCTGTCGTGCGGATGGTTCTGCATCAGCGTTTTCCAAGCGTAGGTGAACAAATCATGCGGATAGTCCTGCCCGAGCAGATGGGCAAACGCCGCGAGCGGCTCCGCCACCTTCTCCAGCATGACCTGGCCCTGCTGGTTCATCTGCTTCAAGTAGACGCGGGCCGACGCGGTGTTGACCAGCGTCCCCCAGCCGTCCGTCCGCTGGCTCCGCAGCTCGCCCTTGACGGTGGACAGCTCATGGTCCATCGCCTTCTCGAGCTCGGCCAAATAATCGATGAAATTCGAGTGCACGAATTCGGTGTCCGGATACAGCTCCCGCGCCGTCGCCAGCGCTTCCGGCAGGTCAAGCTGGGTCGGCTGGTGGTCGCAGCCGTTCATGAACAGCAGCTGCCCGGTGGAGGCGTATTTCTCCGCGTCCGCCAGCTTCCGCTCCCAGTACGCCTTCGCCTCTTCCTTGCCTACCGGAACCTCGTTGCCGTTCGAGTACCAGTTCGCGAACAAAATGCCGAGCACCTTCGAGCCGTCCGGCCCTTCCCACGTCAGCTCGGAGAACGAGGACTCGTAGCCGCCGTCCGATACGGTGTTATTGAAGCCGGTCGGCTTCACCCCGCGCCCGAAGAACGCGTTCGTAATGCCCGACTGCAGCATGAGCTGCGGCGTCTGCCCGACGAGGCCGAACGTGTCGGGGAAATAGCCGATTTTCGCCGGGCTGCCGTATTTCGCCGCGTCCTGATGTCCGATCTGCATGTTGCGCACGTTCGCCTCGCCGCTCGTCAGGAACGCGTCCTGCAAAATATACCAAGGGCCGATGACGATGCGCCCGTCCCGGATATGCTTCTCCAGGCGCTCCCGCTGCTCGGGCCGCACCTGCAGATAATCCTCCAGGATGATCGTCTGCCCGTCCATATAGAAGCTTTTGAAATCCGGGTCGCGGTCCAGCTTGTCCAGCAATGCGTCGACCAGCTTCACCAGCCGGACGTGATGCTTCTCGTATGGCAAATACCATTCCCGGTCCCAGTGGGTATGGGAAATAATATGAGCCGTTCGTTGTTTCCGTTTCGCCATGCTCCTGCCAGCCTCCTCTTAAGCCTTAAGCTTCGTTCTTGTCAGCGGTTATCGCGACCTCGTTCGGCCGGTATACGGACGTCACGCGTCCCGTGCGGTCCGCCGCGAACAAGACGGAGCGTTCCTTCTCCACAACAAAGGAATACGTCGTTCCCGTCTCGTTATCCTTCACGGCGACGTCCGCGTCCCAAGCGAATTCGGATACGAAAATGTACAAGAAGCCGTCCTCGTAGCTCAGCTTCCGGCCGTAGACGCCGGACAGCCCGCCGCCCGCGAGCCATTCGAGCCCGCTGCAAGCGCCCGCCGCCTCCGCCGCATGGCGGTACAGCTTCGCGAGCGGCTCGATCCGCTCGTTCAATTCGATCGGCAGCGGACACCAGATGAGGCGCCCCTTGCCGAGCGGAATGTCCGCGACGGACGTCCCGAAGCCGCCGTCCGCAGACACGGCGCCGAGACGCACTTCCTTCACCGCTTCGGCGATCCGGCGATGGCCGAACGAGACCGGCAGCGCTTCGCCTGCCAGCTGCAGCAGCTCCTCGCGCTGCACGTTGCGCAGCTCGGTCTTGCCGACGAGCGGCGCGAGACGCTCCGTCTCATGCCAATACGCGTCGAGCCGCAGCGCGCCCGTCACGAGCAGCACCGCGCCGGTGCGTTCCGCCGTCGCGATCAGCTGCCGCAGCGCCTCGTCGTCGACGTTGTGCGCGCTCGGCAGAATGATGAGCTTCGCCGGCTGCGCTTCCAGGTCGCCGAGGTGATACTCGGAGACGGCCCGGAACGGCAGGTTCAGCTCGTAAGCGAGCGCCCGCGTCAGCTTCGTCGTCGCGTCGAATGCCAGCTTCCGGTTCGAGAAATCGTTCGAATACGGGAAGACGACCGCGATATCTTCGAGCTTCCGGTCGCCCAGCATGCCGCCGATCTCGCCCATGAAGCGGCCGAAATCGTAAGAAACGTCCGCCTCCGGCTTCTCGGTGCCGTCCGCGCGCAGCGCGCCGATCTGCGATTCGTTGGCGTTATCCATGTAGAAGTTCGTGTTCCAGATCCACTGGACCGCGCCCGCCCCGCCGGTCGCGTAGGCGTACGCGTACTTGCGCTCCAGCAGCGCGCGCAGCTCCTCCTCCGAGCGCTTCGCCCGGCCGTCCGGCGTCTCGACGTACATGATGCCCGTCTCTTGAATAAGGTTCGGCTTGTTCGCCGTCTTGGCGAAGATGCCGTCCCACAGCAAATAATCGTTGAACCACCAGGAATGCACCGTCGTGTAATCGACCGCTTCCTCGTAGAAGAACGGCGAAGGACGCTGCGCCCCGAGCGCTTCGTCCTGGCCGACGGTCACGAGATGATCCGGGCACAGCTCCTTGATCGTATCCCGCAGCTGCTTCGCCCATCGATTATGCATCTCCATCGAGAACAACACATAATCGAGCCAGCGCGTTCCTTTCTTCCCGGAATGGATATCCTGTACGCTGAAGTTGATTTCCTCCGCCTCCGGCGGCTTCGCGGACGCGAAGTCCGGCAGCTGCGCCGGCGACATGTTCCAACGCTCCTGAAGCAGCTCGATCGAGCCGTGGCGCTTCGCCAGCCATTCCGAGAAAGCGGCTTGCTCGAACGGGTCGCGGCAAGACCGCGGGCCTTCCGAGAAAATTTGCGCCGGATCGAACATCGACGGCTCGTTGATCAGATCCCAGTCGATATTCGCCGTCTGGCGGTGGCGAGAGACGATGGAGCGAATGAAGCGCTTCTGCGCTTCCACGCTGCGCGGATCGAGGTAAGGGTTAAGCCCTTCCCACGGCTCCGGCGTGAAGGAGAAGAACGTGAACGTCAATTGCAGATCGTGGCGCTTCGCGGTCAGCACGAACGCGTCGATCGCCCGCAGCACCTCTTCGGAGGCGTGGCCGTCCACCTGCATGATGTTCCGGTAAGCCGTCCAGATGCCGGTGCGGATCCAATTGATGCCCGCCTTCTTCATCTGCGCCATGTCGCGGTCCCAGACGTCCGCGTTCGGCAGGAACAGGAACTTGCGCGCCACGTCGGAGGTCATGTACGTCATGCCGACGACCGGGAAGGGACGTCCGTCCTTGATGAAAAAGTCGCGTCCCGCACTGATCGGCGTACCCTGCTTCAGCAGCGCCGCATCCATGCCCCAGAAGCCCTGCTTCAGCACGCGGATCTCGCCGTCAGGACCGACCGCACGGCATTCGATCCGGTACAAGCCGGCTTCCAGCTCGAGCGGAACCGGAATGCGGATCAGATTCAGCTCGCCCGTTACTTGCTCCCGCCATTCCTTCGTCCATAGCGCCGAGGCCGAAGCATCGCCCTCGCGCCGCACGGACAGCGAGAACGACCATGTCTCGGTGGCGGAAGAAGCCCGGCTGCGTCCAAGCCGCTGGGTCTGCAGCGTCAGCTGCGCACGCTCCCCGCTCTCGTACGTGGCGTAGCCTGGCTTCAGCCACAGCTCCGTTACACCCTTGCCGGCGAAGCTCGCCCACTTCGCAAGCTGCTCCGCGCCGCCGCGTGTCCAGAAATCCACGGCGAACGGCTGGCCTACGAATAGCCACCGTCCGCCGGCGAACGGTCCGCCGATATGCTCCCACAGGACGACGGGAGCCGACACTTCGCGGCCCTCCGCGCTAATGCCCTTCACGAGCGGGTACACCCGCGTGTCCATCGGGCCGGAAGAGCCCATCTGATGCGGCAGGTCGCTGCTCTTCGTCACATGCGGCACCAAATTCCACGTATCCGATACCGGAAGCAGCGCCTCTTGGCCAACCAGCAGCGGAATGTTCTCCGATGCCCGGTACCGATCTACCCGGTCGCCCTTCACCCGCAGCGTCTCGTGAACATGCAGCTGCTGGTGATAAGCGGTCTGCTCCGCTTCCGCCGTCCATTGCCCGTCTTCCAGCCGGACGGGGCGCTTGAACGGCGCGCCGCCGACGCTGACGAGGCCGCCGCCCCGGCTCAAATAATCGAGAATGGCCGGCCAGGCGGACTTCGGAAAATACGGGGCGTGCAAATTGACGAAGCTGCCGCCCTCGGCTCCCTCAAGCGTCTCGGCCAGCTCCGCCGCGCCGACGACCTTGCCGATCCCGGCAAGCGCCGGCAGCGCCGCTTCCAGCGCTTCGCCGCCCGGAAACCGCGGATCGGCGAACAGAATCACGGAGCCGCTCATAGCAGCCCGTCCTTCATCGCCCGGTACACGAGCTGCGAGAACAGGCTGTTCGACCACGCGAACCAGCTTCTCGTGAATACGGCCGGATCGTCCGCATGGAAGCCTTCGTGCATGAAGCCCGTGTCCGCGTCCGTCGACTCCAGCATGGCGATCATCGCCAGCTTCTCTTCGTTCGTCTGCGCCGTCAATCCTTGCATGGACAGCGCCATATGCCAGATGTAGCCCGGCGGCGTATGCGGGCTGCCGATGCCCTTCGCCGCTTTGCCTTCATAATAGAACGGATTTTCCTTGCTGAGCGCGAACCGTCTCGTATTCCGATACACCTCGTCGTCGGCCGTCACGTAGCCGAGGTAAGGGATCGACATGAGGCCGGGCGTGCCGGCGTCGTCCATCAGGCAGTAATTGCCGAAGCCGTCCGTCTCGTACGCGTAGATCGGACCGAACTCGGGATGGCGGTAAACGCCGTACAACTGGATGCCGTGGTCGATGTCGGCCTCGAGCTCCTTAAGCTCCGCCAGCATGTCCATGTCGCGGAATACCCATTCGGCGAATTCCTGCATCTGGCGCAGGCTGACGACGGCGAACATGTTGCCCGGGATGTTGTAATGGAAGTCGCAGGCGTCGTCGCTCGAGCGGAAGCCCGACCAGACCATGCCCGTGTAGTTGACCGGCATGCCGAGGCCCTTGTTGCGTAGCGAGTCGGTCGGAATGCCGTTATTACGCGTAAACCGGTACGGCGATTGCTCGAAATGGCGCTGCTCCGTCTTGAACAGCTCGATGATCGCGCGCATCGCCTGCTTGAAGCCGGCGTCGAAAATATCGGTCCGCTCGGTTTCCTTCCAGTACAGATAAGCAAGCCTTACGACGAAGCAGAGCGAATCGATCTCGAATTTGCGCTCCCATACCCACGGGGACATGTCCGTCTCGTCCGTCGTGTTCCAATGCCAGTCGTTCGCCGATTCATTGAACGCGTTCGCGTAGGGGTCGATCAGCACGTACCGGATATGCCGCTTGATCAAGCCGCCGATGATGCGCTGCAGGCCGGCGTCGTGCTTCGCCAGCGGCACGTAATGGATGACCTGCTCGACGGAATCCCGCAGCCATAGCGCCGGAATATCTCCCGTGATGACGAAGGTCGTGCCGTCGTCCATCAGCTTCGTCGTCGTTTCCAGCGTATTCGGAAAACAGTTCTTGAATTGCTTAAGCAGCTTCGGCCGGTGGGCCAGCTTCTGCTCCGCCTCCGCCAGCACGTCCAGGACGGCTTGCGGAAGCGCAAGCTCAGGCATCGGGATTTTGGGAAGTCTGAATTGTTCCAAAGCGAATTCGCTCCTTCTATGTCGTGGAATGAATGAATTTGATCGTCTTGATTTCAAAAGGCGCGAACGACAGCTCGACGGCGCCCGCCGCAGCCTCGACCGGCTCCAGATCCTCCTCAAGCGCGTTCGAGACGAAAGCGCCCGAGATGGGGAGCGGCCAGCCGAGCGCAACCTTCTCCCGGCCGCCGGACGATTCGTAGAGGCGGACGATCGTGCCGCTGCCGTCTTCGGCAGGCTTGACCGTATCGAGCACGACATGCTCGCCCGTGAAGGACACGAACGAATGCACGGACGGCAGCTCGCCCGGCTGCACCTTCGCCGCCGTTACGACCGGCCGGTGGTTCAGCTCGACGGCCTTCCTCACCGTACCCGCCTCCCGCCAGTCTCCTTCATGCGGATAGAGCGAATACGTGAACTCGTGCTCGCCGAGATCGGCCGTCACGTCCGGCCACTTCGGCGCCCGCAGCAGCGACAGCCGGATCGTGCTGCCCTGTACGTCGTAGCCGTATTTGCAATCGTTCAGCAGGCTGACGCCGTATCCGCGCTCCGACACGTCCGCGAAGCGGTGGCCGCATACTTCGTACTGCGCCTGCTCCCAGCTCGTGTTGCGGTGGGTCGGGCGCTCCAGCGCGCCGAACGGAATATCGTACGTCGCCTTGTCCGTCACGACGTCGATCGGGAAAGCGACTTTAAGCAATTTATGCGCTTCCTGCCAGTCGACCTTCGTCTCGAAGTCGATCCGGCGGTCGTCGTGATGAAAAACAACATCCTGTCTGATTTCCGATTGGCCGAGCTTCCAGCGGAAGCGCAGCACGTCCCGGACGGCTCCCGTCCGCAGGACGCCAGCCTCGAGCAGCTTCGCTTCGCCCGCGGGCTGCTTCTCGTACCGGTCGTCGATGTCCCAGGCGTCCCACAGCGTCGGACGGTCATGGAAGAAGCGGAACCGGTTGCCCGGCTCGCCCGCCTGCAGCACTTCGCGGCCGGCCGCCTTGTCGAACAGGCTGACCAGCTCGCCGCGCTCGTTGAAGCGGATCTTGTAATAGCCGGTCTCCCAGCCGTTCTGAAGAAGCTCAAGCCCGGCAGTCGCCGCAGCCGAATCCACGGAAGCCGATTCGGCTCGTCTCAGCCAAATCGTCTTATAGCCGAAGGCCGGCACTCCCGGCACCCGAACGACGGCGCGCTTTGCGCCCGGCTCCGCATCCGGGGCCATATCGAGCGCCAGCCGCGCGCCCATCTCGTCGTAAGCTTCCGCCCCAGGCCATGCGGCATCGACGTCGAGCTCCGCTGCAACGTCCCGGCTCCAGCCGAGGCCGTTCCAGACGACATGCGGCACGCCATCGCCTTCCGTGGCGATCGCGCCGGACAGCGCGCCGAGGCCAAGCCGCAGGCCGAGACCGCCTTTGTCGAACACTTCCGTATATTCCTTCTCCGACGTTTCATACGCTTCCGTAATCGCCGAGCCCGGAATGATGTCGTGGAACTGGTTCAGCAGAATCAGCTTCCAGCCTTCGTGCAGCGCCGCGTCGGCCGCTTGCCGCGACGAAGCGTCCATGCGGCCGGCCGCGAGCGCGTTCCACAGCTCCGCTTCGCGGTACAGGATTTCCGCCTTCCGGTTATGCCGCTTGTTGCGGCCGTGCGTCGTATACGTGCCGCGGTGCAGCTCCAAATACAAGTCGCCGCGCCACTTCGGCAGCTCCGCCGCCTTGTTCCCGATTCCTTCGAAGAAAGCGGCGGCCGTACTGTACTCGCTGGCCGGCTGGCCGACCATGAGCGACGCCCGGTTGATATATTCCAGCATCTCGCGGGTGACGCCGCCGCCCCCGTCGCCATGCCCGTACAGCAGCATTTGCTCGGGATGCTTCGCCTTCTCGCGGTACGACTGCCAGTGGTCGTGCACGTCCTTCGGCAGCGTGTTCTCGTTCACGCCGTGATTGAGGTACGACAGCATCGGCGTGCCGTCGATGCCGACCCAGTGGAACAGATCGTACGGGAACACGTTCGTGTCGTTCCAGCCGAGCTTGGTCGTCATGAAATACCGGATGCCGCCGTGCTTCAAAATTTGCGGCAGCGACGCGCAGTAGCCGAACGTGTCCGGCAGCCACTCGATCTGCGACGTTATGCCGAACTCCTCCTGGTAGAAGCGCTGCCCGTACAGCATTTGCCGCATGAGCGATTCCCCGCTCGGAATGTTCAGATCCGGCTCGACCCACATGCCGCCGACCAGCTCCCAGCGGCCTTCCTTGATTCTCGCCTTGACCCGTTCGTACAGCTCCGGATCGTTCCGCTTCAAATATTCGAACAGCAGCGGCTGGCTCTGGGCGTACCGGAAGTTCGGATATTCGCTCATGAGCGCGTCCGCCGTCGAGAACGTCCGGCTCGTCTTCCGCACCGTCTCGCGCGCCGGCCACAGCCAAGCGATGTCGATATGCGACTGCCCGACCATGCGGATCAGCCCTTCGGCATTGCCGCCGATCTCGCAGGCCCTATCCGACAAACTCTCTTCGATGGAACGGATCGCCGCTCCTTCTTTTACTTCCTCCGCGCCAAGCTGCACGAACCGATCCATCGCTTCATGCAGCGCCTCACGCAGCCGGGTGCGGCGGAAATCCTGCTCCGGCAGCAGCGCCAGGCTGTCCCGGATGACCGTCACGGTGTACATCAGGCTCTGCACCGGGACGTTGACCCGCAATAGAGAAGCGCGGATCGCCGTAATCGGCGGCTGGATGACCGCCTGCCGGTTCAGCGGATCGACCGGCTCCGGCACCGGATCGAACAGCTCGATCTCAAGCGCCATCGACCGGCCCGTCCGCGCCGGATCCAGCGTCACGAACGTGTGGTTCCGGTCAAGCCCCTGATAGGAAGACCCGTTTATGCGAAGGAGGCCTTCGCCCCCGGATTCGAACAGCAGGCCGAAGCGGCCGCTCGTCCAGGAGGAAGGCAGCTCCAGCTGCTTTCTGAAAAAATAAGTCGTGCCCTGCTTGCTCGGAAACC
This sequence comes from Paenibacillus arenilitoris, assembly GCF_014705655.1. GTDB lineage: Bacteria > Bacillota > Bacilli > Paenibacillales > Paenibacillaceae > Pristimantibacillus > Pristimantibacillus arenilitoris. Next base: position 118,898 of record NZ_JACXIY010000024.1, on the reverse strand, counting down.
GGGCAAAATCATGCCCCTCGGCGTATTCGCCGTGATGCTCGTACCGGCCGGGCAGCACGTACGTGGAGCGCGTAATCGCCCAATCGCCAAGCTCCGCACGCTCCAGCCACTGACGCTCCGCCAGCTCCCGGATAAACCGTCTGATTCTCTCCATCGCTTATGCCTCCCCCGCAAGCTTATTCTTTAACGGCGCCTACCGTAAGACCTTGAATGAAATAACGCTGGAAGAACGGGTAAGCGAAGATGATCGGTCCCGTCGCGAGCACGACCATCGCCATCCGCGACGTATCCTGCGGCATGTTCCGCAGCGCTTCGAGGCCGAGCGAGCTGTTTTGCGAGTTTTGCAAAATAAACTGCAGGTTCGTCTCGATCCGCATCAGCATCGACTGCAGCGGCACCAGGTTCGGATTGTCGATATAGAGCAGCGCGTTGAACCAGTCGTTCCAGTAGCCGAGCGTGCTGAACAGGGCGATCGTGGCGAGGCCCGGCAGCGACAGCGGCAGCACCAGGCGGATGAACGTGCCGAATTCGCCGGCGCCGTCGATTTTGCCCGATTCGATGATCGCGTCCGGCACGCTCGTGCTGTAGAAGGTGCGGAGGATCATAATGTAGAAAGCGTTGACCGCCAGCGGCAATATAAGCGACCAGATCGTATCCTTCAGCCCGAGCAGCTGCGTCACGACGATGTAGGTCGGCACGAGGCCGCCGTTGAACAGCATCGTGAAGAAGGCGAAGAAGGAGAAGAAATTGCGGTACTTAAAGCTTTTTCTCGAAATGGCGTAGGAATAGAACGCGATGAACAGCAAGCTGATAATCGTGCCCACGACCGTCACGAAGATCGTGACGCCGTAAGAGCGCAGCAGCGTGTCCCCGGTTTGGAACACGTATTTGTAAGCTTCGAAGCTCCACTCAGACGGGATCAGCCGGTAGCCTTCGCGGGCCAGCGTCCCTTCGTCCGTCAAGGAGATGATGACCACGAACAGAAACGGAAATACGCACAAAAATGCGAAAATGCCGGCAAACAGGTTGAATACGACATTCCACGGGGTCGACAGCTGATGGAAATCGCGCTGCTTCTTTTTGGCTAATATCACGGTTGCCACTCCTCTCTCTTATGGTTTAGAACAAGGCGCCGTCCTTGTTATATTTGCGCACGATAGCGTTGGACGTAATGACGAGGATGAAGCCGACCAGCGATTGATAGAGGCCCGCCGCCGTGCTCATGCCGATCTCGCCCGTTGTCTTGAGGCCGCGGTAGACGTACGTATCGATAACGTTCGTAACCGAATAGAGCGTTCCCGAATCCCTCGGCACCTGGTAGAAGAGACCGAAGTCGGCGTAGAAAATTTTGCCTACGGCCAGCAGCGTCATGATCGTAATGATCGGGCTGAGCATCGGGATGGTGATACTGCGGATTTGCTGCCACTTGTTCGCCCCGTCGATCATCGCCGCCTCGTAGAGCGACTTGTCGATGCCCATGATGGAGGCCAGATAGACGACGCTGTTATAGCCGACCGCCTTCCACAGAATGACGAGGATAAGGATATACGGCCAAAACTTCGGATCGGAATACCATTGCACGGGCTCCCAGCCGAAGTACGCGAACACCTGGTTCAGCATGCCGCGCTGCGAGCTTAAGAAGCTGAACGCGAAATAGCCTACGATGACCCAGGATAGAAAGTAAGGAAGAAACATGCCGGTTTGGTATACCTTCGCCAGCTTTTTATTGACCAGCTCGGACAGGACGACGGCCATGACGACCGACAGCACCAGCCCGAGGACAATGAATGCGATGTTATAGAGCAGCGTATTGCGCGTAATGATGTACGCGTCGTTCGTGCTGAACAAAAACTTGAAGTTGTCGAAGCCGACCCAGTCGCTGTTCACGATGCTGGCCCAGAAGCCGTCCCGGCTGAACCGGTATTCCTTGAAGGCGATGACCGTGCCGAACATCGGAATGTACGAGAAGAACAGAAACCATAGCGCGCCCGGCAAAACCATGAGCAGAAACACTTTATTTTTAACGACGTCTTTAAGAAACCCGCCGACCATTTTCACGATTATCCCTCCCGATTCTGTTAGTGAAAAAACAAACATGAAAAAAGATCGGGCGAAACTTTCACCCGCCCGATCCCCTTTTTTATCGTTTTATTTATTGTTTGCGGCTCTCCATGCGTCGAGCTGCGATTGGACTTCGGCAATGACCGTGTCCAGTCCGGCCGCTTTGAATTTCTCGTTCGCTTTCGCGATGTAGGTCGCAGGGTCGACCGTGCCCGTCATGAGCGAGGACCAGTATTCTTCCTTCACGTTCTGTACGGCCGCGATTTCCTTGGATACTTTCGTCGCATCGAAGTTGAAGCCGAGAAGCGGCGCGTCGATGCCCGATTCGTTGAATTCCTTGAACAGCTCCCACTTGTTGTCGGGGTCGTTCTCGTTCAGGTAAGTGATCAGCAAGTTGCCGAGGGAGAATGTCGGCATGTCGTAGTTTTTCGCGTCAGGCAAGTTTTTCATCTTGTTGTCGCCGATTTTTTCGTAGTGCGTGCCTTCGATGCCGGAGTCCACCATGTTGCGGAGGACAGGGTCCGTGTTCAGCAGGTTCAGGAATTCCATCGCTTTCTCCGGATGCTCGGAGTTGGCGGAGATCGCCTGCATCGAGCCCATAACCGACCAGTTGAACGTGTACGCGTCGCCTGCAGGCGTCGTCGTTACCGGGTAGCCGTAGCTTGCCGACCAGAGGTTCTCCGCCAGCGGCTGCGTCGATGCGCGGTCAGTGAACCATTTGCCCGATTTGTACAGATCCTCGACCGAAGTCGTCGTCGCCACTTCCGGCGAAATGTAACCGGCTTGGTAGAACTTGCGCATCGTGTCGAGCGCCGATTTCAGCTCCGGCGTTTCGAAGAGGTTCACGACTTTGTAGTCCTTCGTATCCAGGTAGACCGCCATCGGCAGCTTCTCGATCACGTAGTCGAACGGCATGAGCGGCATGAAATCCTTCACCAGCGCAAGCGGCGTCACGTCCGGCTCGTTCTCCTTGATCGTCTTCAGAAGCGGCTCGAGGCTTTCCATCGAGCGGACGCTCTTGATGTCGAGGTTATACTTCTTCACCAGCTCGTCGTTGAAGCGCCATACCTCTTGGGCCGGAAGCTCCTTGTTGGCCGGTACGCCGTAGTTGTGTCCGTCGACCTTGGAGCCTTCGAGGAACGCCGGGTCGAGCGTTTCCTTGATGCCTTGTCCGTGTTTCTCCAGCAGCTCGTCGATTTCCATGAACGCGCCCTTGCGCGCGTTTTGCACGTAGTCGAACGCCCACGACGCGGTGAACATAATGTCCATCGGCTCGCCCGAAGCGGCCATGACCTGCATCTTCTGCGTGTAATCGCCGAAGTCGATCATTTTTATGTCAACCGTCGCGTTGATTTTTTCCTTCGTGTACTTGTTGATCTCTTCGTTCACGAGCGCCAGGTCCTTCTGCGGAACCCCGATCGTGTACCAGATCAATTCCGCGGTCGGCTCGTTCGAAGCGCCTTCGCCGCCGCTTCCCGCCGTGTTCGTTCCGTTATCCGCTTTGCTTCCGCACGCGCTTACAACAAGCGTGGTCGCCAGCAGCGTCGTCAGAACGAGAGAAAAGCTTTTTCTTTTTCTGCTCATTTTGTAAGTACCCTCCCCGTCGAATATGATCCCTAAGGACTACTTTAACTTTAAAAGATGAAAGCATTTTCAAATAGAACAGAAACTAAATAAATCATGTCCAAAATAAAGAAAGCTGCTTTCGCGCGCCCGGCGCTAAAGCAGCCCTTTGAATTCGGTCGGGGAAATTCCTACGTGCTTCTTGAACTGCTTGTAGAAATAGCCCGTCTCCCAATAGCCGACGTTCCGGGCGATCTCGTGCACCTTGAGCTGCGTGTTCTTTAGCTGCTCCTTAGCTTTCTCCACCCGGAACTTATTCATGTATTCCGTGAACGATTCGTTGCACTCCTTGTGAAACAGCTGGCCCAGATATACGGGATGGATGTTGTACAGGCTTCCCAGCGTCTTGAGCGACAGATCCTCGTTGTAAGACTCGTGAATATGGTTAAGCACCTGCTGCACGACCGGACTCTTCACGTCCTTGATCAACGCGTCGACCGTGATGCCCGCCGCCTCCTGCACGATCCGGACGAGGTCGTCGATCCGCTCCGCGCCCTTCAGCCGGCCGAAGCTTCCCGTGTACAGCTCCGGCTCTTCGTCGTGGCGGATTTCCTTCAGCAGCATTTTGAACCGGACGATCGCCTCTATCGCCGTGTCCTGCAAATCGCCGGGGGCGATGCCTTCCGCCCGCTGCAGCTGCGCGAAGTCTTCGTCGATCCGGCTCATGAGCGATTCCCTGTCTTTGGCCATGACCATCCTTCTATAGTCCTGCCAATCCAGCGGGAACCGCAGCCGATCGTCCCCATTCCCGCTCGGCAGGTCGTCGTACCGGATCATCGAACGGTCCTCGTAGATGAGGAAATATTCCTGCGCCTTCCTCGCCTGCGCGTAGCTCTCGGACGCCTCCTCCAGCTGCTCCGCGCTGCCGAGCGTCACGCGCAGCCGGCCGTATTCCTCGAGCAGCCGCATGTAGCTGAGCAGAATCGCTTCCGCCTCCTGCATGCCGGCCGCCGGCTCGTCCATTTTGAACACGATCACGATATCCCCGTCCATGTCGCGGAAGGACACCGCCCCGCTGTTATGCTCCTGCTGCCTGGCGATGAAGTCCGCCACTTCCTTGCGCTCGCGCTCCTGCCGCAGCACCGCGACCGCGGCGTAAGGCGCGTCCAGCTCGATGCCGAGCAGCGCGGCGCGTTCGCGGAACGGCTCCGGCTCGATCTGCTTCATCAGCCACCGGTACATGACGTTGTCCTTCAAGATCCGCATGCTCTGCTCATGGAAGGAATCGCTTGCCCGGGAGGCGTTCAGCTTCGCCAGCGTATTGGCCAGCGTCGCCTTCAGCTCCTCGAGGTTGATCGGCTTCAGCAAGTAGTTCTCGATGCCGAGCCGCATCCCTTCCTTCAAATAATCGAACTCGTTGAAGCCGCTGAGCACGATGATCTTCAAATCGGTCAGCAGCAGCTCCCTCGCCTGGCGGATGAGGGTAAGCCCGTCCATTATCGGCATCGAAATATCGGTGATCATAATATCGACGGGCGTCGTCCGGATCGCTTCCAACGCCGCCTTACCGTTCTCCGCGGAGCCGACGATTTCCAGTCCCATGGCCTCCCAATCGACAATGTCGTAAAGCCCCTCGACGATGAACGGCTCGTCGTCCACGATGAATACTTTGTACATTCCGCTACGCCTCCCCGATGTCCGGATAAAGGACGGTTACCGTCGTCCCTTCCTCCGGCGTGCTCTCAATCTCAATGCCGTAGCCCGGTCCGTAGAGCAGCCGCAGCCGCTCATGGATGCTGCGCAGGCCGAACGACTCCGCATTCGCGTCCGGATCGTCCAGCCCCCGCCTGATCTCTTCCATCCGCCCGGGCTCAATCCCTTTGCCGTTATCCGTTACCTCGGCCCGGATAAGATCGCCATCCTTGCGGACCGCGATCTCGATCCGGTTGTCGTGGCGGTCCGTTCGCAGCCCGTGCAGAATGTAGTTCTCGATGACCGGCTGCAGCGACATCTTCAACGCCGCCTTGCCCTTAAGCCCCGGCTCGCAGCGGATGTCGTAAGCGAACTTGTCCTTGTACCGGATACGGAACAGCTCGAGATAGAGCCTGCAAGCTTCAAGCTCGTCCTGCAGCGTATAGTTCGGCTTCTGCTGCACGTAGCTCTTGAAGAGCACCGACAGGCTGTAGATCATCTCCCCGACGTCGCCCGCGCCCTGCGAGACGGCCCGCATCCGGATCACCTCCAGCGTGTTGTACAGGAAATGTGGGTTGACCCTTGCTTCGAGCGCGGCAAGCTCGGTATGCTTCTGCTTGATTTCCGCCTTGTACACCCGGTCGATATATTGGTTGAGCTCCTCGAGCATGTCGTTGAAGCTCTTGCTGATCTGGCCGAGCTCGTCCTCCTTCACGTCCTCGATCCGCGCGGACAAATCGCCCTGCTTCACCTTGCGGGTGAACCGGATGATGTTGTGCGTCCGCTTGGCGAAGTTGCCGATGAACAAGGAAGGAATGAGAATCGTGAAGAAAATACAGATCGAGCTGATCGTCACGATCGTCCGGCGCAGCCCGACGTACGACGCTTCAAGCTCGGCCTTCGGCACCATGCTGAGCACCGTGAAGCCGCCCTGCGTATGCATCGACTTGTTCATAATAAAGTTGTCCGCGACCTCCCCGTCCGACAAAGAGGCGCTCACCTGCTCGAAATACGGATACTTGCCGCCGTATCCGCGTCCCGAGGAATCGAAGATGACATCCCCGTCCGCGGACAGCACCACGATCGAGCCCATAATTTTCTCCTCGAAACGGGCGAGGTTCTCCATCAATTCGTTCGACTCGAAGTAGACGAGCAGCTGCCCGATGTTGCGCAGCGACTGCTTGTTGTTCACCGGCACCCGGACGGAGAAGAGCGGCTGGTCCTCGAGGTCGATCGCCTTCTTCACCCAGACGTTCGGAATCGATACGTTCGAGTCCTCCTCCAGGTACATCGCGTCGGGGATGAAGGAGTTGGCCGCGTTGGCGGATACGATTTTGAATTGTCTGGCGTCGTTGAACGTATACAGCTGCTGCAGCTCCGCGCTGTACAGCATGAGGCTGCGAATGTCCCGGTCGTCGTCGAGCCGGTTCCGGAAAAACTGCACCACGTCCGTCGAGGTGCTGTTGTCGTTATAGTACTTGTCCAGCCGGTGCTCGACGTATTCGGGATAAGGGTTCTCCATCAGGTACGACAGGTTGAACGCCAGCTCCTCGTCCCGGTAGACGTTCACCATCATCGTCTGAACCGACTCGTATTTGCCGCCGATGTAGCCGCTGACGCTCTCCATCGCCCTCCTCTGCACGTCCAGCTGCCGCTGAAGGGCGGATTGGGACATCGAGAGGTACATGAGATAGGAGAAGGTGATGATCGTTACGATCGTAATCAGGGCGAACAGCAAAATGATTTTCATGAACAAATTGTTTTTGATGTATTTGCCGTACAAGCTCCCTAAGCGCATGCGCCGCCTCCTCTGCCTGAATCATTGCCGCTCCGGCATGCCCTTCTTCGCCGGCCTCCCGGCCATTACGGATAATCCCGCGGCGGCCAGAATGAGGCCCGACGTGACGAATATCCAATGGATGCTCAGGTAAAGGCCCAGCACCCCGCCGATCAGCGGGCCGATCATCGAGCCGAGCTGGTTGGCGCTCGCCGTCATGCCGAACGACCGGCCCCGGAATTCCTCCGGCGTGCTCTTCACGAACAGCGTATTGACGGTCGGCGCGATGCCCGCGATGAACAGCCCGAACACGAACTGCACGAACGTGAACAGCCACAGCCGGTCGACGAAATATTGAAAGCAGACGACGAGCCCCGCGCCCGCCATGCAGAACGCCAGCATCCGCATATGCCCGAGCCGCTCGCCCGCGCGGCCCCACAGCGGCGAAGCGATGATGCCGGCAATGCCGATGAGCGAGATGACGTAGCCGCTCGTCAGCACCGCGTCGCGCACATTCCCCTGCAGGTCGGCGATATGGAGCGTAAGCAGCGGCTGGATCATATTGTAGGAAATTTGGAAGATTAGCAGGAGCAGCAGCAAATTTCGGAGCGTCGCGTTCGTGAAGGCGTATTTCAAATTGCCCCAGTACGTCGACTTCTTCGCTTCGCCTCTCGAATGGCCTTCCTTCACCCAGAAGATGACCGCTATCGTAGCGAGGAAGATGATCGCTCCCGATACGACGAACGACATTCGCAGCCCGAAGGCCGTCGCGAGCAGTCCCCCGAAGAACGGGCCGAGAATGCCGCCCGTCATCGTCCCTGCTTGCATAATGCCCAGGCTCTGGCCCATCTTATTCGCCGGGGCGACGGTCGCCACGATCGCCATCGAGGCGGGCACGAATCCGCCGACGAAGCCGTGCAGCATGCGGACGACGATCAGCTGCCAGGGCGTCTGCACGACGGAAATTAACGAATAGATGATTGCCAGGCTGATCCCCGCCCGAATGACCATTTTGCGCTTGCCGTACTTGTCCGCCATCGAGCCCCAGAACGGCGCCATGACGGCCCCGACGAGGAAGGCGGAGGAGTGGACGATGCCCGCCCACAAATTTACCGACGATTGCCCGACGCCGAGATCGAACAGAAACAGCGGCAGAAAAGGCACCGCCATCGTGTAGCTGGAGCTGCAAAGCAGCACGCCTACCCATAAAATCCACATCGTTCGCTTCCAGTTTTGCATACCCGAACACATCCCGTTTAGTAAGTTAGATCGACGATGGCCGTTAACACTATGTTAATAAGTATACAATGAATGGGACGGGATGTAACTTTCGCGCATGGAAAAGAGGCTGACGGATGGAGCCGGCAGCCTTGTATGCATGTACCTATGTGAGGATCACGGAATTGCTTCAAGCAAAATAAAACGGCGGTCCGGACATAACATTGAATGCCCCGGACTGCCGTTCTATTGTAAACTCATTTTCTGTTAACTGAAAATTATGTTCTGTTTATTTCATGCCATGATTTATTTAGTTCTTTCAGACGTTGGTTTTTTTTAAGTGAGTCTAATCCCGAGGCTCTCTTAGTTTCCACAAATAAAACGGTATCCTTAGCTAGATTCGGCAATTTTGCTGTGACTGCAAGCTTCACTGCCTGTTTATTAATGGCTACAATCGTTTTTGTAGGGGCTGCAGAAACATGTTTGATATTCCAAATTCCACCTGTTTCCGGTGTCCTAACTTGTATGCTTCTCTTCAAATTCATTTCTGTAGCCCCCTTATTGTGAAATTCATGAAATCGAATATAAAAGTGTTAGCATGTGAATTTATTATACCATCAATTATATCCTCGGTATAGTCAGTAAACATTTGTTGGTTCCACTGTGTTTCTTCAGGAAAATGGTAAGAAATGACGTACTCTCCGATTTTGAATGTAAAATAAAACATGCGCTTTGACTCAAGGTAAAATAAAGCAGGTTCCTCATCGGTTACATTATGATAAGTATAAGCGACAAACGAATCCGGATCATCGATAGTAAAGTCATTATCTCCATCAGTATCCCCTGCGCTTTGAACTGTTTTCAGTATATTGCCCTCTCGTTGAAACAAACACACCGCAGAACAAGTTTTCACTTTACCGATTGTTCTTTCGAGCGGCGGAAAATCTTTTGTAATATTTGCACCCCGTAATGCCGAAATTAATCTTGATAAAAGTCTTGGGAGATTAATGAAATCATTAATACGCAGATGACTTGCCAGAACCAGCAATGTGAAATCAGTAAAATCGCCAAAGGCGTTAGCCAACTGCATGCTTTCAGAAGCTATTTTGCTTTTAGGGATCAAATTAACTCCCTGTCGTAACAAATCGCTTAAATAAGATTTCCAAGGAACGCTGGTGCCATAAGACAAATCCTCTATATACTTTCCGTGAACATCTACAATATCGTACAAAAGAACCCAAACATACATTTCTATGTTATGTTTGGACGGGATGTCAGAGTTAACTTCTTCCGATTTTATTTCTAGATAGTTACAAATTTCTATGTAATTAGGAGTATGAGCGTTCGTTTTAATAAATTCATCAACGAAATCTTTTATGATCCAACGGATACTACCGAAATATTTACTTTTTATCGTCGTTTCAGCAAATAGCACCAAAACTTTATCCTCTTCAATTGCTTTTAAAAATTCTAGGTGAGTAATCGTCCGACCACTTGATGTCATGCTCCCGGCTTTACTATGAATGAACAAGCAATACACATCACATTCTTTAACCTTATCAAGACAATGCTGTATGCCGGTCGCATTCATAGGCCACGGTCCAAACGTTTTTTCAAACATCTCGGGAAAATGACCAAGTGTTGCTAATTCATCAAATGCTGTTGCTCTTAGTCCTGTAAGGGTATCCTGAGCTACAGAACTGATAAAAAGCTTGGTAGGTTTAGGCATGACTATACTCCTTGAATTTTCCATCTTTTTTTGATTCCATAGTCCCTATTATACCATCGTGTTTTTTGTATTTAAAAGTTATTTCTAAATTTCACCAGCCAGGGTGTTTATAACGAAAGCAGGTCTCGCCCTGATACGTATAGGCTCTCGCCCAGCGGATCGTATCCTCCATATAGCGCTCGACATGCTCCACTTCGCTGCCGCGAAACGCGATCATCATAAACGAGTTAAGCAAAAAATTTACGGCGAGAAGGAAAAACGCTTCAAGTTCGGCCTCGGTAACGTCCGGCCTATGCGTTAATTCGAGCGCATACAGCTCGACTACGCCAAACGGAGGAATGCTGTCCCAATAATCGAAGCCGGCATCCTCATAATCGCTTACCACGCTATCCTCCATCGCCGCGATCATCGGCGATTGTTCCCGGTGCAGATCGCGCACGCCGAACTTGAGCGATACGGCGTCGGCGCATTGGATATGAATAACGGCATGATTGAGGTTGTGACCTTCGGCAACCGCAATGACGTGATCGTCGATCCATTTCTTGATCTCGGGCACCGCCTCTTCCCACGGCTCGAATTTGAAATCGCTTTGTTCCAAAAATAAATGGACCCGCATCACGCGCCTCCCTTATTGTTCAAGGCTTAATCCGAATTCGTTCAGTACTTCGCCCGTCCCGCCGACAGCCGTTCCTTCATAAACGCGACTACCCGATCGCGGTATTCCGCCTGCCCGGGATCGCTTCCGTAGAACGAGAGGAAGCTAAGGCCATGCACGCAGGAGTAGAAATCGACGATAGCCCGTTGACGGCCGTCCATCCCCCACAGCCGGCAAAGCTCCTCTATATAAAAGATCGCGTCCTTCCCGGGCACATCCGATACGACGGCCGTCTGCGTCAGGGCGGCCATATAGAGGGGATCGCCGTAACAGACGCTGTCAAAGTCGATCATTCCCTGCAGCTCCCCGTCCTGCATGATGACGTTCTTGATCGTGATGTCGTCCAGGAAGCAGCGGGGCTCCACCTGGCCGAAGTAGCCGCGGAAGCTCTCCGCTTGCTCCGTTAAGGTTCCGATCTCCGCTTCCGTCAAGCTGCGGGCGGCTTGATCGAAATGCTTGTTCAGATCCCGCTCGATCACGTCGGCCCAGCTGCGGAACGGCCCCTTCTCCCCGATCGGCACCCATCCGAAGCCGGAGCCTTGCGGCAGCTGCCCGACAATGCGCTGGAACGAGACGATTTGCCCCGCCAGCGCGGTCATTTGAGCGCCGGTCATGCCCGGCAGCGCGTATCTCAAGTCGCAGCCGGGAATTTTGGGCAGGACGAGATAAGCGAAAGGATATTCCGCCGCGCTCAAATCGGCGTGCAGCACCTTCGGAACGGGAAGGCCCAAGTCCAGCAGCACCGCCAGATTGGCCTCCGTGCCCCGCAGCACGGCCGGGTCCTCGTTCGTCCGGACAATCAGCTCCCTGTCCGCCGTCTTGACTTCGTAGACGACATTGCAGTGGCCGAAGGTCATCCTTTCCATATGCTGCGCCGGTTCTCCGACCGCATCGCGGCATATCCGTTCGATCATTAATGGCATGAAAGACAGGTCGGCCATGTCGTTCCCCCTCTTCTGCCGCGGGCGCCGAATTCGATCGGATGCCGGCGGTTATTTTTTTCTTTTTTAGGCAAGCTATAGGTAAATTCCGATTAAAGGAGACTACACATGCAAACGCAGCAAAACCAATCGCAGCAGCAGGCTCCGCTGATGCAGACGCCGCCTCAGGTCATTACCGTCAAAGACTCGCTGTATTTATCCGACCAATTGTCGTGGGAAATTTTGGCAATGAAGAAATGCCGTCATTTCGCGCAGGAATGCACCGATCCGGAAATCGCCCAAGCGATCGACAAAGCCGGCCAGATGCATCAAAGACATTATACTATGCTGCTGAAGCATCTGCAGAACAACAATACGCTCGAAATGTCCAAAGTTCCCCAAACCCAGCAGCAGCAGCAACAACAATAAAAGGAGGCCGCGCCCATGAATCAAGGCATGAATCAAGGCATGAGCCAAAACCAAGGCTCGCAGACGATCAAAAACCCGAAGCCGGCCAACGAGCCGCAGGTGAAAGGCCCGGAGCTCAATGACCGCGACCGCGTCAACGACATCCTGGCGACGGAGAAGTACCTGACCGACAGCTTCAACGTATCGGCGCGCGAAGCGAGCCATACCGCCCTGCATCAGGATATTATGACGATTCTGAACGAAACGCATCAATGCCAATACGAACTGTTCGAATTGATGTTCCGCAAAGGGCACTACAAGCTGGAGGCCGAGCAGCAGAACAAGCTGGATCAACATTATCAGCAGTTCAGCGGCTATTCCTCGCAGTTCCCGTATGCGAACCATATGGTGCAATAAGCCGGATACCGCATCGAAAACGGCATAAGGGGCTGTCCCGAAGTCATCGCGAGATGACGGAAGGACGCCCCTTCTTCATTTATCAAAACAATAAAGAACCCTTTGCGCAATGCCTGCGATTGTGCAGCCTTTACCCTATCGATGAAGCAGCAGAACGGAATGCCTGCGATTGTGCAGGCAATTCGGCACGTGAGCCCCCTTTTTGTGCTTATCAAATGAAAAAGATGCACATTCGCAGCCATTTGCTTCGCTGCACGAACGAAGCGGCAGAAAGCCTGCACTTCTGCATGCTTCGGCATGAGACGCGCTGCCTGAGAGGGCGGATCACTCGACGCTTCGGCCGCTTATGGCGCCGCATGACGCATAAGTTGCTCCACCTATTCCTTGACCGATCCAAGCGTAATGCCGTGAATGAAGAAGCGCTGCAGGAACGGATAAATGACCAGGACGGGAATCATGGCGATGAAGATTTTGGCCGCGTTCAGCGTCTGATTGGACAGCTCGCTCAGCTTCTTGTATTCATCCTCCGTCATGCTGGTCGTATCGATGACGACGACGAGCTGCTGGATATAGGTTTGCAGCGGATATTTCTCGGCCGACGACATGAGCACGAGCCCGTGGAAAAATTCATTCCAGTGGTACACGATGCTGAACAGCGTAATCGTCGCGAGCACCGGAACGGCCAGCGGGACGAAGAGCCGCACGAGCATATACCAAGGCCCCGCGCCGTCCACGAGCGCCGCCTCCTCGAGCTCCTTCGGCAGGTTCCGGAAGAAGTTCACGACGAGAATGACGTGGAACACCTGCACGCCGCCCGCCAGCACGAGCGCCCAGATCGTGTCCATCAAGCCGTAATTTTTCATGACCATATACCAAGGAATCAAGCCGCCGTTGAAGAGCATGCAGAAGACGAGCAGCCACATAAAGACGTTGCGCAGACGGAAATCCCTGACCGACTTCGACAACGGGTACGCGAGCAGCACCGTAACCGCGAAATTGATGACGGAGCCGAGCACGACCCGCTGCAAGGAAATGCCGAACGAATTGAAAAACTTCGAGTCGGTCATGATCGTCTGATACGAATTCCAGTTGAAGCCGACCGGCCATAACCGGACGCTTCCCGCTGCGGCCGCGGCCTTGTCGCTTAACGAGACGGCGAGCGTATACCAGATCGGCATGACGCATACGAGCGCGATGACGATCAGGACGACGAGCAGCGCGATATCAAACAGCTTGGAGACGTATGATTGTTCCTTAACCATGGTCCATGCTCCTTTCGAATTTATGCTTTCTTGTCTTTTTAAAAGATGCGGTAGTTCGCGAATTTGGAGGCAAGCAGGTAGGAAACGACGATTAAAACAAAGCTGACCACCGATTTCAACAGTCCCATCGCCGTCGCCAGACTGAACTGAAGGTTCAGAAGGCCCGAGCGGTATACCCACGTATCGATAATATCCCCGGTCGAATAGACGAGCGGGTTGTACAGGTTGAAGATTTGGTCGAAGCCCGCGTTAAGCACGTTCCCGAGGCTTAAGACGGCGAGCAGGACGATCGTCGTCGTAATGCCGGGAAGCGTCACGTGCCACAAGCGCTTCATCCGCGTCGCCCCGTCGATCGCGGCCGCTTCGTACAGCGCCGGATTGATCGAAGTGAGCGCCGCCAAATATATGATCGTGTTAAAGCCGAATTCCTTCCACACGTCGCTTCCTACGATAATATAAGGAAAAAGGTCCGCCCGCGCGAAGAACAGGACGGGTTCGATGCCGAACGCTCCCAGGAGGGAGTTGACCGGCCCTTTGAATGCGAAGACGTCGAGCAAAATTCCCGACAAAATGACCCAGGACAGAAAATGAGGCAAATAGACGATCGTCTGCACCCAGCGCTTCACGATCTGCATGCGCAGCTCGTTCAGCATAAGCGCGAAGACGAGGGGGACGATCAGGTTGCCGATAATTTTCAGCACCGCGATGTAAATCGTATTAAATAATACCGTCTTGCTGTCGGACAGCACGAACATGTATTCGAAGTTCTCTAAACCGATCCATTCCGATTTCCAAATGCCCGCGCCCGGGTTAAAATCCTGAAATGCCATCACAATGCCGCTCATCGGGACGATGTTAATCAAGACTAGCCAAATCAAGCCGGGCAGAAGCATAAGGTAGTAGTGCTTCTCGAAGCTTCTGTTTCTCATGATTATTCCCACTCCTACTTCTTATATTTTAGAAGTAAGGCGGCGGAATCCGTGTCCGCCGCCCGCGCCGATTGGATTAGCCTTTGACTTCCTCTTCGACTTCTTGCGTTACCTTATCGCCGCCCTGCTTCTTCCAATCCTCGACGAATTGATCGAAGGCATCGATCGGTGCCGCGCCCATAATGATTTTCAGGAAAGTTTCGGTTTCCAGCTTCTCGAGGTTCGCCCAGCGGCTCTCCATCGTCTTGGTCTGGGAATAAACGAGGCTGTACACTTCGTTGCGCGGCTCGAGCAGCGGCGCGCCGCCGACGAAGATCGAGTACATGCGGCTCCACGTGCCGATGTCTTCGGTATTCCAATACTTAATGTCGTTGTTGTCGAACGGCTCGAGCTTCGCTTTGCCGATCTTCGTCGCATCGTCCGCGAGCAGCTTGTAGCCCGGGATGTCCAGATCGGCCGCCGTCTTCGTTCCGGCCAGCACTTCCTTGAGCGCGGTCAGCGAGTACTCGATCTCGTCGACCGGCGCGTACACGATCCGTACCGGATAGTGATTCAAGGATACGCTTACGTCGAATTTCGCTTCGTCCCGGACGAGCAGGTTCATCAATTTAAGCGCGGCTTCCGGATGCTCGTAGCCCTTGCGAACCGCCAGGAATTGCGTCGAAGGCGTCGCCATGTGCGGGCTGAATTCGCCGTTCTTGTCGAGCGGCAGCGCATAGGACTGCCAATTGGCGTTCGGGTCGTTCTTGATCGCGTCCGGAAGCGGCCAGTAGCCCATCCAGAACGGACCGAAGAAGATGCCAGACTTGCCGCTGATGACCGGCTCGGCCGCGTCCTTGCGGATGCTCAGCTCGCGGTCGATCGCGCCGCCGGCATACATGTCGCGCAGCTTGGCCAGCGCTTCCTTCACCTGCGGCTGAATGGAGCCGTAGACCGGCTTGCCGTCCTCGCCTTCCAGCCAGAAGCCCGGATACGCGTTGAACGCGGAGAAGATCGGATCAAGGCCGAATGTGTTATTGCTCGATGCCAGGAAGTTCGCGTACAGCTTGCCGCCCGCCTGCTGGCCGGTAATGCCGATCGTATCCGCCTGGCCGTTGCCGTCCGGATCGCCCTCGACGAACGCTTTGGCCACCTTCTCCAGCTCTTCGACCGTCTTCGGCACTTCGAGGCCGAGCTTATCGAGCCAATCTTTGCGGATCCACATCGTGTGGACGGCGTCGCCCCGCGCGGTTACGTTAGGGAGCGCCATCATCTTGCCGTCGAACGTGACCGCGTCGAGCGCGCGCCCTTCGGTCTTCTCGATGATGCCTTTGATGGCCGGAGACGCGTATTGCTCGAACGCTTCCGTCAAATCCTCCACCTGGCCGGCCTTCACCATCTGCCTGAGCTGCGCGTCGTTTACGATGACGAGGTCGGGCAGGTCGTCGCTCGCGATGGACAGGTTGACCTTCTGATCGTAATCCTGGCCCGAGGCCGTTTGCCATATGATTTTCGTATCGATGTTCAGCTGTTCCTTGATATGTCTTGTATATTGGTTATTCTCCGGCGTATCGCCCTGCGGCAAGCTTTTGTCCGTCGGATCGATCGCCTGCCCCACGTTGATCGTAACGGGCGTCTCGTACTTGCCGAAAGGATCGGCCGTCTCCGCCGGAGCCGTCGCTCCGCCGTTCCCGGAAGCGGCGCCTTCGCTTACATTGCCGCCAGCGGGCGGCTGATTCCCGGAAGAGCACGCGGTTACCGTGACAAGGAGCGCCGCCAGCGCCAAGAGCACGCTTTTTTTTGTCGCTTTCATCTTCTATCTCCCCTTTGATCGTAATAAATGAGCCACGCCTATAGGATAGCACCGATGAAAGCGTTCTTACGTTAGAGCCGGCTCGCGGAAATGGGTAGAACGCCGCCGGAAGTTTCTCGCGGGCTGGACGTCTCTCCCCCCTGGCGGCAGACGTTCGTCTACCCTCGCGACCTTCCGCGATACTCGCGCAGACGTTTATCTACCCTTGCGGCTTCTGCCGGTACTCGCTCGGCAGCATGCCCGTATACTCCCGGAATAAGCGGCTGAAATATTTTTCGTCCATATAGCCCGTATGCTCCGCGATCCATTGGACCGATTTGTTCGTATGCGTCAAGTAATCCTTCGCTTTCTCGATGCGGGTCTGCCGCAAATATTCGTTAAAGGATTTGCCCGTAATTTCCTTGAAGCACTGGCTGAAGTAGCTGCGGCTCATGTTGACTCTCCTCGCGACCTCCATTACGAACAGCTGCTTGTCCAGCTCTTCCTGGACGATCTTGACCGCCTTCATGACGCAGTCCACGACCTCCTGCGAATAAGGCTTGCCGCCCGCGACTTGCGCGGTCAGGTCGCGGACCGACTGCAGCCAAGCCTCCGCTTCGAGCCAGTTGTCGAACGGCCCGGGCTCCGCGACGCGCCGATCCGTCACCGCGGCATACACGCGCTTCCATTCGCTCTCGATGGCGTAGAAGAACGAGATCAGCCGGGACGCGGACAGCCGCATCGCCTTCAGCTCGTCCCGCAGCTTCGCGTACAGCGCGTCGTCGTGGATCCATTCGAGCGCCAGCCATTGCCCCTTCGCGCCGGCCAGAGCACTCCCGTCGGCGTCGTATTCCTTGCCCGGGTCGTCCGCGGATCTCGTCCCCCGGCCGACGCCCGGCCGGTCCTCGTAGAACAAATCCTCCCCACCGTAACCTGCGGCCGCGCTCTTCTTCCTCTCTTCCTGAATCCGGGCATGCACCCTTCCGAGCACTTCCTCGAACCGTTCCTTCTCCAGCTGCACCTTGGCGATATAATCGATCGCCCCGAGCCGCAGCGCTTCCTGGATATAATCGAAATCCTGGTGAAGGGTCAGGACGACGATATACAGCTCCGGATACAGCCTGCGGGCGCTGCGCATCAATTCGATGCCCGACATGACCGGCATCGCCAGATCCGTCAGCAGCAGATCGACCGGATTCGCCTGCAGAAATTCCAGCGCCTTCTCGCCGTTGTTCGCTTCCCCGACCACCTGCATGCCGAATTCGGCCCAAGGCATCGCCGATATAAGCCCTTTGCGCACCAGCTTGTCATCGTCCACTACGAGCACCTTAATCATACGTCTCTCTCCGCCTCCATCGCCGGTAATCTTAATATGACGCTTGTTCCCTTGCCCAATTCGCTCTTGATCTGCATCGTCGCCTGCCCGTCGTAATAAAATTCGATCATCCGCTTCACGTAATTCATGCCGATCCCCATGCCGACTTTTTTCTTCTCGACCTGGTCGTTATGCAGCAGATGCCGGATCGTCTCCTCCGTCATCCCTTCGCCGTTGTCGTGAACGGACAGCTCGATGAAGCCGTCGTACTTCACGTCCACGCGAATGCTCCCTTGGTCGTTCAAGCCGTGATAAAGCGCGTTCTCCACGAGCGGCTGCAGAATGAACCTCGGAATGACCATATCCAGCACATGCTCGTCGGCTTCCATACGGACGTTGAACTGGAAGTCGTAGCGGATTTGCTGCAGCGTCAAATATTCCCTCAGCGCCTCCAGCTCCTCCCTGACGGTCGCCTGCTCGCCCAGCTTGCCCAGATTGTAATACAGCAGCTTGTTCAGCGAGACGACGAGCTGGTCGATCTCGTTCTGGCCGTTCATGACGGCCAGCCAGTGCGCGGTGTCGAGCGTATTCATCAGAAAATGCGGGTTGATCTGATAGCGAAGCTTCTCGATCTCCAGATCCGCCCTGCGCTTCTCCTTCTGCTCCACCTCGAGAAACAAAGCCCCGATTTGCTGCTTCATCTCCCCGAATTCCCGCAGCAAATAATCGAACTCCGGAATGTACGTCCTCTCCGAACCGGTGCGGAAATCGCTCTGGCCCGCCCGCTTCATTTCCTTGTGAAACTTGGTCAGCGGGCGGTACACCATCTTCCAGAGCAGCCAAGCGAGCAGGAGGCTGATGGCCAGCACCAGGAGGGAGAAGATCACGATTTGGACGAGCCACCGGTTCCTCTCCTTGTTATACTCCGCCTTCGGAATGACGGATACGATGCTCCAGCCTTGCGTGCTCGTGCCCTTGAACCAATAATAATCGCGATACGTGCCGTGGTCGGCGCCGGAATGCTGCCCGGGGAACGCGCCGTTCGCCGGAAAAACGCCCGGAAGCTCGCTGAACGCGATCGTTCCGTCGCCGCTTAGCAGCAGATGGTGCGAGCTTTGGCTGAGCCGGTCGGTTTCCAAAATGTTCTGCGCCAGCTTGAAGCCCGACTCGATGTAAATATAAATATCGTCGCGATCCGGAATGCCCGCCTTTCTTAGAATGGACAGCACGTTATGGTTGTTCAGCCCGTCCTGGCTCGTATGCGGGGCATGATACGTGATTTTGTTCGTCACGTCGAGCACGGGGAGCTTGCCCGGATCGAAATGCTTGACCGCGTTCAAATTTTCGAACAGATACGTGCCGTCCTTGGCGACGTAATACATCGTGAGGCCGATGTTCGGGTTGGTGAACGTAATCGTTCCCACCTCGCTTTTGATTTCGCTCGACAGGCTCCATGTCTCGTACGGCCCGTCCCCGAGCAAGAACTGGTCCAGCTTCTTCCCCACGGTCCCGTCGAAGGACAGCTGCTGCGACACATGGCTCATGTTGCTGATCGTGTTCTCGAGCGAAAGCTGGACCTGCTTCAAGTTGCTTTGGATGCCCAATTGGATTTTGTTGAACAAAATCGAGTCGATCGTGAAGTACGAGATCAGCCCGATCCCGGCAAACGGGATAAGGGAGCCCGCGATAAACAGGATGACGATTCTCCGTTTAAGGGAAAAGTTTTGAAGATAGGAATAGGCTTTGCTTCTGATGGCATTCATGCCGCTGCATCCGTCCTTCCGAGACAGGTTTCGACTTTCCGTACGTCTCATTATAGCTTTATTTTTCTCCCTGGGAACGCAAAAAAGACACCATGACGGTGTCTTTTCTTGCAGAGATGCAGCTTCCCGGAAGGGCGATTGGTCCTTTCGATGACAGTCCCTCTATTTAGAAGGAATGCTATTTCTTCGCCATATATTTGCGGATGTCGAAGGCGACCGCCGCCACGATGATGAGACCCTTGATGATGAGCTGCCAATACGGGCTGACTCCGATGTACGTCAAGCCGTAGTTGATGACGCCGAAGATCAGCACGCCCGCCGCGACGCCGGGCACGGTGCCGACGCCTCCGGCGGTCGACACGCCGCCGACGACGCAGGCCGCGATCGCGTCGAGCTCGTACATGTTGCCGTAGTTGTTCGTCGCGCCGCCCGTCCGCGCCGCCTCCAGCACGCCGGCAAGGCCGTACAGCGCGCCGGAAATCGCGTAGATCATAATCAGGTTGCGGGCGACGTTAATGCCCGATACATGCGCCGCCTGCACGTTGCCGCCGATCGCGTACATGTTTTTGCCAAGGCGCGTCTTATTGAAGACGACCCAGCAAATCAGCGCGACGACGAGCGCGATAATGACGATGTAAGGGATGGTGTAGCCGCCACCCAGATCGATATAGCCCGAGCCCCACTTCGTGAAGTCCGGACGCAGTCCGCCGATCGGCTGCGATTGGTTCGGCTCCATGTCGAAGTAGAGGGAATTAAGCCCGTAAATGCCGACCATCGTGCCTAGCGTAGCGATGAAAGGCGGCACGTGCAGTTTGGCGACGATGAGCCCGTTCACCAGACCGACCAGCAGGCCGACGACAATGCCGACGATGATCGGAAGTCCGACCCATAAGTGCGGCAGATCCGGGAAAAATCGGTTCGTGTACGTCTCGATCTGCAGCAAGGAGGCCGAGATGACGGCTGTCAAGCCGACGACGCGGCCGGAGGACAGGTCGGTGCCCCCCGTAATGAGGATGAACGCCGCGCCAAGCGCGATAATGAGCCGGGTCGACGACTGCTGCATAATGTCCCGCAGCGTGGAGAAAGCGAGAAAGTTCGGGTCGGCAATGGCGATCCCGATGACGAGCAGGATCAAGACGACGAAGATGGCCCGCTGCGCCAAATAATCTTTTACTTTAAACAGTGCTTGCGAATTCATTGGTTTTCCCTCCTGGTTCAGCCGTCCGCTGCTGCGCGGCGAGCCGCATGATCTCCTGTTCCGTTGCCTGCCTGCCGTCCACGATGCCCGTCATGCGGCCCTCGCTCATGACCATGATCCGATCGGACATGCCGAGCAGCTCCGGCATTTCGGAGGAAATCATGATAATGCTTTTGCCTTGCTTCGCGAGCTCCGTAATAATCGTATAAATTTCGTATTTCGCGCCGACGTCGATGCCGCGCGTAGGCTCATCCAGCAATAAAATATCCGGCTCCGTCAGCAGCCAGCGCGCGAGCAGCACCTTCTGCTGGTTGCCGCCCGACAGGTTGCGGATCTGCGTATTGACCGACGGCGTCTTCGTCCTTAGCTTCTCGACGTTGCGCGCGGCTTCTTCTTTGCCTTTGCGCTCGTTCAGCAGCCCCATCTTATTCTGATAGCGGCCTAAATTCGCGATGATCGTATTCTCGTAAACCGACAGCACGGGGAAGATCCCCGTCACCCGCCGCTCCTCGGTCAGCAGCGCGATCTTATGCTTCTTGGCGTCGGACGGCGACTTGATCTTCACCGGCTTTCCGCCGATCGAGATCGTGCCGGACGCCACGCCCCGCAGGCCGAACAGCGCCTCGACGAGCTCCGTCCGCTGGGCGCCGACGAGGCCGCCGAGGCCGAGAATTTCCCCGCGCTTCAGCTCGAACGACACGTCCCGGAACGACTTCGGGTTCGGCGAGCTGAGCTTCTCCACCTTCATCATCGTCTCGCCCGGCACGTTGGTCCGCTCGGGGAACCGCTCCGTCAAATCCCGGCCGACCATGCGCGTAATGATCAGGTCGGTCGTCAGCTCGCCCGCCGGCCATGTGCCGATATATTTGCCGTCGCGCATAATCGTAACCTCGTCGGATATGCGCAAAATCTCTTCCATCTTGTGCGATATATAAATAATGGATACGCCGCGCTCCCGCAGCCGGTTGATGATGCCGAACAGCTGCTCCACCTCGTTGCCGGTGAGCGAGGACGTCGGTTCGTCCATCACGATCACCTTCGAGTTGAACGAAACCGCTTTCGCGATTTCGAGCGACTGAATTTTCGAGACCGAGAGCGAGCCCGTGCGCGCGCGCGGATCGACGTCGATCTCCAGGTCGCGGAACAGGACCAGCGTATCCTCGTACATTCGTTTTTCGTTGACCAGCTTGAACGGCCCGTAGCCGAACATCGGAAACCGGCCGAGCCATATATTTTCCATCACGCTCCGGTGCGGAACCGGATGCAGCTCCTGATGGATCATGGATATGCCGCTGCTTAGCGCGTCCTTCGAGCTGTTGATCGCCGTCTTGCTTCCGTCGATATAAATTTCGCCCTCATCGGGCTTATAGATGCCGAACAAGCATTTCATCAAAGTCGATTTGCCGGCTCCGTTCTCGCCCATCAAAGCATGCACGGTGCCGGGCTTCACGTTTAAAGTTACGCTGCTTAGCGCCTGCACGCCGGGAAAGGCTTTCGATATTCCCCGCATTTCCAGCACGTTTTGCTCCGCCATTTCCTTCTCCCCCCCAAAAGGCGAGCGAGGGGCAACGCCATTGATGCATGCCGCTGCCCCTCGCTCCCGAACCTGATTATTGCGCGTCGGCTACATTGTCCTTGGTGATTTTCTTGTATGCGATCCAAACGTATTTGCCGTCGGTAATATCGAATCCGGTGTTTTCTTTGGTAGGCGTCTCGCCTTTGGAGAGCGCCGCGGCGATCGCAACCGAAGCCGCGCCCTGGTTCTTGGCGTCATTGAGCACCGTGCCGAGCAGCGTGCCGTCCTGCAGCGCCTGAATGGCCGGAGCCGTCGCGTCCACGCCGACGACCGGCATGTGTTTGTCGCCCGCAAAGTAGCCCGCCGCCTTCAGCGCCTCGATCGCGCCGAGCGCCATGTCGTCGTTGTTCGCCAGCACCGCCTCGATCTTGTCGCCGTGCGACGCCAGGAACGTCTGCATCTTCTCCTGGCCCTTCACGCGGTCCCACATCGCCGTGTCTTCGGCCAGCGCTTCGACCTCGATGCCCGCGTCTTGGATCGCCTGCACGGAGAACTTCGTCCGCAGCTCGGCGTCCTGGTGGCCGGGCTCGCCCGTCAGCATGACGTACTGCAGCTTGCCGTCGCCGTTCTTGTCGGCGGCCGGATTCGCCTTCCAGTAGTCGACGATCAGCTGGCCGGAGATCGTGCCGGACTCCTCCGCCTTCGCGCCGACGTAGAATACTTTATCCCATTTGTTCATGTCCTCGGCGATCGGCTCGCGGTTGAGGAACACGACCGGGATGTCGGCGCCCTTCGCCTTGTCGATGATGACGCCCGCCGCCGTGCGGTCGACCGGGTTAATGATCATCGAATCGTATTTTTTGGAAATGAACAGGTCGATCTTCTCGTTCTGCGTCGGCTGCGCGTTCTGGCTGTCCACGATGTCCAGCTTCGCCTTGCCTTCCGCCGATGCCGACATCGCGTTGCGGACGCCGGTCATGAACGTATCGTCGAATTTATAGATGGCTACCCCGACCTGCGGCGTGCCGCTGCCGCTTCCCGCATTGCCGCCGCTTGCCCCGTTGTCGCCGCCGCTATTGCCTCCCGTATTTCCTCCGCCGCCGTTGTTGCCGCATGCGGCCGCCGTCAGCATGATTCCCGTCATAAGCACAAGCAACCATTTCTTTTTCATCCTGCCCTAAGACCTCCCTGAATGCGTCTGGTTACGCCCGTTCGCGGTGCAGCCCGCGCCGCGCCGCGGCGTCTACCGTTATTATGACGGAACGAGGGGCGCATTCGAATTCAATATTCTCATCTGTTCTATTAAAATTCTCATCAGTTTCCCATGGAACGCCCGCTCGGCAGGCCGGATCTCCCGGATGAGACAAGCGAAGTTCGGCTTAGTTTCAAAATTTGATACTAATGGTTTTGATCGATGTCTGAACCGCGGAGTAATTTCAAATTTTGAAATAATCCGGTTGGAAATGAGGGCTAAACCACGAATAAAGCCGAATAGTTTCAATCCTCGAAACTGTTCGGCTACAGAAGCCATTATTTACGAAAGTAATTTCAGTTTCTGACACTGGCTTCCTTGTCCCCCGTCGCCTATGGGCTGTACTACGCTGTCCCTTACAGCAAGCTCCAAATAGGCGACCATTCGCGGGAGGACATTAGCGTCAGCGTCTTTGCTCAGGCCGTCTCCCGGGCGGCGAGCTCATTGGACGAACGGAAACAGCATCTTCTGATTGTTCATCCAGAACATATTGTCCGCGTCGATCACCCTCGTCTCCAGCCGGATCAGCTTGTCGACCCGCTCGCCGGACAGCAGCGACACGGCCTGCTTGACCCCGAGATAGCCCGTGCTGAAGCCGTTCTGCACGACTAATTTGTGAAGGCTGCCTTCCTGAAGCAGCTCCAGCTGCTCCATCTCGCTGCCGAACGTAACGATCTTCAGCTTGCCCTGCTCGCCGCGCCGCTTCACCTCGTCGGCCAAGCCGAGCGACGCCGAAGCCTCCAGAGCCAACGCGCCGTCCGCCTTCAGATGGTCCAGCATCTGCTTCGCCGCCTGCCAGCACGCATCGCGCGAATTGCCGCATGCCGCGCCGTCCGTTACCGTAATGCCGGCATATTCCGCGAGCGCCGCGCGGGCGCCCACTTCGCGCCGCTCCATATCCGGATCGGGCCGGTCGGGCCGCATGACGGCCACGGTGCCGCTGCCGCCGAGCAGCTCCGCCATCGCCTCGCCCGCCTGCCGTCCGGCTTCCTCGTAGTCGGCCGTGATCGACGTCTGCACGCCCTTCGCGCCCCGCTCGTCGTTCAGCGTAACGACCGGCGCGCCTTGGGCCGACGCTTCGTGCGCAAGCGCCCCGAGCACCTCATCGCCGGCCGGATCGATCAACACCGCGGAAGCGCCTCCTTCCACGGCCGCGAGCGCCGCCGCAAGCTGCTCCTTCTCGTCCTCGTGCGGCTCGAACGCGATGTAATCCAGCTCCGCCCCGAATTCCTTGACGGCCGCTTCGGCGCCGAGCCGCATCGCGTCCCCCTGCTCGCCCGCATGGACGGGAGCGATCAGGACGATGCGCATCGGGGCCTTCTCCGCCTCGCCGAGCCCCGCGGCCCGGCAGGAAGCAAGCAAGACGGCCGCAAGCAGCAGCGCCGTTCCGAGCAAGCTTATTCTCGCAATTGCCAGCCGTCTATTCATCCTGCTCCGCCTCCTCCGCGCTTTGCCGCATGACCGGCATTAGGACGCGTACCGTCGTCCCTTCCTCCTGCTCGCTTTCGTAGCTCAACCCGTACTGGGCGCCGTAATACAGCCGGATGCGGGCATGCACGTTGCGAACCGCCACGCCCGAGCCGGAGTTCGATCCGGAGCCCGATCCGCCATCCGGTCCGGACGCTTCGGCGCCGATGCCGGCTTCCAGCTCCACCAGCATGCCCTGGAGCTTCTGCGGCGACATGCCGACGCCGTTGTCCGCCACCTCGAGCGCGAGCAGCCCGTCCCGCACGTAAGCTTTTACCCGGATCATGCCTTCGTCCACCATATATTCGATGCCGTGCACGATCGCGTTCTCGATCAGCGGCTGCAGCACCAGCTTGAGCGTGAAGCACGGGAGCGCCTCCTCCTCCGCTTCGATCGCGAAATCGAACTTCTTCTTGAAGCGCATCTGCTGAATCGTCAAATAATGCCGCGCATGCTCCAGCTCCTCGCGAACCGTAATCGTCGTCTTCCCCTTGCTGAGGCTGATGCGGAACAGCTTCGAAAGCGACGTGATCATCGTGATGACGTCTTCGTTCTTGCTCATGCCGACCATGCGGACGACCGAATTGAGCGTATTGTATAGAAAATGCGGGTTAATCTGCGCCTGCAGCGCCTCGAGCTCGTACTTTCGCTTCGATTCCTGCTCGACGATGATCTGCCTCATCAGCTGCCTGATCTTGTCCAGCATCAGGTTGAAGCGGCTGGACAGCTGCACGACCTCGAGCGGGCCTTTCATCGGCAGCTCGACGTCGAAGTCGCCGCGTTCGACCGCCTTCATCGTTTTGCCCATCCGCCGGATCGGACGGCTCAGCACGGCGGCAAGCAGCATCGAGATGAGAAACGCCATGACAAGCACGACAACCACGACCTGAACCATGTACCGGTTCACTTCCTCACGGGTCGTCATGATCTCGTCCAAATAAGAGACGCCGACGACCTTCCAGCCGATATTGACGACCGACTGGACCGTGTTCAGCCGCTTCACCCCGGCCGATTCGTCGATGTAGCTGTCCGACGAGGTGAGCGCCTTCTCGACGCTTTCGTTCCGGAGCCCCATATAAATAAGCTGCTGCTGCGGGTGGTACACGATATTGCCGGCTCCTTCGTCAATGATATAGACGTAGCCCCGCTTCCCGAGGCTGATCCGGCTGCTCAGCTCGTCGATCTTCTTGAAGTTGATGTCGACCAGCAGCACGACCCTCGTCGGCTTCCCGTCATGTACGACCGTAATCCCCTTGCTCATCGATACGACCCAGATATACGTGCCGTTATACAGATTTTGAATATGCGGCAGGGAGAAGCCGAGATGGTCCGGGACGCGCATGGCGGCGTGGAACCAGCTCTGCTCCGATACGCGGGCGCTCTTCCTTAGCGGCACCTCCGGGTGGTTGCGGAGCAAGCCTCCCCGGTCGTCGAACAGCGCGATCGATACGATGTCGTCGCGGCTGCTCATGATCGTGTCCAGCTGCCTCGTCACCTGGTCGTCGTCCCACCGTCCGTCCCTCAGCATGTTGTCCTCGATCGCCCGGTACAGCTGCGCCATGCCGTCCACGTAATCCTCCAGGTTGTAGCTCACCTGATCGACGATCTGCTGCGTGCTGAGGAAGACGTTTTCCTCGGCGGTGCGGGAAAACTTGTTGTAGAGCAGCACGGCGACGACCGCCACGATCAGGAGGATGAACGCGGAGAACGACCACATAATAATCGATTGGATGCTGCTCGCCCGCAGCCTCTCCATCCACCGCTTCGCGGCGGACGGGTTTCCCTTGCGCCTCAGCGGGCCGGTCTTCATGAATCGCGCGCCCCCTCGCCGTCCGAAGCGGCCAGGCTGCGGCTGCGGTACTCCTTCGGCGAGACGCCGACCTGCTTCTTGAAGCTGAAGCTGAAATAGTTCGGATCGGCGAAGCCGACGCGCTCCGCGATTTCGAACGCTTTCAGCTCCGTCGTCCGCAGCAGCTCCATCGCCGCTTCCATCCGGATGTGCAGCAAATATTGGACGAACGTCATTTTGACCTCTTTCTTGAACACGCCGCTGAAATAACCGGTGCTGATATGCAGCCGCGCGCACAGCTTCTGGATCGAAATGTCGGGATCGCCGTAATGCTCCTTCGTATAACGGATCGCCTTCTCGACGATATCCTTGTAGGCATGCTGCCGTTTGCTCGAAATATGCTTCATGACGCGCAAGCAGAACTCGAGGAACCAGCGCTGCGCCTCCTGCAAGCCGGAAAATTTGAAAATTTCCGCATGCGGCTGGAAGCCGGTCCCGTACAGCTCGTCAAGGTTAATGTCGGCGTCCTTGGCCGTCCGCATGACCGCCGTGACCGCCTCCAGCAAATACACCTGCATGTCGCTATAGGCGTACGAGGATTGCCGCAGCTCGCAAAACACGGCGTCGACCGCCTCCCCGAGCTCCTCCGCCGTCCCCACCTTCAGGCTGCGGACCAGCGCCTGCTCCTTCAGCTCGTCGAAGCGAAGCTTCCCGAGGCTCCGGTCCTCCACGTCGTGGATGAAAATGACCTTCCCGGATCCGAGGACGAGCCGGTAATCGAGCGCCGCGAGCGCGTCCCCGAACGAATCCTTCACGTCCGCGAGGTCGCCCACAATCGAACCGACGCCGATCGTCACCGGCAGCTTCAAATAATGGACGATGCTCTTCAGAATCGTCTCCAGCGTCTCCTGCATTCCGCGCAGCCACGCCTCCTCCCGGCCATGCTCGTCGACCGCCAGCAGCGCGATGCCGTCCTGATGGATAAAAGCGCTTCCAAGATTTTGCTGCTCCCACAGCTCCTTGGCGATGTTCAGCATCGCGTGCAGCATCAGGTCGAGATCGCCGGAGTTGCGCAGCGAATGCTCGGCTCCCGCGTCACCGTCCTCGTCGGGCGGATGCAGCGCGATGACCGCCACCGCGTACCGGGCGCCGAATAGACGCAGCCCGTAATTTTTCGCTTTCTCCTCGATTTTGCTCCGCGGCAGCTTGCGGGTCAGCAGCGAGGCGAGGAACGTCTCGCGCAGCAGCGGCAGGCTGGTCCGGTAATGCTCCTTCAGCTGCCGGACGTCCTCGCGCTCCGCTACCTCGGCTTCGATCTTACCCTTGATCTTCAGCAGCAGCTCGGTGAAGCTGTCCGACGAGAACGGCTTCAGCAAATATTCGTCCACGCTGAGCCGAATCGCCTGCCGCGCGTAATCGAATTCGTCGTAGCCGGTCAGGATGACGATCTTCGCGAGCGGGCAATGGACCCGCAGCCACTCGGACAGCTGCAGCCCGTCCGTGAACGGCATGCTGATGTCCGTGATGACGACGTCCGGCTCCAGCCTCTCCGCCAGCTCCATCGCTTCCTTCCCGTTCTCGGCCGTCCCGGCGACCGCAAATCCGCACGCTTCCCAATCGATTTCGTGCACGAGCCCGTCCCTTACGTCCGCCTCGTCGTCCACCAGAAGCACCTTATACAATGAATACTCCTCCTTATTCCCCCATGGCCGTCTGCGCTTCCTTACCGATTTATTATTATCCGCGCTGCAAAAAAAATCCACCGTCAGTTGCGATTGCAGCGTTGCGCCGACTGTCCCAGAAGCAGGTTTGCTTACTTGGCGGACGGTTCACTTGATCAAAAAATAAGATATGGCGGTGCCAGGGGATTATTCCCGCACCGCCATTTCTGCATCTCTGTTGCCGCCTCTGAGCGATTGATCCGCCTCGCTCCGAAGACGCCGCGTGATCTGCTCCCAAGCAGCGCGTCTTATGCCAAAGCGTGCAATTGTGCAGGCGTTTAAGCGATCCATGCGCTCTGCGAATCAAATGCCTGCAATGCGCATCTTTTTTCGTTCGGTGAGCATAAAAAGGGGCTTGCGTCCCGAAAATGTCTGCACAAACGCAGGCATACCTTCCGGCCGCCTCATCGATCGCGCAAAGGCTGCACAATCGAAGGCTTTTCACTTGTCTAGCCGTGCTGTCTTTCCGTCATCCGGCGATGACTTTCGGGACAGCACCGTTCGCTTAGAGCTCTCTATTCCTTATCTTACCGGTCAATCGCATAGCGCAGTTGAACGACGCCGCCGCCGAGAGGCTTGCAATCCAGCAGCCGGACAGGGCGATAGCCGTACGCCTCTTCGTCGATCAACAGATTCAACCCCTTCCCTTCGAGAACCGGCGCCACGTTGAAGATCGCCTCGTCCGCAAGTCCCTGGCCCAGAAACGCATTGTGGATGTCCGCCCCGCCGCTGACGAGAGCGGTTTGATGGCCCCTTTGACGCAAATAGTCCAGCGCCTCCCGCGGCGATTCCGCTACCTTAACGCCGGGGATGGCCTCGATGCTCCTGGACAAAACGACGATGTCCAGCTCCGCGAACGGGCCGCTTGCGGCTGCCTGCTCCTCCCGGGATACTCTGCCCGGATTCTGCATGGCTTCGAACGTTTTGCGTCCGACAATGAAATTTCCTGCGGCTTTGGCCTGCGCGGCGAAGTCGTCCAGCGCTTCTTTTCTGGGCGGGTTCTCGGGGCCGGATTGCGCGTAATTGCCGTTAGCGGTTAACGTTGCCCATATCATGGTTTTCATCGTGATTCTCCTCCTTAATCTTAGATCCTTATTTTTTCTTTTCCGATTCCTATCGTAATTGAACTGTGGTACATTTGAAAAGTAGTTACATTTAAGTGCAATAGTTTCAAAAAATGAACTAATGGGGAATAACCGATGATGGACCGATCGTGTCCGGGCACCGTCGAACCGATCCTCGAGATTTTGGACAGCAAATGGATGCTTCTTCTATTGTTCGAGCTGTTTAACGGGACTCGGCGGTTTGGGGAGTTACGCAAAAAGCTGCAGCCCATTAGTCCGAAAACGTTGACGGACCGGCTGCGGCTGCTGGAGGAGAAGGGGATCGTTACACGCACGATTTATCCCGGCGTACCGCTGCATGTCGAATACGAGCTTACCGAATCCGGGCAAGGGCTGCAGCCGATTTTTGCCGCCATGTGGGCGTGGACGCAGCAGTATGGGGCCGATCTGCAGAAAGAGGCTGCGAACGGAAATGGGCAAGTAGCGGATAGCACGATGTGAGCATCTTGCGGAGGCTGAGGCGAAGCGAATGAAAAGGGGAAACGGCAAGCAGCTGCGTTTGTCATTTTAATGATATAATACAGTCATTATAATGTCAGGAAGGAGTTGTAAAGCATGCATATCAAGCCCTCCACTTCAATACGGCAGGATTACAACGGTTTCTCGAAATATTGTCACGAACTTGACGAACCCGTCATTATTACACGTAACGGGGAAGCGGATTTGGTCGTGATGAGCCATGAGGCGTACCGGCGCATGGAGGCTCGCATCAAGCTCCAATCCAAGCTTTTAATAGCCGAAAAGCAGGTTGCCGAAGGGGCGGAATTACTTGACCATGATACAGTGATCGCAAGAATGCGGAGGAAGATCGATGCCGCGAAAGATTAAAATCAAATACGCTCCGGCTGCTGTAGACGATATGGACGAAATATTTTCATTTATAGCCAAGGATAACGTTACTGCGGCAGAAGACAGGCTGGAGAAGCTGGATGCCCACCTGTCGAGTTTAGCCGATTTCCCCCATAAGGGCTCCGTCTTATCGGAAGACGAATATTCCCTTACTCAACGAGGCTGCCGGTTTATTGTAGTAAATCCCTATTTGGTCTTCTACAGGATTATGGATGACACCATCATTATCTATCGCATCCTGCATGGTCGGAGAGACTACCTTCGCGAATTATTCGACTCGTTTGAATAAAACATTTGCGCGACGATCCTAAGAAGAAAAGCCCGCCGTAAGGAAGCAACAGCGGGCCGTTCCGGTCTGCAGTCAGGCGCGCCTCCATCATGCAGACGCCACGCCTGACGATTATAAATGCCATGAACCTTTATTAGCGTGAATTATGGATTGCGTTTCTATAGCTGTCCCTTACAGCTCGTCCCCGATCGCCCATTTCCCGTCTTGCTCAAGCAGCTCGACGAAGATCGGGCGCTCGTCCGGCGTCCGGTTCGGCGTATGGATCGTCAGCGCGAGACGGTCCCCGTCCCCTTGCCCCAGATGTTCCGGTCGGTGCTGCCGAACAAGTAATAACGCTTCTGCTTGGGCACGGGCAGCACGAACGGATCCCTGATTTGAATATCCTCTCTTCTGAGCATAACGGTCTCCTCTCTTCCCTACCGGTAAGTCGGATGAATGATGCCGATATCGGACACGCTTCTGAGCGCGCCGTCCTCGTACGCCAGCACTTCGTTGCCCTTCGCCTTGAACGGCATGTCGCGGCCCTCGTAGCGCAGCGTTCCTTCCACCGTCCGGACGCTCATGCCGACGACGCTTCTCAGCTTGCCGTCCCGACCGGTAACGACCCGCACCCCGCTCGGGAAGCGGATATGGCTCTCGCCGTCCCGGTAAATTTCGGAGCCGTCCCGCGCGTTCAGCAGCTCGTACTCGGTGCCGTCCACGACCCGGGCGTAGCCGGTCTCGCCCGCGACCTCCTCGCCATGGTCCATCGCGTACGGGACGAGCCCCGTGAACCACAGCTCGCCGCCTTGCGTCGGCAGGATGCCGCTTAGCCGCTCGATATAATCGAGCAGGCACAGAATCGACGGCGAGTACGCCTCGGTGAACCCTTCGCTGCCCGTCCACGGGCTGACGGCTTGCGCGAAGCGCTCGGCCCGCGCGAACGCCGACAGAATCGGCTGCAGCACCCAGGTCAGCTCCACGTGCCGGCCGTGATGCTCGAACGCGTGCGGCGCCCGGATCAGGCTCAGGAAGTTGCTCGCTCCTCCCCAGCTGTTGTAGGTCGAGAACGGATCGAACCTCGGATCGTCCATCGCGATCGAGGTGAACGGGTATTTGGCGAAAAACTTGCCCGTATTCAGCAAATACCGCTTCAAGGCTTCATCGAAGAACGGCCGTTCCCCGACCTCGCACGCCATCACCCGCAGCAGCACGTCGGACTGCACGCGCACGAGCTCGCCGTTCCGGTCGCGGTCGTAGAAGAAGTGGTCCCCGGCGTCGAAGCAATGGCGGAACAAGCTGTTCAGGCTCGCCTCCGCCTTGGCCCGCCACGGCTCCCCGGGCTCGCCGAGCTCCTCCGCGATTCGCGCCAAGTATAGCCGCTGGCAGTATACGTTAGCCGTCAGGTCTGGCGCGAGGAACGGCAAGATCGGCGAGTCCGGGTTCACCTGCCCCGCGTCGCCGCCGTGCGGCGTATCGGGCGCGTGCCAGAAGCGCGGCGACAGGTCGTGCCCGGTGTCGAACGTGCCGAACGCTTCGACGCAGCCCGTGCCGCGGGTGTCGCGGTAGGCGGCGAGCCACTCGTCGTAGTGCGCCATCGCCGCGTACATCGTCCGCAGAAACCGCTTGTCGGCGCGCTGCAGCCTGTAATAATGCCATACGCTGCGGGCGAGCGGCGTCACGAGCTGGATTTGCCGGTAAGCGGGGCCGTTCCCGGTCAGCTTGTAGGGCAGCAGCCCGTCCTCGCGCTGATGCGCGGCGAACGAGCGGTACGTCGCCTCCGACACGCGCGGCATGAACCGCGACAGCAGCTCGGCGTTAATCGTGCCCGTGCTCTCCAGCCAGCAGCCGAGATAGATGCCGCCCTCCTGCAAAATCCGCTCCTCGCCGCCCGTCGGCGCGATGCAGTCAAGCAGCGTCCGCGCCGCGGCGTAATAAACCCGCTCGAGCTTGCCTGAGCCGGCAGCGAAGCGGACGCCGGAGCGCTTCCACTCCTCGATGCTTGCCGCGTCCTGCGGCTTCTTCGGTTCGCCGAGTCTCTCGTCCATAGGCAGCTCTCGAAGCCGCCTAAGCAAAGATTCGTTCATCGACGTCATCCCCTCTCCTCGTTGCTCCTCTTATAAAAAACAGGCTGCCGCGAGGCAGCCTGTCGCCGTCATTCCGGGGCGCGCGAGCCCCTTACTGGTTGTTTTTGAAAATTTTGACCGTACCTTCGTAGAAATCTTTGACCGCCGCCTCCACGCTCTTCCGGCCGAAGCCGATCTCGTACATCGTCGATTCGGCCAGCTTCGAGTATTCCGAGAAGCCCGGCGGGTTGTAGCTCACCGCGAACGGCTCCGTCTTCGTCGCCTCGGATACGCGGCTCGTATAGTCGTAGACGATCTTCTCCACCGGGCTCGACTCGCCCTCGAGCAGCGCGCGGTTCGCCGCCGTGACGGGCACGCCGCGGTCGCTGCCGAGAATCTTCGCGACGTCCGAATCGTTGATGAAGAAGCTGAGCAGCGTCGCCACTTCCTTCGGATGCTTCGTCTTCGCGTAGCCGGACAGTCCCTGGCTCGATTCGAACACGACGCCTGTGCCCTTCTCGCCGCGCGGCAGCTGAACCATGATCAGCTCATCCTGCGTGAGTCCTTGCAGCGCCGCAAGCTGGTTGGACGGGATGAGGCTCATGGCGACCTTGCCCGTTACGATGAGCGACTTGCTCGTGTCGCCGGGCGGGTTCGACACCTGCAGATCGGAAGGCACGACGCCGCCCGCCTTCGCCGTCGCGTCCCAATATTGGAACCACTTCAGCGCATCGGCCTCATCGAAGCCGAGCGTCCCGTTCGCCATATCGTAAAGCTGCTTTCCTTGCTGCTTCAGTCCGATGTCCATCCCGTCGACCGACATGTTGTACGTGCCGTAGACGCCGTCGCCCAGCTTCTCGGAAATCTCCTTGCTGATCCGCGCGTAGTCCTCCCAGTTCCAGCCGTCCTCCGGCACCGGCATGCCGGCCTTCTCGAAGAGCGTCTTGTTCACGACGACGCCGCGGGCGTTCGCTCCGGCCGAAATATGGAGCAGCTTGCCGCCGATCGTGCCGTATTCGATCATCGATTGATCCATATCGCTCAAATCCAGCTCTTTGCCGACGTAAGGCTCCAGGTCGAGCAGCACTTCCTTGTTCGCGTAATCGACCACGTTGCCGCCGAGGAAGAAAATATCGGGCGCCGTGCCGGAAGCCAGCTGCGTATTGAGCTTGTCGAAGTAGCCGGTGGACGGCGCGAACTCGCCTACGACCTTAATGTTCGGATGTTTCTCCTGGAACACCTTGAGCGCCTCGTTCGTGATGTCCGCCCGCTTCTGGTCGCCCCACCACATGATGCGAAGCTCGACCTGCTCCGCTCCGCCGGCGTCGTTGCCGCTGCCCGCCGGCGCGTTGCTCGCTCCCGCGCCGCCGCTTCCCGCGCCCGGGCTTCCGGTGCCGCCGGAGCAAGCCGCCGTGAACGCCGTCAGCATGCCTAACGCCGCGATTAGCATCCGTTTTCTCATCTTGATTTCCCCCTATGTTCGAAAGTGAATTCGCTTGCACCACTCATGCTACGCTTATTTCCGAATGACCGGAATTTCATTCCTTCGGGTGTTCATTATCATTTTTTTCGGCTGCAATGCGTTATTTGAGCCCCGTCGTCGCGATCCCGTCCAGGAAATATCGCTGGAAGAACAGGAAGATGAGCGTGATCGGGACGAGCGACAGCGTCGACATCGCCAGCAGCGCCCCCCAGTCCGATTGGCCGGTCGGATCGAACAGCGACCGGATGCCCAGCTGTACCGTGAACAGCTTAATGTCGCTCAAGTAGATCATTTGGCTGAAGAAGTCGTCCCACGACCAGATGAAGGTGAAGATGGCGGCCGAGATAAGCGCCGGCGTCAGCAGCGGCAGGATTACGCGGAGATAGATCTGCCGCTGGCTGCAGCCGTCGATCGTCGCGCTCTCGTCCAGCTCTCTCGGAATGCCGCGGATGAACTGCACCATCATCAGGATGAAGAAGGAATCGTGCGCCAGCCACTTCGGCAGGATGAGCGGATAATACGTGTTGATCCATTGCAGCTCGTTGTAGATGACGTACTGCGGAACGAGCGTGACGTGATAAGGCAGCATGATCGTCACGAGCATCAGCGCGAACCACAGCTTCCGGAACTTGAAATTCAGCCTCGCGAAGGCGAACGCCGCCAGCGAGCACGTAATAACGTTGCCGAGCACGCTCAGAATGGAGATCAGCCACGAATTGGCGAAAAACGTGCCGAACGCGACGCCTTGAAAGCCGCGCCAGCCGTTGACGTAATTGTCCAGCGTGAATGAGGCCGGCCATAAGCCGGGCTTCGCGAAAATCATGTCGTTCGGCTTGAAGGAGCTGCTGACCAGCCACAGCACCGGATAGATCATGGCGATGCCGAAGAGGATGATCAGCGCATGCTTCGTGAACCCTTTTAACCCGTTTGCCAGCGTCATGCGCCTCTACCTCCCTTCCTTGCCGTCGCCGTAGAACACCCAATGCTTCGACGTCGCGAATATGACGGCCGTGAATGCGCCGATGATGATCAGCATGATCCAGGCGAGCGCGGACGCGTAGCCCATATCGAAGAACGAGAAGCCCTTCAGGTACAGGTACAAGGTGTAGAACATCGTCGCGTCCAGCGGGCCGCCCCGTCCGTCGCCGATCACGAACGCCGGCGTGAACGCCTGGAACGAGTTGATGATGCTCATGACGAGGTTGAAAAAGATGACGGGCGTCAGCATCGGCAGCGTAATGGCGAAAAACTGCCGCACCTTGTTCGCCCCGTCCACCTGCGCCGCTTCGTACAGGTCGCCCGGCACCTGCTTGAGCCCCGCGAGGAAGATGACCATGGCGGAGCCGAATTGCCAGACGGATAGCGAAATGATCGTATAGACGATGTAATCGGGATGCGAAATCCAGGACGGCCCCTGGATGCCGAACCAGTCCAGAAACCGGTTCACCAGGCCGCCGCCGTCGAAGATCTGCCGCCAGACGATGGCGATCGCCACGCTTCCGCCGAGCAGGGACGGAATATAATAGACGGTCCGGTAAATGCCGAGCGCCCGGATGCCTTTGTTCAGCGCCATGGCGACGAGCAGCGCGAAGGCGAGCCGGAGCGGCACGGAGAGGAATACGTATTTGACCGTCAGCCACAACGAATTCGAGAACGTGTCGTCCTCCTTCAAGATTTCGATGTAGTTGGCGATTCCGATCCATTGCGGCGGCGTCAGGAGGTTATACCTCGTCAGCGACAAATAAAGCGAACCGAGCATCGGACCGAGCGTCAGGCAAAAAAATCCGATCAGCCACGGCAGCAGAAACGTATACGCCGTCAGGTTATGGCCTCTTGCCAGCGGCTTGCGGCTTGAACTCATCGCGAATGCCCCTCTCTATTGATGTAAATTCATCATAAGGGAGGGGCACCGCGGAATGAATGCTAATTCTTCGGATGTTCGCTATCGATTTTTTCAGATGGCCGCAGCCGGAATTCGGAAGGGGTCATGCCGTACATCCGCTTGAACCGCGAGCTGAAATAGCTCGCGTTCGAGAAGCCGGTCAGCTCCGCGATGTCCCACAGGTTCAGCGTCGTCTGCTTCAGCAGCCGGACGGCATGGCCTATGCGTACCTCGTTCAAATATTGGATGAAGGTCTTGCCCGCCTTCGCCTTGAACATTTCCGAGAAGTAGGAGGCGTTATAGTTATACTTCTCGGCGATCATCGTCAAGTTCAGGTCGTCCATATAGTGCTCGTCGATGAATTGCTGGGCCGCCGCGACAAGGGACGGATCGGCCTCCTCGTTGTCGATTTGCCGCTTCCGCTCGATCTTCGCCGCGATGCCCATCAGAAAGCGGACGGCTTTCTCCACCGTATCGAGGCTGAGCGTCATCTCCGGACGAAGCCACAGCTGCTCGCCGCTGCCGAGCGTAATCCGCAGCTCCTGCGCGATCGGCTCGAGCATCAGGTAGAGCTGGAAGATCGCCTTGACAAAGACGGGCTGCGAGGCGCTCGCCTCTTGCAGCTCCTGCCGGATCGCCTCTTCGAGAGAGGCGAGCTCCCCGCGGGCCAAATAGCGCTCGATCACCTTGATCGCGTCCTCGGGCAGCGCTTGTCCGGCCGGACCCTTCGCATCGCCGGCTTCCTTGCCGCCCGGCACGTTCCATGCCAGCAAGGAGGCCATATACCCTTCCTTCCATTGCTTGAAGCCGCGCACGGGCTGACCGGCCGAGGCTCTAATCTCGAAATTCATGAAGGCCGTCACGTGCCGGTGCAGCGCCTCGGCGAATGCCGCCCGCAGGCCCTCTTCCTCCAGCAGCGCAAAGTGCATGAGGCCCGGGTAATTGGGGTCGCGAAACGTCTGTATCGAGCCGCGATGCCCCTCCGCGCATTCCCTTGCCATCATTTCGAACGGCAGGCGGAACCGGTCCGGCGACCGCTCCGGGTCGACGCTCTCTGCCCGGCGGGCCGTCAGCCCGGCTGTCATGAACCGCACGGCGCGCCCGTCCCATCCGTCAAGCTCGAATAACCGGGCGCGCTCCATGACGACGTTGTCCCGCTGCGGCTCCTCCTTCACGATGCGGACGAGGAAGTGCTCCTTCATCTCCTTGTAATATTGCGACAGCCGCCATTCCGTCATCGCGGCCTGATCACGGTCTAGCCGCTCCTTATCGAGCTCCTGCCCGACCTTCGTCAAAGCCCCCGTCAGCTCGTCCCTCGCGACCGGCTTGAGCAAATAATCCCGCGCGTGGTTCCGGATCGCCGCCTTCGCGTAATGAAAATCCTCGTAGCCCGTAATGACGATCAGCCGCAAGTGCGGATACTGCTCATGGCAGGCATCGAGGAAGCTCGTTCCGTCCATGACCGGCATATTCATGTCGGTGACGACGATATCGATCGCTTCGGCGGCCAGCCGCTCCAGCGCCTCGACGCCGTTCGAAGCCTCGCCTGCGATGCGGAAGCCGAGTCCCTCCCAATCCACCTTGAGCCGCAGCC
The DNA here is from genome assembly GCF_014705655.1 of Paenibacillus arenilitoris. Lineage (GTDB taxonomy): Bacteria > Bacillota > Bacilli > Paenibacillales > Paenibacillaceae > Pristimantibacillus > Pristimantibacillus arenilitoris. The sequence goes on along the minus strand of NZ_JACXIY010000024.1, from coordinate 81,209 downwards.
CCTGTCTGATTTCCGGTTCATCGTCCACGATCAACACTCGGTACATGATGGCGTTCCTCCTGTGCGGGTAGTATGAGCTCGATCGTCGTGCCTTCTCCGGGCGCCGAATCGATGCGAGCCTCGAACAGCGACTCGTAATACAAGCGGCACCGGGACAGAACATTGCCCAGGCCGATCCGGCTGTCCCGGCTTGATAAGATATGATCGAGCCGGGCGGTGGCCGCGTAGTCCAGCAGCTCCTTGCGCCGCTCGGGCGCCATGCCCGGACCGTTGTCGGACACGATCAGATGGACGCGCCCTTCCGCGCGCCTGACGCGGAGGCGGACCTTCGCGTCCGTCCGGTGCCGGAAGCTGTACTTCACCGCGTTCTCGATCAGCGGCTGGATAATGAACTTCACGATCGTCAGCCTGTCCAGCTCGCCTTCCTTCTCGACCGCAATCTCGAGCCGGTCGCCGAATCGGATGTTCAAGATGGAGATGTAATATCCGACGTATACGAGCTCTTCTTCCAGTCGGATCAGATCGTCGCTTATTTTGAGCGAGAAGCGCATCATTTTGCCAAGCGATTCGATCACCTCCACCGTGTCGTCGGTACGGCGCTGCATCGCGAGGCTGCTCATGAGCTCCAGCGTGTTGAACAGGAAATGCGGGTTGATCTGCATGAGCAGCGCCTTGTATTCCGCCTGCTGCCGGAGCAGCTTCTGCTCGAATTCGGTCTTGATATGCCGCCTGAGCTGCGTCACCATGTTGCGGAACGTCTCCGTCGCGAAGCCGACCTCGTTGCGCACGCTCTTCACGGGCGACAGGCGGCTCTCCGCATGGATGAAGTCGCCCCGCTGCACGTGCCGCATCGCGAGCACCAGCCGCGAGAGCGGCTTCGTTATGCCGTGCGACAGCCACGTCGCCAGGACGAGGGACAAGAGGAGCAGCAGGGTCGCGACGACGAGAATCGTATCCCGCAGCCGGAACAGCTGCGAATACAGATCGTTCTCCGAGACGAAGCCGACCAGCATCCAATTTGTCTGCGGCAGCTTTTTGTACACGAGAATGTCCTTCTCGCCCTGCTCGTTCGTCAAGTACACGACCCCCTGCTTCCGCCAGCCGGCGCGTATGTTCTCGACCTGCCGCAGCATGCCCGAATGCGCGTCGTAAGAAGACTGGGACAGCATCGGCTTCCCTTGCTGATCGAGCAAATAGATGGTGCCGCTCTCGCCGAGGTGAATCCGGTTCAGCGGCTCGAGGAAATAGTCGGCGCTTACGTTTATTTTCATGACGCTTCTCGTCAAGGAAGGCTCGAACGTGCCGATCGGCATGAGCAGGCTGATCACCGGATGCTTGTTGTTGTTGCGAAGCTCCGCCGCGTCCGTGTGCGCCGCGATCCAGCGCTCGTCCTTGCGCTTGAAGTCGTTGTACCACTCCTCCCGCAGGAACGAAGGATCGGATACGACGAGATTGCCGCTGCTCACCCAGGTGCCCTCCGGCCGGTAGATCGTCACCTTCGATACGCTGGAGTAGCTGTTCGTCGTCTGCGTCAGAAATTGGCTCATATGGAAGTGGGCCAGATTTTTCTCCCCGGCCGAAGCCGCGGGATCGGAGGCGGTCGCCTCCCAGCTTCTCGTCAGATCGCTGTTGAAGACGATGGACGCGAGGTCATATATTTGCGTCTGGACCATATCGATGTAGGAGCCGTACTCCCCCATTTTCTCCAAAGCGGAGGATTCGATATAAGACCGGATAATTTCGCGGGACTGGTTGAACAGCAGCAGCGACAGGGTCACGAAGGACAGGACGAAGAGCAGGAAAAAAATCGCGATCAGACGGCTTCTTAGCGAATAGAACATGGCTGTCCTCCCGTTTGCGGCAATAAACCGCTTTCTTTATCCCCATTATAGCGATCGATCGCGGTCATGCAATGGCGGATACTTCCGCCGCGGGAGCGGCGCGCGACGCAGATCCGCTGTGAGGTTTCACGAAAAATGAAAAAGCGAAGCCCGAAATACCGCGTGGCTTCGCTGTTGTTGTTTCATAGTTTCTGGCTCAACCGAGCTTCGGCTCATCCGCGAATGTCACTGCAGGCTGCTCGAGCGTTCCATGCAGTTCGAAGATGACGATCTCGTTATCCCCCTGCCGCAAGAGCGGAGCGGGAACATAGTAAGTGCTCTGCGGCCCTTTGTTCCAGTAGCGCCCCAGGTTGAACCCGTTAATAAAGATGACGCCTTTGGTCCAGCCCGTCATATCCAGGAACGTATCTTTTGCCGCCTCGTCTACCTGAAGGATTCCTCGGAAAAAGGCCGGCGAATTTTGCGGACCAGCCGCCTTGTAAGCCAGTAGAGAAGTGTTATCAAGCGGAAGCGTGTGAATCGTCCAGTCGAACAAAAACTGAAAACCGTGGCGCACTCCATCCGTGATTCCCTTGCAATCCTTCAAATAAGGACCGTAATTAATACGCCCCATATTTTCAACCAGAATGCTGATTTCGGCGCCTTCCGGCGGAACGGCGAACGAGACCTTCGTTTCGTTATTGCCTCTCTCGATCACGCCTTGATATTGTCCGTCTACAAACACAAGGGCCCGGTCCCGCACCTCTTGGATCTTCAGCTCTTGCTTCTCTCTCGGCCCGGTGATTCTGGTTGTATACAGAATAAAGCCGTAGTCTTGTCCAAGCTTCTCCATTCTTTCCGGATTTGCCATGCGAACAGGAGTTGAAAGCCGGTCAAGCTGGGAAAACAGAGAGGCTTGTTCGGTCATCGGCACGCGGCCGTAAGCTTTCTTCCCGATCGGTTCGGGCAATTCCAATTCCCCGATATCCGCATATCTGGAAATCGTATTGCGAACCGTGAAAAATTTATCTGTCGGTTCCCCCGATTCGCTCAGCAGCACATCATAGTCATAGCTCGTGATCGTCGGCTCGTATTTGTCTTTCTGCTGGCAATTGGCCCCGTTATAAAAGCCGAAATTCGTTCCGCCGTGAAACATATAGAAGTTAACCGACGCGTTCTCCTTCAGCATGTCTTCCAGGACGGAAGCCACATCCTGAGCGTCGCGGGTATGGTGCGGTTCTCCCCAATGATCGAACCAGCCGTTCCAATATTCCATGCACATCAGCGGCGTGTCGTTCCGGTATTCCCGAAGCTTCACAAAGGCTTCCTTCGGACCGGACCCGAAATTGACGGTTGCCAGCACGCCCGGAACCGTTCCGGCCTGCAGCATCGCATCGGTCGGTCCGTCGGAGGTAAACAACAGCACGTTGATGCCTCGCTTGACCATGCCTTCGCGCAAATACTCGAGATAACGGGCATCGTTACCGTAGCTGCCGTACTCGTTCTCGATTTGCATCGCAATAATCGGTCCGCCGTTCGTGCATAACAACGGCTTCAATCTCGGCAACAGTACGTCGAAGTAGGCATCCACCCGCTCAAGAAATTTCTCGTCATAGCAGCGCAGCTTCACGTCCGCATCGGCAAGAAGCCACGCCGGCAATCCGCCAAACTCCCACTCTGCGCAAATATAAGGGCTCGGCCTTACAATGACATGCAGTCCGATGTCCCCGGCAATCTGAATGAAACGCTCGATATTCGCCATACCCTCGAACCAGAATTGCCCCGGCTTCGGCTCGTGAAAGTTCCACGGCACATAAGTCTCGACGGTATTGAAACCGCAAGCCTTCAGTTTTCTAAGCCGGTCTTCCCAATACTCCGGAACGACGCGGAAATAATGCATCGCTCCTGAAATGAGCCGAACCGGCGTTCCATTGTATTGGAAGGCGTTCCCAACCACTTCAAAGCTTGTCTTGTTGCTTGCATTCGTACGCAATAGTTACACCTCCGATGGACTCTTATAAACGCCGAAGCTGGACAAAGTCGGAAACCATCTGGATGCGGTAATCGAGAGCCGAATCGATCCGGCAGTCACCGCGTCGAAGCAGCAAATCCGCTTATATCCGATGATCGTGCCGCGATAGACTTCTTTCCAGCCCTCTTCATCCTTGCACGCCAGCGTAAAGCTTTCAATTCGTTGTCCTGATTGAATATGCTCCATCAATACGATTCGATTGAAAGCTGCTTCTTCCTTCAAATCGATCTCGATGACCGCTTGCTCCGTGCCTTCCTTCGGCCGCCAGAACGTTTCCTTGTTTCCGTCGAACAGGTTGCTCGCGCCAAAGCTTTCATCATAAGTTTCCGAGGCGCGGGCGGCGGCATTTTGCGCCAGATCGGTCTTAAACATCCCGCCGATTACTTGGCCGAATTGCTTCAACCGCTCCACATCGTTCTCGTGAATCAATCCGCGTTGATCCGGCGGAAGGTTCAGCAGAAAATTCGCGTTTCCTCCTACCGACCCGTAGTATACGTTCAGCAGCTCCGCCAAAGTCTTTACTTGATCGTCCTCGGAAGCGTGATAAAACCAACCGGGACGGATGGAGGTGTTTACTTCCGCCGGATACCACGCGAGATCGCGGACGTTCGCAATCAAATTTCTGCTGCCCAGATCGCTGTCTTGCGTATCGATTCTTTTGGAAAACTCGCCGTCATCCGCTTTTTGCGATTTTTCCTGAATCTTCTCGTTATCTTTCAGTGCTGCGGGCACGACGCTCCATTCGGATTCCCGGGTATGCCCGGCCTCATTGCCGCACCAACGGACGTCCGGTCCGCACACGGAAATGACGGCATTCGGCTGCAATTCGCGGATCAAAGCGTAGTATCCGTCCCAATCGTAAACCTGCCGCTTGCCGTTAGGCCCTTCCCCGCAAGCCCCGTCAAACCACACGCAGAAAATTTCGCCATAGTTCGTCAACAATTCTCTAAGCTGGTTTTTAAAATATTCGTTATATGCCGGGGAATCGCCATAGGAACGTTCATGCCGGTCCCAAGGGGAAAGATAGACGCCAAGCTTCAAGCCGCCGCGCCGGCATGCAGCGGCTACTTCCTTTACGATGTCTCCTTTACCGTCCTTCCACGGGCTCTTCTTCACGGAATGGTCCGTGTATTGGCTCGGCCATAGGCAAAATCCGTCATGATGCTTGCAGGTTAAGATGATCCCTTTCATTCCTGCCGAACGGCATGCGTCGACCCATTGATCGGCATCGAATTGGACAGGATTGAAGATTCCCGGATCTTCGTTTCCGAGTCCCCATTCCCGATCCGTGTAGGTATTGACCGTAAAATGTATAAACGCATAAAACTCCATCTCTTGCCATGCCAATTGCCGATCCGATGGAGTCACTTGCGCCGCTGACCGGATTTCCTCGTTCGTAACCATTTAATAGACCATCCTCCTCATGCATATTCGACATCCACAATGCGTCCGAATGTTTGTATAAAGACCCATGCCGACAGCATGGGCCTCTTGCAACGACACTTATTGATCCAATGCGTCTTGATGTATTTTCAAATACTGCTCCAGCTGCAAACCTTTGAATCCTTCCATATAGCTATCCCAGTCCTTGTCGATATCTTTGTTGCTTGTAATAAATTGGGCCATGCTGGATTTCACGTAATCCGTCAGCGTCTTCTCGATTTGAGAGATCGTCAGGGCGTCCTCCGGCTTAAAGAAGACATCGCTCGGATACACCGCTTCAGGTTTTGCGAACGGCTCGTATTGTTTGGCAGCCAGCCAGAAACGGTAATCCCTTGCGCCATCGCCCGCGCTGAGCGGATCCTCCGGGGCCACGAAGGCTTCGCGAATCGAATTGAGCATCTTCATCGTCCCAAGCTGCCACCATGTTTCATCCAGCGTCACTTCTCCGCTTGCCGAAGGAGCTTTCGTAATGACGTCATATTTCGCCGGATTCCCGTTATAATCGACCTGTCCTTCTTCGGCATTCTTCCATCCCTTTCCTTCAAAGCCCCAAGTCGTCATGACGGTTCCTTCTTCGCTGAAGAGGTAATCGGCCAAGCGAATCGCCGCAATCTTCTCCTCTTCGGCGGCTTTATTCGTAATGACGAATTCGCCTCCGCCAAAGCCTTTGGCATACCCGGCCAACTGGACCCCATTGGGCCCTTTCAACGGCGGCAGTACGACATAGTCCTTATGCCGCGGATTTTCGTCGTTCAAGAGAAAAGCGCTGCCGATGTTGGCATATCCGATAACGCCGACCGACGGGTCCGGTTTATTGGCAAGCTGTTTGACCGCATCGGCATTTTGGGTAAACGCCCCTTTATCGATCAAGCCTTCGGTAAAGAGCTTGTTGAGGTATTTCAAGCCTTCCTTCCATTCCGGCTGAGCTGCGGAGTACGCGACCTTGCCCTCATTCACGCTTAAATATCGGCCCGCATCATTATAGATGAACGCGTTCATGAGGAAGGTGTCCACGCCGCCGCCCCACGTTCCGTCGGAGGAGGTCGAGTACGGAACCTCGTCGGCTTTTCCGTTGCCGTTCGGATCTTGTTCTTTGAAGGCCTTCAGCACTTTATAGAACTCGTCGGTTGTGGTTGGCATGTCCAGCCCCAGCTTGTCTAGCCAAGCTTTGTTGATCCATACTCTTTGGAAATACGTGCAGTGAAGGCATTCGTTAATGCGAGGAAGCGCATAAATATTACCGTCCGGTGCGGTCATGCTCTCCTTCAAATTAGGGATTTCCTCCATCGCCTGCTTAATATTCGGCGCATATTGCTCAATAAGGTCATTCAAGGGAATGAAAGTGCCCTGTTGACCATATTTGATTTGATCCGCTTTGGTTGCCCCCGCATTCAAAATCAAAGCCGGATAGTCTCCGCTTGCGAGCAGCAGTTGCTTCTTGTCGCCGAATGCATTCCCCGGCGTCGTTTCCCATTTGAATTTGATATGGAGCTTCTCTTCGATATGTTTGGAAAATTTGTTGACGTCCATATTCTCGATACCGGCCTCTTGGGGAGCAAACACGCTTAACTCCACCTGCTTGCCGGAAGCGGCGTCCTTCCCGGCTGCTCCGGAACCGGAAGAAGAATTCGCGTTGTTTTCCGTTGCGGCGCCGCTGCATGCGGATAAAATCAAGACTGCTGCCAATAGTAAACCGATTATTTGCAATAATGACTTGTTCAAGAGTAATCCTCCCCGTTATTGTTTTTCCCCCAACATGATTGAAACTCCTGCCTGCATGTCTTCCGCGGACCTTTTTTAGAGCCTCACCACCTTTCCGTTCTCCAACCTCAACCTTTCAGGGATCCGATCATGACCCCTTTGACAAAATGCTTCTGCACGAAGGGGTAAATGATCAACACCGGCAGGCTGGCGACCACAATAAGCGAATACTGAAGCAAATCCTTCAACCCTTGCCGAACCGTGTCGGCATCGATATTGACGTACATATCCGTGTTCTCCGAGTTCAGGATGAGCAGGTTCCTCAGGAAGATCTGCAGCGGAAACTTCGCGTTATCGCTTAGATAAATCAGGGCGTTGAAGTAGGTGTTCCAGTGGCCTACCGCATACATAAGCGCTAATACGGCCAAGATCGGCTTGGATAACGGCAGCACGATCTTCAGGAAGAACTTCATATCGCTGCAGCCGTCAAGCTGCGAAGCTTCAACAAGCTCGTCAGGGATCGTCGTTTGGAAAAAGGTTCTCGCAATAATCACCTGAAAGACGGCGAAGGCTCCAGGGAGAAGCATAGCCCAGCGCGTATCCAGAAGGCCCAAAGATTTGACCAGAAGGTAGTTAGGGATGAGCCCCCCGTCGAAAAACATCGTAAAGACGAGGAATATCATCATCAGATTTCGGCCGGCGAAGGTTCTCCTTGCGAGCGGGTATGCAATCGCCACGGTAAAAGCGACATTAAGCAGCGTACCGAATACGGTGTAAAACAAGGAGTTGCCGAATCCGATCCAAATATCGGAATTTTGAAAAACCGCTTTGTACCCGATGAGCGTGAAATCGACGGGCCATAACCATACTTTGCCGGATGTGACGGCGGCCGGCGAACTGAAGGACGCGCTGAAAATATGCAAGAGCGGAAACAGAATGACGATGAGGACGATTGCCAGTAACAAATAAACCATTCCAAGGAACGCGCGGTCGGCCGCTGACTCCCGAATTTTAATACCCTTCAAGTTATTCCCTCCTACCATAAGCTGTTGGACGTTATTTTTCTTGAGATGAAGTTCACGAAAATAAGCAGGACAAAATTGACTGCGGAGTTAAAGAGGCCAATCGCCGCCGAAAAGCTGAAATTCGCGCCCAGCAATCCGACTTTATACACATAGGTCGAGATGACTTCGGAAGTGTTTTGATTGAGCGGGTTTTGCATCAAATAAATCTTTTCGAAGCCGACGCTCATCGTATTCCCCAAGTTCAGAATCAACAGAATAACGATAATGGGAACCAGGCTAGGGATATCGATATTGATGATTTTTTGCCAGCGGGTGGCCCCGTCCACTTTGGCTGCTTCGTACAGCTCCTGGTTGACGCCGGATAAAGCGGCAATATAGATGATCGCACTGTACCCTGTGTACTGCCAGGCGTCCGAAAAGACATAGATCGTCTTAAAGAGCTCCGATTTTCCCAAAAAATCAACCGGTTCCATGCCAAGCGCCCTGAAAATATTGCTTACCAATCCAACATTGGGCGATAGATTAACGATGAGAATCGACACGATAACTACCGTTGAAATAAAGTAAGGCGCATAGGTGACCATTTGAACCGATTTTTTGAACAAGCCGTTGCGTATTTCATTGAGTGCCAGCGCCAAGATGATGGGCAGAGGGAAGTTGACCAGCAACCCGTACAGCGAAATCTCCAGCGTGTTCCTTAAGTACTGCCAGAAAAAAGGAGCCTGGAAAAGCTGCTCGAAATACTTAAAGCCTGCCCAGGGGCTGTTTAGAATCCCTTGCACGACGTTGTATTCTTTGAAAGCGATCAAGACCCCGAACATCGGGAGGTACTTAAAGATAAGAACATACAGCAGCGGTAATGCGACGAGCAGATAGTACTGCCAATGCCTCGTTATTTTTTGGACGGTTTGTTTTTTACGCTGAGATGAAAAAGCCGCGTTCACCGGCGGAAGCGCTTTTTCTAAAGTTTTTGTCATTTCCGCTCTCCTTTGCTTTGTTGTGGGATGGGCTCATCTTAAAGGAGTCGGTCTATTTGCTTCAATATACAATTATCGCTCAATCAACCTGTTTCCCCGGGACGAGCTTTTTCAGCCACTGGGAGATTGGTTAAGGGACTAAATGTTTTTGCGCGGGTAAACTTTTTTCGATTTAAATTCTTATAATTTTAAAAAAACCAAGCCCAGCAAGGCTTCCGCCATGCTGGGCTTGGTAATTTCATCTATTTTCCGGCATGTTCCCGGTACTCTCCCGGGGATAGATTTACGATCTTTTTGAACATTCGGCCAAAAGAAATGACGTTCGTATAACCGACTTCTTCCGCAATTTCGGCAATGGGCCGATTTGTCCGTTCAAGCAATTTTTGGCTGCTTCGGATTCGGAGTTCAATGAGATAATCGACGAACTTTTGCCCGGTTTCCTCCTTAAACAGCTTGCTGAGAGACTTCGAATTGATATGGAAGCGGTCGCTCAGATAATCCAAGGACAGATCGGGATTCCGATACTCCCGTTCCATATACTCTCGGATCTCTCTAATCTTGTCGGAGCTGCCCCGTTGTTCTTGGAGGTGACGCATCCGTTCAAACAGCTTGCCCAGCGCTTCTTTGAAACGAGAATCCAACCGGTCCAGCGTTTCCGACGATCGCAGCGCCTCTTCTAAAGACTGCTGCCCCACGCCGGTCCATAGCTCCTGAAACTCCTTGGGCATAAGGCCCATTTCCCGTCCGATGGAATAAATCATATAATCGGCTATGCTTAGAACGTTATCCCGGTTCCACACATCTTGTCCGATACTGCGCATGACGGTGTCATACTGATTCCGCCAATCCTCCCGGGAGAGCCGGAAGGACTGCGCCATGGAATGGACCAGTTGAAAATAATCGAAAGATTTCTCATGTTCTTCCCGAACCATCCGGGAATAAAAAATCACTTTATTGTCGCCAAGGGTCATCTTATATTTCAAAGCATGCAGGGCGTGCGCATACGATTCCGGGATGAGAGCATGGCCCTTTACAGGCTCGCCGACTCCTATCGTAATGGTCAGCTTCAGATTCTGCTCAATCCAGGCGCGGGCGTTCTCCAGAATGTTCATCTCGACTCGTTCCGGGTCTTGGCCATCCTCAATTTGAAGCAGAATGCCCAGCTTAGAGCTGAAAATCCACTCGGCCCAAAGGTTCCCGCCGCACTTCTGCGCGGTTTCTTGAATGACGCTTTTGATCGCGAATTTCAATAAATATTGATCCTGATGCGTATATTTGCTTAAAAATTGACCGTAATCGTCGATCTCTACGGCACAGACGACCTGACGTTTATCCAGGTCGTTCAACTGCATCATTTCCCTCTGGGATTCCCACTGGGTTAAGCTTTGAGGATATTGTCCGTCCAGCAGCTGTTGGAATAAGTAGGCCTTTTTGAGATGCAGATCCTCCCGGTATCGCTGCTGAAAGCTGTTGGACTGCGCCAGCATGTCATTCAGCGCCGATTCGATAAAGGCAAATTCATCTTGGCGGTTTTTCTTCAGCAGCGCGCTCGCCTTTGTTTGGGAAAACTTCTGGATTTGGGAAACGATCTGCTCGATCGGTTTGTAGCTTCTCTTTGTCACGAATACCATCCATAGAACGCCGGCAACAACCATTAGAAACCCGATAAAGAACCATGTACTATGCAATTGATAGGCAAGATTGGCGAGCGTTCCGTGCACGAGACCGCTTTCATATTTCCATCCGGTTAATGGGGAAGATACGTGAGAGACGACTTTTTCCTTCTCCGTCCCATCGTCATAAACCGAAAAAATATTGTGATTTCTCGAGTCCAATACCCGTAAAAAGCTAATATTCGCGGAAAACATGTTATCGACAAGACGCTTCATCTTGCCGGGCGAAACATTAACGACAAAAAAACCTTCCCCGTTCCTTACGAACGGCGCCTTCAACACAAGCGTCGCAACCTGCCGGGGCTCGATAATTTCAAATTCTTGAAAGGATCTGGAGCCCGTCCAGCGAGTTCCCGCCTGATTCAGATAGGGCTCGATAAAGGAATAATCCATATACTCCCTTAAGCTATTGTTCATAGAGTTGCTTAAAACGAACTCGTCGCGATTCCGGACAAGATAGATGGAATCTACAATCGGATGAGACGCCATAAAGTCTCTCATAAAGTTAACGACGCGAATATTTAAATAATAATCGTCCTGCTTGCCGCCGTTATAAAAAGCGGAGAGGTCTTCATTCTTCAACAGCTCCGTAATCAGCGACTCTTCGATCGTCTTTAACGAGGAATCAATGGAGCCCATCGCCTGCACCAGCAATGTTTCGTTCGCTTTAACGGCTTCTTTCCGGCTTTGTTCGCTGAGCGTATGAAAAAAAATAAAGAAAATAAACGTGATCACGGTAAAAAAGGGCGGAATATACGCCAACAGCTGACGGTAAAACCAAGTTTTGTTCTTCATGCGCGCCTCCTTGACAAGAAACGATGTAGCCTGGCCGGCATGGATATGTTTGCGCTTTCATCATGTTACCATAGGATATCCTAGCAGGGAAGCGGTATTCCTTTTCATGCGCCGCCGGGCCTTCCGTTCCCGTCTCCGTAAAAGCGAGTGATTACTCGCTTGACGGATAGGCGAATCGGGCGTATAGTGAGCGTATCACAAGATCGTGAGTAAGTACTCACTTTTATTTTGGAGGGGTGAATACGATGGCAGCAGCCAGCGAAATTTGCGTTCGAGCCCGCGACGTCATCCGTAAATTCGACGACAAAAAGGTCCTGCACGACATCAGCCTCGACGTCGCCAAGGGCGGGATATTCGGCCTTCTCGGGCCGTCGGGCTCGGGCAAGACGACGTTCGTCAAATTGATCGCCGGCATCGACGAGGCGACGAGCGGGCAGATCGAGGTGCTTGGCACGCCCATGCCGAAGCTTGCGATGATGGTCCGGATCGGCTATATGGCGCAGTCCGACGCCTTGTACGCCGAGCTTACCGCCAAGGAGAACCTTGAATTTTTCGGCGCGCTCTTCGGCCTCCGCGGCAGCCGGCTGAAGCAGCGGATGCACGAGGTCATGGCGCTCGTCAACCTGACGGACCACATGGAGCGCTCCGTAGGCGCCTATTCCGGCGGCATGAAGCGCCGCCTGTCGCTGGCCATCGCGCTGCTTCACGAGCCCGAGGTGCTTATTCTGGATGAACCGACCGTCGGCATCGATCCCGTGCTGCGCAAGTCCATTTGGGATGAGCTGCAAAGCTTGAGCCGGCAAGGGACGACGATCCTCGTGACGACCCACGTCATGGACGAAGCCGACAAGTGCGACCGGCTCGGCATGTTGCGTGACGGGCGCCTGATCGCGTCCGGCTCGCCCGAGGAGCTCAAGTCGCGGACCGGCAGCGCCACGATCGAGGAAGCGTTCCTGTACTACGGAGGTGCGCGCGCATGAGAATCCGAGCCCTCGTCATCCGGATCGTCCGGCAATTCCTTCACGACAAACGTTCGATGGCGTTATTGATCGTCGCGCCGCTGCTCGTGCTGTCGCTCATGTACCTCGTATTCAACGGCGATACGTACGAGCCCAAGATCGGCACCGTGCAGCTTCCCGAGGCCGTGTCGCAGACGCTGGGCGAGAACGGCGCGGACGTGACGGCCTACGACTCGGAAGCGGAAGCCGAGGAAGCGCTGGCCGAACGGGAAGTCGACGCGATCATCCGGCTGGACGGCGCCGCTCCGGCCGTGAAGCTCGAAGGCAGCGACCCCGCCAGGAACCGCGCCGTCATGGCGGCGGTTCAGAAAGCCATGCAAGCGCAGCAGGGTCCGGGCGGAAGTCCGGCCGGCGCCGCGCAGGCGCCGGTCATCGAATATTTGCACGGCTCCGAGGACATGTCCTCCTTCGACAACTTCGGTCCCGTCCTGATCGGCTTGTTCGCGTTCTTCTTCGTCTTCCTCATCGCGGGCGTCTCCTTCCTGAAGGAGCGCACGAGCGGCACGCTGGAGCGTCTGCTCGCCACGCCGCTGCGCCGCTGGGAGATCGTGGCCGGCTACATGATCGGCTTCGGCATCTTCACGAGCATCCAGGCGGCGCTGATCGCGGGCTATACGATCGGCGTGCTGGGAAGCCTGATGGCGGGCTCCTTCGGCTGCGTGCTGCTCATTATGCTGCTCCTGTCGCTCACCGCGCTCAGCTTCGGGACGTTTCTGTCCGCGTTCGCGAACACCGAATTTCAAATGATCCAGTTCATTCCGCTCGTCATCGTGCCGCAGGTGTTCTTCTCCGGCTTGTTCGATCTGGAGAGCATATCGCCATGGCTTCGCTGGCTCTCCTACATTACGCCGCTGAAGTACGGCGCGGACGCGCTGCGCGGCGTCATGATCCGCGGCGAGGGCTGGAGCGCGATCGCGCCCGACATAGGCGTCCTGCTGGCGCTCACTCTCGTCTTCATGGCGGCCAACGTGCTCGCGTTGCGCAAGCATCGGAAAATATAGTACTCTATTGCAAGATACGCTTTTTGCAAGGGAAAGGGGATAGGCCTCCATGTCGGAGCGGAAGGAACAATGGCTGGAGGAGCTTATCCGGCTCACCGAAGGTGACGAGAAGAAGAAAACCGATAAACAGGCCAAAATATTGGAGGCCGCGATCGAAATTTTTGCGGAGAAGGGCTTCGCCGCCACGTCCACGAGCGAAATCGCGCAGAAGGCCGGCGTCGCGGAGGGCACGATCTTCCGCCACTATAAGACGAAGAAGGATTTGCTGCTGTCCATCGCCGGGCCGATCGCATCCAAGCTGGTCGCCCCGTTCCTGGCCCGCGACTTCGCCAAGGTCATCGATCTCCCGTACGAGAAGGCGGACGACTTCTTCCGTTCGGTCGCCCGCGACAGGCTCCGGTTCGCGCGCAACAACGAGAAGCTGATCAGAATCCTCATTCATGAGGTGCCCTTCCAGCCGGAGCTGATGGAGCAGATGAAGGCGATGCTGACGGAGATTGTCGCGGCGCGCATGAAGAGGGTCGTGGAGCATTTCCAGAACCAGGGCCAGCTGATCGAAGCGCCGCCCTGGCGCATCGTCCGCTCCGCCGCCAGCATGTTCATCGGCATGATCATTTTCCATGTCATTCTGGCGCCGGACTTCCCCTTCGACGACGATGAGGAAATCGACCGCACGCTGGATTTGCTGATGCACGGCATCTCGGGCCGGAAAGCATAGCGACCGCACGCGGCGCCTAAGCCGCCGCGCGATCCGCCTCAAGGCAGCGCGTCACATGCCAGGGCCTGCGAATGTGCAGGCGTTTGGTCGCTTCATGCGTGCTGCGAAGCAAATGCATGCGAAAATGCATCTTTTGGCGTTCGATACGGGCAATAGAGGGCTCATGTCCCGGAATGCCTGCACATACGCAGGCATTCCGTCCAGCCGCCTCATCGATGGCGCAAGAGCTGTACAAATACCAGATAAAAACAGGAGAAACTCCTGTTTATCTTATTCGAAATGTTCAGTCTGTTATGATGAAGATTAGCCTCGGGGAACCGTATCATAAGTAACGGAAAGGTTTTGGGAAATTCCCGAGGCTTCGGTTTGGGATAGATCATACTCAGCGGAAGAGTCTGTGCAAACGGGCTGCTTCTTGCTTTTTGGAGCACAGAACGATGGGGTACCTTGAGGGGACTTTTGCTTGCTGAAGCAAAAGCCCCTCCGTCGTTTTGGTGGAAGGGGCCGGTTTAATAAACGTTCAACATAATCTGCTTCAAAAAACGTGGTCATGGCGTCAGGGCATTACTAGACGCTGTAGACCCTTTTTTTGTTCTTTCTGCTAGCTTCGTAATCGACTCAATGTCTTGATCGGTTAATTGATCTAAGAAATGCTTGCGTATCGCCTTTGCGACTATGGGACGTGCATCATCCAATGCTGATTTTCCAGCGGAAGTGATGATGACTTGTACGCCACGATCTTTATCCAATGATTTCCTCAACACGAGCCCGCGCTTTTCCATTCTCGTCAGATGATGTGACAATCGACTCTTATCCCAGTCCATCGAGACGCCTAAGTCCTGTTGGCGAAGGTTGCCCTCCCCCAAAAGGTCTAACCGATCCAATACCCCATAATCGCCCTCTGAAAGTCCGGTGTGCTCCGACATCTCTTTTATTATTCGACCGAAGATGCTGTGAAAGGAGCCTTTCCACATATACCATAATTGAATTTCTTCTTCGTTTAGTTTGCTCTTATCCATGGGAACATTTTAACACGGTTGACGTGTCAACTACAATATGCTACAGTTACTTGAGGTTGACACATCAACCTGTTCTAATATTGAAAAGACCAAGAAAGGAACATCTATTATGGAAATGAACGTAAGTACGTCTACTCCGGTCGTCTCGGTAAAGCCGGTAGTACTGTCAGCCCCGGACCGCGGCGAGGATTTGCAAGTGCGGGTATCAGTGCCAGCGACGGGTAGCCGATTGCCTATTATTATTTTCTCGCATGGATTTGGTTGGTCGTTGGACGGCTACGGTCCGTTAGTCGACTACTGGGCTGCACACGGCTTCGCGGTCATTCAACCTACCCATCTCGACTCGAGGACGTTGAATCTTCCTCCTGACGATCCCCGTACACCGCAGATCTGGCGTTTCCGAGTCGAGGACCTGAAGCTCATCCTTGACCATCTCGATCTCATTGAAGCTTCCGTTCCAAGCCTCGGCGGGCGTCTCGATCGGAGCCGCATCGCCGCAGCCGGACACTCCTGGGGAGGCCAAACGGTGAGCATGCTGCTCGGAGCGCGTGTCCTCGATGCCAATGGAGAACCGGGAGAGGACATGTCCGACCCGCGGATCAAGGCGGGTGTATTGCTTTCCACGACTGGCCTGGGTGGAGCTGACTTGAGTCCGTTCGCGGCAGAGCACTTCCCATTTATGAACCCGAGCTTCTCCGATATGAGGACGCCGACTCTTGTGGTCGCGGGGGATCGTGACCAATCCCTGCTGTCCACTCGGGGGCCGGATTGGTTCACAGACCCCTATTTCCTGAGTCCGGGCAGCAAGAGCCTGCTCACCCTCTTTGGGGCAGAACATTCTCTTGGTGGAATTGCCGGGTTCAACGTCGCGGAGACGACGGACGAGAATCCCGAACGAGTTGCTTTGCTCCGGCAGCTCACGTGGTCTTACCTTCGCGATGCGCTCAATCTCGACGATTCCAGCTGGCTGGCAGCCCTGAAGGCTCTGGAGGAGGGCGCCAATTCGTTAGGTCGCATTGAATCCAAGTAAGAACCTGCAAAGCGTGATCAAAGCGAATCGAGGAAAGGGCCATCCCGCAAAAGTGGCCCTTAAACTTGCCGTTACAGACATCACGGAGGTGTTATGAACATGTTAAAAATCATAGCCGGATTTCTTGGCACTGCCTTGCTTCTGAATCCGTCGACTGCGCATGCCGATGAGAATGAATCAAAGTTTGTCGTTCTGGATGGAAAGTATGTTGACGGTCGAGTCTATATGCCGCTATGAGCTGCCGGGAACGGCATTGGCGCTGTGCATTTAAGTATAATAAGAGTGGCATGTTGCCACCTCATTGATGTGAATATAGCAAATGCAAAAGGGGAATGCCCTCTAGAGCGGATGATGCGTCTCGCCTCAGCCGGCGCGTGATCTGTTCCAGGCAGCGCGTATCATGCCGGGACCTGCAAATGTGCAGGCATTATGGCCGCTCTATGCGTGCGGCGAATGCGCCGATCGGGCTCAACGCCGGGGAGAGATGAATAAATGGCAGCGCTATGCTACAATACTGGAATTGCAACGAGTAACCCCGCAGGAGGCTTAACCTACTTATGCTCATCATCGGAATCGCCGGAGGGACCGGCTCCGGCAAAACGACGGTCGCCCGCGCCGTCATCGACCGTCTCGGGCCGGACAAAGTCACGTTCATCTCCTAGGATAATTATTATAAGGAAGACCTGACCCTCAGCCTGGCCGAACGCGAGCTCATCAATTACGATCATCCGCTCGCCTTCGACAACGAGCTCCTCGTCGCGGATCTGCGCCGGCTCAAGGAAGGGCAAGCCGCCTGCGCGCCGGTCTACGATTTCGCCGCGTACGCCCGCTCCAAGGCGGAGAGCGTAACGCTGCCGCCGAACAACATCGTCATCCTCGAAGGGCTGCACGTGCAGTCCGACGAGAATGTGCGGGAGCTGCTCGACATTAAAGTGTTCGTCGACACCGATCCTGACGTGCGCATCCTCCGCCGGGTGCTGCGGGACATCGAGGAACGAGGCCGGACGATCCAATCGATTCACGAACAATATTTGAAGACGGTCAAGCCGATGCACGAAGCGTTCATCGAGCCTTCCAAAAAATACGCCGACATCATCATCCCCGAAGGCGGGGAGAACGAGGTCGGCATTCAGCTGCTCACGGTATTGACCGAGAAGTATATGTCCGGGGACCGGTCCTGGACATAGGCGGCGACGGCCGCCGCTATTCCTCAATAGTCCTTCGCACCGATTCCTTGCGGGAGCCGCTCCCGCTCAAATCGTCAGGAACGCGGCGACCGCGATGCCGGTCGCGATCCCGATCGCCCCGCCTGCCGCGCAATCCGTCGGATAGTGGTAGCCCCAATAGATGCGCGATACGCCGACCAGGACGGCAAGCGCGATCATCAGCATGGACACGGCAGGCGGCGCCAGGAACAAAAGCGGCGTCACGATCGAGAAGATCGCCGTCGTATGGCCGGACGGGAACGAATAATCCTTCAGCGGAAAATTTCCGACCCGCACGTCGCTCAGCCTGCGGAACGGCCGCAATCGGCGCACCTTCTTCTTGATCAGCACGGCGATCAGATGGCTGACGGTCAGCGCCAGCGCGCACTGCAAACCGGCCCCCTTCCAATCGCCGGCGGCGAACCCGGCGATCATTAATGCGCTAATTATCGTAAAGGCGGCTCCGCCCATATGCGTAATGAATCCGAAGAACCGGTCCAGCGCCGCATGGCTCATTGTCCGGTTGCACCAGACGAGCACGCGATGATCGAATCTTTTTAACCAATGCATGGTCTACACCTCCGATAAGTAAAGTGTAGCAGCTCCGGGCCAGTCCCGAATCGAACCCGGGTTGGGTTGCGTACCCGACCATAGTCTAATTTCCTTAACGGCATCAAAAAAAAGAGCACCCGTCAAGACAATGTCATTAAGTTAATCGCTTTATCGGAGACCAGAAATAAAAATCGTTTGCGAACGGCATGGGGAGCAACCCTGAGCCGTTCGTTTTTTCGTGCAGACAAGGAAAAATGAGTACAGCAAACTAAGCGGATGGAAAATCCGCTTTAAAAATGTTCATAGGAGACGATTTATGCTACTCTGTAGACGAAGCTAACAGCTGATTTATAGCGAATTTTGCGCGTATTCTTCTGCCCTGGGCGAACGGGTCGAATCGGCAAAATGTTCTTGCGAATCAGCGCTTCAACATCGGGCGGGGGTTCATTCTCTCGGGAGCGCAGGAATTGTCTACACACGTAAACGGCAACTGTGAAGTTGACTTGGTAGGGGTGCCGTTTATCCATTTGGGAAATGACTACGTGCGAGGTAATCATTTCAGCAAAGTTGTACATGATCATTTTTGCGAAAATCTCCTGGATGATGGACTCTTGCTTCTTTGCGTGAAAATTTGTCAAGCCGACGGTGTACTTTAACGCCCTGAAAGAAGTTTCAATACCCCAGCGCAAGTTATAGATGGACCTGATTTCAGCGGGTGGAAAATCAACGGCAGAAAGGTTCGTAATGACGGTTTCATAAGCGCCATTAGGAAGGACCAAACGAACCACCCGAAAGGAAATCGGGTAAAACAAGTTCTCGCGCAAATCCAAAAAATCAAAGGTAGACGTGGAAGGAACAAACCTGTAGATCTCGGGATGCGCCTTCACCTCTTTGGTTTGTTTTTTGGTAAGTGTCAGACGAACGTCAATATCAAACTCCCCGCCAGCAGGCAAACGCAAGCCCGAAAGAATCCCGTTGGAATCCAAATCCTTTACCCGTATGACGAAATTCCACCCTTTGCGTTCAATATGTGCAAAATTGTTGTAGCTTTCATAACCTCGATCGGCAGTGACAATGGTTTTGCCTTTGATGGGCGAACGGTCAACCATAGCTGCCAGTGCTCTTCCTTCGTTGCACAACCTCCGCGGCTGAACGATGGCATCAACGTAAAGTCTGTTGCATAAGTCATAAGCTGCGTTCAAATGCAAAAGGTTATAGCCTTTCGTGTTCGGTTGACTTTGAAAGTAGGTTTCCGTGTCCGTAGCGTCCGTTGCGATATGCAAGTCCGAACCGTCAACTGCAAGTAATCGATACCCTCGGTAGTCTTTGAGATCCGTATACGATTTTGTAAATTCGTGAAACAAGAATTCCACGGCAGACGGCAGAATTTTATTCCTTTGCTGGACAAAGGCAGACGTGGTTGCGGTATTTACGTCATAGCCCTGTGACTCCAGGAGTTCCTTATAAATGCTGTTGCCGCCCATGGAGATCAGGAGTTGCATAACCGTTTCAAAGGGCAACTTCTTCTTGCGGGTAAAGTCGGTTTCAGGGTTTTTGACATAAGGCGCTGGCGCGGCTGACATATCTCTTATGAGGGATGTCAGCGTTTGCTTTAGCGAATTCGCGTACTCATTCATTGGCAAAACCTCCTCGTTTTTCAAGGGGCTTCGCCACACACTTTCACTTACATGTCAAGTCCTTTTTTCTCTTTTTCGCACAAAAAAAGAGCGGGCTATCTTTCGATAACCTGCTCTTTTTGTGATGTTGCGCCAACACCTTAACTTAATGACATTGCCCGTCAAGATGCTCCTTGTCCTGCTTACGGTTAACGGCCGCTTGCGATCCGCTGGCGCCGCAACGCGTCACCCTTTCACGGAACCGGCCGTTATGCCTTTAATGAACGTCTTCGAAGCGAGGATGAAGATGACGAGCAGCGGGACGACCGCCATGCACAGGGCGGTCATCATGGCCGCGTAATCGGTCCGGTGGACGATGCCCAGATTCGAGATGAAGAGCGGCAGCGTATACCACTTCTGGTTGTTGATCACGACGAGCGGCAGCAGGTAGCTGTTCCACGACCACAGGAAGACGAGCATCGCAAGCGTCGACAAGCCCGGCTTAACGAGCGGGAGCACGACCCGGAAGAAGATGCCGGGCTCCGAGCAGCCGTCGAGCCTTGCGGATTCGAGCAGCTCTTGCGACACGGTGTCCTTGATGAACTGGGTCATGAAAAACGCGCCGAACGGAAACGCCGTCCATATGAGAATGACGGGCAGCAGCGTATTGCCCATCCCGAGCGCCTTCATCTCGATGACGTACCCGATCAGCCCGACCTGCGTCGGGACCATCATCGTAATCATCATAAAGAAGTGAAGCGCGCTTCGCAGCCGGAACCGAAACTTCGCGATCGCATAGCCGATCATGGCGCTGATGAGCAAGCAGCTTGCGACGGCCGCCACGGACACCGTCAGGCTGTTCAGGTACACCTGCGCGAAGTTCGATCGAAACACGGTCGCCAGGTTTTCCCGCAAGAAATCGCTCGGCCAGAGCGGAAGCCCTTTGAATAAGTCCTCGGTGTAATAAGTCGACATCGTCATCATCAAGTAAAACGGCAGCAGCGATACGACGGAGATCAGCGCCAGGAACGCATAAGACAGGCGTCTCATCGGCTCTCCTCCTTCCCGGCGGTCAGCCGGTAGCTCACGATCGAGAACAGGATGATGATGACGAACAGCAAGTAGGCGATGGCGGCGCTGTAGCCGAAGTTGGAATTCGAGATGAACGATTCGTCGACGAATTTCCAGATGACGGTGAGCGCGGCATTGTCGGGGCCGCCGATTTGGGTCGAGCCGGACCAGCCTCCGTACAGCAGCTTCGGCTCGTCGAACAGCTGCAGCCCGCTGATGATTGAAGTCACGACCAGAAATACGGTAATATTCCGCAGCAGCGGAACGGTGATCTTGGCGAACAGCTGCAGGGGCCCGGCGCCGTCGATTTTGGCCGCCTCGTAAATGTCCTGCGAAATCGCCGTCATCCCCGCCAAATAAATAATCATAAAGTAGCCTAAGTGCTTCCACATAATCATGAGCGCGATGACGGCCTTGGCCGACCACGGCTCCTGCAGCCAATAGACGCCTTCGTCCAGCAAGCCCAGCCGGATGAACATTTCGTTCACGAAGCCGGTCTGCCAATCGAACATGAAGGAGAAGATAAAGCCGATCGCGACCGGAGTCGTGATATAGGGCAGAAAGTTGACCGTCTGCAGCAGCAGCCTGCCCTTCGCCGCGTTGAAGGTCAAATAAGCCACGGTGACGCCCAGAAGGAGAGTCGCCGGAATGGACATGATCATAATGACGAACGTGTTGTAGAGCGATTTGAAGAAGAGCGGATCGTCCGTGAGCAGCCTGACGTAATTTTGGAGCCCTACGAACGCTTTGTCCCCTATTCCGTTCCACTCGTAGAAGCTAAGGACAAGCGAATACATCGTCGGATACAGGTGAAAGGCCAAATACGTCAGCACGAAGGGCAGGGCGAAGAAGTACGGCCATTTGTTGATCGCTTTCATGGCGGGCCTCCTCTTACTTCACGTTCGCGTCGCGCGCTTTGCTCTTCACTTCGTCGATATATTTGCTCATGGCCGTATTGGCGTCGATCGACGCGTCCTTGGTCCACAGCGGATAGAGCGTCTTGAAGGCTTGCGTGACGATCGCCTCATACTTCGTCTGCGGCTGTCCGCTGACGCCCGGCACCACCTTCTCGACGAAATACTTCGACAGGTTCTGTCCGCCGAAAAACGCGTCGAACTCCGAGCCTTTGTCGATAAGCTCCCGATTATTCTCGTAGAACGACTTCACGCCCGGCAGGAAGCCGAATTTCTCCGCGGCGATCTTCGTGCCTTCGTCGGACAAGTAGCAGAAGTTCATGTACGCCCATGCCGCTTCCTTCACCTTGCTGTCCTTATAGACGCTCACCGACGTGCCGCCCAGCGTGAAGCTGCCTTCCGGAGCGGCCACGAGCCCCCAGCGGCCCGAGCCGTCTTTGTCGTTCGCGGCCACCTGCCACTTCGGGCTCCAGGTCGCGGACGGATAGAAGAGGTAATCGCCGCTTGCGAAGGAAGCCGCCCATGAAGGGGAGCCGTTCTCCAATTTGCCGATGATGCCCTTATCCCTCATATCGAACAGCCGGTCCAGCGTCGGTTTCATTTTGCCCGTCAGGTCGATGTCTTCCCCTTTGATGTATTCCATCCCCCTCTGCCCGTTAAGAACGAAGTAAGCGTCGAGCAGGCCGGGGAGCATCAGCACCTTGCCGCCGCTCTTCTCCTTGATCTCGATTCCTTTGGCCGTGAAGGCATCCCAATCCTTGATCATGCCCTCGATCTCGTCCGGGTTATCCGTCCCCAAATATTCCTTGGCCAGATCCCTTCTATAGGCAAGGCCCGCTACCGCGATCTGCTGCTCGATCCCGACCAATTTGTCCTCCGAGTTCGTCATCAGCGGCACGACGTAATCGAGCATTTGCTCTCTCTGGAAGTTGTACGGCGCGCCCTCCAAATCGTCCAGAATATCCAGATCGAACAGCTTGCCGCGGTAGCCGACCTCTCCCATAATGACGTCCGGGATATCCGAGCCGGATACGATCCCGCTCTGCAGCTTCTGCAAATAATCGGTATTGCTCACGACGGTATATTCCACTTTAATGTTCGGGTACAGCTTATTGAATTCGGGTATCATCGTTTCGTGGAACGCCTCGTCCCAGTCCCACACCTTGATCGTGGCCGAGATTTGCTTCGGATCCTTGGCGCCGTCTCCTTCGGCCGTCCCTGCGTCCGTGCCTGCCGGCGACGGCTGCGAATCGGTGTTGCTGCCCGCCGGGCCGGCGCCGCAGCCTGCAAGAAGCATGGCGAACAGGATGAACAGCAGAAGCGCGGAAGACCGGCTTTTTCCTTTCCCAAAGCTCATGTGAACCCCTCCATCCCTTAATTGGTAAGCGCTTGCAATCCCATCTTAACAGCGCGGCGGCTCTCCTTGAACGATGCAAAACGGCTATTTTGTATCGAATCCGGGGATCGCTCCTCCCGCCGCCTGCCGCCATTGCCTGAACGGGAGCTTCAGGACGACTCTCGTGCCGACGCCGGGCTCGCTCTCCACGCTCAGGCCGAAGGCCGGGCCGTACAGGAAACGGATGCGCTCTTTAATATTTCGCAGGCCGATGCCTCTCGTCTGATTGCTCGTTCCCGCCGCTTCGGGGCTGCGAAGCTTAAGCCGCCAGGTCGCTTCGTCCATTCCGACCCCGTCGTCCTCGACCGAGACGGTCAGCGTCTCGCCCTCCAGGACGGTTCGTATGCGGATCGTGCCCTGCCCGTCCATCGGACATATGCCGTGGAACAGGGCGTTCTCCACCAGCGGCTGGATGACCATCTTCGGAATGACCGCGTCCCGCGCCTCCTCTTCGATGTCCCATTCGACGGCGAACCTGTCCGGGTAACGGAATTGCTGGATGTCCACGTACCTCTCCACGATGCTCCGCTCCTCGCTTACGGTGGAGAAGCCGTCCCCGACCTTCATCGAATCCTGCAAAATGCCGATCAGCGCCAGTGCGATCTTCGCGGCATCGCGGCTCCGTTCGGCGTGGGAGAGGTATATAAGCGTATTTAACGTGTTGTAAATAAAATGCGGATTGATCTGCGACAGCAGCAGCTCGATCTGCATCCTTTGCTTCGTTTCCTCGTTCTGCAGCGAGGCCGCCATATGCGCCTTGATCTCCGACACCATTCGGTTAAACCCCCCGCCCAATATTTCGAGCTCGTCGCCGCTGCGGATCGCGATGCTCGTATTGAAATCCCCTACCGACACGCGCTTCATGGCGCTCACCAGCCGGGATATCGGCTTCGTAATGTTGAAAATAACCGGAAGAATAAGGATCAGGGTGAAGACAAGGCTCGAAATAATGATCCAAATGTAATAAACGAGAATCTTGTTGATTTTGTGAAACAGCTTCTCCTTCGAGATGATTGCCGCCTGTTTCCAGCCTTCCTTCATGGAGCGGTTCGTGATGACGATATAGTCGTCATTCTCGGCGTACGGCCGTTCCGGGTCGGCGAGGCCGCCTTGAATGAGCACCGTATGGTCGGCCGCCGTTCTCTCTGGGCTGCTGACGATCGGCGCCCCGTCCTGATTCAGCAGCCGAATCTGCTCGAAATCGCCGCGGCTGTCGTTAAACACGTTCTTCAGCTCCGGATAATAAATGTCGAGCACGAGCGTGTAATGGGGCGACGTCAGGCTCAGCTCGTTGCGGTAATTGACGACGTAGCTGATTCCGGTTTGCATTTTGCTCAAGTGAAACGAATCATGGGGCACCGAGAAGCCCTTCTGGACCCGCTTCTCCTGCAACCCGGTGAACCATGGCTGGCTCAAATACTGCTTGTAATAGTCGTCATAGCCGGAAAAGGCGGAAAAAAATTCGCCGTCCCCGCGCACGATCAGCACGTTCGTGACGGTCGAATTGAGCGCGATGAACCGCTGCAGCTTCTCCTGGATGGCGACCTTCTTGAAATATTCCTGCTCCAGGCTCATGCCCGGCGCCTCGAGCAGCGATTCGTTCAGCTCCGTGTCCGTAATGACGTACTCGGCCGTCTTCGCAACCTGCTCCTGCATTTTCTGGATTTGGGACGAGATTTGCTCCAGCTTCGTCCGGCTGTCCTTGACCGACTGCTCCCGGATGATGCCGATGACGTATTGGTACGTGAACAAGCCGCTTAACAGCAGCGACAGCGAGACGACCAGCGCCGTGCTGGCCACGATTTTCGTCCTTATTTTCATCCGCATCGCCGCTTACCCCCGCCCTTCGACGTAATCGAGCGGATTGACGCCCATTTTTTTGCGAAACACCTGGCTGAAATATTGGCTGCTGCCGTAGCCGACCATTTCGGCGATTTCGTAAATTTTGTGCCTTCCCGCCAGGAGCAACTCGCCCGCCTTCTTCATTCGCACCTCCGTCACGTAGTCGAGGAGCGTCCGGCCGGTCTCTTCCTTGAAGAGATGCCTCAGATGGTCGCCGCTGATCCCGAGCTTCCCGGCGATGCTTTCGGTCGTCAATTCGTCCGAATAATGGTCGTGAATAAACGCAAGCGCTTGACGAATCTTCTTCGAATAGCGGGCGGTGGAATGACGCTCCGCCTCCTCCCGCGCCTCGCGGTACATCGCGGCGAACCAGTCGCGGATGTCGGCAAGCCGGTACCAGCAAGCCGGATCGATCCGGCCATCGGCCATCAGCTTGTCCGTCGCGGCCAGGCCGTGGCTCGCCCTGAATTTGTCCAATACGCGAAGGAGCTCGCGGCAAACGGCCGTCAGCGCTTCATCGCCGGCGGCATGCAGGAACAAGCTTTCCATCGTGGCGCTTACCGACGCGGGATCGCCGCCTTCCAGGCTGGATGCGGCTGCATCCAGCAGGGCGGCGGGAATCGGTTCCGGCTCCTCGCGCGGGGGGAGCGTCTCATCGGAAAACCGGATTTGACTCCGCCCCGTCCGCGGCATCCTTCGCCGCAGCCGCTCCAGCTCCTCGAACGCGTCGCCCAGCTCCGTCAGCCGGGCGAAAGGGCGGGAGAGAACGATCGACGCGGTCTTGCCGTTTTGCGTCTCGAAATTTCCTTGAATGGACCGGCATGCCCCGGTCAGCCCCTCCCTCAGCTCCCGCCGGCTCGGCATTCGCTTCACGGCCAGCAAGACGGCGAACTCTCCCGCCTTAAGCGGCATTAGTTCCACCGCCGCAACGGTCGGATGAGGCAGAGGGAGCAGCCGCAGCTTCGCCGGAGCCGATCCTCCCGCCTCCTCCATGATCGGCAGCACGGGAAAGGGCCGATCCTCCTTCAGAAGCAGCAGAAGCAGCTCGTCGCCGAGGCTCTTCGCGAACTGCGTCAGCCGCTCGATCTGATGATCGGCCGGGACGCGACCGGCGAGCATATCGGCTAACAGCTGGCGCCGGATCATCCCTTCGCGCTGCCGCTCATGCTCAAGCTCCTGCCTGATCCGGTCCAGCTCCTCGGTCAGGCTCTCCGCCTGCACGTCATGCTTCAGCATATAGTTAACGACGCCAAGCTTCACCGCCTCGCGCGCGTATTCGAATTCCTTGTAGGACGTCAACAGGACGACCTTGACCGGAAAGCCCGCTTCGAGCAGCCTTCGGGTGAAATCCAGCCCGTTCATGACGGGCATCCGGATGTCGACGAACACGAGATCCGGCTTCAGCTTATGGCATAGCTCCAGCGCCTTGGCGGGATTGGCGGATTCGCCGGCAACCTCGAAGCCATGCGCCTGCCAATCGATCAACTGCTTCAAATGCCGTATCGCCAAAATTTCGTCGTCGACGATCACGACCTTATAAGGGTTCAACGCCGATCATCTCCTTCATGTTAAGTTCCGGCGGCCCGCACCCGCGCCTAAGATAGCGTTTACATTTTCGCGCGCCGACTCCTGTCGCTGCGGGACTCACGCCGCCCTCCCCTGGGAGGCCGGCAAGGTATTGCTATTCTAACATCCCGTCCGGGCGGAAGAAACAGCAAATTCATGGATCGGCGCACAGCCGATTCCGCACAGCCGTTGCGCGCGAAGTCGAAGCGGCTGCTTCAGCTTCTCCATCGCTTTGGAGAGGCTGCTCCATGTATTTTCGGGCCGAAAAATGGGTTCCGCCGCTCACACTCGCCGCCCCGGGCCGGAATATGCTTGTGTAAGCCAAAATCATTGCTTGTATAGAAGCCTATATGAAGGATGTGGATGTGAGCTATGAAACCGAATTCACCCGGCTATTCCGGCCTATTGCGCCGCAGCTCCCGGCAGGCGCACCGTTTCATCCGAAAGCTCGGCTGCAAGGAGAACGAGCGGCTCCATTTTATTTTGGTCCACGACGCCATTGGCGCAAGCGGCCGCAGCCATTCCGCCTCCCGCAAGCCGGCGTTCGCCCTGAATAAGGAACTCGGAGCGATCGAACCGCAAGTGTCGCAAATGAAGCTCGTTACAGGCACTGGCCAGCCGGTGCACGTGTTCAGCGCGAACGCGAAAGGTTACGCGGTATTCATGGAAATTAACCGGAGGGAGGAGAAGAGCGGCGAAATCAACGGCATCCGGGCGCAGTTTATCGACGTGGACCTGAATAAGATCGCCGCGGAGGCGGACACGATGGAGCAAGCGAAGCGGATAGCGGAGCGGCTGCGAGCGGATCGCGCGGAGAAGCTCGCCTCCGTCGAGATCACCCGGTCGAAGCGAGGAAAGTACCGGATCGTTGCCCGGCGGACGAAGGCGAGGGTGGGCCGGCTGAAGACCGCGTTTCTGAATCGGTACCGCGACCGCTTCAAGGACGCGATGATCGTCGAGACGGGCAACGGCTTCCACGTTTATTGGGCGATCGAGGGCGGCAGCCTCGCGAAGTTCGTCCCCCTTCAGCAGGCGCTGGCGGCGAGGTTCGGGGGCGACCCGCTCATTACGAACCTGAAGAGGGTCATGCGCATTCCCGGCTTCTACCATATGAAGGACCCGAAGGCGCCTTACCTGGTCCGGGTCGTCCATTGGGGGAGGAAGAAGCCGTTTACGCAGGAGGAATTGGCGAAGAGGTTTGCTTTAAATACTGGCCGCTGACGGCTTCAACCCCGTTTGATGGGAAACGGAGGCGGCAGGTCTAAATTTTAGATCTGATTGCGGAAAATAGGTGGTTTTAGGGCAATCAGGTCTATTTTTTAGACCTGATTTCGTTATAATGGTGCGGAAGACGCCTGTTGGGCGGGAAACGAAGGCATCAGGTCTAAATTTTAGACCTGATTGCGGAAAATTGGTGGTTTTAGGGCAATCAGGTCTAATTTTTAGACCTGATTTCGTCAATATGGCGCGATAGCGGCCTGTTGGGCGGGAAACGGGGGGCCTTTTGATAACTAGCGCCTTCGCTCATTAACCTAAATACAAGAAAAAGACGACTCCAAGCCGCGTGAGCCTGAAGTCGTCTCCTCTTCTATTTCCAAATCCGGTACCGGCCGCTTAACGCGAGCAGGGCGAACAGGTACAAGCAGTTGTCGTAATACCGCCTGACCCCGGTCCGGACGGGCGTCCGCCAGAACAGCCGGACGGCGTCCTCCGCATGCGGCCCCGCCGCGGCGAGCGAGGCCATCGCGTTCGCGGCCAGCAGGCCGACCGGATGAAGCGACTTCTCCTCGAACGGCTCGCCGTCGATACGGTACCTCCGATAGTCCTCCGGGCTCTTGTCCGCGAAGAACGCCTGGATGCGGTTCACGATCCCGACGAGCCGCTCATCGGCCCCGAACCATGCGCCGTCCAGCCCGATGTTGGCCGCCACGCGGTAAGAATCGCTGAAGAAATGGCCGTAGCCCTTGTCGTTGTTCGGCGTGCCGTCGTAATGGGCGTACTCGGGCGCCAGCCCGGTCTCCGGATGGCAGGCGATTTGCAGGTAGGACCTGCTCGCTTCCGCCGCCTCCTTCCAGAAATCGCGATCCTCCGGATACGCCCACAAGGCGAACAGCTCGTAAAAATGCGGCAGGTGGTACGACGGGTCGGAATATTCGCAGTCGGGTATGAATTTGATCAGTTTATTTTGCGGATTCCACATCGGGTATCCTTCGCCGTCCTCCCCTCTGTGGAGGCAGGTGCGCAGCAAATCCCGCGCCTGCTTGCCGTAATCGAACGGCGCGGGTCCGTCTCCCCATCGATGGGAGGCGAAGAACAGCGCCATGGCGAAATATTCCTCGCCGTCCGGCGCCGGACCGTTCGACCGCCGGGAGCCGTCCGGATTGCACGACCACGCGAAGTAGCCGGCATGGAGACCCTCCGTCATGTACATGTACGTATGCGTCCAGTTCCAGAGCCGGTCGAACACGTCCTTCCGGCCATACTGAACGGCCATCATCATGCCGTAGGACATGCCCTCCGAACGGACGTCGAGATTGCCGGTGTCGAGCATATAGCCCAAGTCGTCGCCGACCGGATAGTATATGCGGGTATCCTCGTCCCCTTCGAACAGCGCTTCCCATACGTCCTCCAGCCTGCGGGCGATCTCCTCCTCCGGAATGCCGAGCTCCGCAAGCGCGTTGCGGTATCGCCCCGTATAATAAGCACCTTCCGTTGCAACAGCCATGTTATCCCCTCCGTGTTATCGATAGCGGCCGGTGAATTCCCTATTCAATTCATTACTAGCCGTTACTAGCCTTTGTTAGCCTTGTTAACCTCCTTGTTAGCCCCGTTAACCTTTAACGCCGCCAACCGTCATGCCCTTCACGAAATATTTCTGCAGAAACGGGTACACCATAATGATCGGCAACGATGCGGCGATCGTCATCGTCGCCCGGATCGAGAACGGCGTGACCGCGTTCGCGTCCTGGCTGCCGGCGCTTGCGAACGCGTCGCCCGCCGACTTGGCGGACATGGACGCATTGGAGTTTTGCAATATTTTCTGCAGCTCGTACTGCAGCGTGCTCAGATCGATGTTCGAGGAGTTGTACAAGAACACGTCGAACCATTGGTTCCATTGATACACTCCGGTAAAGAGCGCGACCGTCGCGAGCACCGGCGTGCAGAGCGGGAGCACGATGTGGAAAAAGTTCCGGTACTCCCCGGCGCCGTCGATGCGGGCCGACTCCAGGATGCTCTCCGGCAGCCCTTCGATGAACGACCGGATAATGATCAGGTTGAACACGCCGATCAAGCCCGGCCATATATACACCCAGAAGCTGTCGATCAAGCCCAGATCCCGGATCAATAGAAAGTTGGGAATAAGGCCGCCGTTAATGTACATCGTCAGAATAAAGGCCACCGTCACGAACTTCCGCAGGACGAATTCCTGCCTGCTGATCGTATAGGCGACCATTGCCGAGCAGAATACGGTCGCCACCGTGCCGATCACGGTCCGCAGCACCGAGATCATCGTCGCGTGGAAGATCGTCGCCTCGGCCAGTACGTACTTGTAGTTGTCGAGCGTCCATTCCCTCGGCCATACGTAGATGCCGCCTTTGATCGAATCGTTGGCGTCGTTCAGCGAGACGGCCAGCGTGTTCAGGAACGGGTACAAGGTCACCACCATAAGCAGCGTCAGAAACGTATAGTTCGCGTAATCGAACAGCCGGTCGCCAAGCGCCATGGGCCTGCGTTTTTTGTTTTTCCCCGCTACTTCCGCCATCGTAAGCCTCCTCTCTAGTACAGCCTCGCTTCGCCGAGACGCTTCGAGACGTTGTTCGCGACGAACAGCAAAATAAAGCTGACCACCGTCTTGAACATGCCCGCCGCGATCGACAGCGAGAAATTGCTTTGCGCGATGCCGTATTTCAATACGAATATGTCAAGATTCTCGGAATAATCGACGTTCATCCCGTTGCCAAGCAGGTATTGCGGCTCGAATCCCGATTCCATCAAATAGCCGATATTCATAATGAGAAGCACGACGATAACGGGCTTGATCCCCGGCAGCGTAATATGCCACATCCGTTTGAACCGCCCAGCCCCGTCCATCTCCGCCGCCTCGTATTGCGCGGGATCGATCATCGTCATGGCCGCCAAATAGACGATCGTGTTCCAGCCTACGTCCTTCCATACCGTCCCGGCTCCGAAGATGGTCCAGAAATATTCCGGAATGCCGAGGAACAAGACGCCTTCCTTAATAAAGCCTGCCTTCATCAGCAATTCGTTTATGATGCCGTCCGGCGACAGCGTGCTTTGAATAATGCCCGCCGCCACGACCCAGGAGATGAAATGCGGCAAGTAGCTGACGGTCTGCACGACCCGTTTGAACATAACCTTCCTGACCTCGTTAAGCAGCAAAGCCAGCGCGATGGCGGTGACGAAGCCAAGCACCAGGTTAATCCCGCTCATTGCGAGCGTATTGCGCAATACCCGAATAAACCGTTCATCCTCGAACAAAAAGCGGAAATGCGTAAGGCCCGCCCACTCCTGCTCCCAGAAGCCGAGCGCCGGCTTATATTTCTGAAACGCGATCGTCCAACCCCACATCGGCATGTATTTGAATATAAACAGCCAGATCAGGAAGGGGACGCTCATAACGACCAGCGCCCGCTGCTGGAGCAGCAGCTTGAAAAACCTGGCCATGCCTGCCGGTTTTTTCGCGATCGCACCGGTGGCTGGTATGCCCGCCGTGTTATTCTCCATCGTTCTCTTTCTCCTTCCAGCGCGAAATCGGAGCAACTCGGGCAGAAGAAAGGCCGGCCCATCGCGCGATGAGCGAGAAGCCGGCCTCTCCTCTATTCGTTACTTGGCTTGCTCGACGAGCTTCTTGATTTCGTCCGTCATGAACTTCTCGTAGCCGGCCGTGTCCAGCTTGCCGAACTCGCCCATATATTCGGCCCATACGCTTTCGAATTCCGCCGGGCTTGCGAGCACCAGCTTAGGGAAATATTTTCTCGTAAGCTCGGTTTTCTTCGTTTCGTACATTTGCGGCTCCGAGCCCTGCTCCTTCGGAATGCCCCATGCCGGGAACCACGGACGCTCATCCGGCGCCGCGAACAGCTCGGCATACGTCCTTACGCCGTATTTGTCCAAAATCGTCTTGTCGGCCTCGGTGAGGCTCATCTGGAAAACTTCCGGCTGCAGGCCCGGCGCGTACGCGTTGCCGTCCGCAAGCGTGGAGTTGGTGCCGTAGTTCGGCCAGTTCCAATCGTAATATTTGAAGCCGAATTCCTCGCGGAACGCTTCGTCGATCTTCGCGATTTGCTCGGCCGTGCGGTAGAAGCGGCCGTTCTCGTCGACCTCGTACGTCTCGCCCTTGATGCCCCAGCTCTTGAGAATCTGGTTCTCTTCCTTCAGCAGGTTATCGAAGTATTGGACGATCCGCGCCGGATCCTTGGCGCTTACGGTAATGCCGATGCCGCGGTTCTTGACGAAGCCGGGAGGATCGAGGTATTGGTCCTTCTCGCCGTCGAACGTGACCGGCAGCGGGAAGTAGACGAAATCGTCCTTGGCCGGATCCTTCTTCGCCGCGTCCTTCAGCACGTTCTGCGCGTTGCCGATCTGCCAGCCGTAATCGAAGAAGCCCAGCACCTTGCCGGAGGTCAGCTTCGCCAAGTATTGGTCGTAGTTGTCGACGAACGAGGCTTTGTCGAACAAGCCTTTCGCGTTGAGCTCGCTCAGCTTCTGCAGCCAGCGCTTCGTCGCGTCGCTTGCGGAATACGTCTTCGCTTCGAACGTATTCATGTCGACGGTCACTTCGCCGTCGTTCGGATAGCCCATCAGATGCATCGGCGGATTCGTCGTCGCGAAGAAGCGCCAGTCGTGCGTCAGCGAGACGAACCCGGTCAAATCCTCGTCCGGATGCTTCGCGACGTAATCTTCGATCAGCTTGAAGTATTCATCCATCGTTTTGATTTGCGGATAGCCGGCTTCCTTCAGCACCCGGCGCTGCACCCAGAACGCGCCCTGGTTAATGTTCGGGTCCGGGTTGTATTCGCCGACGACGTTGGAGAACGGAAGGAAGTAGATTTTGCCGTCCTCCGCCTTCATCTGGTTGAAATACGGCCCGTATACCCGCTTGATGTTCGGCCCGTGCTGCTCGATCAAATCCGTCAGGTCGATGAACGCCCCGGCGCCCAGCACCTCGTCGATCGCGGCGTCCGGATATTTGTTGGACGCGATCATCGTGCCGATCTTCGTATTCAGGTCTCCGACCAGATTTTCGAGCTTGAAGTTCACGCCCGTCTGGTCTTCGAGCAGCTTGCCGATCGTCGT
This sequence comes from Paenibacillus arenilitoris, assembly GCF_014705655.1. Classification (GTDB taxonomy): domain Bacteria; phylum Bacillota; class Bacilli; order Paenibacillales; family Paenibacillaceae; genus Pristimantibacillus; species Pristimantibacillus arenilitoris. The sequence goes on along the minus strand of NZ_JACXIY010000024.1, from coordinate 48,476 downwards.
TTCGTTCGTGTTGACGTCCTTGGCCGCTCCCGCGCCGTTAAAGATCGTGAACGTCGCTTTTTCCTGCGTTTTCTCTTCGCCGCCTGCCGCGTTGTTCGCGCCGCCGCTTGCGCCGCTGCCCGCGTTACCGCCTTCCGTATTGCCGCCGTTCCCGCTCGAGCATGCCGCCGCAACGACGGAGAACAGCATCATGACGGTTACGACGAGCACCATCGATTTCTTTTTCAAGGTAGGTCAGCCCCCAGTTCTTCGTATTTGAAAGCACTTTCATTGTATGATCCGGAGCAGACTTTGTTTACCCTATAAACTAAAGGATTTATTACAGAAATTATAGTTCATGCCCGCCGGCCTCTACGGGAATGGCGATTTGGACGCTCGTTCCGCGGCCCGGCTCGCTCTCCAGATCGAAGCGGAACCGGTGGCCGTAGATCATTTTCAGCCGGTAAATGACGTTCTGCACGCCGATCCGCTCGCCCAGCTCCTCGTCCTTCTCCATGTAACGATGGAATTTGCGGACTTGCTCCGCCTGCATGCCGATGCCGTTGTCCCGAATGGCGAAGACGAGAAAATCCCCTTCCCTCCCGATCCGCAGATCGACGTCGCCTCCCTGCTTGAGCTGCTCGATGCCGTGCATGCACGCGTTCTCGACGAAGGGCAGGAAGACGAGCTTCGGAATGAGGCAGGCGCCGGCGTCCGGACGGATGCTCACCTCGTAATTCAACCGGTCGCCGAACCGGTATTTCTGGATTTCCAGGAAGCAGTTGATGAAATCGGCCTCCTCGTTCACCGTTACCTTGTCCTTGTTCCAGGTGAGCGAGCTGCGGAACAGCTTGGCCATGTTCTGAATGATTTTGGCCGTCTCGGTCTCCTTCTTGATGACGCTGCGCATCCGGATCGTTTCGAGCGCGTTGAACAGGAAATGGGGGTTGATCTGGCTTTGCAGCGCGTTCAGCTGCGCCTTCTGGCGCTCGAGCTCGAGGCTCTTCTTCTGGATGTCCGCCACGTACACGTCGTTGATCAGGCTCTCGATTTGCAGCGTCATCCGGTTGAATTCGCCGGTCAGCTGCCCGATCTCGTCCCGGGTAACCTCCTGCGGAATCGTATCGAAATGCTGATTCTTCACCCGCTTCATATGCTTTAGAATCGTCCCCAGCCGCGCGGTAAGCGACCTCGATATCCAAACGATGATGGAGGTGGACGCGAGCAGGTTGATCGCCGCCAGCCAGATGACGAACTCCCTCGAACGCCGGACCTCCCGGAACACCTCGTCCTCCGACACCCGCCCGACGATCTGCCACCCGTCAAGATAGCTGCTGACGGGAAAGGCGGTCCGAAATTCCAGCGTGCCCGCCGGGAGATCGACGGACGCGTAATCGACCGGCTTCCCCGGCCGTTCGACGGTATCGTCCGTCGCATACTCGATCGTCCCTTGCCCGTTCAATAAATAAACCGTCCCCCCGACGTTCAAATTCGCGAAGATGTGCCGGACCGAGTCCATTTTGAGCTCGATCTTCAGCACCTTCTCCCACTTGTTCGACGAGTCGAAATAATTCATGCGGCGAACGATGCTGAAGGCGGCGAGGCTATTCTCCTCCCCGTCCCGGACAAGCAGGTCCTCCCTCGGCGACTTGACGAGCAGCGGCCGGTTGGCCGAACGGTCCCCGAGGCTCTTGTACCAATCCAGCTCCTTGACCTCGTCCGATAAATAGCCGATCCCCCCGGAGTGCAGCAGCGTCGGGTTGTCCAAATAAATTTTGATGTTCTGGACGGATGTATACACGGGCGTATAGCTGTTCAGGATGCGCCGGAAATACGAGTCGTACGCCTCGATGTAGCTCGCGGGATTGTCGTATTCCGCCTCCAAAATTTCATTCAAATTATTGTCCGTAAAAAAAACCGATGAAACGTTCACCGCATCATCGATTTCCGCCCGGAATTCGTTATTCATCTGCTCCAAGGCCCGCGAAATGTCCTGCATTTTTTGCTTCTTCACGTTTTCGCTCGTCACCTGGTAGAATACTACGTTGGTCAGCACCACCGGCAAAAACACGCACAGGATGTAGACGATCATCATTTTGTTCCGCAGCCGGATATGGTTTAAATTGAACAATCGCTTCACTTCGGTCCCCCGCCCTCGCTTATCGCCACTTGTTCCGGTACTCGGTCGGCGTCGTGCTTTCGATTTTTTCAAACTGGGTGACGAAATACTCCGCGTTATTGAACCCGACCTTCTCCGCGATTTCGTAGATGCGCAGATCCGTCTGGCGGATCAACCGCTTCGCTTCCTCGATCCGGAGCCGGAGCAAATAATCGTTGAAGTAGACGCCGTACGCTTTCTTGAACAATTGCCCGAGGTAGACGGGATTCATATAAAACCGGCCCGCGATCGACTTCAAGCTCATATTGCTCGCGTAGTTGGCGTCAATATAGGCTTTGATCTTCTGTATGCCGCCCCTCAGCGCCTCCTTCCGCCGGCCGGCCATCCATTGCGAGCATTCCGTTACAAAATCCGCGAACAGCCGCTTCAGCTCGCGCATCGAAATGTTCAGGTCCTGCCAGGCGATGATCGGCGCAAGCGTGCGGAGCGACCGCTTGTCCGCTTCCATCCGCGCCAGCATCTCCAGAATGCCGGACACGCACCGGTGAATGCTCGCCTTCACGGCCTCCGGCGCGAGCAGCCGGTTCCGGAATTCGCCGAAAATTCGGTCGACCGCGCGGGCCATGGCCGCTTCGTCCTTCTCTTCCATCGCCTCGTTCAGCTGCTGGCAGAAGGAGCCGTCCAGCACGACGTAATTCAAGGAACTGCGCCGCACGTTCTCGTAAATAAATACCGTCTGCTCCTCGTCGGTAAATTTATAGAGCAGCGCGTCCTTGGCGCTTTCGTACGCGTCTCTCAGGCGCGCCAGGCCGTCTGCCGCTTGGCCGGCATAGATGAACACGGGCAGGCCCGTCGCCCCGGCCAGCCGCTTCTGCAGCGCCGAAGCGAACTGCCCGATATCGCGCCCCGCAGGCAAATGCGCCGCCGGAATCGCGAGGCCAAGCCGGTCCCGGTGCTCGTGCACATGCGCGCCGACCACGGCGGGACAGAGGCGGGCGACGGCATGCCGCACCTCCTCGATCATCCTCTCATTCGTTACGTCCCGCGCCCGATCGTTCCACGGATGCGCGTCGTTGACCTCGACGAATACGTAATAGACGGGGCTGCCCGGCGGAATGCCGAGCCAGCTTCCCCACTCCGGAACTTGACGCTCGTCGTACTCCCCTTTGATCAGCAGCGAGACGGCCTCGCTCTTCCTCAGCTGATCGCTTTGCCGGTGCAGGACGGCCTCTCGCCTCAGCTTATCGCGCAAGGCAATCAGCGCTTCCTGCAGAGCGGCCTCGTCGATGGGCTTAAGCAAAAAATCGCATACGCCGAACTTGACCGCCTGCTGGGCGTAAGTAAATTCGTTGTAACCGCTTACAACAATAAAGCAGGTAGACAGCCGCTCTTCCTGCACAACTTTGCGAATCAGCCCTAAGCCGTCCAGCACGGGCATCCGGATATCCGTAATGACGAGCTCCGGCTTCTCCCGCCGGATGATCTCCAGCGCGTCCTCCCCGTTGCCCGCCTCGTCCATGACCTCAAACCCGCAAGCCGGCCAGTCGATCAGCTCCTTCAGCCCTTGCCGGACAAACTCCTCGTCGTCTACCAGCAGAACGCGATACATGGGCGGCTCCTCCTCGTTTCCGAATTCTTCGGCTCAATCCATCGATTTCATTCTATCATCGCGTCTTTTTGTTTGCTATACTCGAATAAATGACGAGAAAGTAGAAATAATGGAAAAAAAAGAATAGAAAAGGTTGGGGACAATGGAAACGGCTAACGAACATGCCATGAACAATTGGAAACGAAATATTGTGCTTTTCTTAAGCGGCCAGACGATATCGCTCTTCGGCTCGTCGCTCGTTCAGTATGCAATCATGTGGTATATTACGCTGACGACGCAGTCTGGCCTTATGATGACGTTGTTTATTATTTGCGGCTTCCTCCCTACCTTCTTCCTCTCCCCCGTCGCGGGGGTATGGGCGGACCGTTATAATCGGAAAATGCTCATTATCGCGGCGGATGCGATGATTGCGGCCGCGACGCTGATCCTAGCCCTCGTCTTTCTCTCGGGCTACGACGAGAATTGGCTGCTGTTCGTCATGGCCGCCGTGCGCGCCCTCGGGACGGGCATCCAAACCCCGGCCGTCGGCGCCATATTGCCGCAGATCGTGCCGGCGGACCAATTGACGAGGGTGAACGGCGTCAACGGGACGCTGCAGGCGGTCATGATGTTCGTCGCGCCAATGGTCAGCGCGGCGCTGCTCACGATGGCTTCCATCGAGGCGATCTTTTTTATCGACGTGGTCACCGCGGCGCTCGCGATCGCGACGCTGCTGCTCTTCTTCAAAATCCCGGTGCACAAGAAGGCGGCCGAGAAGCAGACGACCAGCTACTTCGGCGATTTCAAGGAAGGCTTGGTCTATATTAAGAACCACGCCTTCCTGAAAACGTTCTTTCTGTTCTTCGCCGTGTTTTTCGTGTTGATGGCGCCCGCCGCCTTCTTGACGCCTCTGCAGGTTACGCGCAGCTTCGGCGACGACGTCTGGCGGCTGACCGCCATCGAAATCGCGTTCTCGGTCGGCATGATGGCCGGCGGCGCCATCATCGCCTCGTGGGGAGGCTTCCGCAACAAAGCGTATACGATGACGTTCGCCAGCCTGATCATGGGCGTCTGCACGTTTGCCCTCGGCGTCGTGCCCGTTTTCTGGATCTACCTGATCTTCATGGCCGTGTTCGGCGTGGCGATGCCGATATTCAATACCCCGACGACGGTGCTCATCCAGGAGAAGGTCGAAGAAAACTATTTGGGACGCATATTCGGCGTATTCGGGATGATTTCGACGTCGATGATGCCGATCGGGATGCTCATTTTCGGTCCGATAGCGGACGTCATCAAGATCGAATGGCTGCTGATCGGAACGGGGCTGCTCATCCTGATCCTGACGGCCTTCCTCGGCCGCAACAAGGTGATGGTCGAATCCGGGAAGCCGGCTTCGGAGGAAGCTAACGCATAGCAGGAGCCATAAGAAAACCCCGTACACTCGTACAAATCGAGGATACGGGGCTTTCTTTATCTGCAGCGGCGCGAATCAGACGTTCAATTGGACATCGATTCACTCTCTTCTGACGCTTCCATTTCCTCTTGACTCTTAAAAAGATGAAGGAGTTCCTTTATTTTTATTGAACGCTCGGGCAGACCATGATCCGCTAGCTGTTGGAGTGATTTCAAAAACCCCTCACTCCATATTTCATTCTTTTTGTTCAACATTTCCTCAAGACGTTCTTCGGCGTAATCGTAACTTCTATAGTGCGCTTTGATCAGAATTTCCCGGTAACGACTCGTTGTATCGAAAGATAACAGGCTGCTTTCCGAATCGTTCCTATCGTTTTTAATCTTCTCTATATCTCGCTCGATATAATCCACAGGTATGTAAGTAATTAAACTGGCGTATTGCCGTAATTGCATTAATTCATCCTCAAGCGGGTTGCCCATCAGAAAGGCCGAGATTCGCCAAATAGGTTTATCTTTAAACCACTTTTCGATCCTTTTTCTTAACTCCTTCCTCTCTTCTCCATCCTTGAGAATGTCCGTGACCGCTTTGGCCTGCTCATCGTGCATGTTAAACCATGCGTCGGCTGTTAGGTTTTCGCGAACATATTGCTTGATATCATTTTTGAAACCCGGGTCGCCAGAAGCTCTAATCCCGTAGGCTTCGGCCGCAAGGGTCAACCGATCCGGATGATTTATGATTAAGGAGTACACTTTCTTTGCAGATTCGCCTTCAAGCAGTATCCGCATTAAATCGTCCCGAAGATCCTTGACCGAAGAATGAGCGCGAGACGTTCCGTAGCGATTAAGGAAAAAAGACAATAGCTTGATGTTAAGCTCGTCCCGCTCACGGTCCAGATTCCATTTGATCTTATTATTCGTTTCTTCGAGGTTGCTCTCGACAACCATTGCCTCGTAAAGATCCGCGGCCGCTTCCTGATTGCCTGTAATAAGGATCTCGTAAAAGGCGTTTAATTTCCTCTGCGATATTTTGCGATTGGACACGGAATACATAAAGTAGGTTTCAAAATGCACATAGGAGCCTATGCGTTTCAGCTTATGTTCCCCTTCAACCGTCTCTTTGTTCAGCAAAGCGGGAAACATGCGTTCCAGCCAAGGCGAATAACTATCGAATTGCTTCTTTACTTTCTCCAAAGCCGCTTGTTTTTCCTGATTTTTTGCATTTAAAGCTCCTGTGAACAAGCTCCTGTGGCTATAAATGCAGGCGAACAACTCCGGATTATCGATTTTAATAGCCAGCAGACTAACCAGATCCTCTACATATACCTCCTCCTTAAGCAGAGGAAGATGGACCTGTACGATATTAACCAGCCGTTCGATATTTCTTGGCGTGAAGCTAAACTGCACGTGCAGGTCCCATAAGTATCCTTCGTCAAGCTTGGCTCCGTTCATCGCAAGAATAGGCTTAAGCTTTCTTAGCAGCAATCCGAAAAGGAGAACCGGGTCGGCTCGCGGCAAATAAAGCGGAACATGGATGAACTTTTCAAGATATTTTAGTCCGGTCCTTGTTTCGTAATCTTTGGAGTAGAGCTGAGACAAGGACTTTGCCACAACCTCTTCATCCATCGCGATGACAAAGGTCGTGTTAGGAAAATCGGCAATTAATCTCACAAGCTTAAAAATCATTTGAATTTCTTTATTATCCAGACGATCAATATCGTCAATGAACACAAGCAGAGGAATACTTCGCCTCTTCAGCGTTTCAATAATGCTCTCCCTCATCGATTGCGCATCGATATAGTCTTTTGAAAATTCGGGATTGCTCGTAAACTCCTTAAAATTGACGATCATCCCGGGCGGTCTTACGCTGAGCGGCGTAAGATATTTCATGTAATCCGAAAGCAAGCGGAGCAAAGTCGTTTCATGGCTATATTCGCTGCTTAATTTATTGATCAGTACTTTCAAAAACTCGGGAATGATATTGTTTTGATCCTTTCCCATATACCATGGGTGGAATCTTATAATCGTCACCTTGCTTTGATCCATGTAGTGATTTTCAATAAGATCGAATACCGAAGACTTGCCTGTCCCCCACGGCCCGTACAACCCAATCGTCAATGCATGGTTTGTTGGACGGGCTAATCGTTTGTTCAGCATACCGGCCATATGGCGCGCAAACTCGTCCCGATTCAGCTCATCCTGATCGTTGCCGAGCGACGGTCTAGCATGAAAACGATCTTCTTCCTTTTTCTCTTGATCGGAACTTTTATTTTCGTTTTTGGTTCCGTCGTATGATACGCTTATTAGAAAAAAGAGCGATAGATAGTACATCATAAATAAGATGATGGTTGAGTCGTATAGATCCGACCAAAAGCTCCCTGAGAACCATCGGTATTGGTCGTTAATAACGTAGTCGGTTATCATTCCAACAATAAACGCCGGAAACAGGCACTTCAATAGTATCGTTCTATGCTTCAGTCTACGCAGTAATTGCCGGAACCCCCACCCGATCGCGGCAAACAGCAGCACATAGAGTATAAGCACGAACTGCGTTTGATAATCGTTCAATTCGGTTATCAGCAATGGATGCAAGGTGATTCGTAAAAAGATGCAAATGAAATAACTTATTAAAATAGCGAATATCGAAAGCATAAATAACCTTTTTTTGCTTCTGTTCAACTTAACGCCCACTCCCGCAATGATTTGTTGTTAAATGACAGGACAATTCTTCCGCAATCCCAAATACATGGTAGCATGGCCAAAGAAAATCGGGAAGATCAGTCTGAATCAACGCCTGTACCAAAATCGAGCGAGAGCCGCTTAAAGGGCTTACTCGAGTAAAGGAGTCATTCCAAGCATGAACGAAACCCAAATCGACCGAATCGCTTCCTTGTTCCCTTGCTTCGCCGGCGTCCCGGGCGACGGCTGGGCCTCCGCCGAAATCGTGACCGCCGGTCCCGGCACCCCGCATGCCGTCCGGGAAGGCCGCATGCTGCGGCATGCGATGTTTATGATGAGCGGCGCGATTCGGGTGTATAAAATCAGTCCGGCGGGCAGGGAGATCACGTTGTACCGCGTGCGGGGCGGCCAATGCTGCGTGCTGATGATGGCCAGCATTCTCGGCGAAACCGAATACGAGGCGTCGGTATCGGTCGAGGCCGACACCGACGTGCTGCTGCTGCCCGTCCCGTTGTTCCGGAGCTGGATTGACCTATACAAGCCGGTCAGGCAGTACGTCTACAAGCAAATCGTCGAGCGGATGACGAACGTCACGAAGCTGCTCGAGGACATCGCGTTCCGCCCCGTCCCCAGCCGCCTGGCCGAATATTTGCTCGAAGCGTCGGCGGATCCTCGCCTTCCCTCCTTGCCGGTCACGCACGAGATGCTCGCCATCGAGCTCGGAACGGCCCGCGAGGTCGTCAGCCGGATCTTGAAGGACTTTGCAACCCAAGGCGCGATCGCGCTCGGCAGGGGCAGGATTACCGTAACGGACCGCGGCATCCTGATCGCGATAGCGGAGCATGCCGTGTGACTTGTGACTTTATCACGGAAGACTTCGCCGTAATCCCCTAAGATCGGTATAGATCCATTAAACCGAACTTAGGGAGGCTATCCGATGAACCCATATTACGACCGCTCCAATCTGAGCCGCATTCCCGATCTCATGGCGTTGTCCCCGCGTGCCGCCGCGGCCTACTTGTCCTTCGAGAAGGAAATCTATCAAAGTTCCGAAGTGCTGCCGCCGCTAACGAAAGAACTGATCGCCGTCGCGGTCGCTCACGTAACGGGCTGCCCCTATTGCATCGACGTCCACGTCCAAAAAGGCAAGGCGCTCGGAGGCACCCGGGAGGAAATATTCGAGGCGGTCCTCGTCGCCGCTTCGACGCGGGCCGGGGCCGTTCTCAGCCACGCCACGCATGCGCTGTCCGCGTTCGAGGAGCCGGAGGATCCACCGTCTCCGAAGCCGTCCGGCGGGCAATCCCCGCCCGATTGTTTCTGTTAAGCGGCGGATAATCCTGGAACCAAAGCCAGTAACGAAGAACGACCCCGCGGGGTCGTTTTTTTATTTTTTTATGCTGCCCGAGTCTATCAATTTAGCCATATACAGTTAGTCCCAATCCGCTAAAATTGATATACTGGTAGTGATGCAGATGAATAGGCTGCCTGAAACAGGCTTTCGAGGAGATTGGAGGTTACCGGGTTGGGAAAAGAAGATTCGTTGCAGCAGAAGAAGAAAAACGAAGCGCATCTTAGCCAATTGGCTTCCGTTGGACAAATCGCCGCCGGAATCGCGCACGAGGTCAAAAATCCGCTGACGGCGGTAAAAGGTTTTTTGCAGCTGTTAAAGGAAAAAAACGAAGAGCGTTACATCACCATCGCCGAGGCCGAGCTCAATAACGCGCTTGCCATCCTGCAAAATCTGCTCCAGGTGTCGAAGCCCGACATGGACGAGGAACCGTTCGAGCGGCTCGATTTGACCGTTGAGCTGAATTCGGTCATCCAATTGTTCCAGGACCAATTCTACCGGGTTACCGTCATCAAAAACCTGGAGAACCCCGGCACGTACATAAACGGGAAGAAGAACCAGCTGAAGAGGGCATTCTTCAATCTGCTGAAAAACGCGTTCGAAGCCATCGAAGGCAAAGGAACGATCGTCATCGGGCACGAAGCTTCCGAAGACACGGTTACGGTGACCATCCAGGACAGCGGAAGCGGCATTCCGAAGGAGAAGCTGAATTTGCTGGGAACCCCGTTCTACACGACGAAGCAGAACGGCACCGGCATGGGCCTGACCTTCGTTTTTTCCGTCATCTATCAGAACAACGGGTTCATTGAAGTGGAGAGCGAAGAGGAGAGCGGGACCGTCTTCAAAATTTCGTTCGCCAGGGATAACGGTTCGGCGGAAACGAAAGAGAAGCCTCGGTTGACGCTTCAGAAAACAACGGAATTAAAAGATTTTTTTACCGTCAACCGGGATAAATTCGAAGAGCAATTGCTGCTCGAAGCCGTGAACGTCCGGGACAAAATCGACGAGATTATGGGGATCGGCAATATCAACCTGTTGGAAAACGCCCACAAGCTCGTGCTCTACGTCGTGGAAGGCCGGGAGCACGAGGTCGTCCATTTCGCCAAGACGGAAGGCATTATGTGGGCCAAGCATTCCCTTACGCTCGCCTTTAAGCTGGAATGGATTCAAGCGGTCCGGCGCGTCATGTGGGATTTCCTCTTCCATTTCAATCGCGGGAAAGAGGAGCTTCAAGCCAAAGAGCATTTTTTCGCGCTTGAGAAACGGATCAACGAGCTGATCGATCAATTTCTGAATCATCTCTTCATGAGCTACTCGCAGTTCAAGGACGATTTGATCCGGACGCAGCGCGAGATGGTGGAGGATCTGTCGGTTCCGATCATCCCGTTGACGCAGCACACGTCAATCCTGCCGCTCATCGGCCCGATCGACGCCACGCGGTCCATTACGATCGAGGAGAAAGTCATTAACGAAATCGGCGCGAACCGCATCAAGACGCTGATCATCGATCTGTCGGGCGCCGTTCATATGGCTCCGGAAGTCATTCACAAGCTGATGAACGTCATTGACGGCGTGAAGATGATGGGCTGCGAAGTCATCATTACCGGGCTGCGAGCGGAAGTCGTCCGGTTAATTATCGGGCTGGGCCTTACGTTCGAGAATAAAGCGATCACGAAGGGCACGCTGCAGCAAGCATTGGAGGATCATTTATCTTGAAACGGCCGACGCAAAAAGGATCAAGAGGCATCAAGCCGCAATCGGCGATGCCTCTTGAATCGTATCTTGGGCCGCTTGCGCCTAGCGGCCGCCCCTCATCCCTCCGCCTCGGCCTCCCGCCGGCGCGCTCGTGACGCCCGATTGGTTCATATACGTCACGGGATCCGCAACGGTCACGCTGACGATTGGATCCCCTTGTTCATACTCGCCTTCCGAATAGAGCCCCTCCGATTCGCTGCCTGTCGAAGCTCCCCCCGCATACAACGTATAGGTCGCACCATCTAACAGATCAGGTGACGAGATCACGACGGTCTCGTACGGCTTGCTTGGCGCGAAGGTCGCGATCGTCTTCCCGTTCCCGTCCTGCAAATGGACGAGCTTGCCCGCTTGCTGCACCGAAGAATACTGCATCATGACCGAATGCTGCGCCGATTGCTCCGAAGGCGCCTGCGACATGCCCGCGCTGCCGGCCGCGATCAGCAGTCCGCCGCTTATTTCGAAGGTGCCGTCGTAATCAATCGCGCCGTTATTGCTTGCCGTCGGCCCGTTCACGATCACCGTTCCGCCTGTCATGGCGATGGAGCCGTTCGAATCGAGGCCGTCTCCGTCCGAGTCGACGGCAACGAATCCGCCTTCGATTCGCAGCGCGTTATTCCCGTCCGCGCTGAAGCTGTTCTGTCCGGGACGGCCGCCCACGGACGAGCCGTCGTTGCCGCCGCCGATATTGATGCCGTCGTCGCTGGCCTTCACGCGCGTGTCGCCTCCGGTTATCGTAATCAACGCGCTCTCGACGCCTTCGTAGCTTTGGCTGATCGCCGTCCGGCCTCCGCTGATCGTGATGGAGGCGTCGGCGTGCATGCCGTCGTCCCCGGAGGCAATCGACAGCTGCCCGCCCGACAAGGTCAGGCTGCCGTTGCTGTGAACCGCATCGTCGGCCGAATCGATGTCGATTGTGCCGCCGCTGACGGCGATGGCCGCGGCCGCCTTCAGCCCTTTGGCGCTTTGCGAATCGCTCACGCCGCTGCCGGAGCCGCCGCCCGTGGTAATCGTATATTGGCCGCCGGCGATGGCGAGCGACGTCTGCGCCTGCATGCCGTCGGCGCCCGCCTCGATCGCGTAGCTGCCGCCCTCCAGGACGATATAGCCTTTCTCGGCGTCGGTGTCGTTGGTCGTCTTGATGCCGTCGCCGCCCGCGCTCACGGTAATCGTGCCATCCTTCACCGCGACCATGTCGCGGCCCGCGATGCCGTCGTCCGCGGCGCGAACGGTAATCGCTCCGCCGGTAATGACCAGCTCGTCCTTGCTCATCATGCCGTTATTGTAATTGCCGTATACGGTTAACGCGCCCGTTCCGTTGATCGTCAGATCGTCCTTGCTGAAAATCGCGGCATTCGGCTCGTCCTCGTCCGCGTTCGCGTTCGCGTAGCTTTCGCCGTCCTCGACGACGTTGTCCGTTCCTTCCGCCAGCGAGATGACCGTTTTGTACGCCTGCTTCACGTAGATCGGCGCATTGTCCGAGCTGCGGATCTCCGCCCCGTTCAAGACGAGCCGGACCGTTCCTTCCCGCTCCAGCTCGACGAGGATCTGGCCGTCGTCCAGCTTGCCGCTGACCACGTAGACGCCGGGCATCGCGATCTTGATTTGACTGCCGACGACGGCCGCCCCGGTGCCGGTGACGCTGGCCGAGTCGCCGTTCAGCTCGATGTAGTTCGGATTCCCGCTCTCCCAATCCGTATATTCGTCATCCGCGTCGTAAGCGACCGCGCTTACCGCCGCGGCCGCCGTCTGGACGCCGCTTGCGGCGGTAGCCGATTCCGTACTTGCCGGCGCCGTCGTCGCCGCCGCCGTATCTGCCGGAACGGCCGCGTTGCCGCTGCAGGAAGCCAATAATATCGCGCCAACGAGCGCCGCCGCGAGCTTGACCGCATTCTTGTTCCTATTCATGCCGTATCTCTCCTTATCCTGACGCATTCGTCCTGTCTTCCCGTCCTTCGGAAGATGGTTATAAGGTAACAAACGAAGCTGAACCATCCCTGAAGCGTAACTGAAAGCTTACTGAATGCGGCAAGGCGCGCTTGGATGCGGAAGAGACTGCGGCGGCAAATGCCGCTTTAATTTCCTTTTAGCAGAAACGCGTTGCCGTCCTCGTCGTAAAACTGGGCGAAGCTGCCCCACTGCATCTTTTGCGGCTCGCTCTCGAAATTTACGCCGCCCGCTTTCATCCGCTCGTACGTCGCGTTGATGTCGTCGCACTCGAAGACGATGGACGCTTTCATCGACTCCCAGCCCTTCATCATTGCCCGGGGATACAGGACCAACGCCGATTCCGCTCCCTCCGGAGCGACCTCGATCCAGGCGCCGCCGGGGCCCATCGGCGTTTCGCGGACAAGCTTGAAGCCGGCCTTCTCCGTCCAGAACGCTTTGGCCTTCTGCTGGTCTTCGTTATATACGGCTGTCGTTGCGATTTTTTTGATCATTTTAAGCTCCTCCTTGTTTGGCTTCGATCGGGTTACATTTGCCACTGTAGCACGGCCGCTTACCGCTCGTCTTGTAAAAAAACGACATCGCCGGAATCGTGAAACCTGGCCGCGCTGCGGCGCACCCAGTTCTTGTACTGAACCGGCGTAATGCCGAGGCACTGCTTGAAGTCTTTGGAAAAATGGGAATAGTCGTAGTATCCGAACTCCAGCATGCATTCATGCAAATCGAGCTCCGGATCGAACAATAGCCGGAGCCTCGCCTGATTAAAGCGCGCGATCTTGTTCAGCTTCTTGGGCGCCAGGCCGGTCAGCTCCGCGCACCTCCGCTCGAACTGCCGCTGCGAGTAGCCGCTGTCCTTCGCGATGATCGCGACGTCGCTTGCGACCGGCTCGCGGTACAGCCGGTTCAGGGGGCGGATCATTCGCTCGTCCGACCGATCGGGCGCGAGCGTCCCGAGCAGGAACGATTCGAGCAGCCGCTGGGCGGCGTCCAGGTCCGTCGCGTCCTCCAGCTCGCGTTCAAGCTCGCTCAGCAGCGCGGCCTGTCTTGACGATAGCGCGTCCCCAAGCGGAACGAATCGGTCGTTAAAGCCGCGGACCGGCTTGTCCGACAGCGCGGCCAGTCCCCAAGGGAGCAGCCGGACGCCGAACAGCCGGACTTCGCCCTCCGCGTACAGATGATGGTACCGCGACAGCATGCCGATAAAAAAAGCGCGGGGAAGCGGCCGCCCCTGCACCGAATAAGAGGCTCCGTAATGAAAAATCATTTCCTGGCAGCCGTCGGGCCATAGCACCTCCCCGACTTCGTTCGCGCGGTAGGCCCGGTTTAACCGCCAGACGCATTTGATATGCGGGGCCAGAGCATCCGCCGGCCGCCGTTCTTCGTAATTCATGAACGTTCCTCCCTGATGTCGCTCGGCTTGGCGGAAGATTTGCGGGTCCACCGCCGATACCCTGCCAGCGTAATCGCCAGAAACGCGCCGTAGATGAGCGCGGCGGCCGCGATATTCCCCGGCTCCAGCATCAGGCTGTCGCCGATGACGGCGAAGAGCAGCGCGGCCGGCACTTTCCCGAGCGAAGAAGCAAGGGCATATATGGCAAAGGATACCCGGCCGAGCGCCGCGTATACATTGACGGCAATCGAAGGGATGAACGGAAGGAGCCGGGCGAACACTATCATCAGGAAAGCGTTGCGCTCGAACAATTGCGTGAACCGGTCGAGCCGCCCGGAGCGCCGAAGCAGCTTGCGCCCCGCGTCGCGGTAGCCGTACCGGACGAAGCCGAACATGAGCAGCGAAGCCGCCGCGGAGCCGGCCCAAGTGAGCGCGCCCCCGATCCCCGGGCCGTACGCCGCCCCGATGACCGCGCCGACGACGGGATAAGGGATCACCGGGAACAAGGCGGTCAGAACCGCGGCGAGCGCAACGGGAAGGACGGTCTCCCGGCTCCCGATCCACGCCAGTATCCCGTCCCGGTACAAATAAACGCATACGCTTGCAGCCGCGTACAGCAGCGCCGGCGATAACTTCTTCACCATGCGGCGTTATCTCCAATCAACATCCTTTTCTCCTCCAATCGGGATCAACCGCGATTTCCGCGAAGCTTGCTTCGATCCATGGCCTAGATCCGTTCATTCGCACTCGCCCATCCCCTTCTGCCTCACTCTTTTCGAACAAACTAGCTTCTCACAAGAGCATACACAAAATTTGGCCGTCCGAACAAGCCTCTCGCCTCATACGCGAACCAAACTAACTTTGCACCGCAGCCTTCGACGGGCGCGGTTCGCGAGACACATCAAAAAACCGCATCCTTCGAAGGATGCGGTTTACGCTTGCCTCAGGCTGGCTTTAAAAATTGTTGAAGATCGCGTCGGCCGTTACTTTCCCGTTCGCGATATCGCCCGACGTGAAGCCGGACACCCTATTGCCCACTTTAAACTCCTTGCTGACCAGCTGCTCGGAAGGATCCGGGGCGTTCGGGCCCGTAATGCCGTAGGTCGTGTTCTCCGTTACGGTAACCCATAGCTTGCCGATCCGGAAGCTTTGGCCGTCGGCGCTCACTTCTTCGATGACGCCGTCGATGTTCACCCGCTGCTTCGCCGACGTTGCCGGCGGCTTGGCGCCCCCATCCACGACGCCGCCGCCCGGCGCGTTCGTGACCGCCGGGTCGGGAACGGTGCCGCCGCTTCCGGTCTGATTGACCGCATAGATGCCGAGGGTCAATACCGCGCATGCCGCGATGCCCGCCGCCCATGCGACCGCCTTATGTTTCTTTGCCGCTTGATTCGCCGTTTTCATCGAATTCTCCCCTTTTCCATTATCGTTATCGGGTTGTTCCAGCCCTTCCCGGCTCAACCGCTCCAGCGTGCGCTCTTGAAAATCTTCGCTCGTCTTCACTTTGGACATGGCCGACTGGTAATCCGATTTCTTCATCTTCACGTATCGCCTCCTATGATTCCTTTCAGCTGATTTCGCCCGCGCGCCAGCCAAGTCCCTACGGTCGCGGGCTTGGCATGAAGAAGGTTCGCTATTTCATCGAGCGAATAGCCCTCGTAATAATGCAGGTGAATCGGAATCCGGTATTTCTTCTCCAAGGACAATACAGCCTGCAGGACCATGTAATCATCCTTCGGAAGGTAAGACAGGTTGTCCGGCATGGGGCTCCGGGTTCTAAACCAGCCCGTCTTTAGCAGGTTTTTGCATTTATTGATCGTCGTCCGGATCAGCCAGGCTTTCTCGTGCTCGGCGTTCTCAAAGACGGGGGACTTCCGGAGATAGGCGAGGAACGTTTCCTGCGCCACTTCCTCCGCGTCGGCAACGTTTTTGAGATAGGCGAAGGCGATCTTCACCAGGCTGTCGGAGTAGTTGACAACGGCTTTGCGGACGGATTCATTGAGCTCAGATGAATCGTGCACCTTATGTCCCCCTTTCACAAGAAATACAACCGAGCGGGCCGATATTTTTCATGCTGCGCCAAAAAATTCGGGAACTAGGTGTTACCCGGCATTCCCTAACAGTATACCCGCTTCCAGCAGGCGGCAACGGTCTGCCGGAGGCACGGCAAAGCCCCTTGGTCCGCATGGGGCCAAGGGGCTTTAGAAACATTCAGCGTCATTGCCGCGCCGGAGCGTTCATCACGGTTACGAGCTCGTCCAGAGGCCGATCGAGCGTAATCGGGTCGTCATCGTTGAATTTGCTGTTCAGCCAGTAGACGCGGCCTTCCTTAACCGCGGGAATCGACTTCCAAAGCCCGTTGTCCGTCAGCGACGTCTGCCGCTCTGCCGTCTCCTCGGAAGTATCGGTGGCCGCGTTACCGCTCGACGACGTCGCCGTTCCCGCAGCCGACGATCACTTTGCTTGACATTCCAACGAACAGCCCGTTCTCGACGACGCCCGGAATGCCGTTGAGCCGAGTCTCCAGCAGACCGGGGTCATGAATGGCGCCGAACGCGCAGTCCGCGATGTAATTGCCGTTGTCCGTCCGGAACGGCTCGTCCCCTCTCGTCCGCAGCACCGGCTTGCAGCCGAGCTCGCTTACGTGCCGGAGCGTCATTTCGCAGCCGAACGGCACGATTTCGACGGGCAGCGGGAAATCGCCGAGACGGTCGACGAGCTTGCTCTGATCGACGATGACGATCAGCTCGCGGCTCGCCTTCGCGACGATCTTCTCGCGCAGCAGCGCGCCGCCGCCGCCCTTGATCAAATGGTTGTCGGCGTCGACTTCGTCCGCCCCGTCGATGGTCAGGTCGATCTCACCCGCCAGGTCGGCGAACGAGAGAATCGGGATGCCAAGCTCCCTCGCCAGCGCCTCCGATTCGATCGACGTGGCGATCGCCTTCACCCGAAGCCCTTCCTTGACGCGCGCGCCCAGCTTTTGTATGGCCCAATACGCGGTCGAGCCCGTGCCGAGTCCGACGACCATGCCGTCCCCCACGTACTCGACCGCCCGCTCCGCCGCTATCCTTTTCGTTTCCATATGCGACCAACCTCTCCTCTGCTTTTACCGCTATTATACGACAAGCCGGTTCGCAACAAAAACTCAGCGCCTCATGGCGCTGAGTAAGTCAGCCGGCCTATCCTCGCGGTCAGCCAAGTATGAAGCGGCAGGCGTTACTCCCCGCGAATTTGGCGCCACATCGTCACCATGTCGATCCAGCCGCGGTGCTCGGTTATTTTGCCGCCCGCTACCCGGTACTGCCGGTAAAGCGTAACGTCGATCGTACGGCCCGTGGGCGCGGTTCCGAAAAACATCCCGAGATGCGTCCCTTTTACGGTCATTCGAACGAGCACCTTGTCCCCTTGGCCGATCATTTCTTCCACCGTGTAACGTTTGTCGGGAAACGCGCCCAAAATCGTTGCGGCGAATTGCTTCAAGCCTTCCTTGGACTGGTAGCTGAGCTCCGCGTAATCGTCCGACAGGAAGCGGTCCGCGCAGTCCAGATCGCTGTCGTTCCAGAACGCCTCGATAAATGCGGCAACCGTCTCCTTATTGTCCTTCTCCGCCGTTTGCATCATCCATCCTCGCCTTTCTTCGGTTATTTGGTTTGGAGCTGCGGCAGCAGCGTGCCCGTATCGAACCAGCCCGAGTTCCGGATCATTTCGCCGTCCGCCATTTGAAACTCGCGGAAGTGGGTGACCGTCACGGTTCTTCCCGTCGGCGCGTGGCCCGCGAATTCGCCCGTATGCTTGCCGGTAATCAAGATTCTGGCGACGACCTTCTCCCCTTGGGCAAACAGGTCGTCTACCGCATAGACCCGGTCCGTGAACGCCTCCGCGATTTGCGGGGCAAAAAATTGATCGGTGCGGTGCAGCTCGCCGGTTTGGGACGCCCGTTCCATGTACGCGGATACGGCCTCCGCGTTTTTTCGTTCCGTCGCGTTCATTCGTTAACAGCTCCTTTTCGTTGTTTCGTTATTGCCATTAAGTAATACACGTTACCTTTAGGTCACATATCGACGAAAAAAATAAGCTTCGTTTACCGTCAGTTCGCCGTCGCGGCTGTGGCCTTCAGCTTCTGAACCAACTCCGCGAAATTCGCGACCGCGCCCTCGATCCGGCTTCGCAAGCCCTCGTCCAGCGGCGCGCCGTCCGGACCGAAGCCGTTCGTCCCGTAGCCCGCCGATATCCACTCCGGACAATTAATGCCGTGAAGATTGCGCACGATCGCCTGCAGGTGCCCGAGCGAGCTTACGCCTACCGGACCGCCCGCGGCGCTGACGGAAAGGACCGGCTTGCCGGCGACTTGGCCCGCATTGATATAATCCAGCGCGTTCTTCAGCGCGCCCGACACGGAGCCGTGGTATTCCGGGGTGGCGAGGACGAGGCCGTCGCTGTCCGCGACCGATTCCGCGACGAGCCGGGCGTTCGGGTGAAGCTCCTCGCTGTCGGGCGAGTACAGCGGCAAAGTCAATTGCCGTAAATCCAGGAAATTTGTTTGCAGCCCGCGGGCCTTCAACAGAGTCTCGACGTACCGAAGAAGCTGCGTACTGGCTGCGTTTGTGCGGTTGCTGCCCGCGATCAATGTTATTTTCATATTCGATCTCACCTTTCGTTATCAATAAGAATCATTGCATACTCGGGTCTGCCTGCCGCCGGCTGACAAACAGACTTGGCTGTGGTAACATGTGACTATATAGTCACTTTTGTTACCTTGATGATACGTTACCATTTGGTAACATGTCAAGAGGGGCAAAGCATCTTTTATTCGGGCTGCCCGATTGGAGGCGTTCGCGATTGAACAACGACATATTCAAGGCGCTTGCGGATCCGAGCCGCCGCACGCTCCTCGATCAGCTTCACGCTTCGGACGGGCGGTCGCTTAGCGAGCTTTGCGCCCCGCTCGACCTGTCGAGATTCGGCGTCATGAAGCATCTGAACATCCTGGAGGAGGCCGGTCTCATCACGACGAGAAAAGTTGGCCGGGAGAAGCTGCATTATTTGAACGCGGTGCCCATCCGCCAAATTTACGACCGGTGGGTGAGCAAGTACGCGGAGCCATGGGCGATCGGACTGACCGCCCTTCAAAACGAATTGGAGCGTGAGACGCATATGGACAACAAACCCCGCCATGTGAACCGGATTGCCATCAAAGCCAGACCTGAGCAAGTATGGGAGGCGCTTACCGACCCGGCCAAGACGTCGAAGTTTTGGTTCGACTGCGCCATCCGTTCCGCCTGGGAGGCCGAATCCCCCTTCGAGCTGTGGAACGGCGAGGAGAAGAAGGCGGAAGGGACGATTCTCGCCATCGATCCGCCGCGCAGGCTCGTCTTGAGCTGGCGCTTCGTTTCGCTGCCGGGAACGGAGAACGACGCCCCTTCTCGCATGACGTGGGAGATCGACCCGCATGCCGAGCTTCCCGGCGTGACCCTCGTCACCGTCGTGCACGACGAATTCGAACGGGCGGCGGCCACCGCGGGCATTCTCGAGAACGGCGTGCCGATCGTGCTCTCGGGCATGAAGACGTTCCTCGAAACCGGGACGACGCTCGGCGGCTGAATGGGATAACCGGCGTAGATGTCCAAAGAAAATAAAGGATTGGACTGGACAAAAAATAAACAGCAGCGGACTAAGACATGGAATAATAGAGTCTTAGACTGCTGCTGTTGGCATTGAATCGTTTAGCTTAATGAGTCATGTGGAATCCATCATTCACAGTTTCTTTCTTTAGAAGATGACTTAAATTCCCGGCTTGCTAACGGGCGCCTTGGCTTCCCTTTCCAGCAACTCCAGCATCTGCGCAAGCAGAGCGATGCCTTCCGTCTCCGCGTTCTTCGCTTCCTTCAGCAGTTCGATCGACCGGGTCGCCGCAGCTTCGTCCCCAGGAACACCGCCGTGCGGGAACGGGAACATGTCACGCATAATTGACAGGTTGCCGGCGACGATGGCATACTGCGCTGCCGCCTGGCGAGCCAATTGGCGCAGCGACTCTTCGCCCGGCTCCGTTCCGTTGTCCGCCAACTCTTGCAAGAACTGTACGGCAAATTCGCGCGCATCACAAACTTTGCCCGTATTGACGGCATTGCCGAACGGATTGGCCATCCTCTGCTCAAAGGCGTGTATCCAGGCATCGAACGCAGCCAGGCCGTTGGCGTGTCCTGCGCTCTCCTCCGCCGGAAACTGCTGTACATGCGCATGCTCAAGCGCAAGCTTCAACGCGCCCCGTAGCATCGTTCGACGATCGACGGGTTTCGAGTCTGTGATCGTCAGCAGATATAGCTCCGTCACCTCGCCGCGGCCCAGCTTCTCATAGGGCATTTCGCTATCGCGGCGAACATCGCGGCATTGCAGCATGCGGGTCTCGTCATCGTAACCGTAGATGACGCCCCATTCCGGGATGAAAAGGTCCCAGCTTAATGCCGGGATGCCTGCGTCCAGACTCGTCTGGATCATCTCCAGTGCCGTCTCGAGCTCCTCCGGTGTCGGCGAAACATGGTTCTGCCTTCCGGTCGTCCGTACGGTAAAACCCAGATTCCGCAGCGCTTCCGCGTGCCGCAGCTGCCAATCGAAAAAGGAATAACTGCCGACCTCAACCTCCTCGCGATCGATGATGATCCGGAACGCATGCGCGGTTAAGCCCATGATGTCCGTGCGGGACAGATCCTTTTTGTCTGTGTACTGTATTAGGCCATAAATGCTCTCGGTATCGGTATTGCGGCTCCATGTAAAATCGTTTCTTGGACTTCCTGCCACTACTCATCACCCTTCCATGCGATCCGAATGCTCGGTGGTGCCAGCAGCTTTCGCTTCGGCTTGCCGAGTTCCCTTCGCTTCTCAATGTACATGCTGACATGGACGCGGAGTCTTTCGTGCTGTACCTTCGTTCGGGCGCGGGAGATGCTGTTGTAGATGCTGGCCACCGAGGTATTGAGCAGCACGGCGATGTCCTGAGGCGGTAGCCGATCCAGGAAAAAACGTTCGAATACGTCTCGCTCGCGGCTCGTCAGACAATGCAGCAGGCTTCGAATGCCGTCAATCAGCTCCTTACGCAACAAGGCTTGCGACGGGTCGGTCGCCTGTTGTGCCGACTCGAGCGCCCTTTGCCCAAGTCGAAACAAAACCTCATCGATGTCCAGCTGTTCCGTTTTCCGCTGTACAAAGCGGACTGCCGTAGCGTCGCTTACAGTGGATGGTGCGGCCCCCCCGCGATGGGAGAATCCCGTCCAAGCCGTGAACGGCCGCTCCTTGCCATGGGGGCCTCCCCGGCGAAGCTTCATGTACGCCTCGTTGCGCACGATCCGCGATAACCACGGGGCGAAGCGCTTCTCGTCCACGAGCGAACCCAGCTTGAGAAAAGCCTTCACCAGCGCTTCCTGCACAATATCCTCGGCCAAATACGTATCCCGGGTCAGCATCTGCGCCACGCCGACCGCCTTCGCCCGATGCCGGCGCACCAACTCGCCGAAGGCATCCGGGTCGCCTGCCCTTGCCCTGGCCACGAGCTCCTGCTCGGAGTTTGGCTGCTTTTCCGCTTGCAACGTTTTCCCTCCTTCGTCCATAGGAGTTAGATGCCGGGGTGATAGGATTTCTAACCGGAAGGTGTTGATATTGTAGTATTTTCCTGTAATTCATTTAGCGCTATATTATCGAACTTTGCTCACAACTGAACTTTTTAAATATTCGTGCATTCATTGAACTATCCTGCCGTTACTGTAATACGCCATTGATCGAAAAAATAAATAAGCTCACCAGCTAGTGGCAAGCTTATCATTACAAAATCGACTTATGGAAATTTCATGATCTCGAAGTTGCTACCGTGGCTGCGTGTGCAGAACGCCGAGGAACATGCTGCCAAGTTGATCGATCGAAACCCCGGTGTTAGTCTTCGATTGCCTGATAGACCATGGTCCAAAAATCGTGGATTAGATGCGCCGAATTCGGGGCGGACATCCCGACCTGGGTGAGCAGGATTCCGGTGAGCTGTTTGTCCGGATCGGCATACGCCGAGGTGCCGCTTCCGCCGTCCCAGCCAAACTGACCGATGGAAGCGTAGTCGCCGCGGTAGGTGCGCACCGCCATCCCGAAGCCCCAGCCGCCGTGCTGCCCTTGGCCATACGACAAATGGACGTTGTTTTTTGCCAAGTCGTCTCGGAATGCTTGTTGCTCGGGCGTGAGGCGGTTCGTGGTCATCAGCTGGACGGCGGGCCGGGACAGGATCCGTTCGGTCCCGTGCATCCCTTGGTTCAGCAGCATCCGTAAAAACGCGTCATAGTCATCGACGGTTGAGAGCAGTCCGCCGCCGCCTGCTTGGAACGCCGGAGGCTTACTGTAGCGTCCGCCTGCGGCCTCGTCCCACACGATGAACCCTCCGGTCTGAGGATCGGGGATGTAGGCGGGCGGCAGCCGGTCAATCTTGCCCTCGGGCACGTAGAAGCCGGTGTCCTTCATCCCCAGCGGATCAAAGATGCGTTCGTTCAGGAACGTCTCGAATGTCTGTCCCGTGACCCTGGCAACGAGTACGCCGAGCACTTCGTTGCTGATGTGGTACTGCCACCTCTCTCCGGGCTGATAGCTCAGCGGGAGTGTACCCAGGCGGCGCATCCACTCATCCGGCTCGGGCAATACCTCTTGCGGCGTGTCGTAAATCCCCACCTCGAAGATCGCGTTCTGGATCGGGGAGCCCATCAACGTCAGATCCACTCCGATTCCGAACGTAGAGGTCAACAGGTCCCGCACGGTGATCGGCCGCCGCGCCGGCACGGTTTCGTCCAGCGGGCCGTCAGGTCGTTTCAGCACCTGCCGGTTGGCGAGTTCGGGAAGCCATTTGTCTACTGGGTCGTCCAGATGCAGCTTGCAATCGTCGAGCAGGATCATCACTGCCGCGGCCCCGACCATCTTGGAAGTGGACGCCATCCGGAAGATCGTGTCCCTTCGGATCGGCGCGCCGTCATCATGGCGCATCGTGCCGATCGCTTCGACGTGCGTCTCGCCGTTCCGGCTGACTAGGGCGACGAGCCCTGGAATCTTCCCGGAATCGACATGTCTTGCCAGCACGTCGCGCATTCTGCGCAGCCCTGTTTCGGAGAAGCCGCTGTTCTTTTGCTCCATCATCTTTTTCATTTTGTTTCCCTCTCTTTACTTTATTATTAGCCCTATTGTTTTAAACCATTTACATACCAACCAATGGTATGTAAATGTTGAAAAATAAGCTGCCTTTCGGCAGTTTAGTTATCTATGTTGACTTCTCTAGCTGACAAACGAAACAGTTCCTCGAATCGTTGAAACATTTGCTCATCGAACATCTCAAGCCCCAGGCCTTTCAATATTTCATCGAAAAACCTTACCTTGCGCAACATTTTCTCGGGCGACGTTTCGATGACTGCCGGGTTCAGCCACAGGTTGGTGAGAATCAACAACACTTCGCTAAGCTCCCTTGGATAGTCGGTTCGGATCGAGCCGTCTCGCATACCTTGTTCGATAATGGGCTGGATATAGACAGGTACGGCTATTTCGACGATGTGCTCGATCTGGGCCGCCAGCAGCTTCGGATTGCGCAAAAGGTTCGGCGTCGCCGATGCCACTTCGTTTTGGGCGGGATTGTTGAGGGAGACGCGGGAAATTTTGCGGAGCTTCTCCAGGCCGTTTAGCTCCTTGTCGTCCCGGACGCCGGACAACATCTCGTCAACGCCCTTGAACAAATGGTCGGTAACGGCCTGCATGATCTCTTCCTTCGACTTGAAGTGATGATAAATAGCCCCTTTTGTCAGCCCGCCCAGTTCGTTGATGATATCCTGAATGGAGGTCTGCTCGTATCCTTTTTGGATGAACAGGTTAAGCGCCACGGTCACGATTTGGTTGATCGTTTCTTCCGGATATTTATTTCTTGCCATTCGCCCTCTCCTTTCATACATTCGGTTGGTATGTAACAAGTTTATCCGGTCTTCCTTTTAATGTCAACCCCCAAAAATCAAATCAAAAAAAAGCCGGGGATTCGGCTTCCCCGGCAAGTCCGTCACTTCGCTTCCTATTTACGGCGTCGTCGGCGAAACTACGGCTCCTTTCGCCATGCCGTCAATGCCGAATTGGCCGTTGGTAAGCTCATTTCCGGAATCGGAATAGTTATTTGCGGCCGGCTTGGAAATCGTATAACTTTGACCAAGTACCAGGTTACTAAGGCCCCAACCATCAGACCAGGCGTGAATGAGAACTTGTGCGTAGGAATCAAGCACCGATACTGCCGAGGCAGAAATCAACCCTTGCGCTTGGACGGCCGGGTCATGAATGTGCGCGAGAAAATCCTGCATATACGTTACGGCATCCTTCGGCTTGTTTTCATCCAGAAGACGATTGATGATCTGCAATCGATACGACAACTCTTTGCCAAAAGCCGGCTTGATTTCTTTCGACGCGACATAACGCCGTACAAGCTCCGTCATCGTCTCTGGCGCCGGGCTGCTGTTGATGGCGTACGTTCCGTTCAAATACTGGTACAGCCAGTCATACATTAAACGCAAGCTCGGATCCTTGCTTACCCCCAAGTTGTACACTGCATTATTACCTTGATAGTAAGCTCTGAAACCATTTTTCATCAGGCCAGTTCTAACGCCGCTGTCCAAGTATTCGATAAACCGCTCGCGGAGTACGCGATCTGTCAGCATCCCGTCATCAAATTCGATTTCATTTCCCATCCCGTACCGCTTTGCATTATTCGCAGCATCTTCCAGACGGTCGGAATCCATTCCGCCAAAGAAGTAATTCGGCTGGTAGGCGGCAGCGTCCACCCCGACGTCTTTCCACATAAACATTTTGTAAGCCCAGGAGTGTGGAATCCAGAAAACCTTATCATTCATGGCATGCACTTATTCCGTCACCATGCGAACCATGTCCGGTCCCGATTCGGATACGTCGATTTGTTCCGGCATCCAGTATATGCCGACAAGCTCAAGATTGGAGTAGCGGGCAGCCTTCCATCTTTGCTGGACCTGATCCAGCCACCACTACACCGCTTTTTTCCTGTTTTCAAACGCTTTTTCTTTGCCTGCGACAGAGTCGTTGAAATTTAAGGAACCGCTGCCGTCAATATCGCCAAAATCGGTTAAGGAGTCCCCAATTTTTCTTATCGTTGGAAACATACATCGATACCGACAGCGGCACGAGGATCGAGTTCGTAGGATAATCTTGAAAAAAATGAGCGGTTATCCTCCATATCGACTTTTTCTTCCTTAGATCGAATACGACTTCGCGCGTTTTTCCGCGCAGATGCCCTACCCATGCCGGGTCATTCCTATCCAATGCGCCGTATTTTCCGTCCGTAAGCTTGTAGCCGGGAGGCCTGCCGCGAGATTGCGGAAATTCGATATCGATTTTTCGAACCGGGTATGGATCAAGAAAGCGTCTTCAATATACGGTTCGGTCGACAAATATTTCGTCAGCGCCCGGAGCGCTTCCGCATACATGTTCAAGCTGTACGATTTCAGCTTCGAAAGCACGAATTCCGTCCGCTCCACCGACTTGCGGATCGCTTCCCGGTTGAACGCCCCGATCTGCTCGTACGCGTAATCCGAAAAGCGGTTCGCCAAAAAGAGCGAAAACGGAACGATCACGATCGAAAAGCAAATGCAGCTCAACAAAAAAATGCGTACGTATGTCGCTCTGAACGAAATCCGAATGATGCCCACCGCCTTTAGTTCATCGATGCCGTCGCTGCCGCCGACGATAGACTTCCGGGGAACTCTCCGCTCCCGGAAAACAATATTAAATAAGAATTCGTTTCCAATTGGCAGTATCCTGCCAAAAACGAATCTTGTGCCAATATGAACTCGTCCACAATTATTCTCCCGGTCAAATACATAGCCGGGCCAAAAAATCCATGCTCGCCTTGCGGCAGATGTACAAGCCGCCTGCTATCGCCTCGGAATACGATACTCTATCAACCATTGCGAGGTGAAGACATGAGAAAGTTTACGGCAATTTTAAGAGGAAAGAACGAGGTGCCGCCGGTCAGGACCAACGCGACGGGAAGCACGCTGTTTCAGCTGAACCGCGCGGGCGACGCGTTGTTCTTCAAGCTGACGGTCCGCGACATTCGAAGGGTCACGGCCGCCCACATCCATCTTGGGCCGAAAGGGGTGAACGGCCCCGTCGTCGCCTTCCTGTTCGGCGACTCGCCCTTCGGCATCACCGTACGGAAAGGCGTCGTTACGGGCCGATTAACCGCAGCCAACCTGATGGGGCCGCTCAGCGGCAGAACGATTGCCGACTTGGTCCGCGAAATCAAAAACAACAACGCCTATGTCAACGTGCATACGGAACAAAATCCGAACGGCGAAATTCGTGGCCAAATCTTTAAAAACCCTTGCTGAACGTAAAACGAAAAGCCCGGCCGCGCGGCCGGGCTTCTTCTATGGCGGCTTCTCGCCCATCTCGATTTACGCGTTCCACAGCCGAATAAGCGTCTGGGCATCCGTATTCAGAGCGGCTTTCCCGACATCGGTCACATGGCGGCTCATCGTTTTGTTATTCAAGTGCTTGACGAAGCTGCCCATGTGCTTGGCCGCTTCTTTGGGCTTTCCTTTCCCGAGATGATGCCCAGCCTGCTTCAGCGCGTTCGCGAGCTGGTTCACGAGGGGACCCTTTACGTCCCCCGAAGCCTTGTAACGCTTGAGCAATCGCTCCATCGCGCCTACGCTCGTCGTGACCTCAAAGCGGATCGTCTCCGTAAGCTTATTGCCCGCCCGGTCCTCGATCGCAACGGTCGCCGACTTCTCGCCGAGTTTACCGGCCATGTCGATTTGCAGATGATCGCCCGCAGCTGGATCGAGACCGTATGTCTTGCCGTCAATGGCGATCGTTGCCGAGGCGATTCCGGACGAAGAGGCCCCCACGTCAAAGGCCAGGTACGCGTCGTCCTCGAACGAGTCCCCATCCCGCAGCCGTTTCCCAGCCGCAGTGAGCGTATAAGTTGGGAGATCCTCTTCTCCCACGAGAATCCCTTGCGACGCGTTGCCCGATTCATCGACGTTTCGAATGAAAAGGGAATACGACACGCCTTGCTCGATGCCCGAAATGACCGCGGTTTGCACGCCTCTGTTCACTTCGGCGACGCTCCCGACCGGCTGCCCTTCGCGAAGCAGCGTAATTTGCGTTTTGGCGGCATCTCGATCATAAGGACCGTCCCAGCTCAGCTTGAGGGCATCGTCCCCGCGGATAACGCGGACATGGTCCACCTCACCGGGAGGATCGTTATCGTCCTCCGGTTCTGTCGTAGGGGGCGGCGCCGTGAAGACGGCCGGATCCCCGAACGTGAATTTGTCCAGGTTATACAGCCAGTCGCCGCCTTTGAACAGCAGGAAGACGATTTGCTTGCCCGTTACGGGAACGGTCACGTCCGCCGAGAACAGCTGGAAGTTCTGCCAGCCGCCGGTGCCGGATACGGCAGCCGTCGCGATAATCGGCCCCTTCATGCTGCCGATTCTAACCTCGATCGTCCCTCCGCCCGTGGCGCTTGCGGCTTGCACGTGGAATTCGGACGGGCTCGCGCTGCCGAAATCGACGTAGTTGTACATGGCGTACGGATTATTCGGACCGTACAGGCCCGCCAAATACGTTTGCCCGCCGCCGCTTTCCCTGCCAAAGCCCGCGCCGTTCGTCGCGTCTTCCGCCTCCAGCTTGCCGTAGGCGTCTCTATCCTTGCCACGCGCCGACGTGAACGCGAACCAGTCCAGGTTGCACGGGAAGTCGCTCCCGTCCTTGCCGCGGAAGACCAAATACAAGTCGCGGACGCCCGTCGCCGCCGAATGATCGATCGGGGCCATTACGTCCACCCACTCGTTCCAATTGCCAAGCGCCGGAATCTCGATGACGCCTGCCGTCGGCCCGTCCGGCCCGTCCAGCCTCACCTCGATCGTGCCGCCTTGGTTGCCGCTCGCCGCGCGGAGCGTAATGCCGCCAGCGCCGGAGCCGAAGTCGAGGTCCGAATAGGAAGCATAGGCGCCGTTGTGAATGGCGTCCAGATAGCCCCCTTCCTCGTTCTTGCCAAGGCCCTCGCTGCCGTCGTAGCGCTCGGCCTGCAGCTTCGAGTAAGGATGGGTGTCGGTCGGATCCGAGGCGGTGAATCGGAACCAGTTCAAGTTGAATAAATAGTCGTCGTTCGTTTTCTTGAACACCAGGTAAACATCGTGGGTGCCGGTCACGGCAATCGGATTTCCTTGCTCGTCCTGCAATGGGGCGACCGCATCCATGAAATAGTTCCAGCCGCCCGTTCCTTCCACGTTCAAGGTGCCGACCTTGTCGCCCTGCAACGAATCGAGCCGGATTTCGATTTGGCCGCCGCCCGTTCCGCTGGACGCCCGGGCGATGAACCCCATCGCCCCGCCGTCGCCGAAATTCACGTTTTTGTACGCGGCGTAGTGGCCGGGCTGAATGCCTCCGAGCTGCGACGTGCCGTCGGCGGAACCTTCCATCACGAAGCCGGTTCCGATGTTATAGGCTTCCGCTTCGATTCGGCTATGGGCGTTTTTGACCGCGTATTGCAGCTCGACGTCCATCGGCTCGACGACCGTCAGCGCTTCGACGGCGCCGGAGGACGACCACGATTCGTACGTTCCGGCAAGCAGCTGGCCCGCCCAGTTGCCGTCGACGATATTGGCGGCGTTCCGGTGGCTCCAGGCCATCTCGGCATTGAAGGCAAGCCAGTAATCGAACTCTTCCTCGAACGCCTCATGCGTCCCGCCGGCTTCCGCATTCAGCGCTTTCTGCAAAAAGCCCAGATTGCGCATCAGGATCGTTTTGCCGCCCTTCAAATCCCCGTTCGGGCCCTCGTAGTACAGCAGTCCGTTGGCATCGACCATATGGTTCATCGTATGACTCGCCGCTTTCACGGCATCGTCCAAATAAGCCGCGATGCCGGTTGCCTGATAGAGACCGACGGCCGCCCCTATGTACGTGCCTTGATTGTAATGAGTCGCCCCGCCCTGAACGCCGCTTGCGACCTCGATCCGGTCATAGATTAATCCGTTTCCGTTCGAAAGTCTCGTTTTGCCCCAGCTGAAAATACGGACGGCCGCATCCAAATAATGCTCGTCCTGCGTAATATTGTACATATAGACGGCCGCTTGCGCCGCGGGGAAGTTGATGCATGAATTTTTGGTCGTATGCTCCGAATTGAGCCACCAAATGCCGCCCCCGGCAAACTCGTCGTCCCACTGGGTATCGTACACGAAATCGAAATAATATTTGGCTTTGTCCAAATACCGTTGTTCCCCGGTTAATTGGTAAGCTCTGGCCGATCCCATCGCCCACCACATAATGTCGTCGTTGAACGGATTGTTCGTCCAATCCTCGCCGTGAATGGCGACCGCGCCATCGAATATATCGTCGATCTGGGTTCTAAGTTCGGCTTTCAAATCCGGATCCGACGTACGGACATAGGCGTCCATCACCATTTCCCAGAGCTCCGCCTCGACCCAGAAGCCTTGATGGCTGTTGCGATTCGAATTAGCCCAAAAAGTGTTCGCGGCCGGATCCCAGAACATGTCGTTGAACGCCTTGATCGCCGTGTCCGCGTCGGATGCGTCGAACGCGTGAACTCGTTCCGCCCCTAGCGGGGACAGGGACGAACAAATGAGAGAAAGGATTGCGGAAAGCACGATCAAGGGGGACAGCATTTTCTTCTTCAACCTCATGACCTCAATAGCCTCCATTCCAATAGTAGATTCACCCATATTTAAAAGCGCTTACATTACCAATTTAATGTCATGTCATCTGAATGTCAATATATCATTTAAATAAATAATAGTAAGTCATTATATTATCTATAAAAATTTGCTGCGCTACGAAAAAAGACGACGAAGGGAGCCAACCCCTAACGTCCCCATTTTTTTCCTAGCGCACCTCGTTGCTCTTCGGCAATACCCTATCGGCAAGAAATGAATATTTCATTAAATAATAACAATAATGAGAAGGAGTTCGAAGACATAAAGACAATCTTTTAAGTATGAAAGTCAAACCTAAGGAGGAAATCATGGGTAGATTGGTGCATTTCGAAATTCACGTGGATGATATGGATCGCGCGAAACGGTTTTATGGAGAAGCATTCGGCTGGACGTTCGAGGATTGGAGCAGCTATGCCGGCATGCCTTATTTTGGCGCTGTGACGGGCGACGCCAAGGAAATGGGGATTAACGGCGCCTTGATGCAGCGTCAAGGACCCTCCCCGGAACCGGGCAGTGCAATGAATGGCTATGCCTGCACTATGGGTGTGGAGGACTACGATGCTGCGGAAGCCAAAATTCTTGCCCTCGGCGGCAAGGTCGCATTGCCCAAGTATGCGCTGCCCGGAATGGCGTGGCAAGGGTATTACATCGACACGGAAGGCAATATTTTCGGCATTCATCAGCCGGACGAGAACGCGAAGTAGAAATTTTGCCAAGTCGTCATTTTCGCGCATAGCAAAACCCCGACCTCATGCGGTCGGGGTTTTCGTAATGGAGGCGAATCGTGGATATGCAAAACCAGAATACGCCGGAGTGTACTCATTAGTAATCTGGGAAACGCAGGACAATCCCATCAGCAACAGAACTTCAGCTTATTAAATTAGGCTAGTTTAATAGTAAATATAGGTGTACATACTAAGTGTAATTGAATATACTCTAACTAAACAAAAACCATTGATGTATTTGTATTTTCAAGTGTAAAAGGTGGTGTAATAAATGACTTACGTTTTTACTTATGAGCACTTTGATACTTCGGAAGGACGCTTAGTCTTTATCCCCAAGCTAAATCCCTATGACTATGAAATACAACAACTTATCCTAGAAGCAGAGCGGAATATAGGGGCATTAGCTAGATTGGGATTAAAGAGCCATCCGCTAAAACCTACAATTCTTCGTAACTCTCTCGTTAGAACCGCGCATTTTACAACTAAAATTGAACAGAATAAACTGGATTTCAAAGAAGTCGAGCAGCTTTATCAAAACTACAAGAAAAATCCGCTTACCATAAAACAAAAGGCACAATTGGAAGTTAAGAACGTTTTTGACACCTATGAATATCTTTATCGTTTAGAGCCTAACAAGGATTTTTCCGACATGGATGAACCTGTGCTAAAAAAAATTCAACATACTTTAATGAAAGACTTAACGGGTTATCCGGACGGTTATAGAAATATATCGGTGGCACTTCAAGATGGCGATGGTCATATCAGTTATCAACCTCCTCCATTTAATGAAGTCCCGCGTCTTATGCAAGCTTATTTCTCTTGGTTATACACGAGTGTCACCGGATTTGCGAATCCCTATGAAACGGAAAAAATAGATCACGAAAAGAAAGTTCATCCGTTGATTATTTCCGGGATCACCCATCATTTAATAGGCTATATACACCCATTTCCTGACGGCAACGGGAGAACGGCCCGGGCTTTTTCAACTTTGGTTGGCCTCATTCATACCGACCTCGCTACAATTAAGGATGCATTTAGTGTTGAAGAATTTTTCGATAAAAGAATCGAGGATTATTACGACACCCTTACGACTGCAACCCAAGGCAACCTAAAACCTTTCATCCTATTTTACCTTGATTGCGTTAATGCATCGCTTACCAAAGTTCTTAAAGAGCTTCAACGTTACGATCGAATAAAGCATATTCGTGAATTATTGGGAAAAGGGCATGTTAGAACCATGTTCGAGTTGATCTGCAGAATGGAAGACGGGGAGGTATTTCATCGACAATTGTTTGACGATACCTTAGAAGCTTCACCTTCGAGTATTGCAAAAAACATTGCCAGATTGAAGGATCTGGGCGTCATACAATCAGGAAGCAGCCGTGGAGAATATATCGTTTGCATCGCGGATTAATTCAATGATCCAATCTTCATATTTTGAGCACTGCTCCTCCTCCGTGGGCAGTGCTCATAATACATTAACGCCCAGTCTGTTCCCCATAACGCTCCAAATCTTGAAGCAGCTCAGCGATCCACAATTCCTGATGAAGCTTTATCCCCTTGTCATTCATAGCTGCGGCTAGCGCCGCATCCCAATCGTATCGGCCTTCCAACAGGCGCAGCCGCTCATTTTCGCTCATCGGCATCCCTCTGTCGGCATATCGTAGATATTGAGCGGTATCCATACGCCAAGCATGGAACGAGTCCGGATAGCGAAGCTGCAAGCCGCAGGCAATGCCCAACCCCGCAGGATCAAGGTCCCCTGAATAATACAAATCGATCCTCACCGGTTGACTGAGCAATGCATCCAGTAATTTAATTACAGCTGTCGTGGGCTGGCCATTCCCGCAAACGAGAATAGGAGGAACAATATGGCTCGCTCTTGTTCCATTAAGCTTTTGAGCATCCGCATCCATCAGCTCGGCAAATACAGACGGGTTCTCGACCATGTGAATGCGCCGATAATGCAGCTTCCCGCCTCTCTCCAAGGACAACTGCTCCACTTGCCTGAGCGTTAATAGGCGCTCCTCCCTATTCCCAAAAAGCTCCGGGGCGTAAAGCATAACCTGAGAGGAGAGATCATCGTCGGCAACGCCGCCGCGGCGGTACCCTTCACGGATCAAGATCGCTTGCGAATTGTCTGCAGGGGGAGTATCCGTAAAATCAAGTTGGTTGTCTTCCGACAAAGCGGCAAACGACTGTTCCTGAATGGCCGTCAGCCCCCACCAAAACAAGCGTCCCAGCGGGTTTCTCCAATCCATTGCGTGCGCGTCGCCCGTAATTTCCGCCGCCAGAACGGGAAGCCGTACAGGCTTGTTGCCTTGTGCCGTAATGATTCGGTTTAATGCAGCCAAACAATGCTTCAGACAATGCCGCGCATCCTCCGGCGACTTGGCGAACACGATCCTCAAGGTTCGGAAACCGGGCGAGGACTCTTCCATGAGCCCCTCTGCCCAGCGTACCGCAGCTTTATCGGCTGCGCCCGATTCTGCAATAGCGGCTTGGATAACCCCTCTCCATTCCGCGTTCATCCGTTCGGTCTGCTCGCGGCGCGTAAGAACAGGCTCGCCGTTTAACAGCTCGAGCAGCTTCGGGATCGTAAGCTCGAACCTGCTCTCCTTCAGCAGCCGATCGAACTTCTTAAGCGAGTATCGCTTCGTGTCCCCTTTTACCGGAGGGCTGTACGTCCTATAGAACCCATCAAGCGCATGACGTTCGACATCGCTAATGTTCGTGAGCGTCACATACCCTCTCGCCCCCTCCTTGGAGGCCGTGTACTGTCGTTCGACCAGCTTCAAAAAACGCTCAAACCCGGGCTTTCCGAAATAATTTCGAATCGCTTCCTCTTCCTTCATGACTCCAAATCGCCCCCGTGAGCGGCAATCGGTTCAAGGCGCCGTCCATCCCAGCGGTAGCGGAGAACCGTTACGTAATTGGCATCCTTGGGTCTGTAGATCTCGCAAATGCCAAGTTTGGGAACCGTATCGTAACAGCCCCACAGCACCTGAGAAGTCATCATATAATCGAATTCCATCTCTGTCAGCAGCCCGAACAAATCGCGAATGTTCTCATCGTCGACGCCAGCGAACGCTTCGTCAAGGGAAATGATTTTGGGCGCATCGGGGCTCGCATCCGCATAACGCGAATAGGTAGCGGCAAACAGCGGAATGTACATCGACATCGCCTTCTCCCCGCCGCTCAGCACGTTGAATCTTGCATCCGTCAGCTCACGGTACTGCGCTTCATCGCCTTTCTTGTATCGAAGAGCGAACTGGAACCATGAGCGATAATCAAGCATCTCGTAAATATGCTTGCGCAGCGCTTCCCTCTCCTCGGCCGCTCCTTGCTTGGCCCATTGGACGCGGGATCGAAAATGTCCGACGAGCCGCTCAACCTCATCGTCCCGAAGCAGATGCGCGTCCCGGCGGAGCAGCTCCACCAGTTCGTCGCTGTTCATTTCAGACTCCGACTGCGCCGCTTTCGGCACCCATTGCAGCTGCAGCTTCAGACCGCTCGACGTGTCGCGTTCCGCCATCAGCCTGTTCATCGTTCTAAGCCATAGCTCGGCGCGTTGAATGCGCTGGCGAATCGACTTGCCCACGCTGCGCAAAATGATTTCCTCAAACAACTCCCGGTCCTTCTCGCTAAGCAGATTTTCCTGCTCCGTCAGCATATCCCCCATCTCCGCGAGCAGCGCTGCGGGCTTCTGCGGACGGGTCCGGTCCCTCATCGATAACAGCGTAATGCGCCCCGTCTCGCTAATGTCGGCTTCCAGAATGTATTCGGCCAGCAGATGCTTCGAGGCGTTGAAATGATCCTGCAGCACACCGCTCAGCCTCTCCTTGTTCGATCGGGATACGGCGGGTTCAAGCTCGGCGACGATCGATCTGCATGCCGCCAGCCAGTCCGCTGCCGCATCGCCGTCCAGTTCCGAATCCGCAGCTTCCGGAACGAGACGCAGCCGCCACTCGGCGAGGAAGTAAGTTTTTCTCTTCTCCAAATTGTCATCGGCCGCCTGCTCCCGCTCTGCCAGCCCCGACCGCCTCTCTTGCAGCACCGCGATGCGCGACGCACTGGCCACGATTGCCTCCCCAAGCTGCTCGCGCTCCTTGGCAAGCTCTTGACGCCTCGTCTTCAAGGCGCTGATACGACCATACAAATCGCTGATTCCGAGCTCGTCCATCAGCTTGCGCAGCTGCTCCACCCTCACGCGAAGCGCATATTGCTTATCGAACAGCTCGTCCCTCAGCTCCTCTTCCGTCTCGGCTATTTCCGCTTGCTCTCTCGCATCCGCTTCGTACCGTATCGCTTCCTCGCTCCGCTGCCTGTATTCCCGCCAATCGGATTGCAATTGAGAGATTCCTTCGACATATCCGCCGACGGCTTGGCTGGCCTCTTGAAGGTCTCGGAGCGATTTGAGTCGCGTCCACCCGGCAGTCAACGCAATGAACGCTTGCTTCAATTCCGCCCATAATTGCTGCTTGATCCGCAGTTGATCAGCCAGCTTATTCTCTTGTTCCAGCAGCAGCCGGAAACGCGTCGAGGCTTCATATTGCTCGGACCACGCCCGCCGAAGCGCCGCGAAGGATTCATCCTGACTCGGGAAACGCGACAGCTCTTGCTGAAGAGTCTGTATGGCAGCTTCCAGCCCGGCGATCCGTTGGCGCAGCTCGGCTAAGGCGCCCTCGCGAATCGCAATCTCCTGGTTTAACCGGGAAATCTCGGATTGCTTGTACTGTTTACGAGCTTCTTTGCCAATATACTGCGCCCGATGCGAGCTCGGGTCAACCTTGCCGACGATCGAACCAAACTGGTAATAGTCTCTGCCGACGACTAGCGTCGACTGTTCTCCCGAAAGCAAATCCGGATCAAATCCTTCGCCCCATGCGAACGAACGCAGCGCCGCTTCGATCTGTTGCTCGGTCAGTCCGGATTCAGCGGACGGCATCGGCTTCAGCACATCCGCGAGCGTATAACCCCATTCAATCGGCTGCGGAACGATCCATACCTCTTCATCCTTGTCGCCGACCGTGCCGATTTGGCCGTCAGGCCGTATCCAGGCATCCAGCAGCCCGCTGCCCAGAAGGGCCAGCTCAACGCTTGCCCGTTGCTCGGCGCCGATATGTGCATGAAAATCGCATACTTCATAAAGCGGCGCTCCAAATCCCGCGCCATACCCGCTTCGCGTTAGCGATCGCGCACGGCTGCGCGCAGGCTCGGGCTCGCGAGTCTGCTCCCAGGCCAGCTTCTCTGCGGCAAGCGCTTCCCGCTCCGCTTCCAGCTGCTTCACCCGCTGCTCCTGCTCCAGCTTGTCCGCCATAATCTCCTGCCGATTGCGGTCGACCTCGCTGCGCACGGGCTCCAGCACCGCCTCTACGCTCTGCCGCTCGTAAGATAATTCACTGCTCGCGGCGAACATCGCCTGTGTCGCAGCCTCGTTCAATTGCAGTTGCAGCAGCGATTGCTTCCAGGCCAGCAAGCACTCCTTCCAATGATACAGCGCCGACTCGGATGCATCCTCCGCTCGGCGCATCGCGTGCTCCGCTTGATCGCGCTCGGAACGCATCGCGCCAAGCTGTTTATCATACTCAGCGACCAATTGCCCGGCTTCGCGTTCTTGATCGGCAAGCCGAATCGCTTCTCCAATCGCATTGCGATGCGCTTCTACATCTCTCCTCCATGCGGTTAGGAATGAAGCCTCATCCGGCGGTTCGGGACTCCAATACCTCGCATACACCCCATGATGAGCAAATTCCATATCTCCGGCCAGCTGTTCCAGCTCCGAGAGCCCCTCTTGCTGCAACCCCAACAGCTCTTCTTGAAGCTTTCTCGCCTTATCCGCCGCAAGCTCCGCCGTCTCGCGGACCCGCAGCGCAGCCGTCAGCCGTTTCTGCGCCTGCTCGGTATAAAGAGCCGTATCCTTCAGCGACTGCTCCGCTTGATCAAGCTCATGCTGCTTCTCCATAGCCTCGCTGCGTCCGAGCAGCTCCAGCTCCGTATCCGCCGCAACCGTCTGCTCCTGGTTGCTTGCCTGCGCCTTCTCGGTATCCGACTTTTCTTGCACGGCGATTTGCAGCTCTTTGGACAATCCGGACAATTGCCTCTTGACCTCTTGCCATTCGTCATTTGACGCCAGCAGCCGCTCGCCGCTCTGATAGAGCAGGTAACGGTTATACTGTTCATAGCTGCGATTAAGCTTTTCCAGCTCCGTTCGATGCAGCTTTAGCTCTTCTAATCGGTCGGCTAACTGATCCATGTCCTCCATCACTTCAGACAGCGGACGCAGTTCCTCCTCATGCAGCGGCGGCAGCGCGCGTACCAAAACTTCGTAAATCGCGGTCGGCTTCACATCTTTGGACAGCTTCGGACTGCGGAGCTGAATGAGCAGGTTCAGCAGATCGATATAAGCTTCCTTGTCGTGAAAGCCGAACAAGGAACGGTTCACGAGATCGCGATAGCCTCTCTGTTCCTGAACGACCTGCCCTCCTGCGCCGATCGCTCCTTCCAGCCCTTTGCGATCCAGCGGATACTTTCCCTGGCCTTCCGACTGCAGCACCCGGTCATACAGCCAGAAATCATGATTGATACGGCGGCCGTCCTCCAGTACAAACCCCCAGAAGCCGAGCTGAGACGCCCCGCGCCGCGCCCGCAAGCCGATGCCTATCGTCTTGTATATATTTTTTGCCGGATGATAAAATTCGACCCACAAATAGCCGGTCCGATCCGTATGCTCCTCTTTGTCGCCGAGTAGATAGTATTCGATCTTGCGGTCCTTCGAGCCAAAAGGATCGAGCCGGTTCGGGTGCTTATCCCCGTCCAGTACAAGCGGAATGAAGCTTTGCATCGTCACCGACTTGCCAGCGCCGTTCGTCCCGCGAAGTACGAGCCGCCCATCCTCCAGCTCGAATTCTTCGTCTTCATAAAACCAAAAATTAAGGATGCCCGCCCTGTTCATCTGCCAGCGGTCACGCCTTTCTCTCTCAACAAGCCCGTCTGTCATGCCGTTCCTTCCTCTCCTTCATCCCATGAATAATCCGCGGTCCAGCGCGAGACGACCGCCGATACGACAAAACGTTCGCCGCTTTCTCCTTCTACCCATTTCCCCAGGCTCCATTCCGTCATGTGCGCAGTCAGTACCTCCGCTAGCTCTCCCAGACTAAGCCCCCGATGTTCCTTGCTCCAATATTCCTCATATTTCTGCTTCAATTGGAATAACAGCCCTTCAACATCCGTTCGTGTCAGCTCCACCGTCCCTTGCTCCGTCACATACCAATCGCGGCTGCCCAGCCTTCTTCTAAGCTCTCCCGCGAACAGAAGCACAAGATCCGATACGCCTGCCGCCGTAGGGAACAAGCTGCAATCGCCGCTTAGCTCCGGATGGAAGAAAAACAATCCTTCCCGGTACCGGCTTCCCTCCAAGCCGAACATAAACTGCATCTGATCCATCAATGTACGCCGCTGCGTCTGTACATAGTAAAGCTCATCCGGGCTCCATTCTTGATCCGAGACTGCCGGCTCCAGGAGCAAGCGCCTATATATGCGATGACGACGCTTGCGCAGGTCGCCGTCCATCGTCTCGGGGTATACGATCTGTTCATTGAAATCGTCCAGACTGTCATAAGCCTTCAGTTCTTTCGGAAAATGGCGCAGCACGAACCTGGCGGAAGGCGAGCATTCGTACAGCACGTTTTTCGTACGATTGTCGTGTGCCCAATCCGTCTCCTCGCCGTCAATATGGCGAAGAACGCCGAGCTGCCGAAGCTTCTTGAGCGCACGCACCATGGATAGCCTATGCTGGTAATTTTCCCAGTCCATCATCAGGCCTGACGCGCCGAGCTGCTCGCTGACTTGCTCGACGATATCGGTCAGCACGAATTGATCCAGCTCCGTCTTGGATTCCAGAAACCATAACGAATAAGTGAATAAGGCATAATCCCGCGACTCCCGAAATTCAGGGAACCCCATCCACGGCGCTGCAATGACCGGCGCTTTATCCAGCTTGGCCATCGTTCGCGTCAGAACAAGCAAGAAGCCCGTAAACTCGGCGAACCAGTCCCGCAGCTCCGTATACTGATCCCGAATCGCATAGAACAGATCCGGGTCTTCCTCTTTCGTAATCCAATGCCGGTTCAAGAGCGCATGCGCGCAAGCCCGGCGGCGCTCATTCCAATGCTCCGCGTCCGCTTTCCGATTCGCTCGCATGCGGCGAAGCGCATAGGAAGTCGTCCCCCCTCTAGCCATGTGCCGCCTCTCCTCCCGCTACTTCGATCGTATAGTTTCGCATCATAAGATTGCCGTCTTCGCTGCGAAGGATGGCATCCTCTTCCGCTTCGTCGCCGGGAATCACTAACGAGATGCGGTACCCGTCAGCGGTTATGAACGCCTTTGAAGCGGTTGCCGTACAGCGGCCGATCCATTGAAGCAGCCGCATCCGTTCCTTTGATTTCAGAAGCGGCATGTCGGAGATCCGCACCTTGCCTAATTCTCTCATCTGTTCGACGAAAGCCCGCTCCTCCTCCAGCTGCTGAAGCAGTTGCTCCCGATACGACTCCCGTTTAGCCGCGTAATTTCGCATTGGCTCGGCAGACGATCGATTGGAACGTTTACGGCTTCGCGTCCGGATGAGGCGCACATTCGGCATCTCGTCCCAGGTCGAGGCATCCGTCCGTTCCGTACCGCGTTCATCCAGACCTTGCAAATGGCGGCTTGGAAATAGACCAAATACGTAAGCGGCAAGCTTATGCGCTTCTTCCAAGCTATCCAGCTGTGCAAATTTGCGGCCAAGACTTTCCAGATCGTTACGCCTGCTCATGCCTCCGCGCCTCCGTTCCTGCAGCCGAACCGCGCTGCGAACAACCTTGGCAATCGCTTCCTTCGTCGCCCTCTCAAGCAGCGTCAATTCGCTGAGCTCCTGCTCGTCGCCGATAAACCACCGCTTCAAATTGTCCCAGCCCTGTTGAAGCTCCACTCGCAGCTCATCCGGCGATTTCCCTTCTTCCAGTCGCGGCTTTCCAAGCTCATCCGCAAGCACCTTCTCCAGATAGGCATCTCTCAAGCCGTCTCCAATCCGCTGTAACTGACCTTCGATCTTATAAGCGCCGTTCTGCAGCCCTTTAACAAAATGCTGCAAATAATTCACCAGGTTATCTTTTAATGCTAGAAAGCCTTCGGTGGCCATCATTTCTTCGGCCTGTATGGAATGGATGCTGGCAATGAAGTCCGCCGCATTCTCGTGCATCGTTTTGAACGCTTCATAGAGCTTCTCCCAATTCCGCAGCGCCTCGCCCGTTTCAAATTCCATCGCGCTTAATCGAATCTCGTGAATGCATGCCGTAATCGTATCGAAATACGTCGTCTCCAGAGAGCCCCCGTAACCTTTCACCTTCTCCAGCGCTTCCAGCATCCGTTCAATCTCGATCGCGTAGGGCGTCAGCAAATATTGACTCTTCTTCCTCATATACTCTTCTACCGACAGCGCTCGTCCTCCGTCGTGACGGGAGGCCAGGTTGCCCCAAGCCTTCAAGCTCTCAAGGTCGGACAAGCATTGCTCCTGCGTATAGCCTTCCAGAACCCCCCAGGCTTGCACGCCCTCATAGATTTCCTCCGGCCTCAGCCAATATTTCAAACGCTGATATTCCATATAGATAAATTTCATAATCGCCCGGTAACGAGCAACGTTAATCGCGGTCAAATAACTAAGCTCCGGAACCGCTCGCAGCCCTGCCGGAGTTAACATCGGATCCAATGCGTCCACCTCTCCTTTTTGATTGTTAATTAATTGTAGCATATATTAAGTTGGTTAAGAGAATCCTCAGATTTTACCGCTTTCGTCTAGCAACCATTAGCCTGCTCTCTATTGTTACGATCCGCTTCGAATACGAAACGCAAACAAGCGACCTGGCACAGTCGCTTTCTGAACATATTGTTAGAGGCGAACGGTGGCTGTGCAGCACCACAATTCGCAGGAACGCGATGATTCGAATGTTCGTGGAAGTCGTCCCCGGACATAGCAAAACCCCGACCTCATGCGGTCGGGGTTCATGTTGGAAAGATCACACCTGCTTTTTATACACCCTTATGGCAAAGAAATAGGCTACGAGCAAAATCCCGACGCACCAAGCAAGCGCGACCCCTATATCATTGCCCACCGGCTGGCCTGCCAGCAGCGCGCGGATAGCTTCCACGATCGAGGTCACCGGCTGGTTCTCGGCAAAGACGCGAACGACAGTCGGCATCGAATCGGTCGGCACGAACGCCGAGCTGATAAACGGAAGGAAGATGATCGGGTAGGAAAAGGCGCTTGCGCCGTCCACCGATTTGGCGGACAGTCCGGCAATTGCCGCGACCCAAGTTAACGCCAGCGTAAACAGCGCGAGTATGCCGGTTACCGCAAGCCACGGCAGGATCCCCGCCGACGAACGAAAGCCCATAACGAACGCTACGAGAATGATGACGACAACCGATACGGCGTTGGACACCAGCGAGGTCAACACATGCCCCCACAGTAAAGTGGAACGTGAAATCGGCATGGAGTGAAACCGCTCGAAGATGCCCCGCTGCTTATCCAAAAACAGGCGGTAAGACGTATAGGCTACGCCGCTGGCAATCGCAATAAGCAGGATGCCGGGCAACAGGTAGTTCACATAATTATCCGTACCGGTTTGAATTGCGCCGCCGAACACATAGACGAACAGCAGCATCATCGCAATCGGGGTGATGCACACCGTGAAGATCGTGTCCATACTGCGGAAAATATGGCGCATGGAGCGTCCAAGCATAACGCCCATATCGCTGAAAAAGTGTTTCTTTACCGTCTCCATTTACTTTGCCTCCTTCTTGCCGACGATTGCGAGGAAGATCTCCTCTAATGACGGCTGTTTTTCAACATACTCCACCTTTGCGGACGGGAACAGCTTCTTCAGCTCCGCGAGCGTGCCGCCAGCAATAATCTTGCCCTCGTGCAAAATGGCGATCCGGTCGGCAAGCTGCTCGGCTTCCTCCAAATACTGCGTGGTCAGGAGGATCGTCGTGCCGCCGTCCGCGAGTTCCTTGACGATCTTCCAAACCTCGATGCGCGCCTCGGGGTCAAGCCCGGTCGTCGGCTCGTCGAGGAAAATGATCTGCGGATTTCCCACAAGGCTCAAGGCGATGTCGAGCCTGCGGCGCATACCGCCCGAATAAGTTGACGCCTTGCGGTCGGCGGCGTCCGTCAGGCCGAAGCGCTTCAGCATGTCATCCGCCACCTGACGCGGGTTCTTGAGGTAGCGCAGCTTGGCGATCATAATCAGATTTTCCCGTCCGGTCAATATTTCGTCCACGGCGGCGAATTGCCCGGTCAAGCCGATCGCCTGCCGCACTTGATCGGGTTTTGACGCCACATCGAATCCGCCTACGGCGACGGTTCCTCCGTCTTGTTTGAGCAGCGTCGTGAGGATTTTGACAACCGTTGTCTTGCCCGCCCCGTTGGAGCCGAGCAGGGCGAAAATACTGCCCTTCTCCACCTCGAAATCGACACCCTTCAGCACTTGGAGCTGCTTGTAGGATTTTTGCAGTCCTTTTACTTGAATGGACTTGGTTTGCACGGTTTGCATCGGAACCCCTCCCTTAAATTAAATGACGGTAACCTTAGACAAATTGGCTTCCATGCCTTTGAGCAGAGCAAAGGTCAGTTTATCCATCGTTGCGCCGTCGAAGCAGACGGTTTTGATGGCACGGTAATATTTCTTGGAGAAGGAGCCCCCTTGGAAAGACACATTTTTGAAGGTAGCGCCCTTGAACGAAACGCCGTTTAATCCCGCTCTGTCAAACTTAACGCCGATAAACGTCTGTCCGTCCAAGCGCTGCCCGCTCAGATCGGAGTACTTGAAGTCGACCCCGTCAAATAAACAACCTTCAAAAATCGTTTTTCTAAGATCGGTCGTCGACAGCGCCACGTCGGTCAGTCTTACTCCTGTGAATTTGGCTCCGTCAAGCCCCGACTTGCTGAAATTGGTTCGTACGAGGATCGATTTATTAAAGCTCGCATTCGTCAGGTCAAGGGCGGAAAAGGTGCAGTCGGTCAGGTTTGCGCCGTCAAAATTGGCTTCACGAACATCGCTGCCCGCAAATGAGCTGCCGGTCAAATCTGCGCCCGCAAAGTCGGAGCCTCGCAATGCGCTGCCTTTAAACTGTCCCTTATGAGCCTTAACGCCTGCAAAGTCGCTATTCGCCAGGTTGCCGCCGCTAAAGTTCGTCACTACCTGCCGCTCCAGCGAGCGGGAGAGGTTGGCAACCTCCCGTACCGTTTGCTCAATGTCGCCGATGCTATCAACGGTCATTTCAAAAGCGGTTTCGTCGTCCTTGCCCTCGGCTTTGAGTTCGCGGAACCGCTCCTGCAAATCGGAAAGCAGGTCGGCCTTTAATTCGGTGACGCTCTTCACCCCATCGTACGGTGCGAAAACACTGTTCAAATAGTTGGTCAACTTCTCGTTCATAACTTCAACACTCCTTATAATAAGTTTTCAAGCACGTGCTTCGCGTACTCCCAGTTGCTTTTGTTGCGGTCGTAAGTGGCCTTGCCCTTTTCGGTAATCCGAAAATATTTACGCCGTCCGCCCTGAGACTCATCGCCCCAGTACCACTCAATATCGCCGTCCGCTTCAAGCCGCCGGACGCTGGAGTACATCGTGGCTTCCTTTAATTCATACTCGCCGCCCGAGCGTTCGGCGATCAGCTTCACAATCTCGTACCCGTAGCGGTCAGCTTCGGACAAGAGCCGCAAAATCATCGTATCGGTATGTCCGCGCAACAGGTCGGATGTTATTTTGTTCTCGCTCATATCATCACCCCGCATTTGTATAATACGACACATTACCATTACTGTCAAGGTAGTATTTTAAATAAAATACCTTGTTGAAAAAACCATTCAAATTCGTCAACGAGAAAGATATAGGGCGGCCATGGATGCGAAAAGAAAAAGACACCTTCCCGAATGAGAAGATGTCTTTCCATCAAAAAATCATTTCTACTGCTTGCCTTGGCGGCAAAGATCCGGTTTAAAGCAAAAACCCGACCTCATGCCCGCCTACGCACCGCAACACTTCTTGTGCTTCTTCCCGCTTCCGCAAGGACAAGGATCGTTGCGTCCAACTTTACTCGGGTTCGTATAAGGTTTGTTCAGGCCACCATGGAAGCCGGCGGTAACAGCCATTCGATTCAATTCCGCCTCACGCCCGGCCAGCCGCGCTTCCTCCTCGTCAAGCTCCTTCTTCCACTGAGATAATGAAGGATGCGGCGTATTCGAGATTACGCAGTAAGCATAGATCGACTCTGTGAGGTTCAAAAGTCCCCGGTCATAATCTCCTTCCACCATCGCCTGGACTAACGGAATGACCTTGCTTGACCCTAACTCGCATAGACCGTTCGCGAGCTTGGTCGCATAGGTAAGATCCTTCTCGTCCGGCAACAGCGTTAGCAACGCCTCTTCCGAGGCGGGCAGCTTGATTTTGCCGAACACATCGGAGGCATATAACCGGAAATATTCCTCGTTCGCAGCAAAATACTGGTTGGCGACCGTCGTTACAACCGAGGTTGTCCCGATTTGAACAAGCGCCTCTCCAGCCTTCTCTGGAAGCCAATCATCCTCCGCTCCCAAAAAGCCGCACAGAAAAGGAATGGCCGCTTCCAGCTTCATTGCGCCCGCAAGCTGAACGAAATAGGGGGTTTCATAGCTCATGTCGTCGGGATGATAAGCGTCCAGCTTCTGAATCACAAGGTCGGGATCGATACACATCCGATGAGATAGTTCATTCACGATTTCGTCTCCGTACGTCGTATCAAACTCATTCACATATA
Source organism: Paenibacillus arenilitoris (assembly GCF_014705655.1). Classification (GTDB taxonomy): domain Bacteria; phylum Bacillota; class Bacilli; order Paenibacillales; family Paenibacillaceae; genus Pristimantibacillus; species Pristimantibacillus arenilitoris. The sequence continues at coordinate 3,951 of NZ_JACXIY010000024.1, read as the reverse complement.
GGCCGGTACTTTGCTCAATAAACAATTGGAAGGTTCTTACCAGTTCCCGATCGTCCATCTTCGCAAGATTGCGCTTTTGCTGCACCCGCTTTTTCCAATGCTGATCCTTCGCGATGTACTCCTCATAAGGAGTCAACGACCGGAGATCACTGTTCCATAACATATTCGCCAAATGAAACTTCGTATTAGGATCGATAGACGGCGACTGACACAAATCCAGCAGCTCGCGGATTGTTTCTTCGGTTTGCGGAAACTTATATCCATAGAACAAGTGAATGGGTCTGGCCTGCTTAGATTGCTTCAGTCTTTCTAACAAAAGCGGCATCAACGTAGTATCATTTTCGTATAGGAAGCTGTCTGCAAAATATCGAAGGGCTTTATTGCTTACAACATGCTCAGGATGCAGAATAAAGCTTTTTACTTGTTCAGTGTGGAACATACACTTCTCCCTTTCTTATTTCGATTCGCTATTTTGCTGCGCTTCTAGGTGATTTTCCCATGCCTCAATAACATATCTAGCCGACTGACAAAGCCCCTCTCCAAGACCAGATCATCGACCGTACGGCGCACCTTTATGCGTAATTCTTGTCTGATTTTGTATTACCTTATTCGACACAGGCGTCTTAAACCCCTTTCTGGCTAAAAAACAGCGATGTAAAACTCCATAATGAGGCAATATAAGAGAAATAACTTTCGTAGCACAGAAAAGTACCGTCAAAAAGCAAAAATCCACAACCTCATGCGGTTGTGGATTTACATGGTGGAGGCGAGGGAAGTTGAACCCACCCTGTCCGAAGATCACGCCACAACCTGCAGACGCACGATGAATCATCTGTCTACAGAATGTTCTTTCAAAATATGCGCAGTAGTCTCCAACGTATGCAATCCTTTTGCAATATCTACGATAAACTCCACGGCATATTTACGTTCCATTCGTAGATGTTGCCCATTTAACATGAGGAATGATTTTGTAACCAGATAGGCTGTCCGCTTATTCCCATTGTGGAAGCAATGATTTTTTACCAGAGATTCCAGTAAGGCCGCGGCTTTGTCAAATAAATTTGGATAAGCATCTTCTTCAAAAATAGTTTGCTGAGGTCTATGTATCGCAGATTCCAGCAGGCCATGATCCTTCACACCTGCTTGCTCTGCATCGTTCATTCTTTTCATCATGAAATAGTGGGCTGAAATAACCTCTTCTTTGGTTAGGAAGATTATCATATCATCGGTCCCTTAAATCCTCAAGGATGCCTTCATCTTCTTCAAACACGTCAAAGAACGCTTCAAGCACTTCCGGCCTTACATTATCTGGAAGTTGACCTTGCCGAGCTTTTTTCAACACCACTTCACCGCGATCATTTTCAATAAATTCGATTTCATCCCCTTGCGTAACATCCAACCTTGCAGCTAAGCCTTTAGGCAAGCTTACTCCCAAGCTATTGCCCATTCGCCCTATTTTGCGGGAATAACGCGTCACATTCGGTTTATTATTTGTCACTTTGACCACACCATCCATGTTTATTTTCCTTTCCAATAGTATGCTCAGCACCTAATAAGTTATAACGTATAAACTGTAATAACTTTTATAATATATGTACATATTATCAAATTTTTCAACAAATATAAAGCAAAAACACCATCCTCATGCGGATGGTGTTCATGATGGTGGAGGCGAGGGGAGTTGAACCCCTGTCCGAAGATCACGCCACGCTTGCTTCTACGGGTGTAGTCACAGATTTGATGTCACCTGAACGGACGCCCTATGACCGGCTTCTATTCAGGTCAGCCTGATTGTCTTCTTCCGTCGACCCCAGGCGGAGACCGATCGGCGTATCCCACTAAAGTTGAGCCCCTATCCTAGCACATGGGCGATGCGAGGTAGAAGCACGCTCACAGGTTATTAAGCTGCGAAAGCGTAGGATTGTTTTTGGTTGCCATTTAATTGGCTTTAGCGTTGATGAAGCAGACGACTCCCTGCTACCCGCTGGCCCGCGCTCGTCCAATCCCCGTCGAATCCATAAACGCCCCCATTCTCGCATAAACGGCCGGCTGCCTTGCGGCACCGACGTTTAGCATGGAATGAAGCCTCTGGATTAACGCCAGCATCGTCTGATCGATGACGCTGCCGATTGTTAAGCACGAATGCTTACTGCTTCCTTGCTACTGCTTTAGTATAACACGAATGAAGCTCCAATGCGCGTATTTGTTTCTGGCAGCGATGGGCGCTTCTATCCATGGAAAACTTGAGGTTAACGAACGACCTTCTGCTTCTCCCGCAGCGCGCGCTGAATATCCCGCTGGGCATCGCGCTTCGCGGCGGTGTCGCGCTTGTCGTACTGCTTCTTGCCTTTGCCGAGCCCAAGCAGCAGCTTCGCGTAGCCGTTGCGCACGTAAATTTTCAGCGGCACGATCGCGTAGCCCTCCTGCTTCGACAAGCCGAGCAGCTTGTGGATCTGTTCCTTGTGCAGCAGCAGCTTGCGCGTCCGCGTCGGATCGGAAGGGTTATGGATGTTGCCTTGCTCGAACGGGCTGATATGCATGTTGTGTATAAAAATCTCGCCGTTTCGGATCGTCGCGAACGCATCGCTTATGTTCGCCCTGCCGTTCCGAAGCGACTTGATTTCCGTTCCCGTGAGCACCATTCCCGCTTCGTACGTATCCTCGATGAAGTAGTCATGGGAAGCTTTTTTGTTTTGGGCAAGCTGCTTGCCGTCGTTTTTCTTCGCCATGCCGGTCACCTCGACTTTACTGCGCTAATTAAGCTTGTTTGCTGCTAGATATACAGGAATTCATTGTAACAACTTTAGGTATGGAAATCAAGAAGGAGGCTTTGTTGCCAAACGCGCCTTCCATCCCCCGCTGCAAACTGGACAAACCGCCGACAAAGTGAAGTAGGCCGGACTTGTCTCAATAATTGAAATTAAACTCATTTTCCGCCCCTTGGGAAACGAGTTAATTTCAAATTTTGATCCTACGTAACGGATACTGGCGTCGTTTTCCCCGAAACTTGCCTTCTAGTTTCAATTCCTGAAACAAAAGTACGACCAGCCTGAATTTACCGGCAATTAGGCTCAATAGTTGAAACTACTCCGCCGCCAAACCGCCCGCAGCAGCCCCCGCCTTCGAAAAAACCGCCCCCGACCCGGAGGTCAGGAGCGGTTTCATCAACGAAGGTAAGCTATTACAGCTTAACTACGTTTTCAGCTTGTGGTCCGCGGTTGCCTTGAACAACGTTGAACTCAACGCGTTGGCCTTCTTCAAGCGTCTTGAAGCCTTCGCCGACGATTGCGGAGAAGTGAACGAATACGTCGTTGCCGCCTTCAACTTCGATGAAGCCGAAACCTTTCTCAGCGTTGAACCATTTAACTGTACCTTGTTGCATGTGTAAAAACCTCCAAAAAATAAAATTAATATGCGCCTGTTTCGTTATTTAAACAAAAAATTCACACATTGGAAAGGGTTTCATGACTATAATGACACCCTTTTCAATATGTGAATTCAGGTTCATATCATCGATTGCCTTGAGTGTACTATACCCGCCGTCAAAAAGCAAGCGACAAGCCTAAATATATTTTCCCATTTCGTCCAGAACGCGGCGGCTCCCGTAGCTTCGCGCCCTAAAAGCCGCCGCGCCGGCCCGCTTACTTTCGTTTCTTTCTCACGAAAGCAGCCGTCGCATTGCCGCCTCCGCCGCCCTTCTTGCGTTTCTTCCGGCTTTGGCCCTGACCGCCGCCCGGCGCCGCGAACACGCCGCTCGGCGTCGCGTTCTTCCGCCTCGACCCGCGGCCCTCGCCTGACCCGCCGCTGCCGCGGATGGGCAGGCCCCACATATCCGTGCGCGGCGCGCCTTCGCCGCCGCGCTGCTGGCGCTCACCGCCCGGCGCGACGCCCATCGCCGCCGCCTCCGTGAGCGCCCCGCGCTCCGCCGACGCGCTGCCGCCGCCGCCGTCG
>NZ_JACXIY010000023.1 GCF_014705655.1 Paenibacillus arenilitoris | reverse complement strand
TCTTCTGTTCCTCTCTCCGACAAAGGTTCTAAGCTTCTGAGTTTAAGTAACACGATTTGACGGCAATATTTTTGCAAGACTCAAGTGATATAAGCTATTCCATTTGATAGATTCCGTCCGGGCGTTCGTTTGAAAAGAGGAAAAAGCTCTGCTGGCCAATACGGTCGGCGGAGCTTGGATGCGGAGTGGGCAGGGGAGCGTACTCATCGGTTAATTCGTTTCGATATCGAACTTGCCGTTGTCCAGATCGTTGAGCAGCTGCGTGAGAATGATCCGCTTCGCAAACCGCATAAGGACGATATCCTCGTCCACGCCTCCGTGAACGTCGATGCTTTGGCTTAATTCGGTATCCTTCTTCTGCAAATGTTCGACTAACTTTTGACGATCAATATTCAACGGATGCACCCTCTAAATCCCGAATCGCGAACCGTTCACGTTCAGGAAGCGTCATGCGGCCGGAAGACCGCGACTCGTTTTCCTCGATTGTTTTGCGCTGTTTGTTCGACATTCGAACACCGTCCTTTGCATTGATACTCTTATTATATGCGAACATTTGTTCTTCATTCAAGAGCGGAGAAATAATTGACAAGGATCGGTTGCCGACCTGAATCTTAGCTCAGGCAGCATCCAATTACAAAAAAAAGCCCCTCCGGAGCAGTTTGCCAACCGCTTTAGAGGAGCAAAAACAAAGGTTATGTAAACATGGTACTTAATTAGGCGGCGTAATTCCAATTAGAAAACATTAAGGTAGATTAGAAACCGTTAATATCTGTTTGCGGAAAGGTTAATTTACGATGATGAGCCCGATCAATAGAGGGACTACTTGTTTGCGATTCAGGTGGTTGTTTCGAATTCGCTGAATCAAGGCTTGCTTGTAATGCGGCCATCCGGAACCATCTCTGAACTATAATAAACTAAGCCCGCTATCCATTAGGACGGCGGGCTTTATTCTTATTGTATCATTTCCTTTTTCTCGGGCGGCATTCAATCCGGCATTTTCCTACATCGCTGTCATCGTTGATCTGGAACCAGACGTCGGCATCAAACATCAGTAATGGTACAATCAAGTTCCCGTATACAGCATAATCTAAATGCTTCAGTCGTTTTAGGCCGCTCATGGCCAACACCTCCCCGCGTAAGCTCGCCAGCATGGTCTCCCCCCCCTGAGCAAATGGCCGGGGCATTCTATTATTTTCCCAAGCGCTTGGGAATTTGGTTCTATTCATTTTTCAGTAACTCATCTCGCAATGCTTTCTGCAAGACCTGGGAGAAATTTAATCCTGCTGCTTCAGCAGCTACATTTAAATCATGGGGGATAGTCAAAGTCTTTTTGTCGTATTTGATTTTTACGTTCAATGAGCAATAAACCAAAATCGTCTTTTGAGAAGGGCTTAATTCAATTTTATCCAGAGGCGTCGGATCAGGAATTTCTTCATTATCTTCTAATCGGCTTTCAATTGTCATTGAAAGAACTTCTTGAGCCCTGCGCATTGCTTGTTCAATGGATTCGGCTTGTGAAAGAGCTTCGTCAAGGTCCGGGAACATAATTGCGATATGCTTATCTGTAAAATCCAGAACAGCCGGGAACATATAATCTTTCTTCAATTGAGGCCTCCATTACATTTATTGTTTATAAGAACTTTACGGCAGGGAATTAACGTTTACGCTTCCCTCACCACCTAACCAGATAATAACACGTATTGATACGTGTCGGCATACTTCTTTTTATTCATATGTAAAAAAAATGCGATTGATTACGGAGCATATGTTTTGTATAAAATAGGAACAAACGTTCTTATTGGAATGATGGTCATGATCAACAAATACATTGGCCGTATCGTTCACACACAACCCATGCCCCGCGAGTTTTTAATGTCGATCAAATTATAGACGTAGAGCCGGTGAAACAACATGTCTCATAACAGAGTTATCATGCTTGCGGATTGTCAATCGTTTTATGCGTCGGCGGAAAAGGCGGATCGTCCCGAGTACAAAGATAAACCGCTCGTTGTGGCAGGTGTGGAAATCTACAATGAGGAAAAAACCTTGATATATAAGCTTTCCACAAAAAAATCGGGCGCCCCTTTCGGGACGCCCTTTTCATGGGAGAGGAGAAACCGGACGAAGAGCTTATGGGGAAACGTAAGTCTTCTCCGCGGTTGTCTACGGCATCTTGCGACGCCGATAATTGTATCATGTCCGCTTTAAGGCGAAATATACCTGTGCGCGGCATAAATATTTTCTGCCTCGTCGAGGCGTCCGTTTCGGCGGTGTTATTCGACAACGATCGGCTTTATTAATAAAGCCGATGTATGGTACGATAGGCGGGAATGAGTGTGAAGGGGGCAATTGCAGTGAGAGTCATTGCGGGCGAGGCCAAGGGCCGCGCGCTGAAGGCTGTGCCCGGCATGAATACGAGGCCGACCACGGATAAGGTGAAGGAAGCCATTTTCAGCATGATCGGACCTTATTTCGACGGAGGCATGGCGCTGGACCTGTTCGCGGGGACGGGCGGGCTCGGCATCGAGGCTTGGAGCCGCGGCGTGGAGAGGACGGTGTTCGTCGACCGGGACAAAATCAGCGTCGACGTCATTCGCCAAAACGTGCAGTCGGCCAAGATGGAAAGCGCCGCGGAAATTTACCGCAACGACGCGGAGCGTGCACTGAAAGCGCTAGCGAAGAGGGAACAACGGTTTCGGCTTGTTTTTCTTGATCCCCCGTACAAAATGACGACGATGGACGAAGTCATGGTCCAGCTCGCGGAGAACGGGCTGCTTGAGCCGAACGCCGTCATTGTCGTGGAGCATGACGCGGCACATCGTTACGCGGAGGCGCTGGGCGATTTTACGCAAATCAAGCATGCCCGATACGGCGACACCGCCGTTTCCATCTATACATACGATAACGAAGACAGCAGCGACGGGAGTGGGGCAGATGTCAACGAATAAACAAGAGCGAATCGCCGTATATCCGGGTACTTTCGATCCGGTTACGTACGGACATCTGGACATTATTAACCGATCCGCGAAGCAATTCGACCGGCTAATCGTAGCCGTCCTGAACAATACGAGCAAAAATCCGCTGTTCACGGTCGAGGAAAGAAAGGAATTGCTTACCGAGGTGACGGGCGGCATACCGAACGTGGAGATCGACAGCTTCCGCGACTTGCTCGTCCGCTTCATGAAGTCGAAGCAGGCCAACGTCATCATCCGGGGCATTCGCTCCGTTACGGATTTCGAATACGAGCTGCAGCTCGCGTCCACGAATCATCTGCTCGACGACGAGATCGATACGATGTTCATGATGACGAATCCGAAGTATTCGTATTTGAGCTCCAGCATCGTGAAGGAAATCGCGCAGTTTAACGGTGCCGTGCACGAGCTGGTGCCGCCGGTCGTCGAGCAGCGCTTGAGAGAGAAATACAAAGCGCGCGCGTAGCGGCTTCATAGGCCTGTTCCTATACGGAGTCGGTCGTTCGGCGAAAAGGCAGCAGCAGAACGGCGACGAAGAGGCCCGCCAGGGCGAGCGCGGTGCAAAGGGCGATCGAATACGGCCATAGCGCGGGAAGATCGCCGGCCTTCCAGGCGAAGGACGCGACCGTACCGGAATCGAAGGAGCCGTCCGGTCGAAAGGCCGGCGCCGCGCCGGGAGGAAGCAGCGCGCGAAGCAGCCTCGTAACGGGCTCCCAGAGCAGCACCATGAATACGAAAGCATGCGCCGCATGGACGGCTCTGGCCGCGAGGAACGGCAGCAGCTTCAGATCGGTGCCCGAGATCGCATACCCTGCCTGCAAAACGCCGCTTAGCCCGCTCCAAGCGAGCACGGCCGCAATGACGGCGAAGTTGAAGAGCGTGCCGGCGCCGGGCGCGTCCCATACGGCGGCGGCGTAGGCGCCGAGATGGCCCTCGAAGAAGGCTTGGGCGAGGAAGCCGAGTCCGGCGCCGTTCAACAGCGGACCGACGGCCGGCTCGGACAATTTGGCGAGCACGGCGGCGAAGATCATGAAGCCGCCGATCATCATCAGCTTCTGGACGCTGGCCGATACGGCGTCGCCAAGCGTTTTGCCGAAGCTGCGGCCGTCCTGTTCCCTTCCGATTCTGAGCGCTTCGGCGGCCCGCGCCAGCAATCCGGGCCGCGGGCCGGAGTCCGGGGCCGGGGATTCCTTCTCAAGCCTCTCCCGGCTGAGCAGCGCGACCGCGACCGTAAGCCAGAGCGCGGACAGCCAGACGGCCGCCGCAATGAGGATGCCGGCAACCGGCTTATGCATGAATCCGGCGCCGACGACGACGAGCATGAATAACGGATTCGGCATATGTGCAAGGGCTAGCAGTCGCTGGCCCTGTTGTTTTGTGACGAGCTTTCGCTTGCGGAGTGAGGCGGCCGCTTCCGCGCCGGAAGGATAGCCCCCCAGCCAGCCGAGGACGACGCATAACGCGGCTTCGCCGGGGAGCTTGAACAGGCGGCACATGGCCGGCTGCAGCAGCGTGCCGATCGCGTGAGCAAGCCCGAAGGCGGAGATCAATTCAAACAGGACGAGGAACGGCAGCAAGCCGGGGAATACGATGTCCCACCATACGGTCAGCCCCTGCAGCGAAGATTGAAAGGCGGCGTCCGGCTGAAGGATGATCGCCGCGACAAGCAGGATCGACAGGATTGCAAGCATTACCGTTTTGGCCAAAGCCGCTCAACTCCTTGATTCCGCGCGAGCGGATAGGTAATAAGAAAGGAAGGACAACCGTACGTTTAATAGTACGCTCGCGCGGCTGCGGATAGACCTGCTCGTCCGTCCGCCTAGCCTTGATCGGCAACCATGCCGCATAACCTTCATTTGTTTTTTTCGGGTTGAAGAGAGGGGGAAATCATGCGATCGAAACTGTCCGAGGTGCGCCGCATCTTTCTTATTGCGCTTTCGACGGCAGCGGCGATGTGGGTTCTGCTGTACGCCCCGACGCCGTACGTCGTCTACGAACCGGGCATCGCCGTTCCGGTCCGTCCGATGATTGCCGCCGAGGACGGCGATCCGCTCGGAGAGGGCGACTTCCTGCTGACCGCGGTCAAGCTGACGGAGCCGAATTTTCTCGGCGCCGTCCGAGCGATGTGGGACCGGAGCAAGGACGTTTATTCGAAGCGGGACGTGTTCCGGGGCTATACCGAGCAGCAATACGTCGACCGATTATCGGTTATTATGGAAGGCTCGCAAAACAACGCGGTCGAAGCCGCCTACCGTTACGCGAAATTGCCCTATAAGACGAAGGTCCGGTCGATCGTCGTATCGGACGTTGCGAGCGGCGATCAGGCGCTGGTGAAAACGTTCAAGTCGGGAGACAAGCTGCTGGGACTTAGCGGCGGCAAGCGGTTCGCGTCGACGGATGACGTGCTCGCCGCGCTCGAAGGACTCGATAAGTCGGCCAAAACGGCGTTCGACGTGGAGCGCGGCGGCGAGGTCCAATCCGTTCCGATCTACGCGGGAGCGTTCCAGGCTTCGATGGACGCGGAGCAGAAGCTGAAGGCGCTCGGCATCTTCGCGCTGACCGAGCTTCGCAGCCTGGAGCCGGCGGACGGGCGCAATCGCCTGACGATCGCGGCCGGCGAGATTGGCGGCCCTTCCGCGGGGCTCGTATTCGCGCTCCAAGCGATCGATTTATTGACCGAAGGAGATTTGTCCGGCGGCCGAACGATCGCGGCCACGGGGACGATAACGGCGGAAGGAAAGATCGGGGCGATCGGCGGCATCAAGCAGAAGATTGTCAAGGCAAGCGAGGAAGGCGCGCAGCTGTTCCTGGCGCCTGCGGACAACGCGGCGGAAGCGCGGACGACGGCGAAGTCGATTGGCGCTTCCATGAAGGTGGAGGCCGTCGATACGCTCGAGCAGGCGCTGGATCGGATCGAGGCATTCAACATGGCGGAAAACCGCCTATCTTAAACGGATGCCGTATCTTGCTTCATGGCATCGCAACCGGCTTGTCCGTAAAGTCCCGGAACAAGGCCGGCGCGGCGCCGCCTCCGGGCAGATCGAGCATGTAAGCGCCGGTGGCCCTCACGTCCAGCTCGAGGTAAGGATAAGGACGCGGCGGCCTGGCCGCGCTTAGAAGGACGGGCAATGCCGCGGCATCGCGCATGCGGCGCAGCAGCTGCCTGCCCTTTCCGGTAAAGCCGAGCACCCTTATGTACTCGACGCCGGCTGCAAGCTTCTCGGCCGTGAAATCGGCTTTGGCGTGCCCAAGGAGGACGGAGAGGAGGGCGCGCTGCAGCTTCGTTCGCGTGTAGCGCTTGGTCTTCAATGCTTCAAGAAGCTCTTCGAACCGCAAGCCGTCCAGCTTCGGAAGCGCATTCCGGATCCGATGCTCGAGTCCTTCGTTGAGCTCGCGCAGCTCCGCGAGCTGCTCCGCCGAACGGGTGACGATCGCGTGCAGAAGGGGGCGGGCGTAATTGTCCCAGCTTACCGGGCAGCGCCCGGCCAGCCACTCCTCGCGAAGGAACCGGTACGTCGACTCCGGCACGTACGGACCGGCCGCTTCGAGGGTCCGCTCCTCGAGCAGCATCTTCCGGATCGCGGTCGCGCTCGCGATCCGGCTGTCGGTCGCGGTCGTCTGGTTATATTGCGCCTTCTCCCGCGCGATCGTATAAGGCTTCATCGTGCCGCCGATCCGGTTCAGCGCGATCAAATAATGCAGGCCCAATGTATGATTTGGCATCGCGAATGGGAAATTAGCGGCAGAGGCATGTCCCCGCTCCGCCAAATAGTCGGATACGGCCGCGCTATAGGCGCCCGGGTAGCTGCCGCCGTCCTGCAGCCGCCGCTTCAGGATCGCTTTGAATTCGGGCGACTCCTTCGCCGTCAGCTCGGCCGCCTGCAACAGGGGGGCGAGCTCGCCGCTCTCCGTGCCGAAGCAGAAGGCGTCCACGACGCCGGTCGCCTCGAGCAGCGAGACGGCGCCGAAGGCGAACCATTCCGCGGCTTGCGTGGCGTACGCACAGGGCAGCTCGATGACGAGATCGCAGCCGCCGGCGAGCGCCATTCTCGTCCTCGTCCACTTGTCCAGCAGGGCGGGCTCGCCGCGCTGGAGAAAATGGCCGCTCATGACCGCGACGACGGCCTCCGCTTCCGTTATTTTGCGCGATTGCCGCAAATGATAGAGATGCCCGTTATGAAACGGGTTATATTCGACGATGAGCCCGACGGTTCGCATAAGCTCCATCCCCTCTATGTAAAATGTTGGCTGTTCTACTATAGCACAAGGCGGGGCATCCTTCATCGGCCGCTTCGGCTAAAAGGAAAACATGTGAAAATGTTGACAAAACGGTAGGCGGATAGATATAATAATCTTTGTTTGTTTGGGGTGATCTGATGCAGTTTCATATGCAAGAAGCGATGTCCAAACGTCTCAGAACGAATGTCGACGAACAACTGGACGTCGGCGGCCTATTCAAGGGTCGCCAAGATGTTTACCGCACGGGACCGCTGCACGTATCTCTCCGGATTGCCGGGCACGAAGGCTTCGTCGAAGCCGACGGCGAATTGTCCATCGATCTGGAGCTTGCCTGCTCCCGTTGCCTCGAGCCGGTGCGCGAGCATGTCGTCATCCCGTTCTCCGAGAAGTTCAAGCCCGCCGCGGCCGATATCGAGAGCGACGAGTACACCGAAGAAGAACTTAGCGAATTTATCGAGGTGGACGCGGACAAGTTGGACTTGAAGCCTTACATGGAAGAAGCGGTTCAGCTGTACATGCCGTACGCTCCGCTTTGCAGCGCGGACTGCAGCGGCCTCTGCCCGAATTGCGGGCAAAACTTAAATGAGCACTCATGCGGCTGCGACACGGCGAAGGTGGATGTCCGTTTCGCGGCGCTCAAGGATCTGTTTAAGGAATAGGCAATCGCGCCGATTGATTTTTTGAAGGAGGTGGGAAACATGGCAGTACCTCAACGTAGAACATCCAAAACTCGCCGCGACAAACGTCGCACGCATTTTAAGCTTGCAGTACCGGGCTTGGTGAAATGCGAGCAATGCGGAGAGCTCAAGATGGCTCACCGCGTATGCAAAGTGTGCGGATATTACAAAACAAAAGAGATCATCTCGCAATAATGGGACGGTTTCATCAATAGCACTTCATCGGGCGATGAGGTGCTATTTTTATGCCGGCGGCAACCGGAGAAGGCGGCGATGCGATTTCGCCAAAGGTTGGACGAGCCGCGTTGCGCTCCGGCCTATTTTTCTATATACTTGATTAGTACCAGGTGATAATATTAGGGGATATACATATACTATCCGTGAAGAAGGCTCAGGCCGCCCCTGCGGGGGTTAAAATAGTCCGACAGTCACTATACTGTAAAAGGTGGTGCCGAACATCGAACGAATGCCAAAACGGCAGCGGCATCAGCAGCTTGCCCGGCTAATTGAAGAAAATCCTTTTATTACGGACCGGGAGCTTACGCGCCAGCTCAAGGTAAGCATTCAGACGATCCGGCTGGACCGGATGGAGCTCGGCATTCCGGAGCTCCGGGAGCGGCTCAAGCTGATGGCGGAGCGTTCCTACGATTCCGTCCGGTCGCTTCCGCTGCACGAGGTGATCGGGGATATCGTCGATTTGGAACTCGACAAAAGCGGGATATCGGTGTTCGAAATCCGGGAGGAGCACGTGTTCTCCCGGACGGGCATCGCGCGGGGGCATCATGTGTTCGCCCAGGCGAACTCGCTCGCGGTCGCCGTCATTGACGATGAAATCGCGCTTACCGTAACGGCGGACATCCGGTTTATCCGGCCCGTGAAGCTGGGGGAGAAATGCATCGCCAAAGCTTACGTGAGGTCGATATCCGGAGAGCGGAGCAAAGCGAAGGTCGAGCTCTTTACGTACGTGGGCGACGAGATGGTGTTCCAAGGAAATTTCGTTATTTATCGGTCCGCTGGAGACAATGGCAGTGGAGGAGGAGACGGACATGCGGATCGCGATTGACGCAATGGGAGGGGATCATGCCCCGGGCTTGATCGTGCAGGGAGCGCTGGAGGCGGCGGCGCAGTGGCCGGATACGGAGCTGCTGCTAGTCGGCGATACGGCGGCGATCGAGCCGCTTATGAAGGGGGCGAAGCCCGCCAATGTGACGATCTGTCACGCGGATGAGGTTATCGGAGCGGACGACGAGCCGGTCAGGGCCGTTCGCCGCAAGAAAGGGGCTTCGATGGTCGTGGCCGGCCAGCTCGTGCGCGAGAATCAGGCGGACGCGATGCTGTCGGCGGGCAATACGGGCGCGCTGATGGCGACGGGCCTTCTCGTCGTGGGCAGAATGGAGGGCATCGAGCGCCCGGCGCTCGCGCCCATGATGCCGACGATGGACGACGTCGGCGTGCTTGCGCTCGACCTGGGCGCCAATATGGACGCGAAGGCGGAGCATTTGCTTCAGTACGCGATTATGGGAAGCATATACCGCGCGAAGGTGCACGGGCTCGAGAAGCCTCGCGTCGGCCTGCTGAACGTCGGGACGGAAGCGAAGAAGGGGAACGAGATTACGAAGGAAGCCTTCGATCTGCTCGAGCAAGCCCCGATTCATTTTATCGGGAACGTCGAAGCCCGGGACGTGCTGACGCGCAATTGCGACGTGCTCGTCTGCGACGGCTTTGCCGGCAACATCATGCTCAAGGCGATGGAAGGCGCGGCCGGAACGATTTTCTCGTCGCTCAAGGATGCCTTCGGCCAATCGCTCCTGACCAAACTCGCGGCGGCGATCATGCTGCCGAAGCTGCGAACGCTGAAGAAAAAAATGGATTATAAAGAGCATGGCGGCGCGCCGCTGCTCGGCTTGAACGGGCTTGTCGTGAAATGTCACGGCTCGTCGGACGTCGTCGCCGTGAAAAACGCGGTTCGTCAAGCGCGCATTGCGATCCAGGGTCAATTGATCGAATCGATCGCAGCTGAAATCAACGGGAAGTGAGTGTGCGAAATGAGTTTACATCCTGTCGGCATTATCGGAGCGGGCAAATATGTCCCCGAACGCATTTTAACGAATCAAGAGCTGGAGCAGATGGTCGAAACGAACGACGAATGGATCGTCACCCGGACGGGGATTAAGGAACGCAGGCTCGCTTCATCCGCGCAAGCGACCTCCGACCTCGCCTACGAAGCGTCCGTGAGAGCGCTCGAAGCAGCCGGTTTGACAGCAGAGGACATCGATCTGATCATCGTGGCCACGATCACGCCGGATATGTCGTTTCCGTCGACCGCATGCCTGATTCAGGACAAGCTCGGCGCGAAGAAGGCGGCGGCGTTCGATTTGTCCGCGGCTTGCTCTGGCTTCATTTATGGGCTTGCGACCGGCTCGAACATGATCGCGACCGGCATGTACAAGCATGTGCTCGTCGTCGGGGCCGAAACGCTCTCCCGCATTACCGATTACACGGACCGCAACACCTGCATCCTGTTCGGGGACGGGGCGGGCGCCGTCGTGCTCGGCCAAGTTCCGGAAGGCAGGGGCTTCCGGTCGTTCGAGCTCGGCGCGGACGGCGGCGGAGGCGAACTGCTTAAGGTGCACGGCGGCGGCTCCCGCGTGCCGGCATCGGAGGAAAGCGTGCAAAGCAAGCAGCATTACATCCATATGGCGGGCAACGACGTATTCAAGTTCGCGGTACGCATTATGGGCAGCGCGGCGGAAGACGCCTTGCTGAAGGCCGGGCTCGATAAGAACGACATCGACCTGCTCGTTCCGCACCAGGCGAACATCCGCATCATCCAATCGGCGATGAACCGCTTGAATCTATCCGAAGACAAAGCGATGATCAACCTGGACAAGTACGGCAATATGTCGGCCGCCTCCATTCCGGTCGCGCTGTCGGAAGCGGCCGAGCAGGGACGCTTGAAGGAAGGCGACTGCATCGTGCTCGTCGGCTTCGGCGGCGGATTGACATGGGGCGCGTCGGTACTCATTTGGTAATTTTATCGCGAATGGTATAAAGGAGGAAGCTTACTTGAGCAAGACTGCATTTGTTTTTCCGGGGCAAGGGGCGCAGGCGGTCGGCATGGGCAGAGATGCCTACGAAGCGTCGGAACGCTCTCGCGGCGTCTTCGAGAAGGCGGACGAGGCGCTCGGATTCGGGCTCGGCCGCATCATCTTCGAGGGGCCGGAGGAGTCGCTGAAGCAGACGGCGAACACGCAGCCCGCGCTGCTGACCGTTAGCGTCGCGCTGCTCGAAGCGCTCGAGGGTCGCGGCTTGAAGCCCGACTTCGTCGCGGGGCACAGCCTGGGCGAATACAGTGCGCTCGTGGCGGCTGGGGCGATCTCGTTCGAGGACGCCGTCCGCACCGTCCGCGCGCGCGGCCAGTTCATGGAGCAGGCGGTGCCGAGCGGGCAGGGCGCCATGGCTGCGGTGCTCGGCGCGGAGCGCGAGGCGCTGGCGGCGCTATGCGCCCGGGTGACGGAAGGCGGTTCGGCCGTCGAGCTCGCGAACGTCAATTGCCCGGGGCAGATCGTCGTCTCCGGCACGGCCGCAGGCGTGCAGACGATCGTCGAGCGCGGCAAGGACGAGGCGGGCGCGAAGCGGGTCATTCCGCTCGAGGTGAGCGGTCCGTTCCACTCTTCGCTCATGAAGCCTGCCGCCGAGCAGCTTCAAAGCGTACTGGCTTCGCTTGCGCTGCATGACGCGTCGGTACCCGTCATCGCGAACGTGACGGCGCGGCCGGCGACGAAGGCGGACGATATTCGCGGGCTGCTGGTCGAGCAGGTGTATTCGCCCGTCTTGTGGGAGGACAGCGTCCGGTATTTGATCGAGCAGGGCGTGGATACGTTCGTGGAGATCGGATCGGGGACGGTGCTTGCCGGCTTGATCAAGAAGATCGACAAAAACGCGCGCGTTCTGTCGGTGAACAGCTACTCCGCGCTTGAGGCGCTGTAAGCAACCTATACGTGAATGGGAGGAATGACGATGTTTGCCAGCCTGGAAGGGAAGAAGGCGCTCGTAACCGGGGCGTCGCGCGGCATCGGCAGGGCGATCGCGATCGCCTTGGCGGAAGCGGGCGCGGACGTGGCCATTAATTATTCCGGCGGCGAAGCGGCCGCGGCGGAGACGGCGCAGGCCGTCGAGGCGCTCGGAAGACGCGCGATCGTTCTGAAAGCGAACGTCGGCAAGGCGGACGAGTTCGAAGCGATGGCGAAGGAAGTCGTCGATCAATTCGGGTCGCTCGATATTTTGGTGAATAACGCGGGCATTACAAGAGATAATTTAATTATGCGCATGAAGGAAGAAGAGTTCGACCAGGTCATCGAGACGAACCTGAAGGGCGTGTTCAACGGGATCAAGGCGGTTACCCGCACGATGATGAAGCAGCGCTCGGGCCGAATCATCAATATTTCTTCTGTCGTTGGCGTGCTCGGAAATCCGGGGCAGGCCAACTACGTCGCCGCGAAGGCCGGCGTCATCGGCCTGACGAAGGCCAGCGCGCGCGAGCTTGCTTCGCGCGGCATAACGGTGAACTGCGTCGCGCCGGGCTTTATTCAGACCGAAATGACGGACAAGCTGCCGGAAGAAATGCGGCAGAGCCTGTCCGGCCAAATTCCGCTCGCCCGTCTCGGAGATCCTTCCGATATCGCAAGCGCGGTCCGCTTCCTGGCTTCGGACGCCGCGGCATACATGACAGGCCAGACGATCCACGTGGACGGCGGCATGTACATGTAATGCCATAAATTCCGCGGCTTGGAATTAAAACGGTTGCGTATGGCATTTTATCTTTAATTCTCGTATAATACCATGGAGGAGGTGAACCGGATGTCCGACGTAGTAGAACGCGTAAAACGTATCGTCATCGACCGTCTCGGCGTGGACGAAGCGGAAGTAACACTTGAAGCTTCTTTTAAAGATGACCTCGGCGCTGACTCTCTTGATGTCGTTGAATTGGTCATGGAGCTGGAAGACGAGTTCGATATGGAAATTTCTGATGAAGATGCAGAGACAATCACCACTGTGGGAGAAGTAGTTAAATACATACAATCTCATACGTAAGAAGGACAAGTCCCGTTCTAGCCGACGGGACTTCTCTCCATCCGGACGATTTTCATTTTTTGGAAGATGTTAAGCGCTTAGCTTTTATATACAAGGAAGCACGGGCTTCCATATTGCTGTCCGTAGAGGTGAATCATATGAAACAAAGAGTTGTGGTAACCGGCATGGGGGTAATAACCTCGCTTGGTTCCGAGTTGGAGCAGTTTTGGGGCAATTTGCTGGATGGCAAATCCGGCGTTTCGCATATCGAGGCGTTCGACGTGTCCGAATATCCGACGCACATCGCCGCCGAAATCAAAAATTTCAATCCCGAGGATTACGGGCTGGACAAGAAGGAAGCGCGCCGCATGGACCGGTTCGTGCAGTTCGCTTCGGTCGCGAGCCAGCTCGCGGTGAAAGACGCCGATCTCAAAATCGGCGAGAACGCGGACGCCGAACGCGTCGGCGTCATGGTCGGCTCCGGCATCGGCGGCCTCGGCACATGGGAAGACCAGCACAATATTTTGCTCGAGAAAGGCCCGAAGCGCGTCAGCCCGTTCTTTATCCCGATGATGATCGCGAACATGGCATCCGGCCAGATCTCGATGCTGACCGGGGCGAAGGGACCGAACAGCACGGCGGTGACCGCCTGCGCGACGGGCACCCATTCGATCGGGGACTCGTTCAAAATGATCCAGCGCGGCGACGCGGACGTCATGATCGCCGGCGGAGCGGAAGCGACGATCCGGCCGACCGGCATGGCGGGCTTCTGCTCGATGCGGGCGATGTCCGTGCGCAACGACGAGCCCGAGAAGGCGAGCCGCCCGTTCGATATCGACCGCGACGGCTTCGTCATGGGAGAGGGCGCGGGCATCCTTGTGCTGGAGTCGCTTGAGCACGCGCAGGCGCGCGGAGCCAAAATTTACGCGGAAGTGATCGGGTACGGCATGAGCGGCGACGCCCATCACATGACCGAGCCCGATCCGGACGGCGCGGCGCGCTGCATGACGAAAGCGCTCAAGGACGCCGGCCTGGAGCCTTCCGACATCGACTACATCAACGCGCATGGCACCTCGACCCCGATCGGGGACCGTTCGGAGACGAAAGCGATCAAGAAAGCGTTCGGCGACCATGCCTACAAGCTGGCCGTCAGCTCCACGAAATCGATGACCGGCCACCTGCTCGGCGCGGCCGGCGGCGTGGAAGCCGTCATTCTCGGCTTGACGCTGCAGCGCGGCGTTATCGCTCCGACCATCAACCTTGACAATCCGGATCCGGAATGCGATCTCGATTATGTGCCGAACAAGCCCCGCGAAGCGAACGTGCGCACGGCTCTCTCCAATTCCTTCGGGTTTGGCGGACACAACGCGACGATCGTGATGAAAGTATATGAAGCGTGATTCTTTCCAGGAGCTGCAGCAGCGTCTGCAGCTCAGCTTCGAGCGAACGAAGCTGCTTAAGCAAGCGTTTACCCACACCTCTTACGTGAACGAGCATAAGAGGGGGTCCGCCCAAGACAACGAGCGGCTTGAATTTCTTGGCGACGCCGTGCTGCAGCTGCTCGTGTCCGAATATTTATTCGGCACGTATCCGCAGCGTCCGGAAGGGGAGCTGACGCGCATGCGCGCATCCATCGTCTGCGAGCCGTCGCTCGCGCAATTCGCCGAGCGGCTCGATCTCGGCTCGCACGTACTGCTCGGCCGAGGGGAAGAGCAGCTCGGCGGGCGGCAAAGGCAGGCGCTGCTGGCCGACCTGTTCGAGTCGTTCATCGGCGCGATCTATCTGGACGCGGGCATCGAGAGGACGAGAGCGTTCCTCGCCGAGCATATGTTTCCGTTCGTGGAATCCAACGATTACGGACTGCTCATGAAGGATTCGAAGTCGAAGCTGCAGGAACGGTCGCAGCATCACGGCCTCGGACCGGTCGAGTACCGGATTTTGGAGGAGAGAGGCCCCGCCCACGACCGGGAGTTCGTCGTGGAAGTTTACCTCGGCGACGAACGCTTCGGCGTCGGCAGCGGGAGGACGAAGAAGGAAGCGGAGCAGCGCGCCGCCGCGGAGGCATGGCGCAAGCTGTCGCAGGAGCAAGCATGAACGCTTAAGCGAGCGTTCCGCCAGGCCGGACGGCCGGCGGGCGCTCTTTTTTTTTGCCGCGGGCGAGCGGGCGCGTGGTTATCAAGGCCTACGGGATGTGGTACAATGAGGGGTGAGGTGAATGCCAAGACATGTTTCTGAAACGGATTGAATTATCGGGTTTTAAGTCGTTCGCCGACAAGACGGAGATGGAGTTCGTAACCGGCATCACCGCGGTCGTAGGCCCGAACGGAAGCGGCAAGAGCAACATTTCGGACGGGATCCGCTGGGTGCTCGGCGAGCAAAGCGCGAAGAGCCTGCGCGGCGGCAAGATGGAGGACATCATTTTTGCCGGAAGCGACGCCCGCAAGGCGGTCAATTACAGCGAGGTATCGCTTACGCTCGATAACGGCGACGGCGCTTTGCCGCTCGAGTACAACGAGGTAACGGTTACCCGCCGGGTGCACCGGAGCGGCGACAGCGAATACTTGATAAACAAGCAGCCCTGCAGGCTGAAGGATATTACCGAGCTGTTCATGGATACGGGCATTGGCAAAGAAGCGTACTCCATTATCGGACAGGGCCGGATCGAGGAAATTTTGAGCACGCGCTCGGAGGATCGCCGCGGCATTTTCGAAGAAGCTTCGGGCATCGTGAAATACAAGTCGCGCAAGCGCGAGGCGCAGCGGAAGCTGGAGGAGACGGAGCAAAACCTGCTGCGGATTCACGACCTCGTGTCGGAGCTCGACGATCAGGTCGGCCCGCTGCGGAAGCAGTCCGAGAAGGCGATCCAATTTAAGGCGCTGAAGGAACAGCTGAAGACCAAAGAGATTTCGATGTACGTACATAACATAGAGCAGATTCACGCCAATTGGTCGGAGGCTAACGGCAAGCTGGAGCGGCTGCAGCAGGAGCAGCTCCAGCTTTCGACCGTTGTAAGCAAGCACGACGCCCATTTGGAGAAGGATCGGCAGCAGCTTCGCGAGCTGGAGCTCGAGCTGGACGCCTTGCACGAGTCGATGCTGCAAATCAGCGAGGACTTCGAGAAATGCGAGGGCTACGGCGAAGTGCTCAAGGAGCGCAAGCGCAATCTGGAGCAGAACAAACGACAACTAGAGGAATCGATCGCCCTGCAGGATGCGCGAATCGTCACGCTGACGCAGGAGGAAGCGGAATTCCGGAGCCGCGCCGCGGCGCTTGAGCTTCAGCTGGCCGATATTCGGGCGAAGATCGCCGAAGAGGAAGCCAGGCTGCTCGGCGTAGCGGGCGGGACGGTCGCCGACGCGGAAGAAACGCTGAAGGGCGAGCTGCTTGAAGTGCTTAGCGCGATGGCTCAGCACCGGAACGAGATCCGGTACGCGGCTCAGCAGCGGGAAACGCTGCAGCGGCGGATGGAGCGGATCAGCGAGGACGAGTCGAAATGGACGGAGCAGCATGCGCGGCTCGAGGAGAAACGTTCCGATCTGACGGAGCGTCTCGAAGCTTCGATCGCCCGGCTCGAGCATTCGCGAAGCCGGATGCTGACCGAATCGGACAAGGCCAAAGCGGTCGCGCAAAGCTTGGACGAGGTTACCATGGCGATCCGGAAGTGGGAGCAGAAGCTCGACAGCCACGTCTCGCGGCGCGATACGATGAAGGAAATGCAGGACGCGCTCGACGGCTTCATGCAGGGCGTCAAGGAAGTGCTCAAGGCGTCGCGCCGGGCAAGCGGCGGCATTGGCGGCGTGCACGGCGCGGTAGCCGAGCTGATGCGCGTGCCCGAGCGGATCGAGACCGCGGTCGAGACCGCGCTCGGCGGCGCGCTGCAGCATATCGTCATGGAGGACGAGAAATCCGCGCGGGCGGCGATCGGCTTCTTGAAGCAGCGTCAGCTCGGACGGGCGACGTTCCTGCCGCTCGACGTCATCCGGGGCCGCCAGGTGCCGGAGCATGACAAGCGGATGGCCGAATCGGTGGACGGCTTCGTCGGCGTTGCGGCCGACTTGGTCAGCTCGGACAGCCGATATTCGGCGATCGTGAACAACCTGCTCGGGAACGTCCTGCTAGCCGAGACGCTCGAGCAAGCGAACCGGATCGCCTCCAAGTGCCAGTATCGGTACCGGGTCGTTACGCTTGAAGGGGATATCGTCAACGCGGGCGGCTCGATGACCGGCGGCAGCCTTCAGAAGAAAGGCGCCAGCCTGCTCGGCAGACAGCGCCAGATCGAAGCGCTCGACCTAGAAATCGCGGACGCGAACAAGATGGTCGGACAGCTAAGGGACAAGCTCAGCGATTTGCGGAAGGAGCATTCGATCCTTACGCATAACATCGAGGAGCTGCGGGAGCTAGGCGAGCGGAGCCGGATCGAGGAGCAGCAAATCAGGGCGGAGCTGCAGCAGCTTCATAATGAAGCGAAGCATCTGGACGAGCAGAAGCAGCTTCATACGTCGGATCGCACGACACACCAGGCCGAGCATAAGGATTTGCAGGCGGCCGCGGCCGCGGCCGAGGAGCGGCTCGAGCAGCTGACCTTGGACGAGGCGAGGCTTCAAGAAGCGATCCGCCTTGCCGAGGAGCGGCGCAAAGCGAGCGAAACGGCGAAGGAAGAGCTGCAGGGCCAGCTGACGGATATTAAAATTTTGGCGGCAAAAACCGACCAGGAGAAGGTGTCGTTCGAGGATCAGGCGTCCCGCGTTCGCGCCGATATCCAGCGCGCGAAGCAGGAGCTTGCAAGTCTCCGCTCCCTCTTGGAGCAGCAGGAGGAGGAGCTCGAACGCCATAATGACGAAACGGTGAAGCAGATCGAGCAGCTCAACCATCTGCGGCTGAAGAAGCAGGAATGCGCCGAGCAGACCGATTTGAAGCGGGCGGCGCGCGCGCAGAGGATCATCGAGCTCGATCAGGGCGAGAGCGAGACGAAGGAGCAGCGAGCGCAGCTCAGGCAGGTCGAGGAGCAGCTGCGGCAGACGGAAATCGCCGCGAACCGGCTCGACGTGGAGCTGGACAATCTGCTTCGCAAGCTTAGCGAGGAGTATGAGCTCAGCTACGAGCTTGCCAAGGAGCAATATCCCGTTCCCGAGGACGTGCCCGGCACGCAGAACGAGGTTCGGGATTTGAAACGGCAAATTACGGCGCTGGGCGAAGTGAACCTCGGAGCGATCGAAGAGTACGAGCGCGTCAAGGAACGGTTTGAATTTTTGTCGGCGCAGAAGGACGATCTGATCGAAGCGAAGACGACGCTGTATCAGGTCATCCGGGAAATGGACGAGGAGATGTCGAAGCGGTTCCGAACGACGTTCGAAGCGATCAGAGGCCATTTCGTCGTCGTCTTCGCCAAGCTGTTCGGCGGAGGCCGGGCCGATCTGGTGCTCGCGGAGCCGGACAACGTGCTCGAAACCGGCATCGATATCGTCGCGCAGCCTCCGGGCAAGAAGCTGCAAAACTTGCAGCTGCTCTCCGGCGGCGAGAGGGCGCTCACCGCGATCGCCTTGTTGTTCGCGATTTTGCAGGTGAAGCCGGTGCCGTTCTGCGTGCTCGACGAGGTCGAAGCGGCGCTCGACGAGGCGAACGTATCGCGGTTCGCCCAGTATTTGAGGGAGTTTTCCGGACTTACGCAGTTCATCGTCGTGACGCACCGCAAAGGAACGATGGAGGAAGCCGACGTGCTCTACGGCGTGACGATGGAGGAAGGCGGCGTATCGAAGCTCGTGTCCGTGCGGCTTGAGGAAGACGAGGCGGTCTCCGCGTAAATAAAGAAGGGCCGTGCGGCATCGGCGGCCGAAGGAGTTGGAAGGAATGAGTTTTTTTAAGAGGCTGAAGGAAAGCATCTCGACCAAGACGGAAGCGGTAACGTCGATTTTCAAGGACGGGCTGGCGAAGACCCGCACGGCGTTCGTCGAGAAGGTCGAGGAGCTCATTACCCGGCGCAAAAAAATCGACGAGGAATTTTACGAGGAGCTTGAGGAAATATTGATCGGCGCGGATGTCGGCGTCTCGACCGTCATGCAGCTGATCGAAGAGCTGCGCGCCGAGGTGAAGAAGCGCAAAATCGAGGACGCGGCCGAATTGCAGCCGGTGCTGTCGGAGAAGCTCATCGAGCTAATGAAGGGCGACGAGGAAGCCGGACTGCGCATGGCGGAAAGCGGCATAACCGTCTATTTGTTCGTCGGCGTCAACGGCGTCGGCAAGACGACGACGATCGGCAAGCTCGCGCACAAGTTCAAAAGCGAGGGCAAGAGCGTGCTGCTCGCCGCCGGCGATACGTTCCGCGCTGGCGCGATCGAGCAGCTCGAGGTATGGGGACAGCGCGTCGGCGTCGACGTCATCAAGCAGCAATCGGGCTCCGATCCGGCGGCCGTCATGTACGACGCCGTTCAAGCGGCCAAGCAGCGCGGCGTTGACGTTCTGTTGTGCGACACGGCCGGCAGACTGCAGAACAAGACGAACCTGATGGAAGAGCTGAACAAAATATTCCGCGTCATACGGCGCGAGCTGCCGGACGCGCCGCACGAGGTGCTGCTCGTGCTGGACGCGACGACGGGACAGAACGCGCTCAGCCAGGCGAAGCTGTTCGGCGAGAAGAGCGGCGTCACCGGCCTCGTCCTGACGAAGCTGGACGGCACGGCGAAGGGCGGCATTGTGATCGCGATCCGGAACGAGCTCAGCCTGCCGGTGAAGCTCGTCGGCCTCGGCGAGAAAATGGGCGATTTGCAGCAGTTCGATTCGGAGCAGTTCATCCACGCTCTATTCGCCGGCTTGATCCAGCGCGAAACGGCGGATGACGCGGAGTAAGCGAACTAAAACGCGAGCTTGGGCCGTTCCGGCTATGACCGGCCGCACCGTAGAGGCCACGGGAAGGTGACAAGGCGAATTGCTTGACAGACGCACGCTTCTTCGTGTATGATAAGAAACGTTGTTCCGGTGTAAAGGGATTTTCCTTGACGGCGGCGCAGTTATCGAGCGGGAGGGCTACGGAATGAAAGCGAACGAGCCAGACGCCTTATCCAAGACGACTCGGATTAACTTGTTGTTCGATTTTTACGAGCCGCTCTTGACGGAGAAGCAGCGGACGTTTCTTAAATATTATTTTCACGACGATTTTTCGCTAGGCGAAATATCCGCGGAATTCGGCATCAGCCGGCAAGCGGTCTACGAGCATATTAAACGCGCCGAGCAGGTGCTTGAAGGCTATGAGAGCAAGCTGAGCCTGCTCGCGAGACATGAGTCGCTGCAGAGGCTGACGGAACAGCTCGCAAGCAGGGTGAACGGGCTGGCTATTAACGAGAAGGACAGGCAAGCGCTCATGAAGGTGATCGCGCAGCTCGGCGCGGCGGAATAAACGAAGAGTGGAGGTGACGGTACATGGCAGCGTTCGAGAGCTTATCGAATCGGCTTCAAAACGTGTTCAGCAAGCTGAAGGGCAAGGGCAAAGTATCCGAGGACGACGTGAACGAGGCGATGCGCGAGGTACGGCTGGCGCTTCTGGAGGCGGACGTCAACTTCAAGGTCGTGAAAGATTTCATCGCGAAGGTGAAGGAGCGCGCGATCGGACTCGAGGTGTCCAAGAGCTTTACGCCCGGCATGGTCGTCATCGATATCGTCAACAAAGAGCTCACCGAGCTCATGGGCGGCACGCAGAGCAAGCTGGCGAAGGCGAACAAGCCGCCGACGGTCGTCATGATGGCCGGCCTGCAGGGCGCGGGCAAGACGACGACGACGGGGAAGCTGGCCAAGCTGCTTCAGAAGGGCAACCATAAGCCGCTCCTGATTGCGTGCGACATTTACCGTCCGGCTGCGATCAAGCAGCTGCAAGTGCTTGGCGAACAGATCAAAGCGCCGGTATTCTCGCTCGGCGATCAGACATCGCCGGTGGAAATCGCGCGAGCCGGCCTACAGCACGCGAAGGAGAACGGCAACGATTACGTCATTATCGACACGGCGGGCCGGCTGCATATCGACGAGGAGCTGATGGAGGAGCTGAAGCAAATCCATCAGGCGACGAAGCCGGACGAAGTGCTGCTTGTCGTCGACGCGATGACCGGACAAGACGCGGTCAACGTGGCGAAGAGCTTCCATGAGCAGCTTGAGCTTACGGGCGTCGTGCTGACGAAGCTCGACGGCGACACGCGCGGCGGCGCGGCGCTGTCGGTCAAGGCCGTCACCGGCTGTCCGATCAAGTTCGCGGCGATGGGCGAGAAGATCGATTCGCTCGAGCCGTTCCATCCGGAACGGATGGCTTCCCGCATTCTCGGCATGGGCGACATGCTGTCCCTCATCGAGAAGGCGCAGTCGAACATCGACGCGGAGAAAGCGAAGGAAATGGAACGCAAAATGCGCACCGCGGAATTTACGTTCGACGATTTCCTCGAGCAGATGGAGCAGGTTCGAAACCTCGGCCCGCTCGATCAAATTATGGATATGCTGCCCGGCATGAACAAGATGAAGGGCATGAAGGACCTCAAGGTCGACGAGAAGCAGATCGGCCGCGTCGAAGCGATCGTGCGCTCCATGACGAAGGAAGAGAAGCAGAAGCCCGAGCTGCTTAACCACAGCCGGCGCAAGCGGGTTGCGGCGGGGAGCGGCACGACGATCGTCGAGGTGAACCGGTTGATCAAGCAGTTCGACGACATGAAGAAAATGATGAAGCAGTTCTCGTCGATGATGGGCCCGAAAGGACCGAAAGGCAAAAAAGGGCTGAAAGGGCTGCTTGGCAAAAACATGAAATTCCCGTTCTAAACGGTTTTTATTCGTTGAAGGAGGTGAAATACCATGGCAGTACGTATTCGTTTGAAAAGAATCGGCGCTCACAAAGCTCCGTTCTACCGCGTAGTCGTATCGGATTCCCGTTCGCCGCGCGACGGACGTTTTATCGAAGAGATCGGCACTTACAACCCGGTTACGCAACCGGCTCAAGTATCGATTAACGAAGAAAAAGCGTTGAAATGGCTGCAAACCGGGGCGCAAGCTTCCGATACCGTTCGCGACTTGCTTTCCAAAGCCGGTGTTCTGAAAAAGTTCCATGAGCTTAAGCAACAGAAATAACGGTTGAACAGCGGAGGGCCTTGAGATGAAAGAATTGATTCTTGTCATAGCGAAGGCTTTGGTCGATCACCCGGATCGGGTGCAAGTGAACGTGAAGGAAGATGACCGCGGCACGGTATACGAGCTTTCGGTTCACCCCGAGGATATCGGTAAAATCATCGGTAAACAAGGACGCATAGCGAAAGCGATGCGCACGGTCGTTACTTCAGCCGCCGTCAAATCGCAAAAGCGCGTCATTGTCGACATTATGTCATAATGTGCGCCATTATCGGAGGGCCGGGATATCATCCTGGCTCTCTTCTGCTATGCGGCTGCGTCTCCCTGCGTGGGGCGCAGCCTTCTGCATAAATCGCGAGCTTGCCTATGGCGCCGGACGAGCCGGTGCCGCAAGGAACGGCATCGGCCGCGTACGCTTGATGTATAATACGGTTATACACCTAACGAAGGGCTGGTTATCATGAACGAGAAATGGTTTGCCGTCGGGAAGATCGTAAATACGCACGGCATTCGCGGCGAGCTTAAGGTGCTGCCGCAAACGGATTTTGCCGACGTCCGGTTCGCGCCGGGCAGCAAGCTGCGCATGTTGAACGAAGAGAGCGGCGCCTCTCAGGAAGTGAAGGTCGAAAGCGCGCGCGCGAACAAAAATGTATTCATCGTGAAGCTGGATGGGTTCCATGACATTAATCTCGTCGAGAAGTACAAGGGCTGGGTGCTTAAAGTATCCGAAGCGGATCTGGTGGAGCTGGGCGACGGCGAATATTACTATCATGAAATAATCGGCTGCCGCGTCGTGACCGAGGAGGGCGAGGAGCTCGGCGTCATATCCGAGATTTTGAGCCCGGGCGCGAACGACGTATGGGTCGTGGAACGCCCGAAGGGCAAAGGAAAGCAGATCCTTATTCCGGTCATCGACGACGTTCTGATCGGCGTGGACAAGCAGGAGAAGCTCGTAACGGTAAGGCTTATGGAAGGGTTGATTTAACCGATGAAGATCGATGTGCTGACGCTGTTTCCGGAAATGTTCGACGGCGTGTTCGGCGCGAGCATCCTGGGCAAGGCGCGGGAGAAAGGGATCGTTTCGCTTGAGGCGATCAACTTCCGGGCTTATTCGACGAACAAGCATAACACGGTGGACGATTACCCGTACGGCGGGGGAGGCGGTATGGTTCTGAAGCCGGAGCCGGTATTCGCCGCGGTCGAAGCGCTTAAGCACGAAGAGGGCTTTCGCCCGCGCGTTATTTTGATGTGCCCCCAAGGGGAGCCGTTCACGCAGCGGAAAGCCGAGGAGCTTGCAAGCGAGCGGCATCTCGTGCTCATATGCGGCCATTACGAAGGGTATGACGAACGGATTCGGGAGCATCTCGTGACGGAAGAGCTGTCGATCGGCGATTACGTGCTGACCGGCGGCGAGCTGCCGGCGATGGTTGTCATCGACAGCGTCGTCAGGCTGCTTCCGGGCGTGCTCGGCAACGAGTCGTCCGCGGTGACCGACTCGTACAGCACGGGACTGCTCGAGCACCCGCATTATACGCGTCCCGCCGAATTTCGGGGCTGGCCGGTTCCGGATGCGCTGATCTCGGGCCATCACGGCAACATTGAAGCGTGGCGGCGCGAGCAGTCGCTGCTGCGTACGCTTCGACGCCGCCCGGATTTGCTTGAGACTGCCGAACTTACGGATAAGGAGAAGAAATGGCTGGACGCCATGAAACGGGAAACGGCCGAGAAATCGCCGGATTCCTGATTATGGCGCGTAAAAGTTTTGGGTATAATAGGTATCATAGCTGCCGCCGAAGGCTGTGCCGGTGCCGAGCCGCGTATATTTGGCCGAAAGCAGCGATTCGCGGTGTCCGGATTCGGAATTCATCCAGCCGTAATGCGCGTAAATGGCGTTCCGGTAGCCCGCCGCGATATTTTCCGCAGCGGAGCTGTAGCGGATTCCTTCGTTCTTCATTCGAGCGAACGGGGACAGCCCGTCCGGATTCGCGTGGTCGAAGAAATCGCGTTTCATCATATCCGCGCTATGCTTGCGGGCCGACGCTGAGGCCGGCTTATCCCACGAGAGAGCGGGGATGCCGCGGGACGAACGTTCCGCGTTCGCGAGGTCGAACAGCTGTTGTTCGTAGGCGGACTGCAGCTTCGCGGAATAAGCCGGCTTGGACGATGTGGCTGCCGATGCATCCATGCGAAGCATACCGATGATTTTATCGTTGTCATGCCGGTCGACGAATAGCGCGATCTGTTCGCTGCCGGCGGCGTAAGCGAAATAATCGTCCTCCGTCCTTCCCTTGGCGGCCGTTCCGACGCGCTTCTTGGCCTCTGCGAGCGTCATGCCGACCGATACGCCGTCGCTTGTTCGCCAGCTGCCGGAGGAGCCTGAGAACAATGCCGTTACGCGATTGTCCAGCACGCCGTACATGCTGTAATTCGAATAGCCGCCTGTATATACATACCAAGCAAAGCCGTACTCGCTCGGATCGATTCGGGACGGCTTGCCGAGCGATCGGGTCATTTCCTGCAAGCTGTCGCCGAGCGCGACGCCTCCGAGCGAAGTGCCTGTCTCGGCAATGGTTGCGGTAGAGAGCGAATCCTTGTGGAGCTTCAGGTTATAAAAGAACGTCAGGGCTTCCGCGCGCGTAAGCTTGCCGTCGGGCTCGTAGCCGCCGACCGTGGCGGAAGTCCGGCCGTTCGAAATGCGCTCGCTCAGCAGCCATTCGATCGCGCCTTGCTCGCTGTACGCTTTGCCGTTAGCCGCGGACGCCAGGAGCAGCGCCGCTTGCCCGCGGCGGAACGACCCGCCGTCGTTGTCGTAAAACAACGGCCAGCCGTGACTGTCGGCATAAGCGTAATAGGGCTGCGACCAGTCGCCGCCGGCTTTCGCATCCGAGACGAGTCCGTAAGCGCGGAGCAGCATCGCGAGAAATTCCGCTTCGGTCACGAGCTTGTTCGGGCGGAAGGAGCCGTCGGCGTAGCCCTGCGCCAAATGTTGTTCGACGGCCCACGAGATGTACTCTCCCGCCCAATGTCCGGCCGTGTCGGTGAACGATAAAGGGGCAGCGGCCGTATGAGCGGGGATCGGAACCGCCGCCATGATCAAGGCCGCGCTCAGGCTTGATTTTATAAGTGCCATTCGCAATCGTTTCATAGGAAACAAAACATACACCTCATTTATTGCCGAAGTTTGTCTTGTCCAGTATACATGAAACGAACGCTTAAAAAACGTGTTGTATTATTGGGCGCCGTGTGGTAAAATTTCTAATGTTGTTTGTTAACTCGGACGGTCCGCTATCAGCGATGAACCTATTCGGTGGAATAAGGCGAGCTTATAAGAACGTCTATGGTGGAAGGAGTGAATCAAATGAATCTTTTACAAACGATCGCGCAAGAAAACCTGCGCCAAGATCTGCCAAGCTTTCGCCCTGGCGATACGCTGAAAGTTCACGTAAAGGTCATCGAGGGATCCCGCGAACGCATCCAGCTGTTCGAAGGCGTCGTTATCAAGCGCCGCGGCGGCGGAATCAGCGAGACGTTCACCGTGCGCAAAATTTCCTACGGTGTAGGCGTGGAGAGAACGTTCCCGCTTAACTCGCCAAAAATCGAGAAAATCGAAGTGGCTCGCCGCGGTAAAGTTCGCCGTGCGAAATTGTACTACCTTCGCAGCCTTCGCGGCAAAGCTGCCAGAATCAAAGAAATCCGTTAAGATCAAACGACAAGAGGGGCTTGCGCAAACAAGCTCCTTTTCGTATTTTCTACATACTACAGCATAAGGAAGAAGGCGAACGGAGTGGACTCACACAAACAAAGCGACGGGCTGAACGGCAGCGCGGACGCCGAATCGAAGGAAACGGGCGCGGACATGAGGCAGCAGCTTCCGGAACGCGCGGTAACCCATGCATCCGGCTCGGCCAAGCGGGGCGGCGCCTATAAGGAAATCGTGGAATGGATCAAGGCGCTCGTCATCGCGGTCGTCCTCGTATTTCTGATCCGCCAGTTTTTATTCGCGCCTTTTATCGTGGACGGGCCTTCCATGCAGCCTAACTTCGAAACCGGAGAGCGGCTCATCGTGAACAAAATTCTCTATGCGATCCGCGAGCCGGAATTCGGCGAGGTCGTCGTGTTCGACGTGCCGGAGCAGGGGCGAAAATTTATTAAACGCGTTATTGGCGTGCCGGGGGATACGATCCGTCTCGAGGGCGACGATCTCTATATCAACGATAAAAAAATCGACGAGCCGTACATTAAGGAAGCGGTAGAATCGGCCCACGCGCAAGGTACGCTGTATAACGGCGAAGGGCTGGATTACAATTACCCGAATTCCCGGTTTACGGAGACGACGGTGCCGGAGGGCAAGATCTTCGCGCTTGGCGACAACCGGAGCGACAGCACAGACAGCCGGGCGATCGGCTTCGTCGACGACGACGAGATTGTAGGCCGCGCCGACGTCATATTCTGGCCTCTGAACAAGCTGGAATTTATTAAGCACTGGACAAAATGAGGTGAAAGCGGATGACCATTCAATGGTTCCCTGGTCATATGACCAGAGCAAAGCGGCAAATTCAAGACAAGCTCAAACTAATCGATCTTGCCATCGAACTGTTGGATGCCCGGGTTCCGCTATCGAGCCGGAATCCGATGATTGAGGAAATTTTGAACGGCAAGCCGCGCTTGATCGTATTGAACAAATCGGATTTGGCCGATCCCCGCACGACGGAGCAATGGATGGCTTATTTCGCAAGCGAAGGACATGAATGCGTTGCGGTCGATTCCTCGACGGGCACGCGCGTGGGCGAGATTCCGATGAAGGCCAAGGAGATTCTGCACGAGAAAATCGCGAGACAAGCGGCGAAAGGCATGAATCCGCGCGCCGTCAGGGGATTGATCGTAGGCATTCCGAACGTCGGCAAGTCGACGCTCATTAACCGGCTTGCCGGCCGCAATATCGCGCTTACCGGCGACAGGCCAGGCATAACGAAGGGACAGCAGTGGATCAAGGTCGGCACCGAGATGGAGCTGCTCGATACGCCCGGAATTTTGTGGCCGAAATTCGAGGACGAACTGGTCGGATACAGGCTGGCGATGATCGGCTCGATCCGCGAGCAAGTTTTGAACGTGGACGACATCGCGTTTTTTGCGGTGCGCGAGCTGGCGGGCCGGTACTGGAACACGCTCGCGGAGCGGTACGAGCTGGATGCGCCGCCGAAGGACGCGGCCGATTCCGAAGAAATCGTGCGCGTCATGGAAGACATCGGACGGCGCAGAGGCTGTCTGATCAGCGGCGGCCGCGTCGATCTGGAGAAGACGTCCGGCATTATTTTGCGGGATTTGCGCGCAGGCAAGCTGGGACGGATTACGCTTGAGGCTCCTCCTTATTGATTGATTCTGGGGAAGAGGGGGAATAAAGTTGCTGCAATACGAACTATCGTTATGGCAAGAAGGGTACGCCGCGATCGCCGGCGTGGACGAGGTCGGCCGCGGCTGCCTGTTCGGGGACGTCGTGGCCGCCGCCGTTATTTTGCCGCCGGGGCTCGTGATCGAGGATGTGAACGACTCGAAGAAGCTGTCGGAGAAAAAACGGGACCAGCTGTACGATGTCATCATACAGGAATGCGTGGCCTGGTCGGCGGCCCGCGTCGGCGCGGAGACGATCGACCGGATCAACATTAAGCAGGCCGCCAGGCTCGCGATGAAGATCGCCGTGGAGTCGCTGCACACGCCGTCCGATTATTTGCTCGTGGATGCGGAGAAGGTGGACGTCGCGCTGCCGCAGCTCTCGATCATCAAAGGCGATGCGACGAGCCAGTCGATCGCGGCCGCCTCCATCGTCGCGAAGGTGACGAGGGATCGGCTGTGCGCCGAGGAATGGGAGAAGCAGTATCCCGAATACGGAATTGCCATACATAAAGGATACGCGACCAAGCTGCACAGGGAGCGACTGCTGGCGAACGGCCCAAGCCCGCTCCACCGAAGATCGTTCCTCGGCAAGCTGTTTCCCGAGGAGCAGCTGCAATTATTTTAGTCTTCATGATACGCCCGTCAGATTGCGCAGGAAGGATGGTTCCGCGCGCAGTCGGACGGGCGTTTATTTTTTTATGGGAATAGGCTTAAGCGCGAAGGACGTTCGTCCGATAAAAGAGGATATACCAACTGGCGAGGCGTGCGCGTCAAGCGACGGAGGCGAAAAAAACAGATGAATATAAGCCAGATGATGAGAAGCTTCCTTGGCGAGTCGTCTGCCGGCGATACGCGGGCGATGGAGCTGAAGGTCGGGCAAATCGTCCGGGGGGTCATCCTCCAGGTGACGGATAACAACGAGGCGCTCGTGCAAATAAACGGCGTACAGGTGAAGGCAAAGCTGGAGCTTCCGCTGCAAGCAGGGCAATCGGCGATGCTGCAAGTTCAGCCGCAATCCGGCGGCGCGTTGATCATGCTGAAACAGGTCGACCCGAACGCCGTAGGCTTGCCGGAGGATACATTCAAGGAGTGGGCGAAGCAGCTGGCGCTGCCCGAGCAGAAGTGGGCGGTCGAGCTCGTCAAGGATTTGCGCCGCGAAGGCGTCATTCTGAATCGCGAGGTGGCGCAAGCTTTCCAGCAAGCCGCGTCCGCGATGCCGGCGGGCGACAATGCGGAGCAATGGATGCAGGCATCCGCTGCGGCCTTCAAGCGGGGGCTGCCGATGACGGAAGCGACGATCGGGGCATTGCGTCAGGTCATGTTCGGGAGAAGCGCGCACGAGCTTCTCGAGACGCTGCAGCGGCAGCTTGCTTCAACTGCCGTACAATCGGACGGGGAAACGGAGGCGAAGCAACTCCCGCAGGCTGCGGCAAAGGTGCTGAATCTGCTTGCCGACGGAGCGGCGCTTCTACGCGCGGCGGCTGCCGAGGAAGGAGCGGCCGGCCGCAGCGCGGAGGGAAGCAAGGCGACTGCCGCGCCGTCTAGGGCGGCGCAGGCCCAGCAAGCGGGAATGGAGGATTCCGCCGCTGTGCCAGCATCCAAATCCGGAGCGGCTGCCGAGAACGCCGAATTTGCCGGAGCGGGCGGCGCTTCGGAGCGCCTGCCGGCGGCCGGTCGAGGCATCGCGGGTACGGGGGCGCCGAACTGGCTTGGCCAAATGATGAAATGGCTTGGCGTGGACCACGAGCTTCAGCTGACGAAGCCGCTTGCGGCAGACGCCTCTCCGGCGAATCAGGCGGATGCGCCTCAGGGCGGCTTGACCGGCGGCATGGAAGAAGGAACGGCTCCCGCTTCGGCGGAAGCGCGTAACCGGACGGCGGGAGGACATTCGGCCGCTCAAGCCCAGCACGCGAATGCCGGTATGGGAACGGCCTCGGCCTCGTTGCCGCAAGCGCCAGGCGATCAGGCCGAGTCGCAGGCAAGGGAGGTGGAAGCACGGTCATTGATGGACCGATCGTCTGCCGCTCCCCCATCCCAGCCCGCCGTCGCGTCTGACGGCAGCCCGGTCTTGGACCCGGCGAAGCAGGAGTCGAAGCAGGAATCGTTAAAGAGCGCGCTGCTGACGCTCGTCGCGTCCGAGGACGCGCCTGCCGCCGTCAAGGAAACGGCGCAGCAGCTCGTTCAGCAGATCACCGGCCAGCAGCTGCTGCTGGCGCCCGAGCGCAACAACTCGTTGCTGACCCATGTCACCTTGTTCATTCCGCTGCGCGGCCAGGACGGCAGCCAAACGGCGTCGGTGCAAATTCAAACCCGGCGTGGGCGCAAGGGCGAGCTCGACGCGTCGAATTGCCGGCTCTTGTTCAATCTGTCCATGCGTACGCTTGGCGACACGCTGGTAGACGTGAACGTGACGGACAAAATCGTCAGCCTGCATTTATGGAACGACCATCCCGCCATCGCGACGCTCGCGGATTCCACGCGTGCAGAAATCGCAAGCAGCCTGCAAAATGCCGGCTACCAGCTGCTGTCGCTACGCGCGACGCCGCTGCCTAAAGCGGCGGAGGACGGCGCCGTGCGCGCCTCGGCGGCCGCCGCCGCGAAGCGGAACCAGCCGCCGGATTTGTCCCCTTTTGCGGCAGCCCGTTACAAAGGAGTCGATTACCGCATATGAGCAGCGAGAGGGAGCAAGGCGCGGAAACGAATAAAATCAATAAAGCGGTAGCCATTAAGTACGAGCCAGGCGATCGGAGCGCCCCTGTACTGGTGGCTAAAGGGAAGGGACATGTCGCGGATCTTATACTCGGGAGGGCAAGGGAGAACGGGATTCCGGTGCAGGAGGACCCCTCGCTCGTCGAGGTGCTGTCAAAGCTTGACATCGATCAGGAGATTCCGCCCGAGCTGTATACGCTCGTCGCGGAAATTTTAAGCTTCGTGTACCGCTCGGACCGCAGAGCGAGGGAATTGGACTATGACTGAATCGGGAAACAAGCAAAGAAAGGACTCGCGGATTCAGCTCGGCCGGCTTGGCGAAGAGACGGCTTGCCGATTTTTGCGGGACGCGGGTTACCGGATCGTCGAACGCAATTGGCGATGCCGCAGCGGGGAAATCGATCTGATCGCGGAGCATGAGGGGCGGCTCGTCTTCGTCGAGGTGCGGTCGCGCACGGCAGGCGGGAGGTTCGGCACGGCGGCCGAGTCCGTCGATCGCCGCAAGCAGATGCAAATAAGGGAGACGGCGCAGGTTTATTTGAAAAGCCGGATGGAGGCGGGAGCTTCCATCCAATTCGACGTCGTGACGGTGGAAGTGAGCCGCGGGGACGGAAGCGTCGTCGCTTGCAGCCATTATCCCCGGGCGTTTTGAACGTGTCGGCCGTATAAACGAATGAGCGTCTGAGGAACGTTTCTCCGACGCTTGCTTGCCGTTACGGCTGTTGGCCGTCCGTTCGGCGGTACTGGATCGCTTCCGCCACATGTTCAGGCTCGACCGCCTCGCTTGCTGCGAGATCCGCGATCGTGCGCGACAGCTTCAGTATCCGGTCGTAAGCCCGCATGCTGATGCCTAGCGCGTCGAAGGCGTGTTCAAGCAGTTCCGCCGCTTCGCGCTTCAAATGAACCGACTTCCGGAGCGAAACACCCGATAATTCACCCCTCTCGCGCTCCTTCCGCGGTGCCGTCCGCTCAAGCCGGAAGTCTCTGGCTTCCTGTACCATCCGGCGCATCTGCTCCGAATCGAGCGACTGCCCTCCCTTCGCGTTGTCGACCGAGATCGGACGGGGAACCTCCACGTGCAGATCGATCCGATCAAGGAGCGGCCCGGAAATTTTCGAGCGGTACCGGCCGATGACGGCCGGGCTGCACGTACAGCGCTTATCGCCGTACTCGTACCCGTGATAGCCGCAAGGGCACGGATTGAAGGATGCCGCGAGCATGAGGCTCGCCGGAAACTGAAAGACCGCCTTCGAGCGGGCGATCGTCACGATGCGGTCTTCGAGCGGCTGACGCATGACCTCGAGCACCTGCCTCGGAAATTCGGGCAATTCGTCCAGGAACAGGACGCCCCGGTGCGCCAGCGTCACTTCTCCCGGCTTCGGGATCGAGCCGCCGCCGATTAGCCCGCCTGACGAGATCGTATGATGCGGGGCGCGGAACGGCGGATGCCTGATGAGCCCGGGGGCGCTCTCGTTCAGCTTGCCCGCGACGCTGTATATTTTCGTCACTTCGAGCGCTTCTTGTTCGTTCAGCGGCGGGAGGATGCCGGGGAGCCTTCGGATCATCATCGTTTTGCCCGTTCCCGGCGGACCGCTCAGCAAAATATTATGCTTGCCCGCGGCGGCGATGAGCATCGCCCGCTTCGCTTGATGCTGACCGACGACGTCCCGGTAATCGCCGCTTTCCTGTCCCTCCCGGGATTGTTCGCCGCTTGCGGCGCTTGCAGCCGCCCCGTACTCGCCCTTGAACGCCCGGATATGTTCCCAGCCGCCGCCCGCTTCCTTGTTCGGAATTAGCTCCTTCAAATGCGTCAGCGCGAACAGCTCGAGTCCGGAAATCCATGCGGCCTCTTTCGCGTTGCCCTTCGGAAGCAGCACGCGGGTAAGGCCGCATAGCTTGGCTTGCTCGAGCATAGCCAGCACCCCGGGCACGGGCCGCACGCTCCCGTCGAGAGACAGCTCGCCGATCAGAAGCGTATCGCGCAGAGGCGAGGCGTCGATCTGAGCGCTCGACGTCAGGATTCCGGCCGCGATTGCGAGGTCGAACGACGTTCCTTCCTTGCGGAGGTCGGCCGGGGCCAAATTGACCGTGATGCGGTCCATCGGAAACGCGAACCCGCTGTTCTTAAGCGCGGCCCTGACCCGCTCGACCGATTCTCTGACCGCGGGGTCGGGCAGGCCGACGATATTGACCTGCGGCAAGCCGCTTGCGATATCGACCTCCACGGCAATCCGCTTGCCGTCGACCCCGTATACGCTTGCGCTGTGAATTAAGCTGAACAAGACAAAAAGCACCTCCATCGATGAATGAAGGTGCTTCCTTACGATCCGCTCGTTTTATTTTGAACCAATCATAATGGAGACGATTCCGTTTGTCAATCCTGAATTTCCATGCGCGTATAAAAAATGGGATTGGGAAATAATAAGCGGCGTGGTTTCCCCGGAATAGGGCTGTTTAATCTCAAAATGAGATGAAACTCATATCAAAAAAGCCGTATTAATTATGTATGAAAATAAGGTAACGCGTGGGGAAAGATGCTACAATAATATAGGTTTGTGTACATATGACTGTATCCAGTCTGTGAAATGGAGGATTTCAACAATGAATATCCATGAGTATCAAGGGAAAGCGGTCCTTAAGCAGTATGGCGTAGTCGTGCCTGAAGGCAAAGTGGCCTTCACCGTCGACGAAGCCGTCGAAGCCGCCAAACAACTCGGCACGCAAGTCGTCGTCGTGAAGGCGCAAATTCACGCGGGCGGCCGCGGCAAAGCGGGCGGCGTTAAAGTCGCGAAAAATTTGGACGAGGTTCGCGCGTACGCCGGCGAAATTCTCGGCAAAGTGCTGGTGACCCACCAGACTGGACCGGAGGGCAAGGAAGTGAAGCGCCTTCTGATCGAGCAGGGCTGCGATATTAAGAAGGAGTACTATATCGGCGTCGTTCTCGACCGCGGCACGGGCCGCGTCGTCATGATGGCTTCGGAAGAAGGCGGCACGGAGATCGAAGAAGTGGCCGAGCATTCGCCTGAGAAAATTTTCAAAGAAATCATCGATCCGGCCGTAGGCCTGCAAGCTTTCCAAGCTCGCAAATTGGCTTACTCGATCAACATTCCCGGCGAGCTCGTGAACAAAGCGGTTAAGTTCATGATTTCGCTTTATACGGCATTCGTCGAGAAGGACGCGTCGATCGCCGAGATCAATCCGCTCGTCGTGACAGGCGACGGACAAGTCATCGCGCTTGACGCCAAGCTGAACTTCGATTCCAACGCGCTGTACCGTCACAAGGACATCGTCGAGCTGCGCGACCTGGAAGAGGAAGACGCGAAGGAAATCGAAGCATCCAAGTTCGATCTTAGCTACATCGCGCTCGACGGCAACATCGGCTGTCTTGTAAACGGCGCGGGGCTTGCCATGGCAACGATGGATATTATCAAATATTACGGCGGCGACCCGGCCAACTTCCTCGACGTAGGGGGCGGCGCCACGGCCGAGAAAGTAACGGAAGCGTTCAAAATCATTTTGTCCGACGAGAAGGTCAAAGGCATCTTCGTCAATATTTTCGGCGGCATTATGCGCTGCGACGTTATCGCGAACGGCGTCGTGGAAGCGGCGAAGCAGGTCGGCCTGGACCGTCCGCTCGTCGTGCGCCTCGAAGGCACGAACGTCGACCTCGGCAAAAAGATTTTGAAAGAATCGGGACTGAACATCGTAGCTGCCGATTCCATGGCGGACGGCGCGCAGAAGATCGTCGCTCTCGTGAAATAAGATAGCTTGCCGTGCGGGACGCCCGCATGCGAAATCATTCAGGGGATGTGAGTTAAGAGTGAGCATTTTGGTCAATAAAGATACAAAAGTCATTACGCAAGGCATTACCGGCGCGACCGGCTTGTTCCATACGAAAGGCGCATTGGAATACGGAACGCAAATGGTTGGCGGCGTAACGCCCGGCAAAGGCGGCACGAACGTCGACATTACTCTTGAAAACGGATCGCTGGTTTCCCTTCCCGTATTCAACACGGTAGCCCAAGCCGTTGCCGCAACCGGCGCCAACGCTTCGGTTATCTATGTACCGCCGGCATTCGCGGCGGACGCGATCATGGAAGCGGTGGATGCCGAGCTCGATCTCGTCATCTGCATCACGGAAGGCATTCCGGTGCTTGACATGGTCAA
Organism: Paenibacillus arenilitoris; assembly: GCF_014705655.1. GTDB lineage: Bacteria > Bacillota > Bacilli > Paenibacillales > Paenibacillaceae > Pristimantibacillus > Pristimantibacillus arenilitoris. The sequence goes on along the minus strand of NZ_JACXIY010000023.1, from coordinate 102,914 downwards.
AGTAAAACGTTATATGGACGGAAGCAAAACGACGCTGATCGGTCCGAACTGCCCTGGCGTCATTACGCCGGGCGAGTGCAAGATCGGCATTATGCCGGGATACATTCACACGCCGGGCCATGTCGGCGTCATTTCCCGCTCCGGCACGCTCACCTACGAAGCGGTTCATCAGCTGACGACTCGCGGCATCGGCCAATCGAGCGCGGTCGGCATCGGCGGCGACCCGGTTAAAGGCTCCGAGTTCATCGATATTTTGAACCGATTCAACGAGGATCCCGATACGTACGCCGTCATCATGATCGGCGAGATCGGCGGCACGGCGGAAGAAGAAGCGGCCGAGTGGATCAAAGCGAACATGAAGAAGCCGGTCGTCGGCTTCATCGGCGGCGCAACGGCTCCTCCGGGTAAACGGATGGGCCATGCGGGCGCCATTATTTCCGGAGGCAAAGGTACGGCCGCCGAAAAAATCGCAACGCTCGAAGCTTGCGGCATCAAAGTGGCTCCAACGCCTTCCGATATGGGCTCTACGCTCGTCAGCGTGCTCGAAGAGCAAGGCTTGCTGGAGAAATGCATTACACGCAAATAATCGAACCGAAGTCATGAAGGTAAGCAACCTTTCAACGACCCGTCCGCGGGAGTTGGGAGGTTGCTTTTTTTTGACCGAAAACTACTATTTTAGCGGGCGACTTGCATTCTTTTGCCGCGTAACGCACAATAGATAAGAATGCAGGCCGTCCCGCAATGACGAAGGGACTGGTTCATAATGACAGCAAACCATCATATGCGCAAGCAGATGATCGTCGCCTTGCATGAAATTCCGGGCATCGGATGGCAGGCGATCCATAAAGCGGTTAGCCATCGGCTTTGGGAGAAGCCGATCTGGAAGACGGACGATTTGACCGCCATCGGCATGCGCGGCGCGCAGGCAAAGGCGGCTTCGGAACGCTATGCCGGGCGGACATGGATGTCCGAAGCCGACCGTGCGGACAACGTCGGCGGTCATACGGCCGTACTGACGCCTTTCGATTCGGAATACCCGCAGGCGCTGAAGGAGATCGCCCAGCCGCCATGGGTGCTCTATGCGCGCGGCAGGCTGGAGCTTCTCGAGCGGCCCGCCATAGCCGTAGTCGGGACAAGGGTTCCGACCGCATATGGCCGGCATTCCGCGACGAGCCTTGCGCGGGAGCTTTCCGCCGCGGGCCTTACGGTCGTGAGCGGGCTGGCCCGCGGTATCGACGGCAAAGCGCACGAAGCGGCGCTTTACGGCAGAGGCGGCACGATTGCCGTGCTGCCGACGCCGATCGATCGATGCTATCCGCCGGAGAACGTCTCTCTCTTCCATAAAATAGCCGAGCACGGCTTGCTTGTCTCCGAGACGCCGCTTGGCACCCCGCTTCACCCGGGCCAATTTCCGCTGCGAAACCGCATCATCGCGGGCTTGACGTTCGGTACCGTCGTCGTCGAAGGCGCGAGGCGAAGCGGGTCGTTAATTACCGCTCAGCAGGCTATGGAGATGAACAGGGAAGTATTCGCGGTACCCGGCCCGATCTCCTCGCCGAAGAGCGAGGGCCCGAACGATCTGATCAAGCGCGGCGAAGCCAAGCTGATCGGCTGCGTGAACGATATTGTCGAGGAGCTGGCCTGGCTGCCCGCCGCGCTGAGACGTCTCGATTTGGATGAATCGGGCGAGGCTGGCGGGCCGGCCGGGAACGAAGCGGCGCTTAATGAAGAAGAACGGAAAATCATAGCTTTGCTGCGGGATCAGCCCTTGTCCATTAACGAATTGCATGAGCTGTCTTCGATTCCGTTTGGACATTTGAACGCACTTCTGCTAAATTTATGTATAAAACGGAAAATCGAGCTGCAGTCCGGGTCCATATATATGGCATTATAGTTCCAGTAGAGAGAGGAGGCGCCCCACATGGCGGATTCATTAGTCATCGTCGAATCACCGGCCAAGGCGAAGACGATCGGCAAATATTTGGGCAGCAAATACATCGTCAAAGCTTCGATGGGCCATATTCGCGATTTGCCCAAAAGCCAGATCGGCGTCGAAGTAGAAAACGATTTTAACCCCAAGTACATAACGATCCGCGGCAAAGGCAGCGTCCTGAAGGAATTGAAGGATGCCAGCAAAAAAGTGAAGCATGTCTTTCTGGCGGCCGACCCCGATCGCGAAGGCGAAGCGATTGCCTGGCATCTGGCTCACTATTTGGAGCTGGACGAGAAAGACAGCTGCCGCGTCGTATTTAATGAAATAACGAAGCAGGCGGTTAAGGACGCGTTCAAAACGCCGCGCAAAATCAATATGGATCTCGTGAACGCGCAGCAAGCCCGCCGCATTCTTGACCGGCTCGTAGGCTACAAAATAAGCCCGCTATTATGGAAGAAGGTCAAGAAAGGATTATCGGCCGGTCGCGTGCAGTCGGTAGCGGTGAAGCTCATTATCGACCGCGAGAACGAGATCGACGCATTCGTGCCGGAGGAGTACTGGTCGATAACGGCCAAGCTGAACCATTCGGGTATCCCTTTCGAGGCGAAATATTATTCGCTGAGCGGGGAAAAACGCGAGCTCGGCAAGGAAGCGGATGTGCTGGAAGTGCTTGCCGCGATGAAGGACAACCGGTTCACGGTCGCCGAGGTGAAGGAGAAGGAACGTCTGCGCAACCCGGCTCCGCCGTTCATTACAAGCTCCTTGCAGCAGGAGGCGGCCCGCAAGCTAGGCTACCGTGCCTCGAAGACGATGTCGGTCGCGCAGCAGCTGTACGAAGGCGTCGAGCTAGGCAAGGAAGGCACAGTCGGCTTGATTACTTACATGAGAACCGACTCGACCCGCATTTCCCCCGTCGCCCAAGAGGAAGCGAAGGAATATATTACGGAAAAGTACGGCGAGGCGTTCGTGCCGGAACAGCCCCGCGTCTATACGAGGAAGAACAGCAACGCCCAGGACGCGCACGAAGCGATCCGGCCGACGTCGAGCATGCGCGACCCGGAATCGATGAAGCCGTTCCTCAGCCGGGATCAGCATCGCTTGTATAAGCTGATCTGGGAGCGCTTCGTATCGAGCCAGATGCAATCGGCCGTACTCGATACGATGACGGTAGACCTGCAATCCGGCGATACGGTTTTCAGAGCCGCCGGCTCCAAAGTGAAGTTCGCCGGGTTCATGAAGGTGTACGTCGAAGGCAACGATGACGGCACTGTGGAAGAGCATAAGTTTCTGCCTCCGCTCGCAGCCGGCGACGTCATTCAATCGGAGTCGATTGAGCCGAAGCAGCATTTCACGCAGCCGCCGCCGCGATACACGGAAGCCAGGCTCGTGAAAACTTTGGAGGAGCTGGGGATCGGCCGGCCGAGCACGTACGCGCCGACGCTCGAAACGATCCAGAAGCGCGGCTACGTTGCCATCGAAGAGAAAAAATTTATGCCGACGGAGCTCGGGGAAATGGTCAACCAGCTCATGGAGGAATTTTTCCCGGAAATTCTCGACGCCGAGTTCACGGCGAACATGGAAGGAAATCTCGACCATGTCGAGGAAGGCACCGAGGATTGGGTGAAGGTTCTTGTCACGTTCTACGAATCGTTCGAGAAGCGTCTCGAAGTAGCCGAGGACGAAATGAAGGAAATCGAGATCCAAGACGAGGTGTCGGACGAGATTTGCGAGAAATGCGGCCGCCATATGGTATACAAGATGGGCCGATTCGGCAAGTTCCTCGCTTGCTCGGGCTTCCCGGACTGCCGGAACACGAAGCCGATCGTCAAAGATATCGGCGTGACGTGCCCGAAGTGCAAGGAAGGCAAGATCATCGAGCGCCGCAGCAAAAAAGGACGCATCTTCTACGGCTGCGATCAATATCCGGGCTGCGATTACGTCTCCTGGGATAAGCCGACGAACAAGCCGTGCCCGCAATGCGACACCATGCTCGTCGAGAAGCGCAACCGCAGCGGCGCAAGACTCCAATGCCCGTCCTGCGATTATTCCGAAGAGGTGCTTGACGAGGAAGAGCTTGACTCGCAGAACGGCTAGTCCCTAACAGGATCATATAACAGCTTCGCTGGCGCAGACGACCCTTCCAAGCATCCCGGAAGGGTCTAGCCATTAGTAACGACCGTGACCGCTCTTAAACGGCCTTGCAGGGCGTTAATCAAGTCCCTCCTCCGATTGCCCTGGATGGATATTTACAGCACATTATTAAAAGTACATTGATGGTAAACGAGCGCACTAACGTTAAGCGTGTCTCCCAGGGACGAAAGCGCTCCAACTTGACTTCACCTCACACCCGCCTCTGCAGCTCCAACGTTAGTTCAATTGCGGGTGTCCAGAGGGCGCAGCGCCTCGGGGCCCTCCCTTGGAAGGGAGGGTTTGGGAGGGTTCGAAAGGTTGGTTTGGGAGGGTTCGAAAGGTTTTTGATCAATCATTAGTAAGAAAATTTCCCCTTTGAAGGCCAGGGTAGAATTCCCTTGAGAGGGCCAGGGCGCACTATATTCGAAAGGATTGACCAACGTTGTCAGAAACGCAAAAAGTAACCGTCATCGGAGCTGGCCTTGCCGGAAGCGAAGCCGCTTGGCAAGTCGCATCGCAGGGTGTACCCGTCGTGCTATACGAAATGCGCCCGGAAACAAAAACGCCGGCCCACCATACGAATCAATTCGCCGAGCTTGTCTGCAGCAACAGCTTGCGCGCGAACGGCTTGACAAACGCGGTAGGCGTGCTGAAGGAAGAGATGCGCCGCCTCGATTCGCTCATCTTAAGCTGCGCGGATCAACATGCCGTCCCGGCGGGCGGCGCGCTCGCAGTCGATCGCGACGGCTTCTCGGGCGAAGTGACTCGCAGACTGCTCGAGCATCCGCTCGTCGAGGTGCGCAATGAGGAAGTGACGGAAATTCCGTCGGACGGCATCGTCGTCATTGCGACGGGTCCGCTCACGGCGCCGGGCTTGTCCGCGCAAATCCGCAAGCTGCTCGGCGAGGAATATTTTTATTTCTACGACGCGGCGGCTCCGATCGTCGAGAAAGATTCGATCGACATGAATAAGGTTTATTTGGCCTCCCGGTACGATAAAGGCGAAGCGGCATACTTGAATTGTCCGATGACGGAAGAGGAATTCGACCGATTTTACGAAGCGTTAACGACGGCGGAGACGGCGGAGCTGAAGGAATTCGAGAAGGAAGTCTATTTCGAGGGCTGCATGCCGATCGAAGTGATGGCCACCCGCGGGAAGCAGACGGTACTGTTCGGTCCGATGAAGCCGGTCGGTCTCGTCAACCCGCACACGGGCAAGCTGCCTCATGCCGTCATTCAGCTCCGGCAGGATAACGCGGCCGGCACGCTGTATAACCTCGTCGGCTTTCAGACCCATTTGAAATGGGGCGAGCAGAAACGCGTCTTCTCGCTTATTCCGGGTCTCGAGAACGCCGAGTTCGTCCGGTACGGCGTCATGCACCGGAACACGTTCATTAATTCGCCGCGTCTGCTTAAGCCGACTTACCAGCTTAACGCGCGAAATACTTTGTTTTTTGCGGGCCAGATGACGGGCGTCGAAGGCTACGTCGAATCGGCCGCGTCCGGATTGATTGCCGGCATTAACGCGGCAAGGCTCGCGCGCGGCCTCGATCCGCTCGTTCTTCCGCCGCATACGACGCTCGGAAGCATGGCGAATTACATCACGACGGCGGATTTTAAGCATTTTCAGCCGATGAACGCGAATTTCGGGCTCTTCCCGCCTCTCGAGAAGAAGATCCGCAACAAAAAAGAAAAGAATGAAATGATTGCGAATCGCGCGCTTGAAGGCATCGCGCAATTTAAACGGGAACATTTGCGATAGAAAACCGTAATGAACATATCCGGTTGTTTTCTAAATAATATTTAGAGGAGGCAAAGCGATGGAAATGCAATTTCACGCGACAACGATTTGCGCGGTCCGTCATCAAGGGAAGGGCGCGATCGCTGGCGACGGTCAGGTCACTTTCGGCAACAGCATGGTCATGAAGCATCAAGCCAAAAAAGTGAGAAGGCTGTACCGGGGACAAGTCATTGCCGGCTTTGCCGGATCGGTTGCCGACGCGATCACGCTGTTCGAGAAATTCGAGGCGAAGCTGGAGGAGCACCACGGCAATTTGCAGCGTTCGGCCGTCGAGCTTGCCAAAGACTGGCGCTCGGACAGAATACTCCGCAGGCTCGAGGCTATGATGCTGGTCATGGATCAGACCGGGCTGCTTCTCATATCGGGCAACGGCGAAATTATCGAACCGGATGACGGCATTTTGGCAATCGGGTCGGGCGGAAGCTTCGCGCTCTCGGCTGCCAGGGCGCTGAAGCGCCATGCCGATGGCATGGAGGCAAAGGATATCGCGAAATCCGCGCTCGAAATCGCGGCCGAAATTTGCGTATTTACGAACAACAATATAATCGTGGAAGAAATCGGATAGCATGACGCGAGGTTGAAATAACGCAGCAATCTTCGAGCAGGCAAGCAGGACGAATCGAATTCGGAGGGATATAAAAATGGGAAATGACGCACTAACGCCCCGTCAGATCGTAACGGAACTTGATAAATACATTGTCGGCCAAAAGCAAGCGAAGCGTTCGGTCGCGATCGCGCTCCGCAACCGTTACCGCAGAAGCCTGCTGAATGAGGCTTTGCGCGACGAAATCGTTCCGAAAAACATTTTGATGATCGGTCCCACCGGCGTCGGCAAGACGGAAATCGCCCGCAGGCTGGCTAAGCTTGCAAGAGCGCCGTTCGTCAAGCTTGAAGCGACCAAATTCACGGAAGTCGGCTACGTTGGCCGCGACGTCGAATCGATGGTGCGGGATCTTGTCGAGACGTCCATCCGAATGGTGAAGGCCGAACGTACGGAGAAGGTAAAGGACAAGGCCGAGAAGCTTGCCAACGAGCGGATCGTCACACTGCTTGCTCCTTCCGCGGCAAAGACGAAAACGCAAAAAAATCCTTTCGAAATGTTGTTCGGCGGCCAACAGACGCAGGAACAGCCGCAGGAGCCGGACGTCGATCAAGGGTTGGCGCAGAGGAGAGCCCAGCTTAGGGAGCAGCTGGCCGCGGGCAAGCTCGAGAATGAAGTGATCGAGATCGAGGTCGAGGACACGACGCCGAACGTGATGGATATGCTGTCCGGCCAGGGTCCGGAAGGCATGGGGATGAATATGCAGGAGCTGTTCGGCCAGCTCATGCCGAAGAAGCCCAAGAAGAGGAAGCTGCCCGTCAAAGAAGCGCGCAAGGCGCTCATCTCCGAAGAAGCGAATAAGCTTATCGATATGGACGACGTCATCTCGGAATCGATCGTCCGCGCCGAGCAGTCGGGCATTATTTTCCTCGATGAGATCGACAAAATTGCGAGTCCGACGCGAGGTTCGGGACCGGACGTGTCGCGGGAAGGCGTACAGCGCGATATTTTGCCGATCGTCGAAGGCTCTACCGTCATGACGAAGTACGGTCCGGTCAAGACTGACTACGTTCTGTTCATCGCCGCGGGCGCTTTCCACGTCGCGAAGCCTTCCGACTTGATTCCGGAGCTGCAAGGGCGCTTCCCGATTCGCGTAGAGCTGACAAGTCTCAGCCTCGACGATTTCGTCAGTATTTTGAAGGAGCCGAAAAACGCGTTGACCAAGCAGTACTCGGCCCTTTTAGAAACGGAAGGCATCGAGATCGAATTTTCGGACGAAGCCGTCCGGGAGCTCGCTTCGATCGCCGCGGACGTGAATCGTAATACGGAAAACATAGGGGCGCGCAGGCTTCACACTATTTTGGAGAAGCTGCTGGAGGATCTGTCGTTCGAGGCTCCCGAATTGTCGCTCGAGAAAATGGTCATTACGCCGGAATACGTGAGGGAAAAGCTGGGAACCATTGCGCAAAATCGAGATTTGAGTCAATATATATTGTAGTTGTTAAGAGTTTTGGGAGGCATTGGAATGACTTTACTTACAAAGACAAGAACGCTCAACCGGCTGCTGCAACGCGCCGCTGGGAAGGCGCTCAGCTTCAGGGAAATGGCGGAGGTGCTCTGCACAACCATTCAGACGAATGTGTTCGTTGTCAGTCGTAAGGGGAAGATACTCGGATGTGCGGCCGTCGATGTATACGACCACGATTTTATTCGCAATTTGTCGGCGGAAGAACTGCGTTTCCCGCAGGACAGCAATTCACGCTTTCTGGAAATGCAGGAATCGATGACGAACGTGAAGCCCGACCCGGGGGTGTTCGAAACGTTCCAGAGGCTTGGCGATCAGGAAATTATGACCGTCGTGCCGATTATCGGCGGCGGGGACCGTCTAGGCACGCTCGTGCTGACGAGGTTGTCGGGCGCGTTCGACGATGACGACCTTATTCTTGCGGAATACGGATCGACGATCGTCGGCATGGAAATTTTGCGCGAGCGTACGGAGGAAATCGAGCAGGAAGTGCGAAGCCGCGCCGTCGTGTCGGTCGCGGTCGGTTCGTTATCGTTCAGCGAGCTGGAAGCGGTCGAGCATATTTTCGAGGAGCTGGACGGGAAGGAAGGACTGCTCGTCGCGTCGAAAATCGCGGACAGGGTCGGCATTACGCGATCGGTCATCGTCAACGCGCTCCGCAAGCTGGAAAGCGCCGGCGTCATCGAAACGCGGTCGTTAGGGATGAAAGGCACGTACATTAAAATTTTAAACCACCAATTACTGCAGGAATTGGACAAAATGAAGGCGTGAATTAGGACGTTTTGACCATTAGGGCCCTATCTTTTTATAAAGATAGGGCTTTTTTCTTATTGTAATATTTTAGGAAATTGTTGAAGATTAGGATGTCGGCAAGAATCGACACATATGTCTCATTTTTTTAATTTTTATTGTCGAACACGGCAGGAATGAGACATATTCTGTTGAATAGTAAAAAAGGAACATCTCGAAGCGGAAAGTGGTGAAACTACGTGAATTTGTTGAATGGCGCTGCTTTTACAAGAATGGAAGGGGCACTGCAAGCGGCAGAAATGCGGCAACGCGTCATTTCCAACAATGTGGCTAACGCTGATACGCCGCATTTCAAACGGTCGGAGGTATTGTTCGAAGAGCTGCTGGAACAGTCGATGGGAACGGCTGGTCTAGGACAATTGTCGGGCACAAGGACGGATCTGAGGCATATCGCCATTGGCTCCGGGTCCTATGCGCTTCCTGCGCCTAAAGTCATTGTCGATGGCGCCACATCCATGAATAACAACGAAAATAATGTCGATATCGACAGGGAAATGTCGCTGCTCGCCAAAAACCAACTAAGCTACAACTTTTACGTCCAGCAAATCAATCATGACGTCAGAATGATGCGAACCGCCATCGAAGGGAGAGCTTAACAGTGAAATTGTCGACGGGATTTGATATAAGCGCTTCTGCTTTAACCGCGCAGCGTCTGCGGATGGACGTCATTTCATCGAATATAGCGAATGCGGAAACGACTCGCGGCAGCTACGTTAACGGACAATTCCAGCCTTATAAGCGGAAGATGGTCGTGATGGAGCCGATCCGGCAGTCGTTTTCCAGTGTGCTTGAGCGGCAATTGAACGGCGGTTCGAGCGCCCAAGGCGTCAAAGTGACGAGAATTCAAGAAGATCAGTCCCCGAACAAGCTGGTTTACAATCCGACGCACCCGGATGCGGACGCTAACGGGTACGTAAACATGCCGAACGTCGACGTAACGAAGGAGATGGTCGACATGATCTCGGCTACCCGTTCTTACGAAGCGAACGTAACGGCCTTGAACGCAACGAAGGCGATGTTCGTCAAAGCGCTCGAAATCGGCAAATAAAAGTAAGTCGACATTAGTGGACGAAGCGGAGGCTTAATGATGATTCAATCGATTACGCCCGGTCAATTCCAGCCGGCGAAGCTTGTCGAATCCAAACCGGTCCAGCAGGCGACTCCCGCCGAATTGACTCAATCGTTCGGGCAATATTTGCAGGCGGCCATCGACGGCGTCAGCGCCCAAGAGAAGAACGTACATAACTTGAACGACAAGTTTCTGATCGGCCAAGTGGACGTGACGAAGGTGCTCATCGCGTCGGAACAGGCGCAGCTAAGCTTGCAGCTTACCTCACAAATCCGCAACAAAGTGGTAGAGGCCTATCAGGAAATGATGCGGATGCAGATTTGATCGTACATATGACCTAGCTTAGCAATCGGGTGGGGTGACAACGTGAGCGAGAGATTCGCCCAGTATCGACAAAGGCTTACGACGTTTTGGAGCCAAATGGGCAGAAAACAAAAAATATGGCTGGGGGCATCTGTAGCAGGTTTACTGCTTGCAATCGTTCTGTTGACGATCGTATTCACGAGGACGGAATACGAAATCGCTTTTCAAAATTTGGACACGACGGACGCCGCGGCCATTATGAATTATTTGGACGGCAGCGGAATTCCTTATGAGCTCAGCGATAACGGAAAAAGCATTTCCGTTCCGAGTGCGGTCGCTTCTAGAATCAAAGTGGATGTCGGCTCGCAAGGGCTCGTACAGAACGGGTCGATCGGCTTCGAAGCCTTCAATACGGGCTCGTCCACATTCGGCACGACGGAGAACGAATTCAACGTCAAATACTTAAATGCTTTAAACGGCGAGGTTCAACAATTACTTAATGCCATGCAAGGCGTGGAGAGCTCGAAGGTATTGATCAATTTGCCCGAAGAAAGCGTGTTTCTGTCGCCGGAGGACGCGGAGACGGCTTCCGCCTCGATCATGCTTCAATTCGCGGCGGGTTACCGCCCGAGCCAAAAAGAGATCGACGGGTACTACAACCTGGTGAAGACGTCTGTGCCGAAGCTGGCCGTGCAGGATATCACGATATCCAGTCCCCAAGGCGAGCTGATGTTCTCGGAAACGGACGGGGCAGCGGCGGGAAATACGGACGCGGTCGAAGCCCAGTTTCAAATTCAACGTAAGTACGAGTCGGAGCTCAAGAAAAACATTCAGCAGTTTCTGGGACCGATCGTCGGTCCGGAAAATCTCGTCATCCAGGTTTCCAGCAGCATGAACTTCGACAAGAAGCAGACGGAGGAAATGCTTGTCCAGCCGCTGGAGAACAACAATAACAACGGCATTATCATTAGCGAAGAAATCAACAGCAGCACGTCGACGGGTTCCTCCGGCGAAGCGGGCGGCGTGGCGGGCACGGGCGAAACCGACGTTCCCGGCTACGAAGCGGCCACAGCCGGCCAGACCTCCTCGGAATCGAACAATCAGATTCGAAACTACGAGGTCAACCGAATTAACAACAGCATCGTATCGGGACCGTACGTAATCAAGGACCTGAATATCAGTATCGGCATCGAGCAGTCGCAGCTGACCGACGATGCGAGCCGAACGGCGATCATGACTTACCTGACTTCGTTGGTCCGCGCACAGCTTGCCGATTCGGGACAAAACGTCAACGACGACGCGCTTATGGCGAAGAAGGTTGCGCTAATCGCGAGGGAGTTCACCGGCAGCACGGCGAACGAACAATCGGCCGGCTTATCGATGCCATGGATCATCGGAATCGGAGCGGCGGCTCTTGCCGTTATCGCGGGGCTCGTCGTCATGCTGGTTCGCAGACGCAAGAAGGCGGCCGAAGAAGAAGAGATCGAACTTGCGGCGCCGACGGCTAAAGTGGAATATCCGACGCTCGATCTGGAAAGCGTCAGCAACGACAGCCAAGCGCGCAAAAATCTCGAAACGCTTGCCAAACGGAAGCCGGACGAATTTGTTAACCTACTACGCACATGGCTAGTCGACGAATAGAGGTGGATAAATTGTCAAAAGCGATCCAAGGCTTGACGGGGCGCCAGAAGGCGGCGATCTTGCTCATCACGCTTGGACCGGAAGTATCGGCCCAAATTTTCAAGCATTTGCGCGACGACGAGATCGAACAGCTAACGCTCGAGATCGCCAATGTCCGCAAAGTAGACAGCTTAGATCGCGAAACGATCTTAAGCGAGTTTCATCAAATTTGCATGGCGCAGGAGTACATCACCCAGGGCGGCATCACGTACGCGAAAGACATATTGGAGAAGGCGCTCGGCGAACAGAAGGCGCTTGAAGTGATTAACCGGCTGACGGCGACGCTGCAAGTAAGGCCGTTCGACTTCGCGAGAAAAGCGGAACCGACACAAATTTTGAACTTTATTCAAAACGAGAATGCGCAGACGATCGCGCTCGTGTTGTCCTATTTGCAATCCGAGCAGTCATCGCACATTCTGTCTTCCTTGCCCCAGGAAAAACAGGCCGACGTGGCCAGGCGAATCGCTTTAATGGACAGCACTTCGCCGGAAGTCATCTCTCAGGTCGAGAGGGTGCTCGAACAGAAACTGTCGGCTACCGTGACGCAGGATTACACGAACGCGGGCGGCATTGATTCGATCGTTCAAATTTTGAACGGCGTCGACCGCGGCACGGAGAGAACGATTCTGGACGCCCTCGAAATTCAAGATCCGGAGCTTGCGGAAGAAATCAAGAAACGGATGTTCGTATTCGAGGACATCGTCAACATCGACAATCGTTCCATTCAGCGTATTATCCGCGATATCGAGAACGCCGATCTTCAGCTTGCCCTCAAAGTGGCCAGCGAAGAGGTGCGCGAGGCGATATTCCGCAACATGTCGAAGCGTATGGCCGAGACCTTCAAGGAAGAAATGGAATTTATGGGCCCGGTGCGCCTCCGCGACGTCGAAGAGGCGCAGACGCGCATCGTCGCCACGATCCGCAGGCTAGAAGAATCCGGAGAAATCATCATCGCGCGCGGCGGAGGAGACGATATCATTGTCTAATCTGATCAAATCTTCGAGCGTCGTATCGGTCGAGCAGCTCAAGCAGCTGCAGCGGCTTCGGCAGCGCCAATACCAAGCGGTAGATCCGGTTGAAGCGCCGGCCATTGCTGAGCCGGTTCCCGATGAAGAGACGATTCAATTGCGCGACCAAATTTTGAACGACGCCCAGCAGTTCGCGGAAGAGCGGCTTCGCGAAGCCGCCGAGACGAGCGAGCGCATGCTGACCGAAGCCCGTCAGCAAATCGAAGTATGGTGGCTCGACAAACGTTCCGAGGACGAATCGGCCGCGGAAAGCGCAAGACAAACCGGCTACGAGCTCGGTTACTCGGAAGGTGCGGACCGGTCGGAACGCGATTTGAGAGAACAATGGGAGAACAAGCTCGCCGAAGCGTCGACCGTCCTGAAGGCTGCTTATGAAATGCGCGAGCAAATCATTCAAGAGGCGGAGCCTTTCCTGGTCGAGCTCAGCTGCGCGGTCGCCGAGAAAATTATCGGTCAGCAGCTAACGCTGGTTCCGGAAATCGCCATCGATTTGATACGGAAATCGTTGACCAGAAGAAGAGAGCAGGGCGTCATTACATTATGCGTCGCCCCCGGGCAGCTTGCATTCGTCCAAGCGGCCAGGGAAGAGCTCCATATGGCGATCGATTCGCAAGCCGAGCTGCAAATTTTGCCCGATTCTTCCGTTAAGGATAACGGGTGCGTCATTCGTTCCGCATTCGGAAGCATCGATGCGCGCATCGATACCCAATTGACCGAGATCAAGCGCGAGCTGCTGCATCTCGCCCATCACAGCGGAGAAGAGCGAGGGCATTCCGATGGCGGCGAATAATTTGGACGTGCTGAAGTACATCGAGCATTTGCAGCCGCTCGATCCCGTACGGGTGAACGGCAAAGTTACGCAGGTTATCGGCCTTACGGTCGAATCGGAAGGGCCGGACGCCAGCATCGGCGACGTCTGCTTCATTTATCCGTCCAAAGGGGCGAAGCCGATCAAAGCCGAAGTCGTCGGATTCAAGGACAACAAGGTCATTCTTATGCCGCTCGGCGAGCTGCATGCGATCAGCCCGGGTTGCGATGTCGTCGGGACCGGCAAGCCGCTGTCGGTCCAAGTCGGATCCGAGCTGCTCGGCAAAGTGCTCGACGGACTTGGCAATCCGCTGGACGGTTCCATGCTTCCGAGGCGGATGCCGCATTATTCGACGCACAACGAGCCGAGCAATCCGCTCATGCGGCCGCGGGTCGTCGAGCCGCTTGGCATCGGCGTGCGGGCGATCGACGGCCTGCTAACGGTCGGCCGCGGCCAACGCGTCGGCATCTTCGCGGGATCCGGCGTCGGCAAAAGCACGCTGCTCGGCATGATCGCGCGCAATACTTCGGCCGACGTGAACGTCATTGCCTTAATCGGCGAGCGCGGCAGGGAAGTGCTCGAGTTCGTCGAGAAGGATCTTGGCCCGGAAGGCTTGGCCCGTTCCGTCGTCATCGTCGCGACTTCCGACCAGCCGGCGCTCATCCGGATGAAGGGCGCGCTTATCGCGACTTCCATCGCCGAATATTTTCGCGACCGCGGGCTCGACGTCATGCTTATGATGGACTCCGTTACGCGGTATGCAATGGCGCTTCGCGAAGTCGGTCTTGCGATCGGCGAACCTCCGGCGACCCGCGGCTACACGCCGTCGGTATTCGCGGCGCTCCCGAAGCTGCTCGAGAGGGCGGGAACGGGCCCGACCGGTTCCATCACCGCCTTCTATACCGTGCTCGTCGACGGCGACGACATGAACGAACCGATCGCGGACGCGGTTCGGGGCATATTGGACGGCCATATCGTGCTAAGCAGGCACTTGGCGCACAAAGGGCATTTTCCGGCAATCGACGTGCTCGCGTCCGTAAGCCGCGTCATGAAAGAAATCGTGACGGAAGAGCAGCAGGATGCGGCCAACGAAATGAAAAAGCTGTTATCTATTTATAAAGATTCGGAAGACTTGATCAATATCGGGGCGTACCAAAAAGGTTCGAATGCGGAAATCGATACGGCGCTCCAATCCATAGATGCGATACACGGCTTTACGAAGCAGAAGACGAATGAAAAGGTAAGCCTGGAAGAGGCGCAGCATCGATTAATATCCGAATTTTACAGGAGCTGAACCGGTAAATGGCATCGTTTCGATATTCCTTTCAACGGGTCGTCGATTTAAAAGCAAGCGAGAAAACGCAGGCGGAATGGCTCTTGTCTTCGGCCATCGGCGCGCTTGCGGCCGAGGAGCGATCGCTTGAACAGCTGCAGACGGAGAAGACGGACTGGGAACGCAAGCTTCACGAAGCTTCGCAAGCCGCGATCCCGTTGTCCGAGCTCCAGGTTATTCAGCAATATGTCGAATACTTGAAAAACGGCATCGCAAACAAAACAAAAGACGTGCTGCATGCGCAAAAGGCGGTCGAACAGAGCAGAACGAGGCTGTCCGACAAAATGAAGGACGAGAAAGTATGGCTGAAAGCAAAGGATCATGCGCTCGCACGCTTCCAATACGCCATGCAAATCAAGGAACAGAACGAGCTTGACGAGCTGGCAAGCGTCCGCTTCACGCTTTCAACCCCATAACACGCATGTGACGCCGGCTAGAGGGAGTGAACGAAATGGCTGGACCCGAAACGGAAAAGCAGGGCTACAGCGCTATGGAGCGGCTTATGTTCTTGATGACGCCGGTCTTATTCGCGATTGTGCTGCTCGGCGTGCTTTATACGTTATTCAACATGGATTTCCGCAACAAGATGCTTGAAGTCGGCAACAATGTACCTCTCCTCAAAGACGTGCTTCCCGAGCCAAAGGTTGCAGGAGCCATTCTGGACGACGAAGAAATAAAGTCGGCCAACTTGTCGGCGAAGATCGCCGATCTGCAAGCCCAGCTTACCGCGATCGAGAGCGAGCTGGCGGCGGCGAATCAAGCGAAGTCGACGCTCGAGCAAGAGGTCAACGGGTTGAAGGCCGATAATACGCAGCTCAAAGCGTCGAGCGAGGAACAGCTGCTCGAGGACGAGCAGTATCAAGCGAAGATCCAGGAGCTGTCCGGCATGTTCTCCAAAATTACGCCGAGCAAAGCCGCCCCGATTCTGCAAAGCATGACGCTCGAGGAAATGGTGCTCGTCTTCGCCAATATGCGCGCGGACGACCGCGTGCGCATCATGGAAAAAATGAATCCGCAGACCGCGGCGGATGCGGCGATGATGCTTAAGGACAACGTGACGGCCAAGGATTTGCAGATCGCGGCGCTGCAGGCCAGACTGAACAAGCAGACGCCGGCCGAAACCAAGACGCCATCCACGGTGCTCGATCAAGAGCAGCTTGGCGCCACCTTTACCGCGATGGATGCCAAAAGCGCCGCCGAGCTGTTGATCAAGATGGCGGAGGTTAGCCCGAGCAAAGTGCTTCGCATCCTGAATGCGGTGGACGACCAGACCCGTTCGGGCATTCTGGCCGAAATGTCGGGCATAAACGACGCGATTGCCGCCCAGCTTGTTTCCAAATTAATGACCGGCACTTGAGCTTAGCCTTGCCGAATGGAATTCCGGTTTCGGAAAGGGGGTGAAAAAGATGGAAATGATCGTTTCACAATCGGTTACGACGCCGTCGCAGACGCAACCGTCAACGCCGGCGAGCGGAGCGAGCGCCAATGGCGCGGGCGGCGCCGATTTCCAAAAAGCGCTGATCCGGCAAATAAACGGCGGGATATCGGCGGGCGGAGAGAGCACCTCGCCGGTTCCATACCTAGCCGGCCCAGCCGTTCCCGAAGCCGCGACTGCCAGTGCCGGTCAGACCGGGACATCGCTGTCCGACCTGCTCGCGATCATTGACGGCCTTATCGAGCAATTGGAAGCTCCGACGGAGGATGGCGGTCAATCCGCAGAGACGGAACAACACGACCTGCATCAGTTGGAAGCCGCTCTCGATCAAATGAACGCGCTGCTTGCGCTGCTTGGCGTTCCGTCCGCGATCATTCAACCGGTCGCTGCCGCGGCAAGCGGAGAGGATGGGGGGCAAGCGTCCGAGCTTGGCGTTCAATTGACGGCAAGCCTCAAAAGCAGTCTTCAAGACGCGCTGCTTCAACTGCAAGCCGTGCTCCAGCAAGGAAACGTCAAGCGGGTGCAGCAGCAGGATCCGACGGTTTTTATCGGCCACCAGCTTCAAGCGTTGGCGCAGCTTCTGGAACAGGAGCCGGCATCGGCTAATAATTTCCGGTTAAAGCCTGAAGCATCGGTCGCGACGCAATTATTCGCCGTTCAGAGCGTCCCTCAACCGGAGGCGGCAACTATGCTGCAGCGGCTTTCGCAACAAGCCGTTCATCCCGCGTTCACCGCGGTCTCGGCTCAGCAGCTTGAATCCTTGGCAATAACGGAGCAAGCGGGAACCGTAATTGAAGCGATTCCGCAAATGCCGCACGGAACGGCCAATGCGGAACTGACGCGCGGATTTGCTCCGCTGACCGTCCATGCAACGGCTGGCGCGGCTGCGTCATTTGTCGCAGCGGATCAGTTCGCCGAGACCATGACGGGCATGATCGTTCAAAGGTTCGACGTAACGACAGTAAACGGCATCTCCGAAGCGAAGCTGCAATTGTTCCCCGAGCATTTGGGCCAGGTGGACGTTCGCATCTCGATGCAAAACGGCTTGCTGACGGCCGTATTCCAAACGGACACGGCGATGGCCAAAGATATGCTGGACAACCAGATGGCCCAGCTCCGCGCAGCGCTCCAGGCGCAAGGAATAACGGTCGACAAGCTCGAGGTTTCGCAGGGGCAGACGGATACGCTTTGGTCCCAGCAGCACCAAGGACAAGGCGGCGGCAGGCAGCATGAATCCTCCAGACAGCTATTCAGCGGAGGCGAGGGAGCCGATGAAGTTCGTTTTGAAACCGAATTGGTTGAACAAGCCGCGGTCCAGGGACTTGGATTCGGCAGGGGGATTAACGTGAGAGCCTAATGGGTAGGCGCAAGGCTTGATTGATCGGAGGTGATCAGAAATGGCAGACAGCGTTTCGACCAAAGTCGTCTGGCCCAATTACAGCACGGAAAACGTGCGGGCGGCAGCCGCCAAAAAAAACGATACGCTCGGGAAGGATCAATTTCTAAGCATTCTCGTTACGCAGCTTCGAAACCAGGATCCGATGCAGCCGCTGCAGGACAAGGAGTTCATTGCCCAGATGGCGCAATTCACGTCCGTCGAGCAGCTGATGAATATGGCGACGGAGCTATCGCTGCTTCGGCAAAATATCGGTTCGGCTTCCAGCCTGATCGGCAAAACGATCGAATG
Source organism: Paenibacillus arenilitoris (assembly GCF_014705655.1). Taxonomy (GTDB): domain Bacteria; phylum Bacillota; class Bacilli; order Paenibacillales; family Paenibacillaceae; genus Pristimantibacillus; species Pristimantibacillus arenilitoris. The sequence continues at coordinate 84,831 of NZ_JACXIY010000023.1, read as the reverse complement.
GAACGAATATGACGATGCGGGAGAAATTCAGACTTTAAGCGGCGTGGTCGATTCCATCCTATCCAAGGAAGGCGTGCTGTACGCTTCGGTCGACGGAGAAGAAATCGCGCTTGATTACGTAACTTCCATATCGAAGACATCCGGGGAGGACGACGACGCAGGCTCTTTTGATTCCGGGGAAGGGGATCGCGAGTCATGAACGATCGCATGAAGATCGGACATCTCTTTCCGTTGAAATCGACGCCTTTGCAGCCGGGCAAGCCGGGCGGGCGATCGTCGCAATCGACGGAATTCCGGGACATGCTCGACGCCAAGGTGCTGAAATTCAGCCATCACGCGGAAGTCCGCATGCAGCAGCGCGGCATTCATTTGCAGCCGGAATCGCTTACGAAAATCATGAACGCCGTGGACGAAGCGGAATCGAAGGGCGCTCAGGATTCGTTGATCGTGTTCCGCGATATCGCGATGATCGTGAACGTGCCAAGCCGGACGGTCGTGACGGCGATGGACGGCGGCCAAATGAGAAGCAACGTATTCACCCAGATCGACAGCGCTATTATTTTATCGTAAGGCTGGACCTATCCGGGAGCCTCGGGCTGCGGACCGATTGAAGCAGCTCGGATAGCGCGGGAAATCGCGAGTCGATACAGTTCCGTCATCCATTCATTCATTATAATAGGAGGAAAAATTCAATGCTTAGATCGATGTATTCGGGCGTCAGCGGCATGCGCGGGTTTCAAACGAAGCTGGACGTAATCGGCAACAATATCGCGAACGTCAATACGGTAGGCTTCAAAGCCGGCCGCGTCATGTTTAAAGACATTCTCAGCCAGACGGTTGCGGGCGTTACGGCACCGGAAGAAGGCGAACGCGGCGGCGTGAACGCGAAGCAGATCGGCCTTGGCGTGTCGATCAGCTCGATCGACACGGTACATACCGCGGGCAGCGCCATGACCACGAATCAGCCGACGGACCTGCGGATAGATGGAGACGGATTTTTTGTCGTTCGCGCCAATGAAGACTCGGAGATGCTGCTGACGCGCGCAGGCAACTTTACGCTCGACTCGAACAGGCAGCTCGTTACATCCGACGGTTATTTCGTACTATCGTCCGCCGGCGACATCATCACGCTTGACGAGGCCGTAACGGCGTTCTCGATCGGCCAGGACGGCACGATCATGGGCGTAACGGCAGACGGCACGGAGCCGATCGAGCAGATCGGCGTCGCGAAAGTCGTTAACCCGAGCGGTCTTGAGAAGCTGGGCGGCAACATGTACCGCGTAACGGCCAACGCCAACCCCGAAGCCGACATCGAGGGCTTCCTGAGCTTCGCGGGCGATCCGGAATTCGGCACGGGCGCGATTATCGCCGGCCAGCTTGAAATGTCAAACGTCGACTTGACGGCCGAATTTACGGAGATGATCGTCGCGCAGCGCGGCTTCCAGGCAAATTCGCGCATCATTACGACATCCGACGAAATTTTGCAGGAAGTCGTCAACTTGAAACGATAAGCAAGTCATAACTCGGCGGGAGGCGTAAGGCCTCCCTAGGTGTGGGGGGTCACTCATGATTACCGTAACGCGTCTCAACGGCACTAAAGTCATAATCAACGCTCTTCTCATCGAATTAATCGAAGAGTCCGCCGATACGGTTATTACGCTTACGACGGGCAAGAAGCTCGTCGTGAAGGAAAAGTCGGCGGAACTGGTATCGTTAAACGTGCAGTATCTTCGTTCAATCGGCCTTATAGCGGCGGCCCAAAAGAGTGAGCATACGGAGGGTCCCTCGTCATGAAAAAGATGCTACCATGGCTAATTACGATTTTGCTGTCCATTACGCTCATTGCGATCGTATCGATTATATTGTTTAAATCGTTTTTCGCGGATCCGAAGGAAGAGTCGCCGGAGACGGAAACGATCGAGGTCGAGGTGCTGTCCGCGGACGAGCGGGTCGAGGTCACCTCGGAACTGAAAGACTTCAGACGAAATTTAAAAGACGCCGAATACGTCGTCGTGCTTAGCTTCGCCTTCCAGCTGGACAGCAAGAAAACGAAAGAGGACTTCGATAAGCTGCTGGAAATTGAAGTTAGACCGATTATTAACCGCACCGTTGCGGACATGACGGCCGATCAATTTAACGGCTCGCAGGGCGAGGACGCCCTGGAATCGAAACTTCTAAATTTGATTAACCCCATCATCCCGAAAGGGAAGCTGGTTAAAGTAGAGATCACGAATTTCATGATTCAGGAGCTTTAACGAATGATGCCGACATTCCTCGAAGGAGGTGAGAAAATTGGTTGATGTTTTATCGCAGAACGAGATCGACGCCCTTCTGGCCGCCTTGTCGTCGGGGGAGATGGATGCGGAGGACCTGAAGAAGGAAGAGACGACGCGCAAGGTCAGCGTCTACGACTTCAAGCGCGCGGTTCGTTTTTCGAAAGATCATATTCGCAGTTTGACCCGTATACACGAAAACTTCGCGCGATATTTGACAACCTATTTCTCAGCGCAACTCCGCACATTCGTTCAAATTAATGTCGTACAGGTCGAGCAGCTGCCTTATGACGAATTCATTCGTTCGATTCCGAAGATGACGATTTTGAACATATTCGAAGCGGAGCCGCTGGAAGGGCGGATGGTGCTCGAAGTTCACCCGAACGTGGCTTTTGCCATGGTGGATCGCATGCTGGGCGGCCAAGGGGCGGCGCCGGCGAAGATCAGCAATCTGACCGAGATCGAAACGATCGTCATGGAGCGGATCTTCAGTCGGACGTTCGAGAGTCTGCAGGAGGCTTGGCGTACGGTAATCGACATTTCGCCGAGACTGGAAGCGCTCGAGACGAACCCGCAGTTCATGCAGATCGTATCACCGAACGAGACGATCGCGCTCATCTCCTTCAGCACCAAAATCGGGGATACGACCGGCATGATCAACTTATGTATCCCTCACGTGGTCATCGAGCCGATTATGTCCAGGTTGTCCGTCCATCACTGGTTCGTGTCGCAGAAGAAAGCGCGCGCCCCCGAGGAAAAAGAAATATTGGAGCAGCGGCTCAGCAAAGCGAAGCTTCCGATCGTCGCGGAACTTGGCGAATCCTCCATCACGATCAAAGAGTTTCTCGGATTGAACGTGGGCGACGTCATTTCGCTGAATAAGGCGGTAGATGAAGGGCTGAGGATCAAGGTCGGCGACAAGCTCAAATTCATCGGCAGCCCGGGCTCCGTCAAAGATCGGCTGGCCGTTCAAGTGGACGAGGTTATTAGCGAAGGGGTTGAAGAAAACCATGATGAGTAAAGATTATTTGTCGCAAGAGGAGATCGACGCGCTGCTTCGTCAGTCGTCCAACGAGCCGGAACCCGCGCCATCCTCCGGCAAGGATGTGCTATCCGATTATTTATCGTCCCTGGAGCAGGATGCGCTCGGAGAAATCGGCAACATCACGTTCGGCAGCGCGGCGACCGCTTTATCGACGCTGCTCGGGAAAAAAGTCGACATCACGACGCCACAAGTCACGCTGGTCAAGAAGGAAGAACTGGCCGACGTGTTTCCTAAGCCGCATGTCGCGGTAAGCGTGCAATACGTTGACGGCTTCCAGGGTATCAATTCTCTGGTCATCAAGACGAAGGACGCCCAAATCATCGCCGATCTGATGCTCGGAGGCGAAGGCGAAGTTACCGTCGAAGAGCTGAACGAAATTCATATCAGCGCCGTGCAGGAAGCGATGAATCAGATGATGGGCTCATCGGCTACGTCGATGTCCACGATTTTTAACCGGTTCGTCAACATTTCGCCGCCGGGCATCGATATTTTGGACGTCAACAAAGGCGATGGCATGGATCATCTGCCGCAAGTCGACGCGTTCATTAAAATCTCGTTCCGGCTGACGATCGGCGATCTGATCGATTCGACGATCATGCAGCTGCTGCCGGTCGCGTTCGCAAAGCAAATGGTTGACATCCTTATGGGCGTGGTCGAGGATGAGCCCGCGAAGCCTGCGGCTCCGGAGCCACCCGCCGCACAGCTCTCGGCCGAAATGCAGCAAACGGCCGCGATGCAGCAGACTGCGGCAGCCGCCCAGCTTCATGCCGTACCGCCGCAGACGAATATGGCGCCACCGATGCAGCATGTGCCGCCTATGCCGTACCAAGCGCCCGTGCCGGGTTACGATTATCCGATGCAGCCGCCAGGACCGCATACATACGGCCCCGCCGCGAACCGAAACGTCAACGTTCAGCCCGTTCAATTCGCGAATTTCGGCAATGCTTCCTACGTTCAAACGGAGGATACGAACCTCAATTTGTTGCTCGACATTCCGCTGAAGGTAACGGTAGAATTAGGAAGGACCCAGAAGCAAATTAAGGATATTTTGGAACTGTCGCAAGGTTCGATCATCGAGCTGGACAAGCTGGCCGGCGAACCAGTCGACATCTTGGTGAACAACAAGCTGATCGCGAAAGGCGAGGTTGTCGTCATCGATGAAAACTTTGGCGTACGGGTAACGGATATCGTAAGCCAATGGGACCGCATTCAAAAATTACAATAACATCCTAGGAGGATAAAAATGATGGCAAACCGCATTCTTATCGTAGACGACGCAGCATTCATGCGCATGATGATTCGGGACATTTTGACTAAAAACGGCTACGAGGTCGTCGGTGAAGCCCAAGACGGCGCGCAGGCAGTAGAGAAGTACAAGGAATTGAAACCGGACCTGACCACGATGGACATTACGATGCCCGAAATGGACGGCATTTCCGCCCTCAAAGAAATCAAAAAAATGGACGGCAACGCGAAAGTGATCATGTGTTCCGCGATGGGGCAGCAAGCGATGGTTATCGACGCCATTCAAGCGGGCGCCAAAGATTTCATCGTCAAGCCATTCCAAGCCGACCGCGTCATCGAAGCGATCAAGAAAACGCTCGGATAACGGAAGCCAGCCATGCTTAACATTCTTTCGAGCATTTCGACGGCGTCTGCTCTGGGGATGGCGAATTGGTCGCGCTTTGCGGCTGCTGCCGCTACGGACGGCAGCAGCGCGGAACGCGGCGGGCAGCTCGCGTTTACCGGGACAAGCAACGTGGCGGGCAGCCTCGTATGGGTTATCGTCTCGCTTGCGATCGTGATCGTGCTTATCGTTCTCGTGATCAAATGGTTGTCCCAGCGCGGCCGATCCTGGGGGACGAACCGTTCGCTCCGCTCGCTCGGAGGCGTCGCGCTCGGACAAAATAGTTCCATTCAGGCTGTAGAGATCGCTGGCCGCGTCTATATCGTCGGAGTCGGCGAGAGCATTACGCTGCTTGACAAGCTGGACGATCCCGAGCAAGTCCGCGCGGTCATCGCCCAATTGGAACGCAAGCCCGAGTCGGTCTGGCCGCATAACTTGCTTGCAGGTTTCCTTGATAAAGCAAAAAAACGCAGCGGGCAAGAGAAGACGGAGCCAACGCGGGAACGTTGGAATTCGGCGTCGTCCTTCCAAACGATACTGCAGGAGAAGCTAAGCCAGCAAGCCGAACGGAAGCAGCAGCTGGAAACGCTGCTTCACGACCCAAAATCAAACGAACGGTTGATGGATGATGAAAAGTAAGTGGTGGATATCAATCGTTGCCGTGCAGCTGCTTGCCATGTTCGTTCATAATCAAGCATTCGCCGAACCTTTGCCCGACATTTCCATTAACATTGGGGAAGGCAACGGCGAGGCGCCAGGCACCAGCGCGCTGTCCATTCTTCTATTGATTACGGTTTTAAGCATCGCGCCGGCGATCATGGTGTTAATGACCAGCTTTACCCGAATCGTCATCGTGCTCGGTTTTGTTCGAACGTCGCTGGGCACCCAGATGATGCCGCCTAACCAAGTATTGATCGGGCTTGCCATGTTCTTGACTTTCTTTATTATGGCGCCAACCTTCTCGCAAGTAAACGAAACGGCGCTGCAGCCTTATTTGAAAGGCGAAATGACGCAGACCGAAGCGTTCGAGCAAGCGGCCGTCCCGATGAAGAAGTTTATGTTCTCCCATACGAGGGAGAAGGATCTTCTATTGTTCATGAACTATACGAAGACGGAGAAACCGGCTTCCTACGAGGATATTCCGCTTACGGTGCTCGTGCCCGCCTATGCGATAAGCGAGCTTAAGACCGCGTTCCAAATGGGATTCATGATTTTCATCCCGTTCTTGATCATCGACATGATCGTCGCCAGCACGTTGATGGCGATGGGGATGATGATGCTTCCGCCGGTCATGATATCGCTGCCGTTCAAGCTGCTCTTGTTCGTCCTCGTCGACGGCTGGTATTTAATCGTCAAGTCGTTACTGTTAAGCTTCAACACCTGAGACAAGCAAGGAGGGACGTTCGATGAGTACTGATTTCATAATCGGATTGGCCGGAGAGGCCGTATACGTCGTGTTGAAAGCCAGTGCGCCGATGCTCGCTCTTGCTTTGATCGTCGGATTGCTAGTCAGCATCTTTCAGGCGACCACGCAAATCCAGGAGCAGACGCTTGCGTTTGTTCCGAAAATCGTTGCCGTGTTCGTGTCCCTTATCGTGTTTGGCCCCTGGATTCTAAATACGGTCATCGATTTCACTTACAATCTGCTGAATAATCTTCATCAATACATCGGTTAGGTTGTGAAGGGATGAACGCGATCGTACAAGGGTTTCCTATTTTTTTGCTTATCTTTTGTCGAATTACTGCGTTTTTCGTCGTGGCGCCTGTTTTTTCGTCGCGAGGCGTACCGAATATGTTCAAAATCGGACTCGGCTTTTTCATTTCGTTTATCGTTTTCTTGACGTACGGAATGAAACAGACGATCGTGCCGGACGCCGAATATGTGCTGCTTGTGCTGCGCGAAGTGTTGCTTGGCATACTAATGGGCTACGTCGTTTATTTGTTTTTTACCGTCGTGCAGACGGCGGGGGCTTTCATGGATCTGCAGGTCGGCTTCGCGATGGCCAACATCGTCGATCCGCATACGGGCACGGCCGCTCCGCTGTTAGGCAATTTCAAGTATATGCTGATCATCGTGATATTCCTGATGATGAACGGCCATCATTTTTTATTGACCGGCTTGATGGACAGCTACGAATGGATGCCGCTGTCAAACGAGCTGTTCGGCAGGCTGATGAGCGGCAGCGTGACGGATTTTTTGGCGAGAACGGTCGGAAATACGTTTCTGCTCGCGATTCAAGTGGCGGCTCCGCTAATCGTCGCGATGTTCCTTGCCGACGTCGGACTCGGCTTTCTGACGAAGACGGCGCCGCAATACAACGTGTTCGTTATCGGCATTCCGCTAAAGCTGATCATCGGCATGATTTTATTGATTCTGCTTATGCCCGGTCTTGCGGGCATTTTCGAAAAATTGTTTTCGATCATGTTCGAATCGCTGGAGCAGTTGTTTGGCATCGTGCAAGGCCCGCCGCCGCCTGAAGGATAATGGGAGGATACGAACGTGCGCAATTACCGCCTGGAGCTAGACCTCCAATTATTCAGCCAGGAGAAAACGGAAAAGGCGACGCCGAAAAAAATGAACGAGGCGAGAAAGAAGGGTCAGATCGCCAGATCGGCCGATTTGCCGGGTTCGTTCGTGCTGCTGTTCACCTTTCTCGGCTTCATTATGCTGGGTGGATTTTACAAGCAGCATATCATGTCGCTGTTCGGCAATTTGTTCGAGAGCTGGCTTCTCATGGAGCTGAATGCCGAGAGCGTCATTACTTTATTCAATAATATCGTGTTCGAATTGCTGTTAACGCTCCTTCCCATATTTGCGATCGCCATGATTATCGGGATCGTCGGAAACATCGTGCAGTTCGGCTTTTTGTTAACGGGCGAGCCGCTGAAGATGACGTTCACGAAAATCAATCCGATCAACGGCTTCAAACAAATTTTTTCGATGAGGTCGCTGGTCGAGTTTTTGAAAAGCGTGTTGAAGCTTCTCATTATCGGGATTCTGGTCTTTGCGGCCATTTCGAAGGAATGGGAACGAATACTGGTACTGGCGAGCATGCCGCTCCAGCAAATTTTCAGCTTCACCGCGGACCTTACGATAAGGCTGGGCGTCGAGATCGGCGCGGTATTGGCCGTTCTGGCCTTCGCCGATTATCTCTACCAACGTTATGAGCATAACAAAAGCTTAAGGATGTCGAAGCAGGATATTAAGGACGAATACAAAAAAACGGAAGGCGATCCGATCATCAAGGGTCGCATCAAGGAAAAGCAGCGCAGAATGGCGCTGCAGCGCATGATGCAGGAAGTGCCGAACGCGGATGTCATCATTACGAATCCGACCCACTTCGCCATCGCGTTAAAGTACGACGCGTCACGGATGGAGGCGCCGAAAATCATCGCCAAAGGGATGGATCATGTCGCTTTGCGCATCAAGGAAATCGCGAAAGAAAACGGCGTCATTACGATGGAAAACAAGCCGCTGGCCAGAGCGCTTTACGAACGGGCCGAGATAGGGGACGTTATTCCTCCCGACTTGTTCCAAGCCGTGGCGGAAGTGCTGGCATACGTATATAAACTGAAAGGTCGAGCGAAATCAACGTCGTAAGGGAGGGAGACCGCTTCATGAAAGCAAAGGATCTAGTCATCTTAATCGGCGTAATCGGCATCGTGCTCATGATGATCATCCCGATTCCCGTTCTGCTGCTGGACATACTTATTATTCTTAACATTTCAATAGCGCTCATGATTTTGCTGATTGCGATGAATACGAAAGAAGCGCTTGATTTCTCCATATTTCCGGCGATATTGCTCATTACGACCCTATTTCGTCTCGCCTTGAACGTCTCGACGACAAGAAATATTTTGTCGCATGCCGAAGCGGGCGAGGTCGTCGCGACGTTCGGAAGCTGGGTAGGCGGAGGAGAGATCGCGATCGGGTTCATCGTCTTTCTCATTCTCGTCGTCGTTCAGTTCATCGTCATTACGAAGGGCTCCGAACGCGTCGCCGAGGTTGCGGCAAGATTTACGCTCGATGCGATGCCGGGTAAGCAAATGAGCATCGACGCCGACCTGAACGCAGGCATGATCAACGAACAGCAGGCCAAGGAGCGGCGGTCCAAAATCGAACGCGAAGCCGATTTCTACGGGGCGATGGACGGCGCGAGCAAGTTCGTCAAAGGGGATGCGATCGCATCCATTATTATTCTTATCATTAACCTTGTCGGCGGCTTCATTATCGGCATGGCGATTCACGAGCTTAGCTTTGCCGAAGCGCTGTCGACGTTCTCGATTTTGACGATCGGCGACGGTCTCGTCAGCCAAATTCCGGCTTTGCTCATTTCGACAGCGGCTGGCCTCATCGTGACGAGAGCGGCCTCCGACGGCAACTTGGCCACCGACGTCACTTCGCAGTTATTCAAATACCCGAAACTTCTCTATATTGCGGCCGGCACGATCGCCATGCTCGGTCTCACGCCGATCGGCATCGTTCGGACGTGGCCGTTCGCGATACTGCTCGCCTTAGGCGGTTGGTTCATGCAGAAGGCGATCAGCAAGCAGCAGGCTCAGGAAGAAATGCTGGTCGAAGAACAGCAGATCGAAGAGGTTCGCAGTCCGGAGAGCGTCATCAGCCTGCTTCAGGTGGATCCGATCGAATTCGAGTTCGGCTACGGGCTTATTCCGCTGGCGGACACGCAGCAGGGCGGCGATTTGCTTGACCGGATCATCATGATCCGCAGACAGTGCGCGCTCGAGCTTGGGCTCGTCGTTCCCGTCATCCGGATCCGCGATAACATTCAGCTTAAACCGAATGAATACGTCATTAAGATCAAAGGCAACACGGTGGCGCGAGGCGACCTGCTGCTCAATCATTATTTGGCCATGAGCCCGGGGTTCGAGGACGATTCGGTCGTCGGCATCGAGACGACGGAGCCCGCATTCGGACTGCCGGCTATATGGATCGACGAGCAGATGAAGGAGCGCGCGGAGCTGTCGGGCTATACGGTCGTCGATCCGCCGTCCGTCGTCGCGACGCATTTGACGGAAATCATTAAACGTCACGCCCATGAGTTGATCGGACGCCAAGAAGCGAAGATGCTCGTCGAGAATGTCAAAGAATCTTATCCGGCCCTTATTGATGAACTTATTCCTTCAATCCTTACGGTCGGGGACGTACAGAAGGTTCTGGCGAAGCTGCTTCGGGAGAAGGTATCGATCCGCGATCTCGTGACGATCTTCGAATCGCTGGCCGATCACGGCAATTACACGAAGGATCCGGATATTTTGACCGAGTATGTCCGGCAGGCGCTGTCCAGGCAAATTACGCAGCAATTTTCATCCGGCGCGGAGACGCTTCGCGTCATTACGGTCGGTCCCCAGCTCGAGAAAAAAATCGCCGAGTCGGTACAGCAGTCGGACCAAGGCAGCTACATCGCGCTCGATCCGGTATCGACGCAGCAGATTTATCAGAGGCTTAACGAGCAGGTAAACCGTCAAATTCAGTCCGGTCAACAGCCCGTCGTTCTGGCCTCGCCGACCATTCGCATGTACTTGAGGCAAATCGTTGAGCGGACGATGCAAGACGTGCCCGTGTTGTCCTACAGCGAGCTGGAGCCGAACATTGAAGTACAAAGCGTCGGGGTGGTGAATTTATGAGAGTGAAACGGTATGTCGTTAACGCGCTGCCCGAAGCAGTGTCGATGATTCGCAGCGAGCTGGGCAAGGATGCGGTCATTTTGAATACGAAGGAAATTAAAGTCGGCGGCTTCATGGGGATGTTTCGCAAGAAAAAAATGGAAGTAATCGCCGCGGTTGAATCGAATCCGTCGAAAGCGCCTGCTCAGCAGCCGGTCCCGGCGCAGGTACCCGCTCCGGCTGCGGATGCCGCATTCGGCAGGACGGCTTATGCTTCCGAGGCGCAGCGGTCCATTGCGGCCGTCATGGATCCGCCGCAGGCGCATGCCGCCGCGGAGCAGACCCCGAAAGCGGACCGCGAGCAATTTATTATCGAAGAGATTCGCAACCTGAAAGCGTATATGGCCAAGCTGGCCAATCAGCCAAGCGACGCAACGGCCATGACCGACGAGCTGAGAGGATTGAAGGAGCATCTAACCGAGCAGGAGCTCGATCCGCAATGGATCGACCGGTTGATTGAATCGATTGCCGAGCGTCAGACGGAAGAAGGGGTTTCGTATTCCAGAGAGCAGGTGTGGGAGCATTCGGCTTCCCTGCTGACGGAGTGGCTCAGTCCGTACGGCGAATCCGGCATCAGCCCGGAGGCTCGCATCGTTCATTTCGTCGGACCGACCGGCGTCGGCAAGACGACGACGATCGCCAAGCTGGCCGCCGAGCAGACCATCAAGCACGGCAGGAAGGTCGGCTTCATTACATCCGACACTTACCGCATCGCGGCCGTGGATCAGCTTCGCACGTACGCCAATATTTTGAACGTCCCGCTCGAGGTCGTCTTCTCGCCGATGGATTTGCCCAAGGCGTTCAAGCAGCTGGAAGAACGGGAGCTGATTTATATGGATACCGCCGGCCGAAACTTTCGCAGCGAGCTGCATGTGTCCGAAGTGAACAGCCTCCTTCAGTCCAGCGAGGAGAGTGAGACGATTCTGGTGCTCAGCTTAACGGGAAAAACGAAGGATATGGCTGCCGTGGCCGAGCAATTCAGCAAGTACGGCGTGAAGAAGGTGCTGTTCACGAAGCTTGACGAAACGTCCGTATACGGCGCGATTTTCAATCTGATCGCGAACTTCGGTTTCGTTCCGACCTATATGGCAAGCGGCCAAACCGTCCCGGACGATATCGAGCGGTTCCGGATCGACTCGTACATTCAGCATTTGTTAGGGAGCAGCGGCCGATGAACGATCAAGCGGAAGCATTGCGCAATTTAGTCAGACAGCGGGAGCTTCGGGAGGAGGGCCGCACGACCCGCGTCGTCACGGTCACAAGCGGCAAAGGCGGCGTGGGGAAATCGAATTTCAGCTTAAACTTCGCGATCTCGCTCCAACGGCTCGGGAAGAAAGTGCTCGTATTCGACGCCGATATCGGCATGGCGAATATCGATGTGCTGATGGGCGTCTCGTCCACATACAGCTTGTACCACCTGCTGAAGCAGGAGAAAACGATTTGGGACATCGTGCAGGAAGGCCCGGAAGGCTTGCATTTTATCGCGGGCGGCTCCGGCTTCAAGGATTTGCTCGATTTGTCGCCCGAGCAGCTGAACGGATTCGCGGATGAGATCGGCAAGCTGCATGGCAAATACGACGTCATTTTGTTCGATACGGGAGCGGGACTATCGAAGGAAACGGTCAAATTCATTACCGCCGCGCAGGAGACGATCGTCGTGACGACACCCGAACCGACCTCGATCACGGACGCGTACGCGCTAATTAAGATGGTAAAAGCGATGAATGCCGACGTAAGCTTCAAGCTTATCGTCAACCGTGCGGCCGACAGCCGCGAAGGCAAGCAGACCGCGGACAAAATCAACCTGGTGTCGCAGCGCTTCCTTCAATCGGAGCTGCCGACGCTCGGCATACTGCCCGACGATCCGGCCGTCTCCAAGGCGGTAAAACGGCAATCGCCGTTCACGATCGCCTATCCGGTCAGCGAGGCTTCGCTCGCAATCGAATATGTCGCGAAGCGGTTTCTCGACATTCCGCAGGCGCAGGCCGCCTTTGGCGGCGTCAAAGGATTTATACATAAAATGTTCAGGCTTTCAAGATAATCCTTTGGGACCAAGGAGGGAAACGAATGGCTCCATATCGCGTGCTGGTCGTCGATGACTCCGCGTTCATGCGGAAGTTTATATGCGATCTGATCCAGCAGGATTCTCAATTTACGATTGTCGCCACGGCCGTCAACGGGCAGGAAGCCGTCGAAGCGGTCCGCGAATGGAAGCCGGACGCGGTGACGCTTGACTTGGAGATGCCCGTCATGAACGGGATCGAGGCTTTGCAGCAAATCATGAAGTCCGATCCGACGCCGGTCATCATGCTGTCCGGCATCAGCGACGACAACACGAGAGAGACGATCAAGGCGTTGCAATACGGCGCATTCGACTTCATTCGCAAGCCGTCCGGAATACTCTCGAACGATATCCAGCACGCCTGCGACGCGCTGCTCGAGAAGCTGCGGATTGCCGTTAAGACGAAGCGGCATCAACCGGCTTTAACGATACGGGAGATCGGTCCGAACCCGGGCGACGGCAAACGAGCGGCCGTCGCGAATACGGACGATCCGAATCGGGCGAGGGCTAAATCCGCTCAACCGCCCGCTGCCGCGGAACCGGCGGGGAAGGAACCGCCGTCGCCGCGGAAGGACAAGCCGATCACGGAGCCGGCGAGCCAGGCGAAGCCGCAAAGCGTCAAGCGTATGCCTGACGAAGCCAAATCGCAATCCAAGGCAAGAGTCAAGTCGGTAGCGAAGGAAGCAATGGCGGAATACGCCGCAAAGCTTCCGGTGCCGACGGAGCCGATCAAGCCGAAAGGAAGAGGCGGTAACTCGGCCCCATTCAACCATATCGTCGCGATCGGCACTTCTACGGGCGGGCCTCGGGCGCTGCACGAAGTAATCACGTCGCTGCCCGGCGATTTTCCGGCTCCCGTGCTCGTCGTCCAGCATATGCCGCCGAAGTTTACGAAGTCGCTCGCGCAGCGGCTGGACAGCTTCAGCGAGCTTCAAGTCGTCGAGGCGCAGCAAGGAGAGCGAGTATCCGCTGGCGTCGTATACATAGCGCCGGGGGGGTATCACTTGGAACTGGCCAAGGATTCCTCCGGCTACTCGATTCTGTTGACGGATCAGCCGCAGCGCAACGGTCATCGCCCGTCCGTCGACGTTCTGTTCGAATCGCTGATCGGCTTCAAGGAATTGAAGCGCCACGCGGTCGTCATGACGGGGATGGGCAGCGACGGGGCGAAAGGGATGAAGAAGCTGTCGGAGGCCGGCATCGAAACGTCTATCGCCGAAGCCGAGGAGACCTGCGTCGTCTACGGCATGCCGCGTTCCGCCGTCGAAGCGGGCTGTGTCGACAAAATTCTACCGTTGCAACACATTGCGGCACAACTGGTGCACGCCGTGTTGAAATAATCAGGCTAGAACCGTTTAACCACACTAATAGGAGGTGCTGGGAAATATGGATATGAATGCTTATCTGTCGATGTTCATCGACGAGTCGAACGATCACCTGCAATCCTTGAATGAGAACCTGCTGCGGCTGGAAAGCGAGCCGGAGGAACTGAGCATCGTGCAATCCATATTCCGTTCGGCGCATACGCTGAAGGGCATGTCCGCCACCATGGGCTTCGAAGACTTGGCGGCGTTGACGCACGAGATGGAAAACGTGCTTGACCTTGTCCGTAATGAAAAGCTGAAGATGGACAGTTTTATTTTCGATACGCTGTTTAAAGGGTTGGACGCGCTGGAGGCGATGGTGCAGGACATCGTAGGCGGAGGCACGGGCAAGGCCGACGTAACGGCGATCGTAGCCTCGCTGCAGGTCATCCTGAAGAGCGATTACAGTCCCGCCAAGGCTGCCGGACAGGCACAGGCTCCAGCCGCCGCCGCCGCAACGTCCGCCGTTCCGCTCGTCGCGGAGGAGATGCTATTGGACGAGTATCAATCCTCCGTCCTGCTGCAATCGATCGAATCCGGTCACCATGTGTTTCATGTTCAAATCGCGATCCGCGACAGCTGCTTATTGAAGGCGGTGCGCGCCTACATGGTGTTCGAAGTGCTCGAGCGAAGCGGCGAGGTCATTAAATCCAATCCTTCGGTACAAGACATCGAGCAGGAAAAATTCGACTTTTCGTTTGCCGTTTTCATCGTTTCCAATATTAGCAAAGAGGAGCTCGAGGCTCAAATTTTGAACATTTCCGAAATCGAATCCGCCGTCGTCATGGCGCTGGACAAGGAATCGCTCGCGGAACTCAACGCGGCTCCCGCAGCGGCGGCGGCGGAAACGGCTGCCATGGAAGAGGCGTTGACCGCGGTGCAATCTCCAAAGGAAGAACAACCCGTCCGGCCGGCGGCACCGGCCAAAGCTCCCGCTTCGGGCGCCCCGGCAGGCGGCGCGGCCGTAGCTTCAAGAACGATTCGGGTCGATATCGAGCGACTGGACACGCTCATGAATCTGTTCAGCGAAATGCTGATCGATCGCGTTCGGCTGGAGCAGCTGGCGAGCGAAATCAAACGATCGGACCTGACGGAAACGGTCGAGCATTTGTCCCGCGTCAGTTCCGATCTGCAGAGCATCGTGCTGAAGCTTCGGATGGTCCCGGTCGACTCGGTATTCAACCGCTTCCCGCGGATGATCCGCGACCTTGCCAAATCGCTGGACAAAAAAATCGATCTCGTCATAACCGGCGCCGATACGGAACTTGACCGCACCGTCATCGACGAGATCGGCGATCCGCTCGTGCATCTGCTTCGCAATTCGGTCGATCACGGCCTGGAAACAATCGATGAGCGCATCGCGGCCGGCAAGCCTGAGACCGGCACCATCTATTTGAGGGCGTTCCACAGCGGCAACCACGTCTTCATCGAGGTCGAAGAAGACGGCCGCGGCATCAATCAGGAGAAGGTGCTCCAAATCGCCGTCAAAAACGGCGTCGTCTCCGAAGAGGCGGCCAGCCGGCTATCCCCGGACGAAATCAACATGCTGATCTTCGCCCCCGGCTTCAGCACGGCCGATAAAATATCGGATATCTCCGGACGGGGCGTCGGCCTTGACGTCGTCAAATCCAAGATTACGTCGCTCGGCGGCAACGTCACCGTCGACTCGGCAGCCGGAAGGGGAAGCAAATTTTCCGTTCAGCTTCCGCTGACGCTGTCCATTATTTCGGCGATGCTCATTAAGCTCGGATCGGAGAAGTACGCGATCCCGCTGTCTTCCATCGTCGAGACGGGCATTATCCGCAAGGAGCAAATCGTGAACGTTCACGGCAACCGGATGATCGAATTCCGCAATTCGATTATCCCGCTGGTTTCGCTTAGCAAGGTGCTCGAGTCGCCGGATTACGACGAAAACGAAGAACAGGAAACGGAAATCGTCGTCATCCGCAAGGGCGATAAGTGGGCGGCCGTCATGGTTGACGAGTTCATCGGCCAAAGCGAGATCGTCTTGAAAACGTTAGGCAAATATTTAACGAACATCGAAGCGATATCCGGCGCGACGATTCTCGGCGACGGTTACGTTGCTTTGATCATCGATCCGAATGCGCTGATCAAATAGGGAGGTTTTTACGATGGGAGAAGAATTGAAGGTTATCGTGTTCGCGCTGGGCACCGAAGAGTACGGCATTGAAGTGGACAAGGTTCGCACGATCGAAAGACTGTCGCCGATCACCCGCGTTCCGAAGACCGCCGCATTCATTAAAGGCGTCATTAACCTGCGCGGCGTCGTCGTTCCGGTCATCGATCTGCGCGGCCGCTTCAATCTGACGGAGACGGTGCCGACCGAAAATTCCAGAATCATCGTTGTCGCGGTTGCAGACATGGAGGTCGGCTTCATCGTGGATTCCGCGAACGACGTCATCGATATCGATGCCGATGCGATCGACATGCCGCCGGAAATCGTCGGCGGCATCAAAGCCAAATATTTGCGCGGCATCGCAAGGCTCGGCGAAGGACGGCTTCTCATTATGCTTAACTTGTCCGAGGTGCTGAACAAAAACGAAATCATCCAGCTCGAGCAGCTTGAGGTATAACGTGAGTTTATTCAGCCGGTTTGAAGCCTTTGAATTGGATGTGCTGAAGGAAGTCGGCAACATCGGAGCGGGCAATGCCGCGACCGCATTGTCCCGCTTGCTGGACAAGCCCGTAGACATGGCGGTTCCGAAGGTCAGCCTGCTTCCGTTCGAGGAAGTCGCGGACCGCGTCGGGGGTTCGGAGCAGATCGTGATCGCCGTCTTCCTCCGGGTCGAGGGCGAAGCTCCCGGAAACATGTTTTTCATCATCGAAGAGCAATCCGCCCGGCGCCTGCTGCGCCAGCTGCTGTCGATGCAAGTGGAGGAGACGGACGGCTATACCGACATGGAACTGTCCGCGCTTTGCGAGATCGGCAACATATTGGCCGGGTCGTATTTATCCTCGCTCGCCGATTTTACGCAATTGCCGATGGCGCCTTCCCCTCCGGCGATCGCCGTCGACATGGCCGGCGCCGTCCTCAGCTACGGACTTATGCAATACGGCGAAATGGGCGATTCGGCCTTGTTGATCGAAACGACGTTTTTGGAAGACTGTCAATCGCTCGAAGGACATTTCTTCCTCATTCCCGATCCGGAATCGTTCGAAAAAATTTTCAAGGCATTGGGAGTCGTCGTCGAATGATACAGCAAAATTTGGTCAAGGTTGGCATGGCGGACTTAAATATCGCGACGGACGGAGCCGTACTCAAAACGACGGGGCTCGGCTCCTGTGTCGGGCTTACCCTATACGATCCAATCAAAAAAATAGCCGGCATGGCGCATGTCATGCTGCCCTCGTCGGACATAGCCCGCGAAACGACGTTCAACTTCGCGAAATATGCGGATACCGCTATTCCGGAATTGCTTGACCGAATGATCGCGGCCGGCGCGCATGTCGTGAGGCTGAAAGCCAAAATGGCCGGCGGCGCGCAAATGTTCGCGATGTCGGGGCAAACCGATTCCCTGCGAATCGGTCCCCGGAACGTCGAATCGTGCACGGCCGTGCTGAACCGTTTTAAAATACCGATCGTTGCCCAGGATACGGGCGGAAGCTTCGGCCGTACGATCGAATTCGACAGCGCCAAAGGGATGCTAGCGATCCGAAGCGTGCAGTTTGGTACAAAGGAGATTTGATATGCTCGGAACTTGGCGATGGAATGCCGTATTTGGAGGTGTCGGCGTCGTGCTGACGGCAGCCTTCTCGTTCGGAAGCAATCCGGTCGCGGTCGTGATGCTCAGAAGCTTTTATGCTTTCGTCGCTTTTTTCGTTCTCGCTTACGCGGCCCGCGCTTTGCTCGCCTACATTCTTCGGCCTCCGACGCTCGCGCCGTCGCAGTCCGGGCAGGAAGACGGCTTAGGGGCGCAGTTTGACGCGAAAACGCCGGATGAGACCGATGACTTGAACCAACTGCTGAAGTCCCAGCTGCAGGAAGGCGCGACGGCGCAGCCGCCGGAAGAGAAGCAAGCGAAAGCCGCGGACGCGGCTCAATTTCGTCCTTTAAAGCCTCCTCAATTGCTATCTACAAAAAATTCACAGCCTGAGGAATTGGCCAAAGCCATTCGTCACCTGACAGGAGAGTGAGTCGATGATCGAGCAGAAGACGCCTCATTTGACAAACTTCCAGATGTGGCAATCCTGGAAAGAGCAGGGCGATTTGGAAGCGAAGAAAACGCTGATCGAGCAATATTTGCCGCTCGTCGATTACGTGACGAACCGGATGGCGATCGGTTTGCCCAAAAACGTCATCAAGGACGATTTGGCCAGCAACGGCGTGATGGGCTTGATCGACGCGATCGAGAAGTTCGATTACCGCAGAGGCTTGCAATTCGAAACGTACGCATCCTGGCGTATTCGCGGGGCGATTATCGACGGGCTGAGGCAAGGGGACTGGGTGCCGCGCTCCGTCCGGGAGAAGGCCAAAAAAGTGGAGGAAGCTTATCAGCACTTGGAGCAAAAATATTTGCGCTCCGTTACCGACTCGGAAATAAGCAGCTACCTGCAGGTGTCGGAAAAAGAATTTTTAGGCATGCTGCAGGATATTGCCGTTACGACGGTATGCTCCCTGGAGGATCCGATCCGCGAAGAGGAATCGGAGACGAGAATGTCCTTGCTCGTTGACGACAAGGCCAAAAACCCCGATTATAAAGTACATGAGTTTTATTTGAAGGAATCGCTCGTCAAAGGCATCGAGCGGCTGACGGAGAAAGAGCGGACCGTCGTCTCGCTGTTTTATTATGAAGAACTGTCGTTAAGCGAAATCGCGGAAGTCATGTCATTATCGCCTTCGAGAATATCCCAGCTCCATTCAAAAGCCATTTTGCGCTTGCGCGGAGCTTTGGCTAAGCATAAAGATCAACTTATGCAGCATTAGAAAGGGGGGAGCAAGGTGGACATCCTGCAATTGGAATCTTATCTGCGTATACAGACATCAGCCGACAAACAGTCTGCCTTCCTAACGTTTAACCGTTTGACCGATGAATTCGAGACGAATGGCGGGGAACTCGAACGTTTTATACGCAGCAAAGGGGTTGTCCATGGCCTCCGCACCGAGGTGCTGAATCAAATTGCGGCGAATCCGATCGCCTTTTGCAAGGAACAAACGCAAATCGCCGAGGGGGACTCCCCCAAGCCCGGCAAGGACGGATCTATCAGACTTGCTTACGACATGGACGATCGGCATAACGGTCCGACGGAGCTTGAGGACGGGAAGGTCGATTTCAAGGAAGTCGTCAAGCTGAAGAACGTGAAGCGGGGCCAACTGATCGCGGAGTGCTTCGAGCCGGAGATCGGCGTCCCTGGCATGACCGTCACCGGCGAGGCAATTCCGGGGAAGTACGGCAAGCAGGCGAGGTTCAAGGTTGGAAAAAACGTCGTCGTCAACGACGAACAGACGGCGATGTACGCGGCGATCGACGGACTGATCACTTTGACGGACAAAGAAAAAATCAACGTGTTCCCCGTCTATGAAGTGAACGGCGACGTCGATTACAGCATCGGCAACATCGACTTTGTCGGTACCGTCGTCATACGCGGCAACGTGCTCAGCGGCTTTCGCGTCAAAGCGTCGGGCGACATCCGGATCGTGGGAGGCGTCGAAGGCGCCGAGATCGAATCGGAAGGATCCGTTGAAATCACGGGCGGCATATTGGCCGGCAACAAAGGCTTCGTCAAAGCGGCTCGCAACGTCCGCAGCTCTTTCATACAGGATGGAAACGTGATTGCGGGCGAAGACGTGCTCGTATCGCAAAGCATCATGCATTCGCATGTCAAAGCCGGCAGAAGCGTCATTTGCTCGGGCGCCAAAGCGCTGATCGTAGGCGGCGCCGTTCAGGCCGGGGAGACGGTGACGGCCCGGACGATCGGCAACTCGATGTCGACGGCAACCTCGATCGAAGTCGGCGTCAAGCCGGAGCTTCGTTCCGAGATGATCGAGCTGCGTACGAGGCTGAAGCAAGGCGTCGAAAATTTAGACAAAACGGATAAAGCGCTTACGATTCTCGACCAATTGGCCGCTTCCGGGCAGTTGACGCCGGACCGGCTCGCGCTTCGCATCAAGCTGACCGCAACGAAGCGGCAGACGGTCGCGGAGAACGATCAAATGAAGGAGAGAATACTCGAAATCGAGAAATCGCTCGAGGATTCCGACCAATCGAAAGTGAACGTCGCAGGCACCGTATTCGGCGGCACCAAAATCGTCATCGGGCGCTACACCAAATTCGTCAAGGATTCCGCCCAGCGCGTCACCTTCCGCTATTCCGAAGGGGATATCGCATTCGTTCCGTATACGCCGTGAAGGCAGCGGACAGGCAAAGGAGCGATCCGTCATGACGTTTAAATCCATCGATCTGCAAATGTCCGTCCCGCGCACGCAGGAGTACGGCGGCATGCAGGGACAAGCCATCCATAAACCGGTTGCCGAACAAAATATGCTGGCCGATCAATCGGCTAAGCATACGGAACGGTTAAGAAGCAAAAATACGGGCGTAGAGCAATCTGCGGGCCTTCAAGTAAGAAGCGGGAACGAGAATCGGGCCGGGGACGGTGGCGCCCATAAAAGCGAGAAGCGCAAGCGTACTGCCGAAGAGCCGGATGATTCGGCCGGGCAGCAGCCCGTCCATCCGTTCAAAGGGCATCGCCTCGACATAAAGCTTTAAGAAGCGGGATTTACGGGAAAGGCAGGGTATGAACGATGCAGCCATACTTGCAATATATTTTGTTACTCGGAGCGGTTGTCATCGTCGGCGCCTTGGCGATGCCCCGAAAGAAGAATGAATCGATACCGGAGCAAACCGTACAAAACATGGAAACCGCGCTTGAGCAATTTATGGAAAATATGGAGAAGGATAACGCCGAGCTCGCTTCGCTCGTGGCCAAGTCGCAGCAGGAAGCGAAGCTGGAAGCACAGCGGAAGGAGCTGCGTATCGCGGAGCTGGAGCGCAAATGCGAGCAGCTGGCCGAGCAGCTTCGCCATTCGTCGGATACGTCTGCCGGCGCCGCCCGGCAGACGGCTCACGCCGAGCCGAAGCCAGGTGCAGCGGTCGCGGACTCGGTTCGGGAAGTTCCCGTGCCCGCCGGTACTCCGGAAGCGGCTCCCCAGTCCGATTCCATCCAAACGCGGTATTCGGATCTGTTCCGTTTGTACGGCCAAGGCAAGTCCATAGAGGCGATATCGAAAAAGCTGGGCATGAACAAAGGGGAGGTGCAGCTGATCATTCAGCTCGCCAAGCAGGAGGATGCGGCGCATGCTTAAAAATCGTTCGTTTCTTATCGGACTCGGCTCCGGCATCATCATCGGGGCGTTATTATTCCAGCTTATGCTGCTCGGCGATCAGAGCAAGGATCAATTGAAGCGGATCGGCGAAGAATCGGGCGCCAAGGTGTACACGCAAGCCGAAGTGGATGCGATGCTCGAAGCCGATCGCGCTACGGCGCGGCTAGATGAGCAATTAAAAGCGGAGCAAGAGAAGGCGCCGGTCGCCGATTCGGCTGCCGAAGTCGACGAAGCCGGCGGCGACCAGGATGTTCCGCCGAAAGCTGTCGAGCACGTAATCCGCATCGAGGCGGGGACGGGGCTTAACGAAACCGCGGCGCTGCTGGCCGCGAATCGTGTCATACGCGACGAAGCAAAGTTCGTCAAATTAATGAAGGAACAGGACAAACGAGTTCGCGCCGGTTTCTTTTTGTTATCGGAAGGGATTTCCGTTGCCGAAGCGATGGAAATCGTTACGAACCAGCCGCTGACCGAAAGGAAGGCGAAGGAGTTCGCCGATCGGATTGAAGCTTTAGAGGCCGGCTAACTTACCGTATCGCAATCGATTGTTGCGGATGAAATGCATTTATGGTATATTAATTGACGGTGTTAAAAACGCACGCAGGTCAATTTTGTCAAACGGTGCTTCCGCTCGGCGGAAGTTTTGGCGAAAGATGCGACTGGCGGAGGGCACTAAAAAACCATTACAGGAGGTGTTGAAGAAATGGCGGTTATTTCCATGAAACAGCTTCTTGAAGCTGGGGTACACTTCGGTCATCAGACTCGTCGTTGGAACCCGAAGATGGATCGTTATATCTTCACAGAAAGAAACGGAATTTACATTATCGATTTGCAAAAAACGGTTAAGAAAGTCGACGAGGCGTACAACTTCGTCAAGTCGATCGCGGCCGAGGGCGGCACGATGCTGTTCGTAGGCACGAAGAAACAAGCCCAAGACTCCGTTAAGGAAGAAGCGGAACGTTGCGGAAATTTCTACATCAACCAACGCTGGCTCGGCGGCACGCTGACCAACTTCCAAACGATTCAGAAGCGCATCGAGCGTTTGAAGCAGCTTGAGAAATGGGAAGAGGACGGCACTTTCGAGGTTCTGCCTAAGAAAGAAGTCATCATCCTTCGCAAAGAAAAAGACCGTCTCGAGAAATTCCTCGGCGGCATCAAAGGCATGAGATCTTTGCCAAGCGCGCTGTTCATCATCGATCCGCGCAAAGAGCGCATCGCGGTAGCGGAAGCTCGCAAGCTCGGTATCCCAATCGTAGGCATCGTCGACACGAACTGCGATCCGGACGAGATCGATTACGTAATCCCGGGCAACGATGACGCAATTCGCGCCGTTAAGCTTCTCACTTCGAAGATGGCCGACGCGATCGTCGAAGCGAACCAAGGCGAGCAAACAACGGCTTAAGCTTCGATTTTCCTTATGCAGGACGACAAAGGGTGGTCAGATGGTGATAAACCTCTCACTGCCCTTTTTTTGAACGAAAATCGATGGGAAGATTAGGGCAAGGCTACCAAATCGTATATTAGGACGAAGCGGTCACCGCTTCGCGTAACTTATAGGAGGGTTAATTATGGCAGTTAGCGCTAGCGCGGTAAAAGAACTACGTGAGAGAACGGGAGCGGGAATGCTCGATTGCAAAAAAGCTTTGGACGAAACGGGCGGCGACGTCGACAAAGCGATCGCCCTGCTTCGCGAGAAAGGCCTCGCGGCAGCGGCCAACAAAGCCGGCCGCATCGCGACGGAAGGCGTCGTTGAATCGTACATTCATGCAGGCGGCCGCATCGGCGTAATCGTAGAAGTCAACTGCGAGACGGACTTCGTTGCGAAGACCGACCAGTTCCGCGAATTCGCTAGAGACGTAGCGATGCAAATCGCGGCGGCCAGCCCGAAATTCGTGCGTCGCGAAGAAGTTCCGGCAGACGAGCTTGAGAAAGAGCGTGAAATTTTGAAGGCTCAAGCGCTGAACGAAGGCAAACCGGAAAAAATCGTCGAGAAAATGGTCGAAGGCCGCATCTCGAAATACTATGAAGAGTATTGCTTGTTGGAGCAATCGTTCATCAAAGACCCGGACAAAACGATCTCGACATTGCTGAACGAGAAGATCAGCGCAATCGGCGAGAACATTTCGATCCGTCGCTTCGTTCGTTACGAGCTTGGCGAAGGTCTCGAGAAAAAAGTAGACAATTTCGTTGAAGAGGTTATGGCTCAAGCGAAACTTTAATCCGAACGCACAGGCGGGGCGGGGCGTCCGCCCCGCCTGCTTTTATGAAACGGCAGTACATCTTTTTTCGTTCGTAACAATTTATATGAAGGACCTCAGCTGCTGAGGTGCATGATGGAGGTATAAAAAGTTGGAACATCCTGTTTATAAACGTATCGTCTTGAAAGTTAGCGGTGAATCGTTGTCCGGTCAAGAAGGCTACGGCATTGAGGCTTCGGTCATTTCCTCGATCGCCGAACAAGTGAAGGAAGTCGTCGAGCTTGGCGTCGAAGTCGCAATCGTCGTAGGCGGAGGGAATATTTGGCGCGGCATTGCGGGTACGGCAAAAGGAATCGATCGCGCAACGGCCGATTATATGGGCATGCTGGCCACGGTCATGAACTCGCTTGCTCTTCAGGATGCGCTGGAACAAATCGATGTGCCAACACGCGTACAAACGTCGATCGCCATGCAGCAAATCGCGGAGCCGTACATTAGACGGCGGGCTATCCGCCACCTTGAAAAGGGCCGCGTCGTTATTTTCGCAGCCGGCACGGGCAATCCGTTCTTCTCGACCGATACGACTGCCGCCCTGCGCGCTGCCGAAATCGAGGCTGAAGTCATTCTGATGGCGAAAAACAAAGTGGACGGCGTCTATTCCGCCGATCCGTTCAAAGACAGCACCGCCGAAAAATTCGAGGAGCTTACTTATCTCGAAGTGCTTAACCGCAATTTGGGCGTCATGGATTCGACCGCCTCGTCGCTCTGCATGGACAACAACATTCCGCTCATCGTGTTCGCCATTACCGAGAAGGGGAATATTAAGCGTGTCGTCCTCGGCGAGAAAATCGGAACGATTGTGAAAGGGAGTGCGAAATAATGCCGCAAGAGATCAAGAAGAACGCTGAAGAACGGATGGAAAAAGCGATCGGCGCGATGAAGCGCGACTTATCCACGCTTCGCGCCGGCAAGGCCAACCCTGCCTTGCTTGACCGCATTCAAGTCGAATATTACGGCGCGATGACGCCGCTGAATCAGCTCGCGAACATTAATACGCCGGATTCACGCACGCTGTTTATCCAGCCTTGGGACAAATCGTCGATGGCTGCGATCGAGAAGGCGATCATGAAATCGGATCTTGGCCTGAACCCTTCGAACGACGGGGCGTCGATCCGCATTTCGATCCCGCCGCTTACCGAAGAGCGCCGCGCCGAGCTCGTCAAGACGGCGAGAAAATTCGGCGAGGACGCGAAGGTTGCCGTCCGCAACATTCGCCGCGACGCCAACGATGCCGTGAAGAAGCTGGAGAAAACGACGATTTCCGAGGACGAGTCCCGCGGACATCAGGAAGACATCCAGAAAGCGACCGATAAATATATTGCCGAAGTCGAGAAGGTCCTCGCTGCCAAAGAAAAAGAAATTATGGAAGTATAAAGACGTTCTGGGCCCCTCCGACAGGTGGGGTTTGGTTTTGATTTCGGTTTGGGAGGAAGTAAGATGATCGAGCGACTTTGGGCCAAATTAGGCAAATCGTCCCTGCAGCCGGGTGAGCCTATTGCTCCCCATAATGTGCCTGAGCATGTTGCAATCATAATGGACGGGAACGGCCGCTGGGCTAAAGATCGCGGATTGCCACGAATGGCAGGTCATCATTCCGGCATGAAGGCGGTCAAACGCATTACGATTGCTGCGGATCGGCTTGGCGTCAAATATTTGACGCTGTACGCGTTTTCGACGGAAAACTGGAAACGACCGAAGGCTGAAGTCGATTTTTTGATGAAATTGCCGCAGCAGTTTCTCGAAATCGAATTGGACGAATTGATCGCCAATAACGTACAAGTGCGCATGATGGGACATAAAGAAGATTTGCCGTCGTATACGATTAGCGCGGTAGAAGAAGCGATCGTCAAGACGGCGGACAACACGGGTCTCGTACTTAATTTTGCTTTAAATTACGGAAGCCGGATGGAGATGCTTGAAGCGGTTAAGGAAATCGCGACGGAAGTCAAGCGGGGACAGCTCGCGATCGAAGATATCGACGAGAAAGTGATGGCTGACCGGCTGCTGACGAGCGGGCTTCCCGACCCGGATTTGCTCATTCGAACGAGCGGCGAGCTCAGGCTCAGCAATTTTATGATGTGGCAGCTTGCCTATAGCGAATTATGGTTTACGGACGTCTATTGGCCCGAGTTTACGGAAGAGCATTTCCACGAAGCGATCAAGGAATATCAACGCCGCGCGCGGAGGTATGGCGGGTTGTAGCTTCAAGTGACGGAGAGTGACTTTATTGAAACAACGGATCATAACGGGATTAATCGCGGGGGCAATATTCGTCGGTTTGGCCGTCGTAGGCGGGTGGCTGTACACCTTCTTGCTCGTGCTGCTCGCTATTATCGGATTTACGGAATATTCTCGCATGAACGGCGTGGAATGGTCGCATCCTTCCGCGCTGCTCGGCTATGCGGGCGTTCTGTTGTTCGTGCTTCCGTGGCGGGAATGGGGGATCCTTGTTCCATCGCCTTTGACGGTCGTATGGATGCTTGCCTTCCTGCTCCTCGCCATTACCGTTATAACGAAAAATAAAACGACGATCGACGGCGCCGCGCTCATGTTGCTAGGCGCTTTATATGTAGGATACGGGTTTGCGGCCATGATCGAGGCGCGCCAAGTCGAGCACGGGCTATTCTGGACCTTTCTGTCCTTCGGCTGCATTTGGTCGTCCGATATCGGCGCGTATTTCACGGGCAAGGCAGTGGGGAGAACAAAGCTTTGGCCGTCGATCAGCCCGAACAAAACGATAGAAGGCGCTGCTGGCGGCGTGCTGCTTTCCTTAATCGTTGCGGCGCTGTTCGCCTGGAGCGCCCCCGAGCTGATCGCTCTGCCGAAGGCGCTGCTCATCGGCCTCGTCGCGGCGGTCGCGGGCCAGTTCGGCGATTTGATCCAGTCCGCCTATAAACGAGTGAGAAATATTAAAGATACCGGTTCGTTGCTTCCGGGACACGGCGGCGTTCTCGACCGATGCGACAGCTGGATTATCGTATTCCCGCTGTTGCTGCTCACGGAGCTGCTTCCCGTATAAGTTTGGAGGTTGCATGCATGAAAAAAATAAGCATACTCGGCTCGACGGGCTCCATCGGCACGCAGACGCTCGACGTGATTGCGCACGCCCCGGAGCGGTATGAGGTCGTCGGCCTTTCGGCGGGAGCGAACGTCGACATGCTCGTCGAGCAGGCAAACCGGTTCAAACCGCAGATCGTCAGCCTTGCTTCCAAGTCGGATGCCGAGACGGTGAAGCCGCGCCTTCCCGCGGGGACGAAAGTCGCCTACGGCGAAGAAGGGTTAATTGAGGCGGCGGCCGGCACGGATGCCGACCTCGTCGTGACCGCGATCGTCGGGAGCAGGGGGCTCCCCGCGACGCTCGCGGCCATTCGGGCCGGCAAAGCGATCGGCCTCGCCAACAAGGAGACGCTGGTTACGGCAGGCCACATCGTAATGGAGCTGGCCAAGAAGTACAACGTATCGATTCTTCCGATCGACAGCGAGCATTCCGCGATTTTCCAATGCTTGAACGGAGAAAGCCGCGAAGCCGTGAAGCAGATTACGTTAACCGCCTCCGGCGGATCGTTCCGCGACCGCACCCGCGAGCAGCTTGAGGGCGTTACGGTAGCCGAAGCGTTGAATCATCCGAACTGGTCGATGGGCGCGAAAATTACGATCGACTCCGCGACGATGGTGAACAAAGGCTTGGAAGTCATTGAAGCGCGCTGGCTGTTCGACGTTACATACGAGCAATTGGATGTCATTATTCATCCGGAGAGCATTATCCATTCTTATGTCGAATTTGCCGATCACAGCGTTATCGCGCAGCTCGGGCTCCCGGATATGCGCGTGCCGATTCAGTATGCGCTGTCGTATCCGGAGCGCAGCCCGACGCCGACGGACAGGCTGAAGCTGGCGGAGATCGGCAAGCTTCATTTTCGCGAGATGGATTATAACCGATTCCCTTGCCTGCGGCTCGCATTCGAATGCGGGCGCGCCGGCCAGTCGGCGCCGGCCGTATTCAACGCGGCGAACGAAGTCGCCGTTGCCCGCTTTCTTAAGGGGGAAATCGCGTTTCTCGATATTGAAAACATACTGGAAACGGTCGTCGGCAAGCATGTCGCCGCAGATGTGACCGATTTGCAAATGATCGCAGAGGTTGACGCATGGGCGCGCCGGATGGCGGAAACTGTGTAAACAGAACCAAATACCGGTTCTCTTGTATCGGACGGGAGAATAATGATAATCTATGTACAGGCCGTAACGAACAGGAGGCTTCAGCTTAATGCACATGATTCAAGTGGTCTTTTTGACCGTGCTCGTCTTTTTCGTGATCGTCACGATCCACGAATGGGGTCATTACTTTTTCGCCAAGCGCGCGGGCATTTTGGTTCGGGAATTTGCCATCGGCTTCGGACCGAAGTTGTTTTCAGTGAAACGCGGAGAGACAAGATATACGCTGAGGCTTATACCGGCTGGCGGCTTCGTGCGAATGGCGGGCGAAGACCCGGAGATCGTCGAAGTGCAGCCGGGGCAGACGATCGCCGTTCGAATCAAGGACGACGCGGTGACGAGGCTATACCTCGACAGGCTCGACGAACGAAGCAACGTCGTGCGCGGCGAAGTCGTGCGCATCGATTTGGAGCGCAGCCTATCGGTCACGCTGGACGTCGAGGGCGAGAACGAGAGCTATCCGGTACATCCGAAGGCGCTCATGATCGCCAAAGGCAGAGAGACGCAAATCGCGCCGATCGACAGGCAATTCGGCAGCAAAACGGTGGGACAGCGGGCCATGGCTATTTTTGCCGGTCCGCTAATGAACTTTGTGCTGGCGTTTATTTTGTTCGCGGCTTACATACAGATGGCCGGCATTCCCGTCGACAATCCGGATAAGCTGTTCGTCAACGAAATAACGGCAGGCATGCCTGCCGATAAAGCGGATTTGCGGAAGGGCGACGTGATCGATGCGGTGAACGGCATCAAGATCGGAGCGGACTTCGACAAAATGATCGATATTATCGGCAAATCGCCGAATAAGCCGGTGAAGATGGATATCATCCGCGACGGCAAGACGCAGCAAATCGAGCTGACGCCGGAGCCTAACGAAGAGGGTATCGGCAAGGTGGGCATAACGGCGGCTTTGCCGACGCGCGCCGCGACGTTCTCCGAGACGTTCACGGGAGCGGCTTCGCTTATGAAAAATATGACGATCAGCATTTTTGAAGGCTTTAAGAAGCTGCTGTTCGGCGAGTTCAAGCTGGACGACCTCGGCGGACCCGTCCGCACGGCGGAGGTGACTAGCCAAATCGCCCAGAAGGGCATCGCGCAGCTGACGTCATGGACGGCGCTGCTGAGCCTGTACTTAGGCATATTCAATCTGCTTCCGATTCCGGCGCTGGACGGCAGCCGGCTCATCTTCCTCGGAATCGAAGCGGTTCGCCGCCGTCCGATCGACCCGAACCGGGAGAGCATGGTGCATTTCGTAGGCTTCGCGCTCATCATGCTGCTCATGCTCGTGGTCACCTATAATGATATTTTACGCTTGGTCAGAGGGGAGTAGGCAGTCGCTCATGTCAAAGGACAAACAATTCGTGACGGAGATAACGCCTCAAAGCGAGGATTTCTCCAGATGGTATATCGACGTTATCAAGAAGGCCGAGCTCATGGATTATTCGCCGGTTCGAGGCTGCATCGTCTTCCGCCCGGAAGGCTACGAGCTGTGGGAGAACATCCAGAGAGACTTGGATCGCCGTTTCAAGGAAACGGGGCATCGGAACGCCTACTTTCCGCTCTTTATTCCGGAAAGCTTCTTTCAGAAGGA
The DNA here is from genome assembly GCF_014705655.1 of Paenibacillus arenilitoris. Classification (GTDB taxonomy): domain Bacteria; phylum Bacillota; class Bacilli; order Paenibacillales; family Paenibacillaceae; genus Pristimantibacillus; species Pristimantibacillus arenilitoris. The sequence continues at coordinate 55,369 of NZ_JACXIY010000023.1, read as the reverse complement.
GAAGGAGCACGTCGAAGGCTTCAATCCGGAGCTGCCTTGGGTGACGGAAGCGGCCGGCGAGAAGCTCGAAGAGCGCCTTGCGGTCCGTCCGACGTCGGAGACGATGTTCGGGCATATGTATTCGAAATGGATTCAATCTTACCGCGACCTGCCGGTCCTCATTAATCAGTGGGCTAACGTCGTACGCTGGGAGAAGCGGACGATGCCGTTCCTTCGCACGAGCGAGTTCTTGTGGCAGGAAGGCCATACGGCCCACGAGACGGAAGAGGAAGCGCGCAAGGAAACGATGCAGATGCTGGACATCTACGCGCAGTTCGTGGAAGAGTTTCTGGCGATTCCGGTCATTAAAGGCGAGAAGACGCCTTCCGAGCGGTTCGCGGGAGCGGTCGACACGTATTCGATCGAAGCGATGATGAAGGACGGCAAAGCGGTGCAAGCCGGCACGTCCCATTATCTCGGCACGAAGTTCGCGGTCGCCTTCGACATTAAGTTTTTGGACCGTGAAAATACGCTGCAATACGTCCATACGACGTCATGGGGCGCGAGCACGCGGCTGATCGGTTCCCTGATTATGGTTCACGGGGACGACCGCGGCTTGGCCCTACCGCCGAAGGTTGCTCCAACGCAGGTCATTATGATTCCGATCGGACCGGCCAAGATGCGAGATCAAGTCGTCGGACGAGTGGACGAGCTGTATGCGGAGCTGAAGAAAGCGGGCGTCCGGGTGCGCGTCGACGACCGCGCGGACGTTAGTCCGGGCTGGAAATTCAACGAGTACGAGATGCGCGGCGTTCCGCTTCGGCTCGAGCTCGGGCCGCGGGACATGGAGAACGGACAAGTCGTGCTCGTCTCGCGCATTACCGGCGAGAAGCGGATCGTGCAGCAGGCGAATCTCGTCGCCGAGGTCGAGGCGTTCCTCGCGGAGACGCAGCAGGAAATGTACGACAGGGCCAAGCAATTCCGGAACGACAATTTGCGCTCGGTCGAAACGCTGGACGAAATGAAGAGCTTTCTGGAAGCGAAAAGAGGCTTCGTCGAAGCCGGATGGTGCGGTTCCGCCGCTTGCGAGAAGCAGGTGAAGGAAGAGACGGGGGCGACGAGCCGCAATATTCCGTTCGAACCGTCGGAGCACAAGAAGTCATGTCTCGTATGCGGCGATCCGGCCAAGCATACGGTCGTATTCGCGCGTGCTTATTAAGAACTGAAGCTCGTTCGGTTCGGATCTTAAGGAGTGTACCCATATGAGCCAAACCGCGGACAAGCGGCAACGCTTCGAACTGCTGTTGCAGCAGTCCGGGCTGCCGCAGGATCTCATCCATCAATATTATCAAGACGGTTATATCGATCAAGTTATCGTAAGCAGCAGCAACCGGGAATGGACGTTTTGCATCCGCAAAACGTCCATGGTTCCTTTACAGGCCTACAACAGCCTATGTCAGGCCGTTCGAATCAAATTCGAGCATATCGCGTCCGTATCGTTCACGCTCCAATACGATCCGGTCGTGGAGACGTCGTCGATCCTTACGCAATATTGGGGCATGTTCACCGAATGGGCCCAGCGCGGAATCGCCTCGGTCAACGGTTGGCTGCAGAAGGCGCACATCGATGCCGAGGGCGATCTGCTTATGCTGTCCTTGCTTGACAATACCGGCCTCGAGCTCGCGCGCAAGAAGCGGCTGGACGAGGAGATCATCCGGTTCTACGCCACGTACTTCGGCCGAACCTGCAAGGTTAAGATGATCGTAAGCGAGGCCAGGCAGGAAATTTACGACGAGCATGCGCTTCGGATGGTGCAAGAGGACCGGGAGTTCGTGCAGCAGCTGATGGCCAGCGCGCAAGCCGAGTCGGAGCAGGAGGAAGTAGGCGAAGTAAGACTGGCGGTCGGTTACGATATTAAGGAAGACCCCGTTCCGCTCATGAACATCGTCGAGGAAGAGAAAAAAATTACGGTGCAGGGCGCCGTCTTCGGGCTTGACGTGAAGGAGCTCCGGAACGGCAGCACGCTGTTTACGTTCAACGTAACGGACTTCTCCGATTCCATCGCGATGAAGATGTTCGCCAAGACGAAGGAAGACGTTAAAGTGCTGAGCCAGCTGGCCAACGGCAAATGGGTCAAGGCGCGGGGCCGGATCGAATACGACCGCTTCATGATGGAGCCGGAGCTCGTCATGATGCCGAATGATCTGCATGAAGTAAGAGCGCCGGCGGAGCGTACGGACAAAGCCGAAGAGAAGCGGGTGGAATTCCACCTGCACACGACGATGAGCGTCATGGACGCCGTAACGCCGGTAGACGTCTACATCAAGACCGCCGCCAAATGGGGCCACAAAGCTATCGCCATTACGGATCACAGCAACGTGCAATGTTACCCCGACGCGAACAAGGCGGCGAAGAAACACGGTATTAAAGTGCTGTTCGGCCTGGAGGCGAACGTGGTCAACGACGCGGTGCCGATGGTGCTCGAGTCGCGTCCCGAGCCGCTCGCGTCCGCGACGTACGTCGTCTTCGACATCGAGACGACCGGTTTGTCCGTCATTAATAATAAGATCATAGAGCTTGCGGGTGTAAAGATGCGGGAAGGCAAAGAAATCGACCGCTTCTCCACACTCATCGACCCGCACGAGAAAATTCCTTATCATATCCAGCAGCTGACGAATATTACGGACGATATGGTAAAAGGCCAGCCGGAGCTGGAGCCGAAGCTGCGGGAATTCGTCGAATTTATCGGCGACGACGTGCTCGTCGCGCATAACGCGAGGTTCGATATCGGGTTCATTCAAGCGAACTGCAAGGCGATCGGCTTGCCGGAGGTCAAAAACCCGGTGCTCGATACGCTGGAGCTGGCCCGCTTCCTGCATCCGTCGCTCAAAAATCACCGGCTCAACACGTTGGCTGACAAATATAAGATCAGCCTGGAGAATCATCACCGCGCCGTGGACGATTCCCTCGCGCTTGGCGGCATCCTCTTCGGACTGATCGCCGACGCGGCCGAGCGGAACATTACGGACCTGAATCAATTAAACGACTATGTCGGCATCGATTTATCGAACTCGAGGCCGTTCCATTGCAATATATACGCTCTCAACGCGGCCGGCAAAAAAAATCTGTTCAAGCTTATATCGTTATCCCATACCGAATACTTCAAGAAGGTCGCGACGATACCGAAGAGCAAGCTCACCGAGCTGCGGGAAGGACTGCTCGTCATTTCCGGATGCGAGAAGGGCGAATTTTTCGAGACGGTGCTGAACAAATCGGAGGAGGAGGCGCTCGAGGTCGCTCGTTTCTACGACGTGCTTGAAATTCAGCCGATCGACTTCTATATGCACCTGGTCGAGAAGGGGCTCGTCGGAAGCCGGGCCGAGATCGAACAGGCGCTCCGCCGGATTTGCAAAATCGGCGACGAGCTCGGCAAGCCGGTCATCGCGACGGGCAACGTCCATTATTTAAATCCTCGCGACAAGATGTACCGCGACATTACCATTCACGGCATTACGGGTTTCAGCCCGTTGAAGGGGATGCGCAAGCCGGACGCCCATCTTCGCACGACGGACGAGATGCTGGAGGAATTCGCGTTCCTCGGCGAGGCGAGGGCAAGGGAAGTCGTCATTACGAACACGAACGATCTTGCCGACCGCTTCGAGCCGTTCGACATGTTCCCGAAGGAGCTGTTCGCTCCGAACATCGAAGGCGCCGACGAGGAAATCCGCAATACGTGCTATGACACGGCAAAGTCCATGTACGGCGAGCAGCTGCCGCAGGTCGTCATCGATCGCCTGGAAAAAGAACTCGTACCTATTATTAAATTTAAATTTTCGGCGAACTACCTGATTTCGGAGAAGCTTGTCAAAAAGTCCAATGCGGACGGTTACCTCGTCGGTTCCAGGGGATCCGTCGGCTCGTCGGTCGTCGCGTTATTCCTGGGCATTTCCGAAGTTAATCCGCTTCCGGCCCATTATTTGTGCAAAAATCCGGATTGCCGCCACAGCGACTGGTTTCTCGACGGCAGCGTGCCGAGCGGTTTCGATCTGCCCGACAAGGACTGCCCGAAATGCGGCAAGCCAATGAAGGGCGAAGGGCAGGACATTCCGTTCGAAACGTTCCTCGGCTTCAAGGGCGATAAGGTTCCCGATATCGATCTTAACTTTTCCGGGGATTACCAGCCGGTCGCGCACAATTACACAAAAGTGTTGTTCGGTGAGAAGAGCGTGTTCCGTGCGGGCACGATCGGCACCGTCGCCGAGAAAACGGCCTATGGCTTCGCCAAGAAGTACGAGGAAGAGCATAACAAGAAGTGGCGCGGCGCAGAGCTGGCGAGACTGGCTAGCGGCTGTACCGGCGTTAAGCGAAGCACCGGACAGCACCCGGGCGGCATCGTCGTCGTACCCGATTACATCGAGGTCGAAGACATAACGCCTGTGCAATACCCGGCGGACGACGTGAACGCGGAGTGGAAGACGACGCATTTCGACTATCACGCCTTTGACGAGAATTTGCTCAAGCTCGATATTCTCGGACACGACGATCCGACGATGATGCGGATGCTGCAGGACTTGACCGGCGTCGATCCGACGACGATCCCGATGAACGATCCGAAGGTCATGAGCATGTTCAACTCGACGAACGCGCTCGGCGTGTCGCCGGAAGCGATCCGCTCCTCCGTCGCCACCTACGGCGTGCCCGAGATGGGCACCAAGTTCGTCCGCCAGATGCTTCAGGAGACGCAGCCGTCCTCCTTCGCCGACTTGCTGCAAATATCGGGCTTGTCGCACGGGACGGGGGTATGGCTCGGCAACGCGCAGGAGCTTATCAAGAACGGCACGTGCAACATCAAGACCGTTATCGGCTGCCGCGACGACATTATGCTTTATCTGATCTACAAAGCGGGAATGGATGCGGGGCTTGCCTTCAAAATTACGGAGAGCGTCCGCAAAGGCAAAGGGCTGACGCCGGAGTGGATCGAGGAAATGAAACGGTGCAAAGTACCGCAATGGTATATCGATTCCTGCCTGCGCATCGAGTACATGTTCCCGAAGGCGCACGCGGCCGCTTACGTCATATCCGCCGTCCGCACCGCCTTCTTCAAGCTGTATTACCCGATCGAATACTATGCGACTTACTTTACCGTCAGAGCGGACGATTTCGACCTCGAGCTGCTCTGCCAAGGCTACGACGCGATATTGCGCAAGCTGATCGAGATCGAAGCCAAAGGCTTCAACGCGCTGCCGAAGGAGAAGAACATGGTGTCGCAGCTGGAGATGTCGCTCGAGATGACGGCCCGCGGCTTCTCGTTCAAGCCGATCGACCTGTACCGCTCCGACGCGACGAAGTTTCTCGTCGACGGCGATTCCTTAATCCCGCCGTTCGCCGCGATCGCCGGCATCGGCGACAACGCCGCCCGCAACATTGCGGCGGCGAGGGAGGAAGGCGAGTTTTTGTCGATCGAGGATTTCCAAATGAAATCGAAGGCGACGAAGACGATCGTCGAGGTGCTGGGCGGCATGGGCTGCTTCCGCGGCTTGCCGGAATCGAACCAGCTTTCGTTGTTCTGACAAGGGTGGAATAGAAAAGATTTCTTGTCACCTATATGAGGTTATGTTATAATTTTTCTGGCAATGATGATGATAATGACTTTGGTGCAGAAGAGTGGGGAAACCCACTCTTTACGTTTTGTATTCGGCAAAAAGGCATTAGCTCGCAAAAACAGGGGGTCAACGGAATTTGAGCACATCCAAAATCAAAACCGCCGTTGAGGAAATGGTTCTGCCATATTTGAACGGCAACGGATTTGAACTGGTTGATATCGAGTACGTCAAGGAAGGCAGCAACTATTTCCTTCGCATATTCGTGGATAAAGAAGGCGGAATCGATATTGACGATTGCGGAAGGATCAGCGAGTACGTCAGCGAGCAGCTGGACAAAAACGATCCGATCAGCGACGCCTATTTTTTGGAAGTATCTTCGCCCGGAGCGGAGCGCCCGCTCAAGAAGCAGGAAGACGTAATCAAGGCAGTCGGCAAGCATGTTTTCCTAACGACATATGAACCGATTGGCGGCGCTAAGGAATTCGAGGGGCTGCTGCTTTCGTTTGACGGGGAAACCGCGGTCGTCCGCACCGGCAAGAAGGAACTTTCGATTCCTTACGCGAAGGTTGCCAGCGCCAGACTAGCCATCGTGTTTTAAGGTATCGACAATTATTGGCTTTCATATCGAAAGGGGGAACTCCGTTCCAATGAGCATGGATTTTATTGAAGCGCTGCAGGAAATCGAAAGAGACAAGGGGATCACGAAAGACGTGCTTCTGGAAGCGATCGAGGCCGCGTTGATCTCCAGCTACAAGCGTAATTTCAATACCGCGCAGAACGTGCGGGTCGACATTAACCGCCACACCGGCGTCATTAAAGTATATGCCCGCAAGACGGTCGTCGACGAGGTGCTCGACCCTCGCCTCGAAATTACGCTTGAGGCTTCCCGCGAGATCAACCCGCATTACCAGCTCGACGACGTTGCCGAGATTGAAGTGACGCCGCGCGATTTCGGCCGGATCGCGGCCCAGACCGCCAAGCAGGTCGTGACGCAGCGCATTCGCGAAGCGGAGCGCGGACTTATTTACAACGCATTTATCGATAAAGAGGAAGATATCGTCAACGGCATCGTTCAGCGCCAAGACGTGCGCAATTTGTTCGTGGATCTGGGCAAGGTCGAAGCGGTGCTGCCATTGACGGAGCTTATGCCGACCGACAAGTTCAAGCATGGGGACCGCGTCAAATCGTTTATTACGAAAGTGGAGAATACGACCAAAGGTCCTCAAATTATTTTGTCGCGAACGCACCCGGGCCTCTTGAAACGTCTATTCGAGCTGGAAGTGCCCGAAATATACGACGGCGTCGTCGAAATTCGTTCCGTCGCGCGCGAAGCGGGTTTCCGCTCCAAAATCGCCGTACATTCGAGAAATGCCGAAGTCGATCCGGTAGGCTCCTGCGTCGGCCAGAAGGGGCTTCGCGTCCAAACGATCGTGGGCGAGCTGAAAGGCGAAAAAATTGACATCGTCCGCTGGTCGGATAATGTCGACGAATACGTGGCGAACGCGCTCAGCCCGTCGAAGGTGCTCGAAGTGATCGTATTCGAGCAGGAGAAAATGGCGCGGGTCATCGTTCCCGATTACCAGCTGTCGCTCGCGATCGGCATCAAAGGCCAGAACGCGAGGCTTGCGGCCAAGCTTACCGGCTGGAAGATCGACATTAAGAGCGAGACGCAGGCGGAACAGGAGCTCGGCCGTCCGAAATCGACGACTGCGGTCATGCACCAGGATTCGGTGTCGATCGATTAACAGCTTACACAGACGTCAATTCAGCTGGCAGAGGAGGGGTGGACGGTGAGACCGAGAAAAGTACCGCTTCGCAAATGCGTCGCCTGTCAAGAAATGATGCCGAAGAAGGAACTCATCCGGGTTGTTCGGACACCGGCCGAAGAGGTGCAAATTGACCTGACGGGCAAGAAGGCGGGCCGCGGCGCTTATTTATGCGGCAAAGTAAGCTGCTTCAAGCTGGCTAAAAAATCGAAGGCGCTTGACCGGGCTTTGAAGCAGCCGGTCGGCGATCAGATATACGACCAGTTAGAGCGTGATTTTATCGCGGTGGAGGACCAGTTTATCGCCGGCAAGGAGCTGATCGGCGATGAAGCAGAATAATAAGGGCTTGTCGCAGCTCGGCATGGCCATGCGGGCAGGCAAGCTGATTACCGGCGATGAAATCGTGCTTAAGGCGGTTCGGAACAGACAAGCGCATCTCGTCATTCTTGCCGGGGATGCATCGGCCAATACAAAAAAAAAGTTTCGTGACAAATGCGGCACCTACGGGATACAACTCGCCGAAGCATTCGACCGCGAGCAGCTAGGAAGGGCGATAGGCAAACCTGAACGCGTCGTGCTTGCGGTAACCGATGCGCAATTCGGAAAAATGATTGCGAGTCATCTGAGCCATAATACGGAGGTGGATCATATTGGACAATAAACAAGACAGCAAGGACAACAAAGACAAGCTGCGCGTATATGAATATGCGAAATCTCTCAATATGAGCAGCAAAGAAATCATTACGATTCTTAAAAGACTAAACCTGCCCGTCAACAACCATATGAGCGTCATGGAGAATGAAATGGTGCACAAGGTTGAAGGCTTCTTCCGTGACATCAAAGCGAACGCGGCGGCCAAACGGGCGCAGGATACGGCAAGCGTCGCCGTATCGTCGTCTCCCCAGCAGGCGGCAAGCCGTCCGCAGCAGCAGGACCGGAAGCCGCAGGGGCAGCATGGACAAGGGAATAAAAATACAAATCATGACAGACAGGGGCCTATGAATTCTATTAATACGAAAACACCAACCAACCAACAACAGAGCGAGCAAAGAGCATCAGGTCAGCAGGGCAACCGCCCGCAGCAGAACCGTCCTACGCAAGGCGGCCAAGGCGAGCGCCGTCAGGGCCAGGGACAAGGCTTTCAAGGAAACCGCCAGGGACAAGGCGGCGGAGGGGCTAACCGTCCGGGCGGCGGCCAAGGCGGATCGAACAACCGTCCGGGCGGCGGCCAAGGCGGATCGAGCAACCGTCCGGGACCGTCCGGCCAAAATCGCGGCGGCCAAGGCGGACAGGGGCCGCAAGGAAACGCGGGCGGACGCGGCGGGGCGCCGCGTCCGGAAGGCGGCAACCGTCAAGGGCAGCAAACCCAGAATCGCAGCTTCGATTCGCGGCCGGCTCCGGGAAATCGCGGCAACGGGAACGACGAAGGCGGCAACCGCGGCAAGTCGAACCGTCCGAATCAGAGACGTTTCGACGACGCCAAGACGAACGGCTTCAAAGGAAACAACCGCGGCTCCAAAGGGCGCGGCGGCAAATTCCAGCAGCAGCCTCCTCGGGAGAAAATCGACAACACGCCGAAAAAAATTATCGTCCGCGGCACGATGACCGTCGGCGATTTGGCGAAATTGCTTCATAAAGACGCGTCCGAGGTTATCAAGAAGCTGATTTTCCTCGGCGTTATGGCTACGATCAACCAAGAGCTCGACATGGATGCGATTCTGTTGATCGCCGGCGATTACGGCGTTGAGGTCGAAGTGAAAATTCCGGTTGAGGAAGATTCCTTCGAAACGGTGGAGGAAACGGACGAAGAAGAAGATTTGGTATCGCGTCCTCCGGTCGTTACGATTATGGGCCACGTCGACCACGGCAAGACGACGCTGCTCGACTCGATCCGCAAGACGAACGTCACGGGCGGCGAGGCCGGCGGCATCACGCAGCATATCGGCGCTTACCAGGTCGAAATCAACCATAAGAAGATCACCTTCCTCGATACGCCTGGCCACGAAGCGTTTACATTAATGCGCGCGCGCGGCGCACAGGTGACCGACATTACGATTATCGTCGTCGCGGCCGACGACGGCATTATGCCGCAGACGGTCGAAGCGATCAACCATGCCAAAGCGGCGGGCGTTCCGATCATCGTAGCCGTGAACAAAATCGATAAGCCGGAAGCGAACGTAGACAAGATCAAGCAGGAAATGACCGAGTACGAGCTCGTGCCGGAAGAGTGGGGCGGCGATACGATATTCGTGGAAGTATCCGCTAAGCAGCGCATCGGCCTTGAAAACTTGCTCGAAATGATACTGCTCGTCGCCGAAGTCAACGATTACAAAGCAAACCCGGACAAACGCGCCCGCGCAACCGTCATCGAGGCCGAGCTCGACAAAGGCAAAGGTCCGGTCGCCCGGATTCTCGTCCAGCACGGCACGCTCAAAATCGGCGACGCCTTCGTTGCGGGGAATTGCTTCGGACGCGTCAGAGCGATGGTTAACGATAAAGGACGCCGTCTGAAGGAAGCGGGTCCGTCGACGCCTGTGGAAATTACCGGCTTGACGGAAGTGCCTCTGGCCGGCGATCCGTTCATGGTTTTCGAGGACGAGCGCAAGGCGCGCGCAATCGCCGATCGCCGTTCGATCAAGCAGCGTCAATCCGAAATGGGCGCGAATACGCGCGTTACGCTCGACGATCTGTATAGCCATATCAAAGATGGTGAAATTAAAGACCTGAACGTTATTATTAAAGCGGACGTTCAAGGTTCCGCCGAGGCGCTCAAAGGCTCGCTCGCCAAGATCGACATCGAAGGCGTGCGCGTAAAGATCATCCACAGCGGCGTCGGCGCGATCACGGAGTCGGATATCATATTGGCTTCGGCATCGAACGCCATCGTCATCGGCTTCAACGTTCGTCCGGATCCGCAGGCGGAGGCGACCATCGCGCAAGAGAAAGTCGACGTTCGCATGCATCGCGTCATTTACAACGTTATCGACGAAATCGAGCAAGCGATGAAAGGCATGCTTGATCCGGTATTCAAAGAGGTTGTCATCGGCCATGCCGAAGTGCGCAACGTCTTCAAGGTGACGAAGGTCGGCGCCATCGCCGGCTGCATGGTGACCTCGGGCAAAGTTTCGCGCAACGCGGAAGCGCGGCTCATCCGAGAAGGCATTGTCGTGTACACCGGCAAGGTCGACTCGCTCAAACGCTTCAAGGATGACGCGAAGGAAGTCGCGCAAGGCTACGAGTGCGGAATTACGCTTGAGCGCTTCAACGATATCAAAGAAGGAGACGTTATCGAAGCGTTTGTGATGGAATCCGTAGAGAGGTGAGTAGAGCATGGCAAAAATCCGGGTAGGACGGGTCGGCGAGCAAATTAAAAAAGAGCTCAGCCAAATCATACAGACTGAACTGAAAGATCCGCGGATCGGCTTTATTACCGTCACCGGGGTTGAAGCGACGAGCGATCTGTCGCAGGCGAAAGTGTTTCTGAGCGTGCTCGGCAGCGAGGAACAGAAGGAAGCGACGCTTAAAGCGCTGGCGAACGGAACGGGATATATCCGTTCCGAGCTGGGCAAGCGGATGCGCCTTCGCCATACGCCCGAGCTGATCTTCAAGTTCGACAGCAGCATCGAGTACGGCAGCCGGATCGAGGCGCTCCTCGAAAATATTAACAGCGGGAACGCGTCCCGATGACGATGCAAGTCGGCTATTTGGAGCAGCTCGACGACGCGCTCGCGTTCATCGACCGCGCGGACAGCTTCCTTGTCGTCTCGCACGTTCAGCCTGACGGCGATGCCATCAGTTCGACCGTGGCCGTTGGCTGGCTGCTGAGGAAGCTGGGCAAGACGGCGGTCTTGATCAATGAGGGAGAGCTGCCGTCGAGGCTGAGCTATCTGCATCTTTTCGACGAGATCGTCAATTACAAGCAGGCCGCCCCTGTGCAGAAATACGATGCGGTCATCGCCGTCGATTGCGCTGACTTCAAGCGGATCGGCGAGGTATCGGACTGCTTTGCTCCTGACGCCAAGCTGCTTAATATCGATCATCATCCGACGAACAACGCTTTCGGCGCCGCGAACGTCATCCGTCCCGGTGCGGCGGCGACCGTAGAAATTTTGTACGATCTTATCGAGCGAGCGGGCATCGCCCTTGATTTGGATTCCGCCACCGCCATCTACACCGGCTTGCTGACGGATACGGGCGGGTTCCGCTACTCGAACACGAGCGCCAGGGTGATGGAAATCGCCTCGCGTCTGCTTGCGACCGGCGTACCGGGTAGCGAGCTCGCCGACCGTCTGCTGGAGAAAATGACGATGGCCAAGCTAAAGCTGCTTAAACTTTCTTTAAACCGGCTGACGTTTACGGATAATCAGGAAATCGGCTGGGTTTATATCGCCAAGAACGATTTGCAGAATACGAACGCCGTGCCGGAGGATTTGGAGGGTATCGTCAATTACGCGCTTAACGTGGACGGCGTGCAGGTCGGCATCTTGTTCAAGGAGACGGAAGACGGAACCGTCAAAGCGAGCCTTCGTTCCGCCGGCAAGGCGAATGTCGCGGAGATCGCGCAGTCGTTCGGCGGGGGCGGGCACGTAAGGGCGGCGGGCTGCAGGCTCGATGGCCCGCTGACCGACGCGACGGCGAGGCTCGTGGAAGCAGTCAGAAAGGCGTTGATTTAACCGATGGACGGCATTTTGGCAGTATGGAAGCCGGAGGGCTGGACCTCGCACGACGTAGTCGCAAAAGTGCGGCGCATTCTGAAGATGAAGCGGATCGGACATGCGGGCACGCTGGATCCGATGGTTACGGGCGTTCTGCCGCTTTGCCTCGGCCGCGCGACGAGAGTCGTCGAATACGTGCAGGAGAGACCCAAAGCGTACGAAGCGGTCCTGCAGCTTGGCATCGCTACCGATACGGAGGATTTGACGGGAACGATTGTCGACCGGCAGCCTGTCATCAACGTTGCGATGGACGAGATCCGCTCGGCGCTCGGCCGGTTCGCCGGCGAGATCTGGCAGGTCCCCCCAATGTTCTCGGCCGTCAAGGTGGACGGGAAACGTCTCTACGAGTTGGCCAGGGAAGGCAAGACGGTCGAGAGGAAGCCGCGCAAAGTGATGATTCATCACATCGAGCTTATCGATGCGCAGCTTGAGCAGGATCAGCCGACCATTACGTTTTCCGTGCTGTGCTCGAAAGGCACTTACATCCGAACGTTATGCGTGGACATCGGCAAAGCGCTCGGCGTACCTGCAGCGATGGCGAAGCTGACCCGGACGATGTCCGGAGGCATCACGAAGGAAAGCTGCCTCACGCTGGAGCAAATCGAACGGTTGCAGCAAAGCGGCGAGCTTGAGGCGCGGCTGATCCCAGCCGATCAGGCCATTGCCCACATGGACAAAGCGGTCGTTCCGGCCGCGGTAGGCAAGCAGGCGCTGTTAGGGCAGCGAATCGGCATCAAGCATGCGGGCGAAAGCGCAGAGCATGCGGAGCCGGGCCGGCTTGTCCGCTTATACAGCGAAGAGCAAGCGTTTCTCGGCATATTCGAGGTCGATGCCGCCGCTAACGCGTTCAAACCGGTCAAAGTTTTTTCGAATGTAGAAAGTTAACAGGAAATGCAGGTGTGTCGGCGTTGGAAATAATACCATTACGTTATCCTATAAACGGTTTGGCCACGTTATCGCTGGACAAACCTCTTTCCCTGGCAATCGGCCATTTCGACGGCGTTCATAGGGGACATCAGAACGTCATTCGCCAAGCGGTTGCGGAAGCGAAAAAAGCCGGGATGCATTCCGCGGTGCTGACGTTCGATCCCCATCCGAAGGACGTTCTCGGGCAGGGCGAGCAATATTACCGCTGCCTGACGCCGCTCGATGCGAAGATGGAGCTGTTCGCGGAGCTCGGCGTGGATCTGGCCTTCGTCATGCACTTTGACAAACAATTCGCGGCCGTGCCTCCGGGGCGCTTCGTCGACGAGGTGCTTCGAAAGCTTCGCGCGGAGAAGGTCGTCGTCGGCTTTGACTTTAACTTTGGCCACAGAGGCGCGGGCGACACGGAAGCGTTAAAGCGTCTTGGCGAACCGGATATCGATGTGCATATCGTCGAACCGTTGTACGAGAACGGGATCAAGGTAAGCAGCACCTATATCCGCGAAGCGCTGGAGCAGGGCGATCTGGCTTTGGCGGAGCGCCTGCTCGGCCGCCCGTACGAGGTTGCGGGAACGGTTGTCCACGGCGACGGCAGAGGCCGGACGATCGGATTCCCGACGGCCAATCTGCAATATGGCGCTCCGTACGTTCCGCCTAGGCTCGGCGTGTACGCGATTACGCTCTGGGTCGGCGGGCAGGCTTACTCCGGCGTATTGAATCACGGGATTAAGCCAACCTTCAACGAGCAGAACGTGCAGCCGGTCATGGAAGCCCATTTGTTCGACTTCGGCCGCGACATTTACGGCGAGCGGATCCGGGTGCAATTCCGCTCCTTTATCCGGCCCGAACGCAAATTCGGATCCGTCGACGAGCTGATCAAGCAAATTGAAGCGGACAGCTTGCAAGCCAGGAAAGCGGCCGAGCATTATACACTTTAAGGCGAATGCGCGGATTATCCTGACAGGGCCCACGTTCTCCTCGACAACGGACTATCCGATATGTTATACTTTAAAACGTTGTGAGTAGACATACTTTCGTATGCTTTGCCCATTGACTTAACCTTAGCTTGGGTGCCCGTTCTCACCGACGGCGTCGAGGCTAACGGCGATTATGAAGAAGGAGGTGAACGAGGATGGCAATTACGCAAGAACGTAAACAAGAACTGATCGAGACTCACAAGACGCACGCTACCGACACCGGTTCTCCGGAGGTTCAAGTCGCTATCCTGACTGAGAACATCGTTAACTTGACGCAACATTTGCGGGAGCATAAGAAAGACCACCACTCCCGTCGCGGTTTGCTCAAGATGGTAGGTCAGCGCCGTAAGCTGCTTGCTTACTTGAAGAACAACGATGTTAGACGTTACAGCGCATTGATCGAAAAACTCGGCCTTCGCCGTTAAAACATGCGTAATGAAAAGCAACCTGGTTGTCCTGCCGTCCGGGAATAACGGATACGAGGATTCGGGTTGCTTTTTGTAATAGGTAATTTCTCAGAAAAAAATGCCAGTAAAGGCGCTGCGATAGAAAGACAGATTACATATTAGGAGGGATAAGATGGTACAACGAATTGAAATGACGCTCGGCGGCAGACCGTTGACGCTCGAGACCGGCCGCCTGGCCAAGCAGGCGAATGCCGCGGTAACCGTTCAATACGGCGACACGGTTGTATTGTGTACGGTCACGGCTTCGCCGGGACCGAAAGATTTGGATTTCTTCCCGCTCACCGTCAACTACGAAGAGCGTCTGTACGCCGTCGGCAAAATTCCCGGCGGCTTCATCAAGCGCGAAGGCCGCCCCAGCGAGAAAGCGATCTTGTCCAGCCGCTTGACGGACAGGCCGATCCGCCCGTTGTTCCCGGAAGGCTTCCGGAACGACGTGCAGGTCATGAACATCGTCATGAGCGTCGATCAGGACTGCTCGCCCGAAATCGCGTCCATGATCGGGACTTCCGCGGCGCTCTCCATTTCCGACGTGCCGTTCGACGGGCCGATCGGAGGCGTAATCGTAGGCCGCATCAACGGCGAGTTTTTGATCAACCCGACGGTTGAGCAGGAGCAGCAGACCGACTTGTTCGTTGTCGTCTCGGGCACCAAGGACGCGATCATGATGGTCGAAGCGGAAGCGAACGAGGTTCCGGAAGACGTCATGCTCGAGGCGATCATGTTCGGACACGAAGCGATTAAGGACATCGTGGCTAAGATCGAAGAACTGCAGGAAAAAGCCGGCAAGCCGAAGATGGAAGTCAAGCTTCATGCCGTTAACGAGCAAGTGAACGAGGACGTTCGCGCTTTCGCGTCCGCCGAGCTGGTGGAAGCGATTCGCATCGAGGAGAAGCATGCGCGCCAGGACGCGATCGATGCCGTGAACAGCAAGGCCGTCGCCCACTTCGAGGAGCAATACGCCGAAACGCCTGAGCTCCTTGCCGACGTGAAGGAAGTGCTGTACGACATCGTAAAGGAAGAAGTGCGCCGCCTCATTTCCGTCGAGAAGGTTCGTCCGGACGGCCGGAAGCTGGACGAAATCCGCCCGATCGAATGCGATGTCGCCCTGCTGCCTAGAACGCACGGCTCCGGCTTGTTCACGCGCGGACAAACCCAGGCACTTAGCGTCTGTACGCTCGGCGCGATGGGCGACGTGCAAATATTGGACGGCATTTCACCGGAAGAGACGAAGCGCTTCATGCACCATTACAACTTCCCGCCGTTCAGCGTAGGGGAAGCCCGTCCGCTGCGCGCGCCGGGACGTCGCGAGATCGGTCACGGCGCGCTCGGGGAGCGCGCGCTGTCCAAGGTTATTCCATCGGAAGCGGACTTCCCGTATACGATCCGCCTCGTATCCGAGGTGCTCGAATCGAACGGCTCGACTTCGCAGGCGAGCATTTGCGCGAGCACGCTGGCGATGATGGACGCGGGCGTGCCGATTAAAGCTCCAGTCGCGGGCATTGCGATGGGTCTCATTAAGAGCGGCGACCATTTTTCCATTTTGTCGGACATCCAGGGCATGGAAGACCACCTTGGCGACATGGACTTCAAAGTAGCGGGCACGGCCGAGGGCGTAACCGCTATTCAGATGGACATTAAGATCGCCGGCATCGACCGCGAAATTTTGCGTCAGTCGCTGGAGCAGGCGCGCGTCGGACGGATGTTCATTTTGGACAAAATGCTTGCGAGCATGCCGGCTTCCCGGACGAGCCTGTCGAAGTACGCTCCGAAAATTTTGACGCTGCGCATCAATCCGGACAAAATCCGAGACGTTATCGGCGCCGGCGGCAAAATCATCAATAAAATCATCGAAGAAACCGGCGTCAAAATCGATATCGAGCAAGACGGCATGGTATTCATCGCTTCGTCGAACGAGGAGATGAACCAGAAGGCGAAATCGATCATCGAAGGCATCGTGAAGGAAGTCGTCGTCGGCGAAATTTACGTCGGCACGGTCAAGCGGGTAGAGAAGTTCGGCGCGTTCGTCGAAATTTTGCCGAACAAGGACGGACTCGTCCACATTTCCCAGCTTTCCACCGAGCGCGTCGCGAAGACCGAGGACGTCGTCAACATCGGCGATACGATCCGGGTAAAAGTAACGGAGATCGATCAGCAAGGCAGAATCAATTTGTCCGCGAAGGTGCTGCTGACGCAGGAAGCGGCTCAGAAGTAAGAGCCCGGAACCGCGCTTTATCGGGGACCCATACGGCATGGAGTAAAAAGAGTCAGATTCGATCTGTCTCTTTTTGTTTTTCATATCCTCGTCCCAATTCTCATACATATGGAGTAACGTGCTTTCTTCCGGTGTCAAGCCTTGAGAGCATGGGAGGCCGTCTTATGGGAGTGAAGAAGATGATGGTTAGAAAAGCGATAGTCATAGCCGCCAGTATGCTTCTCGTGTTGGCGTTCGTCAGCACGAACGACGAAGTGTCCCGGTTTCTCGCCGCGATGAAATACGGCGAGCCCGCCATTACCGCGATGCGCTCGGCGCATGACGAATCGGAGAGGCAGCGGCTGCTCGCGGAGATTACGGGCGAAGCGGAGAAGAGGCGAATCGCGCCGGAGAACGCCAGAATCGATCGGGTATGGAAAGCGATTCCCGGCTACAACGGCCTCGAAGTCGATATCGACAAGACGCTGCAAGAGGCGCTGGCGGCGCCGGGCGTTAGCCCGATCCGTTATTTTTTCAAGGAGGTCGAGCCCGCCATCCAGCTGAAGGACCTGGGGCCGATTCCGATCTACCGGGGCAATCCGAACAAAAAAATGATTTCGCTCATGATCAACGTCGCATGGGGCAACGAATACATAGATTTCATCTTGTCTACGCTCAAACGGGAGCAAGTGAAGGCGACCTTCTTCCTCGACGGCAGCTGGCTGAAAAAAAATCCGGACGTAGCCAAGCAAATTCAAGCTGACGGACACGAGATGTCCAACCACGCCTACTCCCATCCCGATATGAAGACGCTGGGCCGGCAGGCCGCCCACTCGCAAATCGCGAGAACGGAAGATTTGCTAAAATCCGTCCTTAACGTCGATAATAAGTGGTTCGCGCCGCCGTCTGGCTCTTATAGCCAGGCTACGGTGCAAATCGCCGAAGAACAAGGCTTGAAAACGGTCCTCTGGACGATCGATACGATCGACTGGCAGAAGCCTCCCGCGGATACGGTTCTGCGCCGGATATCGGCGAAGCTCGAGCCCGGCGCCCTGATCCTCATGCATCCGACCGCTACCACGCGGGACTCGATCGGGGGCATCATCCAGACGGCGAAGGCGAGAGGGTACGCGATCGGCACGGTCAGCGAGACGCTGTCCTCCAGCCGCGTTCCGGCCGCTGTTGAGAGCGAAGGCGGATTCTGATATAGTAGCTATCAAGTGTATACGGCTGCCAGACAAAACTTTAGGAGGACACCAGGTGAACAAATATACGCTCAGCAACGGCTTGCGCGTCGTCGTTGAATACATACCGACCGTCAGATCGGTCTCGTTCGGGATTTGGGTCAAAACCGGCTCCCGCAACGAAACGCCGGAAAATAACGGGATCTCGCATTTTATCGAACATATGCTCTTCAAGGGGACGGCGAATCGCTCGTCGAAGGACATCGCCGACTTGTTCGACGGCATCGGGGGCAATGTGAACGCGTTCACCTCCAAGGAATATACATGCTATTTCGCGAAGGTGCTCGACGAGCACTTGCCGCTGGCGGCTGACGCGCTTTCGGATATGTTCTTCCATTCGACGCTCGATCCGGAGGAACTGGCGAAGGAGAAGAACGTCATTCTCGAGGAAATCGCGATGTACGAGGACACGCCTGACGACAAGGTGCACGACGAGGCTTCTCGCGCTTCCTACGGCGACCATCCGTTGGCATATTCGATCCTTGGACTCGACGAGCGGTTGACCGCGATGAATTCGGATACGCTCCGCGGCTATATGGACGAGAAGTATACGATTGACAATACGGTAATCAGCGTCGCGGGCAACGTGGAGGAGAACGCCTTGCTCGCTCTGCTCGAGAAGCATTTCGGCGCGTTCGCGAACCGAAGCAAGGGAGAGGCTCCGGACGTTTCGCCCGCCTTCCGCGGCGACTATTTGTTCCATAAGAAAAAAACGGAGCAAAACCATATTTGCATCTCGTTTCCAGGCTGTTCGATCACCGATAAAAACTTGTACGCGATGATTTTGCTTAATAACGCGCTGGGCGGAGGAATGAGCTCGCGGCTGTTCCAGGAAATCCGAGAAAAGCGGGGCCTTGCCTATTCGGTTTATTCCTATCATACGTCCTATGCGGATACGGGCTTATTCACGGTGTATGCGGGCACGGCGCCCAAGCAGACGAAGGACGTGCTCGATTTGACGATCGAGCAGCTCGGGGAGCTGTCCGTAAACGGTCTCGCCGACGACGAGCTTCATCGCGGCAAGGAACAGCTCAAAGGGAGCTTGATCCTGAGCTTGGAGAGCACGAGCAGCCGAATGAACCGGCTCGGGAAGAACGAGCTGATGATCGGCAGGCACTACACGCTAGACGAGCTGCTGAAACGAATCGACGGCGTGACGATGGACGACGTCCGCGAGGTGACGAAGCGGCTGCTTGCGTCTCCGTTCGCGGTCGCGATGGTCGGATCGAACGATAAAGCGGCGGCGCAAATCAGGAGGGATCAATTTGTTTCAAGTTCAATTTAAGCGGCTGGGCGGCAACGAAGATATCGCGATTCCGCGCAAAATGTCCGAATGGGCGGCAGGCTTCGACCTGCAGGCGGCCGTTGAGGAGCCTGTCGTGCTGGCGCCTGGGGAGCGCAAGCTAATCCCGACGGGCTTCGCCATGGCGATGCCCGGTGAGCTGGAAGCCCAAATCCGGCCCCGCAGCGGGCTTGCTCTGAAGCATGGCATCACCTGCCTGAACTCGCCCGGGACGATCGACGCAGATTATCGCGGCGAGGTGAAGGTGCTGCTCGTTAATTTGGGACAGGAGCCGTTCACGATAACGCGAGGGGAACGCATTGCCCAAATGGTGTTCCAGCAAGTGCCGAGCGTAACGATAACCGAAGCGGAAGAGCTCCCCGAGACGATTAGGGGCGCGGGCGGGTTCGGGCATACGGGCGTATAGTCGCAGTGACGTTATAATAACGATGAGGAGAAAGATCGGAGCCGATGCTCCGATCTTTTTTTCTTTTTCACCCCGCTCTGGGCGCTGGCATAAGATGATTTAGAGCCAGTAGCAAGAAAGGAGTGAAGCTTGATGCTAACAGGCGTTCAAGTGCTGATGCTTGGCGGCGACGCGAGACAGCTGGAAGTCATCCGCAAGCTGACGGAGCTTGATGCGACGGTAACCGTATCGGGCTTTGACGGTCTGCATTCGTCGCTTGACGGAGCCGTGCAGGCCGAGTTCGAAGAGCAGCTGTTCGAAGGCGTCGACGCGCTGCTGCTTCCTGCCGTCGGCACGGACGATCAAGGATTCATCCATGCGGTATTCAGCGACCGGCAGCTTCAGCTTACGAACAGCCATTTGGCAAAGCTGCCGAAGCATTGCACCGTATATACGGGGATGGCCAAATCGTATTTGCGCGAGCTTTGCGATCAGAATAGCTTGAAGCTCGTGGAGCTGTTCGACCGCGACGACGTGGCCATTTACAACTCTATACCGACCGCGGAAGGCGCCCTGATGATGGCGATTCAGAACACGGACATTACGATTCACGGCTCTTCGTCGATGGTGCTCGGACTTGGCCGGACCGGATTTACGTTGGCGCGGACGCTGCAGGGCCTCGGGTCGAAGGTGAAGGTCGGCGTACGCCGTTCGGAGCAATTCGCAAGGGCGGCGGAGATGGGCTTCGAGCCTTTCTACATCAGCGGTTTGTTGCAGCATGTAAGCAATATTGACTTGCTTTTTAATACAATTCCGACTATGATAGTCACAGCACAAATTATCGCTAATTTACCTTCTCGAGCCGTCATAATCGACCTTGCCTCGAAGCCGGGCGGAACGGATTTCCGCTTTGCCGAGAAGAGGGGGATTAAGGCGCTGCTCGCGCCCGGACTTCCCGGAATCGTCGCACCGAAAACAGCTGGCCGAATCATGGCGGATTGCTTATCACAGTTGATTTTGGAAGATTCGATGAAGCGGGGGAACGGGATATGAACTGGAACGGAATTACGGTAGGCTATGCGCTGTCCGGATCGCACTGCACGTTTGCCGAAGTGATGCCTCAAATTAAGAGATTCGTCGACGCGGGAGCGAAAGTGATCCCGATCGTGTCGAATACGATTATGACGACGGACACGAGATTCGGTTCGTCGGAGGATTGGCAGACGCAGCTTAAAGCGATCACGGGCAATGATCTTATATCGACGATCGTGCAAGCGGAGCCGCTGGGGCCTTCGAAGCTGCTTGACGTGCTCGTCATCGCGCCGTGCACGGGAAATACGACGAGCCGACTCGCGAACGCCATTACGGACAGCGCCGTTCTTATGGCAGCCAAGGCGCAGATGCGTAACGGCCGTCCGCTCGTGCTCGCGATTTCGACGAATGACGGACTCGGGCTGAACGCTGCCAATATCGCGAAGCTGCTGGTGGCCAAGAACATCTATTTCGTGCCGTTCGGTCAGGATAATCCGGTTCAGAAGCCTAATTCGCTGGTAGCCCGGATGGATTTGATCATGGAAGCTTGCGAGGCCGCCCTGCAGGGCAAGCAGCTGCAGCCGCTGCTCGTCGAACGGGCGCAATAATGCTTGACCTAGCATAAATACAACTACGATTTGGAAGAGGTTAAGCGACTGCTGGCGGACGCGCCGGGCGAGGATGATCCCGCGAACCCAGCAGTGCCCGCTAGCGGCCGAAGCAGACGGCAAACCGGCCTGCGCGCCTCGGCCGTTCGAGTTGCAAGCTCGAGCGCGAACGCGGACTTAATAGGCGGATCGTCAAGAACAACCCGCTTACAGACGCAGTAACGGATGGATATGAATCGCAGCAATATCGCAACAGGTTAGGCCATTAAGTAAAGGGTAATACGCTGCTCTTCCTGGGATCGTTAACGGAGGAGAATGAAATGCGCATCCTGATTCAAAAATTCGGGGGCACCTCTCTATCGACCGAACGGGCCAGAGAACGCGTAATCGATCATATAAGGAGAGAACGGGCTAACGGTTTCTCCATCGTCGTCGTCGTTTCGGCCATGGGCAGGAGCGGCGATCCGTATGCCACGGATACGTTATTGCAGCTAATTCGAGACAACGGCGACAAGCTGCCCGCGCGGGAGCGGGATATGCTGCTCGGCTGCGGAGAGATTATTTCCGCCGCCGCGCTATGCAGTCTGCTAATTGCGGGCGGCATCCCGGCCGTAGCTTTGACCGGCGGACAGGCGGGCATACTGACCGACGAGCAGTTTGGGCAAGCGCGGATCAAAGAGATCCGTCCAGATAAAATCATCGGCCATCTGCAAGCGGGCTCGATCGTCATCGTAACGGGCTTCCAAGGCATTTCGGCAAGCGGCGATACGACGACGCTTGGCCGAGGCGGCAGCGATACGTCCGCGACCGCGCTCGGCGCGGCGCTCCGGGCCGAGATGGTGGATATTTATACGGACGTTAACGGAATCTTGACCGCGGACCCGCGGATCGTCGAGGAAGCGAGGCCGCTGCAGGTCGTCGGCTATGCCGAGATTTGCAACATGGCGAGGCAAGGGGCGAAAGTTATTCATCCCAGAGCCGTAGAGATCGCCCAGCAAGCCAGAGTTCCGCTTCGCGTACGCTCGACCTTCTCGGAGGAGACGGGGACGCTGGTGACGGATTCGCCGGCTCTTAAAGCCAGTTTATCCGTGAAGGACCGGCACGTGACGGGAATCGCCCACTCGACCGGCATCACGCAAATTTCGGTCAAAGCCATTGAAGGCCGCAACGACGTACAACTGCAAGTCTTTCAATCGATGGCGAAGCATCATATCAGCGTGGACTTCATAAACGTGACGCCCAGCGGAGCCGTGTATACCGTCTTCGACAAGGATGCGGACCGCGCCGTGCACGTACTGAGGGAAGGCGGCTACTCGCCGACGGCCATAAGCGGATGCGCCAAAGTTTCCGTCATCGGCGGAGGCATGAACGGCGAGCCCGGCGTTATGGCGCGCATCGTGGAAGCGCTGACGGAACAGGGCATCACCATTATGCAATCGGCCGATTCCAATACGACGATCTGGGTGCTCATCCGTCAGACGGATATGGCGGAGGCGCTGCGTGCGCTGCACGCGAAGTTCGAGCTGCATCGATAGACTGTCACATTTTCTAGGAGGAATTCAAATGGAATTTGGAAGATTGATTACCGCGATGGTAACGCCATTCGATGCGGATGGTCGGATCGATTGGCCTACGACGGGCCGGTTGATCGATTATTTGATAGAGGATCAGCAAAGCGACAGTCTAGTGGTTTCCGGAACGACCGGCGAATCGCCGACGCTGTCGGACGAAGAGAAGCTGGAGCTGTTCCGATTCGCCGTCAAGCACGCGAATGGCCGTTGCAAAATTATTGCCGGTACGGGCAGCAATAACACGGCCCATTCCATCCATTTGACCAAGGAGGCGGAGGCGGCCGGCGTCGACGGCGTGCTGCTGGTCGCACCTTATTATAACCGCCCGAATCAGGAAGGGCTGTACCAGCATTTCAAAGCGATCGCGGAATCGACAAAGCTGCCGGTCATCCTGTACAACGTCGAAGGACGCACGGGGGTTAATATTTCCGCGCAGACCACGCTTCGTCTCGCCCAGATCGACAACGTCGTCGCGACCAAGGATTGCGCGAACTCGGATCAGCTTACGCAAATTATTAGCGAAGCCCCGGATGGATTCAAGGTGTACAGCGGCGACGACAGCGCCACCTTGACTTCGCTTGCCGTTGGCGCATACGGCATCGTCAGCGTGGCCAGCCATATTATCGGCGCAGAGATGAAAAACCTAATCAACGCTTACCTGAACGGCAAGGTGCAGGAGGCCGCCAAGCTGAACGGCGAATGCTTCCCGGTGTTCAAAGGCCTGTTCTACTGCCCGCATCCCGTTCCGAATCCGGTAGCCGTGAAATACGCCCTCGGCCTGAAGGGATTTCCGGTTGGCGGAGTAAGACTGCCGCTCGTCACGGTAAACGAAGCGGAAGCCGCATTTTTGCGCGAGTTGATTTTGTAATCATACGCGAATCGTTGATTGCAGCCGGTGCATCCAGCATCGGTTTTATTTTTTGGGGAAGCCTATCCGGTAACGGCTTATCGGGTTTCACTTGTATTCCATCTTTTTCTTCATGTATAATGGGTTCAAGTGATTGGGTGCGGCAAATATTTAGCAATGGAACAAAGCGCCGGAGCGGCATCCGGCGTTTTCAGCACATCGGAACGAAGAACAATAGCGATTAGCGAATGGAATTAACGGGGCAGCAATTGCTCTGTAATCATATAAGGAGGTCAAGATACACTTGTCTAAAAAGAACAACCAGGATAAGCTGCTCGTATTCGCGCTTGGCGGAGTAGGCGAGATCGGAAAAAACATGTACGTCATTCAGCACAACAACGACATCGTCGTTGTCGACTCGGGATTGAAGTTCCCGGAAGAGGATATGCTCGGAATCGATATCGTCATTCCGGATATTTCGTACTTAACCGAAAACCGCGACAAAGTGCGCGGGATCATCATTACGCACGGACACGAGGACCATATCGGCGGATTGCCGTACGTACTCAAAAATTTAAACGTTCCCATCTACGCGACAAAGCTGACGCTTGGTCTAATCGAAGGGAAATTGAAGGAAGCGAGCTTGCTCGGCGAAACGAAACGGATTCTCATCAACGCGGATTCCGAAATTCAGCTCGGATCGATTCGCGCCTCTTTCTTCAAGACGAACCACAGCATTCCCGATTCGGTCGGCGTATGCCTCGACACGCCTGAAGGAACGGTCGTCCATACGGGGGACTTTAAGTTCGACCATACGCCGGTCAACGATCAGTTCGCCGACCTGCAGCGGATCGCCGAAATCGGCAAACGCGGCGTACTGGCGCTGCTATCGGACAGCACGAACGCGGAACGCCCGGGCTTTACGCCGTCCGAAGCGCAGGTGGGCGACAACCTGGAAGACATTTTCCGCAAATCGTCGCAACGCGTCGTGGTCGCGACGTTCGCGTCCAACGTGCATCGGATTCAACAAATCATCAATGCCGCGATCGCAACCCGCCGCAAAATTGCCGTCGTCGGACGAAGCATGGTTAACGTCGTCGGCATCGCTTCCGATCTCGGTTACTTGAACATTCCGGAGGGCATGATCATCGAGCCGGAGGAAGTAAACAAGCTGGCGGCCGATCGCGTGGTCATTTTATGTACAGGCAGTCAGGGCGAGCCGATGTCGGCGCTAACGAGAATGGCGCGCTCGACGCACCGCAAGGTCGACATTTTGCCTGGCGATACGGTCATCATCGCCGCGACGCCGATTCCGGGCAACGAACGCTACGTTGGCCGCACGGTCGACGAGCTGTTCCGCCTTGGCGCCAACGTTATCTACGGCAACGGTTCCGTCTCGGGCGTGCACGTATCCGGTCACGGCAGTCAGGAAGAATTGAAGCTCATGCTTAATTTGATTAAGCCGAAATATTTTATTCCGATTCACGGCGAGTACAGGATGCTGCGTCAGCACGGCAGGCTCGGCGAATCGATTGGCATCGACCGCGAGAACATATTTATCGTCGATAACGGCGATACGGTCGAGTTCCAGAACGGAAGCGCACGCAAAGGCGCGAAGGTGCAGGCCGGCAACGTCCTGATCGACGGGCTTGGCGTAGGAGACGTCGGCAATATCGTCTTGCGCGACCGCAAGCTGCTGTCGCAGGACGGCATCCTGGTCGTTGTAGTCACGCTCAGCAAGCAGGACGGCGCCATCGTGTCCGGACCGGACATCATCTCGCGCGGCTTCGTGTACGTGCGCGAGTCCGAAGGCTTGCTGGACGAAGCGAACCGGATCGTAACTTCAACGCTGAACCGGCTAATGAACGATAAGGTGAACGAGTGGGCCTCGCTGAAGACGAACGTAAAAGACGCACTGGGACGCTTCTTGTACGAGCAGACCCGCCGACGTCCGATGATTTTGCCAATCATTATGGAAGTATAACCCCCAATCACGAAATGAATGAGGATCGCTTGTCGCAACCGCGCATGCCGCAGCGGATACAAGCGATCCTTTTTTTTATGCAATCAAATGTTCCGAATAAATTCAGCCCCCGACTCCATACTATGACAAGCTGTATTTTAACTATTGCGAAGCGGCGGTCGTTACGCTTGAATGAGGGGGATCCTATACATCATGTGGCAAACAAGAAACGGAATGACATCCGAGCAGCAAGAACCGGGCGCGGACGAGAAGAGGAAGACGGGCAACGTCGTCGAGACGATTCAGCAGCTCGGCCAGACGGCGACGCCCGCGCCGGCCGAATCGAACATTTTTTGCATGACGATCATCGGGCAGGTGGAAGGGCATCTTGTTCTGCCGCCGCAAAATAAAACGACGAAGTACGAGCATCTTATCCCTCAGCTGGTGGCGGCGGAACAAAATCCGAAAATCGAGGGCGTGCTTATCGTGCTGAACACGGTCGGCGGCGACGTCGAAGCGGGTCTGGCGATTGCCGAAATGATTTCTTCCTTATCCAAGCCGACGGTCACGCTTGTTCTCGGCGGCGGCCATTCGATCGGCGTTCCGATCGCGGTGGCGGGCAATTTGTCGTTTATCGCGGAGACGGCTACGATGACGATTCATCCGATCCGCTTGAACGGTCTTGTCATAGGCGTGCCGCAGACGTTCGAATATTTGGACAAAATGCAGGAGCGCGTCGTCCGGTTCGTGACGGCCCACTCGAACGTGACCGAACAGACCTTCAAAGATTTAATGTTCAAGACGGGCGAGCTGACGAGGGATATCGGTACGACGGTAATCGGCGCGGATGCGGTCAAGCACGGATTGATCGACAGGGTCGGCGGTTTGGGCGAAGCGATTCGCGAGCTGAATATGCGCATAGAAGCGCATAAGCAGTCGAAGCTGGCGGTGAGCCCGGTATGACCTTGTATACGAATATGCCCCTCGAGCTCGTTCTCGACGGTATTCACGAGAAAGCGGAGGCGCCGCAAGAAGTTTACGCGCACGGCATCAAAATGCAGGTTACGCCCGTCGCTCCCGGAATCGGCAAAATCGTGCGGCTGCTCGACTGCAGTCTTGACGATTATTTGAATCCGAATTTGACGCCGGGTACGCTCGTCAGTTATCGTTCGACGCCAAACTGATGTTCGTACCTATGTCTCATAGGAACATTTGTCCACCTATGGTATAATGTTTTACCAGAGGTGACTGATTTGGCAAAGAGAAGAAGACGTAAGAAATCAATCGGAGCTACTTTAAAATATGAGGTTTACGGCATTCTGCTCATTACGATTTCCATTATCGCGCTTTCGGGTGAAGCGGCGGTTGGCCGATCGTTATCGAAGCTGTTCGGTCTCGTCCTGGGCAAATTTTATTTCGTTCTGGCACTGGTCGGCATCTTCATAGGGCTTGCCGTCATGATTAAGCGAGCTTGGCCGCGCGGATGGACGAATAAGCGGACAGGCTTGCTTATTTTGGTGTTGGCTTTTACCTTGATGAGCTCGATCTCCGAGATCGATCGGAAGCTCGGCCCAACGTCCGAGTTGTCGGGAGGCCTCATCTTAAACCAGCTTAGCAGCGATTTAAGATTGTCGTTAATATCCGTCACGCCCGAGAACGACGTGCCGATACGGGATAAACAGATTAGCGGCGGCTACGTCGGAGCCGTGCAATATTCCTTGTTCTTTTCTTTATTCGGTTATTATGGCGCGAAGCTCATCATGTTCGTTATGTTTGCCATCGCCATTATGTTGATGACCGGCAAATCCTACGTTGAGCTGGGCAGAATCGTCAGCGTCAGAGCCGTTCGCGTCTTCAAGCTGCTCGGGGCGAAATGGACGAACCGCGCATCCGCAAGAGCGTCCGCTAGAACGGCGGCAGCGAATGCGGGCCCGAGCGGAGGAGCGGCCGATTACGACGACGATACGATGGACGACGATGACGACGTCTACGTCGCTCCGCCTCCGAGAAGGCGAAGATCGCTCTTCTTCTCCTGGAAGCAGGAGGCGAGGCAGCAGGTGCCGGACGATGCGGATAACGAGGACGACGAGTGGGTGCTTGAACCAGAAGACGAGCATTCCAGAGGAAACGGCAGCCCGTCCAGGCAGCCGGGCGAGCCGGCTTGGGAGAAGTCCGGCGTCGATTTGGGCGATACGGTCCATCCCGGCCAAGCCGCGCAGGACGAGCGCGCTCCTTGGGAGGATGACGGCCCGGACGATCGCGCCGATTCGGTTATTCCCGGCGAGCTCGGTACGTTGGACGCCGACGACAGCGCGCTTACCGATTTCGATCCGCAAATGGCGGAAGAGACGGATGAAACGGAAGATGAAGATGGTTATCCCAGGGATATCGACCCAACCGATCGAGGGGAAGTCGATGGCTCGGATGCGCTGGAGACGGGAGAAGCCTCGGAGCAAGCCGCAAGGAAGCCGGCATCGGAAGCGGAGGGAAGCATTGGAGCTTCGAAGCCGTATTTGCTGCCGCCGTTCTCCTTGCTCAATAAGCCGAATCCGTTGGGCAAAGGATCGGACGCCACCGATATGTACGACTCCAAAAGAAAGCTGGAGGCGACGCTGGAAAGCTTCGGCGTTCGCGCGAAAGTGCTCGACGTCGTTCGCGGGCCGGCGGTCACCAGGTATGAGGTGCAGCCGGCGACCGGCGTTAAGGTAAGCCGCATCGTCGGACTTACGGACGATATCGCGCTGGCGTTGGCGGCAAAGGACGTTCGGATGGAAGCTCCCATTCCGGGCAAGTCGGCGATCGGCATCGAGGTGCCGAACATGGAAGTGTCGGTCGTTACGATGCGGGAAGTGATGGAGACGGCGACGTTCCAGAACGCTTCTTCGAAGTTGTCCATCGCGTTCGGCAGGGACATATCGGGTCAAACCATCGTCGGCAATTTGGCCAAGATGCCCCATCTGCTCGTTGCCGGCGCCACCGGCTCCGGCAAATCCGTCTGCATTAACGGGATCATAACGAGCATCTTGTACAAAGCGGCTCCCGACGAAGTTAAATTTCTGATGATCGACCCCAAGATGGTCGAATTGAACGTATACAACGGTATTCCGCATCTTCTCGCGCCCGTCGTGACCGATCCGAGGCGCGCTTCGCTCGCGCTCAAAAAAATCGTCGTCGAGATGGAGAAGCGCTACGAATTGTTCTCGAAATCGGCAACGCGGAATATCGAAGGTTACAACGCGCTCATGGCCGACAATCCGGCCGCCGTGCTTCCGTATATCGTCGTTATCGTGGACGAGCTTGCGGATTTGATGATGGTCGCGGCGAACGACGTCGAGGATTCGATCGCGAGGCTGGCCCAGATGGCGCGCGCGGCGGGCATTCACCTTATTATTGCGACGCAAAGGCCGTCCGTCGACGTTATTACGGGCGTTATCAAAGCGAATATCCCGTCCAGGATCGCCTTCGGGGTATCCTCGCAAGTCGATTCGCGGACGATTCTCGACATGGCCGGCGCGGAGAAGCTGCTCGGCCGCGGGGACATGCTGTTCCTGCCCGTAGGTATGTCCAAGCCGATCCGGGTCCAGGGCGCTTTCCTGTCCGACCAGGAGGTGGAGACGCTCGTCAATTACGCGAGGGATCAAGCCGAAGCCGAATACAAAGAAGATTTAGTGCCCGAGGTGGAGGAAGAAACCGCGGAGGGCGACGACGATCTCGACGAGCTGTACGATCAGGCGGTCCAAATAATCGTCGAAGCGAAGCAAGCTTCGGTATCGCTGCTCCAGCGCAGAATGAGAATAGGCTATACGAGAGCGGCCCGGCTGATCGATCAGATGGAAGCGCGCTCCGTCGTCGGTCCGTACGAAGGAAGCAAACCGCGCGAAGTTCTCATTACGATCGAGCAGTTTCAGGCCGGCCGGATAAGCTCCTGATTTTACGGGGTTTGCCCGCATCGGGAGATTGTGCATAGAAGCGGGAGCACTTTCTCATACTACAGGTAGACGACGCCTACTATCAGGCGTACGAACTTGCATGAGAAAGGCAGATCCCTTCATGAAAAAACGGTTGATAGCGGTGACCTCGATTATCGTGCTGCTGCTGTTCGGATCCTTCTCGCTGCTGCACGGCGGACGGGAAGCGGCCGAAACGTTCAGCAACGCGACGTTAAAGGAAGGCTCATCAGGCAACGATGTATACGAACTTCAAGGACGGCTGACGCACCTTGGTTATTTCAAAGGGAAAATCGACGGCCAATTCGGCAGGGAGACCCGCAACGCGGTCACTTGGTTTCAATGGAAGTTCGGATTGAAATCGGACGGCGTCGTCGGCGCCAAGACGAAGCTTAAGCTATGGGAAGCGACGAAGTCGTGGAGACCGACCGCACCGACGACGAACAATCCGGGCTCAAGCGGCGGAGGCGGAGGAAGCTCGGACTCTTCGATCGCCAAGTCGAACCGGCTCGGCTTGTCGGATAACGATCTGCGCATCATGGCCAACGCCGTTTACGGGGAAGCGCGGGGCGAGCCGTACGAAGGACAAGTCGCCGTTGCGGCCGTCATTATTAACCGGTTGAAATCGCAAAGCTTTCCGAACACGATTTACGGCGTTATTTTTCAGCCTGGCGCATTCACGGCCGTTGCGGACGGACAAATATGGCTGACGCCGAACGAGAAGGCGCGCGAAGCGGTAGAGGACGCGATTAACGGCTGGGATCCGTCGGGCGGCTGCCTCTACTATTTCAACCCCGATACGGCAACGTCGAAATGGATATGGACCCGGACCCAGATCAAGACGATCGGCAAGCACATTTTCTGCATGTAGCATACGAGTTTAAAGATAGGAAGCAGCCGTTTCTGCCAAGGGCAGCAGTGGTTGCTTCTTCCATTTCCGATAGGTTAGAATGGTATAGAGACTTGACAACTGGAATAGATTTACTTATATATCGAGCCGCCAGGAAGGAGCAAACCGAGTGACCCAATTCGAGAGAGGGCAGCTGCAGCGCATCCGACTGCATGTGCTGCCGACGAAACGATTCAAAACGTTTGCCATTTCGCTGTTTGCAGGATTGCCGCTGGACGAAGCGACGGTGACGCCGGTTGCCCTCATTCCGTTCGTGCTTAGAAGAGGAACGGCGAACACGCCGGAGACGATCGCCTTTCGGGAGAAGCTTGACGATTTATACGGAGCGGGCTTCGGATTTGACGTATACAAAAGAGGCGATTCCCAAATCGTCCAATTTCGCATGGATATCATCAACGACCGTTTCGTATCCGCCAATACGCCGCTGCTCGCCGCATCGCTTCAGTTTTTGGGCGACGTCGTAACCGACCCTCTGCTCGAAGAGAGCGGCTTCCGCGCGAAGTACGTCGACGCCGAGAAGACGACACTCAGAAAGCGGCTGGAGGCGATCGTGAACGATAAAATCCGTTACGCCGCGGAGCGCTGCCTGGAGGAGATGTGCGCGGATGAGCCGTACCGGCTGCACCCGCTCGGGCAGCTGGAACGGATCGGCGAAATCTCGCCTTCGTCGCTGCAAGGACATTACGAGCGATGGCTCTCGGAAGCGGCGCTCGATCTTTACGTCGTCGGGGATACGACGCTCGAGGAGGTTACTCGGCTCGTGACCGAAGCGTTCAAGCTGAAGCCGGGCACGCCTTCGCCGTATTCGAAGCCGGGCGTAAACCATCCCGTCGGCGAGGTGAAGCAAGTGACCGAACGGATGGACGTGAGCCAAGGAAAGCTGAACATGGGCCTCCGTACGGGCGTCGGTTACGACGACGATGCTTATCCCGCCGCGCTCATGTATAACGGCATTCTGGGGGGCTATCCGCATTCCAAGCTGTTTCTCAACGTCCGCGAGAAGGAAAGCCTGGCTTATTACGCCGCGTCGCGGCTGGACGGCCATAAGGGAATTTGCACGATTCAATCGGGCATCGAGTTCGCCAACTACGAGCGCGCCGTCGCGATTATCAAGGAGCAGCTGGAGAGCATGAAGCAAGGCAAGCTGTCGGAGCTTGAGATGAATCAGACGAAGGCGATGATTTCGAACCATCTGCGCGAGCTGCAGGACTCGGCTTACGAAATGATCGCTTACGATTTCAACAGCGTGCTTACCGGCAAGCAGAGGAGCGCCCAGCAGCTGCTTGAGCAGGTGCTGGCCGTTACGACGGCGGATATCGTTAAGGTGGCCGAGCGCGTTCAGCTGGATACGATTTACTTTTTGCGCGATCGAAAGGAGGCGTGACGGATGCAAACCCTTCATTATCCGAACGTTCAAGAAACGTTGTACAGGGAAGTGCTCGACAACGGGCTGGAGGTGATCGTGCTTCCGAAAGAAGGCTTCAGCAAAACCTACGCCACGTTCTCGACGAAGTACGGCTCCGTCGACAACCGGTTCTCCGTCGGGGGCGAGCCTCAAGTCAAAGTGCCGGACGGCATCGCCCATTTCCTCGAGCACAAAATGTTCGAAGAGCCTACCGGGGACATCTTCGCCGTATTCGCCTCACAGGGCGCATCCGCGAACGCGTTCACAAGCTTCGACCGAACGGTCTACTTATTTTCGGCGACCGAACAAGTTCACGCGAATTTGGAGACGCTGATCAATTTCGTGCAAAATCCGTACTTCACCGACGCGAACGTCGAGAAGGAAAAAGGGATTATCGAGCAGGAAATCAATATGTATCGCGATAACCCGGATTGGAGAGTCTATTTCGGGTTGATCGACGCGCTGTATCATGAGCATCCCGTTCATATCGATATTGCCGGAACCGTCGAATCGATCCGGCAAATCGACAAGGAAACGCTGTACCGCTGCTACGAAACGTTTTATCATCCTTCGAACATGCTGCTGTTCGTCGTTGGCGGCGTGAAGGCGGAAGAAGTGATCGAGCTCGTGCGGGCGAACCAGAACGCCAAATCGTTTGAGCCGCAGAGCAAGATCGAGCGTTATTTCGAGAAGGAGCCCCAGAGCGTGAAGCATGCGCGCAAGGTGACGGAGCTTGCGGTGTCGCTGCCGAAATGCATGCTGGGCTTCAAAGAGAAGCAGGTCGGGCTGACCGGAGAAGCGCTGCTGCGCCAGGAAGTGACGACGAAGCTGATGCTGGACGCCCTGATCGGACCGAGCTCCCGGCTTTATCAGCAGCTGTACGAGAACGATCTCATCTCCGATTCGTTCGGCCATGAATACAACTCGAGCACGGGTTACGCGTTCTCGGTCATCGGCGGCGACACGCCCGATCCGGATCGGCTGCTGCAGCTTATCCGTACCGCGGTCGAAGAACGCTTGAAGAGCGGCATCGAACCGGAATCGTTCGAGCGATCCAAGCGCAAAAAAATCGGCGGATATTTACGGATGCTGAATTCCCCCGAAGCCATCGCCGGCGAATTTACGAGATACCGGTTCCGCGACAGCGACATGTTCGACGTGCTGGCCTTCTATGAAAGCTGCACCTTGGACGACGTGAATCGGCGTCTGCGAGAGCATTTTGACTTCGACCAGCTGGCCGTATCGATCGTGCAGCAGCCCGGAAAATGAAAACCTTGCAGCAAATGACGGTGCTTATTACCGGGGGAAGCCGCGGCATCGGGGCGGCGATCGCCAAACGATTCGCCGCGGAAGGCGTAAACATCGTCATTCACTATTTGCAATCGCACGAGATCGCCAACGAAACGGCTCGCGCCTGCATGGCGCTTGGAGCTAACGTGCTGACGATTTCGGCCGATTTGCGCTCGAGGGAGCAGCTTGAGCGGATGCGGGATAAGCTTGCGGTGCACGGCATGCTGCCGGATATCCTCGTGAACAACGGCGGCATTTCGCATTACGGCATGCTGATGGACGTCACGGAGGAAGATTGGGATGACGTGATGGCCGTGAATCTGAAGGGCATGTTTCTATGCACGCAGCTTTTCATGCCGCATATGGTCGCGCAGCGGTACGGACGAATTATTAACGTCTCGTCCATCTGGGGGCTGTCGGGCGCTTCCTGCGAGGTGCTTTATTCGACGACGAAGGGCGGCATGAACGCGTTCACGAAGGCGCTAGCCAAGGAACTGGCGCAGGCGGGGGTGACCGTGAATGCCGTCGCTCCCGGCGTCGTCGACACGGATATGATGGTCGGATTCAACGAGGAGGAGAAAGCGGCGCTCGAGCAGGAAATTCCGGCCGGGCGGTTCGGCTCCGCGGAAGAGATCGCCTCGCTCGTGTACTTCCTGTCCCTTCCCGAATCCTCCTATATTACCGGACAAGTCATAAGTCCGAACGGAGGATGGCACACGTAAAGCGCGGGTTCAACCTGCATAGGGACAAGCTGAATAATTTGAAGCGTTTTGTAGCAAAATAACGACTGTTGATGATTCTTTTACACCTTTAGGAGGCGAAGAAACATGTCAACTGTCCTTTCTAATTTTGCGACATGGAAGCATTTTTTGGCCGACCGCGTTTCGCAAGCGAAAAAAGCCGGAATGACGGATGAAACGATTTCGACGCTCGCTTATGAAATCGGCAGCTTTCTCGATGAGAAGGTCGATCCGAAAAATGAAGAAGAACGGGTTCTGAAGCAGCTTTGGGAAGTAGGCGACGAGGCCGAGCGCAAAACGATCGCCCGCTTGATGGTGAAGCTCGTTCAGGAATCCTAACCGACAAAGCGACGCGACGGCATTATTCGTCAAAAGAAGCAGCAGAAAAGCCTCCTAGCCGGAGGCTTTTCTGTACGGTTTTCGAAAAGGTTGCAGGATTATGACGAAAATTGTAGAATTATGTGTTATGACGCACATACCCATAATTTTCATCCGTGACGTCTAAACGAACCGGTTCAGGAAGGTGACAGCGTTGGAGACGAAACAATGGTACATGGAATACAAAATACATAAAAATCGTCCGGGCTTGCTCGGCGATATCGCTTCCTTGCTCGGCATGCTTGAAGTCAACATCATGACGATCAACGGCGTCGAGGACCGCACGCGCGGCATGCTGCTTCAAACCGACGACGACGAGAAGATCGAGCTGCTTGGCAAAATGCTTCAAAAGGTCGATAATATTACCGTAAATAAACTGAGAACGCCTACAATCGTCGATATTTTGGCCGTGCGGCACGGGCGCTATATCGAGCGGGATTCCGACGACCGGAAGACGTTCAGGTTTACGCGCGACGAGCTTGGTCTTTTGGTCGATTTTTTGGGCGAGGTGTTTAAACGCGATGGCAATCAGGTTATCGGATTAAGAGGGATGCCGCGCGTCGGCAAAACCGAATCGATCATCGCGGGCAGCGTGTGCTCGAACAAACGGTGGACATTCGTCTCCTCGACGCTTCTCCGCCAGACGGTGCGGAGCCAATTGTCCGAGGACGAGATGCAGCCGAACAATATTTTCATCATCGACGGCATCGTAAGCACCATCCGCTCGAACGAGAAGCATCACGGCCTGCTGCAGGAAATCATGGCCATGCCGTCGACGAAGGTGATCGAGCATCCCGACATTTTCGTGAAGGAATCGCATTACGAATACAGCCATTTCGACATCATCGTCGAGCTTAGAAATACCCCGGATGAGGAAATTACATACGAATCGTTCACAGCCAACTACACAGACGATTTTTAGCCGGAAGGAGGCCGTTTCATGTCTGATTTAGGCGTATTGCTTCAGAACGCGAGAGAGAAGCGAGGCTTATCGCTGGATGATATTCAGGAGACCACGAAAATTCGAAAACGGTATTTGGAAGCGATCGAGAGCGGGGATCACACGGTTCTGCCCGGTCCTTTCTACGTGCGCGCTTTTGTAAAAAACTATTCCGAAGCCGTCGGACTGGATCCTGATGAAGTGCTCCGCCTTTATCAGCATGAAGTGCCGGCAGCTACCGTCGAACAGGTCGCGGAACCGATCCCGGTTCGGGCGCCGCGGCGTGTCAAATCGCAATCCTCGGAGAGGCTGGGCAAAATCGGCTTCAACATCATGATGTGGTCGTTTCTTATTCTGATCGTCGTCGTCGTTTGGGTGTACTTCATCAATCAGGATGCGGATCCGCCGAAGCAAGCCGATCAGGGCACGAATATTACCGATGCCTCGTCGCCGCCGCCGGCCGACGAAGAGACGGACGAACCGGCAGGGAGCGGCGCTACGCCTCCTGAAGTATCGCCAACGCCACCCGTGCCGACGATGGCGCCTACCACGGTTACGTTCGGCAGCAAAGTAGGCAAGGCGGATCAATACGACATCGGGCCGGCCGGGCCTCATAAGCTTGAAATCAAAGTGGTCGGCGGCAAAAGCTGGCTTGAGGTTAGGGAGGGCAGCAACTCGGGGAACAAGCTGTTTTCCAAAAACGCGGAGGACGGCACCGTGCAGTCATACGATTTGACCGGACCGCTCTACATTAACGTGGGGCGTTCGGATTTGACCGAAATTACGGTTGACGGGGTGCCCGTCCCCGATGGCGACAGGGCGGGCTCCAAGAAACTGCTGCTTCATCCCGTCCAAGAAGAAGCGCCGGCCGGCGAAGGCCAGGCTGAGGACGGGGAGACGGGCGGGACGGAAGGCAACGCTGCGGCGCAGTAGCAGCAACGGAACAAAGGAGAGGTGTACATGGCTTCAGAAAACGCATTTGACATTGTTTCAAAGGTTGACATGCAGGAATTGGCGAATGCCATCAAGCAGGCGGAGCGCGAGATCGAAACCCGCTTTGATTTCAAGGGGAGCAAGAGCAGCATTGCGCTGGAGAAGGATGATCTCGTCGTTGCTTCCGACGACGATTACAAGCTGAAGAGCGTTATCGACATTCTGCTCTCCAAGATGGTGAAGCGGGGCGTCCCGATCAAAAACTTGGATTACGGCAAGGTCGAAGGCGCGTCGGGCGGAACCGTCCGCCAAAGGATTCGATTGAAGCAGGGCATCGAGCAGGACGTCGCGAAAAAAATCAATATTTTGATTCGCGATTCGAAGCTTAAGGTGAAAAGCCAAATCCAAGGCGATCAAATCAGGGTAACCGGCAAAAGCCTCGACGATTTGCAAGCCGTCATCAAATTGCTGAGAGAGGCCGACCTGCCGGTGGACCTTCAATTTACGAATTACCGATCGTAAGGGGAGAAGCTTCGTTTCACGCATTCGTTTCGTGAGACGGGGCTTTTCGTTTACCGGTGCGACCGGCCGAAGAACGTAGGCGCGCCGCGCTTTTGACACGTGTATTGGCATGTATTATACTTGGTTAGATAGCTTCGCGGAAGGATCTGGAGGATTCACGGATGACAGGAATAGCGAATGCAGCCGACCGAGGCTGCGGAGGATGGAATGCCGATCGGGTTTCGATTTCAGGTTTGAATCACGAACGTGGGGTTCGCGTAACGCACACCTATGAGTCAGATCGATCTAAGGAGGGAATTGCGTGAATCTGGCGAATCGCATCACCTTAGCCAGAATTTTTTTAGTGCCGGTCATCATGTTTTTTCTGCTCATTAAATTGGACCTGGGATCGATAAGCTTCGCCGGCTTCTCGATTACATACAATCAAGTCGTGGCGGCACTAATTTTCATTGTGGCGGCTAGCACGGACGGACTGGACGGTTATATTGCGCGCAAGAACAAGATCGTGACGAATTTGGGCAAGCTGCTCGACCCGCTGGCGGACAAGCTGCTCGTCGCGGCCGTCTTAATCTCGCTCGTCGAGATGGACAAGCTTAACGCGCTCATCGCGATCGTCATCATTAGCCGCGAGTTTGCCGTTACGGGTCTCAGGCAGGTCGCCTTGCTGGAAGGCTCCGTCATGGCGGCCAGCAAATGGGGCAAGTGGAAAACCGCGATCCAAATTACGATGATCATCGCCTTGCTTATTAACAATTTCCCGTTCACGTTCATCGATTTTCCGTTCGACACGATCGCCATCTGGACGTCCGCGACCGTTACCGTGTATTCGGGCGTCGATTACTTCGTGAAGAACAAACACCTTATTCCGATAGAGTAAAGGATAAAAGCATCTTTCCGTCAAGCGGGGGGATGCTTTTGCATATAACTTACTTATAAATCATTCCGCTGGAGAAGGGAAATGAAGAATGAAAGCTGAAATTATCGCGGTCGGTACGGAGCTGCTGCTCGGTCAAATCGTAAATACGAATGCGCAATACCTGTCGCAGAAGCTTGCGTCACTCGGCATCGACGTTTATTTCCAGACGGTGGTTGGGGATAATCCGGGCCGTCTGCGGCAAGCGATCGAAATCGGGCGGAGCCGCGCCGACTTGCTTGTGTTCACCGGCGGACTCGGGCCGACGCAGGACGATTTGACGAAGGACGTCCTTGCCGATTATTTGAACCTCGGCCTGCGGCTGCATGAGCCGTCCATGGCCAAAATCGAGCAGCTGTTCGCTTCCAGGGGACTTCATATGGTCGAAAGCAACCGAAGGCAGGCCATGTCGATCGAAGGCGCCGAGCCGCTGGAAAATACGACGGGCCTGGCCGTCGGGAACGGCTTAACGGCCGACGGGACCTTGTATTTGCTCCTGCCGGGTCCGCCGAAGGAAATGAAGCCGATGATGGACGGAGCGGGCGAGAACTGGCTTCGTTCCAATCTCGTAGATGAACAGCCGCTCTATTCCCGGATATTGAAGTTCGCCGGGATCGGCGAATCGAACCTGGAAGCTACGCTGCTGGATCTGATCGACGGGCAGGTTGATCCGACCTTGGCCCCTTACGCGAAGGAAGGGGAGGTTGCGATCCGCGTTTCCACCAAGGCCGGTTCGGAAGCGGAGGCAAGCGTCAAAATCGACGCCGCCGTGGCGATGATCAAGGAGCGCGCAGGCGATTATTTGTATGCCGAACGGGACGTTCCGATCGAAGAGGAGATTATAAGGCTGCTAAGAGCTTCGCGCCGCAAGCTGGCAAGCGCGGAAAGCATTAGCGGAGGTCTGCTTGCCGAGCTCATTACGAACGTACCGGGAAGCAGCGGAGAGTTTCTGGGCGGGGTCGTCACCTATACGAATCACATGAAGCACCGCTTGCTCAGCGTTCCGATGTCACAGCTCGAAGGCGAAGGGGCGCCCGGAGCGATCAGCGAATCGACGGCCGCCTTGATGGCGGAACGGGTCAGGGAATTGGCCGGCGCCGACTTTGGCATCTCGCTTACCGGCGTCGCCGGTCCGGCGGAATCGGAGGGCAAGCCCGTAGGTCTCGTCTACTTCGGATTGGCGGAGCGGGGCAAGCCGACCGTCGTGCATACGATGAACTTAAGCGGCGGCAGGACGATGATCCGGATCAGAGCGGTCAAGGCCGCGCTTTACCGGCTATGGCTGTCGCTTCGCGACTAACGTCGCCCGCCAAATTAACGGTTGTCAAATCGGACGAGGACCGCTATACTTGTAAATAGTTATCGGAAGAACCGTGGCGAAGATTACTTTGCTGCGGTTTTTTTTATGCTCTCTTGAAGGGGCGTGAGAAAAAAGACGAATGTATGTTCGAAAAAATGCTTGGCAAACGTTCCGAAAAAAGGTATCATAACATTATAAACGATGAAGGATGTGAGTTTCTTGTCGGATCGCCGCGCAGCGTTGGAAATGGCTTTACGTCAAATCGAGAAACAGTTTGGTAAAGGCTCGATCATGAAATTAGGGGAATCCACACATATGCAGGTAGAGACCGTGCCGAGCGGCTCGCTTGCTCTAGATATCGCTTTAGGAATCGGCGGCTTGCCCCGCGGACGGGTCATTGAAGTGTACGGACCGGAATCATCGGGTAAAACGACAGTAGCGCTGCATGCCATCGCAGAAGTCCAACGTATCGGCGGACAAGCTGCCTTTATCGATGCGGAGCATGCGCTCGATCCTCTGTATGCCAGCAAGCTGGGCGTAAACATTGACGAATTGCTGCTGTCTCAGCCCGATACGGGCGAGCAGGCGCTTGAGATTGCCGAGGCGCTCGTGCGAAGCGGCGCAGTCGACGTTATCGTCATCGACTCCGTTGCGGCGCTTGTGCCGAAGGCGGAGATCGAAGGCGACATGGGCGATTCCCACGTCGGCCTGCAAGCTCGCTTGATGTCGCAAGCGCTTCGGAAGCTGTCGGGTGCTATTGCGAAATCGAAGACGATCGCGATCTTCATTAACCAGCTTCGCGAGAAAGTGGGCGTCATGTTCGGCAATCCCGAGACGACGCCTGGCGGACGGGCATTGAAGTTTTATTCCAGCGTACGACTCGACGTGCGCCGCGTAGAGACGCTTAAGCAAGGCAACGACATGGTCGGCAACCGCACGCGGATCAAGGTCGTTAAGAACAAGGTCGCGCCTCCGTTCAAGCAAGCGGAGATCGATATTATGTACGGCGAGGGCATTTCCAAGGAAGGAAGCCTGATCGACATCGGCGTCGAGATGGACATCGTCCAGAAGAGCGGGGCGTGGTTCTCTTACGAAGGCGAGCGTCTCGGTCAAGGCCGGGAGAACGCCAAGCAGTTTCTGAAGGATCATAAGGAAATCGCCGGTGCGATCGAGAAGCAAATTCGCGAGCAGAGCAATCTGTCGGCCGTGGCCGCGCAAGCGAACTTCAGCCCGGAGGAAGACGAGGACGAAGAGTTCGAGGATCTGGAGTAAACGTTAATAACGCTGTTTTCATATAGAATGCACAGCTTCGCCGTCCCTGGTGGGACGGCGAAGCTGTGTTTACGAAGGAAGTTCGGGGTGATACCAATCGAGCACGAGAACGAGAAAGTGCAAGGGACCGGACCTTGGCTGATTTTATCGGTCCGGCAGGATAAGAAGGAGCGGAAACGATATCATTTGTACGCCGAGTCCGAGACCCTTCTTCTTACGGTACACGAAGACATTTTGATCAAGCACCGGCTAATGAAAGGCGCAGAGCTGTCTATGGAACAACTCGAAGAAATCCGGACGGAGGACGAGAGATACCGCGCATATGCGCTTGCCGTCTACTATCTTGGTTTTAAACCAAGAACGAGAAAGCAAATTCATCACTATTTATCCCGCAAGGAACTGGAAGAAGACAATATAATGTTCGCGCTAGACCGTTTAGAAAAGGAGCATCTTGTTGATGATGAACAATATGCGCGTCAATTTGCCGCCGGCCGATTAAAGAACGGCTTGAAGGGACGGCTTTGGATAAAGCAGGAGCTGAAGCAGCGGGGCGTATCGAAGCAAGCCTCCGCGGAAGCGGCCGATGCGCTCGACCGCAAGCTCGAATTAGCCGCGGCGGAGAAGGCGGCCGAGAAGAAGTGGAGAAGCTTAAAAGGCGAGACGGCGGACAGAAAGCGGAAGCTTATGGGCTATTTGCTGCGCAGAGGGTTTCCAGGGGATATCGTGAGGGAAGCGGTAAAGCTTGTCGTTTCGAGTGGCGAAGCAGATTCGTCCGATGAGGATGATGGGCTTTTGCTTGACAATTGATTTTATGAAAAGATAAAATGAGGTTGTATTCCTTCTACTTTGAATCAATTTTCCTTCCAAAAGTTGATTCAAAACGATTTTTTTCGTCAAAATGAGTAATTGTTGAAACGGTATGGAAACCGGTTGAAAACCTAATAACATCCCAAGCCTTGCCTTGGTATGCAGCAGGGAGGTGAACAAGAT
The DNA here is from genome assembly GCF_014705655.1 of Paenibacillus arenilitoris. Classification (GTDB taxonomy): domain Bacteria; phylum Bacillota; class Bacilli; order Paenibacillales; family Paenibacillaceae; genus Pristimantibacillus; species Pristimantibacillus arenilitoris. The sequence goes on along the minus strand of NZ_JACXIY010000023.1, from coordinate 14,254 downwards.
GTCCGATGTAATTTGGATCTTGATCTGTCTCTTTGTTGGCGCAATTTTCTTTGGGATTGGTTATTTTATTCGAAAGTCGATTGCCGAGGCGAAAATTTCGAGCGCTGAGCAGGCTGCCATCCAAATCGTGGAGAACGCGAAGAAGGAAGCAGAAGCCCAGAAAAAAGAAACGGTGCTGGAGGCAAAAGACGAAGTCCACAAACTTCGTTCCGAAGCCGAGAGAGACATTCGTGAGCGACGCAACGAGGCTCAGCGTCAGGAAAGACGTTTGCTCCAAAAAGAGGAGTCGTTGGATAAAAAGCTGGAAGCGTTAGAGCGCAAAGAAGAATCGGTAGCCAACAAAGAGAAACGGATCGATGAAACGCAAGAGCAGATTGATTCCATTTACAAGCAGCAGCTCAGCGAGCTTGAGCGGATTTCCAGCTTGACGATGGAAGATGCGAAGTCGATTATTTTATCCAATGTTGAGCAAGAAGTACGACATGAAACAGCGCAGATGATTAAAGAGATCGAGCAGCAAGCGAAAGAAGAGGCCGATAAGAAAGCGCGCGACATTATTTCGTTGGCGATCCAGCGTTGTGCGGCGGATCATGTAGCGGAGACGACGGTATCCGTCGTTACGCTGCCGAACGAAGAGATGAAGGGCCGCATCATCGGACGCGAAGGCCGGAATATTCGCGCCTTGGAAACTTTGACCGGTATCGATCTAATCATCGACGATACACCGGAAGCGGTCATTTTGTCTGGATTCGACCCTATTAGACGCGAAATTGCCCGCACATCTTTGGAGAAGCTTGTGGCTGACGGTCGTATCCATCCTGCCCGCATTGAGGAAATGGTCGAGAAATCTCGCAAGGAAGTGGATGAGCGCATCCGGGAATACGGGGAGCAGGCTACCTTCGAGGTCGGCGTTCACGGCTTGCATCCGGATTTGATCAAGATTTTGGGACGATTGAAATACCGGACAAGCTACGGACAGAACGTATTGAAGCATTCGATGGAGGTCGCTTACCTGACCGGCTTGATGGCGGCGGAGCTCGGCGAAGACATCACGCTGGCGAAGCGCGCAGGATTGCTGCATGACATCGGCAAGGCTCTTGACCATGAAGTGGAAGGCTCGCATGTAGAGATCGGCGTTGAGCTTGCGAAGAAATACAAGGAGCATCCTGTTGTCATCAACAGTATCGCTTCCCACCACGGCGATACGGAAGCAACTTCCGTTATCGCGATGCTGGTGGGCGCAGCTGACGCATTGTCGGCAGCACGTCCAGGCGCTCGCCGCGAGACGCTCGAGACGTACATCAAACGGCTGGAGAAGCTTGAAGACATCTCCGAATCGTTTGACGGCGTGGAGAAATCTTACGCGATCCAAGCCGGACGCGAATTGCGCGTCATGGTTCAGCCAGACAAGATCGACGATACGGAAGCTTTCCGTCTTGCTCGCGATATTACGAAAAAAATCGAGAGCGAGCTCGATTATCCGGGACATATTAAAGTTACGGTTATTCGGGAAACCCGTGCAGTCGAATACGCGAAATAAGCACAATCCCATATGCATTGCAGAAAAGTGGCTGCTTGGCAGCCACTTTTCTGTCTGCAAGCGTACATAAAGGAAGTGTGAAGACATGAACGTATTATTCATCGGAGACATCGTAGGAAATGTGGGAAGAAACGCGCTGAAACGAGTACTGCCCGCGCTGAAGAGCAAATACAATCCGCATATCATTATCGCCAATGGCGAAAACGCGGCGGCGGGGCGGGGCATTACGGCAACGATCGCAAAGGAATTTTTCGAGTGGGGCGTCCACGGCATTACGATGGGCAACCATACGTGGGACAATAAAGATATTTTTGAATGGATCGACGAGGAACCGCGTATCGTCCGCCCGGCGAACTACGCTCCCGGCGCGCCGGGGCAAGGGATGGCTTTCATCAAAGCGAACGGCAAGCAGCTGGCGATCATCAATTTGCAGGGCCGCACGTTTCTGCCTCCGATCGATTGCCCGTTCCGCAAAGCCGATGAGCTGGTCGAGGAAGCGGATGCGAAGACCAAGAACATTTTGGTTGATTTTCATGCCGAAGCAACCTCGGAGAAAATTGCGATGGGCTGGCATCTGGACGGCCGCGCATCGATCGTGCTTGGCACGCACACCCATGTGCAGACGAACGACGATACGATCTTGCCGGGCGGCACGGCATACATTACGGACGTTGGAATGGTAGGCCCGAAGGAAGGCGTGCTGGGCATGGAGAGAAACGCGGTGCTCCACAAATTTATGACGCAGCTTCCGGTCCGATTCGTCGTCGACGAAGGAAAGTGGCATCTGCATGCGATCTCGGTGCAGCTGGACGATGCGACCGGCTTGGCGCGAAAAATCGAGAAAATCCGGTTAACCGAAGAAGATTGGCTGCTCATGTAGCGCTCGGAAATTTTGAAACATTGAAACATTCCGACAATTCAGAACTGTTCGTTAATTGAAAGGAATAAAGCAGGAATTTTTTAACCTCTCTCGAATACTATTTAAAAGTGGAATCCATCCAACAGTCCAAGGGGAGGTTCTTTTTCATGGATGTATTAAAAGTTTCAGCAAAATCCAATCCAAATTCCGTTGCAGGCGCGCTTGCAGGTGTTCTTCGCGAACGCGGCGGCGCGGAACTGCAGGCTATTGGTGCTGGCGCATTGAACCAAGCCATTAAGGCTGTCGCGATCGCGCGCGGTTTCGTCGCTCCCAGCGGGGTGGATTTAATTTGTATTCCGGCCTTCACGGACATCGTGATTGACGGAGAGGATCGTACAGCCATTAAATTGATCGTGGAGCCTCGGTAAAGCCATCGTTTGGGCGTAAGAGGCGGAGAAAATAAGTTGACTAATCGCCTGTTTACGTCGTAGACAGGTTTTTTGCTGCGATTCGAGAAGACAGAAGACGGCGAGGTGCGGAGATGAGGATCGTTGATTTTCATTGCGACGTCCTGTGCAAGCTGCTGCTGGACGATAAATTAACGTTTCATGGCGGTAAACCGGGCACGCTGGACGTTACATACGAGCGATTGAAATCGGCCGGAGTCGCATTGCAGACCTTCGCGGTCTATATTCCGGCTTCGATGAACGGCCGGCTTGAGCCGATCTTGGAAAGCCTGGACCGATTTCATCAATCGGTATTGTCTTGCGAGGATATGCGCTGGGTGCGGACTTCCGCCGACTTGGAGAGCTGCTTGAACGACGGCAAGATCGGCGCTTTGCTATCCCTTGAAGGAGTGGACGGATTGCAGGGCAATCTGTCTCTGCTTCGCATCATGCACCAGCTCGGCATCCGGGCCGCCGGGCTTACTTGGAATCATGCGAATTGGGCGGCGGACGGCGCGATGGAAGCTCGCGGAGCGGGATTAACGGCAAAAGGAAGAGCTTTTGTAGAAGAATGCAATCATTTGGGTATACTGGTAGATGTATCGCATCTGTCCGAGCGGGCGTTCTGGGATGTAGCAGAGCTTTCGACCAAGCCGATCATCGCATCGCATTCCAATTCCAGATCGGTTTGCGACCATCCGAGAAATTTGACCGACGAGCAGATCAAGCGGATTATCGCGATGCGGGGCCTGATCGGGATCACTTACGTTCCGTGGTTTGTTTCCAAGGAAGAAAACGTTACGGTAGACGATATTCTGATCCATATCGAGCGCATATGCGAGCTCGGGGGAGCGGAGCAAGTTATGCTGGGATCCGACTTCGACGGGATTGACCGTTACGTGACGGAGCTTACCCATCCGGCGGAGGTCTGGAGGCTTCGGGAAGCGGTTCTGCGCCGGTATTCGGCAAGCGTGGCGGACAGGTTGATGTCCGGGAACGCGCTGCGGTTCTTAAGCCGACATTTGCCGCAACAATGAACCACAGTCCGATCTATTTGCGATATGAATTCAATCGAAACAAACTATGTTTCATTTAAGCGTTTACATCTTGATTTTTGCAATAATGCCCTTTAAACTTGTTGTGACTATTATAACTTCTATTATATAATTGCTTGATGCGTCGAATAATTGCACGTTCTAGAAAAAGAGGAGATGGGCATTTTGATCAGTCAATTGTCTTGGAAGATCGGGGGGCAACAAGGGGAAGGCGTCGAGAGCACGGACCGTATCTTTTCCACGGCGCTCAACCGTTTGGGCTATTATTTGTACGGATATCGTCACTTTTCTTCGAGAATCAAAGGCGGGCATACGAACAATAAGATCCGCATCAGCACGAAGCCGATTCGCGCGATTTCCGATGATCTGGACATTCTGGTCGCCTTCGACCAGGAGAGCATCGATCTGAACGCGAAGGAATTGCGTTCCGGAGGCGTCATCGTCGCGGACGCGAAGTTCAATCCGGTCGTTCCGGACGGGATCGACGCGAAGCTGTTCGCCGTGCCGATTACGGCCATGGCGGAAGAGCTTGGCACGTCGCTTATGAAGAACATGGTTGCCTCCGGCGCGTCTTGGGCTCTGCTCGGGCTGCCGCTGGAAGTGTTCAACAAAGCGGTGGAGGAAGAGTTCGGACGGAAGGGCGCAGCGATCGTCGAGAAAAATATCGAAGCCGTAAAGCGCGGCGCAGAGTTCGTGCTCGAACAGGCAGGCGGCCCGCTTGACGCGTTCAAGCTCGACGAAGCGGACGGCATGCAGAAGCTGTTCATGATCGGCAACGAAGCGATCGGCCTCGGCTCCATCGCGGCAGGCTGCCGATTGATGTCCGCCTATCCGATTACCCCGGCTTCGGAAATTATGGAATATCTGATCAAGAAGCTGCCGAAATTCGGCGGCACCGTCATTCAAACCGAAGATGAAATCGCTGCCGTCACGATGGCGATCGGCGCCAACTATGCGGGCGTCCGCACAATGACGGCTTCAGCCGGTCCGGGGCTTTCGCTCATGATGGAGGCGATCGGCCTTGCGGGCATGACGGAGACGCCGCTCGTCATCGTCAATACGCAGCGCGGGGGTCCGTCCACGGGTCTGCCAACCAAGCAGGAGCAATCCGACCTTAACGCGATGATCTACGGTACGCACGGCGAAATTCCGAAGATCGTCATCGCGCCCGCGTCGATTGAAGACTGCTTCTACGATACGATCGAATCCTTCAACCTGGCTGAGGAATACCAGGTACCCGTCATCCTGATGACCGATTTGCAGCTGTCGCTGGGCAAACAATCCTGCGAGCCGCTCGATTACGGCAAAATCGAAATCAGACGGGGCAAGCTGGCCGAGAACGTGCCGGCACTCGAGGGTCACGATTTGTTCAAACGGTACGAACTTACGGAAGACGGCATCTCCCCGCGCGTATTGCCTGGCGAGAAGGGCGGACTCCACCACGTAACGGGCGTTGAGCACGACGAGACGGGCCGACCGTCCGAGAACGCGGTCAACCGCCAAAAAATGATGGATAAGCGTCTCGGCAAGCTGAGCGGCATGTACATTCGCGACGCGATCCGGGTTGACGCTCCGAGCGAGAAGCCGGATTTGCTCATCGTCGGCATGGGATCCACGGGCGGAACGATCGACGAAGCGCGCCGGGCGCTTGCCGAGGATGGCATAACTTCCAATCACGTAACGGTGCGTCAAATCCATCCGTTCCCGACGGAGCTGCTGCGGCCTTATCTGCACAATGCGAAGCAAGTTATCGTCATCGAGAACAACGCGACGGCTCAACTCGCCTCTCAAATCAAAATGAACGCCGGCTTTGCCGACAAGATCGAAAGTTTGCTGAAATACGATGGAAATCCGTTCCTGCCTTCCGAGGTTCATAAAGCTTGCAAGGAGTTGAGCGCAAATGGCAACGTTCAAAGAGTTTAGAAATAATGTAAAGCCTAACTGGTGCCCCGGCTGCGGGGACTTCTCCATACAAGCGGCGATTCAGCGCGCGGCCGCGAACGTTGGCCTCGAGCCCGAACAGCTTGCCGTCGTATCGGGCATCGGCTGCTCCGGACGGATTTCCGGCTACATTAACGCTTACGGCTTTCACGGCATTCACGGACGAGCGCTTCCGATCGCGCAAGGGGTGAAGCTGGCGAACCGCGAACTTACCGTCATCGCGTCTGGCGGCGACGGAGACGGCTTTGCGATCGGCATGGGGCATACGGTTCATGCGATCCGCCGCAACCTGAACATCACGTATATCGTTATGGACAATCAGATTTACGGTTTGACGAAGGGCCAAACCTCGCCGCGAAGCGCGGAAGGCTTCAAGACGAAATCGACGCCGGAAGGCTCGATCGAGTCGACGCTTTCGCCGCTCGAGATCGCGATGTCTGCCGGCGCCACATTCGTGGCCCAGTCGTTCTCCAGCGATTTGAAGCAGCTGACGAGCCTGATCGAGCAGGGCATCAAGCACGAGGGCTTCTCGCTTATCAACGTGTTCAGTCCGTGCGTGACCTTCAATAAGATCAATACGTACGACTGGTTCAAGGAAAACATCGTGAACTTGGAGCAATTCCCGGATTACGATCCGTCGAACCGGATGCTTGCGATGAACAAGATCATGGAAACGAACAGCATGCTGACCGGTCTCATCTACCAGAATACGTCGCGCAAATCGTACGAGGATCTCATTACGGGCTTCAAGCAAGAAGCGCTCGCGAAGCAGGATGTGATGATTACTTCCGGCGAGTTCGACAAGCTTGTTGCCGAGTTTAAATAAGTGATATGATAAGCATATGGCCCCCCGGGCCGTATGCTTTTTATTTCGTAGCAGGAGAGTGGCAGCATGATACATAAACAAGTTCCAATCGGGGTGTCCGCGAGACATATACATTTGTCGCAAGCGCATGTGGAATTATTATTCGGCGAAGGATACGGACTGACGGAGATGAAGCCGTTATCCCAGCCGGGACAATACGCCGCTAACGAATCGGTGGAAGTGATCGGGCCGAAGGGCAGCTTCCCGAAGGTGCGGATTCTAGGTCCGGCACGCAAGGGGACGCAGCTGGAAGTATCGCGCACCGATGCGTTCGCGCTCGGCGTTAACCCGCCCGTCCGTGAATCCGGCAATACGGCCGGCTCGGCCGGCATCAAGATCAAAGGGCCGGCAGGCGAGATCGACATCGAGGAAGGCGTGATCGTCGCGGCCAGGCATATCCACTTTCATACGACCGATGCCGAGAAATTCGGCATTGCCGACAAACAGCTGCTTCGCGTTCGGTTCGGCGGCGAACGCGGCGTCGTGTTCGAGCAGGTCGTCGCGCGGGTATCGGAGCAGTACGCGCTCGATATGCACATCGATACGGACGAAGCGAATGCCGCCGGCGTGAAGAACGGGGATATAGGCGAAATTATCGATTAATGCAAAAAGCTGCAGCGTCGTCTGTCGAAGACGAAGCGCTGCAGCTTTGTTAATTTGTATCGCCGATTAATGGCCCATCATCATGCTGACCTCAGGCTGCTTCTCATCCGGGCCGGCAATCGGCTCCTGCTTCGGCCTGCGCAGAAGCATGGCGACGATCGCTCCGACGATCGCGATGGAGGCAAGGATGAAGAACGTATCGCCGTAGGACAAGTAGACGATGTTCGGGCCCGGCTCCGTCGCCGAGTAATGCTCCATCCTGCCCGCCAGAATGGTGGACAACCCGGCAATCGCGAAGGAGGTCATCACCTGCTGCGCCGCTGCCGTCAGCGAGGTGACGCGGCTAACGAGTTCTCTTGGCGCAGACTGCATAATATGCGTATTGAGCGGCATCATCGATAAGCCCATGCCGGCCCCGAGCATCGCAAGCGGAATCATTAACATAACAAGCGTCGTGTCGGCCGACATTCGGCTAAGCAGGTAAGCCGCAATCGTAACGATGGAGAGGCCGGTGATGACGACGGGACGCGCCCCGAACTTATCGAACAGCCTGCCGCCGATCGGCATGAAGAGACCGGCTGCCAGCGCCTGAGGGAGCATGATCAGCCCCGTGTTGAAAGCTGTGTAGCCTTTAGCGATCTGCAGAAAGACCGGTACAAGGAACATCGTGCCGAACAATGCGATTTGCACGATCCATTGCAGGATGATTCCGCGCGTAAAAAGGCTTGATTTGAACACGCGAAGCTCGAGCAAAGGCTCTTTGCGGTTCAGTTCAACGATAATGAAAATGATAAGCGCGACGCCGCCGACGATCATGCCCGTCAGCGCCTCGGTCGAAGACCAGCCGCTTCCGCCGCCGCCTTCGCCGCCTCCCGCCGAGCTTACGCCGTAGGCGAGCATGGCGAAGGCAAGCGGAGCAAGGAGCATGCCGAGGAAGTCGAGCGCAGGCACGCGCTTCCGTTCGAGATTAGGCAGCGTGCGGAGTCCGACGATAACGGCGATGACGCCGATCGGCAAGTTGATAATGAAAATCCAATGCCAGGACACGTAATCGACAAGCCAGCCGGCTACGACGGGGCCGAGCGCAGGAGCAAGCAGCATCGGGATGCCGATCATGCCCATGACCGCGCCCTGTTTGCCGGGAGGGCTCAGCCTGAAGGTGAAGGCCATCGCGATCGGCGCCACCATGCCGCCGCCGAGCCCTTGAATGACGCGGAATACGATCAGCTGCTCCGCCGTGGATGCCAGGGCGCAGAGCCCCGAGCCGATCGTGAACATAATGATCGAGAACAGAAAAATTTGTTTGGCGCCGAACCGGTCCGACAACCAGCCCGCGAGCGGAATGACCGCCGCTTGCGCCAAAGCGTAGCCGGTAATCGTCCACTGAACGACCGTCATCGAGCTTTTGAAATCGTCCATGAGCCCTGGCATGGCGACGTTCATCGCCGTTCCGTCCAGAATAACCATAAACATGCCGACGATAATGGCGACCAGCGGCGCGAGAATGGCGCGAATCGACATGGAATCTCCTGCCGGCGCCGCTTGTTTGGCTGTTGAAGCCATTTCTTTCCCTCCTATCCGAATGAAGCCATTCTTCGAATTGTTGACCGTTCCTAGCGGAACAGGCTACAATTAGGATGACCGTTTTCTATGAGCGGACAATTGTCCGCATTACTGAATAATAAAGACGAATGACGCAATTGTCAATTGTTTATTTTGAAAATATTTGTAAGAATTCGTTTAGGAGACAGTGGCGATGACGATACCAGACGGGGGCAGAACGAAACAAGATTTGAGCAATGTCATACTGAACACGGCCAATCACTTGTTCGAGGAGCATGGGATCGAATCGGTCAGCATGCACCAAATCGCGAAAGCGGCCGGCATCGGACAAGGGACGCTCTATCGGCGCTACGCCAACAAAGGCGATTTGTGCATGGACATGATGAAAGAAAACTTCGGCGCTTTTATAAAGCAGATCGACGACTATTTGACGGCGGAGCCGCAGCCGCCCGTATACGATCGGCTCTGCGAGGTGATGAAGCAGGTCATCGCGTTCATCGACAAAAAATCGCAATGGTTCGGCGTTCTTCATGCCCACATAAAAGTAGACGAGAAAAAATCCGATTTCTTTCAAGCTCCGCCTTACTTGTATTTGCACGCTACGCTTAGCGGACTGCTGCGCGAGGCCGCGGACGAAGGGCTTATTCCGGATATCGACCCGGGCTACACGGCCCATGCGTTCATCGCGGTCCATTCGCCGCATACGCTGAGGCATTTGCGGGATACGATGGGCTTGACGCGCGAGGAGATCCAGCGCTGTTTTTGCGGCACGTTTATTGACCCTCTATTTCGTTAACTGGTATAATACTGAATTGGGCTATACGAAACGGCAATTTAAATGGACCCTTAAGGAAGTGAGCTGAATTGACGTTGGATAGCAATCGGGGGAAGACGGAGGGAAAGTCCGCCGGGGAGAAGGACTTCTCCAAATATTTCGATTTCAGCGATGCGAAGGTCATCGGTCAGGATGAGCATTCTACGACCTACCGGATCAAGGGAAGGATCGTCAACATAAATTCGGCGCCGAGCCATAAAGACGAGAAAAAACGCGGCAAAGAGGACATTCAGGTGCACTACGACTTCTCGATTCCGGAAGAGCTGAGGACGATCGGCGCCGGAAAGTTTTATCTGATTCAAACGTACGGCTGCCAAATGAACGAGCACGACACCGAGGTCATGAAGGGCATGTTCGAGCAGATGGGCTATACGGCCACGGAGGACCGTCGCCAAGCGGATGTCATCCTGCTGAATACATGCGCCATCCGCGAGAACGCGGAGGACAAGGTGTTCGGCGAGCTCGGGCACTTGAAGACGCTCAAGACGGAGAAGCCGGATTTGCTGCTCGGCGTATGCGGCTGCATGTCGCAGGAGGAATCGGTCGTCGCCCGCATTTTGCAGAGGCATGCCTTCGTCGACATGATCTTCGGAACGCATAACATTCACCGGCTGCCTTCCTTGCTGCAAAACGCATATTTCAGCAAGGAAATGGTCGTCGAGGTATGGTCCAAGGAAGGCGACATTATCGAAAATTTGCCTAAGAAACGCGAAGGAATGCGCGCTTGGGTGAACATTATGTACGGCTGCGACAAGTTCTGCACGTACTGCATCGTTCCGTATACGCGCGGCAAGGAGAGAAGCCGCCGTCCCGAGGACGTCATCGCGGAGGTCCGGGATCTCGCCCGCCAAGGCTTCAAGGAAATTACGCTGCTCGGCCAGAACGTGAACGCGTACGGCAAAGATTTCGAGGATATCGACTATCGTTTCGGCGATCTGATGCACGACATGTCGAAGATCGATATTCCGCGCATACGGTTCATGACGAGCCATCCGCGCGATTTCGACGATCATCTGATCGAGGTGCTCGCTACCCGAGGCAATCTTGTGGAGCATATCCATCTGCCTGTACAATCGGGAAGCACGGAAATTTTGAAGCGGATGAGCCGCAAGTATTCCCGTGAAGCGTTCCTTGAGCTCGTCGGAAAAATCAAGCGGGCCATCCCTGACGTCATGCTGACGACGGATATTATCGTGGGCTTCCCGGGCGAGACGGAGGAGCAGTTCGAGGATACGCTGACGCTGGTGGAAGAGGTCGGTTTCGATTCGGCCTACACGTTCATCTATTCGCCGCGCGAAGGCACGCCTGCTGCCGGGATGGAGGATAACGTGCCGCAGGAAGTGAAGAAGGCGCGTCTCGCGAGATTGAACGCGCTGCTGGCTTCGATCGCCCGGGAGAAGAACGAGCAGCTGCGCGGCCGAGTCATGGAAGTGCTGATCGAAGGCGAAAGCAAAAACAACGCCGCGATTTTGTCCGGGCGAACGCGGACGAATAAATTGGTTCATCTGGAAGGACCGAAGGAATGGATCGGGCAATTCATCCAGGCAAAGGTTACCGACGCGCAAACTTGGTACATCAAGGCGGAAGCGATGGACCAAGGCGCACAAGAAGCCGTTGGTTAACGGCAAAACAGGAGAGATGACAAATGGCAGAGCAGCAAACGGCAGTCAATCATCCGGAGCATAGCGGTCATGACCATGACCATGCGCACGGAGAAGGCTGCGGCATTCCGAGCTTCCATACCCGCGACCTGATCGTGCGCGAGGATATTATGAATAAAGCGAAGGAAATGGCCGATCTTATTTTTACCTCTGCGGAAGTTCAGCATTACCGCCGCGCGGAGCAGCAAATTAACGGCAACGAACGGGTGCAGAAGCTGATCAGCCAAATCAAGAAGAAGCAGAAGGAAGTCGTCGCCTTCGAAACGACGTTCAAAAACGCCGATATGGTGAAAAAAATCGAAAGCGAAATGAACGAGCTGCAGGACGAGCTTGACGGCATCCCGATCGTAGCGGAATTTCAGCAAAGCCAAGCCGACATTAACTATTTGATGCAGCTGGTCGTTACGATCGTGCGCGATACCGTCTCCGACAAAATCAACGTGGAGGACGCTTCCGAGCCGGCTCCCGAGGAATGCAGCGACTAGGGCGGCGCAATTTAACGGCTGAATCCGATTCCGATAAAAAAAAAGAAGCGTTTGTCCTTGGCGACAAACGCTTCTTTCCGTATAGGCCGATCTTTCGGTTACGCTTCGTAAGCCGCGCCGTCCGGCCTCGCTTTGACCGTCGATGTCCGGATATGGATGACGTACGGCAGCATGGAGACGGCCAATAGGGCAGCCGCCAGCGATTTGACCGCGTCTCCGATCAGGAACGGATAGCAGCCGGCGGCAAGCGCTTTGCCAAGCGGCAAGCCCGTCACGTGCATGAGCCAAGGAATGCCGGGAACGTAAGCGCAGAGCGAGCTGAACAGCTCGAAAATGAGGAAGAAGGCGACAAGGGCCGCCGTTTTGCTCCGTTTGGTGCCTTCCTTCTTCAAGTAGGCGCCGACCGCCAGGCTGATGAGCATGGCGCAGAACGGGAACGCGAATATAAAGCCGGCGGTATGTCCGGTCAGCGTCGCGATCCCGCCTTGCCCGCTGAACAGCGGCAGTCCGAAGGCGGCCAGCACGATGACGGCGGCGATGCTTAGAAACGCATTGCGCGGCGTCAGGAACAGGCCGGTCAGCGCGACGGCTAGCGTCTGCAGCGTGAACGGGACGAACGAGCCGCCCAGCTTGATCGTCAGCGAGCTCATGACGACGAACAGCGCCGCGAAGAGGGCGGTGAAGACGAGCGACCGGATATTATTGGTTGGCATAAGCATACACGACTCCTTTATGTACTTGCGGATTTATTGTTAACCATATATATTTGATTAAGGTTAACAAATCGAATTGTAGCATAGCCAATCGTATTGGGGAAGAGGTTGGGTGAAATTTTTTGGAGCATCGCGCGTTAATTGAAATGAAGCGGGTGTCGGTCACGCCGCCCGCGCAGGCGGCAGGACGGAAGCCGCCGACTGTATTGAAGGACATCGATTTCACGGTATATAACGGGCAGTGGGTCACGCTGCTCGGACGGAACGGAAGCGGGAAAAGCACGCTCGCGAAGGCGGCGGCCGGCTTCCGGCTCTCCGGGCTGAAGGGGCGGATTGCGAACGCGTCGCGGTCCGCCGAAGCGAGCGGCAAGCCGGTCCCGATCGTCATGCAGCAGCCGGAGGCGGCATTGCTTGGCGCAACGCCGCTCGAGGACGTCGTGCTGCTGCTTGAGCAGAATGAGCTGGCGGCGGAATCGATCATCGGCATAGCCGAGCGGGCTTTGCGGAAGGTCGGATTAGGGGAGCGAATGCACCAGCCGATCGGGACGTTATCGGGCGGCCAGAAGCAGCTCGTCGCCATCGCCGGCTGCCTGGCCATGGATTCGCCGCTGCTCATGCTCGACGAGGCGACGTCCATGCTGGATCCGGGAGCGTCACGAAGCGTGCTGGAGCAAGCGCGCTCGCTTCACTTGGAAGGGATCGCCGTACTGTGGATCACGCAAAAGCTAGAGGAGCTGAGGGAAGGCGATCGGATCGTCGTCCTGGAAGACGGACGAATCGTTTACGACGGGTACGCGGACGGATTTTACGAGAGGACGCTGCGGGCGGACGGCGGGAGCATCTGCGAACGACTCGGCTTCGAGGCGCCTTATCCCGTCCGAGTCGCTTGGGAGCTGGAACAGCTCGGCCTTTCCGTTCGTCCGTTTCCTTATACGGAAGAGATGCTCGCAGAGGCGGTGAAACGTTATGGCCGGTGAATGGAAGCTTGAAGGGGTAACGGTCGCCGCGGATGGCGACAAGAAGCGGCAGCTGCTAAGAGGCGTTCGAGCAACTTTTCGTCCGGGACAAATTACGCTGCTCGTCGGGCGCAACGGCTCGGGTAAATCGACGCTGCTGGAGACGATGGCGGGGCTGCGGCCGCTAGAGGCCGGTACGATTGCCGTCGGGGAGAACCCGCTATGGCTTCGGAGAGACGGAAGGGGGAAGCTGAACCGCGAAGCGATCCTGAAGGTCGGCATCGCCATGCAGCATTCGGAATCGCAATGGTTTGCCGCGACCGTCCGGGAAGAGCTGCTATATTCGCTGCGGCCATACGGCTTGAAGGACGCAGAGGCGGATCGGCGCATCGCGGCCGCGCTCTCCGAGGTCGGATTGGAGACGTCGCTGCTCGAGCGCGACCCGTGGACGCTTAGCGGCGGCCAGCAGCGAAGGCTCTCGCTCGCCTGCCTGCTGGCGTGCGGGCCGGAATGGCTGCTGCTCGACGAGCCGACGGCGGGGCTTGACGCCGTCGGGATCAGCCGCCTGTGCGCGGCGCTGCAGGCGCACAGGGCGGCAGGGCGCGGAGCGGTCGTGGCCACGCACGACCTCGACGCGCTCCTGCCGCTCGCGGACGCGGTCGCCGTCATCGGAGGCGGCCAGGTCCGCGAAGCGGCAGCGGCAGAGGCGGCGACGTACGCCTCTGCCGCGCC
>NZ_JACXIY010000022.1 GCF_014705655.1 Paenibacillus arenilitoris | reverse complement strand
ATGCCGTTAAACAAATTCAGTCCCCCTCTCCCATTCACATCCTTTAGTTACTTTAAACGATTACACCACCTCATTCAGCCGAGTATATATACATCTTTTGACTGTAGTTCATACAGTCAAAACGCCTCGCACCGTGCCGCTTCCCCGTTTGATTGGATTTTATCCAATCAAATCGGCCATTTCCCAGCCTTTTGGCCGGAAATGGCTATTTTGATTGGATTTTTTCCACCCAAACCTGCTCCTACCTCGACTAGCCAGCCATTTGACTGGATGAAATCCATTCAAACGGCGTTCTCCCGTCACGATCTCCCGTCTCCCTCCTCCGTCATATTAAACGGCAGGACCGACCAAGCCGCGAAGTCGCGTCAATGAGCATGAGCCGGTCCAGTTACACCAATGCCAGCCCGATCCCCTCCGAACCGCTACAACAAATAATCCAGCGTGCCCTCCTTCAGCTCGTAATACAGAACGCCCCTTCCGCTTGGTACAGGCTGAAGCCACCCTTTGCCGACCATAGCCTGCAGCCGTTTGCGGGCCGTGCGGAAGTCCATTCCGAGTCGCGCCGTCACATCGATGGGTCTGACCCTTCTGCCCAGCGACCAAGCCAGCCGCAGCACCTCCTTCTCCCCGGCCGATGCATCCGCGGCACCGGCGTTCTTCATCAGATGCGGACCGACGATCAGTTGCAGCATGGAGCGGCATATTTCCGGCCTGTTCTGCACGTCGTCGAACGAAAAATGCACCATCCGCCAGCCCATGCCCGTCAAAAAATTTTCCCGATTGAGCGAATAGCTGAACCGCTCCCTGTCCATATCCTTCACGTGGCTCTGATAGCCGTCGCATTCGATGCCGAATTTTCCGTATGCCGGCAGGAACGCGAAATCCAAAAACTGCGACTTCCGGTTCCAGTCGAAAATCTCGTATTCCGGGTGCAAATGGTCGAAGCTGCCGAACAGCGGCCACCATACGTTTCGCAAAAGCAGCTTCTCCGCGTATTGATGCCCTCTCAGCAGCCTGCCCTTCCGCTCGCCGCTCCTCCTGTCCGCATGCCGCCGAATAAACTCCTCGTGCGCGATCTCAAAGTCCAATCTCTCCAGCCTCCTTACCGTAAATGTAATGGTGTAATGTCTAACCTTCCGCCCGAGGCGTCGGCTACACAATTCGCAGCCCGTTCCCGTCAGTATGCGGCTACGCAAGCTTGTTTCGCGTTCCGCGATAAACAAAAAAACGCCCTTCGGCCGCATGGGCCAAAGGACGTTCTTCGTCATACCGATTATACCGTTTTACACTTTAAAATGCGACAGCCGCTCCAGCAGCTCCTGCACCATCTCGCTCAGCGCTTCGGCCGAGGAGGTGATCTCCTCCATGGAAGCGAGCTGCTCCTCCGAAGCCGCGGCGACGCTCTGAGCATCGGCGGATGCCTCCGACGCCAGCCCCGCGAGCTGCGCGACGCTCGCGGATATTTGCTCCGTGCCGGCCGTCATTTGCTGCGCGGCTGCGGACACCTCCTGGATCTGCCCGTTCACCTGCGTCATCTCCGTCAGGATCGCGGCGAACAAGAGCCCGCTGTCCGTCACGCTCTTCACGCCCTGCTCCACCTTCGCCTTGCCGGCAGCCATCGCCCGCGAGGCTTCACCCGTGTCGCTCTGCACGTGCTCGACAAGCTCCGTCACCTGGTCGGCGGCCTGCTTCGTCTGATCGGCCAGCTTGCGGATCTCGGCCGCGACGACGGCGAAGCCTTTGCCGTGCTCGCCGACTCTGGACGCTTCGATCGCCGCGTTCAAGGCGAGCAAATTCGTCTGCGTGCTGATGTTCGTAATCAGATCGATCATGCCGCCGATGGCGGCGGACCGCTCTCCAAGCCGGACAATCGCCGCGCCCGTCTCTTCGACCGAGCTTTGCAGCTCCTCCATCTGGCCGGCCGCCTCCCGCAGCCGGATGCCGCCCCGCTTCGTCTGTTCGGCGACTTCGTATGCCGATTCGGATACGGCGGACGAGGAGTCGGCAATTCGCTTCACGCCCGTCGCCATCTCGTTCATCGCCTGCGAGGACTCCGCCGCGTAATCGTTCTGATGCAGCGCCCCTTCGGCGACCCGGCTGATCGACTCCGCGATCGTCTCCGCCGCTTGGCCGGTCTGCTCCGCGCTTGCCGTCAACTGCCGGCTCGTCGCCCCGACCGCCGCGGAAAGCTCCGAGACGAGCTGCAGCATCGCGCGAAGCTTGACCGACATCGCGTTGAAATGCTCCGCCATTCGGCCAAATTCGTCGCCGGTCCGAACCTCGAGCCGCTGCGTGAGATCGCCTCCGGCCATCAACTGCAACTTCCCGGATAACGCGCGCAGCGGCGTTATGACCATCCGCCACACCAACAGGGCCAGTATCGCGCCCAGCACGAGAATCGCCGCGACGACCGCAAGGACCGAAGCCATTCTCGCCTCCGTATACGTTTCCATTATCGTCGCCTCTTCCACCGCCGCTTGCGTATACCACGTTTGATCGCTGCCCGGCATGCGGATCGGCTCGAACGTCCGCAGCACCTCTTGCCCCTTCGAGTTCATCGTGTAGCCCTTCAGGACGCCCTCGCTCGTCACCTGCCGCCATAACGCTTCCTTCTCCGGATTATCCCCGTACGGCTTCAGGACGGATTCCGGATCGTTCGGATTCGCCGCGTATATGCCGCTTGGGGCGATAAGCGAGACATATCCTCCGAGCGGCTCGTACTTCATTGCCTCCTCCTGCAGGTAGGTCAGCGACAGATCCACGCCGACGATGCCGAGGAAGGCGCCGGATTCATCCACGATAGGCTGGACCACGGACATCATTTCGATTTGCTGGCCGGCGGCTTCATACGTATACGGCTCCATGTAGGTCAGCTTCTTGCTCTCCTTCGCGAGCAAATAATAGTCGCCGGCGCCTTGCGTCTCGTAGTCCTTTAGCGGCTCCGCCGCAACCTTCCCGTTGTCCATGAACAGATAGGGAAGGAATCGTCCCGTACCGTCATCGTAGACGGCTTTGTTCCGGTTCGCCGCATCGTTGCCGTCGAACGCATTCGGCTCCCACAGCGTGTACAGTCCAAATGCCCCATGCCGTTTCTCCAGAACGCCCCTCAGCAGCGACACAACTTCCTCCCGGGAGAGGTCCCGCCGCTTTCTCGACTGTTCCAATACCGTACCCAGCGCCGCCAATGCGGATTCCCAGCTACGCATCTCGTCCATGAACTTCGCCGCGTACTCCTTGCCGGCCATTTCCGCCGACAGCTCCCCGTTCGCGACGCTGACCGTCTTCAATTGTCCCAGATTGACGAGCAACATCGAGCCGAACACCATCGCAATGACCAAACCGACGATCGAAATAAATTTGACCGTTAACGAAAGCTTCCGAAATACCCCCATGCCATCCACTCCACCTCATCGTGATAAGACATTAATCGACAAAATGCGACTATTTTTTCATAGTCCAAAATGCCTATAATTTCTTTCGGCGATAAAAGGATGGCATGCCGCCTATCCGGCGCCCGCTATTTTTTGCTGCTTCTCATTCCGGGCACGACCTTCAGCTTCCCTTCCTCGTTGCTCGCGAACCGGTGGTAGGCTTCCGACTCCATCGGGACGAGCGCCATTTTGCCCTCCTCGTTGAAATGGACGCCCCAGCCGTATTTCTTCGGCAGCATCGACGCCCGGAAGCACGCCTTCGGCTTCGAAAAAAATTCCGCCCGGATTTCCTCTCCCTTCTCAGCCAGAACTTCGGGCGAATAGCCTTTATGACGGACGTGAACCTCGTAGAGCATTTCCTCCTGCGTATAGCCGTACGGATGCCCGGCCGCAAGCTCGTACTCCAGTCCCGGCTTGGTCCGCCCGTCCTTCTTGTCCGGCGGCACCGTGCCGAACTCCGCCGGGCAATCCGGCGATACCGTAATGAATGTATTGTAGTAATTCCAATCCATACCGCTTACCTCCCCAGCGCTTTTTTATTACCATTATAACCCGCAGCACGTACCGTACTACACCACATAAAGCTAATTCGTCAAATACAGCAGTCGGTCGCGCGTATGCCGGTAAGCGTCCTGCCAGCCCATCTTCGCGTAGAAGCGCATCGCGTCGAGCCCTTTGTAGTAACGGGCGCCTAGCATTCTTTCCTTGAAATCGGGCACCGCGATCCCCTGCCGGTCATGGTATTCCCGAAAAGCCGCGATGACGTCATGCCCGGGCACCGCCGTCTCCGCAATCGACAGATCGATGAGAAAATCGCCGTACAGGCCGTTGGCGTCGATAATGCCGGTAATTGACCGGCCGTCCGTCAGCATATTCCAGGCATGGCAATCGTTATGGACAAAATGCCGGTGCGGCGCGTTATACGGCGCGAAAGCCATCAGCCGCGCGTAGCACTCGTCGAATACCTCCTTCTCCAGGCAGGTCGAACGGAACAGGTCCGTCCAATTTTCCCAGAAGGTTCCCGTCTGGTCTTCCTTGTAAAAGTCGGCAATATACTGCTGCCAAGTATCGTACGTTCCGTTCCCGTCGGCGTCCAGCCAGCCGAAGCCCCTCGTCCGGGCGACGTCGGCAAAGTTCATCTTCGTGACGACGCGGACCAGATCGGGCAGCAGCGAACCCTTTTGCGCATCCGGCAAATCCGCGAGCATGCCGCCCGGCAGGCGCTCCGAGACCGAATACGTCAAGCTTCCGTACCGCCCTTCTTCCAGCGCTTTCGGATACGGCACCCCTTGGGACGCCAGCAGGCGAGAAACGCAGCGTTCCCGCGCATACGCGCCTTCCAAATCGCTGAAACGAATGACGAAGGCATTACCGCCCTTTTGGAAAAAAAATACGCTGCTCAAATTGCCGCCCCCGACCGGGGATACGTCCTCTATCAGCATGCCGTACAATTCCTCCAGCAGCCGCGCTACATTTTCCTCGTTCAAGCTTGGTTTTTCGTAGGCCGTCATTGTCGTACCTCCCCGCAGGATTGTTAGGCGTACCTCTACGCTTTTCCTCCACATATTTTCCATTATTATAGACGGCTTGTGGGTTAAGGACAATCCGTTTTTACGCATTATAGCTTGCGCCTATGCCGATATTGGTTACCGATATTTCTATATTTTCCCTGATGGCGTTATAGTTGGGGAAAGTCTTGTTAAGGAGATGATGCCGATGCGTGAAAACGTATGGCAAGCGGCGGCTGGCGGAATTTATTTCGAGCATGGCCGCGTCCTGCTGGTCCGAATCGACTACGGACGGAACAAAGGCATGTGGATGCTGCCGGGAGGCTTCGTCGAAGCCGGCGAATCCATCGAGGAGGCTGCAGAGCGCGAGTTTAAGGAAGAGACCGGCCTTGCGGCGTCGGCCGGACGTTTGGCAGGCGTGCGGACCGGCGTGCAAGCAAGCGGCGACGGCGGTACCCTATCGAGCGTCTATTTCGTGTTTGAGATGCAGAACGTAAGCGGGACGCCCGCGAGGGATGAGCGCGAAATCTCCGAACTGAGGTTTTGGCCTCTCGAAGAGGTTGAAGCTTCCGATGCGGTAGTCGAGCTGAGCAATCAAATGATCACGCGGGCAGCATCGACCGCGAACGGACTTTTTCGCGGCACGCCGATTCGGACGAAGAACGCGTACAAATCGTACAGCTACTACGTGCCGAACGGGTAAAGCGGCAGGACGCGAGTGGCTGTCGCGCAACCGCGTCATTGCCAGCGCCAAGGTCCCCTATTGGCGATTTTGCAGGATAATTTAACCATTAAGCGAATACTCCATGATGTCGATCTAATACTGGGGTGTCAAAAATGAATCAAATAACAATTCGAATTTGCTCTGATAACGATTTGGACAATCTTGCTGTATTAAACAATCAACTTATTGAGGATGAACAACATGACAATCCAATGGAGCTCTTTTTCTTTTATTGAGGTATTTGGCAGTTTGACGCAATGGTCTATCCGCCAGGATTCCTAGTTTATAGTAATATGTTGTTAAACTAGCTGTAGAGAGAGGGTCTGATTCCCATATGGCGTTATACGATGTAATTGGAATAGAGTATGACACATCACGTAAAGCAGATTCAGAAATTACCCGACGGTTAATGAACCACCTGCAGGTTTTTGATGATTCAAAAATTGTTGATGTTGCTTGTGGGACCGGTAATTATACGGTCGCTCTATCAGAATTGGGGCTTAATATGACGGGGACGGATATATCGGAGGAAATGCTCAATAAAGCGCGCAGCAAATCAAATCATGTTGTTTGGGATCAAGCGGATGTTATTGATTTGCCGTATACAAACGGAGAGTTTTACGGGGCAACCTGTATTTTAGCGATACATCATTTTAAGGATTTATTGAATGCATTCCAACAAGTGCACAGAGTTTTAGATAAAGGGAGATTCGTTATTTTCACTTCTTCTCCAGACCAAATGGAACGGTATTGGTTAAAAGAATACTTTCCCAAGACGATGATTGATTCTTGCAATCAAATGCCAAGAGTTTCGGACGTAGTGGATTATCTAAAGAGAGCTGGGTTTAAAATCGAGGGGCTAGAAACATTCTTAATTCAACCGAGCTTACAGGACTTTTTCCTTTACAGCGGCAAACATGAACCAAACATGTACCTGAACCCGAAAGTACGTTCAGGAATATCAACCTTTGCTAATTTGGCATCAAAAGAAGAGATTAGCGTTGGCTGCACCCGACTAAAAAGTGATATTGAAAGTGGACGAATTCATGATATCCTAGATCGTTACAGTAGTGATCTTGGTGATTACCTTTTTGTGGTAGCTGATAAAAGGTAAATCTTTATTGAGCTACCTTGTTCTAACGGCGAACGATAGTATATCGGATTGGGGAAAGGACATGAAATTTTACATAGCATCCAGTCTCAGAAATGAAGATAATGTTCGGGTCGTTGCAGAGGTTTTGAAATCTCGTGACTTTATACAGACTTACGATTGGACAAAGCACTCAAAGGTGGATTCAATTTCGAAACTCCGCGAGATTGGCCAAGAAGAATTGGCAGGAGTCTTGGAGGCAGATATAGTAATTGTAATGATGCCTGCTGGGAAAGGCAGCCATGTGGAGTTAGGAATTGCTCTAGGAACTAAAAAGAAAATATACTTATACTCCCCAACACATGATATCAACGATTTTGGAACGACAAGTACATTTTATCATTTAGATGAAGTCGAACAGTGCATTGGTTCATTGGAGGATCTGATATCCACTGTTTCTAGAGATTTATTTCGTGGAGCTTGAGGCGGATTTAGATGTAAGACTTAACCGCAATAAAACTCCACTAAGACTGGAGCATAAGCCTACGAAGAGAAACATTGAATGGTCTGAACGGAATTTATTAACTTCGATGGAAAAACAAAGATTAAATTCAGAAGAAGGTGAGTTAACAAGGGAGAATTACATTAGAATAAACAACTCGATTTTGAGTGCAAATGAAGTTGCGGTGTGAATTAAAGAAAAGCTTCAATTATGAAAGTTACAAAGTTTAACCCAGGTGGAGGTAACTTGTGAAGCACTTCTCGGACTATCTTTATGTTCAATCGATTGCAAAAAGTTCGATGAAAGAACTAGGGACTTTCATTAAAGAGGGAATAACTGAACGTGAAATCGTAATGAAAGCGGAGGATATTTTAAGGCAAAAAGGGGTTGAGCGGTTTTGGTACTACAATATCGGGGCTTTCGTTCATGTGGGAACGAGAACAAACATTTCTGAATCAGGGAGGGATTACCGGCCGTCGGAGCAAAAAGTAGGCAAGAACGACATTGTGACGGTCGATCTGAGTCCGGAGATCAACGCATTCTGGGGAGACTATGCCCGTACCTTTATTGTGATCGAGGGTAGTGCGGTCGATGAAATTCAGCTTCAATGCCAACATAACTCTTTTGCAGACGAGTTTGGGCATGGGTTACATACAGAGAAGCAGCTTCGCCGTTTGTTTAAAGCGTATGTTGAGCCAGAAAAGACCTTTGAGGAAGTCTATCTCCATATGAACCGGGCGATCCAACAACTCGGTTACGTGAACCTCGATTTCGCTGGAAACCTCGGACATACCATTGAATTTCATAAAGAGGAAAGAAGTTATTTTGAACGAGGGAATACGAGGAAGATTGGAGAAGCGGCTTTCTTTACGTTTGAGCCGCACATTAAGCATGCGAACGGAGCGTACGGCTTCAAAAGAGAGGATATCTATTACTTCCGGAACGGCGAGTTAAAGGTCTTATAAACGAGAAACGGCAGTCCGGGCATTCGCTGCTTTAGCCGTCTTACTAAGGGGGAAGAAAGGTGCCCGAACGTACCTGTCTAGGTTGCCAGCTAGCCAATAAAGAGATTGAAACTAATATTATTTATGAAAATGATCGGGTCACTTGCATTCTTGATATCGCCCCATTAAATGAAGGTCACATACTGATCCTGCCTAAGAAGCATTTTCACGATGTCGATGACTTAGATGAGGTTACGGCAACAGTTATTATGCGTACATCTAGATTCCTCGCTAAGCTGCTAAAATCTCATTTTCAACCGGAAGGCATTACCATCCTTCAAAACAACGGAAAGTTCAATGATCTAACCCATTATCATATGCACGTCTTCCCACGCTACGAATCAGACGGTTTTGGTTGGTTAGAACCTATAGATGCAACAAATGCCAAAGGCCGCTTAAAAGAAACCGCGGCAGCTTTGGTTGCACTCATCCAGCCGTTACGCTAACGGTTACAAGAGCTCAATAAAACAGCGGCAGCTATGACTGTACTTTCTCGTTCCTGGCTGCCGCCGTGTGGATGATTGGGGTCGGTCTAAAACTTATAATACTTTATCCCACCAGCCGCCGCTTCGCCAGGATACTCCGTTCGTACGCATCCGCCGGAAGCGGCTTGCTGATGAAGTAGCCCTGCATCTCGTCGGAGCCGCGCTCCTGCAGGAAGCTGTACTCTTCCTTCGTCTCCACGCCCTCCGACACAACGGACATGCCAAGGTTGTGGGCGAGCGCGATTACCGCGGTGGCGATCGCCTGGTTGTCCTTGTTCCATAAAATGCCGTGCACGAAGGACTTGTCGAGCTTCAGCGTATCGACCTCGAATTTCATCAGGAAGGCGAGAGAGGAATACCCCGTGCCGAAATCGTCGATCGACAGATGGATGCCCTTCGCCTTCAGGCGCCTCAGCGTATCGTTAATAATCGCTTCGTTGTCGATGAGCACGCTTTCGGTAATTTCCACCTCGAGCCAGCGCTCCTCGAGCCCGGTATCGCGTATGACGCGCGACACGCATGCCATCAGCCCGCTCTCGAACTGCCGGCCGGACACGTTGACGGCCATGCGCATCGGCGGATAGCCCGCCTCCTGCCAAGCCTTGTTCTGCCTGCACGCTTCGCCGAGCACCCATTCGCCGATCGGGACGATAAGACCCGTCTCCTCCGCGATCGGAATGAACTTGTCCGGCGGGATAAGGCCCAGGGCGGCGTGATTCCAGCGCAGGAGCGCCTCGCTGCCGGCGATCCGCCCCGTCCTTGCATCGACTCTCGGCTGGTAGTGAAGCTCGAATTCGTTGTTTTCCAGCGCCCGGTGCAGGTCGTTCTCGATGCGCATCCGCTCGTGCGAGCGGGCCGTCATCTCGGGATGATAGAGCCGGTAGTTGTTTTTGCCCTTGGCCTTCGCCTCGTACATGGCCATATCCGCGCATTTGATCAACGTCTCGACATCCTCGTTGTCGTCCGGATAGT
Organism: Paenibacillus arenilitoris; assembly: GCF_014705655.1. Classification (GTDB taxonomy): domain Bacteria; phylum Bacillota; class Bacilli; order Paenibacillales; family Paenibacillaceae; genus Pristimantibacillus; species Pristimantibacillus arenilitoris. The sequence continues at coordinate 104,524 of NZ_JACXIY010000022.1, read as the reverse complement.
AGGCGATGCCGATGCTTGCCGAAATGTGAAGCTCTTGATCGAACACGGCAAACGGCTTGCGCAGCCCATCCAAAATACATTCCGCGACGGACGCCGACCGCTCCTTGTTCGCATTCAGCAGCAGCACGATGAATTCGTCCCCGGCGATGCGCGCTACCGTATCGTGCTCCCCGACGCAAGTCTGCAGCCGCTGCCCGACGAGCTGGATCAGCAGATCGCCCGCATGATGACCGAGCGAATCGTTGACGATTTTGAAGCGGTCCAAATCGACGAACAGGACGGCGTACTGCTGCCCGAGCAGCTGCGCCTTCGCCCGCGCCTCCTCCATCCGGTCGACGAGCAGGCGGCGGTTCGGAAGATTCGTCAAGGTGTCGTAGTACGCAAGCGTAATTTGATCCATCATCCGGTTAAACGCGCGGCCGAGCTCGCCGATTTCGTTAAACGCCTGGAAGTCGGTCCGCACCTTGAGATTGCCCTTCTCCCCTTCGAGCATAAGCTGCCGCAGCTTGCCGAGGGGCCTTCCGACGCCCCGCTGCACCAGAACGCCGACGAAGAACGCCGCCGCGACGCTGCACAGAAGCGCGATCCACGCGGAGCCCGCCAGCATGCGCCGCATCGGCGCCAGCAGCTCCTCCCGCGGATAATAGCCGATCAACGTCCAGCCCGATACGTCCGATCGCTGGTAGAAATAATTGTGCGCCACGCCGTCCCCGTCGCTTGCGACAAATTTGCCCGACGCGCCCGCCCGATCAAGCGCCGCGGCTGGCAGCGGTCCCGAATAAGCCGAACCGATCCGCTCTGCGTCTGCGGCATAAATAACGGTACGCAGCCGCTCGTCCACGATCGTATAGCCGCCTTTTTCGCCCAGCCTGAAGCTCGAGAACGCCTCGCTCATCTGCCAGGCCGGTATTTCGATCAGTATCGAACCGAGCAGCTTATCGTCGTGGAAGGGACTTCTGATCGTGTACGCAAGCGCCGCCATCGGCGCCGCGCCCAAGCTGACGAACGCGTCCTTGCGCGTATTCAGGAACACGCCGCCCGATTCCGTGGACTCAGGCCGCTTGAACCAATCCAGCGCCCGGATCCCGTCCCCGTTGCCGCTGCGGATTGCCGGAACGAGCGCCTCGCGGGGCAGCGTCGACAGCACCTTCGCCTGGTCGGGCGAGAAGAAGGTGATGGACGCGGCCGTCCGGTTGGCGTTCAAATAACCGTTCAGCATGCCGTGGACCCTGCCGGCCGCGAGCTCCCGATCCTCTCGCTCCCCGCCGAATACGAACATCATCAGCGTATTGAGCAGCTCCTGGTCGTGCGCCATCCGGACGGCCAGCTTGTCGTAATGCTGCAGCACGTTATCGAGATGACGGCTCGTCTGCACGACGGCTTGCAGCGATCCTTCCGCGGCTTCCTCCTCCAGAATGCCGACCGATTGCCGGTACGAAAAAACCGTTAACACGACGACGATCACAATAACGCTGATCAGCAAGGACACCGTCAGCCGGAAGGCCGTATATTTCGTCAGCCGCTTGATCGGCAGCGCGCTTATGCTGATTTTCGACGAACGGCGCATCGCCCAATCTCCTCCCCGCAAACGATTTGTGGCCCGAACGCCGGCAGCAGGCCCGATTCGGTTATCCGAACGGCCCGCATCCGCTTACGGGCTTTCCCGGCCTTGCGACAAGATGACATTGACTTCCCTCGCCGCCGCATCCAGCCTGCGCCGGATATCCTGCTCGCTGTTGCTGCCCGCGGCACCGGCGACCGTGTCCCATATTCCGCCAAAATGCTTGACGAGCGCCGTTTCGATCGGCCCCCACTGCGGAATGGACGGATACGACTTGCCGTGCTTGACCGATTCGGCGAAGGCGGCATACCCCGGCATTCCCGCAAGCTCCCTCGATTCGAGCCATTTCCGCTTGGCCGGAAGCATGCCCGTTCTGCTCGAATAGGCAAGCTGCGCTTCGTCGCCGGACAAGTAAACGATAAGCTCCCATGCTTCTTCCTTGTGCTTCGAAGCCCGCATGACCGCCAGATCGCTCCCGCCGACGAACGAATAGTTGCCCGACGGGCCTTTCGGCAGCGGGGACACGCCGATATCCTTCTCCCGGACGATGCCGCCGAGCCCGCCATCGTCGCGGGGGAGGATCAAGTCCTTGAACAGCCACGAGCCGGACATAATGACAGCCGTCTTGCCGTCGGCAAAATCGTTCTCGACCTGCGACGAGTTTTTGCCGAGCGAGACGCGGTCGATCAGGCCCTCGCTGGCAAGTCCCGTAAAATACGATACGCCGCGGGCCGCCTGATCGCTATGAAAGGCCGCGGATTTCCGGTCTTCCGTCAGGACGTCCGCCCCGGCTCCCCAAATCCAGGGGAAGAGGTTATGGGCCACGTTCCAATCGCCCCGGCCCGGCACTTCGAAGGCGGACAACGATTCCCCGCCGATGCGGACGCCGTCGACTTTGCTCAGCGCGTCCTTGAACGTCCCCCAGTCGCGGAAGGCCGCTTCCGGATCGACGCCGGCCGCCCGGAACGCGTCCTTGCGGTAATACAGAACGCGCGCTTCCACGAACCAGGGCACCGCGTATACTTCCGGCTCCCCTTCGATCATCGTCGAGCGCCAGCTTGCCGGCAAATAAGCCTCCGCGCCGCCGACGTCGCCGATCTTATCCGTCAGCTCATCCAGCCCGTCCATCGCTGCGACCGCAGGCACCCATGTCGTGCCGAGCTGCAAAATATCGGGCCCATCGCCGCCCGTCACCGCGCCCAGAATATCGGACCACGCGGTGTCCCAGCTTAGAACGTCAACCTCCACCGACAGATTCGGACGCTGCTCCATATACGGCTCGATCGTCGCTCGGAAATGCCGCTCCGCCAACGGCGTGTTGGCGATAATCCAAGCCCGCAGCGCAATCCGCTCCGCCGCCGGCGCTTCCGGAAGCCCCGGCGGTTCGGCCGCCTCCCGGCAGCCCGCGGAAAGCGCCAGCAGCGCAAGAACCCCGATATACGGCAGCTGCAGTGTTCTTCCCATTGTCCCGCGCCCCTCCTGATGTCTCTCTCTTTTGCAATCCCACAATATGTAAGCGCTTTAATTTTGAAAGACCGAAATGAATCTATAGAGGCCTTTCGTCGTTGAGCGACCGCGTTTAGAGGCAGGTTGTATCGCCGATAACAATTCCGGCTTCCGATACCATCGGAAATTTATCCATTCTTATGTGGTCATAAAAATATGTCGAATCCGCCAATTTACTGTAATTATATGTGCCGCTGGTAAAATGTTCAATACGCCTCGACAGTTATTTTTGCAGATTATTCAAGCTTTGCGGCCCGAACCGGCTTCCCGAGGAACGCGGAGAAGGGCCGCCTAAGCCTCGGAAGGCTCGGGCGGCCCTTCATCGCGTTCCTCGCCGATCAGCTGAAGCATGCCAATTTGCTTCTTAGCACCGTATCCAGCCATTGCTTCGCGATCAGCTCGTGGCCGGCCGCCGTCGGATGAACGCCGTCCCACAGCCAGTAACGCGCTTCGGCGCGTCCGCAAGCTTCGTCGAACGCTTCTTGGAGCGGGACGAATACGGCGCCGTATTGCTCCGCCAGCGCGCGGACGGTCCGCCGATAGGCCGCCATTTTCTCGGACCATGCCTCCCAATTCTGTCCGGGCGCGCCGGTATTCAGAACGAACGGCTCGCACAGCACGAGCGCCGCGTCCGGCAGCACCTCGCGCGTCTCTTCCAGCAGATGGCGGTAGGCGCGCTCGAACCGGTCGGTTACGCCGCTCGGATTCCCGCTCATCGTGCGCCAGGCGTCGTTGACGCCGATCAGGATGCTGATCAGGTCGGGGCTGAGGCTGATGGCATCCTCGTTCCAGCGCGCGTACAGATCCGAAGCCCGGTTCCCGCTGATGCCGCGGTTATAAAATACGGGCCGATGCTCCGCCCACTCGAAGCCGAGTCTCGCTCCGATCAAATAAGCGTAGCTGTGCCCGAGAATATGGTTCGGATCGTCCGTCCGCCCCCTCGCTCCGTCCGTAATGGAATCGCCTTGAAATAAAACAACCCGGTTTTTCTCCATGTTCGTCCTCCCTTCGTTTCCCCTATTATAGGCCAAGTCCGGTCGGAAGGTCATTCGAAAATCAACGACCCGGAAAATAAAAAACGCCGTCATCGGATGAACCGAATGACGGCGCCGCACGCTTCCTCATCGCTATTTATGACCCGCAAGCCATTCCGACAGCGCGGCGATCTGCTCCTCCGGCAGCTGTCCCTTGTACGCGGGCATGCCGTTGCCGCCGTTGCTGATTTGAGCGTGGATCTCCTCAACGGACATTTCCGCGCCGACGTGCTGCAAGTCCGGCCCCATGCCTCCCGACAGGTCCGCGGCATGGCAGCTTACGCAGTTTTGCGCATACAGGGACTCGGCTTCCGCCGCGTTGACCGCGTCTCCCCCGTCGCCCGCACCCGTATCGCCGTTCGTGCCGTTCGCCGCGCCATTCGTTCCGTTATTCGTTTCGTTCGTCTGATCATTGGCCGCATTGCCTCCGCAAGCGGTCAAGCCGATCGCGAGTACGATGACGGCGGTCCAAATGAACGTATGCTTTCTCTTCATCGTCATTACCTCCTGTATCAGGGAATATAAGGGTATCGTTCCCCAATCGGGACCCGCGTATCCGGGCGAGCCTTCTTGCGCCGTATCCGGCGGCGCCGCGCATAACGCGGCGTCTATGGGTTATTCTAAGGACAAGGTGGTTAATAGAAGCAATAATGGGAGCGAGGCGATAAGGTGGATATGCAGGAGGATCTCGTCAACCACTTGACCGAGCTGCGCAAAAGGCTTCTCATCGTCATGGGAAGCTTCATCGCCGCGATGAGCGGAGGGCTGTATTTGTCCCCGGCGATATTGCGGTATATCAAATCCGGCCCGACCACGGAAGCGGTCGAATGGAACGTTTTCTCGTTCACGGACGGCCTGTTCATCTATTTGCGCTGCGCCTTCCTGTTCGCCATTCTGTTCACGCTTCCCGTTCTTCTGTACCAGACATGGGCGTTCGTCCGCCCCGGTCTGACGGACAACGAAGCGCGAGGAACGCTGGGCTACGTCCCCGTATCCTTCCTGCTGTTTTTGTCGGGCGTATCCTTCGGCTATTTTCTCGTATTTCCGATGATGCTCGGGTTTATGATCGAGATGAACCATAACGTGGGCGCCGTCGAAACGTACGGGATCGACCGGTATTTCTCCTTCCTGTTCAGCGTCGTGTTCCCGCTCGGAGTCGCGTTCGAGATGCCGCTTATCATCCTCTTCCTGACGAAGATCGGACTGCTGACGCCCGAACGGCTGAAGGTAACGCGCAAATACGCCTATGTCGGTCTGGCCGTAGTCGGAGCGTGCATCTCTCCGCCGGACTTCGTCTCCCATCTGTCCGTCACGGTACCGCTGCTGCTGCTGTTCGAGATCAGCGTGCTCGTATCGCGGCGATATGCCAGACGGCCAGCCTCCATCCCTTCCCATACTTGAATCAAAAAGGAGACCTGCATATGTTCAACAACATCGGCGTTTCGGGGTTAATCATTATTTTGCTTATCGCGCTCATCGTGTTCGGGCCCGCCAAGCTGCCGCAGCTCGGCCGGGCGTTCGGCGATACGCTGCGCGAATTCAGAAGCTCGACCCGCGGCATCGTGGACGAGGAACAGGAGCAGCCGTCCCCGACCGCCAAGGATGACGTGAAGAAGCTGCTTTAAGCGCGTCGCCCGGGAGAGAAGAGGGCCGTATCCGAATCGTTCGGGTACGGCCCTCTTTCGCTGCTTTGCTTCCTTCGGCTAGACCAGCAGGCCGCCTTTATCCTTGTATTTCAATATGCCCTCGGCCGCGCGGTAAGCCAGCGCCCCTACCGTCGACGTCGGATTATAGCCGGCGTTCTGCGGGAAAGAGCTCGCCCCGACGACGAATACGTTATCCGCGTCCCACATCTGGCTGTAGGTATTGACCGCCGAAGCGTCCGGCTCTGATCCCATCATGACGCCTCCCGTGTTATGCGTCGACTGGTAGGTCATAATTTCGTACGGTCCGAGCTCCTTTAAATAATCGACCTTGTCCGCCCCCATCTCCTTCATGATCTCCGAGCACCGCTCCGCCAAAAATTTCGACATCTCGCGGTCCTGCTGCTCGAAATCGAACGTAATGCGCATGAGCGAATCGCCGTAGACGTCCTTGTAGACCGGGTCCAAATCGAGAAAATGGTGCTTGTACGCCATCGATGCTCCCTGCGTTCCGATCGAAAGCGCGCGATTGGCGTAATGCAGCGATTTCGTCTTGAATTCAGGCCCCCAGGCAGCCGTTCCCGAAGGAACGGGATTGTTCTGGATCGGGCGGGCGCCGGTCTGGCCCAGCGAGACGACGCCGCCGTGAATGAAATTCAGTTCGGAGTGGTCGAAATTGTCTCCGTTGTAGTCGTCGAGGGAAACGCCCAGCGCCCCCGCCCCCGCAAAGTTGTTGAACTGCTGCTTCTCGAAGAAGCCGATCGCGCTGCCTTTGATAACCTGATAGGCATAGTTTCTGCCGATGACGCCCCTTCCCGTCGCCGGGTCGTACGGCCTTCCGAGCTCCGACAACAGCAGCAGGCGCACGTTGTTGAACACGTAGCTCGTCACGACGACGATATCCGCCGGCTGAACGATTTCCTCGCCCGTCGTTACGTCCGTATACAGGACGCCGGTCGCCTTGCCGCCCTTGTGCATAATTCTCCGGACGTTCGAATGGGTGCGGATCTGAAAATTGCCCGTCTTGTTGGCGACCGGAATGACGGTCACGACCGGATCGGCCTTGGCTCCGTATTCGCAGCCGAACCGCTCGCAATAGCCGCAATACTGGCACGCCGCGCGGGAGATGCCGTCGGGGTTCGTGTAGTTTTCCGACAGGTTGGCCGATGGCACCATATACGGATTCAGCTTCAGGCGCCCGGCGGCTTCCGCGAACATCTGCATGGCGGGCGTCTTCTTCATCGGCGGGGTCGGATACGGATTGCTTCGTTTGCCGCCGAGCGGGTTCTCTTCGCCCGATATGCCGGCCATCGTCTCGAATTTGTCGTAATACGGCTCGAGCTCGTCATAAGTAATGCCCCAATCCTGTATCGTCATTTCGGCGGGAATCTTGCCCTTTCCGTACTTCTCGACCGTCTTGCTGCGGATTTCGAAGTCGTAAGGCAAGAAACGGTAGGTTTGCCCGTTCCAGTGCACGCCCGCGCCGCCGAGACCGTCTCCGATCAGAAACGAGCCGTACTGGCGCATCGGAAGCGCGCGGATCTTCTCGTTGCTCCGGAACGTGATCGTTTCCTTGGACAAATCCTGCATCAATTCGTAACGAAGCGCGTAGCGCAGCTCGTCGTGCACCATGAAGTAGTCCTCGGTCTTTCTTTCCTTGCCCCGCTCCAATCCGACGACGTTCAAGCCGCTCTTCGTCAGCTCGGAGGCGATGATGCCGCCGGCCCAGCCGACCCCTACGATGACGACGTCGGTTTTCGGTAATGTTTTGGCCATAGTATCCTCCCGCTCCGCTAATGAGAAACCAAATGATCTTGCAGGCTTGCCGGTTCGATTTCCGTGAATTCCTTATCGATGATGGCGGTGAAGCTCATCTGGTTGCCCGGATAACCGCGCATCCGCCACCCGTTCATATCGAGATTGCCCCCATACAGCGGGTCGCTGTATGCGCCTTCGAGCGTGCCGCTTCGCAGCATTTTGAAAAAACCGCCCGCGGAGATCGTCGTCAGCTTGACCTCGTCCGACTCGAAAGCCTTCAGCACCTCGTCCTGCTGCTCGCCCGTCAATTCTACGAAGCTCTTCTCGTACCGGGTCATGCTGAAATTGTCCATCTCGCGCAGCCCGATCTCGAATATTTCCCTCCGTTTCAGACGGCCCTGATAGCCTTGCTCCTTCTCGCCCGTATAGAACGGCGGCGACATATAGTCCCGTCCGTTGAAGCCCCATTCGCCGGCCAGCTGATGGTCGATGAAGAAAGCCACGCCCAGCGATTTCGCGCCCGGATTGTTCTCATCCTCGGGAAAAATGCGTTCCGTCGCGCTCTCGACGATCCGGAACTGCTCCTGGTTAAAAAACATAAGCGCGCGGTTATAGTTGGCGGGAGCGGCCTGCCCCGCTTCTCGCGGATTAGCGGGCGCGGGCTTCGCGGCCGGCTTTCTCCCGATGAGCGTGCCGAGCGCTCCCCCTACGACGATGCCGCCCAGGGCATAGCCCGTATTGACCAGAAACTTCCGCCGGGAACGATCGACCGCACGCTGCTCCGGGCTTTTCTTCTTGTCGCTCCGATCCATAGCCTGCACCTCCTGGAATGTTCAACTTTCCGTTTTATTATTTTCCAGGAAGTCATGAATATTCATTTTATGGTGCGGGTTAACCTAACAGCAAAATATAGGCTATGGAGGATGAGGAAACGATGGGATTCCGATCGAGAACACTGCTTGTATTGGCCGCGGCCGCTTGCGCGTTAACCGGCTGCGCGAACGCGCCCGCGCCCGCGCCGGAGTCGCGGCAGCAAACGGAACAACAAGTACAACAAGCGCAGGCGCTGCATGACCCGTCGGTCATTCCGAACGCGGCCGGGCCGAAGTTCCGTTCGACCAATGAGCACGGCAATACCACATACGGAATGGGCACGTCCGTCTACAGCATGATCGGCAGCTCCGGGTTGAACGCGAACGGCTTCTCGGCGCATCTGGAGTCGAGACTCAGCGGTGCCGGCATTCCCGACGTCCGCGTATTCGTCTTCGACGATACGGTCGTGCTCGCCGCGGAGAAGCGCGAGGCGTCCGCCTCGCAATACGACGACGTTCAGCGCAAGCTGCTTAATCGGAACGAAGGGCTATCGGGCAACGGGGTCTCGCCGGGCGGCGGCCTCGGCGGCATGAAGGGCGCGGATGCGGGCAGCCATGACAATTTAAGCATGGCCGCCAGCCGGATCAAAGCATTCATGGGAGGAGACGTCAAAGTTCTGACGGTTACGGGGAAGAAAGCGGTAAGAACGATCGAGCGGATTCGCGAGGACGCGCTTGCCGAGGAGATGTCCCCCGCTAAGATCGCGAGCGATATCCGGGTTTTGCTCGAGCTTGTGAAGGCCGGAGGAGGCTGAAGCTCGGGAAGCCGGCTTACGACTCCGTTTCGGCGACGATTTCCCGAATCAGCGGCGGCAGCCACTCGCCGAGCGGCCGGAACGAGTAGCCGGCGGCCTCCGCCTTGGCCGTGTCCATATGCCATGGCGCGGGGACGCCGAACGGCGACATGTCCGCGTCCTCCGTCTCCCGGAGGACGCGGGCCCGCTTGCCCGCCGCCTCTTCGATCATCGCAATGACGCGCCCCGGCGACGCCTCGCCGCCCGAGCAGGCGTTGACCGGCCCTTCGAGGCCGGACCCGCCCAGCCAGTCGAGGAACGAAGCCGCCTCCTCGGAGGAGATGAACGACATGACTGCGCCCTCGTTCGGCACGCCAATCGGCTGCCCCCGCAGGACGTGCTCGACGTGGAAATGCAGCCGGCGCGTATAATCGTCCGGACCGAGCACGATCGGGAACCGCACCGCCGCCGCGGGGAAGGCCGCCTTTTGGAACAGAACGGCTTCGACGAGCCGCTTCCCTTCCGCGTAATCGGCCTTCTCCGGATACGGTTCGGGAAGCGGATAGCGGTACGGATCGAAGTCCGCTTCCGTCAACCGGACTTCGCCGAACGGGTAGACGCTCAGCGACGAGGTGACGATATATTTGCCGACGCGCCCGTCGAACAGCCTCGCGGCCTCCTCCGCTTCCTGCGGCGTGTAGCAAATGTTGTCGTACACGACGTCGTAAGAAGAGGAGCCGATCGCGGCGCGCAGCGCGTCCGGATCGGTCCGGTCCGCGCGCAGCCGCTTCACCGCGCCGCCGAACGGATCGGGCGCATTCCCCCGCGTGACGATCGTGACGTCCTCCTGCCGTTCGACCAATCGCTCCACGAGCCTTTTGCCGAAGAAACGGGTACCGCCAAGTACGAGTATTTTTTTCATCCCGTTCAATCCCTTCTTCCGATTATTTTGCGGCAGCCTCCGGCTTACCTAACCAGCGCCTTCCAATAGCTCCAAGCTTCCTTGTACGCATCCAGGTCTTGCGGGTGATGCCGGCGGCAAATGCCGATGCGGCAATACAGCTGGAAGACGACCTCGTCGATAAGCCGCTCCTCCTCGGCTCGCCCATGCTGCAGCAAGGCGTGGGACGCGCGCAGCGTCTCGATCGTCAAATCGTCGGGCGAGGAGCAGAACGCGTACGTAAAGTCGTACAGCACCGGCCCCGCCATCGGCGAAGGGTCGATGACGCCCGCAAGCTTGTTCCCGCTATATACGAAGTTGTGAACGCCCGTATCGCCATGGAGCAAATACTTGGCTTCGGGTCCTTCGTCCTTCAATCGCTTAAACAGCGCCCTAGCGAGCCGCTGGTCCTCCTCTGACAGAAGCCCTGCCGTATCTTCCGCCGCATAGGCGAGGCTGCGCTCGTTGAATTCCCGCCAGGACGCGCACGGATACTCGATCCGCCCCCACCCGGCGGACGGCTCGGCCGGCTTGTACCGGTTAAGAAGCCGCTCGACCAGATCCGTCATCCAGTCCAGCTTGGAGCCGCGGTTGTCGTAAGTCGTGCCTTCGATATACGTGTACAGGATGAACGTTTTCGAAGGATCGGCGTACAGCAGCCTGGGCAATAGCTCGCTCTCCCGGTAGGCGGTCAGAAACATCTCGGCCAGCCTGATTTGCGTCGGGTCGTCCAGCTTCAGCACGTACTTCGTCTCCTCGCCGCAGGCGAGCGTATAGACGAGGCCGTCGGTCGTTCCCTTCCGGTTCCGAATCGTGAAGTCGGCGCTTTCGATGATCGCGCTCGCTTGGATTTGCCGCAAAATGCGGTTCACGTCAGATCGTTGCATATCCCTCTAATCCCCTTTACGGATCGGTCAAGCTCTATTCCTACTATTTCCCCGATGCCGGCGGATCTCCTTCTTTCCGGCTGACCAAGTGTAAGCGGCTGACGCCGTCCTTTGGCGGCATAAGCTCGTTACGGCTCCCGCTTCGGCAGCAGCCGGACGTAGTCGTCCGACAGCCGCATCAGCTCGAGAATATAGTCGTAATCGCCGCGATAGGCGCTGAAGTCGATAACGGGCTTCATCGACCGGATATCGATGGCCGTGCCGTCTTCGAACCCTTTGCCGGGGACGAACAAAATTTCGTTATTGAAGAACGAGCCCGTCGGCAAATAGTACCGCATCCCGATCACGTTGCGCTCGATATGAAGCAAATCCTGACCGAACGCCGCATAGCCGGCGTCCTTCAGCGAGAGGCCGAGCAAGCCGGCGACCGTCGGCATGATGTCGACCTGCCCGCCGACCTGCTCCACGACTTTGCCCGCCGTCCCGGGCACATGGATGAGCAGCGGGATGTTGAATCGGCTGACGAGCTCGTTGTACGCGATCCCGAGCTGCGCGCTTGCCCATGCCGCGTCGGTGTCCTGCGACTGCAGGCCGAAGTGGTCGCCGTATACGACGAGCAGCGTATCTTCCCACAGCCCGCTCGCTTTGAGCCCGTCGATGAATTGGCCGAGCGCGTAATCGGTATAGTTGACCGCCGTTAAATAGTCGCCCAGCTGCGTGCCCGCCAGCCGCTCCGGCACCGCGATCTTCCGGCGGTCGTGCGGCACCTTGAACGGATGGTGGCCCGAGGTCGTCACGATCTGCGTATAGAACGGCTTGCCCTGCGCCTGCAGCGCTTTCAGCTCCTCGAGGGCTACCCGGTACAGCTCCTCGTCGGACGCGCCGAAGGCGTTGAAATGATCGTTGTTGAAGCTCGGCTTGTCGTAATAACGGTCGAAGCCGAGCGCCGGGTACATCCGGTTGCGGTCCCAGAACGTCACCTCGTTAATATGGAACGTGCTCGTCTCGTACCGTTCCTGCCGAAGCAGCCGGGGCAGGCTTGGGATCTCCCGGTTTCCGTAGCCCGTCGACATCGCGATCTCGCCGGTCGGATAGATCGACGTGTTCGACATGAATTCGGCGTCCGACGTGTTGCCCTGGCCGATCTGCTGGAAGAAATGCGGGAAATAGAAGCTCTCGTCCGCCAGCTTGTTCAGCACCGGCGTCACCTCCGTTCCGTCCAGCTTCAGACGGATCGGAAAGTTCTGGAACGCCTCGAGCTGGACGACGATGACGTTCATTCCCTTAGCCGCGCCGAATAGATCCGGCTTCCCCGCAGGCGCACCGCCCTCGCCCGCGTAAGGATACGACGCCTGCAAGCTCGCCGCGGCGGCGGCGGTCTCCTCGGCGCTGCCGTCCTCCAGCGCTTTCTTCTCCTTGCCCGCCTGAAGGCCGGCCGCGATCTCGTAATTAATAAAGCCGAGGCTTTCCGCCTGCACGAGCTCGTTCGGAATGCCGCTTCCGGAGCGGATATAGAAGAACGAGACGGCCGCGCACAGTACGGCGATGCCCGCGAGAATCGCCGGTCTTGCGATCCGCTTGCGGCCTTCCTTGCGAACGCCCCTTATTCGGTTAACCGCATAAAAGATTAACCCGATGACAAGATCGAGAAAAAACAAATAGTTCGCGGCTTGGATCGTCGATCCGACGCTGTCCTTGATCTGCAGCACCTGATCGAGCCCGTGCAGCGCCGTATACGTGGGAACGGTGCCATAGTAGCTGAAGTAGAGCGTAGACGCGAACAGCAGCAGCGACAGCAGCGCGTTCAGCGCGCCGTGCGCCGCCGCCCTCCATCTGGCGGGAATAAACAGCTCGACAAGCGCCAGAGGCACAAGGACCGCGGCCGCGTCGGGCAGCAGCTTGTCCGCCTGAATGCCTTGGAACACGAAGTGGCGGAACAAGATCATTTTGAGCATAATCAATACAAAAACAAGAAGAACCGGGGACCGGCCGCCCCCGTTATCGGTGAATCGCAGCATATCTCTCTCTCCTTCCGGCGCCCCCCTCGGTGCGCCGCCAGATCGTACGGATGAATCTGTCGCGCTTCCTCGTCTACCGCTGGCTAACCTTCGTCGCCGTGCCACAGCTTGCGGAACGATTCGCTGCTTGCCAGCAGCTCCTCCGCCGTGCCTTCCGCCTCGATCCTGCCGTCTTTCAGCACGATAATGCGGTCGGCCTGCGCCAGCGCCGTCTTCCGGTGCGAGACGACCAGGCAGGTCGCGTCGCCGCGTTCGCGGAACAGGCGGGCCCACAGCTTCCGCTCCGTCTCGACGTCCAGCGCGCTCGACAGATCGTCGAACACGTACAGCTCGCTGTCGCGGACGAGCGTCCGCGCCGCCGCCGTCCGCTGCGCCTGGCCGCCGGACAGCTTGACGCCGCGCGGGCCGATGACGGTGTCGAGCCCGTCCTGCATGCGCCCGATGTCTTCCTCGAGCACCGCGGTATGAAGCGCCCTCTCCAGCCGGTCCTCCCGATCCGGGAGGCCGAGCAAAATATTTTCGCGCAGCGTGTCGCTGTACAGCCTCGGCACTTGGGCCGTATAGGCGCTTCTCGGCGGGATGAAGAACGCACCCGGGTCCTCCACCTTGCGCCCGTTCCATCGAACGGTGCCGCCGTCCTTCGGCAGCAAGCCGAGCAGCGTGCGGACGAGCGTCGTTTTGCCCGAGCCGATCGGCCCCGTCACGACGGTGAACGACCCTCGCGCGAGGCGCAGGTCGATCCCTTCGATCCCTCTTCCCGTCTCGGGGTAACGGTACGTCAGTCCCGTCGCCTCCAGCCGCTCGAGCCGCTCGTCCTTGGGCAGCGCCGCCGCTGCCGCATCCGCGTCTTCTCCGCTCAGATGCAAGGAATGGGCTTCCGTCAGCACCGCGGCCGGCGCGCCTTGCAGAATGCCGGTCAGCCGCAGAAGCGCGACCGCCATTTGCTTGAAATACGTCAGAAACTTGCCGAAGTTCGAAATGAACTGCGTCACGAACGTCAAATAGTAGACGAACAACGAGAAATCGCCGACCGTAAAGTCGCCGCCGCGCATTTTCTGCCCGGCAAGCAGCAGGATGAGACCGGTGCCCAGGTTGACCGAGTTGGAGAAGATCGAGTCCAGCGACTCGGTCATCAATTTGTCCTTCAGCATCGTTTTGCGGCGGTCGTCGTTCAGCTTTCGGAACCGGTCGATGACGCGCTTCTCCGCGCCCGCCACCTGGATCGCCTGCACGCTGCCGAACATTTCGCTGATCGCGCCGGTCACCTTCGCCGTCGATTCGCGGCTGTCGGAGCGGTATTTCTGCAGCCGGGTCGTTGCGAGCTGGGCGGCTACGACGACGATGACGAGCGGCAGGAAGACGAGCAGCGTCATCTGCGCGTCGATGCGGATCAGAATAAAGCAGGAAACCGCGGCGAAGCACGTCATGCCGAACACGTCGACGGACCAGCTGACCGCCTCCTCCGATTGATCGACGTCGTCGCGGAAGTGGCTGATCGCCTCGCCCGGCGAGCACGGAATCGCCCGCGCCCCCGGCTCCTTCAATACATGCTCCAGCAAATTCCGGCGCAGCAGCATGCCCATCCGGAACCGGAAGTTAACGTCGGTAATAAAGCCGATCACGATCGTCGCACAGCGCGCGAGCGCCGCGCCGAGCAGCAGCGCGATCAGCCCCCACGTGCCGAAGTCCGCGGCCTCGCTTGCCGTAAGCGAATCGAAGAACGCTTTCGTAATCAAGCCGGGAAAGATCGGCATCAAATAAATGACCGTCCACATGAAGGCGTTGGCGATGTACCAGCCCTGACGATAGCGGATCAGCCGCCACATATACGTGAACGTCGTCATGCCGTCACCTCCTCAAGGCCCGCCGCCAGCATCCGGCTGAAGCGCGAATCCGGATCGGAAGCGAGCTTCGTCCGCGATCCAGCCTCCACGATTCGTCCTTCTTCCATAATAACAATTTGGTCCGCCCGCTGCACCGTCGCCAGCCGATGGGCGATAATGATGCACGAGCGGTTCGTCAGCAGCTTGCCGACGGCCTGCTCGAGCCGGTATTCCGTAAGCGGATCGAGGCGCGACGACGCTTCGTCCAGGATGACGACGCCCGGATCGGTAAGAAAGACGCGCGCGAAGGCGAGCAGCTGCGCCTCGCCGGCCGACAAGCTGCCGCCGCCCGACGCGAGCGGCGTATCGAGCCCTTCCGGCAGCGACGCGTACCAGCCGCCAAGGCCGAGCTCGCGCAGGACCAAGGCGATCGCTTCGTCCGATATGCGCTCGTCGTAGAAGGTCAGATTATCCCGCACGCTTCCTTGCAAAATCTCGATGTTTTGCGTGACGAGCGCCACCTTGGAGCGAAGCTGCGGCAGCGTGCACGAGCGGATGTCGGTCCCGCCGAGCTTGATGCTGCCCTGCTGCGGATCGTAGAAGCGGAGCAGCAGGCGGGCAAGCGTCGTCTTGCCGCTGCCGGTGCGGCCGAGCAGCCCGAGCACTTTGCCCGGCTCGAGGCGAAGATCGATTTCCTTCAGCGTCGGGTCGTCGTCGTAGCCGAACGTTACGTTGTCCAGTTCGACGGACAACGGGCCTGCCGGAAGCTCCGCTCCCGGCCCGTCCTCGATGCGCGGCCGCGTGGCGAGCAGCTCCCGGATGCGAAGCAGACTGGCGTCCGCCTTTTGCAAATCCTCGATTTGGGTGCGGATCTTCTCGATCGGCTTCGCCAGCAGCTCCGTGTAGTAGAAAATCAGGTAGACCGTGCCGATGGATATGCTGCCCGCCTTCCACAAATAAGCGCTGATGGCGAACGCCATCGCGTTGCCGAGCGCGAACACGACGATCGTCGTGATCCACATCGACGAGAAGCCGAGAAACGCCTTGCGGCGGAGCGGCAGCATGCGGCGCAGCAGCGAATAGAAGCGGTTCATGACGAAGCCGGTCGCTCCGTTCGCCCGCGTATCCTCCGTGCCTTCGAGATGCTCGCCGATAAAGCCGTAGAATTCGGCGTTCACCTGCCGCCATTTGGCCCATACCGGAACCGCGAACTTGCGGATCCATTGAATGACGTATACGGCGAACGCGACGAACAGCAGCATCCCGGCGCCGACCAGGACGTTCTCGCGGAACAGCAGGATAATGATCCCGAGCATGAGCAGCAGATTGCCCGCCAGATGGATGATGAAGCTGGAGAAAAAGTTCGCAAGCGCGTTCACGTCGCCGTCCACGCGCTCGATGATCGAGCCCGACGTGTTCGATTTGTGAAACGACATATCGAGCTTCAGGCAATGCTCCGCCAAATCGCCGCGCAGCCGGTTCGTCGTGCGCCAGGCGAGATTCTCGCCGGCATAGGTCGCGATGACCGACACGAGCTGCTGGATGAGCGAGAAGCCGATGAAGACGGCGGCCGCGTAATAGAGCGGCTCGAGCGCCTTGTCCGATTGCGCCGTATCGATAAAGTAGCGAATGATTTGAGGATTAACGAGCTGCAGCCCGATGGTCGTGAACAGAAGGAGCGCGAGCCCGATCAGCGGCTTCTTCTGCGGGAGCAAATAACGGCTCAGCATCGCGTAATAGTCCCGGGTGGCGTTCAAGCCTTTCTTCTTGCCCATGTCCGTCTCCTTTCGTGAAGAGCAGCGGTAAATATAGCTACT
Source organism: Paenibacillus arenilitoris (assembly GCF_014705655.1). Taxonomy (GTDB): domain Bacteria; phylum Bacillota; class Bacilli; order Paenibacillales; family Paenibacillaceae; genus Pristimantibacillus; species Pristimantibacillus arenilitoris. Next base: position 87,931 of record NZ_JACXIY010000022.1, on the reverse strand, counting down.
CTATCCGAATCGGCCGTCGCCGTCAATCCATAATTGCCGTTAATATGTTACACTATCAAGTAAATTCTTATATTTTAAAAAAATGATAGAACTCATCGAGGAGATCATAAGTCATGAAGCTGGTAAGCTGGAACGTAAACGGCCTGCGGGCCTGCGTCACGAAAGGGTTTATGGATTATTTTAATGAGATGGACGCCGATATATTCTGCATCCAGGAGTCGAAGCTGCAGGAAGGTCAGATCGACCTGGCGCTCGGCGAAGGTTACTTTCAGTTTTGGAATTACGCGCTGAAGAAAGGGTACTCGGGCACGGCCGTCTTTGCGAAGAAGAAGCCGCTCTCGGTGCGGTACGGGCTCGAGGAGGATTCGGAGCCGGAGGGCCGCGTCATTACGCTGGAGTTCGACCGCTTCTATTTCGTCACCGTCTACACGCCGAACGCGAAGCGCGACCTGTCGCGCCTGGACTACCGGCTGGAGTGGGAGGACCGGTTCCGCGCCTACCTGCTTGGGCTCGACGCGGTCAAGCCCGTCATCGTGTGCGGCGATTTGAACGTGGCGCATCAGGAGATCGACCTGAAGCATCCGAAGCCGAACATGGGCAATTCCGGCTTCACGCCCGAGGAACGCGGCAAAATGACCGAGCTGCTCGGAGCGGGCTTCGTCGATACGTTCCGCCACTTCTACCCCGACCGGACGGACGTCTACTCGTGGTGGTCCTTCATGCCGAAGGTGCGCGAGCGGAACGTAGGGTGGCGCATCGACTACTTCCTCGCCTCCGAGCGGCTGCGCCCGTGGCTGACGGATACCCGCATCGATACGGAGATCATGGGCAGCGACCATTGCCCGGTCATCCTCGAGCTCGCCGACCCCGATACGATTGAGAACAGTTAGCGACGGCTTACGGGCGGGCTTTTTTAAGCCTGCCCTTCATCGCGTTCTTCGCTAGCCCGCTCCGTTGGCCGCTCTCCGACCCGCATCTGCTTTCCTGCCGCTCCGTTTCGCCTTGCTCCTGATCCATTCCGACTTGCTTTGCGCCGCCCATCACGGTTGCCGCGCGATATTCCGCGCGGATTTTCGAATTGTCGTACCGTCAGACTCCATAAGATTAGTTTTAGACTGATCCTTGAAATTGAAACAGCGACTGCCATGGACGAGAAAATAATGTCCTGGACTGTCGCTGTTTTCATTAGGCTAACGTTTCCAGTTAGTTGAGGAACGTGGTTATGAAATCACTTTCTTCATAACTACAGTCTTTACTGGGAAACCATTTGGATTAGTTACAACTTCTTCTTTTGCAACAATAAATCCAACTGATTTATATAACTGTATGTTTTGGGGTATAGACATCCGAACCCTGCATATAATCTCTGATTTTCCGTTCTTTTTAGCGTAATCTTCGAGCCAACTTAGAATGGATTTAGCAATACCTCTTCCTCTTGCTTCTGGAGAAACGGATAGGCGTGAGAAATACAGTGAATCATCTTCAGTTTTAAATCTTACAGAGCCCAAAGGGATCTCATCGCTAAAATAAAGCAAGGCATTTTCATATCCTTTTTTTATTGACGCTTCGATTGAATCAATCGTCTCATTGAGAGCACTAGAAGGAACATCAATATTTCTATATTCCTCGAAAGCAAGTAGCATTATTTTATGAACCAAGTAAGCATCTTTCGCGTCCGCCAGTCGAATCATCAATTATCCCCCAAAATTAATATTGCATAATTATTCCATTGTCACTTCCGAAATTCCTCTTTAACTCTCCTTACCCGATAGCGGAATCGCGCGTTAATCGTGGAAAGGCCGAGACAGGCCGCTCCCGAACCATTCCGCTCATAAACGTTCTGCGATGCCAATAATCTTTCCAATAACGGCCGGAACATCTTCGCTACGGCTGATCATGAAGAAATGGTCTGCTTCGTCTGCCTTCGGTGCCGCCATTTCACTCCTACACGCCGCCGACTGTTGTCGGGCAAGCACTTCCACGAATGTCGAGGCGCTCCGGAAAATCTCCTTGCTTCGTCGACTTTCTGCCACGCGGGCTTGAAGCACTTCATCCGGAATGTCGAAATAAATGAGGATGCTCATAAATCCTTTTCCGCGAACATAATCCAGCACGTCCGTACGGCCTTTCCGAGCGAGATTGGAATTACAAAGAATCAAATTAAATTCGGTCTGATTCACTGCATAATCGACAATCGTTTGAGTGACGGCATATTTGAGAGTATTCGGACCTTCTTTTGGACGCAGCGATTTGTAATGAGCGTTGATGAACGCAGCGTGGTTGTCTTGATCGATGACAACCGAGTTATGCAGTTGCGCTTCCAATGACCTCGCGAATGTGGTTTTACCGCTTTGAGTCTTACCTACCGTTACAACCACCAGTCTGTTCATAAACGCCTCCGTTTCTTGTTCGTCTCCTAACCAGACCTGCCGTGTGAAATGGTAATATAGCTCATTCTTTCGCCAAGTAAATCTTGCCACACTTCGCCCCGGCTGACTAGCGAATTCTGTCCGTTACTTCAATGAAGAACGGCAACTGTTCGTATGGCTGGCTGCCGTGATCTGTGATTGAACTATAGTCTTCATTAGCGTAATAAAAAAAAACGTTACCCGAGCAACCGTTTTTCTTCTTCGTATTACCTTGCCCTTCCAATGACATAGCACTTATCAGTACCAGTGAATCCGATTTTGGAATAAAAATCTACAGATTCTGGGGATGACAATAAAACTAAGGACACTTCCTCACCAAGCTTCTGCCTAAGAAGATCAACTATCGCCTTGCCAATCCCAAGCTTTTGATATTCTCTATCTACGGCTAGATCTGATAGGTAACAGCAGTACGAGAAGTCGGTAATAGCTCGTGCGATTCCAACCATCTTATCTCCATCCCACGCACTAAGAACAATATCTGAGTTCTCAAGCATTCTCTGTATTCTTTCCAAGTCTTGAAAGGGACGCCTTATTCCCGAATTTTGAAATACCCTTGAAACATCTTCAGCACTTAACGCTTTTTTGTCTTCATAACGAATCACGCTTTTGCCCCAGTTAGTCTGACACTCTGGCAGGGAAAGTCCACTTGCCGATACCAGCCACAGTTGCGCCATAATATTTTTCCATCCTTTTTCCTGGCGAATGAACTTGACTCTCCCCTTGGAGGAGCCTTTATGCTTGGAACAGGAAAGGAGCGAACCGAATGCTTTATACCGTTAAGGAAGTGTCGAACCTATCCGGCACGACGATCAAGACGTTGCATCACTATCACAAAATCGGCCTGCTGCCGCCGAGCGAAATTAGCGAGGCCGGGTATCGGCTGTACGGGACTAAGGAATTGGAGCGGCTGCAGCACATTTTGTTCTACCGGGAGCTCGACCTGCCGCTCGAGCAAATTAAACGGCTGCTCGAAGGCGAGTCGGACCGGTTAGCCGTGCTAGCGAGCCAGGAGGAGTTGCTTCTCCGCCGGAAGGAGCGTCTGGAGACGGTCATTCGGACATTGCGTCAATCCAAAATCTATGCGAGGAGCGGTGAAACGATGAATCAACGGGAAATGTTCAAGGGCTTCGAAAACGAGGAAGCATGGAAGGAAGCTTTGGAGGAGCATAATCGGCATATTCGGGAAAATTACGGGCACGAGCTGGGGAACGACGCAATCGACGTTCCGGAGATGAACGAGCAGGCGGCCGAAGCCGCCGCCTTCATGAACGGGATGGCCGAAGCGCTAAGAGAAGGACTCAAGCATAGGGACGATCAGGTGCGCGAGCTCGTTCATAACCATCTGCTCTTCCTGAACGGGCATGGCCACGCGCTGTCCGCGGCGGATTTTGCCGCGCAGACCGAATTTTTCTTAAAATATAAGAATCTATAAGTTTTGCACTTATAAATGAGCTTATATTTCATCGCGAAACGAGCTTATGCCGCCAATTGACGGCGTCAGCCGTTTACGCTTGAGCTACGACTTTCATTTGCAAATGCTTGAAGCCCAGCAGACGGGGCTCTCCTACTATCTGGCCGCGGCGGCGAACGACTACGCCAGGCGGCAAGCCTAAGGGCAGCCGCAGCTGCGCCTTATTCCGGCACGCCCTGCTTTCGCTGCAGGAGCGCGAGCGCGGTCTGCATCTTGTCGATGTAGGCCGGGTCGCCGCCGGTGCACATGAACTTGACGTCGCCGCTTCCTCCGCCGCCCGGAATGCCGTACCGGCTGATGAGCGCGGACAGCCGCTTCACCGTGCCGAGGTTGCCGTCGACGATTTCGATATGCGGCGGCAGCACCTCGCGCAGGATGTCCGTATAGAACGGATAATGCGTGCAGCCTAGCACGATAATGCCGTAGTTGTCCAATTCGTAAGCCGACAATTTCGAGCGGAAGTAATCGTTCATGACCTTACGGTCGAATTGCAGCGATTCGCAATATTGAACCAGCTCCGGCAGCGGCAGCGAGTCCACCATCCCCTTCTCGTCGACGCGGGAGACGAGCGCGTAATACTTCGGCAGCTGAAGCGTCAGCGGCGTCGCGAACACGAGCACCCGCTTGCCGGTAGCCCGGATCATCTCCACCGCCGGCTTCACCGCCGGCTCCATGCCGACGATCGGCAGGGCGTACGTCTCCCTCAGTTCGTTGATCGCGATCGAGGTCGCCGTGTTGCACGCGACGACGAGCGCGTCGATGCCTTCCTTCATCATGTCTCCGACAGCTTCGAAAATATACGATTTCACTTCATCCTGCGGCTTCGTGCCGTACGGAACGTGGAGCCTGTCCGCCATATATAAAAAATCCTTGTCGGGCATCATGCGAAGCGCCTCCGCCAGCACGGTCAGCCCGCCGATCCCCGAGTCGAAAAAACCAATTCTCATCTGTCACCGATTCCTCTCTGCCATGCAAAAAAACCGCTATTCCTATATTAACGCATTCCGCGCATTCTTCCCAGCCTTAAGACGAATCGATCGAAAAATCGTGCGGACATGCCAGCGGACGCGCGCGCATGAATGGACTTTCTGACGGTACCATGGAAACATGGTACTATGGCGACGCATCGACCTGCTGTATAGTTAAGTCATCCGGATGCTAATCGCAGATTGCCGAGGTGAAGACGCGCGGTGCAGGTTATGACGGAGAAGAGACAGGAGCTCCGAAGAAGAGCGGACGTCCTGAAGCAATACGAGGTTTACGGTTATCAAGTCGCTTACTACTTGCTCGACAACGAAACGCTGGCCGCCGAGGCCGTCAGCCAAGCGTTTATCGAACTGCTGCGCGACGGACGATTTTTCGATCAGCCCAACCCTCTTCAGAAGCAGCAATTGAAGCAAATTCTCATGAAACAATCGGTCACCATCAAAATAGCGGCTATGCAGGAAGCCGTCTCAAAAGGTCATGAAGCGACCTGAGAGACGGCTCTATTTTCTATTAAAGTCACCTTCCCGCTCCTCATGCCCCTCTTTTTTGCACGCTTCCCCAATGCGCTCCCCTTCTTCGACGTCAATTAGCCCCAAGGGAGAGATAATACTATCAAATATTGAAACAAAATCGAACATAGCCCCCTCCCCTCTCAAATTCATTTCAATATTTGATATTAAACGGTACCTTTCGGGCTTATGATTTCGACATTCACTGGTATAATTTCAAAATTTGAAAATAAATCCCACTATTGCCTCCTGCTTTCGCTTTTAATTTCAAAATTTGATACTAAATCCCCTGCGGAGGAGCCAATAACCAGAGGAGCCCGTAACGATCGACTGCCCGGAAACGGCGGATATGAGCTCATGCTGCGGTTAGCTGGACAGATCCGATCTAAAAATGAGAGCTGATGCGCAAATTTGAGTCGACTTTAGGCGAATTCGATCTAGAAATTAGACCGGCGATCGGCCATCGTCCGAACGCAAACAATGGCGGCGCAGGGATCGTCCCTGGCACCGCCATTGTGTCGATTGCGTTACTCGTTAAGCCGCATCTGCATCTGCATCTGCATCTGCATCTGCATCTGCATCTGCATCCGCATCGGCCTCCGTACCCGCGTCGTCCGCATCTGCCGGCGCCTCTTCGGCGCCGTCTGCGGCGGCGTCTGCCGCCTGCTTCTGCGAAAGCTCGGCGACGATCTTATCCGTCGGCTTGGTGAGCAGCGCGTACAAAATCGCCGCTTCCTCTTGCCGGTTCAGCGTCTTCTTGGACAAGTAATCGACCGCTCCGTCTTCCGCGGCCTGAACCTCCGGTCCGTGAATGCCGAGCGCGGCGAGCATTTGAACGGCCGGAACCGCCCAAGGGCTCGTCTCCCCGGCAAGCTTAACGCCGCTGAAGAGCTCCGCCGGGTAAGTCTTGCTGTATAAACGCCACAGCATAACGGCGACTTCCTGGCGCGCAATGCCGCGGTCCGGCTCGAACTTGCCGGCTCCGTCGCCGTTCACCATGCCGAGCTCGTACGCCATCTGCACGTAAGCGGCGTCCGGATGCCCGGCAATGTCGGAGAAGGCCGGCTCCGTCGTTTTGCTGCCTTTGATGCCGCTTGCTTCGAGGACGTTCCGAACGAACTCCCCTCTCGTCACTTCCCGCTCAGGCACGAACGCTTCGTCCGCGTCGTTCGGGTAATGGCCGAGCGATTGAAGCGCCAGAATATACCGGGCGTACGCGTCGTCCTCGCTCACGTCCGCGAAGCCGGCAGGCTCCGCGCCTTTGGCCGCGTATCCGAGCGGATTGATGTAAGGCTCCTTCAAATAAGCGACGTTGCCGCTCGCGTCCAGCTTGAACGCCGTGAACTGTCCCGCCAACTCGTCGACGAACAGGTTGTCGTCCACCTGCTTGAGCACGCGAGGCCCAAGGAAGGCGTCGGAGACGACCAGCCCGCTCTCCGCCTCGGCATTCAGCGAGTGAACGAGGCTGCTGATCCGCAGATCGGCGTAGTAGCCGTCGAACTTCGCCAGCTCTTCGGCCGATTGCGGCACGAAGGGATCGAGCTTGGCCGGCGCCGCGTACTGCGGGAAAAACTTCGCGATGAATTGCGGATAGAACAAGTTGCGCAGCGCGCCTAGCTTATTGTAAGTAAGGAAAACGCCCGTGTTCTGCTCCGGGATCAGGAATAAATAAGAGCTGAAGCCGTTCAGGTCGCCGGCTTTCGTAATGATCTTGTCGCTTGCCCCCGCGCCCTGAAGCTGGAAGGGCGCTTCGAAGCCGTAGGTCGTATCCGGCAGCAGCGGATGGATCGACGAGCGGTACTGCTCCATCTGGCTGACGGAGTTGTCCGACAGGATGCGGCCGGAGCCGGCGGCCCCGCCATTCAGGAACGCGATCATGAACTTGCCGATATCCTCCGCCGTGGTCAGCATGCCGCCATGCGGCATAACGGTAGGCGTGACGGCGTACACGTCCAGCGGCTTGCCCGTCGGATCGTAGCCGACGGCCAGCTTCTCCTTCAGCCCGCCCTCCGGCTTGTATCCGCTGCTCGCCATGCCGAGCGGCTGGAATACGTTGCTGTCCATGTACGAAGCAAACGGCTCGCCGCTCGCCTTCTCCACGATCAAGCCAAGCAGCAAGGATCCGAAGTTATCGTACATGTACGAGCTGCCCGGCTCCCGGACGACCGGAGGCATGTGCGCCCGGACGTAATCTTCGATCTCGACGATCTTGTCCAGATCGTAGTGGATGTCCTCCGGCTGCGGGTCGCGAATTTCGAAGCCCGTCGTATGCGTCAGCAGATGCTCAATCGTGACCGGCTTGCCGAACGGGTTGTCGAAGCTGAGATCGGGCACGTACTTGCGGAAGTCGTCCTGCAGGTTGATCTTGCCTTGCTCGACCAGCTGCATGGCCGCCACCGCCGTAAAGGTCTTCGATACGGAGGCGACGCGGAACACGGTGGATGCAGGGTCTACGACCGCTTCCTTCTCTCGATCGGCATAGCCGTACCCTTTCTGGGCGACGACCTGACCGTCCTTGACGATCACGACGGAAGCGCCGACGTACTGCGCCTTGGCAGGCTCCGAAGCAAAAAACTCATCCAAAAATGCCGTCGCGTTCTCTCCGTTAAGCGGAAGCGCCTGCCCGGCGCTGCCGTTATCCGAATCGGCGGCATGAATCGTGGAAGCAAACATAGACAAGGCCAAAATGCCGGCAGCGAAAGCTTTTGTCCATAAAGACGGCTTCGTTAATTGCGTTAATCGGTTCAAAATAACGCTCACTCCATTTCTTCGTTTGTTTTCCCTTCCCTTGATAGTGATGGCAGACATTCCCACCTCCTTCTCTCATTCTATCAAATACTGGGCAAATGTGGATATCGTTTCAAAAAGATAGAAATAAAGCCTCCCACCTAAGTGAGAGGCTCTTCGCCCGTCGCCATTTATTTTTCCGCCACGAACGGTTTATCCTGCGAGACGGCCAGCTGGTGCAGATAGATGCCCGTTCCGTCGCCGATCGCGTAATTGAGCACCCGCTTGTTGACCGGAGCGAGAACGGCCCGGTACAGCGTCGGGAAGACCGGAATTTCCTCTACCATCAGCTGCTGCCACTGTTTGTAAATGTCCTGGCGCTTCTTCACGTCGAACGCCTCCGCCGATATCCCCGCCGCCAGCAATTTGTCCTGCTCCTCGCTCGCGTACCGCGGGAAGTTGTAGATGGCGTCGCGCCCGTACAGGCCGGCCGGATCGACGTCGATCCCGACGCCCCATGCGCCCTGATACACGTCCACCTTCGGATCGTCTTCGCCGTTCGCGCCGACCCGGTCGTAGAATGTGTTGAATTCGACCATCTCCAGCTGAACGTTCAAGCCGATCGCCTGCCACGACTGCACGTAGTAACGCGCCAGCGGCTCGGCGATGTCGCCGCCGGTCATCGAGATAAAATGAATGACGAGCTCGCTGCCGTCCGGCTTGGTCCGGTAGTCGCCGTTCAACTTATACCCGGCTTCGTCCAAAATTTTCTTCGCGAGTTCCGGATCGTACGCGAGGCCCGGATTCGAAGCGTCGTGGTACTCCGGATGGGACGGCGGGATGAGCGTTGTCGCGTTCCAGCGCAGGCCGTGGTAGAACCGCTTGCCGACCTGATCGTTGTCGACCGCGTGCCACATCGCCTTCCGAAGGTTGACGTCGCCCATCTTCGCGTTCGGATCGGGAGCGACCTTACCGGCCTCCGCATCCCATTTGCCGAGCTTAAAGCCGATATACGTGTACGCCCTGTCGATATTGCCCAGAAACTCGACGTTCGACATGTCCGCGTTGTCCGGATACTGATCGACCGGGAAGGAATCGACCAGATCGACGCTGCCGCTCTCGAGCTGCTGGATGACGGTCGTCGGATTGATGACCTTCAGTACGACCTCGTCGAGCGCGGGCTCCCCGCGCCAGTAATCCGTATTTTTGGAGTAGACGACCGACTCGCCCGGCACGATGCTCTCCACTTTGAACGGCCCGAAGCCGATCGGCTTCTCGCGCACCTCCGGCGACGAGGAAATTTTATCGACGGGCATATTGCCGAAAATATGCTTGGCGAGCGGATAGCTCCACACGCCACCCGTCAGCAGGGACGGCGTCGATTGAACATACGTGATTTTCAACTGCTTCTCGTTCAGCACCTCGATGCCGGATATCGTATCCGCCTTGCCCTCGTGGTATTCCGTCATCCCTACGATGTTGGTGAAGTTCGAGTCGTACCGCGGGCCGTCGTATTTCGGATCGCCGATCACCTCGTGGGCGAACAGCCAATCCTCGGCGGTGACCGGCTTGCCGTCGTGCCAGTTGACGTTGTCCCTGATCGTGAACGTGAACGTGCGTCCGTCCTCGGACACTTCGTACGTCGCCGCTCCGTCGTTCGTGTACACGTAGTTTTTGTCCCAGGTCAGCAGCCCTTCGTCGAACCAGCCGAGCACCTGGGAATCGGGATCGCCGGAATAGAAGTTGAAGTTCAGCGTCCCTTCGAACGGAGTGTCCGAGACAAGACCGAACGTGAGCGATCCGCCCTCGATCGGCTCTCCCTCGTTTTTCTTCACGTTGCTGAAATCTTCGATGGAATACAGGCCGTCGTCTTCGGGCGGCTTGGCGCTTTCGGTCGGCGCCGGACTATTCTCTCCTTCCGACGGCGCCGGATCGTTCCCCCCGTTGCCGTTGCCTCCCCCGGACGTGCATGCCGCGAGCATGACCATCAAAGCTAGAATGAGCGGCAGGAACAACCTTTTTCTCTTCATACGCATCCTCCTCTTTTATCCTCTTCTTTGCCTTGCGTCGGCCGCGCGCTTCAGCGCCTGGCCGACGTTGTTTATGCAAAGCATCAATACCAGAATCAGTACCGATGCGGGCAACCAGATCCACCATCTGAACTCCAGCGTCTGCGGGTTCCGGGCATAGCTGACGAGCGTGCCGAGGCTCGGCGTGCTCTCGGGAAAGCCGAACCCGAGGAAGGAGAGGCCGGATTCGAGGCCGATGTTCGCCGCCAAGTTGAGCGTCATCGTCACGATAATAATGGAGCTTAAATTCGGCAGCACCTGCGCGAACATGATTTTGAAATGGGAGGAGCCGACCGTCCTCGACGCCTGCACGTAATCCAGCTCCCTCTCCTGCAGCGCCTTGGAACGGATTAAGCGGGCGATGCCCATCCACAGAAAAGCGGTCATAATTAGCGAGAACGACACGACGCCGTACTTCGGCACGGCCGTCACGAACGCGATGACGACCATTAGCGTAGGCAGGATCATGAAGAAATCGACGAACCGCATAAAGACGTTGTCGACCGTCCCCCCGAAGTAGCCCGACACGAGTCCGACCAGGACGCCGATCAGTCCGGTAAGCAGCGTGACGATAATGCCGATGGAGAGCGAGTTGCGCGTTCCGATGATCAATTGGCCGAACACGTCGCGGCCGCCGTAGTCGGTGCCCAGCCAGAAGTCCGCGGACGGCGGCTGATTCAGCGCGAACAGGTCGACGGTGACGATCTGCTTCTGATCCAGCACGAGCGAGACGCCGTATACGGCCAAGAAGACGAGGCCCAAAAAAATGAAGGAGGCGAGCGCTACCTTGTCCCGGACGATCTCGCGCCACAATATGCGCCAGCCGGACGGGCTCCGGTCCGCCTCCGGCCGCTTGCCGTACGTGTTTCCCATACCGTTCACCTCAACGTCCCGAGTGTTTATTTGATCCGAATACGGGGATCGACGATGCCAAGAATAAGGTCCGAGATTAACGCGCCGAGAATGGAGGCCGCGCCGTACAGCAGCACGAGCGCCGTCACCACGCTGAAATCGCGCAGGGAGATCGAGCTCAGAAACAGCTCGCCCATTCCCGGGTAGCTGAAGATGCTCTCGATGAACACCGTGCCCCCGATCAGCCCCGTAATTTCATAGCCGAAGAAAGCGGCGATCGGCAGCATGGAATTCCGCAAAATATGCCGGTTGTACACGCGGGACTCGGATGCGCCCTTCGCTCTCGCGGTCGTAATGAAATCCTTCTGCTTCGTGTCGATGATCTCGCTCCGCAGCAGCTGCACGGTCGTGACCGTCGTAATGAGCGCCATCGACAGAGCCGGCAGCAGGATATGATAGATTTTGCTGGCGGCGTATGCCCAAGTCCCTGGCTTCGTGCCCGGCGTGACGCTCCCTTCGGTCGGGAACCACCCAAAGTGAAAGCCGAACACCCACAGCATCAACAGGGCGAAAATAAACAGCGGGGCCGCGAAGCCGAGGTACGTATAGCCCGTAATAAACCGGTCGGCCCACGTGTCATGGTAGCGTCCGCTAATAATGCCGAGCGGGATCGCGATCAGATACGTCAGCACGAGCGTGGCCAAGGAAAGCCAGATCGTATTCATCATCCGCTGGCCGATCAATTCGGCGACCGGCAGCTTAAAGCGGAAGGACTGTCCGAAATCGCCCTGCACCGCCTTCGTAATCCAATCCCAGTACTGCACGTACCAAGGATTATTGAGACCGAGCCTCTCCCGCTGCGCCTCGATCGCCGCCGGATCGATGCTCGGATCGAGCAGCCCGGTGAGCGCGTCTCCCGGCATCGCCTTGGCCAATAAAAAAACGAGAATGCTAAGCAAAAAGATTTGAGGAATCATTATGACCGTTCTTCGCGCAACCGTCTTCCACATCGTCCTCAACCTCTCTTAAGGCAAAGCCGCCGAATGGGTCTTCGTAATCGCTTTTAAGGGGTGTGCGAGGCCCTCGTCGTCGAAATAGCTTCCGTGGAATTGTTCGTATTCCGCGTTTACGGCGCCCCGGAGCTTCGCCAGCTTCTCCCGCTTCGAAGGATCCAAATCCGGAATCGCCGACAGGAGCCGCTTCGTATAGATGTGCTGCGGGTTTTCAAAAATGTCCGCGGTCGTGCCTTGTTCGACGTAACGTCCCTTGTACATTATTCCAATAAAATTACACATATGCTTAATAATTCCAAGGTCGTGGCTGATCAGCAAATACGTAAGCTGCAGCTCCTTCTGAATGTCCTTCATGAAGTTCAGCACCTGGGCTTGTACCGATACGTCCAGCGCCGAGACCGGCTCGTCGGCGATGATCAGCTTCGGCTTCAGCGCGATGGCTCTGGCGATGCCGATCCGCTGGCGCTGGCCGCCCGAGAATTCGTGCGGGTATTTGTAGATCGACTCCGCGCTGAGGCCGACCTGCTCCAGCAGCTGCCGGACCCGGCGCTTCTCCTCCTGCGCGGACAGCTTCTCGAAATTGCGCAGCGGCTCGGCGACGATATCGAGCACGCGTTTTTTCGGATTCAAGGAGGAGTAGGGGTCCTGGAAAATCATTTGAATGTCGCGGCGGACAGCCGGCGGCATGCGGGTTCCGCTCCGGGCGATGTCCCGCCCCTGGAAGAGGACGCTGCCCGACGTTATCGGACTTAGCCCGATAATCGCCCGTCCGGTCGTCGTTTTGCCCGAGCCGGATTCGCCTACGAGGCCGTAGGTCTGCCCCTGCTCGATCGCCAGATGGACGCCATCTACCGCTTTGACTACCCGTTGCTTCCGGTTGAATATCCCGCCGCGGACCGGATAGTGCACCAACAAATCGTTCACTTCAAGAAATGGCATGATGGCGATCGTCCTCCTTGTGAACGGGGAAGTGAAAATCGCTGTGGCACGTGCATCTCACGAAATGCCCCGGCGCGACCTCGTGCAGCTTGGGCTCCGCCTCGTGCGCGGACTCGTCGATCCACGGAATTCTGGAGCGGAAGCGGCAGCCCTCGCGCGGAAGGTGCTGCAGGGAGGGCACGATCCCTTGAATGACGTGCAGCCTCGACTGCGCTTCGCCGGCTGCCGGTATGGACTGCAGCAGCGACCGCGTGTACGGATGACGGGCACCGGCCAGCAGCGTGTAAATATCGGCGATCTCCACGATCTGCCCGGCATACATAACCGCCACGCGGTCCGCCATTTCGGCAACGACGCCTAGATCGTGCGTAATGAGGATGATGCCGGCGCCCGATTCGTTCTTCAGCTTCCGGATCAAGTCCAGAATTTGCAGCTGAATCGTAACGTCCAGCGCCGTGGTCGGCTCGTCGGCAATGAGCAGCTTCGGCTCGTTCGCGACCGCGATCGCGATGACGACCCGCTGCCTCATCCCGCCGGACAATTCATGGGGGAACAGCCCGGTCGCATGCTCCGGCCGCGGGATGCCGACCTTCGTGAGCAGCTCGATCACCCGCCGGCGTCTCTCCTTCCTCGCGAGCTCCGGCCGGTGAAGGAGAAGCACTTCCTCGATCTGATCCCCGACCGTCATTAGCGGATTCAACGCCGATTGCGGATCCTGAAAGATCATGCCGATTTCCTTGCCCCTCAGCTTGTTCAGCTTGGATAAGGGAAGGCTGGCGATATCTTGTCCTTTATAGTAGATGCTCCCTTCGATTCTCGCCCTCGTATGCAGACCCATGATCGAATACGCCAGCGCGCTCTTGCCCGAGCCCGACTCTCCTACGATCGCCACGATTTCGTTCGTTCCCACGCTCAGCGTCACCTCGTCCACGGCCGCGTAATAATCGTCGGCTATGCGGAAGGAGGTCGTCAGTCTATCGATTCGCAGCAGCTCCTCATTCAATTGAATCCTCCTAACCATTAGAGAGTAATAGGTTTAATTATCCAAAAATTCTGAAAACTATTAATGGAACGAAGCCTTCATTTCCGGCTGGAAACGGCCTTTACGGTTCGATTTAACTTATGCCATATCTTAATACTAGATTAATATACTGTCAAGTATTAACAAATATAGTGGTTTTCTTGTTAATTCGAGCTTTTTCTACACGAAAATCATCCTTTTGCACGACAAAAAATAGATCTCAAGCTGCATGCAGGAAGCCGAAAGCGCTAGGATCGACAATCAAAAATGCGATAGATTTTCCCATTAAATCCAGTGCTCCTTGTATTTTTCACCGGCTGTCCTTATCCCGACCTGGTTCGATATGCTCACAATCGGGCCGGGAAAATTTCGGCCTACTGCGCATGCCGAATTTGCCGTATAATTCGTCTTGTACATGCTCCTGCTTAGCTTTTTTTAAAGACGAAATGCGGAAGGATGATAACAATGGAATACCGCGTATTGGGACGATCCGGCTTAAAGGTCAGCGAAGTTAGCTTGGGGTGCTGGGCCATCGGCGGCCCTTCCTGGAGAGACGGGGAAGCCGTCGGCTGGTCGGGCAACGATGACGGCGCTTCTCTTGAGGGCCTTCGCCGGGCTTACGAGCTCGGCATCAATCATTTGGACACGGCCGACGTATACGGCGACGGCCACTCCGAGCGGGTCATCGGCGAATTTCTGCGGGAAGTTCCGCGCGACAAGATGATCATCGCCACCAAGGTCGGCTGGTTCCGGGGCACGGCGCCTAACGCCATGCAGCCGATCCATATCCGGCACCAGCTGGAACAGTCGCTCATGAATCTGGGCACGGACTACGTCGACCTCTATTATTTCCACAACGCGAACTTCGGTCCGGACGACCGGTATCTCGAAGAAGCGGCGGACACGGTGCGACAGCTGCAGAAGGAAGGCAAGGTGCGCGTGATCGGCCAATCCGCATACAGCTACGCCGATTTCATGCGGGTATGCCCCGTTACGCGCCCGGACGTGCTGCAGTTCCATTACAACGCGTTCGGCAATTTATTCGACCGGCCGGAGACGGATCTGTTCCGCTGGGCCGGCGAGCAGAACCTCGGCTTGGTGCTGTTCGGGCCGCTCGCGCAAGGGCTGCTGCTCGACAAGTTCGACCCCGAGAACCCGCCGCGGTTCGGCGAAGGGGACGTAAGGGCGAGCAACCAGGCCTACACGAGGGAGCGTCTGCTGGACATCCGCCGCAAGCTTCAGCCGGTCAAGGAGCGCTTCGGCGCGGACGTACAGGACCTCGTTCGCGTGGCGATCCAATACCCGCTCGCGAAGTCGGCGAACGCCTGCGTCATTCCGGGTTTCAAGAACGCCAGACAGGTCGAGTCGAACGCTTCGGGCGCGGGACGTCCGCTAAGCGCGGAGGACGTCCGGTTCGTCGCGGAAGCGCTTCAAGAGTAATATCATAATGGGCTGTCTCAGCTGGTCGTGAAACGACCGAAGAGGCAGCTCTGTTTGGCTTCAACGACGCTTAGCTGCGAGATGGCGATTCTCATTTTGAAAAATGAAACTAAATCGCTCTATATCTCGCTCACGCCCTATTTCGTTTCAATATTGAGTTTAAACGGTACCATTCGCGCTGCTCAATCTCCTATTCGACGCTATTTCGGCCGCTCCTCCTCCCCCTCCGCCATGAACCGCAGCATGCCGCTGATCAGCGGCGGAATGACCGACACATGGCCTTCGCCCTCGAACACGCCTGCAGATTTTCCAGCGACCCAAGTTGTACGAATTCAATCTATATAACTGCCATACTGCTGTCAGTAATTCTCCGTTATTCTTTTTTTAGATGAACCAATACTGACGGGAGGCGAATCGATTGAGTGAAAGGATTCGATTAAACGCAAATGTCGAGGGTAATTTTTTTGTTACATCCGCGTGTATCGATTGCGACAGCTGCCGGCAAATCGCGCCGAACGTGTTCTCGGCCATAGACGGTTATTCGGCTGTGACCAGCCAGCCTGTCCTGCAGGAGGACTCGCACCGGTCCTACCAAGCCTTGCTCGCGTGCCCGACCGCGGCCATCGGCTGCAGCGAGAAGAGCGGGATCGGCCAAGCGATGGCGGACTTTCCGCTAGCGATCGCGGACAATGTTTACTATTGCGGGTTTACTTCGGCTAAATCGTACGGAGGCAGCAGCTATTTCATCGAGCGTCCCGAGGGCAACTGGCTCATCGATTCCCCGCGGTTCGTTCCGGCGCTTGCCAAGAAGCTCGCCGCGCTTGGCGGGGTAGACTCATTATTTCTCACACACAACGACGATGACGAATACGCCGACGCCGAGCTGTACGCGAAGCATTTCGGAGCGAAGCGCGTCGTTCATATCGACGAGCGAACGGGCGATGGGCAAACGCTGGCCGCCGAGCATGCGATCGAAGGCGCGGGTCCGGTAGATATTGCCCCCGACCTCAAGATCATTGTTGTGCCGGGACACTCCAAGGGACACGCGGTGCTTCTTTATAAAGGGAAATATTTGTTCTCGGGGGACCACCTGTTTTGGGACCGAAGCCAGCAAAGACTCGGCGTCAATCGCGAATACTGTTTTTATTCCTGGTCCGAGCTGGTGAAATCGATGGAGCGGCTTGCGCGGGAGCCTTTCGAATGGGTGCTCCCTCGACATGGAGACCGGGTTCGGCTGGAGCCCGATGCCATGAAGCAAGAGGTGGAGCGGTTGCTGAACAAAATGAAGGAGACTCCCTAACCTCCCGAGAGTCTCCCCCTGCCTTCCTTCATCCGGCGTCTGAAACGGCCTGACCAGTCGGACCGGCTCCCCTATCGCGATAAGCTCCTTCATCACCGACATCTAATTTTTAGATCTGATTTCTTAAACTCGTCCGCAGACGGCCAGTTGGCGCGATCATCGTCGGCAGCAGGGGCTGGGGCTGCCTCTCGGGCAACCCTCCTTTTTCACCCAAAATAGTCCAGGCACATCGCCTCGCGGACTTCCTTCATCGTCTCCCCGGCGACGGCGCGGGCGCGCAGAGTCCCGGCCATTAAAAGGTCATCGACGTCCTTCGGCCTCGCCGCATAGGTAGCGCGCCGTTCCCGCATCGGCTCGAGCAGCCGCTCCAGGGCCCCCGCGATCAGCTGCTTGCACGCCGAGCAGCCCAGCGTCCCCTTCTCGCAGCCTTCGCGGATCTCGGCGGATTCCCCGGGACGAAACGCCTGGTGGTACGCGTAGATCGGGCAAATATCCGGATGCCCCGGATCATTTTTATGCACGCGCGCGGGGTCGGTCTTCGCCCGTCTTATTTTGTAGGCGATCTCCTCGGCCGTCGAATCCAGCTCGATCGCGTTGCCGAGGCTTTTGCTCATCTTCGCGCTGCCGTCCGTTCCGACCAGCCTCGGCATATCGCCGACGAGCGGCCGCGGCTCCACGAGCACGGGCTTATACAGCTCGTTGAAGCGGCGCACGATTTTGCGGGCCAGTTCTAAGTGCGGCAGCTGGTCGTCGCCGACCGGAACGATCGTCGCCTTGCAAAACGCAATATCGGCCGCCTGGCTGACCGGATAGCCCAGAAAACCGTAATACATATCGCCGAGGCCCGCTGATTTCGATTCCGCCTTGACCGTCGGGTTGTGCCGCAGCGCGTTCACCGTGACGAACATCGAGAAAAACACCGTCAACTCCGCGATTTCGGGCACCATGGACTGTACGAAAATCGTCGCCCGCTCCGGGTCGATCCCCGCGGACAAATAATCAAGCGTAATTTCGCGCAAATGGCGCGGGATGACATCCGGTCTGTCAAAATGCGTGGTAAGCGCCTGCACGTCCGCGAGCAAAATGAACGTATCGTATTGCTCCTGCAGCGCCACCCGGTTTTTCAAGCTGCCGGCGTAATGGCCGAGGTGCAGCTTTCCGGTAACCCGGTCTCCCGTCAGAACCCGTTCTTGCAACATGGAACATCCTCCTCAGATTTGGTTGAACATTGGGCCGTCGCCGCCATCGCCACCAGCCGTCATCCATGGCCATCACCCCCTTAAAAAATAAAAAAACTCCGTCCAATAAGGACGAAGTTGTCGTGGTACCACCTTAAATAACCGTTCCGCCGGGGCATGAAGCTTGGGCAATCCGATTGTCTCCAAACGGTGCGGAGATCCGGCAAGCCGTCCCGATCTCGATACCGCTCCCTTGATAACGGCGGGATACCCGGCATTCGCCTACTGCGCCGGATCGGCGGTTCGGCCAAGCAACTCCGAAGTCCATTCGGTCATGCGCCGGACGCCGGTTCGCAGCTACCACCGGCTCTCTGCAGGTCCACCCTCGCATGCCTACTTACCCTTCTTCCGCGTTGTTTCGAATATGTGACAAATCTTACTATACCTTTTCATTGCGGTCAATACGCTTATTTCCTGTATAATGTGGGTGAACCGCAAACAAACGAGAAAGAAGACTGCGCCATGGATAAGATCCGAAACGGCATTCAAATCAAACGCATTTATGAGCCCGCCGAGCCCGAAGACGGCCTGCGCGTACTCGTTGACCGGCTGTGGCCGCGCGGCATGACGAAAGAAAGGGCGCGGCTGACGGTCTGGATGAAAGAGGTCACGCCCAGCCCGGAGCTAAGAACCTGGTTCGGACACGAGCCCGCAAGGCTGGAGGAATTCGCCCGGCGCTATGAGGCCGAGCTGGCGGATGCCGCCGTAGAGCCGTTTCTGGACCGGCTGCGCGCTTGGGCCGAGGAGCAGGTCGTCACCTTGCTGTACGGGGCGAAGGACGGACATTGCAACCATGCCCTCGTACTGAAGCGATATTTGGAGAAGGGCAGCGGCAACGGGTTCTACCCGTTCACCCGGACGCCGTCCAGGCTGCCGTAGAGCACTTCGACTTCCCGCTCAAGCTGTCCCGTTACCGGATCCCTTTGCTGCTTGTAAATTCCCCATGCCTTCCCGTTGCTCCAGAAAGCGGAGAAACGGTCTTCGCTGATCGCCGGCCGGAAGCTCATCGTCCCCTCGCCCATGTCGAGCTTGAACCCGGACAGCGCGAGCAGCAGCGCCCAGCTGGCCATGGAACGGGCGTAATGATGGCCGCATTCGACCTCGTCCCATGGATTTCTGCGGTAGCCGTCGTAGCGCTCTCGAACCGCTCGCGCAATCGTCAGCCCTTCCTCCACGAAGCCTTCGTAGATGAGATGGGCCGCGACCTGGTATTCGATGCCGGACCATACTTCCTGCGCGTAGACGAACGGAAGCTTGGGACGTCCGCCCTCCGGCCAGGAGCACAGCACGAGCCCTTTTTCGTCGTTCAGGGCATACGTCCGCTGCGTATTTTGATCCTCATAGAAATTGGTTCTGAAATTGTATTTATAGATGGAAGCGACCGCCTGCTTCACATGCGCTTCGGGCAAAATGTACCCGAGTCCGGCGACATGCGCCAGCATCTGACCGAACAGCTGGTCGGACAGGCAGCCCTTGCCGTATTGGTAGCGATGCTTATCGACGTCATCGAGCGATTGGACGTAATATTCCCCGCCCCACAGCATCGCGTCCATCTTCTTGCTTCCGAGCTCGAATGCGTTCCGGTATTTGGCCGCATGCGCTTCGTCGCCCATGAACTCGGCCATCTCCGCCCCCGCCTTCAGCGCGGCGTAGAACATCGAATTCGTCAGCGAGCTCGGGCCGTAGAACTCGATATCGTACGTATTGTGCTGCCTGCTGTCGAGCACGAAATCGCCGTCGGAATCCCAATGGCCGAACGCGAAATCGAGCGCTCTGCTCGCCTTGTCCCACAGCCGTCTCAGAAACGCGTGATCGCCGCTGATCTTCCACTCGCGGTACAGCCGGATAATCGCGCCCAGCTGGCCGTCCGTCGCGGGCAGCATCTTGAATTTCGGCTTGCCGAACACTTGCCACGACCGGAAAGCCATCTCCCCGTGCTCGTCGGTCTCCAGCTCGAACTCCACGATCCTTGCGCTCCGCTCCAGCTTCGGGAACAAATAGGCGAGCGTCTGGGCGTAATTCCATACATGCGTGCAGGTCCCTTCGCAGCTGCCCTTCTTGTCGTGCGAGCCTTCGAAGCCGAGGAAGGTGCCGTCCCGGATTCGGAAGCAGGTCGGGCTGCGCAGCACCGTAATATTGCTCGCGATCGCGTCCAGCACGTAATCGGGCAGCGTGCTCGTGAAGAGCGCGCGATGGAAGTCGCGGCTTCCCTTCAACAGCCTTTCTTTATGCTCAAGCAAATACGCGCCCGCCTCCCAGGCGTCGCGGAATAGATTGGCGTAGTAGTTGCGCTCGAGCGCGTCCCCTTCCCGGACCGGCGCGTCTTCGTCCCAGCTGCGCACCCGATTCGGAAAATGCCAGGCGAGCGTAAATTCGAAGTCCGCCTCTTCGCCGGGCTGCAGCATGCGGCGAATGCCTAACGATCCGACCCGCAGCTTGCCTTGGGGGCCGAAGGCGCTCTCCGTCGCGTCGGTTGCCGATTCCGGCTCCAGCAGCCCGTCTTCCGAGAAATCGTCCCAGAAATCCTGAATGCCGTCCCACCAGCCTCCGGTCAGCCAGGTCGCCTTGTGGGTAACGAGCTCCGGTGCAGCGCCCGTTATAAGCGCCATGCTGCCGCTGCGCAGATGGTCGGCCGGAAGATGGGGAGCGGAATAATAAATCCCTTGCAGCCCGCTTCCCTGCCGATATTCATTGACGCCCGCTTCCGCATACTTCATGTTCTCGAACACGTCGTATCCTTCGAAGCCGGCAAGGTTCGCGAACGATCCCGCGATTGTCACCCGGACCGGCTTGACGCCCCGGTTCGCCGCTTTGTAACGGAACAAGACGGCCGGGATGCCCGAGTCGTCCTCATTCAGCGGGATGAACGGCGTAACCGCTTCCAATTCGACCGTTACGGGTAGCTGCGAATCCTCGAACGCGAGGAGGGCGAACGGATACTCGCCCTTCAGCCGGGACTTCTCCATGCGCGGCAGTCCGGCGACGGCTCCCGAATGGTAGCCGCGAGCCTGCGTATAGGGCGGAACGAACCGGGATTCCAGCACCTTGGCCACAGGCTCGCCGCCCTCCTCCCGCGCCCATACGGAGAAGAAGCTGTAATGAACGAAATCCCCCTTGCCGGGCCGATTGAAAATTTCCCAGTCCTTCAGCTCGCCGCGGGAGCTTAACGTAATATTCCCCGTGCCGATGCCGCCGAGCAGGAAGCCCGCTTCCTTCGCCTCCCCGGGGTACCGCTTCTGGGGCTGCATGGAGTAGAGCTCCTCTTGCGTATAAACGTTTTTGGCCAATCGAACCATCCTCTCCCTTTGGTTCCTGCGGACCGCCTTTACGGGACAAGCGCGATCGCGCGGATCGGCGAGCCGCTTCCGCCGGCGATCTTGAGCGGCAGCGCGATGAAGAAGCAGACGGGCGGCAGCTGATCGAGCTGGCGCAGGCATTCGATTAAGTAAATTTCGTTTCTTAACACCTTTTTGTGGAAATAGCACACTTCCGACATCCCGTCCTTCACCGGCGTCCCGACGGCCGCGGTATCCGTTCCGACCGCCCTGACCTTGCGCGAGATGAAGAAATCCGCCGCGTCCTCCGTCATCCCTGGCTGGTTGTCGGCGTAACGGCTCCACTCCCTGGAGGTTGTCCAGTAACGCATCCATCCGAAATGGATAAGGACGATATCGCCTTCCCGGATGGCCGTATTCGTCCGCGCCAGCACGGCTTCGATCTGCTCGAGCGTCGCTCGCTCGCCGGGCTGCCATTCCCTGAAGGTCAGATCGATCACGACGCATCTGCCGATTACGGCGTCCGGCGCCACATGCTCGATCGTCCGCCCGGGCATATCCCCGTGAATGTGGTACGGGGCGTCCATATGCGTGCCGGTATGCTCGCTGATGCCGAGCAGCTGATTGGCGTAGCCGTCATGCTCGTGCGTGGCCGCCGGGCCGATCATTAGCGGCGGATGGGACGGCCACCGCGGGATGCCCGTTTCAAGAAGAACCGACAGGTCGACCGTCCTGGACGAGCGGACCAAGTCGTGCAGCGCGTCGGCCGCGCTGTTCTCGCTATTCATGCTTGCTGCTCCTTTCGCGTCAACTTTAACAGTAAAGTACATGTACATCTCTGTCATCATAGCATCCCTTGTGCGATCCTGCCAGCTTGACGGCGGCTTTTGAAAGAATCGCGGCAAGTCATGCGGTTCGTGCAAAAAGTACAGGCTTTGCAAGCCTTAATGACTGGTTACCCGATAATACCTGCAAAGGTGCATGAAAAGCTCGGTTGTGACGGCTCGAGTGACTTTCAATTGAAGAAAAAGATGCACTTTCGCATGTATTCGCATATTCGGATTCATAGCACGGAAAAAAGCTGCACAACCGCAGGTCATTTCGCCCCGTCCTCGCGATCGCGATCAACGCTTCCAAAAAGAAAGGGAAGCCGCTTACAGGCCTCCCTCTCCCTTGCCGATCATCGCCTCACTTCGGCGCGAACAGCCCTTTGTACTTCTCGTTAATGGCGTCCGTAAGCGCCTGGCCGCCCATCGTTTTCCAGTCGGAGACGAATTTGTCGAAGTCCTCATCCAGGTCGAGCTCGCCCGTGATGAACTTGATGTAGCTTTCCGTCTCCAGCGTGCCGAGGTCCGGATATTGCTCCGCCACTTCAGGCACCGACCACGGCACGGCGTAATGCTTCCGTCCTTCCATCCCCTCGTCCATGGCCGCGGCGAATTCCAGCGACGACTTCGGATAATCGTGCTTCTCCATCAAGGTAGACTTCTGCGTGAAGATTCCGTAGAACAGCCCTGCACCGATGCTCAGCTTGTTGGCTTCGGAGGCAAATTCCGGCTTGCTCGCCGCAACGCCGTCGACGAGATCGTAATGCTCGCCCTCGATACCGAAGGAAGCTAGCAGGAACGTCTCCTCGTCGGTAGCGAGCGCGTTCAGCAGCTCGTATATTTTTTTCTTCTTGGCCTCGTCCTCCGCCACTGGCTTGCCCATCGCGATAAAGCCGTTCTTCGAGCCGTAGGAGAGCGCGGTCCCCGGTCCGTCCGGACCTTCAAGCGGCTTGCCGACGACGATTTCGTTATCCGGGTTGCTCGCTTTGAAGGCAACGCCGAGAATGCCGACCGTCGGGTCGAACTGGAACGACATCCAATCCCGAATGCCGACCTTGCGGTTATAGAAATCGTTATGCGCGTCCTGCGCGTTCTTCGTAATAAATTCCTTATCGATCAAGTCCTCTTTGTACCACTTCTGAAGCAAGCGGAACGCTTCTCTCGCCTGATCCGTAATCAGGCCGTTGTACACGACGCCGTTCTCGTCGACCATCCACTCCGGCTTGATCCCGAAGGCGCCGAATACGCTCGTAAAGTTGCGGCGGTCGGCGCCGGCGGCCGAAATGCCGTACGTATCCTTCGCGCCGTTGCCGTCGGGATCGTCGTTGCGGAATTTCCGCAGCACGTCCTCGAACTCCTCCAAGTTTGTCGGCGGCTCGGCATAGCCGATCTTGTTCAGCCATTCGGCGTTGTAGCCGGACAGGAACGGCAGATTGCCGATCGGCCAGGCAAGCGGAACGCCGTAGCTCTTGCCGTCATAGAGCCCGTACGTCCACAGCGACGGGTCCAGCTCGTCGAGCGTAGGCGCGTATTCCGCCATCTCGCTTCGGATCTCCGCCTCCGGCAGCTCGGCGAGCACGCCCTGCTGCGCAAGCTCGGCAAGCTGGCCCGGGCTTTCGGTGTAGATGACGTCCGGAATTTCGCCGGCGCTGATTTTCAGAAACAGCTGCTCGTTGTACTTCTGCCGCTCGACGCGGATGTTCTTGAACTTGACGCCAAACTTCTCCTCCAGCGCCTTCTGCACCTCCGTCCCGTCCTTATCCGGCGGATTGAAGCTCAGCCACGATATTTCGATCGGCGCGGCCGCGCCGCCCGGGCCGCCGCCCTCTCCGGCGCCGTTCGTGCCGCCGCCCTCTCCGCCGCCGTTGTTGCCCGAGCATGCCGCGAGCAGCAGGCTGCCGAGAAGCACGGCGCTGATGCCGGAAGCCCATCTGTTGAATCCTCTCTTCATTTGCGAACCCCTCCATATTTATGTTGAATCGCCAAGCGTAAACGGCTTTCGCCGTCCTTTGGCGGCATAAGCTCGTTTCGCGATGAAATATAAGCTAATTTATAAGTGCAAAACTTATAAATTCTTATATTTCAAGGAGCGGCGGCCGGCGCCGCCCCTCGGCGGTGAAGCCCTTATTCGCGGCGAAGCCTTAAGCTTAGCCTTTCAGCGAGCCTACCATGATCCCCTTGACGAAGTACTTCTGGATGAAAGGATAAACGATGAGGATCGGCAGGGTGGCCACCATCAACGTAGCCGCTTTGATCGTCTCCGGAGTGACGATCTCGACGCCGGGCGCCTGGTTCATAATGGCGTTCATCTCCTGCTCCTCGCCGGATACGATCAGCTTGCGCAGGAACATTTGCAGCACCATTTTGCTCGGGTCCTGAATGTACAGCATTCCGTCGAACCAGGCGTTCCAATGATTGACGGCCTGCCACAAGCCGACCGTCGCCATGATCGGCTTGGATAGCGGCAGGATGATCGATAGCAGAATGCGGAAGTCGCCCGCCCCGTCCATCTTGGCGGAATCCTCGAGCTCGCTCGGAATTTCCATGAAGAAGTTGCGCATGACGAGCAAGGAGAACGTTTGGATCATGACCGGGATCACGTACACCCATACGGAGTTGATGAGCCCGATCCCTTTGATCAGCAGGTAGCTCGGAATCAGTCCGCCGCTGAAAAACATCGTGAAGACGATGAACAGCGTGTAGAAGGAGCGGTGCGGCAAATATTTTTTGGAAAGCGGGTAGGCGGTCAGCGCCATCATGAACAGGGCGAGAAACGTGCCCGCGACCGTCCGGAAAATCGTATTTTTGAAGCCGATCCATATTTGGCTCGAAGCGAATGTCTTGTTGTACGCCTCCAAGGAAAACTCCAAGGGGTACACATGCAGGCCGGGCCGGATCGCTTCGGCGGGCGTGCTTAACGATACCGACAATAGGTGGATAAAGGGATACAGCATCGCGACGCTCATTAGCGTGATGAACAGGATCAAAAAAAACTGGAATACCTTCTCTCCCGCCGTCATGTGCAGCATGGCTTAACCTCCTGATTTCGTCTGTTGACCCGTCGCTAGAACAGCCCTTCCTGCCCCATCTTCTTGATGGCGTAGTTCGCGAACAGAATCATCATAAAGCCGACGACGTTCTTGAACAGGCCGACCGCCGTCGTCAGGCCGTACTGGAACTGTCCGATGCCGACCCGGTACACGTACGTGTCGAGAATGTCCGATACCTTCAGAACGGCCGGATTGTACAGGTTGAGAATCTGATCGAAGCCCGCGTCCAGAATGCCCCCGATGCGAAGGAGCAGCATGATCGATATGACGGGAAGCAGGCAAGGAATCGTAATGCTGAGCGTCTGCCGCCAGCGGTTCGCGCCGTCCACGACGGCCGCCTCGTACAGATGCGGGTCGACGCTTGCAAGCGCTGCCAAATAAATGATCGTGCCCCAGCCGATTTCCTTCCAAATGCCGGATACGACGAGCGTGAAGCGGAAGTAATTCGGATCGCCCAGGAAATAGATCGGCTCGAAGCCCAGCGACGCGATAAGCTGGTTCACGATGCCCGTCGACGGGGACAGAATCGTCGTCAGCAGGCCCGCCAGAATGATCCAGGACAGGAAATGCGGCAAATACGAGATCGATTGCGTCACCCGCTTGAATACCTTCAGGCGGATTTCGTTGAACAGGAGCGCCAATACGATCGGCGCCGGAAACCCGAACACGATATGCAGGAAGCTGATGATCAGCGTGTTCTTCAATATCGTGCCGAACTGGTTGGAGACGAAGAACATCGTGTTGAAGTGCTTGAAGCCGACCCACGGACTGCCGGCGATGCCGTCCATGATGCGGAATTCCTTGAAGGCCAGCTGGATGCCGTACAACGGCGCGTAGTGAAAGACGCTGTAGAACACGATGCCGGGCAGCAGCAGCAGCAGCAAGCCCCTGTATTTCTTATACTCGCGCCAGACGGAATGCTTGGAACGCTTCGAGCTGTCGCGAAGCTTCTCGTGAACGGCCTGTTCCATAAACGGGCGCCCCCCCCCCTTTTCAATAAGCGATATGGCAGGACAGCAGAAAATGAAGACGGCGCCAGACCAAGCAAGCGCTTTCTTTCTTGTCAAAAGAAAAGATATCTTCTCGCGCAGCTGCATCGGCGATATCCGTCCCTTGCTCGTGATGTAACTACGTTATAACATCATGATGTTTAGTTAAAGGTTAATATGGCGTCCGCCTTTTGTCAAGCAGTAAATTTCGGCGTCATTTCGATTTTCATACACGCAAAAAAGAGGGACCTCTATCGTCCCTCCGCCGTTTACTCGCTGACGCTCCCCGGGTCCAGACCGGCGTCCGACCTGACCTTGATCCGGTATTCCTGCGGCGACACGCCCTCCAGCTCCTTGAACACGCGGGAGAACTGCTTGCTGTTCTCGAAGCCGACGGCGCTGCCGATCTCGTGCAGCTTGCGGTCGTCCCCCCGCAGCAGCTCCTTCCCTTTGCCGATCCGCACCTTCTTCAAATACGGCACGAAGCTCTCGCCCGTATGGGCTTTGAACGCTTCGCTGAAGTAGGAATAATTCAGCCCCACGTAATTGCTGACGACGGCCATGTTCAGCGGCTTGAAATAGTTTTCCTCGATATACTTCACGGCCGCCTTCATCTCGGCATGCTCGCTGTAGGCGCTGCGGATCCCTCTGACGTATTCGTTCACGCTCAGCAGCAGGTGCTCCAGGCAGCGGTAATAATCGTGAAAGCTCCGGAAATTGTCCATGTTGCCTACCTTGCGGTACAGCTTCAGCACTTCGATCGATTCCTCGCCGTAGACGCGGAACACCTCGTCGAGCACCTGCTCGTTGATCCGCTTGCCGACCAGCTTCAAGTACCCGATATCGACGTCCGGGATGTCTTCGGTATGGAAAATTTGCTTCAGCAGCTCCAGTGCTTCCCGCTCCCGGTCGGTGCCCAGCATGTTGCCGAGCCTCCGGATGTCCTCGTCCGGCACCTTGTACATGCGCCGCTCCGCCTTGATATCCTCATACCGCAGCATGCGCCGGTTCGAATACAGGAACGAATACCGGAGCGCCTCCGCCGCCTGCTTGTAGCAGCGGTGCAGCTCAACCGGCCGTTCCCCTTCCCCGCTGACGCCCATGCGCAGGCCGTCCAGCTCGACGCCGCCGGTCTGTCCGCACAGCTCCCGGAACCGCTCCACCGGGCTCCCGATCAGGACCAGCTTGTTCTCGAGGTCGTGGAAGGCGAGCTCGAGCGCCCCTTGCATCGGCAGCAGCTTCTTCTCGACGAGCAGCTTGAATTCTTCCTTGCTCATCGACTCGCCGCCCTCCGGCTTGTAGCTCAGCACGGCGACGGTGAACGGCCGCGCGAATTGCCCGAAGCCGACAGCGGCCGCGATCTCCTCCGCGTCTCCCTCCCGCGGATCGTCCTGCGCGAACCACTCCCGCAGCCGGGTAATCCGCAGCTGCTCGCGGTAAGAATCGCCGACGGCCGCCCGCTCGGCCAGCTCGGCCTGCGCCAGCAGCGTACGCTCGCTCTTGCGCAGCGACTCGAACAGCTCCTCCCTGCGTATCGGCTTCAGCAGGTAATCCTTAACCTGGTACTCGATGGCCGCCTTGGCATAAGCGAAGTCGTCGTAGCCGCTCAGGATGATGAAGACGGGCGGCGGCCCGCTCCCCGGTTCCTCCGTCAGCCGCTTGATCAGCTCGATGCCGTCCATGACCGGCATGCGGATATCGGTAATGACGACATCGGCCCTCTCGCTCCGATATTGCGCGAGGGCGTCTTCGCCGTGGACGGCCGTCCGGATTCGATAAAAGTCCGGAAATTCCCGCTCGATCATCGTCCTCAGGCCGAAGCGGATATTTTTCTCGTCATCCGCGATCAGAATGCTTCTCATTGCCCGCACTTCCCCCCATTAACAGTACCTTCGGAAGGGTAATGACCGCCTCGGTGTATCGCCCTTCCTCGCTGTACACCTGTAGTCCGTATGGCTTGCCGTAATAGAGCCGGATTCGCTGATGGACGTTGCGAAGGCCGATGCCGAACGTCTGCTTCCCGCTTCGCTCCTGCTCTACAGAGCCCGCGCTCTCCCGCTGCATGCTCGCGTTCAGCCGCTCCAGTCGCCCCGCCTCGATGCCTGCCCCGTTATCCCTCAATCGAATAACGATCCGCTCGTCCGGAGCCTCGGCCGCGTCTATCCGGATGCGCCGCTCGCCCTCCTCCGTTCCGTTCCACGCGTGCTTCACCGCATTTTCGACGATCGGCTGCAAGGACATCTTGAGCACCTCGATCTCGAGCAGCCCAGGACCGAGCTGCAGCTCAAGCCGGATCGGCTCGTCGAACCGGATGTTCATGACGGCGACGTAGTTCTCGATGTGGCGAATTTCGTCCCGCAGACTCACGTATTCGCCCGACCACTTGAAGTTGTAGCGCATCATGCCGCCAAGCGAAGTGAGCGAATCGGAGATCGTCCGCTGGTTCTCCATCTCCGCCAGCATTTTAATATTCTCAAGCGTATTGTATAGAAAATGGGAGTCGATCTGGCTGTGCAGCGTGCGCAGCTCGGCTTCCTTCGTCAGCGCCTGCTTCTTCACGCCCTGCGCGATCAGCTCGTTAATGGTATGAATCAATTTATTGAAATGGAAGGCCAATTCCCCGATCTCCCCGCCTCCGGTCAGCGGCAGTCCGGCAGGCTTCTCCCCTCTCCGCACTTTCTTCATTGCGTCCGTCAGGCGGCGCAGGTTTTTGAGAATGAACGAATTGAGCATATACGTAATGACGGACAGCAGGCCGATCAATAGGAAGTTGGCGGCAACGATCTGCTTCTCCGCCTTGGATACCCGCGCATGCACGGCCTCGAGCGATACGGCGTTCAGCAGATGGGCGCCGACCTGTTCGACGGGCGTCCCGACGAGCAGATACGGATGCTTGTTCACGCTAAAGCGCCTCTCCGGCGTCCCGAGCCGCCGCATCTCGGCGAACTCCGCCGCGATCGCTTCGCGCAGCCCCGGATTGCCCCCTACGAATGGCTGCTCTTCATCCAGGAAGATCGCCCCGCCGCCGTCCGCGACCATCATCTGCGAGCCTTCGTCCACGACGCTCGCGAACGCCTTCGGCGAGAACTGCTTCAGCAGCATCTCCACCTGGATCAGGCCGATGCGCTTGCCCCCGGCGTGCACGGCGCGCACGAGGGACACCTTCGGCATCCGGTCGTTCGCGTCCGTCACGTTCCGGTGCAATATATCCGGGTCCCGGTCCTTGAACAGCCACAGCTCTTCCCCTTCCCGCAGATCCAGCCCGGCGAACCAGGGCTCCTGCCGAATGCGGCGCTCGTGGAAAATAACGGGCCATATTTCCGATATCTTGTCATTGTCCGCGAACAGGCGGAGATGGGCGATGTTCGGATTGTTCGTCTGGATATTGATCATGTCGGTGAACGGCCCCCGGGACAGCTCGAGCAGCTCCTCGGTCGGCAGCTCTTCCTTCGTCGACACGTAATCGAGAATATCGGATTCCGCTATCGTCAACTGAACCGCCAGCTCCATCGCTTCGATCTGATTGATCATATTGACCTTCTCCAATTCGAGCAAATACTGGCCCTGCTTGACCGTATCGCTAATATAACTGTCCCGGATCTGGTCGAACAAATAGTTCGACACGACGATGCTCGGGATAAGCAAGATGACGATATACGCCGCCACCAGGCGGCTCTGCATCGATCGGCGGCCAAGCCAATGCGACATCGATTGAAGGTGAAACCGGATTTTTCCGCCCATGCTGCTCCCACTTCCGCTTCGCGTTTAATTCCCTATTATAGCCGAAATGCGACAAAAAGCACTCCGGGCCGATAACGGCTCCGGAGTACCTTTCGCTGCGTGGACATGCCCGCCGTGCTGCTTCGATCGCTTATTTCAAAAATTCCGCCAGTTTCGCGACGTTCTCTTCGTATTTCTTCTGTTTGTACGCCTGAACCGTCTCGAAGCCGAGGGAGTCGCGCTTCGCCAGATAATCTTCCCAAATCTTGTCGAACTCGGCTTCCGACTTGGCGAGCACGAGCTTCGGAAGCACTTTGCCGATCTCCTGGCTGATCTTCGTATTCATGATGCCTTCTTCGGAATTGCCCGTCGGATTAAGCTGGTCGAACTGGGACAAGCTCTTCGCCTTGCCGCGCGTCCAATCCTCCATTTGCTTGAACGGCTCGACCGCCGGCGGCGACCAGATCGGCGTCAGGTTCGTGTCCATCATCATCCAGAACGTATGGGACGCGCCGTGCTGCTTGTCGAACGCGCCGCGGTCCGTATTCAGCAGGTTCAAGGCATCCGGCAGGAATTGATCCTTGCCGTCGATCGTATCCCACGTTACGCCTTGCTTGCCGAAGAACGTGTCGTGCTGCCCTTCTTCGGAGATCAGGTAATCCAGGAAGCGGATGGCGCGCGCCTTGTCCTTCACGTTCTTGGAGATGAGCGTCACCGTCCAGCCGGAGATCGAAGGGCCGGCGAGCGTCGGCTGGTCCAGGTTCGCGTTCGCCGGACCGTCGACCGCGATATAGACCGAGTTCGGATCGTTCGCGTACAGCGCGTTCTGCTGGTTGGCCAGATCGCTTCTGGCGTACAGCATCGCGAAGTAGCGGCCCTGCGCGATCTTCTCTTCCATTTGCGGACGCTTGTCGATGAAAATATCTTTGGCCAGCAGCCCGTTCTCGTTCGCCTGGCGCATCGTTTTGAGCCATTTCACGTATTCGGGATCCGTGTCGCGGTCGTACAGCTGGCCGTCCTTGTCGTAAGGAATCGCCAGGAAGTTCTGAATGTAATGCTGCAGCGACGCGTTGCCCGTCTCGTTGAAGTCGTACATGCCGAGCGGGATCAGCGGCTGGCCGTTCACGTCCGGGAACATCTCCTTCGCGTCGGCAAGCGCCTTCAGGAACCCTTCCGGCGTGCGCATGTCCGGTTTGCCCAGCGCCTCGTACATGTCCTTGCGCACGAGGAACGTTTGGGTCGACGTGATGTTGTCGCCGAATTTCTCGTAATCCTTGGGAGAGGACGAAGCGTTCGGATAGCCGTACACGTTGCCGTCCTCCTGCGTGTACCAGGACAGCTTCGCCGGATCGGTCACTTTGTAGAAGTAGGGGTCGTACTCGTCGGCGAGCTCGTTCAGCGGCAGCACCAGATCGCCCTCGATCATTTTTTTGACGGCGTCCTCGTACCAGCCGAGCGTAATGAAGTCGGGCAGCGTGCCGGAGGCGATCATCGTGTTCATCTTCTCCGCCTCGTTGCCGGCAGGGACGATGAAATTGACGTTGACGCCCGTCTTCTCCGTAATGTACTTGCTTGTCGCGTCGACGCCCCACTTGTTCGGGAACCAGGAGAAGTTAATGTACCAGTCGAACGTAATCGGCGATTTGTCCAGCTCCCAGCCTTTGTCGTCCTGGGTCAGCTTCACGTCCTCCGCGGGGGGCGCGCTCCCCTCTTCCTTCCCGGCGTTGCCGCCGCCGTTCGAAGAACAAGCGGCCGTGAATAGCAGCGCCGATGCCAGCACCGGCAGGAACAGCCTGTTGAACGTGTGCTTCTTGTTCATATTCGTTTCCCCTTCTCTGTTCGAATAAATAATGATATATGCAATCCTCCGCGTCGTAAAGGCGGAAGGCAATGCCGGAATTAGCCTTTGATCGAGCCGATCATCATCCCTTTGACGAAATACTTCTGCAAGAACGGGTAGACGAGGACGATCGGCAGGGTCGTCACGACCATGGTCGCCAGCTTGATGGACTGCGACGTCACCGTCTTGCCGATGCCGCCCGGTATGGCGGCCACCATCTGGTTGGAGCTCGACTGGGCCACGACGCGGTACAAGTACGTTTGAATCGGCTGCATGTCCATGTTGTTCATATAGATGACGCCCGCAAAATAATCGTTCCATTGGTAGACGCCGTGGAACAGGGCGATCGTCGCGATGACCGGCATCGACACCGGCAGGACGACCCGCAGCAGAATGGACCAGTCGTTCGCCCCGTCGATCTTGGCCGCTTCCTCCAGACCGTCCGGTATTTCCCGGAAGAAGGTCATGAAGATGATCAGGTCGAAGAAGCTGAACATCGCCGGGATGATATAGACCATGAAGTTGTCGAGCAGCTGCAGATCCCTCATGAGCAGGTAGGTCGGGATAAGGCCGCCGCCGAAGAACAGCGTGACGGTGCCGACGAAAATGTAGATTTTGCCCCCGATCAGGTTTTTGCGGGAGAACGCGTACGCGACCATCGCCGTAAAAAACACGTGGATAAGCGTGCCGAGCACCGTCTTGGCGACCGTAATGCCCATCGCCGTCATGATGCCGCTGCTCTGGAACACCGCTTCGAAGCTCTCCAGGCTGAATACCCGCGGCCACCAGTAGATGCCGCCGCGCATGCCGTCCTGCCCCTCGTTGAACGCATTGACGAGCACGTACCAGATCGGATAGAGCGTGGCGAAGCAGACGAGCAGCATGCCGAAGTTGTTGAAGAGGTCGAAGAAAGCTTCTCCCTTTGTTTTGCGTTTTAAACGAAACACGGCCTGCAGCCTCCTGTTCTAGAAAAGCGAAGTATCGTTCATTTTTTTCGTAACCCGGTTGGCGAGGAGCAGCAGAATGAGCGCGATCGCGGATTTGAACAGGCCGACCGCGGTGGAGTACGAATAGCGGCCCTGCTGCATGCCCGTCTGGTACACGTAAATATCGATGACGTTGCTGGCGCTCTCGTTCAGCGAGTTGCGCAGCACGAGAATTTGGTCGAAGTTGGAGTTCAGCACGCCGCTGACCGCCAGAATGAACAGGATCGAGATCGTCGCCTTGATGGAAGGCAGCGTCACGTACCACATTTTTTGAAAACGTCCCGCGCCGTCGATCGTCGCCGCTTCGTACAATTCCGGCGATACGCTCGCGATGGCCGCGAGGTAGATGATCGCCGACCAGCCGAGCTCCTTCCAAATGTCCGACGCGATAATGATGCTCCAGAAATAGCTTGGCTCCGCCAAGTACGAGATCGGCTCGTCGATCAGATGCAGGGCGAGCAGGATGTTGTTCACGATGCCCACGTCCGCGAGCCACGTCGTCAGAATGCCGCCGAGGATGACCCACGACAGGAAGTGGGGCAAGTATGAGATCGTCTGGATCGATTTTTTGAAAACGACGGAACGGACCTCGTTCAGGAACAGGGCGAACAGAATCGGAAGCGGAAACCCGATCGCCAGCTTGATAAGGCTGATGCCGAGCGTGTTCCTCATGACGTTCGCGAAGCTCTCGTCCCCGAAAAATTCCTTGAAGTGGCCGAAGCCGACCCACGGCGCCGCGCTGATCGCTTTGACGATGTTGAACTCCTTGAAGGCGATAATGACCCCGTACATCGGAACGTAGTTGAAGATGACCATCCAAATGACGCCGAGCAGCGCCATGATCTGAATATGCCGTTGGCCGTACAGCTTCCTCAGCCATCTGCCCCGGGCAGCCGCCTTGGTCTCTCCGGCACGCAGCGCCGCCGGCGCCGGTTCGAGGTGTGTCTTCACGATAATAACCTCCATGGTGTAGCGAATCTGTTGTAAGCCTTTGCAGCGATATAGCTCCATTGTAGAAGGTTGCCCAGAATCCCGTAAGGCTTCAGATTTCGTATTCGGGGTTCCGTTTTTCGGGTGGGCAGCCCGGAGGCAGGGGCAGAGGGTAGAGGAATGAGGTTGCTTTCACAATTTGTGAGCCTAGACTCACTAATTCAATTCAAATAGTCCCCCGCTTACGAATTAGTGAGGTAAACCTCATTCCCCGTGAATCCCGCCTCATGGCGAGTGAGGTTTCCCTCACTATTTCAACTAATTTCTACGCAGACGGCGAAAAGAGTGAGGTTTGCCTCACAATTTAATGAGTTTGCCTCATTAGCTGGTCATAGGTATGGCGGGCCAATCAACGTATAGCGGCTCCGAGGTCCGTTGCGCAACGAGCCTCCGCTTCGGTCAAGCGCACAGCATACAAAAAAGAGAGGGCAGCTGTTGCCCTCCCTTGCCTTTCTCGCATTCATTGCGATTTATTCCATGTGTCCTTCAGCGGCACGATGCGGTTGAACGCCGGCCGGCCTTCCGCCCCGTATTTCGGGTCCGCGCTGAAGTAGCCGTGACGGAAAAATTGCACCTTTTCCTCCGGGCGCACCAGCCGCGCGGCCGGCTCAAGCAAACAATCCTTCAGCAGCAGGAGCGAATCCGGATTGACGAGCGACTCCCACGATTCCCCGTCGTCCTTCGGCTGCTCCTCCTTCAGCAGAAGCTTCTCGTACAGCCGAACGTCGGCTCTCACGGCATGCTCCGCCGAAACCCAGTGGATCGTCCCCTTCACCTTCCGGCCCGCGAAGCAGGTCCCGCTCTTCGTCTGCGGATCGTACGTGCAGCGCAGCTCGGTCACTTCTCCCGTTGCCGGATCCTTCACGACTTCCTCGCACTTGATGAAATAGGCCCCCTTCAGCCTGACCTCCGCGCCGGGCGACAGCCGGTGAAAGCCCTTCGGCGGATGCTCGGCGAAGTCGTCCCGCTCGATATAGATAACTTTGGCAAACGGCACTTCCCTTCGCCCAAGCGCTTCGTTGCCGCTGTTGTTCTCGACGGTCAGCAGCTCGGAGCCGCCCTCCGGGTAATTCGCGATGACGACCTTCAAGGGACGAAGCACGGCCATGATGCCGGATGTCCTGTCCTTCAGGTCCTGCCGGAGCGAATGCTCGAGCATCGAGATATCCACCGTGCTCTGGGTGCGGATGCTGCCGATCTCCTCGATGAAGCGCCGTATGCTCTCCGGCGTAAAGCCGCGCCGTCGCAAGCCCTTGATCGTCGGCAGCCTCGGATCGTCCCAGCCGTCGACGTAGCCCCCTTCGACCAGCTGCCGCAAAAACCGCTTGCTCGTTACGACCCCCGTCAAGCTGAGCCTGCCGAACTCCCGTTGGCGCGGCGGCTCGGGTATGTCCAGCTCGCGCAGCACCCATTCGTACAGCGGCCGATGGTCCTTGAATTCGATCGAGCACAAGGAATAGGTGATGCCTTCGATCGCGTCTTGGATCGGATGCGCGAAATCGTACATCGGGTAGACGCACCAGTCGCGGCCCGTCCGGTAATGCTCGGCGTGGATGATCCGGTACAGGACGGGATCCCTCATGTTCATATTGGGAGAAGCCATGTCGATCTTGGCGCGCAGCACCATCGAGCCGGCGGGGCGCTCCCCCTTCTTCATCGCCGCGAACAAGGCCAGGTTCTCCCCGGCCGGGCGGTCCCGATACGGGCTATTCCTGCCCGGCTCGGTCAAGGTTCCGCGGTATTCGGTCACTTCCTCGGGCGTCAGCTCGCATACGTACGCTTTACCCCGCTCGATCAGCTTCACCGCGGCCCGATAAATATCGTCCGAGTAATCAGAGCCGTAGTAAATATGCTCGCCCGGGTCGTAACCGAGCCACTTGATGTCCTCGATGATCGCCCGCACGTATTCGATGTCTTCCTTCAACGGATTCGTATCGTCGAAACGCAGGTGGAATTGCCCGCCGAACCGCCGCGCGATCTCGTAGTTCGAATGGATCGCGTAGGCGCTTCCGATATGCAGATAACCGTTCGGCTCGGGCGGAAACCGCGTGCGCATCCCTCTGCCGAAGCCGCTTGCCTCAAGCTCCCCGCAGATCAGCTTAAATAAAAAATGGTCCGTGTCGTTCACGATTTCGTTGCTCATGGCAGGCTCCTCCTCATCGTTATGGCTTTCCGGCAAACAAAAAAATCCCACCCCCAAGACTTTGCGTCTTGGGGACGAGATTGTTCGCGGTGCCACCCCAGCTTCGTTAATATGTCGCCATATTAACCTCTTCAAGTACGGCATAGCCTGCTATGCTTATACTCTAGCCCGGTAACGGGAGCACCCGTCGCGCCATCTCCTCGCAATCGGTTCCGGCGCGCCGCTCGGAGGCTTGGTTCAAGGTTAGGCGCTTCGCTCCTTCCCACCATCCGGAGCTCTCTGTGCAAGGCCATGTTCCCCTACTCTTCTCGTCGTCGCGTTTCATTATTGGACCTATCGTATCAAATGATGCCCGTTTCTGTAAACCGCTATTCCCGCCTGCCTTGGTCATGATAAGGGACGTCCGGCTTGCCGATCAACGCCTGTACGCCATCCTTGTGATAAGGCATTAGCCGATCCGCCTCTTCGAGCGGCACCCACTTCACATCGACGATTTCATCCGGCCGCGATATCTCGATCTCTCCGCCGGCGATCTTCGCTTTAAACGTAAAGAAGACGGCATGCTCGCCAAGCCCCTCGAACACGCACTCGTTAACGGCGCAAATCCCTCCCACTTCGATATCCAGCCCCGTCTCCTCCTTGGCTTCCCTGATCGCCGCGGCGTCCAGCGACTCGTTCGGCTCGACCGCGCCGCCCGGAAGCGACCAAACCATCGAGCCGCCGTTTCTGACCATTAACACCCGATCCCGCTCATCATTCGTAATAAGTACATAGGCCACGTCTACTCTGCGCACCGTTATCATCCTCTCCCGTATCCGGCTAAATAATAAGCGTATTCGATCGGCCTGCTATACACCCGATGCTTATGCTTAACGTTTCGAATCTGATTATATATCATTTTTTGCGGTTTGCCATTAAGCTCGATGATCCATAGCCGCTGATCGGCATCGATAGCAAAATCAACGCTTAATTCCCCGAATAGCCCTAGATGGTTATCCATCATGTTGGCGGCTGCAAGGCTTATTGTTTCCATGGACCGCATGAGTTCCAGCTTTTCATTGGCTGAATAAAGGGTCGAGAAAAGCTCCTCCGCAGCATAAACGTCCTTCACGATACTCGTGTTGAAATAGTTTTCATAGGCCGTCCTGCACGCGAGCGCCGACAGGCTCCACTCGCCGCGAATATTTTTTTGAACAAGAGCGCGGCTATCAAAATAACGCCCCTCCGCCCGGCTAAGGCGGATCCCTCTTTGAACCAGGCAGTCTTTCAAATCGGCAAGGCCGGCTATTCTATTCCGAAATTGCTCGTCGTTCCTGCAAATATAGGCAGGAGCCACGCTGTGCTCGGAGAGATGAATATCCCCGTTGTCCATTCGTTCGATCCGATAAACCCCATTCCCTTTGTTGCCATAGAATGGCTTCAGGTATAGGAGCCTATGTTGCTTAACCAGCGCCAGCAACTTCTCTTCATCGCAAAGAAACGCATCCGGCAAAAATGCTTTTAATTCCGATTGGCTTAATAATTGATAGACTTCCCATTTATTTAAACGATTAATGGCGTTAAAGCAATTGCCGATGCCGATTTTGTCTATTAACGGCCGAAACGCCGCCGCGCTTTTGTTATAGCATTGATTATAGACGGCATCAGGAAAAGGAAATGCTTTCTCCCGCCAGCTTCCCCCGCTTAATTGAAGGCCGACGATATGTTGATTTTTCCACCGGATATCCGCCGGCGTAAAGGCAAAAAGCACCGCATCGCATGCGCAATACCGTTGATAGAGCTTCAATATCTTCCTTCTTCCGGTTTTGGAAGCCACCATGATTCCGATTAAACGGCGATCCGCCACGACCATTCCTCCCCCCGAACGCTATCTCTAGCATATGCTTGCCCGGACGGACCGGCATGGGACAAGGGCGCCCTTGAACGTACAATTTTCGCGCCGTTTTTGCCCAATTGCATAACACAACGGGCAATAGCTGTGGCTCCCCTACCGCACAATAATATGATAAGAAGATAGTTATACCATTTGACAATAAAAGGAGATGCGAGATGGGGCATCATCGTTGTCCTCCG
This sequence comes from Paenibacillus arenilitoris, assembly GCF_014705655.1. GTDB lineage: Bacteria > Bacillota > Bacilli > Paenibacillales > Paenibacillaceae > Pristimantibacillus > Pristimantibacillus arenilitoris. Next base: position 50,043 of record NZ_JACXIY010000022.1, on the reverse strand, counting down.
GGACCGCCCGGACCGGAAGGTCCTCCAGGACCGCCGGGTCCGGCAGGTCCGTCCGGGCCTCAAGGCGTAATCGGTCCTCCGGGACCTTCACAGCTTCTGGTCAATCAGACGGCATTCGTCGATCCGGTCTACGGCAACAACGCTACGGCTATTCTTGACGACGAGACGAAGCCATGGCAGACGGCCGCAGCCGCGGCAGCCGCAGCGCCTTCCGGAACGAGAATCGTCGTTCGTCCCGGTTCCTACACGGAGACGAATTTGGCGAAGGACGGGATCAGCTGGGTCTTTGAAAAGGGATCGATCGTAACCGCCGTTGGAAATCTTTTTAACGATTCCGGAGCCGCCATCACCTTTGACGTACTCGGAGAAGGGCAATTTCAAACCGATGGCGCCACGGCGGCGGGAAGTTCGATTCTGCGGAGCACGGGGGCAAGCACGATCCGCTTCGAATGCGAATCCATGAGCGATGCGGCAGGCCATACGGTCGACCTCTCCGGGGGCGGGACGTACACGATCAATGTTTGGGAGCGCATGACGAACCATGCTGCCGGGAGCTCCGCGCTCGTCATCTCGAATGGAACCTTGTTTCTGAATGCCGTTGAAGTATCGAATGATAGCAGCGGCACGGACACGCTTATTCTGCTCGCCGGAACCGCTATGATTACCGTAGATATCGAAGCTAGACTGCTGATGAGCGGGGGAGAAACGATTGCAGTTACGAACAGCACCGCCCCCGTGGACCAGAGCCTTATCACCTTGCGGGTAAGCATCATTCAAAGCATCTCGGGCCTTATTATTAATGTTGGATCGGCGTTTAACGGAAACCTTATCCTTCGTGCCACAGCATTGGTTGGCATATTTCAAGGGGTATCGCTCCAAAGCGGTCAAATTACGTTTAACGCCTTCATATTAGTCGTCGTCAATCCGCCGTCTCCGGCGCTCGTGATTGACGGAACGTGCAGCTTTATTGGCGAATTCGATCTTCTGCTGAGCCAGGAACGGTGCCTTGCCTTGCTGAGCGCGTCCGCGTCGGCAAGCATTCACGCCATCAATATAAACTCCTTTCAAACGGCGACCGCTGCTCTTGATTTGCAAGACGGACAGTCGCTCCTGCAGGTGGACACTTTGAACAGCTCGGCAGGCTGCATTCGCATAGCCGGAGGGAATCACAAGATGACCGTGATGCAGATGTCGACCTTCGGATTGGCGGAGCCGGCCGTACGGGTTGCCGGCAACGGCATTCTGTTCTTAAACTTCCAGGAAATAAACGGTACCGTGAACGGGCTTATTCAAGTGCAGGGCAACGCCATTTTGAACATGATAGGTGACCGGATCTCCACATTTGACAACGGCAGCGGCCTTAAGACGGCCGTTCTTATTAACGACGGCCAGGTCGAAGCGAACGTCAATGCGATCTCCGCCTTCGGCAGCTGCATTCATTTGACGCCCGGAGGCGTCAACCCCAATATCCGCTGCTACGTAAACGCTTTGACCAGCACGGTGCCCTCCGGCTCTCCCGGCGCCGGCCTGATTCTCCAGGAAGCAGGCAATACGAATATCAAGTTCAACCGGATGGACGCCAACACCTCCATGCGGATGATCGCCTTGACGGCTGGCAATATGGACATCCAAGGGGAATTCATGCTTAACACCTTCTCGGACTCTTCGATCGGCGTTTCCGTCACGGGGGGAAATTTCAGCGGCAATATTTCCAGAATGCAATTGGGGACGCGCGCCTTGGAAGCAAGCGCGGGCAACGTCGCGCTTACCTTCGTTGAGGCGTCGGCCTTCGAGCCAAGCATGGTGCGTACGATCGTATTGCTAAACGGAACCGTGAATGCCCGAATCAACGGCAGCCTGATTCAAGGCGGAGAGGATTATACCGGAATTTCCGTCCAGGACACGGCTTTTGTCGTGATCGACGTTAGCGAGGTCCGAGTCGGCGGAATCTGCATGCTTTATAACTCTACTTTCACCGCAACCTCAGACTTGTTCTTCGACAAGCTGTTAGTCGTGAGCAGCGTATCGTTACCCGATGCGGCTGCCATTATCGTGAACGCCGGTACATTAAGGGCGAACGGCAGTATAATCGGAAACGATACACCCTTCGATACCGGAACGGGCATTATCGTTGCCAATGACGGGAGCTTGCAAGCCGATATCAACTTTATCCGCACAACGAACAATGCGCTGCGAACGTCCAGCACCGGCAGAGTCCAGTTGTATGTGGACGAAGCGGAAGCCGGGGCGGAAGTCATAGCCATCAATGACCTTCCCGTCGATAACCCTGCCGACTATACGTTCAAAGGACTCTACCGCTGCCTGGATCCGGCCACTGCGGTGATCGCGATTAGCGCCGAGCCTCCCGATGTATTGCGGCTGATCAACGGGACGCTTATCAACGGGGCAGAGCCTTCGATTACTTCGCCGGTCAACGTAACCATTAATAATTATGGCATCGCTTCGCTTTCCTTTGATCCGGAGGGCACCGTTAGCTTTCTACTCCCAGCTCCATACTTCATTGTTAATTCTGGCGTTATTTAGTTTATTTCAAAGAACCGAAACAGGCTGCCGCTCGATTGAGCGCAGCCTGCTCTAATCAGACTCTAATCAAGCCTTCGCTTCCGGACGCTACGTACATACTTCAATCAGCGCATAGCTTCTAGCCGGGATGGACAAGTCCGCATTCCGGACCTCGCCCGGGCCGATGGCGAACCATTCCCGCTTCTTCTCCTTGTCGATACGCAGCACGCGGTATTCCCCGGCGGCGTCCAGCTCCAAGCGGCGCGGGTCGATCTCGAATTGCACGGATACGGCCTCGCCCGTGACGTTCGCGAAGAACAGCCCCGCGCTCTCGCCCCTGAACAGCCAGGCGGAATGAATAACCGACTCCGCCTCGTACGTCCCCGACGTATTGTAATCGGCGGAGTTTGGTCCATGATTGTAATGATACCAGTCAAGCGCGATCCGCTCGCATGCGTAGGCAAGCGGCTTTAACATCCGCCCGTAGGCCAAATACTTGTTGCCGGCTCCGGTCCGGAGACCGGCATACATGCCGACGTATGCGGCGCGCTCCGCGGAGAATGCGTAGCCTCTTTCGCCGAACGGGCAGTAGTGCTCATCGGACTTGTTTTCGACGCCGTCCAGCGCCTCCATCGGGCTGTACTCGTGATTCAGCTCGTACAAGCCTCCCCACAGATAGGTCCGGGCTACAGAATAATAGAACAGCTCACCGATTTCCTCCACGAGCTTGCCCCAGCCGTCCATGCGAAGCGCCCCGTACTCGTGGTAGACGAAGGCGAACATCGGAATGAGCCGCGCCGCGCCGGAGGTCGCCAGCTCCCGGATGTTCCAGAACTCCAGCGGCGCCGCCGGCCGGCCTCCCGCCCGGGATTGGTAATAATCCAATACGTCGAGAAACACCTCGCACATCATTTCCGTGCCCATCGGGACGTAGCGGCCGGCTTTCCGGATCATCGCCGCCTTCGTATCGATGTAGTTCCGGCGGTACGCCATCGTGATCGCGCGGCCTGCGCCTACCGGGTGATCATGCTCTTCGTTCATGCAAATCTTCATGATGTTATTGGCGGAAATATCGTAGTAGATCGAATCGACGCCCGCTTCCTCCTGAAGCCGCTCGTCCCGGCGGACGTGCAGCTCGTGCGTATAAGGATGCGCCGGGCAGAGCAGCCGGAATTTGTATTTGTCGATGCTCTTCATCGCCTCGGGCTCGGGGAAGATCTGCTTCGCCTGCTCCGCCAGCTGCCCGTCGGTCCGGTCGAAGTTGAAAATATAATCGAATTCGAACGGCGCGAACTTGTCGCCGTATCGCTTCATGGCGTTCAGATTGTCTTCGTTGAATCTCGCGGGGAACCAGTCCTCCAGCCCGCCGGGCTTGTCCCCGCCGAATTTCACGTCGATTTTGGGCCAATCCGGACCGAGCATATGGAAGATCGGCGTACGGATGTAATCGTGATACGTATGAATCCAGGCCGCCCGGTCGCGGCTCGCGTTGATGCCGAAGGTGGAAGCGCCCATCTCCTCGTGCAGCCAACGCGCGCGCTCATGCTCCTCGCGGTCGTACAGCTCGCCCTTCGCGCACCAAAATTGCCGCACCGCCCATTCCTTATACATCGCCGCCGCTTCGTACCAGCCGTCTCCCGCAAGCGCTCGAATGACGACCGGGTATTCGGTCCTCATCCCTTTGCCCGCGCCCATGTCCTCGCAGCCATGATAGAAAGACGCTTCCAGCAGATCGTTACCGTTCTTGTAAAAATTGAGCCACTTGGCATAGCCCTCGCCGTCGTGCGCGGCGAAATACAAGCCTCCGGCATTCTCTCCATAATAGGCGAAAAACTGCATCGACGCGCCGGAGAAGCTTTCCGGATACGGCATATGCCGCAGCCCGTTACCGTCCTTCTCGAAGTTATTCATCGGATTCCGGATAAGAATCCCCGTCCCGAAGCTGTGCGCCAAATAGTCGCCGTCCCCGTCTTCCGTTATGGCCGTCAGGTTCGGCACGATCGGAAACTCGACCCCCGCAATTGTGGAATCGGTTTCATTTTTGACGTCGCAACAGAAGCGGATATCTTCTTCGTCATCCCGGACGGCGACAACGCCCGTCACCGTCAAGCCTTCCCGCACCTTCCACGTCAGCGCGACTCTCGTCTCGCCCGGCTTCGTCTCTTCTACCGAATAACCGAACGATTCGAACCCGCTTGCGAGCTCGCCCCCGGCCTCGATCCGGTATGGCTCGCCTGGCTTCCCCGCGGCTATGTAGTCTCTGTTGCTGCTTTTGTCGAACAAGCTGCCGATGCACCCATTGCCTTCATCGATCGTTACGATTAACCGCTTGTTTTCCAATCGGATCATGCAAAGACCTCCTACGTCGAATGGTTGTTGCGCGATCTTGCCAGGACATTAGAAAAAAAAGCTCCACTTCCGGTAATGCGTTGCTTCGAGAACAAGCATCCATGGTGGAGCGCCTTCGCCTTCAAGGTGAAGTCTATCATACCGCTTGGCAAAATCAAGCTTTATTTCGATTGGCGGCATGCCCGCCCCGCATCGGCTTTTCTTTATCGGATCAGCGCGATCCTGCGCGGAGAATTGCCGACCGGAATCTCTCTTACGACGCTGTTGGTATTGCCGTCAAACACCGATACGGTCCGCCCGACGGAATTGACCACGTAGACCCCGTTCCTGAGCGGATTCACCGCGACGCCGATCGGCTCTTCCCCTACGGGGAAGTCGCCGAGCACCTCATTCGTATTCCCGTCGATAGAGGTGAGCGTGTTGTCGCCCCTGTTCGGAACGTAGATACGTCTCGTCTCCGGGTTGACGCCCGCTCCCTCCGGCAAGCTTCCGGTCGGGATGTCGCCCACGGGAGCGTTGGATACGCCGGATCTTACCGATAAGGTGCTGTCGCCGAGCCTCGCCACGTAAAGCCGATTCAAGCCCGGATCGAGCCCCAATCGGAACGGCACGGCCTCCTGCTGGTCGATCGGGAAGGTTTCCCGAACCGCATTGCGGCGGCCGTCGATGACCGATATGGTGCCGCTGTCCCGGTTCGCGACATAAATATAATCGGCAATCGGGTTAACCGCAATGCTGATCGGGGCGCTCTCGACGGGAACGGAAGCGATGACCTCGTTGCTGTCCCCGTCGATGACGGATACCGTATTGCTTTCGACGTTCGCCACGTAAATCCGGTTCGTCGTCTGATTCACCTCGATACCCTCCGGCGAGCTGCCGACCGGGACGGTCGCGATCACTTCGCTGGTCAGGCCGTCAATGACCGTTACGGAGCCTTCCCCGCCGTTGGCCACGTAAACCCGGTTCGTCTCGTCGTTCGCCGCTATGCCGGCCGGGCCGTTGCCTACGGGTACCGTTGCGATGACGGTATCCGAATTTCCGTCAATGACCGAGACGGTGTTGTCTCCGAAATTGGCTACGAAGACCCGATTGACCGAGATCGGCAATGGCGCCCCGGCCGGGCCCGGAGGTCCCGCCGGTCCGGGAACGCCCATCGGCCCCGCGGGTCCCGCCGGTCCCGTCAGGCCGACGGGGCCGATCGGTCCCCTAAGCCCTCTCGGACCCGTTCGGCCGCGAAGTCCGCGCGAGCCGGCCGCTCCTCTGCGCCCGACGCAGTTGGCAGCATGGCGCAGCCCTTTCTTGCAGCCGCACTTCCGTCTCGCGCGGTCTTTTAATTTTACTCGCTTTATTTTCCGGCAAGGGCACGATCTGCCCAATCTCCTGCTGCGGCCTTTCTTCCATTGGCACCCCAGTTCCAACACCTCCAAGTAAATTTATACTATTCTATTCATCTCGCATAGGGAGAGCATGGACAGCTGTCTTGTAAACGTTCGCTGATCTGGTAGGCCGTTCGTCCGACCGGCCTCCGCCGCCGCAAAACGCACAAAAGCCCGCGCGGCTTTCCGCGCGAGCTTCATGTGTTTGCCTTAGCAGCCGTTCCTTCATTCAAGCGCTTCGAGAACCGCTTGCACGCCGTATGAATTGCCGATCGGACCGTAGCTGAGGGCGAGCTGGCCGTCGATCGCGTAGACCTGCCCGCTCTGAACCGCTTTGAGCGATTTCCAAACCGCGCTGTCGTCCCACTCGTCCGTCAGCGCTCCGACCGATTGATCGCTGTAGTTGAAGTAGCCGAGAAACAAATGGTCCGCATCGAGCTCGCTTAGCCCTTCGAGCGTAAGCTGCGCGCCTTCCGCCATCACGTCGCCTGCCGGAGGCGTAAGCCCCATCCCCTCGTAATACGGCTTTAAGTAATCGACTCCTTGCAGCCATACCGCATCCGCTCTCACCTGCAGGAACGCGACCGTCCCTTCCAGACCGGCGAGCTTCTCCTTCGCCGTCTTCAGCTTGTTTTCGTATTCGGCGATATAGCTTTGCGCTGCATCCTCTTGGCCGAGAATTTCGCCGAATTTGGCGACGAGCGCGGGCCAGTTCGCCCATACGTCCGTTTCCGCCTCGTCGATGACGACGGTCGGCGCGATTTTCTCCAGCTCCCCGCCGACTGCCTGGTTGACGCTGTTGCCCGCGATAATCAGATCGGGAGCGTACGCGAGCAGAGCCTCCATGTTCACCTGGGTGTTCTCGCCTACGACGACGAGCTCGTCGTGCTTGTCTACATAAGGCTTGTAGCTCTCCGTCGCCAACACGGACTGCTTCTCCGTGAACGGCAGCGCCAGCGCCACGGACGGCAGGTCGAACAACAGCAGCGAATCGCCATAGCCCCAATGAACGACCGCAACCTTCTTCGGCTCCTTCTCGATCGTGATCTCGCCGTTAGCCGCTTTGACCGTACGCGGAAATTTGTCCGTCTGGGCGACTTCTTCGTCCTGCCCCTCCGTCTGCTGCCCTCCGGCATCGTTGCTTGGCGCGGCGCTATTGCCCGGTGCGGCATTATTGGTATTCGCCGCGCCCGAACAAGCGCTGATCAGCAGCATGATGCATAATAAACTCATTAACGCGGCGAATGATTTGGCTCGATTGCTCATGTCTGGCATCCTTTCTTTTGTCCCCGTTTATTGTGCGATAACGATTCTCATTATCAAATAAACTTTATCACCTTGCCCATCTTTTGAAAATAGATAAATTCCCGATCTCAAGATGGACGATTTCTTCTGCGGTAGAGGCCGACCTTGCTCGGCGGCAGCCCCTTGTGCTTCTTAAACAGCCTGCTGAAGTAGTACGCGTCGGAATAGCCGACGCTTCCGGCTACGTCGGAAACGGAAAATTGTCCCGTCATGAGCAGCTCGTACGCCCGGTTCATCCGGTATTGGATCAAATAATCGATCGGCCCGATGCCGACATATTTGTGGAACAAATACGAAAAATACTTCGCCTTCATCTCGCAGCGCTCCGCAAGAGAGTCGAGCGTGATCGGCTCCAAATAATGCGCCTGAATATAGGCGACGGCTTCGTCGATAACCGGATAGCTGTCCTTGTTCTGCCGGTGGCGTTCGGACTGGAGCACCTTGCCGAGCAGCCGGTAGAACGCGGTCTTCTTCTCCAGAAGGCCGATGCCGCCCGGAGAGTCCGCCGCCTGCTGCAGCTGCTCCAGCAGCTGCAGCAGCTCCGGGTCGTACGCGACGTGCAGCATCGAAACGTCCTTCAGCCGCCCGCCGTCTTCATGGTCCTGCGGCGCGGGCACGTAGTGGACCAGGCAGTACTCGAAGCCTTCTCCGCCTACCTGGATCTCCAGCTGCCTGCGCGCCCCGCCCAGAAGCGCCTTGCCCGGCTGCAGCTCGTACCGCTCCGCCCCGTCGAAGAGGAAGACGGCTTGTCCCTTAAGCGCCACGACGAGCGCGCATTTCGTGGTCGGTTGGTCGACGTGGCCCCGGTAGACCCGGTCCGCCGCAAGCTCGGTCCGATAGACGCCGTAAACCTGCAGCGGGACGCTCGCAAATTGTTGAGCCAGCTCTTCATAATCGTAGGCCACGTCCTCGCTCCCCTTTCCTTCCGGTATGACTCCATTCTATATGAACCGAAGAGGCTCTTCAATCGCCGGCGGCTGCCGTGCGGGAGGCGAGCGCTCCTGCCTGTTATTACGCGGTTAATCTTACATGGCGTAAAAGGAAATACGGGCGGCGATATGACCATAACGGCAGAAAGCCCGGCTCGAAAACGGCACAAGGCCAGGTCTGCCCCTGACGGGGAAGGCCTGGCCTCAATTGGTTGCGGACGCCCTGCGCCGCCCTGCGCGGCCGCCAGACTATAGCGAAGCGGCGGCCTGACCGACCAGCGAAGAAAGCAGTTCGGCATCGAGCGAGTCGCCTTGACGCAGCTTCATCGTTTTTCTCTCCGGAGGACCGTCGAACTGCCCTTCCGGGATCGGCAGACCGGCCGCGTTGAAGATCGTGAAGCTGACCGCGTCCTTCGACGTGGAGATGACGGCGGCGTATTTGCCGTTTTTCAGAAAATGCGGTTTTTTGTACTGCATGCGCTCCTGAATATCCGGTACCGAGCCGTGGACGATTTCGCGCAGCCGGGAGCAAAGCTCCCCCTGCCATGGATCTTTGACCGTTTCGATAAAAGCCGTTACTTCCTGGTTCATGTTCGTTCTCCTTTTTAAGTTATGTCGTTGGCGCCGTTCTTATGGTTTGACGACTTGCCACGTGACGCCGAACGGATCGACGACCTCTCCGTAATGAGCCCCCCACGGCTGATGCTCGAAGGGATACTTGACCGCGCCGCCCTCCGCAAGATTCGCGAACGCCGTCCGCGCTTCGTCTTCGCTCGCGAACGTGAGCGACATGCTGATGCTTCTGTTTCCCGTTACCGGCTCGAAGGAATCGGACAGGAATAGCGTGTTGCCTCCGGCAGCCGTCATGGCGAGGTGCATCACTTTGTCCTTGATCGCCTCCGGCGCCCCCGGCATTTGGCCATGCATGACGACCGACAAAATCTCGCCGCCGAGCGCCTCCTTATAGAACTCGGCCTGCTTTTTTGCGTTCTCCGACATGATATAGGGGGTAAGCTGCGCTTTCATTTCCATCAACCTTTCGTCTCGTTTTTATGGGTGAAACTTTCGCTTCTATAAGGACGACGAACGGGGTGAGACGAAATCGACAGCTTCGGAAAAATTTTTTAAAAAAATTTTTTCAGGCCCCGCTGCTGCGGCAAAACCGGCGGGTACGCCGAACGACCGGGACTAGCTCTTTCCACTCGACTGGAATTTATAGTATGCTAATCCATAAGGGAGGAGATGAATTTATGGTTAAACAACTGATCGTCGGCGACGCAACGCACGAACTGGCCACTACGCGCCGCGTTTTGGAACGGTTGCCCGAGGAGCATATGTCGTGGAAGCCGCACGAGAAATCGATGACGCTCGGCGGGCTGGCCACGCATCTGGTCAACCTGCTGAACTGGCAAATCGCGATTTTTCAGTACCCGGAGTTGGATCTATCGACCGTGCCGCTGCGTCGGGAGCCTTTGGAAAAGCGCGCCGACGTTCTGGAGGAATTCGACACGAACCTCGGCAGGTTCGAAAAGCTGCTCGCCGAATGCGACGAGACAGCTCTCGGCGAGGAATGGACGCTGCGGCACGGCGACCATATCATTCTCCGCAAGCCGCGGGCGATCGCGCTTCGCACCTTCGGACTCAGCCACATGGTCCACCACCGGGCGCAGCTCGGGGTATACTTGCGGCTTCTCGATATTCCTGTGCCGGGCATGTACGGTCCCTCGGCCGACGAGGCAGCCCAATGAACTAATTTTTTCGATCCGATACACGCCAAACAGTCGCAGGGAGCCGGCATGACCGCCGGCACTCTGCGACTGTTTCCCTGTCATCTCGTTTTCCCGTCAAATGGCCGGGGCAGCTCTGGCGGCGTTACTCGGGCTCGCCGCCGCCCGCTTCCTTGACGGCGCATTCCGCCGCGCGCCTAAGCAGCAGCCCGCGCTCTTTGTCGTTGCGGGTCATCGACGCGGCGCGTTCGAACTGCTCGCGGGCTTCGCCGAACCGTTCCAGCTTGAACAGCAAATCGCCGCGGACGCTCGGCAGCAGGTGGTAATCCTTCAGCGCCTGCTCGGAAGCCAGCGCGTCGACGAGCTGGAGGCCGAACGCCGGGCCGAACGCCATGGAGATGGCCACCGCGCGGTTCAGCTCCACGACGGGCGACGGCATGACGCGCGACAACGCCTCGTACAGCGCGGCGATACGCGGCCAATCGGTCTCGGCCGCAGTACGGGCGCGAGCATGGCAAGCGGAAATCGCGGCCTGCAGCGCATACGGACCGAGCGGCCAGCCCAGCTTCTGAGCGCGATCCAGCGCGGCGAGGCCGCGCCGGATCAGAAGCCGATCCCACTGCGCGCGGTTTTGGTCCATGAGGAGCACGGGCTCCCCGGCCGCGTTCACCCGGGTTTTGAACCGTGACGATTGGATTTCCATCAAGGCGACGAGGCCGTGCACCTCCGGCTCCGAGGGCGCGATCTCCGCCAGCACCCGTCCGAGCCGAAGCGCTTCCTGGCACAGCAGCGGCCGAATCCAGCTGCCGCCGGACGTCGCCGTATATCCTTCATTGAACATTAAATAAATAACCTCGAGCACCGTCGACAGCCGCTCTTTCAGCTCATCGCCCGCCGGGACCTCGAACTCGACACGCGAAGCGTTAAGCGTCCGCTTCGCCCGGACGATCCGCTGGGCGATCGTCGATTCCGCGACGAAGAAAGCCCTCGCGATTTCGTCGGTCGCAAGCCCCCCGAGCAGGCGCAGCGTCAGCGCGACCCGCGCATCCTGGGACAATACCGGATGGCAGGTCATAAAGATCAACCGAAGCAGATCGTCCCCGACCTCTCCGTCCAGCGCGTCGTCGATGTCGTCCTCGGTATACAGCTCGCTGCTTCGCCCCAGCTCTTCGTATTTCCGCTCCCGCACCTTGCTCCTGCGCATCAGGTCGATCGCGCGGCGCTTCGCCGTCGTCATCAGCCAGGCGCCGGGGTTGTCCGGAATGCCGGCAGCCGGCCACCGTTCCATCGCGACGATAAGCGCATCCTGCGCCAGATCCTCCGCGAGGCCCACGTCGCGCACCATTCGCGTCAGACCGGCGATCAGCTTGGCCGATTCGATCCGCCAGATGGCGTCGATCGTGCGCTTGACCGCTGAATCGCTCATGGCTTGTTAGCCCTCTCCATCTTCTCGCGAATGGCGGCTTCCATCGCCAGCGTCTCCGGATTTTGCGTCAAATCCGTCGGATCGATGATCTGGCGCAGCTCGATGACGCCTTCGCCCTTGCCATGCGGATCGGGCATGCGCATCGCCCATTCGATCGCTTCTTCCCTCGATTTCACCTCGATCAGCGTATAGCCCGCAATAATCTCCTTCGCCTCGGTGAACGGGCCGTCGGTTACTTTCGGCTTGCCGCCAGGCTCCGGATAGGAGATCCTTATCCCCTGCGAGCTGGCGTGCAGGCCGTCGGCCGCGAGCAGCACCCCGGCCTTCGCCAATTCCTCGTTATACTTCAGCATCGCTTCGAGCAGCTCCTGGCTCGGCATTATCCCCGCTTCGGAATCTTTCGTGCCTTTGACGATCATCATAAAACGCATCGGTCTTTGCCTCCCGCATTCCATTCATTATACGAATCTTCTTCTTATTGCCTGCCTTTAATAGAAGTATAGTACGGATAGTCCATCTTGTCTTGCACCTGCCGGACGAACCGTCCATCCGTCAGCGATTCGACGAAAAACAAGCCCAAATCGATCGAAGCCGACACGCCTCCGCCCGTATAAACATCGCCGTCCCGCACGAAGCGCTCCTTCGCCACTTCCGCGCAATACGGCGTCAATTGTTCATAGGCCGAACGATTCGTCGTCGCCCTCTTCCCTTCCAGAAAGCCCGCCGCGCCTAGGATCAACGCCCCCGCGATCGATCTTAACCGTTAATCCCCGGTCTTCGGCAATTTGCGGTTGGTTCGAGCAAAAATCCCACGAGAGGAACTCCTTTCCTTTTAGAATGCCCATCCAGGTCACCGCTTCGTAAAATCCCGCAAAGTCGAGCGTCGTCATTCCGTCGAACAAAATAAAGGCCATCTTCATTTTCGAAACCCCGCCCTTTCGAAATAAAATAAAAAGCATCCGATCGGCGCGATCGAATGCTTGGCCCAGGCGTACGGCACTGCTCAGCATGCGTTCCCTCGCGGTTATCCGCGTTACGCCAGTCGCGCATGCCGGTTATTTCCCGTATTGTATTCGGAATAATGGATGAAATCAACATTTTTTACCGCAAAAAAACGTTCTCTTACCTTCGTCAAAACGTCGGGCCGATGCGCCAAATGCCGAAGTCATGCTGCTTTAGCACCTCCGCTTTGGTCAGCTTGCCGGAGCAGACTTGCAGCATTTCCTCGTACAGCCGGTCGCCGACCGCTTCGATCGATTCCGTGCCGTCGATGACGGTTCCCGCGTTAAAATCGATGTTGTCGTTCATTTTCTCGAAAATCGGCGTGTTCGTCGAAATCTTGATCACCGGCGCGATCGGCGAGCCGGTCGGCGTGCCCCTCCCCGTCGTGAACAGCACGACCTGCGAGCCGCCCGCCACCATGCCCGTCAGCTGCTCGATGTCGTGTCCGGGCGTATCCATCCAGACGAGCCCTCGCTCGGTCGGACGCTCCGCGTAGTCGATCAGCTCCTTCAGCGGCCGGCTTCCGGCCTTGTTGGAGGCGCCGAGCGACTTCTCCTCCAGCGAGCTGAGTCCGCCCTTGATGTTGCCGGGGCTCGGGTTCCCCGTCCGGATGTCGATGCCCATCATCAGCGCCCGGCTCTCCATCGCCTGGATGACCTCGTACACCCGCTTGGCGACGTGGTCGTTCACCGCCCTGCGCGCGAGCAGATGCTCCGCCCCGATCAGCTCCGTCGTCTCGGCGAGAATCGAGGTGCCGCCTCCGTCGACGATTTTGTCGCTGACGACGCCGACCGCGGGATTCGCCGACAAGCCGGAGCAGGCATCCGAGCCGCCGCATTCGGTTCCGACGATCAGCTCGCCGATATGGCACGGCTCTCTTCTCAGCATTGACGCTTCCTGCACCATGCGCGCCGCGATCTTAGCCCCTTCCGCGATCGTGTACAGCGTACCGCCGTGATCCTGGATCGACACGACCTCCACCGGCTTGCCGCTCTTCGCGATCTCTCCGGCCACGCTTCTCGCCTGATGCGTCTCGCAGCCGAGGCCAAGCACGACGACGCCGTACACGTTAGGGTTCAGCCCCATTCCCGCGTACGTGCGGAACGTTTGCTCGTAATCGACGCCCACCTGCGCGCAGCCGTGCTGATGGATGAACGATACCGTGCCGCTGACCAGCTCCGTAATTTGCTTGGCCGCCTGCGTCGCGCACGTGATGGTGGGCAGAATCAGCACATGATTGCGGACTCCGACCGAGCCGTCCGCGCGGCGGTACCCCCAAAATTGCCCTTCCCCGAGCTCCGTCATACCTGGTCACCTCTTCCTCTTTTTCCTTCCAAATTATGCACATGTACATGCGCGCCCTTCGAAATGCCGCAGAGCGCCGCTCCGATGACCTCGCCGTACTTGAGAATATCCTCGCCCTGCGCGATGTCCCGGACGGCGAACTTATGGCCGAACTCGATCGGCTCGAGCAGCGTCACTTCGAACCGCGAATCCTGACAGGAGAAGGCAAGCTCCGTCCCGGCCGGAATGCTCATCAAAGCAACCGCCACATGGTCCTGCGGCTTAATCATAACCAGCTTGTAACCTTCGGTAGCGCGATCCATCCCGCATCATCTCCTATCGTTTCGTCTTGGGAGTACCCGCTTGCGGCTTGCCGAACGGGCCGCCCGATCTGTAAGCGCTATCAATGAAAAGTTAACGATCGGACAAATACCGGATAACCTTCATCGCATCGCCGCCCACAAACTGTTCTACATTATAAAACAATGTTCTCGTTTCATTAGAAAGAAAAACCAATAGCCGCTCCCGCTATTGCTTCTCTTCCCGCTTTCCCGTCGATCCTGCCCTATAACCCAAAGCCCATTTGCCTGGAAAGCTCCTGCCCTTTGGCCGTCAGCTTCCCCGCGTATTCCGCTTCTTCCTCGGCCGTCACCCTTGCGACCAGCATGGAGAGGCTGACGGCGGCGATCACGTCCCCTTTGTGGTCCCGAATCGGCACGGCGTAGCAGCGGACGCCCGGCTCGTTCTCCTGATCGTCGATCGCATACCCCTGCTCGCGGACGCGTTCGAGCTCCTTCAGCAGATCGGCCTTATTCCGAATGGTACGTTCCGTCTGAATCCGATATTCATAGTTCAGGAGAATGGCTTCAAGCTGCGCGGGCGCCTTGAACGCGATGAGCGCCTTGCCGACGGCGCTGCAATGAATCGGAATGCGCCGTCCGATCCGCGAGTAGCGGATTTGCGCCTTCTCTCCTTCCACCTTGTCGATGTAGACTCCTTCGCGGCCGTCCAATATGACGAGATGCGCCGTCTGCCCCGTCTCTTTCGAGAGCTCGGCAAGGGTAGCCTTGGCCGTGCGCCGGATATCCATGCTCTGCGTCAGCTGGCCGCTTCGCTCGAGCAGCTTGAGGCCGAGCCGGTACTTCCCGTTCTCCGCGTTCTGCTCGATGTAGCGGTATTCCTGCAGCGTCTTCAGCAGCGAGTGCACCGTGCTCTTGTGCAGGTTCATTTTGGCGCTGATTTCCGTTATTTTCAGCTCTTGATTGTATTCGTCGAACAAGTCGAGGATGAGGAGCGCCCTTTCGACGGACTGGATGATTGGCATTGCACTTGCACCCTTCTCGATTTCGGTTTGATATTACAAAACGGCGGTTGACTATTTCACCAATAGAATAATTGATCGGGGCGCTTAACGCAATAGGATAAACGGGCGCGGATCCATTGTACGAAGCGCAACGTAGGAGGGGCTTGGGCACGCATGGTGCAGCCGATCCGCCAAGCGCATGACCTTTCATTTCTGCCCCTCCCGTTACAACAACCTGCCGCCTACATCCCGTACCGCTCAAGCAGCTCGCCGTGGTGGGCCTTCATCCGCAAGTAGCTTTCGGCCGCGGCGCCGTTGCCCCAGTCGAAAATCGTAAATTCGCCGATGCCGAGCCCTTCGTCGTTCACCTCGCCCGAGTGGCCGTAATTTTCCATCATGAAGCCGTAATCCCGCTCGTTGAAGAACGGATACACCTTCTCCCACTGCGCCTTCGTCCGCTCGTTCTCGGGACAGTACATCATGACGAACGCGCAGCGCAGGGCGGCGAGCCCCCGCTCGATGTACTCCTCGCGCCGCAGGACGATGCCGTACTCGACGATCAGCTCCGCGAACAGGCCCTGACGCGCATCGTTCCACTCGCCGTCGCAGTTCATGACGCCGAAGCCGCCGAGCGCGTCCAGATGAATGTACGGAGGCTGCCAGGAAGCCTGCGTCATGAGCATTTCGTCCATGCAGCGCTCGCCCGCGGTCAAAAACTTGCTCTCGCCCGTATGCTGGTAACAGCGCAGGAACGCCTCGGCGCACCAATAGATCGAGAAGTTGCATTGTTTGTACATGTTGTTGCGGCTATATTTGCGCCCGACGTGATCCGAATTCCCGAAGGAGGAGCAGGACCAGTACGTTTCGAAGTCCTCCCATCGCCCTTCCGGCACGACCTCCCCCGCCACGACGTCCGCAGCCCGAACCGCCGCTTCCGCATAATCCGCCCGTCCCGACAGCGCGGCAAGCTTCAGCAGCAGCGTAACGGACAATGCCGTCTCCGGCGAATCGGACAGCGTCGCAAGCGGCCGCAGCGTTTCGTAATCGAGCCACGCCGGGAAGTACCCGCGCTCGTCCTGCAGCCCGATCAGCGCGTCCGCGTACCGGACGGCGTACTGCAGCAGCCGCTCGTCCTTCTCCAGCTCCTCGTACCACCTCACCATCCATAGCGCCGTCCAGCTCATATCGAGCACATGGTAAGGCGCCGACCGGACGGATTGCCACGCCTTTACGGGATTCCGGTTGGAATTGCCCCAATACGCCGTGTCCCAGCCCTTCGAGCGGTTAACCCGTACGCCGTCCGCTTCCGCCTGCTCCATCTCGGCCGCGATCACCGCCGGGAACAGCCCTTCCCGCTGGGGAGCGGAGAGCGCCAGCTCCTTGGTCATATTCGCCTTGGCGATCAGGCTCTCGTCCTTTTCTTGCAAGCCGTACCGATAGACGCCGTGCGCGGAGCGAAGCGAGCTGAACCACGCCTGGTTCCATATCGAGAGAAATTCCCTCTGATTAACGGGTCCCGGGTAGTTGGGGCTTTGCGTATAGTTCACGATGAAAGCCGCCGCCCCCACTTCCTTGCCGTCCAGCTCGAACTGCTGCCATACGCTGTCGCGCCACGTTTCGAAAGCCCACCTGTACGTGTACCGCACCAGGTTCATGAGCGGCAGCTGCAGCGGCGCGCCCGCCCGGAACAACGATTGCCCCCACTTCTCCCACATAAACCGCAGGACAGGACGCCAAGGATTGGCCAGCGTCTCCGGTTCTTCGGACGTGAACGCATAAAAGCCGAACGTCACCGTTCCGGCCTTGTAAGCCGCCCCCGGCTTTCGCCGGTACAGCACATGCTCCTTCACCTCGTATTCGCTCATGCCGAGCGTCAGCACATTCCGCTCCGCGTCCATGTCCATGTACCATCTGACGTCCTGTCCGGCGAGCATCAAATCCAGATCCGGCACGAGCGCAAGCGTGCGCGCCCCGTCCTGAACGATAAGCGCCGGAGAACGGAAGCTGTGCTGATCGATGATATGATCGTCCGTCGGCGTCAGATGCGGCGCCCAATGGAAGCTCGGCGCGAACGCCGGCTTCACCGTAACGCGCCAGTCGTCCTGCCTCACCGGCCCTTCCAGCCGGAAGGTCAGCCGAATCCGGAGCAGACCCGGACCGATCCGCTCCTGCTCGACGTCCGGGCGCGCGGAACCGATCGTTCCGCACGCCATTCCGCTAATGTAATCCTTTAGCCCCTTCTCGGGCTCAAATTCAAGCATCTGCCCTTTTTCCTTCTCCACCTTGCATTCCCTCCAGAATCGTAGAAAAAGTTAAAAACCGGTTACCCTTTGACCCCCGACATCGTGATGCCTTGCACGTAATACTTCTGCAGGAAGGCGAACAGCAGCAGGATCGGGATCGAGCTTACGGTATCCGCCGCGAGAATTCTTCCCCATTCCGTCATTTCCATATTCGTGAAGGAGGCGATCGCCACCTGCAGCATCTGCTTGCTTTGATCGCTAATGACGACGAGCGGCCATAAATAGGAATCCCATTGCCCCAGGAACGTGATGATGGCCAGCGTGACGAGTGCGGGAGCCGCGGCCGGCAGCACGATGCTCTGGTAGACGCGAAGCCACGAGGCGCCGTCGATCCGGGCCGCTTCCAGCAGGGCGCGCGGAATTTCCGAGAAAAACTGCACGAGCAGGAAGACGGCGAATACCGAAATGACCGACGGAACGATGAGCGCCGCGTACGTATTGATCCACCCGAAGTTTCTCATGAGCAGGTAGGTCGGAACGAGCGTCACCTCTCCGGGAATGACGAGAGCGGATATAAAAAATACGAACAGGATCCGTTTGAACCGAAAATTCATCTTCGCGAACGCGAAAGCCGCAAGCGAATTGAAAAATAAAGCAAAGATCGTCACGGTCGCCGCGACGGCCAGCGTATTGCCGATAAACCGGCTGAACGGCTCCGCGGTATCGAAGAACAAATCCGCGTAATTTTGCAGCGTCCATTCGACGGGAAACAGCGTTCTCCACTCCAGCACGTTCGCGAACTTGAAAATTTCCTCATGAGGCCGGAACGAGCCGAGCGCCATCCAGGCGATCGGCAGGATGAACACGAACGCCAGCGCGAGCATGACCATGAGCTTTAACGTCAGCGACAGCGTCTTCAACATCGCTAGTCTCCTCCTTTGCGTGGTTGGCGAAGCCCGGAACCGCATCGAACGCAATGGCTCAATGCTCGACGTCCGTCTTGAAAAATTTCATCTGGACGAGCGAGATCGCCAGCACGATGACGAACAGAATAAAGGCGGCCGCGGTCGAATAGCCCATTTGCATCTCCTCGAACGCCTTCTCCACGATAAAAAAGGTGGCGGTCGTCGTCGAACCGGCCGGGCCTCCCCCGGTGAGGATGAAGATCGGACCCGAAATTTTGATCGCGTCGATCGTCGTAATGATGACGACGAAGGCCGTCGTCCGGTTCAATAGCGGCAGCGTAATGCGCCAGAAGCTGTCCCATGGCGAGGCGCCGTCCATCTGCGCCGCTTCGTAAATGTCCGGGGAGATGTTGTTCAGCCCCGCCAGAAAGATGATCATAAAGAAGCCGACGGACTTCCAGATGCCGAGCAGCATGACGCCGTAGATGGCCGCCTGCGGATCGGACAGGAAAGCGATTTTCGGCAGGCCGACGGCGTTCAGGATCGTATTCAGCAAGCCGAAATCGTTATTGTACAGCAGCCGGAAAACGGTCGACGCGACGCCGATCGCGATAACGACAGGCAGGAAATAGACCGTCCGGAACAGCGGGGCGTACCACGTTTTCCGCTTGATGAGCAGCGCCAGTCCGAGCGCGATGGCCGTCTGCACCGGGATGACGACGACCGCGAAGTGGAACGAATGCAGCAGACTGTCGAGAAAATCCCGATCCTTAAGCAATTCGATGTAATTGCTAAGGCCAACGAACTCCGAGTCCGGGCTGATGAGGTTAAAGTCCTTGAAGCTGACGATCAGCGCCTGCAGCATCGGGTAGAAGACGAAGACCAGCAAGCTTGCGAGCGCCGGAAAAATAAAAGCGTACGCGTACCGCTCCTCCGACCTGAGATACGACAGGCGAGAGGACGGCTTCTTGGCGTTGACGCCGTTCATCACATTGCCTCCTTCCGGAATCCTGGCCGGGGGAAGCACCGCTCCCCTCCCGGCCGCATGTCCAGATCCGCTATTTCGTTTTCTCGATCGCTTTGTCTATCGTCTCTACCGCTTTGCCGAGGGAATCGTCGATGTTCTTGCCGCCGAGCACCACTTCCTCGAACAAATCGGTAATCGCTTTGCTGATGGTCGGATAAGCCGGCGATACCGGGCGCGGATGCGCGAAGCTCGACGATTGCTCGACGAAGATGTTCATCGGGTATTCCTTCAGCTCCGGATACGCATCTGCGACGGATAGGCGGGCCGGCAAGTTTTTCGTCTTCTCGTACCAGACCTTGGCGCCTTCCTTGCCCGTTACCCAATTAAGGAACAGCCACGCTTCGTCCGGATGCTTCGACTGCTTCGTGATCGCCAGGTTCCAGCTGCCGTTCGGCGTGACCTGCTTCGCGTCCTTCCACAACGGCGCGATGTCCCAGTCCTCGCCAAGCTTGAAGTTCGGATGACTTGCGGCATAGCCGCCGATCGACCACGGTCCGCTGACGTTAATGCCGAGCTTGCCGGTTTCGAACGCTTCCGGCGGCAGCTCCTTGGCGGCCAGCTTCTCCGTATACAGCGAGTTGAAAAACTCGATCGCCCGCTTGCTTTCCGGCGAGTTGAGATACCCGTCGGCCGTTCCGCCGTCCGGACTCAGAATTTCGCCGCCCGCCTGCCAGATGAACGGCATCTTCACGAACGCCGAGCCTTCGCCGGCGCCGACGCCCCAAGCCGGATCGATGGCGTATACGCCTTTGCCCGGATCGTTGATTTTGCGCGCGGCGTCCAGCACCTGCTCCCACGTCCACGCCTCGTTCGGATCCTTGGACGGCAGCTCGACGCCCTTCGATTCGAACATCTTCTTGTTGTAGAACATCGCCACGCTCGCGTCGTTGAGCGGAGCCGCCCAAATTTGATCGTTATACGTCAAGCTGTCGCGGACGGGCTTCGCGATATCGTCCAGATCGCCGTCCTTCGCGAAATAATCGTCCAGCGGAATGACGGCGTCCTGATACGCGTAGGCCGCGACGTTCGGACCGTCGATGCCCATTACGTCGGGAGCCCCTTTGCCGGCCAGCGCCGTGCGTATTTTCGTCTCGTAGTCGGCGTAAGGAATGATTTCCATTTTGACCGTAATGTTCGGATGCTCCTTCTGGAAAGAAGCGATCAGCTGCTTCAGCGTATCGACCTCTACGTCGTTGTCGTGCCGCCAATACTTGATCGTAACCTTCTCCGAACCGCCCTCGCCTGCCGAGCTGCCGCCCGTTTCCGCGTTGCCGCCTCCGCCCGAGGAGCATCCGGCCAGTACGGTCAAGGCCAGCAGCAATCCCGTCATGGCTCTAACAAGCTTCGATTTCCTCACCTTTGTTCATCCCCTTTGTTTGTGGTCGTTACAAGTACAAAATTAACACGAAGGAGCAGGTTCGGATTTCACGATTTTTGGCTTGCCGCCTATAATTTCTTTTGATTTTTCCGGAAGTCCGCCGGCCGGACCCCGTGCGTCCGTTTGAATATCGTGCTGAAGTAGCTCAAATTCGAGAAGCCGACGCGGAGCGCAACGTCGCTGATGCTAAGACGTCCTTCCCGCAGCAGCGCCTCTGCATGGCGCATGCGCACGTCCAGCAAATATTCGCTGTACGTTTTGCCCGTCTGCTTGTGGAAGACGTCGGACAAATAGGCCGTATTAATCCGATATTGTTCCGCGAAGCCGGCCAGGCTGATTTCTTCCCCGTAATTGTCGTCCATATACCGGCACACCGCGTCGACGATCTCGTCGCTCCGGGAACGCTTGACGCGGTTCACCTGATCCGCGATGATGCCGCCGAGCAGGAGAAGGCGGCTCTTGACGCTCTCCGCGGCTTCCAGCTTCCACAGCGCCTGCTGCCCGTCCCACAGCGCCTCCTCGATCCGCGCGTCCTCGATCCGGAACTTGCGGACGACGGCGCTTACGGCGAACATCACCTTCAGGACGGCGAGGTTGAACGAAAATTTCGAATAGCTCTCCGTCTCGCGCAGCAATTCGTCCACAAGCGACGCGTAGGCCGCTCCGTTCCCCTTCTCGAGCGCGGCCGTTATCCGCTTCTCGAGATCCGACGGCAGCTCCCTGTCCTGCTCCGAGTCGTGGGCGAAGCCGATATGGGAATGCGTGTCGAGACGGATCCGGCTGAGCGCGAGCAGGCTGGTCGCGTATCCGTTCTTCATCCGGCTTGCGTCCGGAATCGCCTGGCCGATTCCCGCGACGACGCCGACTCGCAGGAAGTGATGGATGTCCCGCTGCAGCTTGGACGCGAAGGCGACAAGCCTGTCCTCGTCCGCGAACGCGGCGAAGAAGTGAACCATCGCCGGATAATTCATGTCGTAGAAGGCAATGATCGGCTCCAAGCTCTTCTGCGCGATTTCCCTGCACATGAGCTGGAAGGCGGTCCGCATCAACTCCGGCCGCTCCGACACGCGCTCGAACCGGTTGTCCGGGACGCGCAGCTCGGCCGATAAAATGCGCGCGCCCGTCCCGCCGTCAAGCCACGCGCCCATTCCCAGCTCCCCGGCTCTTCTCCGCGTTTCCGCGGCGGACAAGCCGTCTTCCTTGATCAGCTGCAGCACGAACTGCTCCCGCATCGCCGGAACCCGGTCGGCCAGCTTCCGCCTCAGCTCGGTTTCCGCCGTTTTTTTGACGTTGTCCTCGTCCAGCTGCTTCCCGACGCGTTCAAGCAATTGCTCCAGCTCTTCGGTGACGACGGGCTTCAGAAGGTAATCCGCGGCGCCGCATTGGATGGCGGTTTTGACATACGCGAAATCGTCGTAGCCCGACAGCACGATCAGCCGGATATGCGGATACGAGGACGAGCATTCCCGCAGCAGCGCGAGTCCGTTCATGACGGGCATCTGAATGTCGGTAATGACGACGTCGTACGGCTCCTCCAGCAGCCGCTCGAGCGCCTCCTCCCCGTTGCCCGCTTCCCCCGCGACCTCGAAGTGGAATCGATTCCACTCCACCCGCAAGCGGATGCCGGTCCGGATTTCCCGCACGTCGTCGACGATCAGTACTTTATACATGATGCCCGCTCTCCTTTATCGGCATGATTAGGCGAATTTCCGTCCCTTTGCCTTCCTCGGAATCGATGCGGACCGCAAATTGCTCCTCGTAATGCAGACGGCAGCGCGCAAGCACGTTGCGAAGCCCGATTTGTTTCCCTTCGCTCCTCAGCAGCTCCCTGCCCTGCAAGCGGTCCAGCTGCTCGGTCAGATCGCGGCGCAGCGCCTCGCCCATGCCGATGCCGTTGTCCTTGACCGACAGGCATAAGCGGCCGTCCGCTTTGGTTGCGGCGATGTCCACTTGCACCTTCTCCGCGTGATCGATGCTGAATTTCACCGCGTTCTCGACCAGCGGCTGCAGGATGAATTTGAGAATCGCCAGCCCGTCGTCTCCCGTATTGTCCGTAACGTTAATTTCGATCCGCTCGCCGTATGTCAGCTTGAGAATCGAGGCGAAGAAGCGCGCGTAATCGAGCTCTTCCTTCAGCCGCACTTCGTCGCTGTCGAGCTTCAGCGAATAGCGCAGCATGCGTCCGAGCGACTCGGTCGCCTTCAGCACGTCGCGATTCCGGCCTTGAACGGACAAGGAGCCGATGACCTCCAGCGTATTGTACAGAAAATGCGGGTTGATCTGCAGCAGCAGCGCCTTGTACTCCGCGTCCTTGCGGCGCAGGTTAAGGTCCACCTCGATTTGGATGTAATCGCGAAGCGTCCGGGTCATCCGGTGAAAGACGTGAACGACGTAGCTGATTTCGTACGAGTTGGATTTGGCCGCGGGCAGCAGCGCGTTCGTTTTGGAGAAATCGCCCCGCTCCACTTCCTTCATCGTCCGGGCCAGCTTCGACAGCGGATTGGTGATGCCGTACGCAAGCCAGTATGCCAGGCCGATCGTCGCGCATATCAACAACGCCCCGACCCACAATATTTGGCGCTTGATCCAGGCGATTTTGCTGAACAGCTCCTCCTTGGACACGACGCCTACGAGCATCCAATCCTCCGCCGACAGATGCTGGTAGAATACCAGGAATGAGGACGACGGCTCGTCGATCCAGAAGTGGCCCTCCGGCTGAGCCGCGATCAGCTTGCGTACGTCCTTCGCGCCTTCCTGCAGGATCCGGCCGTGCAGCGACAAGTCCTGATCCAATACGGGCCGTCCGGCCCCGTCGAGCAAGTAGACCGCGCCGGTCTTGCCGAGCTTGATGTTCGCAAGAGGCTCCCGGAACAGCGTCGTCGGCATATTGATTTTGATGACGCCCATCGGAACCAGCTCCTGCAAATTCGTCAACGGATAAATATAGCTGTTGATTTGCGTTCTTCTCACCGTGCGCGAAGGCTGGTCGTCGTCGTAATGCGCGGGCAGCCAGCGGATTCCGTTTTTGTAATATCGCGCGTACCAATCGGCCGCCATAAAATCTTTGTCGTAGCTCCAGATGCCGAACCGGTCTTCCAGAAACAAGCCGACGGACGCGAGCTCGGAATTGCTCGACGTGATCGAGGTCAGGTACGACCGCATCGCTTCGCTGTTCGTGAATTCCGCCTTGCGCCCGGGAGGCGTATTTTCCTGGAAAGACAGCCATTCCTGCGTCATTTCGCTAGCCAAAATCTGCTGCGACAGCTCCTCGGTCTGATCGAACAGCGAGTCGGCGTACGTCGCGTACTGCTTCATCGTCTGGGAGGTCGACACCTGAATCAGGTTTTCGATCGTCTCGGTCGACACCTCCGTCACGATCCAGGCCAGAAACCCGAACGGCACGACGAGCAGGACGGAGAAGGTCAGGATGAGCCTGGAGCGCAGCGAATAGAACATGCGTACACCCCCTTTTTTTCGATCGGCATCTTACGCTGTAAGCGGTTGCGGAATAACACCTGCGCAGCGTCATCGGGGTGGCCCCCTTGTACAGCCTAACAATCGCCATGCAAACCGCAACGCGCCTTCTGCCTGCATGGCAATTGCCAGTAATTACTAGCATGCGCCTCTCACTTGCGTCTTACTCCATAAAATCGCATCGCTCTCGGCACGCCTTTGATCGCCAGCTTCCCGCAATAGACCAGCTCCCGCAGCCGGTATTCGAAATAATCGTCATGGATGTATTGCTCGCAATACCCGATCGCTTCGCCGATGACTCTCGCCGCCCGGATGAAGTCGCGATTCGCTTTGTAGCCGTGCAGCTTCTCCACCGTTTCCAGCAAATAATCGTCAAAATAATGCGCAGCGACGCTTTGGATGCGATCGCCGGACCATAGGCGCAGCACCTCCCGGGATTCGGCAAGCGCCAGCCATTCGCGCTCCAGCGCAAGCCGCGCTTCGCGGTCGATGGGCCCGGTCTCCGCCCGCTCCCCGAAGACGGCCTGCAGCTTCTCGGGCACGATTTCTCCCGCGTGCCTGTAGTCGATGCGCCGGTCCGCCCGGTTATACCGCCTAGCACAAGCGCTTGCCGCATCAAAGACGCAGAGCTCGTTAGACCGACCTCTAAGCAAATAGGCGGCATACCGCAGCCCGACCTGCTCATGCGCATTGCCGCCGCTCCATAGGACGATCGGGGCTCGCGAAGGAATACGCGCAAGCTGCCCCGCAAGCCGCTCGAACCCGGCTTCCTCCTCTTCGGGATCGGCTTCATGGCCTTCATCGTTGATGTGGTCGCGGAGCCACTGCCTCCTCTCCCGCCGGCCGGCTTCCTCATGAAGCTGCCATAGCGGACCGATGGCAAAATGGTCGCGGAACGCGATCACCTTGTCCGTATCCGCTCGCCCGAGCTGCTTAATCGCGAGCCTCAAGCAGCCGGCGATCGAGTCGCCGAAGACGAGATGAACGGCCTTTGGTTCCGCTTCCTGGACCTGCTGGCCATGATGCGCTTTAAGCAGCGCGCTCCGCAGCTCCATCAAGCTATCGAGCAGATCGGCCTTCGCGCCGTCGTGACGGCCAGCCATGTCGGCCTGCAGCAAGAGCAGCTTGAGGGCTTGCTTCGCTTCCCGCTCGGTAAGCGCGTCGACCGCGCTGCGTAATTCGTTCCATTTGTCCAACGGCTCCGCCTGCCTTTCATCCTTCAAAGTATCGCGCTCCCTACCGAACCGCTTCCCGACTGACCTCGAAGCCGCCGAACGCCGCCCAATGCTCCTCCTCGTCGGAGCCGCAATGGCCGAACACGCCCGCCTGCAATCCTTCCGTTCCCCGGCCGAATGCCGGGCATCGCCCGATCGCGGTCCAATCCTCCGCCTCGGACTGCCGGCAGCTCGCTTCGACGGCCTGTCCGTCTCCGGCCAGCGCGAGCCGGAGCGCAACGCGATCCGTATCGACCGCCGCTTTGGCCGCGACGGACGCCACGGCGCCTTCCTCCCGCACGAGGACGACATGCCGCCCTTCGGGAAGCAGCTCGAACACAAGCTTAATATAGTGGTCGTCATCATAATACCACAGCAGGCCCGCCTGCTCGAACGGCAGCTTCAGCCGTATTTCCACGTTTGCTTGCACGGCGTCCGCATCTTCGGGGAGAGGCCGGACAAGCAGGTTGCGCGCCGTGTTCTCCTCCCCGTAGATCGTGCCGGGCCGGATACGGATTAGCAGACGCCCGTCTTCGCCCACTCTCCAGTCCCCCTCGTTCCCCCGTATCCAACTCCACTCGCCGGCCAGCCCGCCGTCTTCCGGCCTCGTCTCGAATCCCGTCATCATCCCGCAGTTCCCCCTTAACTGATTTATGACTATGCAAACTATTCATTTATCGGTAAAGTAACATCTCTTATTATACAGAAATGGCCGGACGTGTCGAACATAATCGCCGAAATGGCGACGGATTAAGCAGTAGTCAAAGGTGCATCCCTTTCTATTTTTCGCATCTATTCGCTCGTCTCTACGCTCTGCCGGATGCTCAAGCCAAGCTTGCGCCCCGTATGCTCATACGCCATTCCCGGCGACTCATCGTTTAAGCGTGCAAACTTACCTCGTGTACTCTCTATGTACGTATTGGCAGACTAATGAGCCATCCTCACTAATTAGTGAGCCAAATCTCATTGTTTCGAGACGGGCTTCTCCGATATGGCGGTTTTGTGAGGCAAACCTCACTCCCCATGAAGTCAGTCTCACGGCGAGTGAGGTTTGCCTCACTATTCCCGCTCGGCCCTGCGACACCGACTACAAGAGTGAGGTCCTCCTCATAAATCAATGAGGTTGCCTCACGAATTGCCAGCCACGCCGTCCACGCTGCCCCCATCCGCAGCTGCCCCCAGCATAAGATCACTGCCTCCGCATGACGAGCCGCACCCGGAGTTATCCACAGTTTTATGCACATAATATCCACATTTCGCAGTCATCCTTAGTATTACCCCGCAACGCCAAAAAGCCGCCCGCGGCTATTCTGCGCGAGCGGCCTCGTCCTAAACGCCTACCTTGTCGCGCCAAGCCTGATTCGGCTGCCGCCTTCGGTCACGGCTACTTTCGGACGCGCAATCTTTCCTTCCGCATTAAGCCAAAATCTGCTCGATCCGCTCCAGCGCTTCGGCGCTCAGCTCGACGCCCGATGCCTTCGCGTTCTCTTCCACCTGCTCCGGACGGCTCGCGCCGACCAGGGCGCTGCTTACGTTCGGCTGCCGCAAAATCCAGGCCAGAGCCAGCTGCCCCACCGAGAGATCAAGCTCGGCCGCAACCTTGCCAAGCTCCTGCACCTTGGCGATCTTCTCTTCCGTCACGCCTTTGCGCATGCCTTCGAGCTTCGCCGCCCGGCTGTCCGCCGGAACGTCGCCTGCGCTGCTGTACTTGCCCGTCAGCAAGCCCTGCGCAAGCGGCGAGAACACGACTTGTCCGATCCCGCTCCGCTCCCCGAACGGAATGACTTCCTTCTCGATATACCGGTTGAACGCGTTATAGATCGGCTGGTTCGCCACGATCCGATCGAGCAGGTACCGGTCCGCGATCGCATGCGCTTCCGCCATTTGGGACGCCGTCCATTCGCTGACGCCGACGTACAGCACTTTGCCTTGGCGAACCAGGTCGTCGAGCGCCCTCAGCGTCTCTTCGAGCGGCGTGTTCGGATCGTGGCGGTGACAATAGTACAGATCCACGTAGTCCGCGCCAAGCCGCTGCAGGCTGGCATGACACTGCTCCATAATATGCTTGCGCGACAATCCCCGGTCGTTGGGCCCGTCGCCCATCTGGCCGAACACTTTGGTGGCGAGCACGTAGGATTCGCGCGGGAACGCCTTCAGCGTTTCGCCCATCAGCTTCTCGGCTTCGCCCCGCTCGTATACGTTCGCGGTATCGAAAAAATTAATGCCCAGGCCGTACGCCGCTTGAATCGCCTTGACCGCGTTCTCGCGTTCGACGTAGCCTCCATATGTCAACCAGCTGCCCAGACTGATCTCGCTGACCTTCAAACCGCTTTTGCCGAGTTTCCGATATTTCATCTCTACCATCTCCTCTTTAGATAGGTGACCACAATCAACGTGAAGCGGATTGCTGCTTGCCTCTCTATTCTAGAAAAGGATGCGGTTTTTAGAAAGTAGTGAAATTATTCTTACTTGATTATATCGGCTATAGCTACTATACATGAGGTTACCTGTACGGATGGCCGCAATCGGGCCAATTCCGCCCTTATTCCGCGATAAAGCCCAAGCAGAGACCGTGCCCCGAAGGCAATCCGAAAGAGGAATAAAGCGGCCGGCCGCGAATAAACCAACATACAAACCGTAAAGGAGCCATATTGCCATGTCCATGTACGAACATCTCGTTGCATTCAAATTCAATGACGGCATCACGCCCGCCAAGCGGCAGGAGCTGCTGGACCAATTGCTTGCGTTTCGGGGCCGCATCCCCGGCATCGTCGATTTAAGCGCGGGCATTAACGTTACGGAAGAAGCGGAGAACGTCCACGGCTTCACGCTCGGACTCCGGGTGACGTTCGAAGACCGCGCCTCGCTGCAAGCCTACGGGCCGCACCCCGTCCATCAGGCTTTCGTGAAATCGCTCGACGGCTTGCTGGACAACGTGATCGTCGTCGATTATCCAAAGGTTTAGCCCGGCCGACGCCGGGATCGACAGCCTTCGCCGGTTCCCCTCCGCACATCCCTTACATACAATGACCTTGGGGAGGTGATTCGATATGCTCCAAGCGTCATGGTATGCGAAGGCGCTGGGCCTCGTCGGCCGGCCCGTCGGCGTATCGCTGGTGAACGGGCAGGGCGTAACCGGCGTATTATGCAGCGTCACCGGGGGGACCGTGGTTTTGCAGGAATATTTGTACCAAAGCCAGTTTGCCGCCAAGCAATACCCCTACGATTCGATCCAGGACATTAACGCCTTTCCGGGGTGCAGTACGTCGGGCCCGCTTTACTGATAGATCCTTCATTCCAGGCAGCTTATGCTCTCCTCGCAAAAAAACGAGGCCGGGACGCTCGCGCAGCGTTCCGGCCTTTCGTTCAGCACAGAATCGAGCCGCGCAAGATGCAGCTAGCGGTTCGTGCGTAGCGTCAGCCGTTTACGATTGGATCAGTTCGGGCTTGCCGTCGGCCTGACGATGATCTCGCTCACGTCGACTTCGTCCGGCTGCTCGATGGCGTACAGGATCGAGCTCGCGATCGCCGACGCCGGAATGGCGATCCGGCGGTATTCCTTCATCGCCTGCCGGGCCTCTTCGTTCGAGATGCTATCGGCCAGCTCCGATTCGGTTACTCCCGGCGAGACGAGCGTCACGCGGATATCGCCGCCGGCTTCGAGACGCAGACCTTCCGTGATGGCTCGGACGGCGTATTTGGTCGCGCAATACACCGACGCGGTAGGGGTAACGCTGTATGCTCCGATCGAGGCGATGTTGACGAACTGGCCGAAGCCTTGCTGTTGCATCAAGGGAAGCCCCGCCGCAATCCCGTGCAGCACGCCGCGGATATTCACGTCGATCATGCGGTCCCACTCCTCCACCTTGAGCGCCGCCAGCGGGGAGAGCGGCATGACGCCCGCGTTGTTGACGATGACGTCCACGCGTCCGAACCGGCCAGCCGCGTAACCGACGAAGGCCTCCATCCGCTCCCTGCTGGTCACGTCCAGCGTCCGGAACTCGGCCGAGCCTCCTTTGGCCCGAATCTCCGACGCGATCGCTTCCAGACGATCCGTCCTTCTGGCGCCCATGACGACATGGGCCCCGCGTTCCGCAAGCCGGTAAGCGGCCGCTTCGCCGATCCCGCTGCTTGCTCCCGTGATCAAAACCACTTTTCCTTTTACGTTCGGCATCCTTATTCTCCTCCTTATTTCTCTTCCTTGTAAAAAATCATGCCGGCGTGGTAAAGCACGCCGTCCCGGAATTCGCCGTCGACCGTAAAGCCCGTGTCATCCACGTACGCGATCCGGCTGCCTTCGATCGTGTAGCTGCCGGTATACGCGCTTTTTCCGCTGCCCCGCGCCTCATCGTAACGGCCTTCGGGCAGAAGCTCCTGACGGATGTACCCGTCGGCGGTCACCCACATGCCGACGCAGGGATGCAGGGGTTCGTTCGGGCTGGTCGCCATCTCTCTTCACCTCCGTTCCGGTAGCGATTGAATCTGTCTTTATTATGGGTGAGCCGCCCTTGCGGGAGGTAGACGATTACTTGCAAATAATTGCCTAATCCTCCTACGCCGCTTCCCCCAGTCGGATCGTTTCGTTATAATGATGCTACAATGTTCAGGAGGTGCTTGCATGATCGAAGCAATGGATGCGATTGCGAGGGAGCAGGAGGAATTGGCGGCGCTCATCGAGCGTTTCTCCGGCGAAGACGGCGTTCACGCGACGGCCGTACCGTCGCTTCATTTGATTCGCAGCTCGGCCGTCACGGAGCCGATCTATACGGTCCATCA
The DNA here is from genome assembly GCF_014705655.1 of Paenibacillus arenilitoris. Classification (GTDB taxonomy): domain Bacteria; phylum Bacillota; class Bacilli; order Paenibacillales; family Paenibacillaceae; genus Pristimantibacillus; species Pristimantibacillus arenilitoris. The sequence continues at coordinate 19,802 of NZ_JACXIY010000022.1, read as the reverse complement.
ACCGGCGTTGTGCATCGTCGCCCAAGGGGCCAAGGTCGTCATGCTCGCGCAGGAGAGCTTCCGGTACGGTCCCGCCGACTACCTCGTCGTTTCGGTCGACCTGCCGGTATCCGGGCAAATCGTGCAGGCGTCGCCGGACCGACCCTATTTGTGCTTCCGCCTCGATTTCGATCCGAACGAGGTCGTCGCGATTGTTGAGGAATCGGCCCTGACGCCGAATCAGACCGGGAAAGCCGGACGGGGCTTGTTCGTGAGCCGGACGAATTCGGCGCTGCTCGGCGCCGTCATCCGGCTCATGCGTCTGCTGGAGTCGCCGGAGGACGTGCCGGTGCTTGCCCCGCTTATTTCGCGCGAGATTTTGTACCGGATATTGAAGGGGGAGCAGGGGGACGTATTGGCCCAAATCGCGACGGCCGGCGGCGCCTCAGGGCGGATCGCCGACGTCATTGAACGGATCAGGCGGCATTACGAGCAGCCGCTGCGCATTGAGGAATTGGCCTCGCTTGCCAATATGAGCGCTTCGTCGCTCCACCGCCATTTCAAGGAGGTGACCGCGATGAGCCCGCTGCAGTACCAGAAGCAGCTGCGGCTGCAGGAAGCGCGCCGTCTCCTCTTGGCGGAAGCCTCCGACGCGGCCGACGTCGGCTTCCGCGTCGGCTACGAGAGCCCGTCCCAATTCAGCCGCGAATGCGCGCGCCTGTTCGGCCTGCCTCCGATGACCGACATGAAGCGTCTTCGCAAGACGGCGGGACAGCGGACGATCTGAAGGAATAGGCGACAATAAACGGCCGTTTCGGCACGGCTGGTCGCGCGGCGATCAGCCAGGGCAGGTCCGGCACGGCCACCAGCGGCATTGCCCCGCGACCAAGTGTAAACGGCTGACGCTACGCACGAACCGCTAGCTGCATCTTGCGCAGCTCGGTTCTGTGCCGTCCTTTGGAGGCATAAGCTCGTTTCGCGATGAAATAGAAGCTCATTTATAAGTATCTTATATTTAAAAAAAGGGATTGCCCCGCGAAGCCGTTACGGCCATTCGGGACAATCCCTTTTCGTTTTTTCAACCACGTTGTACTTTGTGCAATGGATGAGCGCCAAACGGAGGCACCTCTCGTCTACGATGCATTTTATGCAACAGGAACCCGAGTCTCGCGCCAAAATCGCGCTTTATCGCTCCATCCCGTTGCAAAAGTGCAACGCAGCTGCTTATGCCGGAGCGCTCACGTTCTAGTCGATCAAAAACTCCAGCCAAGGATTGCTCTCTTTCCTCGCGGCATCGTAAAAATACGTTTTGCCCGTAATCGCCTGCGTCTTAACGCTCGCTTCCCCATCCTTCGGGGGCAAAATAATCAAAAACGAAAACAATGCCCATACGATGACCGCCGCGGCAAGCACGCTTACGATCGTTCTCATCCTCATCATCCTTACAAAATTCTTTATAATGAACATTTTGTTCTTAATAAAGACTATAAGGGATGCGCCCGCCTCTGGCAATACCCAAATCCCGCCTCCCGCCGCACGCCTCCCTTCATTCTCCGCTCATCTTCCGGCTGCGCTTGACCAACAGCAGCGCAAGAAGCAGCGCCGGCAGCGCCAGACCGAACGTCATGTCGAACCACGGGTAATCATTAACGATGATCTCGTTATAAACCGTAATATTGGGCGTGCCGATAACCGTGCATACGAGGAGGATCATGCCGAGCGGAATCGTCAGCATGCGGTCCTCCCTCAGCTTCAGCAGCTGCGAAAGGCCGGTCGTCAACCCATAATACAGGAGCAGCACTTTGTTAAAGACCGTAATGATCCATAAAAAAGCCATGATGGCTTCCAGCCGCTCCAAAAAATCGCCTACCGTAATTTTCTGCGCCAGCACGAAGGTCGGATAATATTTCGTCTCCATAAGGCTCGGGCCCAGCACCGTCACGCATAGAAGAACGACCGCGAGCATCATGGCGCCCCCGACCGCGAAGCCCGTCAGGATCGGCCTCCTCAGCTTGCCCTTGGCGGCGACGTGAGGGACGAGCATGAGCAGCACGACCATCTCCGCGAAGCCTGCCGCGAACGAAGGTAGCGCGCCTTCCCAGATCGAAAAAAAACCTGTCCGACCGATCGGCTGCAGATTTTCGATTTTCACCTGCGGAATCAGGAAGACGACCAGGAAAACAAGCAATAAAGCGAAGACCGGAAAGAGCAGCTCGCTCATGCGCGCGAACGCCTCGAGGCCGTACCGGTACGCCACGATCACGACCGCCAGGAAAACGATTAGAATCGCGTTGACGGGCGTCTCCGGCATGAGCTGCGTCGTCATGAACTGGCTCATCTCGCTGAGCAGGGTGAGGACGCACATAAAAAAATTGAAGAGCAGCAGCAGGCCAGCGGCGCCTCCCGCCCATGCGCCAAGCCTCGCCTGCATTGCGGTGACGGGACTTTCCCCGCGCAGCCGGTCCGCGATCGAGGCGAATAACCAGCCTGCCCCCATGCCGAGCAGCATGGCCAGCAGCATGGACAACCAGGCGTCCTGCTTCGCCGAGGTCGCCGTGATCGTCGGCAGAATAAGGATCGAATCCCCGATTACGCCGAGAATGACGAGAATCGTGAACTGACGTACGGATATTTTCACATCGGCCTTCCCCTTCATCTGCCCCTCCCTTTCCCCGAAATCGGCATGCGCTAGGCGCCCCCTCCGTAGACGAGTTTGATGATCATGAACGGATTCGGCAGCTTGACCTCCAGCGCCAAGGCGCCGTAAAGCGCCGTTGCCGCGAGCAGGAAAACGACGAAGACGGCCAGCTCCCGCTTGCGCTTGCGGCGAATCAGTCCCGGCGCCTCCAGCCAGAAGACGCCTCCCGCCAGCGCCAGCACGGCCAGGAATGATGCCATGCTTACCAGCCCCTTCCTACGAATGCTTCAAGGTTGAATTGCCTGTCGTACCCGTCTTGCGGATCATCAGCTTAATGTTGTACGTGACCTCGGTCTGCGGGAAATACCGTTCGTTCCAGCTATCCTTCACGGTTTTCCAATACTCGGGATAATCCTTGCCGAGCTGATTGCCGAAGCCGAGTATGTCGGACTTGAGACGCTTCGCCTTCTTGACGGCCGCTTCCGCATGCGATCGCAGCTGCTTCGCCGCCTCCTCTTCCAGCCGCTTGATCGCCTCGGGATCGGTCAAATCCACGCTTTTGCACGACCTGTCGACGATATTCGCTTCCGACCTTATGCTCACGGCAACCTCGGGCTTCCCGCTTCGCAGCTTGGTCTCGATCTTCGCGTTCGACGAAATGATTTCGATCCCCATATAATCACGCTCCCCGCAAGCAAGCTCAATCGACGTGCTGTCGAGATTGTCGGTAATATCCGTATACCCTTTGCTTTCGTTCTCGTTCAGCCAGCTGACCAGCTTGTCGCCCTTGAATGCGGCAATGCCGGTATAACGGAAGCGGCTTGGCGGATGGTAGACCTCAACGTTTTTTTTGGACTCGCCCATATTGGGGTCGCCGATCAATTGAATGCCGGTCAACGCAAGCTCGGTGCCGTCGTTTGACAACTTATCCAGCACCTCGTCGAGCATGATGGATACGGACGGCGCCCAGGACTTCTCCGATGTCTCCAGCGATTGCAGCATGTTGTTGGTCGGCAGCTTCTCAAGCGGCGTATACAGCTTCAAAATATCGGAGGCCGAGGTTCCTTTGGCAACGACGAGGTTGAAATCCATCCGGAATTCATTGTCGCGCAGCATATTGTCGACGACGTCGTTTAGTCCCCTTCTCGCGATTTCTTCGCTAAGGACATAGAGCTGCAAGTGGCCCATGTACACTTTCCGCGGAGCTTCCGCCGTCAAGGAGCGCGCCGCTTCGAACAAGGTCTTCCCTTTTCCCTGGTACAGCGTGACGGGCGGGCGGTCCGCGCTTTTCCGCTGCGTCGATATTTCGCTCGGGTTGACGACCTGGAACGAGACCAGATACTCGCCTTCCTCCCAGTCGATGCCGGCTCCGAGCACGACCAGAATGTCGTTCAGCTCCCTTCGGCTCCAGCATCCGGTTAGCATCAGCAGACACAGTGCAAGGATGGTTAGCTTGCTCAGCATATCGATGCTCCTCCTTACCACCGTCTGCGCTGGCGTCTGCCGCCGCTGCCGACCGACGTGTCGGGTCTCTTTAAAGATAGCCATCTTGGCATGCGAATGATCGTATCCTCGATATCCGGCGAAACGTAAGGCGAGAATGGCGCCATATACGGCTCGCCGAAGGAGCGCAGCGCGCACAGATGCAGCAGCAGCACGAAAAAACCCATAATAATGCCGAACAGCCCGAAGCTCGCCGCCAAGCCCATGAAGGCGAAGCGGAGAATGCGGATCGGGATCGACATGCTGTAGGCCGGCAGCGTGAACGTGGAAATCGCCGTAACGGATACGACGATGACCATCGCGGCCGAGACGATGCCCGCTTCGACGGCCGCCTGGCCGATCACGAGCGTGCCGACGACCGATACGGCTTGCCCGATAGCGCGCGGCATGCGCAATCCCGCTTCCCGCAAAATTTCGAACGTGATCTCCATGACGATCGCCTCGACGAACGCCGGGAACGGCACGCCCTCCCGCTGCGCCGACAGATTGAACAGGAGCGAGGCCGGCAGCATATCGCGGTGGAACGTCGTGATCGCGATGTACAAGGAGGGAAGCAGAAGCGAGATCAATACGCTCCCGAACCGCAGGAGGCGAAGCAGCGACGCATAGAAAGCGCGCTGATAATAGTCCTCCGTCGACTGGAAGAAGGCGACGAGCTGCGTCGGCACGATCAGTACGTTCGGCGTGCCGTCCACGACGATCGCAACCTTGCCTTCCAGCAGCTGCGCGGCGACGTTGTCCGGCAGCTCCGTATTGTAAACCGTCGGGAACAGCGAATACTTGCCGTCCTCGATCAGCTCCTCGATGTAGCCGCTGTCCAGGACGCTGTCGATATCGATGGCCAGCAGCCGAGAACGCACCTCTTCGATGACGGAAGGCTTGGCGATCCCGTTAATATACATGACCGTGACATCGGTCTTCGTGAGGCGCCCGACGGCATGCGTTTCGAGCCAAAGCCGCGGATCCTTGATTTTCCGCCTGATCATCGACGTATTGGTCCGGAGCGTCTCGGTAAAGCTCTCCCTCGGGCCCCTGACGGACGTCTGGTTCGTCGACTCGGTGACGTCGCGCCCCTTCCAATGCCGGATATCCGCACAGTACGCATGCTTGCTTCCGTCCAGAAGGATGACGGCTTCGCCGGACAGCAGGCTGCCGTACAGCGATGCCAGCTCCGACACCGTCCTGACGGCACCGATGCCGAAGACGAGCTCCCCCGCCAGCGCCGCCTTGTTCGGGCCTTCCGCCGCTTCCTCCCCGCCTTGAGCGTCGTTCAACGAACGGCTGAGCACGTCGTAAACGTAGCTGTTCACGGCCGCCGCGTCCGTCATGCCGTCGATATACAGCACCGCGGCCGCGGCCGACTCGGCGCCCGCGTGCCGGATCTCGCGGACGATGACGTCGTCGCTCCGGCCGAAATCGCCGAGCAGGCGCTCCACGTTGCGTTCGACGCTCGGTTCGACCGGAATAGCCTTGTATTCCGGCAATAAAGGAAGCTCCTCCACTTGACGATGATTTGCTGACTTCTTACGATGCATTTGCGAACGCTACCTTCTCCACGTATGGTTGTCTTCTCACCATTATGACCATCCCGATTTGGGGCTAAACGCGGATTGCCGCCCTGTTCGTCTCCCGCCATGCCCGGCTGCGAACGCGATAAAAGAAAGCCGCCGATCGGAATCGGCAGCTTCGTAAATAACGTTCGACGGCGAGCTCTCTTCGCTCCTTGTCTCTCACGATTTTCGTTTTGGCCCTCACGGGCGCTTCATCCTTTTCAAATACTGTTCGAGGGCGTCGAAGCGCTCCCGCATAACGGTTAAGCCGTTCTTCCTGCAGGGCACGATCAAGCTGTCGATACCGGTCATGGCTGCTCCTTTCCGTGGATTTCGCTCATATAGTCCTCGAATTGGTCAAGCCGCTCCTCCCACAGCTCGCTGAACGAATCGAACCAGCTGTCGAGCTCTTGGAACGGCTGCGCCTCCAGGCTGTAGATGCGCAGCTGGGCTTGCCGCCGAACCTTTACCAGCCCCGCCTCGCTCAAAATGCGCAAATGGCGCGATACTTGCGGCTGGCCGATGCTTAATGCCTGAACGATGTCGCCTACCGAGCGCGGCCCTTTCTTCAATAGCTCTACGATGTTGAAGCGGTTAGGCTCCGAGATGGTGAGCAGGGTTAATTGCATGGCTGATGTGTTCATGTTTATAACATACACAAAAATGTATATACGCACAAGTGAATATTAAAAAAACAATAATACCCCGGTATTAATTTCATAAGCAACTCTCCCCGGCAAATTGACTCGTATCCGCTCATGATTAAGGCCGTTAATCTATTAGCGAAAGTTAACAACCGGATACAAATAAGCCGCCCGCGCGTCTGCCCGGGCAGATCTGCGGACGGCTAGCAGCCGTTGATTCTTCTTGATCGTTCGATGCCGATTAAATATCCGATACAGCTCGCGGTGTATACAATAGCAATGCCGATCAAGACGAACTTGGCGTCGGGCCGTACGTTCAAAAATATTCGAATGCCGTACAGCGGCCCTGCAAAAATGAAGTAGATCGGAAGAGCTATCGCCAACTTATCCGCAATGAATGCAGCGATGGTCAATAACCCGCCCAATCCCCAATAGATCGTCAATCCTCTCAAAAACCGTATACCTCTCAGCCCGAAATACAGCGCGGCGGTAAACCACATCGCCATATAGGCGAGCGAACCCGCAACTTGAACCGGATCGGGCATGCCCCCTTTCAAATACGCGCTAAAATTGATTAGGCTGAAAGGGATCGCGGCCGTGAATAATGCGACAATGGCTTCTCGGCTTCGCAGCATGAATGACGTCCCCCGTTTCATCGGTCCCTCTCCATTCGGAAACAATCGCCGCGCAAAAGGACGCTGCTAACGCTGTTTCAATCGCGATATCATCCCATCGAGCAGCAACCCGGCAATCAACCACGAGCCTAAATGAATGCCGTAGACGATCAGCATGAAGAGCTCTTCATTCGCCATCGAAGCGTTTAATTTCGTTAAATAACCGTTCAGCGCCAGCAGCAGCGGATTCGTAAAAAACAACAGCAGGTTTTTGTCGTCTTCCCCGGACAGATTGAACAGACAAACGGCCAACGAAAACAGCGCGAGCCAAAAACTGATTTTCTTCGCGATTTTCACCGGGCACCTCCACGAACAAACTTCGTTCAACTTGATGCAATCAGTGTAGCATCCGGTAAGCAGGAGCCATAGTACCAACTATTCCTGGTACCGCTCACGAAGAACGCGCATGCCGAACCCCCTGCCTCCGCGCAACCGGAAACAGGGGGTTCGTTCGTTCGTTTTATCCGATAAAATGCTTGTTCTCGCGGGCGCGTCCTTGACTTGCGTAATGGGACGGCGTTACCCCGACGAGCCGGCGGAAGATGCGGCTGAAATAAAACTCGTCGCCGAAGCCGACCGCGGCCGACACCTCCTTGACCGGCGCGTCGTAATGCCGCAGCAGCCGCTTGGCCCGCTCGATGCGGAGCCGGGTCAAATATTTGACCGGCGACACGTTCATCGTTTTCTTGAACAGCCGGGAATAGGAGCTTGCCGTAAGCCCGGCCATCGAGGACATCATCGCCATGTCGATCTTGTCGTGAAAATGGTTCTGCATGTAAGCAATGGTTTTCTCTATCGCCTTAACGGATTCGTTAAGAGGCGTCTGGTTCATCCTAACCACTCCTTTAGCAAGAGCTTATCTCAGCGCTCGGTATCGAGGGACCGGCATGGCGAGGCCCAGATGCTCGCGCAGCGTCGTCCCCTCGTAGGCTTCCCGAAACAGCTTTCGGTTCTGCAGCTCCGGTATGACTTTATCCACGAAGGCTTCTAGCCCTCCCGGGAACGATTGGGGCATAATGTTGAAGCCGTCCGCCGCCCCGCGGAGGAACCACTTCTCCATCTCGTCGGCCAGCCGGACGGCCGTCCCCGTGAAGGCGAAGTGGCCGCGGCCGTTCGCGAACCGGCGCACGAACTGGCGGATCGTCAGCGATTCCTCCTCGATCATGTCCAGCAGCAGCTGCTGACGGCTTCGAAGCGCGTTGATCTCGCCGGGCAGCTTCGCTTTATGCAGCGGCACGGGCCCGTCAAGCGGGTATTCGGAGAGATCGGCCTCGAAGCGCGAGGATAACCGCTTCAGCGCATCCTGCATGTTCACGTGCTCGTTCAGCTCCGCCTCCAGCTCTCTCGCCTCCGCCTCGGTGTCCGCCACGATCGGGCACAGCCCCGGCATAATGACGAGCTGCTCGGGAAGACGGCCGTAAGCCGGCAGCCTCGACTTAAGATCGGCGTAAAATTCGCGCGCCGCGTCAAAGGTTTGCTGCGCCGTAAAGACGACTTCCGCCACCCGCGCGCCCATCGCCCTGCCGCTCTCCGAGGAGCCGGCCTGGACGAGCACAGGATAGCCTTGGGGCGGGCGGGGCAGATTGAACGGGCCCTTCACGCTGTAGTACTCCCCCTCGAAGCCCGCTTCGCCTACAATGCCGGAATCCGGACGAAGGCCGCTCGGCCCGTCGACGGGCTGCGCGCCGCCGGATAATGCGGGGTCTATCCCGCCGTCCCACAGCCGCTTGACTGCGTCGACGAACTCTTCGGCGATCCGGTACCGACGCGAATGCTCCGGATGCTCGGCTTTGCCGAAGTTAAGCGAAGAGGCGTCCGCGCTGCCGGTGACGATGTTCCAGCCGGCCCTGCCCCCGCTTATATGGTCCAGCGTAGCCGCTTGCCGCGCCAGATGATACGGCTCGCAGTAAGTCGTGCCGACCGTGGCGATCAGCCCGATGCGCTCGGTAGCCGCGCTGAGCGCGGCCAGCAGCGTCGTCGCTTCCAGCTTGTTGATTCTGCCGAAATAAGCGTCGCTGACGAATAGCGAATCCATCAGGCCGCGTTCGGCTACGCGGGCCAGATGCCGGTAATAATCAATGTCGAGCGTCTGCCGGGGATCGGCCTCCGGAAGCCGCCAAGCCGCTTCGTGATGGCCCGTTCCGTGCGCGAATAAGTTCAAATGAAGCCTTTTGCCGCGATTCAGTCGGATCCTCCCCTTCTCTTCAAGGTCGCGAACACGTTGTTCGGCCTCGCAAGGCCCAGGCCGGAACGAAGGGTCGACGTCTCCCCGCCCGCACGGAACAGCCCTCTGCGCCGCAGCTCGGGGACGACCTTAGCGGCGAAGGCGGGAAGCAAGTCCGGCCGTGGAAGCGGCGCGATATGAAAGCCGTCGATCGCCTCTTGGCGGAACCACGCTTCGATCCGGTCCGCGACGGCGGCGGCGGTCCCCGCGAAGATCAGCCTCTCGCTCGCCGCGCCGAACGCCTGCCTAAGCCTGTGCTCGAGCTCCCTTGCCTCCTCGTTCGTCTCGGCGACAACCGGACATAGCTCCGCAAGCAGGCGGAGGTCCTCCGCCCTCCGGCCGTTCCGCACCATTCTGGCGCGCATATCCGCTCGCATGAGCGCCGCCTCCGCGGTCGAAAGCAGCGGCGCGACGGCCGCGTCCGCCTCCTTCGCCGCGGCGGACCTGCCTCTTGCGCCGGTCACCGCGAACAGCACCGGCGGCTGACCTTGCGGCGGCCGGGCGATATTAAGCGGCCCCTTGACCGCGTAATAACGGCCGGCATAATCGATCTCCCTGACCTTGCCTTCGTCCATTTGGACGCCGGCCCGCTTATCGTAGACGAGCGCATCGTCCTCCCAGCTGTCCCACAGCAGCCTTAGCGCTTCCGCGAACTCCGTCGCGGCGGCCTCGGCTTCGAGCAGGCGCGGACCGGGTCCGCCTTCGCCCGTCCGGCCGAAGTTGCCCGCCGCGGCCGCCGGCCCCGGCGCGATATGGCATCCCGCCCGGCCGCGGCTCATATAGTCCAGCGCGCCCAATTTCCTGGCGATATGGTACGGCTCGTTATAGGCGGCATGAACCTCCGCGATCAGACCGATGCTCGCGGTTCCCGCGGACAGCGCGGCCAGCAGGGAGAACGGCTCCAGCGCCGCCTCCGGCTCCCCGTTGCCGCCAAGACGGAAGTCGCTGCTCTCCGGCGCGACGACCGCGTGGAAGCCCGCCTGCTCGGCGATTTGCGCCTGGCGGACGCACCGCGCGTAATCCGGGCCGTCGAGCGCCGCGGTGAGGATGAGCTTGCGATCCGCCCCGCCCGCGCTCATAGCCGTACTCCCTCTCTGCCTCTGCCCGCGGGCCGAGGCAAGCCGTAATGGTCCCGCAACGTGTATCCTTCGTACTCCGAGCGGAACAAGCCCCGGTTCTGCAGCTCGGGAATGACCTTGTCCACGAAGTCCGCCAGTCCGCCCGGCATATGCGACGGCATCAGGTTGAAGCCGTCCGCGGCCTCCCCTTTGAACCACCGTTCCATCTCGTCGGCGATTTGCGCCGGCGTGCCGACGGCGGCGGCATGCCCTCTCGATCCGGCCGTCCGTTTGATCAGCTGGCCAATCGTCAGCTTCTCCCTTCTCGCCATGTTTTCGATAAGCTCGTATCTCCCCCTGTTCCCGTTGATTTCGTCAGCCTTCGGCAGAAGCTCAAGCGGAACGGGAGCGTCCAGCGGATAGCCCGTCAGGTCGACCTTGAACAGCGTCGACAGCCGCTGCAGGCCGAAAGCCGGCACCGTCAGCTCGCCCAGCTCCCGCTCCAGCTCCTTCGCCTCCGCCTCCGTGTCGCCGACGACGGTGTACAAGCCCGGCAGCACGCGCAGCTCGTCCGGACTCCGGCCGCAGCGATTCGCCCGGTCCTTCATATCCCGGTAGAACGCCTGCCCGCTGCGATAATCGTTCTGGGCGGTGAACACCGCCTCTGCGACTTTGGCTGCGAACGACTTGCCGTCCTCCGAGGACCCCGCCTGCACGAGCACCGGCTGCCCCTGCGGCGCGCGCGGCACGTTCAGCGGCCCTTGCACGGAGAAGAACGCCCCTTTGTGCGCCAGCGGATGGATCTTGTCCATATCCGCGTAGACGCCGCTGTCCTTGTCGGCCACGAGCGCCCCGTCCTCCCAGCTGTCCCACAGCGCTTTGACGACCTCGACGAATTCGTCCGCCCGGCGGTACCGCTGGGCATGATCCGGCAGCGCCCGGTCGCCGAAGTTGTACGCCGCGCTCTCGCTCGCCGTCGTGACGATGTTCCAGCCGGTGCGGCCGCCGCTGATATGATCCAGCGAAGCGAATTTGCGCGCGATATGGAACGGGTCGTTGTAGGTCGTCGACGCCGTGCCGATCAGACCGATGCGGCTCGTGACGGCGGCGATCGCCGCAAGCAGCGTGAAGGGCTCCAGACCGTGCAGCACTTTATGCCGGACGGTGACGGGCAGAACGTACGTATCCGCCAAAAAGAGCGAATCGAGCTTGCCGCGCTCGGCGATCCTGCCGATCTCGCAGTAATAGTCGAGCTCCGTAATCCGGCGCGGAGACGTATCCGGATGCCGCCAGGAAGCCTCGTGATGGCCCGTGTTCATCAGAAACAAATTAAGATGCATGTGCCGCTTTGCCGTTTCCATCGTTCCATTCCTTTCTGTAGTGGCGGTTCAGCCCGAAACCGTAAGCCCCGCCTTTCCGTATCGGTTCGCCGGGCGCAGAAGCCCGTAATGCTCCCGGAGCGTCGTCCCCTCATATTCGCCGCGGAACACGCCCCTGTTCTGCAGCTCCGGCACGACCTTCCCGACGAATTGCTCGAGACCGGCGGGCAAATACGGCGGCATTACGTTGAAGCCGTCCGCCGCGCCCTCCCGCCACCACTTCTCCATCTCGTCGGCGATTTGAACGGGCGTGCCCGCCATCGAATAATGGCCGCGCGAAGAGGCGGTCTGCCGGATCAGCTCGCGGACCGTCAGCTTCTCCCTGCGCGCGAGCTCGACGTATAGGGCGTAGCGTCCCCTGTGCCCGTTCACTTCCGCCTGCCGCGACAGAAATTCGACGGGCACCGGCTCGTCGAGCGGGAACGCCGACATATCCGTCTGAAACAGATTGGACAGGCGGTGCAGGCCGTAATCGAGCTGAATATGGCGGTGAAGCTCGACTTCCCTCTCCTTCGCTTCCGCTTCCGTGTCGCCGATAATGGCGCAGAAGCCCGGCAATATTTTCAGCTCCTCCGGCGATCGTCCGTACTTGGCCAGCCGCGCCTTCACGTCGGCGTAGAACAGCTGCCCGTCCGCCATCGAGTTTTGCGCCGTGAACACGACCTCCGCCAGCTTGGCGGCGAATTCCTTGCCCGTCTCCGACGCCCCTGCCTGCACCCGGACCGGCTGCCCTTGCGGGGGTCTCGGCAGGTTCAGCGGACCGCGCACGGAGAAGTGTTCCCCGCTGTGTAGGATCGCGTGGATCCGTTCCGGATCGGCATAGATGCCCTGATCCTGATCCGCCAAAATCGCTTCGTCCTCCCAGCTGTCCCACAGACGCCGCACCACGTCCACGAACTCCTCCGCGCGAAGATAGCGCTCCGAATGGTCCGGCAGCCGCTCGCCCGCGAAGTTATACGCCGTCGCGTCGTTCGTGGAGGTGACGATGTTCCATGCCGCGCGTCCCTCGCTGATGAAATCGAGCGAGGCGAACTGCCGGGCCACGTGGTAAGGGTGGCTGTAAGTCGTCGAGGCCGTGCCGATGAGGCCGATCCGGCTCGTTCCCATCGCCAGGGCGGACAGCAGCGTGAACGGCTCCAGGCTCTGCAGCACCTTGTAACGGATCGTCGGAGGCAGCGCGTAGGAGTCGGCCAGAAACAGCGAGTCCAGCTTGCCCTGCTCCGCGGTCCGAAGCAGGCCCGCGTAATAGTCCGCCTTCGTCACGTCGCGCGGCCGGCAGCCTTCCATCCGCCAAGCCGCCTCGTGATGGCCGTTGCCCATAATAAACAGGTTCAGATGCAGCTGCCTTTTCGATGCATGCATAGCTTGCGTTCCTCCCCTCGTTCTACTTGGCGGCGACCGCCCGCTGACCGCTCGTTCGCTCCGGCTTTGCAAGGCCGTAGTGCTCGCGCAGCGTAGCCCCTTCGTATTCCGTGCGGAACAGGCCGCGGTTTTGCAGCTCCGGCACGACCTTATCCACGAACTCGTCGAGCCCGGTCGGGAAGCAAGGCGGCATCAGATTGAACCCGTCGGCCGCCCCCGCGTCGATCCACCGCTCCATCTCGTCGGCGATTTCGACCGGCGTGCCCGTAATCGAATAATGGCCGCGCGACGTCGCGGTGCGCAGAATGAGCTGGCGGATCGTCAAATTTTCTCGCTGGGCGAGCTCCAAATAAAGCTGATGGCGCGCCTTCTGCGAATTAATCTCGGCATTGCGGGCCAGCTCCGCGTACGGCAGCGGACCGTCCAGCGGATAATCGCGCAGATCCATCTTCAGCAGGTTCGACAGCCGGTACACGCCGTACTCCGGCTGCGTCAGTTCGTTCAGCTCGCGCTCCTTCTCCACGGCCTCCGCGTGCGTATCGCCGATGACCGGGCAAAATCCGGGCAAAATTTTCATCCGGTCCGGCGAGCGTCCGTGCTTCAGCATGCGGGCCTTCACGTCCGCGTAGAAGCGCTGTCCGTCTTCGAGCGTGTTCTGGGCCGTGAATACCGCTTCGGCCAGGCTCGAGGCGAATTCCCGCCCGGTATCCGACGCGCCCGCCTGCACGAGCACCGGATGCCCCTGCGGCGCTCTTGGCAGGTTCAGCGGGCCGCGGACGTTGAAGTATTCGCCCGCGTGCCTGATTTCATGCAGCTTGGCCGGATTGACGTACAGCCCGTTTTCTTTGTCGCCGACGACGGCGTCCTCCTCCCAGCTGTCCCAAAGCGCCCTCACCACCTCCATGAATTCGCCGGCGCGCCGGTAGCGCTCCGAATGCTCGGGAAGCGGCGCGTCGCTGAAGTTGAAGGCGGTGGCGTTGCCCGTCGAGGTGACGATGTTCCAGCCCGCCCGGCCGCCGCTAATATGATCGAGCGATACGAACTTTCTCGCGATATGGAACGGTTCGTTATAGGTCGTCGACGCCGTGCCGATCAGCCCGATGCGGCTGGTTGCCATCGCGAGGGCGGACAGCAGGGTGAACGGCTCGAGCGCCTGCTGCACCAAGAACTGCATCGTTGGCGGCAGGCCGTACGAATCGGCCAGAAATAACGAGTCCAGCTTGCCCCGCTCGGCCGTCTGCGCGAGGCGCACGTAGTACGCGATATCGGTCACTCCGCCCGGCTGGCTGTCCGGATGTCTCCAGGACGCTTCATGATGTCCCGTATTGCGCAAAAACAAATTCAGATGCAGCTGCTTCTTGCTCCGACTCATCTTCTGCACGCTCCTTATGGCTGCGCTCCGCTCCGGATTCACGCGAAAACAGAGCGCTTTCGTTAGTGATAATGATATTCATTATCATTTTAGCTAAGGCGGTTCCGGAAGGCCATGCACATTTTTGCCCATTTTCCGGGATAAACGACGCATAAATATGCGCAAACGGTCAGTAATTGGTATATTTGCCACCAACAGCGTTGCGCGGCCGCGACGACAGACGAGTCATTGTGCGGCGGAGCACGGACTGCAAGCTTCGTCTTCGCACGCCCGCGATGTCAGACGCGTCACTGCGTGACAGCACCGCTCGCCAGCTTCCTCTTCGTGCGCCCGCGATATCAGACGCGTCACTGCGCGCCAGTATCCTCTTCGTGCGCCTGCGACGTCTGACGCATCATTACTCGGCGACGCTCGGGCCGCCAGCTTCCTCTTCGTACGCCCGCGACATCAGCCGCGTCACTGTGCGACAGCACCGCTCGCCAGTATCCTCTTCGTGCGCCTGCGACGTCTGACGCATCATTACTCGGTGACGCTCGGGCCGCCAGCTTCCTCTTCGTACGCCCGCGACATCAGCCGCGTCACGTGCGACAGCACCGCTCACCAGTATCCTCTTCGTGCGCCTGCGACGTCTGACGCATCATTACTCGGTGACGCTCGAGCCGCCGACTTCCCCCTGGCGCGGCGCTATGACAGCCGTTGAACTGTACCGCTCGCTCCAGCGCGGATTGTTGAGATGTGCGTACGACACCCTGCAAAATTTCAAAAATTGAAATTAGCGGTATTAATCCGCCGTGGAATCGAGTCGTAGTTTCAGGAATTGCAACTAAACAACGGAATCCGGTGAATAGCATCGCCAATGGAGCGACTTTGTTTCAACTTTTGAAACTAATCAGACTTACAGGTTCGTGCGGTTGATTCTAGTTTCAATTATTGAAACAAACCGTCCCCCTTCACCTCCACCTCCACCCGCGGCCCCCTGCCGTCAACGACAAAAACTCCCGAAACCGCGCGCGGTCCGAGAGTTTCATGAAGTTGCAAGCCTGCTGCTGTCTATCGGTCCACTACGGTCAGCTTCTCGATCGCCGGCGTGCGCGGAGCCGCCGGTGGAATGATGCGGGGATAGCCGATATGCAGGACGGCGACCACCTTCTCCCCGGGCTGAATGCCCGCCGCCTCGCGGAATTTCGGATGGTACATATACGGGTTCGACTTCCAGACCATGCCGATTCCCTGCTCCCAAGCGGCAAGCTGGAGATTTTGAATCAGGCAGCTCACCGCCGAAAAATCCTCGTCCCATTGCTTCTGGCGAGGGTCTTCCTTCAGCGCGACGATCAAATGCAGCGGCGTCGCCATATATTCGTTCCGCCTGGCTTCCCCGTATTTTTTCGCCTCTTCCTGCGTGAACGACTGGAAGACGGCGTCGGCGAATACTTTCCGGCCTTCACCGGTGTAGACGATAAACCGCCATGGCTCGCGCAAATTATGATTAGGCGCCCATACGGCGACGTCCAGCAGCTCGGTCAGCTGCTCCACGGTAACCGGATCGCCGGTGAACAGCCTGACCGTGCGCCTTTCCTTGATTAATTGCGACATCGTGCCAAGACGCTTGACGCTTTCCGTGTTCATCCTATCCATCCTTCTCCTTTCATTTGGCCGGCTTGCGGTTGCGGTAAAGCAAATAGATGAGATAAGGCGCGCCGATCGCCGCCGTAATGATGCCGGCCGGCACTTCGATAGGCGGCGCGATCGCTCTTCCGAGCAAATCCGCCGACATGACGATGAGGCCGCCGGCGAGCGCGGAGACGGTCAGCAGTCTCGCGCTGGATTCGCCGACGAGCTGTCTCGCGATATGCGGCCCCATCAAGCCGACGAAGCCGATCGTGCCCGCCATCGCGACCGCGGCTCCCGACAAGCTTACGCAGATGAGCAGCAGCAGGCCTCGGGAGCGCTCGACCGCGCTGCCGAGACCGATGGCCAGTTCGTCCCCGAGCTTCAGGACGTCCAGCCTTCTCGCCATCGCGAGCGAAGCCGGATACAAGACGAGCAGCCAGGGCAGCAGCGGCCAAAAGTGTTCCCACGTTCTTCCGTACGTGCTGCCCATCAGCCACAGCATCGCCTGCTTGACGGATTGTATATCGCGCGAGGTGACCCAGAACGTGATGTACGCGCTCGTGGACGCCGCGATCCCGATTCCGACGAGCAGCATCCGCATCGGCGAGCTCCCCCGCCTCCACGCGAGCACGTACGTCAGCGCCGCTGCGGCGAGCGCGCCGGCGAAAGCGGTGAAGGGCAGCCACGCGATCGGCATCGCCGGGAACACCACGATCGCGGTGACGGCGAACGCCGCCGCGCCGCCGTTAATGCCGACGACGCCCGGCGCCGCCAGCGGATTACGGGTGAGGCCCTGCAAAATCGCGCCCGACAGCGCGAGTCCGCAGCCGACGAGGAACGCGACGAGCGACCTCGGAAAACGCAGCTCGTTGACGACGAAATGATAGGCCGGATCGCCCAGCCCGAATACCGACTTCCAGGCCTCGGCGGCGGGAATCGGAAATTCGCCGATCATGATGCTAAGCAGCAGGATGGCCGCATTCGCCGCGAGCAGCAGGACGACGACCGCGATCCAGCGTTCCCGGAGCAATGAACGAAGCATCATCATTCCCCCTTCCGCTGCGCCAAATAGATGAGGAACGGCGCGCCAACGAGCGCCGTCACGACGCCCGCGGATATTTCCTGGTCCGGCAGGATGAACCGCGCGCAGATATCCGCCAGCAGCAGCAGCCCCGCTCCCAGCACGGCGGCATACGGGATAATCCAGCGGTAATCGACGCCGACCAAAAACCGGGCCAGATGGGGCACGGCAAGGCCGACGAAGCCGATCGGACCCGCGATCGCGACCGCGCCGCCCATCAGGCACATAATCGCAAGCAGCGCCATCGCCTTATAGAACCCGACTTTCAGTCCGAGGTTCTGCGCCACTTCGTCGCCGAGGCTCAGCAGGTTGATCTGCTTGCTCATGACGAGAGCGCCCGCCAGACCCGCAAGCATGAAGGGAAGAACCTTGACGAACATCGCCAGGCTTCCGCCGGTCAGCGATCCCGCCAGCCAGAAGCGCATTTCGTCCAGTGATTGCTCGCTGAAAATAAGGATGCCCTGCACGAGCGACCCCAGCAGCAAATTAACGGTCGCCCCGGCCAAAATCAGCTTGATCGACGTCATCCCGCCGCCGAGCGAGCCGAGCATGAATACGGCCAAGCTGGCGAGACCCGCCCCGATCAGGGCGGCCCAAATATGGAGCATCGACGACGTATACCCGAACAAAAACATAGAGATGACGAGCAGCAGCGCCGCGCCGTTGCTGCTTCCAAGCATTTCCGGACCGGCCAGCGGATTGCGGGTGACGGCCTGCAGCACGCTGCCCGCCGCCCCGAGGCAGGCGCCGACCATCATCGCCATGAGCGCGCGGGGCACGCGGACGGTTCGCACGATGAGATGCTCTCTCGAGCCGTCGTACGACGTGAAGGCGTCGAAGACGGTGCCCATGGCGATCATCGATTTGCCGAAGGCGATGCTGGCCGCTAGGCCGGCGAAGACAAGCAGAATGCCAAGTAGAATGCCCGTAAGCCGTATGTTCACGATAACCTCCGATTTTTCGCCACATGAAAGAGGGAAAACCGGTCCGTACCGGTTTTCCTCCCCTACGTTATTTCGCCGCCAAATATTCGGCAAGGTCGTCAATCATCAAATTAACCGCCTGGATGCCGTGCCCGCTCAGCCACACTTCCCAATCGGCCGAATAGACGCGGTCGTTCTTCACGGCTTTGAGCGTTTGCCATAGCGGATTCGTTTTGATTTTGTCGTTGAAATAGTCCTGCTCGCTCTCGCGTCCGAACAAAATGATCACGTCTCCGTCAAGGTCGGCAATCTGCTCTTCGGTGACGTTGAAGTTGAAGTCGTCGTCGCGGTCCTGCTTGGCCGGCCGCTTCAGGCCGATCTTCTCGGCGACGCCTCCGGTGAAGCCCGGCTTCAAGTAGACGGATACCCGGTCCTTCCGCGGACGAAGCAGCGATACCTCGGTCGAATTTATGGCATCGCCGACCTTGCTCTTCAGCTCTTCGATCTTTTTATCCAGGTTCTCGAGCAGCTTCTTGCCCTCTTCTTCCTTGCTCGTGATGGAGGCATGGACCGCCAGGTTCTGCTCCCATTCGGCCCCGCCGACCTCGGTGAAGACGGTAGGCGCGATTTGCGACAGCTGCTCGTAGATCGCTTCCTGCGTATCCTTAATGCCGATAATGACATCCGGCTTCAAGGACGCGATCGTCTCCAGGCTCGGCTGCTCGACGGTACCGATATTCGTAATGCCTTCCGTTCCTTTTAAATAAGAAGCGAAACCGTCCTCCACCGCAATGATCGACGGCGCCCCCACCGGCGTAACGCCGAGCGCGAGCAGATTGTCGAGCGCGCCGTTGTCGAGCACGACGACCTTCTCGGGATTGAGCGGAACTTCCGTTTCGCCCATCGAGTGCGTCATTTTTTGGGTTTCCGCTTCTCCTTCGGAATTGCCGCCCGCTGCGTTAGCCGAAGCTTCGGCCCCGGTCTGCTGAGCCGGTTCCCCGGTTTCCGCCGCCGGCGTATTCGAATTGGATCCGCCGCAGCCCGCGGCGACCAGCAGGACGAGCATAAGCGCGATGGTGACTGACCAGAGCGAGTTCTTTTTAAACATCTTGCAAAACCTCCCTGAATTTCTCTTTGATCCGTGCGGATCTGTATTTGATAATGATTATCAACGAGAATGATAAAGGGTTTGCCCTGTTTTGTACATATAATTTTTTGTCCGCTTTCCTGTACAATATTGTCCCGGCGCAAATGAGTGTAGAATAACATTGACAGTGACAGTAAACAGTGACAGTAACAGTGACGGTAAACAGTGACAGTAAACAGTGACGGTAAACAGTGACGGTAAACAATAACAGTAAACAGTGACGGTAAACAATAACAGTAAACAGTGACAGTAACAGTGACGGTAAACAATAACAGTAAACAGTGACATTGATGACATTGACAGTGGTGACATTTACATTGACAGTAGTGACAGTGACGTTGACAGTAGTGCCATTGACATTGACATTGATAATGATTATCATTTACAATTTAGTGGGGCTCCCTGGGCGTCCCCTCTCTATCCTTTACCGGCACACGACCGGCGCTTCTAAGCGAGAGATGGCGCTATTTCCTCACTTTTGGCGCGCAACCTGCGCGTTTGAGCGAAATAGAGGTAATTTGTGGCCTTATTTGGCGCAATCCCGACTTTTTTAGCGGAATAAGGGAAAAAGTTGGCGCTATTGCCTCACTTTCGGCGCTCCACAGGCGTATCAGAGCGAAATAGAGGTATTTTGTGCCCTTATTTGGCGCGATCCCA
>NZ_JACXIY010000021.1 GCF_014705655.1 Paenibacillus arenilitoris | reverse complement strand
TAGCGGAATAAGGGAAAAAGTTGGCGCTATTGCCTCTCTTTCGGCGCTCCACTGGGGCGTCTGAGCGAAATAGAGGTAATTTGTGCCCTTATTTGGCGCGATCCCGACCTTTTTAGCGGAATAAGGGAAAAAGTTGGCGCTACTCGAAGCAGCCACTACACCTTCCAATAGACAGGAGATGCCGGAATGATTCGACGGACGACGATCTTCCTCTCTTCGATTCGCAAATACCGCAGCGCCGACGCCTTCATGCGGACTCGGCGCGTGCCCGCCTATTTTCTCGGCCTGCTGACCGAAGGGTCCGGTTCCGTTACGGTTAACGGCCGCGCGCGCAAGCTCGAGGCGCTGCAGCCCATCCTCCTGACGCCCGGCTCCGTCGTCCGTTTTGCCGGCGACGGCGGCGAACTCGAAATTTACCTGCTCCTCCTGGAGCCCGTAACGGTCGCGAAGCATGCAGGCCGCGTGACGCTCGCAGACGTTCCCGACATCCCGCTGAAGCTCGCCGGCGGCGAGGTCAGGCTGCGCGGCAAGCGCCAGACGGCGGAGCGAATCGAGCGGCTCTATGCGGAAGCGCGGAAACCGCGGGGATCCCGGGATGACGTCAAGCTTCAGTTGCTGTTTCAGGAGCTCTACGGCGACATGCTGAAGGAGATGCTGGAGCAGGAGCAGGCGCCGGTGGCCGAGGAAAGCTTTCGCGAGAGCATGAGCTACCTCCGCCGGCATTTGCACGAGAACATCAGCCTCGAGCGGCTCGCCGACATCGCGAAGCTGACGCCGACCTCCTACTCCCGCAAATTCAAGAAAGCGACGGGAGCGACACCGTTCGAATATTTGGCCAGCCTCCGCGTGGAGGAAGCGAAGGCCCGGTTGTCGGCGGGAGGCCTCAGCGTGAAGGAGGTGTCCGCGCAGGTCGGGTTCAACAGCGAGTTCTATTTCAGCCGGGTGTTCAAGCAGTCCGTCGGCATCGCCCCCAATCTGTACATCAAAAGGAGCGCGCTCCGGATTGCCGTCGTCGCCTGCTCGAACTTCGGCGATATTCTGCATTCGCTCGGAACCGATCCGGTCGCGCGCCTGAATTGCTTTCGCTATCCGGGAACGGACGGCCCCCGGCACGCCTTCTGCGTCGCTTCCGCGCTCGTGGCGCTGCGCGAGGCCAGGCCGGAGCTCATTCTCATTGACCGGTACCACCGGGAACTCGAGGAGCGGCTGAAGGAGGTCGCGCCGACCGTATGCATCGGGCATCACGACGACTGGCGCCGCGTCCTGCGGTACATCGCCGAGCTGACCGGCCGCGAGCGGAACGCCAGCCTTGCGCTGGACCGGCTCGCGGAGCGGACGTACGACGCCCGCAAGCGGCTGCGCGCGTCCCTGGAGGGCGGAAGCCTGACGCTGCTGCGGATTACCGACCGTGCCGTACGGATCCAAGGCTTGCCCGGGCATCCGCTCAACGAGCTTCTCTACGGCGAGCTCGGGCTGACCGCCGGCAGCTCGAGCCCGGCCATCGACCGCAAGGTAGAGGTCGAGCCGGAGCAGCTCGCCCGGCTTGACCTTCATTCCGATTATTTGTTCGTGCAGAAGCTTCGCCGCGGACCGGGCAGCGACGACGTCCTGGGGCGGCTCGTGAACAGCCCGTTCTGGCAGGGGCACGAAGCGGTGCGGAGCCGCCGCGTCCGGTTCATCCCGAATTGGTACGCGATGAGCTGGACCCCCGGCGGCCGAAGCGATATCATCGATTCGCTTCTGCGCCTGAATGACGAATAAGCCGATATGACCGCCGCTGCGGTCATATCGGCTTATTCGCTTGTTCCGCTGCTCCCCGGGCCCCGATCGGGCTGCTACGGGGCCAGCCCAGCCTTTTCCACGTCCAGCAGGCATTTAACAGCATTAAACATGCGGTGAGCAGAAAGACGCCCCGCAGCCCGATCCATCCGAAGGATGCGCCCGACAGCAAAGGCCCGAGCACGCTGCCAAGGCTGACCGCGCTCGTATCGAAGCTGTACGCTCGCGTCTCCATCCCCTTCGGCACGTACTGCTTGAGCAGCGTCCTGACCGTCGGGATCAGCCCTCCGATGCACAGGCCGAGCAGGAAGCGGAGCGCCAGCAGCTGCCAGTATGCCGTCGCCGCGAGGTGGAGAACCGCAACGAGGCATGCTCCCCCCATCGAGCAGAGCAGGACGCGGCGGGGATCGGTCCGATCCGACAGACGCCCGAGCAGCGGGGCGAACAGCATGTTGGACACGCCGGTAACCGAGCTCACCAAGCCGACGAACAACGCCAGCAGCTCCCCATCCCCGTGAAGCTCCTTCACGAATAGCGGGATAAAAGGCAGCGAGCCGGTGAGCGCGAACTGAATCATCATGCTAACGGCAAGCAGCGCCGGGATCTCCTTCGTCCGGCACAGCACGCGAAGCCCGCCGAGCACCGACGAGGCGTCCGTCTCCCCGCCGGCACCCGGCTTGCGGTAATCCTTCACCCACAAGGCCGTTCCGACGGCGGCCAGCAGCATGACCGCACCGGTGACGGAGAAGACGCCGCGCAGGCCAATCCATTCCGCCAGCAGTCCGCCGATCAGCGGGCCCGTCACCGTGCCGGCGATGTTGCCGGAATGGAGCGTGCCCATGGCCATGCCGATCCGCTCCGGCGGCGTATTCGTCGAGACGATCGCGGTCGCGGAAGGCGAGAAGCCGGCGAACGCCCCGTTCAGCAGGCGAAGCAGGAGCAGCTGCAGCGGCGTTGCCGCGAAGCCCATCATGGCCATGACGACGGCCATGCCGAAGCTTGCGCGCAGCAGCATCGGCTTGCGGCCGTAGCGGTCGGCTAGGCGTCCCCATATCGGCTGGCAGACGAACAGCGACACGTAATGCGCCGCGAAGATGGCGCCCGCCCATAAGCCGGAGCCGCCGCCGTCCGGCACGCCGAGCTCCTCCAGATAGAGCGGAAGGAACGGAATGACCATCGTCGCGCTGCCGGTGACGAGAAAGTTGCCCGCCCACAGCAGCGCGAGGTTCAGTCTCCAATTGCGCGTCTCGTCCGTTGCCGCATCCCCGCCCGCCTTCGTCATGCCTTAAGCTGAGCCGACAGGAGGGCGCGGGAAGGGAGGGGTCTGCCGTAGTGCTCGCGGAGCGTGCCGCCCGTATACTCCTCCCGGAACAGTCCCCTGTTCTGCAGCTCCGGCACGACCTTGTCGACGAAGTCGTCCAGCCCGTCCGGCAAATACGGAGGCATCAGGTTAAAGCCGTCGGCCGCCCCCTCCGCAAACCATCTTTCCATCGCGTCCGCGATTTGCACGGGCGTTCCCGCGAGCGAGAAATGGCCGCGCGAGGAAGCCGTGCGCATCATCAGCTGCCGGATCGTCAGTCCTTCCGTCCGCGCCATTTCGATGAACATTTGATGGCGCCCTTTTTGCGAATTGATCTGCTCGGTCTGCGGCAAATCCGCGTAAGGAAGCGGACCGTCCAGCGGATAGCCGGCCAGGTTGATGCCGAACAGGTTGGACAGCCGGTACAGGCCGTAATCGATCTGCGTCAATTCATGCAGCGCCTGTTCCTTCTCCCGCGCCTCCGCTTCCGTATCGCCGATGATCGGGCAGAAGCCCGGCAGGATGCAAGCCTCTTCCGGCGTTCGTCCGTACTTCGCGAGCCTCGATTTCAAATCCGAATAGAAGCGCCGTCCGCCTTCGATGTTATTTTGCGCCGTGAACACGGCTTCCGCCGCCATCGCTGCGAATTCCTTGCCCGTTTCCGACGCCCCCGCCTGCACGAGCAGCGGATGCCCCTGCGGCGTGCGCGGCAGATTGAGCGGACCGCGGACGGCGTAGTAGTCCCCTTTGTGCGAAATCGGCTTGATTTTGTCCGGATCCGCATAAATGCCCGACTGCTTGTCGATAACGAGCGCCTCGTCCTCCCAGCTGTCCCACAGCGACTTCACGACCTGAAGAAACTCCTCCGCCCTGCGGTAGCGGTCCGAATGGTCCGGCAACTCCTCGTCGCGGAAGTTGAACGCCGTCGTGTTCCCCGTCGACGTCACGATATTCCAGCCGGCGCGCCCGCCGCTGATCAGATCCAGCGACGCGAATTTACGCGCCACGTGGAAAGGCTCGTTGTATGTCGTCGACGCGGTGCCGATGAGCCCGATCCGCTCGGTCGCCATCGCGAGGGCGGACAGCAGCGTGAACGGCTCCAGCCCCTGCAGCACCTTGTACTTGATCGTCGGCGGCAGCCCGTAGGAATCGGCCAGGAAGAGGGAATCCAGCTTCCCCCGCTCGGCCGTCCGCGCCAGCTTCACGTAATAGTTCACGTCGACGGCCCGCTCCGGCGCGCTGTTCGGATGACGCCACGACGCCTCGTGATGGCCCGTGCTCATCAGAAATAAATTCAGGTGAAGCTGCTTTCGCTTATCCCCCATCAATTAACCCACTCCCAACTTTCTGTCGTCGTCACGACTCGATATAGACATGCCGCGGATGCGGGTGGCTGAGAAAATCATGATGCGAAATAGCCCACCCGTATGCGCCGGCGTACGGAAATAAAACGACGTCTCCGACTCTGATCCGCTCAGTGCGGCAATCCCTCGCCAGGACGTCCTTCGGCGTGCACAGCTCCCCGGCCAGCGTCACGCGGCAGCCGGCCAGCTCGGGACGCTCGAAGGGATAGTCCCAGCCCTCGATCGGCACGACGCGGAACGGATGGCTGTGCCCCCAGGAGGCCGGCAGGC
The DNA here is from genome assembly GCF_014705655.1 of Paenibacillus arenilitoris. Taxonomy (GTDB): domain Bacteria; phylum Bacillota; class Bacilli; order Paenibacillales; family Paenibacillaceae; genus Pristimantibacillus; species Pristimantibacillus arenilitoris. Next base: position 28,788 of record NZ_JACXIY010000021.1, on the reverse strand, counting down.
GAAAATGGTGCGTGCCGCCCCGCAGCAGAGCGAAATGGCTGCCGTGATTGCTCTTCACGTCGGCGACCTCCGCCGCGTAATACCCGCAGGAAGCGGCGATATACCGGCCGCACTCGAACACGAGCGTCAGCCCTTCCGGGCATAGCGGCGCGATTCTCTCCTTCAGCCCGCGGACGAACCGCTCCCACTCGAACTGGCGGCCGAGGTCGGCATAGTTGACGCCGATGCCGCCTCCCGCGTTCAAGTAGGCGGCCTCCAGCCCGAACTCGTTCATCCAGCTATTGACGAGCCCGCAATAATAGGCGAGCAGCTCCAGATGCTTCTCGAAGCTGAGATTGTTCGAGAGCGAATGAAGATGGAAGCCTTCGATCCGCACATGCCGGAGCGTTCGCGCGAGGCCCATCACGTCCGGCAACGCCCGCTCGTCGATGCCGAACTGCGAATGCGCGCCGGCCATGAACAGCGTGGCGTCGGGCAGGGAGCCGCCGACGTTGACGCGCAGCAGCACCGGCGCAACGATGCCGCGCTCCCCGGCGATCCGGTCGATGCGCCGCAGCTCGAAGGCGCTCTCCGCGTGAATGTGGCGCACCTTCCGCTCGAGCGCTTCCGCGAGATCGCCGTCGGTTTTGACCGGGCCCCCGTAGATGACCGGGATTGCCGGGTCCGCTTCCCGCGCTTTGCGGATTTCCCCCGCGGACGCCGTCTCGAAGCCATGCACGATATTGGCGAGCGCCCGCAGAATCGGCAGCTCCGAGTTCGCCTTCGCCGCGTAGAACAGCTGGCAGAACGCGGGCAGCGAATCCGCAAGGCGCGACGCATGCCGCTTCAGATGGTCCAGATCGTACAGAAAGGCGCAATACGGCTGCGACGGCGACTGCCGCTTCTCGCTCGCGATCCGTGCGGCAACCATGTCCGCCGACGACTGCGCGTCGTCCTTCTCCGCGACGGCGTACAGCAGGTTCGGAATCGGGACGTAATCCGGATTCTCGCCGCGCTGCCGGACCGTGCTGAGCAAATTCGCCTTTGCCGGCCAGTGCGGATCGTCGAACAGTCCCATTCTGCGAAGGTCCGCTTCCTCTAGGAACGCGGAATCCCGGATCGTCTCGTATACCGTCCGCCACAGCGGCAGCTCATCCGCATCCACCGCATGCGCGATCGCATGGACGACATGGCCGAAATGATTGACGAGCACGTAATACGCCAGCCGCTTCCAAGCTTCCTCGTCCGCATACAGAGCCGGATGGTCCGCCGGCAGCCCGGACAGGCTGCCCGCGCGTTCGGCGCTCAGGCTGGTCCCTTCCAGATCGCGGACGAAAAACCGGGCCGGCCAGCCGCGGTCCAGCGCGACGAGCGAGTTCTGCACATGCGCCTCCATGCTGACACCGTGCTTCGCATACAGCCAGAGGAGCGGAACGAGCGAAATTTCCGCGTATCGCGCGAGCCACTTCTTCGCGAACCGAAGATCGGCGACCGTCCCGTGATCCGTGGCGGCCAGGCGGATAAAGGCCCGCAAGGGCGTCTCCCGTCTTGCCGGGTGAGCCTCGAGGAGCGAGGCGACGACCATCGGGCTGTCGCGGTCTTCGAGCGCGCGGCCGGGCGCGGCCGGATTGCGGCGGTAGACGACGCCGAAGTCGGCCGACAGGCCGCCGCCGATCGTATCGGACTCCATTGTCCGGTAGCCGTCCTCTATGACGATATGGAAGGCGTCGCCGAACGGATGCTCCTCCCCCAGCTTCGCGAGCACCCGGCTGGCCTCGATCGTCCGCTCCAATTGCTCCGTCGGATTGACCCGCAAAAAATGGGTGATCCGGACATGGAGCGGCAGCTTCAGCATATGGGCGCCGCGGGCGTCCCATACCGTCCGCACGGACGACGTCGGGAAGACGCGGCTTCCCAATTCGCCGAGATGGACGAGCCGGCCCGTCTCGATCAGCCGCCGGACTTCCGGCTGCCGCAGCAGATAGCCGGCCTGCCAAGGATGAGCCGGTATCAGCGCATAGCGGCGATGCTCCGGCGCGAGCCGCGCCCGCGCTTCCGCGGCGACCTCGTGCGGATCGGCGTCCGCCGCCGTCTCCTCGAGCAGCCGCTCCCGCATGAGCGCGGGATCGACGGCGAAGTAGTGCAGGACGAACGACGCGCCGAGCTCCGGCGCATAACGGGCCTTGTCGTTCTCGTCAAAGCCTTGCGAGCTTTTGGGCGCCGGATGGAACGGGTGGCCGAGCAGCATCGACTGCTCCGACCTGCGCACCCGCTCCATGCCGTGCGTCTCCGCGAGCGGCCGCTCTTCCGGGTCCGATGCTTCGAGGTAGGCGCAGGCATTGCCGATGGAGCTGTCGATCCGCTCGAGCAGGGAAGCCAGCGCGCCCTGGCCTGCGCCTTCGCCCGGAGAAGCAAGCTCCTCCAGCAGCAGAACCGCCACGTCCCGCGTCCCGTTCAGCTTGCGGAAGCTCGCCTCGCTCCTCCCCGGCTCGCCCGCCTCCCTCTTCACGTGCCAGAAGACGTCCCCGTACCGGTGATGCCCCATCGCCGAGTACCGTCGCATCGTTCCCGCCAGCACCGCGCCGTCCGCCTTCAGCCGGATCGCGAACCAGGCCGGCGCGCCGTCCGTCCCGTCCATCAAGGCCAGCGGCAGCAAGCCGCGCGCTTCCTCGCGGTCCAGCCTTGGATCGAAGCGCCCCGTCTCGCGAAAAAACGCATTGAGCAGCCGTTCCGTATGCTCGCGCTCCGCCATGACGCGGAGGCTTGCCGGTACGAGTCGTCCCGTCATCCTCGTCCACCCGCCGCATGGGCCCGCTCGCCGCCGAACAGCTCCAGCTTGCTGCCGATGTCGGCCGCCAGCGCCTGCGCGTACACTTCATAAGCGCTGGCGATGTCCTCGATCGCCATGCCCATCGGATTGAGGACGATGATCTCCTCCTCGTTCTCCCGGCCCGGCTTCCGTCCCGCGACCATCTCCCCGAGCTCCCCGTAGAGCCGCTCCCGGGAGAATCGGCCTTCGACGACGAGCTGGTTAATGATCTTCTTCTCCCGATTGGCCTGCTCCCAGTCGTCGACGACCACCTTGTCGGCGCGCAGGAACACGTCCTTGTGCAGGTCCATAATCGAAATGTTGCTGACGAATGCCCCCTTCCGCAGCCATTCGAACGGGATGTAGGGCTGATCCGCGACCGTGCAGGTGACGACCACCTCGCCGGCACGGACTGCCGCTTCCGCGCTCGTCTCGACGGCGAACCGCACGCCGGCGAACCGGACGGACAGCTCGGAGGCGAGCCGCGCCGCCGAATCCCGGTTCAAGTCGAACAGATGAACGCTCGCGATGTCCGGGAATTGCTCCAGCAGCGACAGCAGCTGCATCCGCGCGATGACGCCGCAGCCGACGCAAGCCACGTCGCGGAAGCTTCGCTTGGCCAAATGCCGCGCCCCGATGACGGTGACGGCCGCCGTCCGCATGCCGCTGATCAGGCTCGCTTCCAGAATGGCGATCGGATAGTTGCTCTGCGGGTCGTTCAGCACGATCACGCCGCTCGCCCGCTCCATGCCGCGCAGGGACGGATTGTCGTGCTTGCTTCCGATCCATTTGAGCCCCGAGACCGGCGACTCCCCCCCGATATGGGCAGGCATGGCGATTATGCGGTCCGCGATATGCCCCTCCTGTCCGTTCACGCGCAAATACGGCTTCAGCGGCTGTACGAAGTCGCTCGCCGCGTGCAGCGACAGCGCGCGCTCGACGGCCTTCACGTACAGCTCCGACGACTCGCCGCCGGCAAGTTTGATATCGTCGCGGTTTAAATACAGCATCGTTGTCATACGGGCGATCCTCCGTTTTCTTTCAATTTGTTGACCCATTGCTCGTCGTATACCGTGTCCATGTACCGGTCACCTCTGTCGGGGAATACCGTCACGACGGTCGAGGACGGCCGGAAGGACGGCAGCAGCTTGCGAAGCGCGGCAACGATCGAGCCCGAGGAGCCTCCGGCGAATATCCCTTCCCGGGCGAGCAGCTCCCTGCAGCCTTCCGCCGATTCCAAATCGTTCACGTACGCGACCTCGTGAATTTCGTCCGGGCTGAGCAGCTCGGGCACCCGGCTCGCCCCGATGCCGGGAATTTCCCTCGCGCCGGGCTGCCCGCCGAAGATGACCGATCCCGCCGCGTCGACGGCGATCACCTTCAAGTTCGGGTTCGACTCCCGCAGGCGCCGGGAGAAGCCCAATATGCTGCCCGTCGTGCTGACCGCGCAGACGAGGCAGTCGATCGGCCCGCTCATCTGGTCCACGATCTCGCGCGCCGCCGTGGAATAATAAGCCTGCCAATTCCATTCGTTCGCATACTGATTGATCCAGTACGAATCCGGCGTCGATGCCAGCAGTTCGTTCACCCGCTTGATCCGGGTGTTCAGGTAGCCGCCGAGCTCGTCCTTCTCCGTCACCATGTCGATGTTCGCGCCCATGTTTTTCATAATCTGAAGATTCGTCTTCGCGATCTTCGGATCGACGACGCACGTCAGCTTCAGCCCTTTGATCTTCGCCACCATGGCGAGGCCGATGCCGAGATTGCCGGAGGTGCTTTCGATCAAATGCGTCCCGGGCCCGATCAGGCCGTTCTTGATGCCCTGCTCGATCATGAACAGCGCCGAGCGGTCCTTCATGCTGCCTCCCGGATTCATCATCTCGAGCTTGGCGAACAGCCGGACGCCCGAATCGGGAAACAAACGCTTCAATTGCACGAGCGGCGTGCCGCCGACGCATTCCACGACCGAGGACAGCGCCTCGGCGGCCGCGTCTTCCAACCGGACAGTATTTGCCTGCAAGCTGATCACACTCCCGTTTCTCTCAAATGGAATAATGGATTGGCCACCGCGTGATTGCGGATAACGTGCTCGCCGAACAACCGGCGCCTCGTCAGCTGGCCGACGTCGATCGTCTCCGCGAACAAGTCGTACGGCGGCGGTTCGCCCTGGCCGAATTGACGCAAATAGCTATGAATCTGCTCGGCCGCCGCCCGCCAGAAGGCGCTCTCCTTAAGCCCGTAGTACTCCTCCAGCACGAGACATAATTCAGCTAGCATAATTTGAAAAAAGGAATCCATCAGAAAATTGCGAATTTTGTTCACGTTGTCCGTCTCCATCGGCGACGTGCTGTAGCTGTTCGGATGAAGCGGATCGGAGTCGCGCAGGCCCGCGAGGCGAGCACGCTCTCCCTCGCTTCTCGTATAGAACCGGACGCCGCCGGGAAGATCCCGGACCGCGATTCGCTCCGGCCGTCCGTTCCTTGCGATCAGCACCAAATTTTGCCCGTGCGACTCCATCGCGACCCCGTGCGCGAGCAGCAGGTGGACGAGCGGATGGATGCTGACGGCCAGAAGGCGGTTCAGCCACTTCTCCAGCCCTTCCTTCTTGACCCAGTTATGGATAAAAGGACGGCCGTCCGCGCCGATATGGCACAGCACCGTGAAGGGAACCGCCTCCTCGCCCTCCTCCAAATGCCGGTGGACGCTTTCCCGCCAGATCGCGCCGAGCGTCCCGTACCCGTCTTCCCTGACCGGCTCCGGCAGCAATTCGTACCGGAACGAAACGCCGGCATGCTCCTTCAGCAGAATCAGCCTCGCCCGCTCCCGAAAGTAGCGGTCGCCTTCCACGATTGCCTCCAGCCAGTCGGACAGAATCGGCCCGTTCGTCACGTGATGGGTGCCGAGAATCCGGACCGCGGACGTGTTAACGATGCTGATCGCGGTTTTGACGTTATCCTTCAACGGACTCGTGCGGTTCGACAGCGTCCGGATCGATTGCTGGGGCGAATACTCGTCTTCCCCTTCGCCCAAGACGACCATCCGGCCGTCCGCGATAAACCGGTAGAACAGGGAAGCGACCTTATGCTCCCATTGCCACGGATGCACGGGCACGAAGACGAAGGCGTCCGGCTCGCGGCCCAGCAGGGCCAGCTTCTCCCGGAACCGCGCGAAGACGGCTTCGCCGAGCTCCCGCGTCATGTGCTCCTCCCAGGACGTATGCGCCGACAGCGCGAACACGGCGTCCTCCCGGCGGACGGCCAGCCACAGCAGCTTGAACTGCGGATGGAACTCGGGGCCGTACCGCTCGTTGTCGGCCAGGTTGAAGCCGATGCGCGATTTGAAGCAGGGATGATAAGGATGAGCCTCGAGCACGTCGCCCTCGAGCTCCTCCAGCTTCCGTCTCTTGCCGACGGGACGGACGAGACGATCGTAACGGGCCGCCGCGTCCTTGAGCAGCGTCTGTTCCAGCTCGCGGACGAACGCGGCGATATGCCGCGGCTCCTCGACCATCGCTCCCCAAATTTCCTGCAGGAAAAGCGCGACGTCCTCCGCCTCGCTTTCCTCGCCGCCGCTCACCCTTCTAACCGGACGCGGCGTCAGCTTGAACTTCCCGAAGCTCAGCTTAAGCCTCCCTTCGCATACGTACCGGACGGGATCGCCCGCCCGGTCGGCGCCCGTAATCGTAATTTCCTCCGCGCCTCCGTCAACCGGGCGTCTCCGGCAGGCGACCATGTCCTCGTACAGCAGCGCCTCCGTCAATTGCTTGAACACGCGCCGTCTCGCCGCCGCGTAGGCCGGCGAGCCCATAATGGCCGCTAACCCGGGCGGCGCGTTTTCGATTTCCGTTGCCGTCATGACGGCTCCCCCTCTCGGCGATGCCTGTAATCGTAAAGCGCATTGCTTACCCAGTGATCGCGCGGGCCGCTCTCGCCGCGCATTCGCCGCGCCGCCAGCAGGCCGACGAACACCTTCTCCCCGAACAGATCGTACGCGGCGAATTCCTGCCGCAGCTCGGGAAAATCCCGCTCGTACCGCCGAACGGCTTCGGCCGTCGCCTGCCAGAAGCGCTCCTCGGGCCACCCGTAGTGCTTGTCGAGCAGACGGGCGAGCTCCGCCAGGTTCATGAAGAAGAGCGCGTTATGGACCACGTCGCGCACCTCGCCTTTTTGATCCGTTTCCGGCAGAGCCGGATCCGCGGCCTCTCCGTTATAGAACAGCACGCCGCCCGAGAAATCCTTCGCCGCCAGCCGGACGGGCGCGCCGTTCCGGTGTATGAGCGTCAAGTTCTGCGCGTGCGACTCCAGCGCGACGCCGTGCGCGAACAGCAGGTGAAGCACCGGCCGAAGCGTAACGTCGAGCAGCCGCTTCAGCCATTCGGCGAGGCCGGCCGACTTCAACCAGCGGTCGATGTAGGGTCGCCCGTTCTCCCCGACATGGCATAGGGCGGTGAACGGTACGGCTTCCTCGCCTACCGCCAGGCAGCGGTGGATGCTGTCGCGCCAGATCGCGCCGAGCGAGCCGGTCGCTGCTGCCCGAACCGGCTCCGGCAGCAGCTCGTAGCGGTAGGACATGCCCAGCCTTTCCTTAAGCAGAACGAGGCCGAGCTTATCCCGCAAATACTCGTCGCCCCGCACGATGGCGGACAGCCGATCGCTCGTGGCCGGACCGTTCCTGGCATGCCTCGGGCTTATCGTGCGCAGCGAAGAGGTGTTCCGGATGCCGAGCGACAGCTTCACCGTCAGCTTGGCCGGATCGGACCGGTTCGCGAGCGAACGGATCGATTGCTGGGGCGAATAGAGCGCTTCGCCTTCGCCTAATTCCACGATGCGGCCCGCCGCCAGCTCCCGGTAAAAGACAGACGCGACCTGCTCGCGCCACTGCCATGGATGAACCGGAACGAAAGCAAAGCCGGAAGGGTCGAGGCTCCGCGCGGCCAACCGTTCTTCGAAGAGCGCGTACGCCGCCTCCCCTACGTCTTCCCGGATGATGCGCTCCCAATCGGCGTCCCCGGAAGCGGCAACCTCCATATCCTCCTTCCGGACGGCCAACCAGAGCAGCTTGATCCGGGGATGGAATTCCGGGCCGTACGCCTCGTTATCCGCCAGCGTAAACCCGATTCGGGATTTGAAGCACGGATGATACGGATGCGCCTCGATGACGTCACCTTCCAGATCGTCGTGGCCGCGCTCCCCTCTCCGCGCCTCCCCTTGCCTGCCTCGCCAATGGAGCGCGGCGGCTTCCTTCAGCAGCGTCTGCTCGATTTCCCGGGCGAATACGGCAAGCGGGCCGGACGGAGCCTCCCGCACGCGCGCGATCTCGACGAGCAGGAGAGCCGGATCCTTCGCTTCTTCGACCTCGCCTTCATGCACCCGCATAATAGGCCCGCCGGAGAGCCGGATTCTCCCGAAGCTCGCGGTCCGCCTTCCTTCGCAGACGTAGAAGACCGGAGCGCCTCCGGCATCGCGTCCCTCGATTCTGATTTCCTCTCCTTCCCGCTCGGCCGCCTCGTTCATCGTAAACGCCGCCAGCCGCTCGTACAGCAGCGCTTCGATCAGTTGAACGAGTACGCGCCGTCTCGCCTTCGCATACGTATGAGAGTGGATCATATCCTCCACGGACGTTAAGTGAATGGCGCTCATCTGTTATTCGATCACCTCGAATTTATTAATAATGATTTTCATTATCAATATTAAAAGCCGATTCCCGTTCCGTCCATGTAGCTTTTTGTCCCGTTTTATTTCGCGGCATCAACGATTTGCGCCATAAAAGATAAGCCCCCGCTTTCCGCGACCCTCCTGCTCCTGCCCGGATTAGCTCCCGGGTTCCACGCAACGTCCGCGCTCCTGCCCGATTCAGCGAGCAATGCGAGGCTGTAACGATCGCCGAACGCAAAAAAACGGCCTCGCCTGAGGGAAATCCGGAATTCCTCCCTGACGAGACAGCTTATGCGCATGATCATATCCTTTTGGCAAACAATACCCGGTCTTGTCCGGGGCCGTCATAATTCGAATGCACGGAGACGCCGTCCGCGATCCCGTCCCCCCGCACGATTTGAAAGCCCATCGCGGTATGGTAGGCAATCGACGTTCGGTTAACGGGCGATGTGATACAGCGGACGATCGTACGGCCATGCCGCTTCATCTCGTCAAAAAATCGTTCATACAGCGTTCTGCCGATCCGGCGCTTCCGGTAATCGGGATGGACCCCCACGAAATGAATGTACGCCTCGTCCCGGCTGCTTTGCGACAAAAACCCGATCAAGAAGCCAACCGTTACGCCGTCCTCCTCCGCCACGAAGCTCGTGTCGTTGAAATGGTCAAAAAACAGTTTCGGCAGCAGCCCCGAGATGGGCCGTCCGCCCCACCACCGGTCCAATAGCGGGGAAATCTCGTAATAATCGCCGCTTGCCGCATGTCGGATGCGCATGCTTCGTCCCCTCCCTGTCCATCTTTTAACGTCAGTCTACAAATCTACTAATTGGAAGTCAACGCCAGCGGTAACTTTTCGGCGCCGCAGCCGTCTATTTACGAGAAGAAGATCCGGAGGCGATTACGTCTTCAAAAAATCCAGTCTTTTCGTTAACGCTTGGAGGACAGGCTTCGCGGAGCTATCGCTTGCGTCCGACGGGCCGTACTTCGATGCTTGCCAGCGGCCGTGGCGGCGTATTACCATAAAGGGATTACAATGCACGGAAATGAAACGCGGTTAGCGTACATTCGCACCGAGCAGAAGGAGTTTATGAAGACGTGTCCGAGAATCGCGACTATCATCACAACGAATCGATCCCTTTGAACCGCGGCAGTCTGCAGGCCGATTGCGAGAGCTGCTTCGGTCTGTGCTGCGTCGCGCTGCCGTTCGCGGCTTCGGCCGACTTCGCCGCCGACAAAGCGGCCGGACAGCCGTGCGGCAATCTCCGGGAGGATTTCCGCTGTGGCGTTCACGGCAGTCTGCGGCAGCTGGGCTTCCGCGGCTGCACCGTCTACGACTGCTTCGGCGCGGGGCAGGCCGTGTCGCAGGTTACTTACGCCGGACGGGACTGGCGGCAGACGCCGGGCACCGCGAAGCAAATGTTCGAGGTATTCCCCGTCATGTGGCAGCTGCACGAGCTGCTCTGGTACTTGACCGAGGCGCTGTCGCGGCAGCCGGCCCGTTCGATTCACGGCGAGCTGCGCGAGAAGCTCGAGCAGATCGTCCGTCTCACCCGCCTAAACGCCGAAGAGCTCCTCGGGCTGGACGTGGCGGCGCACCGCGCGGAGGTCAACGTCCTGCTCCTGCAGACGAGCGAGCTCGTGCGGGAGGACGCGCGCCGCAAGCATGCAGGGCAGCCGGTCCGCCACAAAAAAGCCGGCCGCGGAGCCGACCTTATCGGCGCCAAGCTCGAAGGCGCCGACTTCAGGTATGCCAACCTGCGGGGCGCTTACCTTATCGCCGCCGACCTGAGGGGCGCCGACCTTCGGTTCGCCGACCTTATCGGGGCCGATTTCCGGGATGCGGACATTCGGGGCGCGAACCTCGCCGATTGCCTGTTCCTGACCCAAGCCCAGCTGAACGCGGCCAAAGGCGACGCGGATACGAAGCTGCCGCCGTCGTTCGCCCGCCCGGCGCACTGGACCGCTTCCGGCAAGCGGCGTTGAGCCTCGTCTCCGCGCTGCGGAGCCTCCTGATTGCGAGGGGAAGCGCTATATTGTCGGAGGCACGGAGCTTTGAGGGCGCTGAAATGTTAGGATACTGGAGCCTTAGTGAGGCACCTTGGAACATTTAATGAGGCAACCTCACTAATTTATGAGCTTAAGCTCACTATTCTCGAGGAATTCGAGTAACATTGGCGATTTAATGAGGCTAACCTCATTATCCGTGAAGGTAGCTTCACGGGGAGTGAGGTTTGCCTCATTGTTTGTTCCGAGCCCTGCGCGAACAACGAAAAAAGTGAGGAACGCCTCACTATTTAGTGAATTTGCCTCACTCCTTCATCCGGACGCTACGCAGATTGCGAGTTGAGGACGCTGAAATTTCAGGATACTGGAGCCTTAGTGAAGCACCTTGGAGCATTAATGAGACAACCTCACTAATTTATGAGCTTAGCCTCACTATTCTCGAGGAATTTGAGTAACATTGGCGATTTAATGAGGCTAACCTCATTATCCGTGAAGGTAGCTTCACGGGGAGTGAGGTTTGCCTCATTGTTTGTTCCGAGCCCTGCGCGAACAACGAAAAAAGTGAGGAACGCCTCACTATTTAGTGAATTTGCCTCACTCCTTCATCCGGACGCTACGCAGATTGCGAATTGAGGACGCTGAAATTTCAGGATATGGGAGCCTTTGTGAGGCACCTTGGAGCATTAATGAGACAACCTCACTAATTTATGAGCTTAGCCTCACTATTCTCGAGGAATTTGAGTAACATTGGCGATTTAATGAAGCTAACCTCATTATCCGTGAAGGTAGCTTCACGGGGAGTGAGGTTTGCCTCATTGTTTGTTCCGAGCCCTGCGCCGACAACGAAAAAAGTGAGGAACGCCTCACTATTTAGTGAATTTGCCTCACTCCTTCATCCGGACGAAAGAATGCCTCACTAATTAGCGATGTCTCTCGCTAACCCTTCCCACGATTATTCATCCTCATAGCAGGGACCGCCCGGCAACTGCTTGCGCCAACCAAATAGGGTCGTCCCCGAAAGCAGTTCGAACCGCTTTTTGGGGACGACCCCTTTTTGCCGATGAAATGGCCCTCAAGCCTCCCTGCCCGCCTCTCTGCTCGCCGTCTGCACGCTCTTCTGCTGCCTGTCCCGCTGCACGAGGTACATGGCGGCCAGCACGCCGATCCCGCCGAGCACTTGATAGACCGTGATCGATTCCTTCAACAAATAATAGCCGGAAACCGCGGCCGTTATCGGAAGGATGTAGCCGTAGAAGGAAGCTTTGAACGGTCCGAGGCGGGCGAGGCTCCAGTTATGCAGCGTGAAGCCGACCACGGTCGCGAGCAGGGCCGTATACGCCAGGCTCGTCCAGCCCGTCGCCGAGATGTCGGCATAGAAGGCCGCATCTCCCTTCCAGAGCACGTAAGGCAGCAGGACGGCAGCGCCGGCGCTCATCTCCCACGCGATCAGCAGCATGAGCGGGTAACGTGACGTCAGCCTGCTCATAAGGATCAAATAGATCGCTCCGAAGAGGCTGCGCAGGAGAAGCAGCAGATCGCCCCGCAGCGTATCCCCGCCAAAATGCAGCCCCCCGCCCCCGCCGGCCACGATGACGATCACGCTCGCGAACGCAAGCGGCAATCCGATGAGAATCCGCGGGGTCACCCGGATTTCCCTGAGCGCCAGCGCGATGATGACGGTAAGCACGGGCATGAAGCCCCGGCCGAGTACGGAGCCGTTCGCCGCGTTTGAGAACTGCAGCGCGTAAGACAGCATAACCTCCATGCCGACCGCGGAGAGCACGCCGAGGAACAGAATAAGGCCCAAATCTTTTTTTTCCATCCGAAGGCTTATTCCCGAACGGCGGCTGTACATGTAAGCCATAAGCCAGAGCATCGGGACGATGCATGCGTAACGAAGCCCGTTGAACATGACGGGATCCCATTCCTGGCCGCCGATTTTCATCGAGCTGATATTAATGCCCCATAGCAGATAAACCGCCAGAAAGCCTAAATGAGGAAGCAGGTGCTTGTTGTTGCTCATGCCGGGAGTCCGCCTTTCCTTGCCTTGCCGAGTTTGATGCCGCTTCCTATTGTACTTCCAACGCTTCCGCAAGTCATCCCCCAAAAAAGCGCGTTTATACGCTGCAGCCGCCGAACGCTTGACTTTCACACTAGTGTCAACCTTTAGTATAAGCTTGAACCTAAATGAAGGGAGGCATTTCCTGTGGAGAACAATAACCGCAGCGGAAATGAGCAAAATGGCAATAGCAGACCGATCGGGGAGGAGACGGTCGCGAAACAAGATTCGCGCATGCCGGTGACGATAATCGGGATGGGGCCGATGGAGCGGGCGCTCGCCGGCGCGTTTGTAAAGAACGGTCACCTCGCCACCGTGTGGAACCGGTCCGCCGGCAAGACGGATGCGCTCGTTAAGGAAGGCGCGGTTCTCGCGGATACGATCGGCGGCGCGGTCGCTGCGAGTCCGCTCGTCATCGTTTGCGTGCTGGACTACGACGCCGTACAATCCATACTCGCGCCCGTAGGAAGCGAGCTCCAAGGCCGGACGCTCGTCAACCTCACCGCCGACACGCCGGCGCGGGCCCGCGAGATGGCCGCATGGGCTGCCGGGCACGGCATCGATTACCTCGACGGGGCGATCATGACCCCGACCCCGTCCATCGGAACTCCCGCGGCATCGATCTTGTACAGCGGGCCGGAGTCTGTCTATCGAAACGTTCAATCGGCCCTGTCTAGCCTGGGCGGCACCGCTTCCTATCTCGGCTCCGATCCCGGGCGCGCTGCCGCGCACGACGTGGCTCTATTGGACCTCTTCTGGACGTCCATGAGCGGTTATGTCCATGCCCTCGCCTTGGCCGCCTCCGAGCATATTTCCGCAAAAGATTTTGCGGTTCACGCGCGAGGTATCGCGGCCATCTTGCCCGACATTATAACCGGGATAGCGGACGAAGCGGACGAAGGCCGCTATCCGGGCGATGCATCCAATCTCGTGTCGGCCGAGGCGGGCATGGCGCACATTATTCATGCCGCCGAGCATCACGGCATTGACGCAAGCGTCCTAAGCGCGGCCAGAGCGCTTGCCCGGCGGGCCATCGACGAGGGCCTAGGCGAGGACGGCTTCGGGCGGCTGGCCGAGCTGCTGTCCAGAAGGTCTGGCGCTTAAATCCGCTAAAGCCCGAGAAGCCCCCGGAGGATTATTGAATCCGGGGGCTTTCTTCCCGTTCAGGCGAGCAGAGGCTTCGCCGCTTTAGACTCCCGCTTGGCGATCATCGTGTCGATTTGTTGGTCCAGCTGTTCCTTAACGACCGTCAACGCCTGGATTTGTTTATCGATCGATTCCGATTTCTCCCGATAGATGCCGACCATTTCTTCGCAATATTCATATTGATCGGGAACCGCGACCTCGCAGCCCAATATATTCTCGATCTGCTCGGCCGTCAGCCCGAGGCCCAGATAGAGCTGAATGATTCGAATGCGTTCGACGGCCGTCTCGTCAAACTCCCTGTAGTTATTATCGAGACGAACGGCTTGAATCAGCTTTTTCTTCTCGTAGTGCCTGATGGACCGCGTGCTTGCGCCGGTTAACCGGGACAAATCACTTATTTTCAACGGAATGGCCTCCTTTCAAGCGTATCTCCTCCACCGCATCCCGCTCCGCCTTGAAGTACTTGCCGCTTTGCAAATCCAGAACGAATTGCTGCAGCCATTCATAGTAGCCGACCGCGTGCTTCAGCTTATGAAGATCCTCCAGGCACAGCCTTCGCTCCTCCTCGGGCGTATCCAGCTTCAGGATCGTTTCCGACAGCTCCGGGATGACCGCGTCGATCGCCTCGCGCATGACGTCGATCTCCCGCTGCAGCTTCGTCGTGAAGAAGGACTGGAACGCCTTGAAGAAGTCCGTCTCCGCTACGTACAGGTCTTTGCGCTCCTCCTTCTCGTTCAGCTTCGTGACCATTTTGGATTCGACGAGCGAACGGACCGCATAGCTCATATTGCTCTTGCTCATGCACATGCTCGTCTTCATTTCCTCCAGCGTCAGCGGCTTATCCTCAAAAAACATAATGCCGTACAGCTGCCCGAACGAATAATTAACGCCGTAAAGATCCATCGTCTGCGCGATTGCGTCGATCACCTTGGCCCTAAGCTCCTCGCGAGGCGACGAAGGCTCCTGCATTTTGCCGATCGTCTTCGTTTTCACCGGTTCGCCTTCCTCCTCAGATGTCTGATTTACATAATATTCATGTCGATTTAACAGTATATTGACCAAAAAAAGGTCGATTGATCGTACAATAATTTTTGAACGATTGCCGAAAACTTGCAACAACATCCTGTATTATACCAAAGATTCAATAATATTCGTACGGTAAAGAAGGAGGAAAAATGAAGCTAGCCCGATTGTACGGTGATCTCCAAGCCCTGCTGTTCACGCTGCCGGCCCTGGTCCCGCTCGTCCTGTTCTGGTTCTTCCCGCTCGGATACGTGATCTGCCTAAGCTTCATGGAATGGGATTTCATGAGCCCGGAGAAGGTGTTCGTCGGATTCGATAACTACCGGAATCTTCTCGCGAATCCGAACTTTTACGACTCGCTTCGCGTCACCGTCCTGTTCTGTCTCGGCAGCGTCGTACCCATTATCGTCGCCGGCCTGCTGCTTGCCTTGCTTCTGAACCGGAAGCTCGGGGGCGGCGCCGTCTATCGGACGCTCATGTTCTCGCCTTGGGTGACGCCCACGGTCGCCGTGTCCATCGTATGGTCATGGATCTACGAGCCCGACGTCGGACTGGCCAACAACGCGCTTCAAGCCGTCGGCATCGAAGGCATCCGCTGGCTGGAGGATCCGAATTGGGCGCTCGTCGGCGTCCTGCTCGTCACCGTCTGGAAATCCGCCGGCTGGAGCATGATCTTCTACCTGGTCGCCATCAACAACGTACCCTCCGATCTGCTCGAAGCGGCGGAGCTGGACGGCGCGAGCCCGTGGCGCAAATTGTTGAACGTCACGCTGCCGCTCATCTCGCCGACGACGTTCTTCCTTGTGATCGTCCAGACCATTCAAGCGCTGCAGGCGTACGATCAGATCAACGTGCTGACGCAAGGCGGGCCGGCCGGATCGACCCGTACGCTGCTCTATCTTTACTATCAATCCGCGTTTACGTCCTTCGAGATCGGCGAAGCGTCCTCGATCGCCATTACGTTAATTCTGGGCTGCGTCGCGCTGTCTCTGCTCTCCTTCTTCATGGGCCGGCGCACCGTCCATTATACCTAATCCGCAGGAAGGAGCATCGCTATGCACCACTTAAGACGCCTCGGCGTTCTCGCCCGTCATGCCACGCTCGCCGCGGCGGCGATCCTTATGGCTTTCCCGTTCTATTGGATGGCGAGCAGCGCCTTGAAGACGAACGACGAGATTTGGCAATTTCCGCCGACGCTCTGGCCGCAGACGGCGTTGTGGAGCAATTTTGCGGAAGCTTGGGCGGCGGCGCCGTTCACCCGTTATTTGCTGAACAGCGTGTTCGTCGCCGGAGCCATCGGCGTCCTTCAAATCGTCAATTCCGGGATGATGGCTTACGCCTTGACCCATATGAAGTTCCGCTTGAAGGGCCTCTTCACCTCCGCCATTCTGGTCGGCTACATGGTGCCCGCCACGGCTACGTACTTGCCAAGCTACGTCGTGCTCGGCAAGCTGCAATTGCTGAATTCGTACGGCGGCCTTATTTTATCGAACTGCGTCAGCGTATTCTCGATTTTTCTGATCAGGCAAGCCTTTCTTCAAGTTTCCCACGAGCTGGTCGAAGCCGGCAAAATCGACGGCGCGTCGCATTTTCGCGTATTGTGGACGATTCTGCTTCCGCTGACGCGCTCTTCCTTCGCCGTGCTCGCGCTCATTACGTTTATCGAGCAGTACAACAATTATTTCTGGCCGATGCTCATCACCAAGGATCCGAATCTGCAATTGGTATCGGCCGGTCTTCGCGGCTTTTTCGTCGAAGGAGGCGCATACGGGCTCAAGTGGCCGCTCATTATGGCCGCCAGCGCCATGACGATCGCCCCGTTGATCATCCTGTTCGTATTCACGCAGAAAACGATCATCCGCAGCGTCAACCTGTCCGCAGGCGCAAGCAAAGGGTAAGAAAAAAACTAAAACGGAGTGAATCAAACATGACGAAGGTTAAAAAAATGATTTCCGGAATCGCGCTGACTTCCATTCTATTGACGACGGCTTGCGGCACGAATGCCGGCAATGCCGGCAATCCGGCCAATTCCCCCGCGGCAAATGCGGGAGCGACGAGCCCGTCCGAGAGCCCGTCCGCCGCGGAGCCGGTCGCGATCGAATTCTGGTACGGCCTCGGCGGCAAGCTCGGCGAGAACATGCAGCTGCTGATCGATAAGTTCAACGCTTCGCAGCAGGAAGTGATCGTAAAGCCCGTCGTTCAGGCGGATTACGCCGAGACCGAGCAGAAGCTTCAAGCCGCGATC
The DNA here is from genome assembly GCF_014705655.1 of Paenibacillus arenilitoris. Taxonomy (GTDB): domain Bacteria; phylum Bacillota; class Bacilli; order Paenibacillales; family Paenibacillaceae; genus Pristimantibacillus; species Pristimantibacillus arenilitoris. The sequence goes on along the minus strand of NZ_JACXIY010000021.1, from coordinate 11,872 downwards.
GTATCGGGAGACGTGCCCGCCGCCGTCTTGTCCTCCAACGTCGATTGGGCGCGCAAAGGCTATTATGCGCCGCTCGACGATTTGATCGCAGGAGAAGCCGGCTTCCATCAAGAAGATGTTATCCGGACGTTTCTGGAGCAGGGCAAGGTGGACGGCAAGCAGTACTTCCTGCCGATGTACGGAACGACCCAGGTGATGTACTACCGCAAAGACGCGCTCGAGAAGAACGGCATCAAGCCCGAGGAGCTGACCACGTGGGAGGCGCTGGCGGAGGCTGCGGCCAAGATGACCGAGAAGGCGAACGGCAAGACGACCTTCTACGGCTGGGAGCCGATGTGGGGCAAGGACAATATGATCGACGCCGTGATGAGCAAAGGCGGCAAAATCCTGAGCGACGACGGCAAAACCGTGTTGGTCGATTCGCCGGAATGGGTCTCGACTTGGGAGCTGTTCCGCAAATGGATTCATGACGATCAGATCATGCGCATTCACTCCGGCGGCCAAGGCTGGGAATATTGGTACAAAACGATCGACGACGTCATGAAGGGCCAGGCCGCCGGCTATACCGGCTCCAGCGGCGACCAAGGCGATCTGGACTTCGCGCAGCTGGGCGCCATGGAGCAGCCGGGCTGGGAAGGCGGCGGCGAAGGCAAGCCCGTCGCTTCGGCGATCATGGCGGGCATTCCGGCCAAAGCGAGCCCCGAGCAGCAGCAAGCCGCCTTCAAATGGTTCAGCTTCTTCATGAACGCGGAGAACACGGCCTTCTGGTCGATGAACACCGGCTACATCGCCGTGCGCGAATCCGCGCTCGACAATCCCGAGTTCGTCGCGTTCAGCGAGTCCAATCCGCAAAGCACGATCCCGCTGAAGCAGGCCGCCCACGCGTCGGCGCCTTTCCTCGACCCGACCGGCGGCAAAATCAACGACGCGCTCGCCATCGCGGCGGACAAAGTGCAGATCGGCAACGAATCCGTCGAAGAAGCGCTGAAGGAAGCGAAAGAAACCGCCCAGCGCGAGCTGGACAAGCTTAACAAATAACTGGAGGCTCATGCTGCATGCCGCAATTGTTCGCAAAGGACGCCCGTTTCAACGTGCAAGCCATCTTGTTCGACAAAGACGGGACGTTAATGGATTTTATGTACACTTGGGGGTACTGGGCCGACCTCTTGCTCTCCCTCTATTCCCGGGAGCTTGAAGCAACGGAGCGATCGCCGCGGCTTATGGACGTAACGGCGCTATGGGGATTGTACCGCGCGCCGGACGGAGCGATCGCCGATTACGACCGCAACGGCCCCTTCTCGATGGGGACCGTAGGCGATATTTTGACGCTATTGGCGTGGCAGGGCTACCGGTCGGGGCTGTCCTGGGCGGAAGCGGCCGTACTGGCCCGGCAATGCAGCCAAGCCGCCAACGAGCAGCTGGAGCAGTCCCGGGCGGCCCGGGCCGTGCCCGATCTTGTGCCGTTCCTGGAGCAATGCCGCACAATCGGCCTCCCGCTCGCCGTCGTTACGGCCGATGAAACGGCCGCGGCCGAGAAGCATCTGCAGTGGCTTGGCCTGCGGCGCTATTTCTCCGCCGTTATCGGCAACGACCAAGTGGAAAGGGGCAAGCCGTACCCCGATATGGTCGAGCTCGCCTGCCGCAAGCTGTCCGTCCCCGCCGCGCAGGCTGCGGTTATCGGAGATTCCAACGGCGACATGCTCATGGCCAAATCGGCGGACGCGGCGGCGGCAATCGGCATAACCGGGCCGCAAGACGCCGGAGCGGATCATTTGCCGGCCGCCGACGCGGTCGTCTCCTCCTATCGGGAGCTTGGCTTTCAAGATCGATTCGAGAACCGGGAGGTATCTATGCGAAAATGAAGGACGATCGCCGAATAAAGCAAACCGAATCCCCTCTTCTCGCCTTTCATGTCATTACGGATACGCATGTCACCGACGATCCGGAACATGAGCATAACCGCAATTTCGACCGCGCGCTCCGGGATATCGCCGCCAACCGGACGGACTCCTGCGGCATCATGCATGTCGGGGATGTGACGGACCGCGGCTTCCCCGAAGAATACGCGGAGCTTCGCCGGATTTGGGACAAGCATAAGGACCGGCTGCCGGAGCTGCTGTTCACGATGGGCAATCACGACGTCGCCCAGGGCGTGTGGCCGGACCGCCTCGCCCGCTTCTTGACGGCAACGGACATGACCGGTCCTTACCATGATCACTGGATCCGCGGCTTCCACTTCATCTTCCTCGGAACCGAGCAAGGGCTCGATTTGTTCTGCGACTTGTCGGAAGAGCAGCTGGCGTGGCTGGACGCGAAGCTTGGCGAGGAAGCGTCGCCGGACCGCCCGGCGTTCGTCTTCCTGCACCAGCCGCTCAAGGACACGGTGGCCGGCTCCTCCGAAGCGCAAAATTGGTTCGGCGTGACGCAGGACGCGGAGCTCAAAGCGGTGCTCGCGAAGCATCGCCACGCGATTCTGTTCACGGGCCATACGCACTGGGAGCTTGACGCGCCTCATAATTTCCACGACGGCGCCGGCCGGTTGCCCGCCATGTTCAATGCGTCGTCGGTCGCCTATCTATGGACGGACGAGGATGAGCGCAAGGACGGCAGCCAGGGCTACTGCGTCGAGGTTTACGAGGACCGCGTGCTCGTCAGAGGCAGGGATTTTACGACAGGGTCGTGGGTGGAAGGAGCGCAGTTTCAAGTGAATTTTCCGGTACTCGGATAAAAGAAAACAAACACCGCCTTGGCGCCCAGCACGCCTGGCGGTTTTTTTTATGCGGCAAACATGCGCTTTCCTAAGCGGTAATTTGTTGTTGATGTTGCGTAAATGACGATATTCACTTCCAAATGCGCATATAATTTTGTATAATGACTTAAGGCATCATGCGTATTTATGCTTATTTTTCAGAAAGGGAGGAATCAGCCCATGTTTCAAGAAGAGCGGATCAACGCGATTATGGAGCATTTGAACCGCAATCAACGAATCGACATCAAGGATATTTGCCAACGGTTCGAAGTGTCCAGGGACACGGCCCGCCGGGATCTGCTGAAGATGGAAGAGCTTGGCCTGATTATCCGGACGCACGGGGGAGCGGTACTTCCGAAAAAAACGAAAGAAGTTTACGAGTACAAGGAACGCCTGGTCAGGGAGTCGGGCGTGAAGCGCGAGATCGGGCAATTCGCCGCGTCGCTCGTCAAGAACGGCGACTTTATTATGATGGACGCGTCCACTACCGTGCAATTCGCGGCCGAATATTTGACTGCGGAGAACGTCGTCGCCGTAACCAACTCGATCGATATCGCGGATGCGCTGTCCAAGAAGAAATCGGTAAGAACGTACCTGCTCGGCGGCGAATTGAACGTGCAGCACCGCTTTCTGTTCGGGCCGTCCACGACCGATATGCTGGCGGATTACCAAGTGGAGAAATTATTTCTCGGCGCATGCGGCATAACGGCGAACGGCTTGTCTTATCCCGACGTGGAGGACGGCGCCGTGAAGCGGGAAATGATTAAACGGGCAAACCAGGTCATCGTGCTCGCGGACCATACGAAGTTCGGCGACCAAATGTTCTACAACATCGCCGGACTGGAATCCATCGACCTGCTCGTTACCGATCGGAAGCCGGAGAGCGCGATCATGGAGAAACTGGCGGAACATCGCGTCGAGCTGCTTGTCGCATCGGAGGAGGATGGCGATGATTAAGCTGATCGCAAGCGATTTGGACGGCACTTTGCTGGACGCCTCCAAACAAATTAACGATAGAGACCGCGCCGCCGTCGCAAGGGCAATCGGCGAAGGCTTGGAGCTGTGCATCGCTTCCGGCAGGATGTATGCCGAAATCAATGCCTTCATGCGGCCGTTTAAGGGGCGCTATCATGCGGTAGGCCAGAACGGCGCGACGGTTTACCATAAGGATTTAAGGCTGCTGGCCTCCTCCGACTTCGAACCCGCGTTGTCCTCCCGGCTGCTGCAGGCAACCCGCGGCATCGTCCGTTTTATTCAGTGCGCGGACGACTCCCTCTATGTAACGGAGCGGAGCAGCGCTTCTCTATCGTATGAGTCGCGGATTTTATCGGCATGTACGGAACGGCGCGATTTGGAAGCGGTTTTGGCCGGCGATGAATTGCGATGCTGCAAAATCTCCTTTTTCGGGGAGCTTGCGCGGCTGAACGCGCTGGCGGCCGAATTGAACAGCCGGTTCGAAGGACGAATCGAAACGTTCATTTCCGACAAGGATTGTCTCGATGTCATGCCGCGAAGCGTCTCGAAAGGGGCCGGCTTGTCCCGTTTGATCCGGGAGCTGGGCTTTCGGCGGGACGAAGTGGCGTGCATCGGGGATTCGTTCAACGATTTGCCCATGTTCGCCTTAACGGAGCATAGCTACGCCATGCGCGATAGCCGCGATGAAATAAGGAGCCGCGCTAATCATATCATCCCTTCCGTTGCGGATGCGATCGAACAGATTATCGCGCATAACCGCGCGTTTAAGGCGAGTTAGAGGGGGACGGACGAATGAAACGGATGATCGGGTTAGGTTGTTTGGCGTACTTCATGGTCGGTCTGGCGACGGTCGCGTTCGGCGCGTTGTTGCCGGAGCTATTGCATAGCTACGGCAAAAATTACGCCGACGGCGGACGGCTCGTTTTCGCGCAATTTGCCGGGTTTTTATGCGGAGTTCTTCTGGCGCCGGGGTGGTCCGTCCGGCTCGGGTACCGGAGGACGATATGGCTGGGGATGCTTGCCTTGGTCCTCGTTCATGGCGTTCTGCCCCTTCAGCAGCACTGGTTCTTCGTCTTGGGGCTCGCCGCCGTGAACGGGCTCGGCTTCGGCATGACGCAAACCGCGATCGGAACCTTGTTGCTGGAATCGACCGAACGCCCCGCCGTAACGATGAGCCGGCTGGAGGTTGCCTTCGGACTCGGCGCGTTGTTCATGCCGCTTGCTTCCGGCTACTTGATCGCAAGGTACCCCTTTGCCTCGGCTTTTGCCGTCGTTGCTCTCTTCGCGGTCATTAACCTGCTGCTATGGAGCAGCCCTTTCGTCGCCCCTCGCCGCCAGGCGGCAGAGGCATCGCTTAACGATACGGTTATGCAAGAGGAAAGCTCCGCCATATCCGAAAATCGTCGGCCTCGTTTCTCCAAGCTCGCCTTCTTTATCGCGTTCGTATTTCTCTATGTAGGGCTTGAAATCAGCTTTGCGAACTTCCTGCCGTCGATTTTTGCGGAGCGATTCCAATTAAGCTCGTCAAGGGCGACGCTTTCGGTAACGCTGTTCTGGGTCGCCATGGTCATTGGCCGATTATTCTCGGGCTATATGGCCGAAAGGATCAACTACTTCAGCTTTCTGTTCTGCAGCGCGGCTGGCGCGGCTCTCTCCCTCGCGTGGGTTGCGGTAACCAAAGACGCAATTGCCGCTTATGCGCTCGTCTTCCTGATCGGCCTGTTCTTATCGGGCATCTTCGCGATGATCCTCGTGTATGCGAACCGCGTATTCCCGGGCTACGCGAAACAAACGACAAGTCTGCTTATCGCATCCGGCGGGATTGGCGGAGCCTTGCTCCCCTTGCTGATCGGGTGGAGCTTGGAGCAGCGCCAAGGGACCGGCACCCTTTGGATCCTCGCAGGCAGCGCGCTGCTGCTCTTAGCCTGCTTAATCCGAATTCGCGTCGTCGAAAGAGCGCGCGCCGCGTCGCGGCAAGAGCGCCTCACGCTAAGCTGACGGAGACTCTTCCAAAATCAGCTTTCGTTCAACCCGTCCAGCACCTTCAAAATCTTCGCCTTCGTCTCGTCATCCAGCGGAACGTGAACGGATAGCCGCAGGTCGGTCCGATCAAGCGGCCGGAAAGAAAGGTATTCGAACGTCAGGTCGCCGACGAGCGGATGACGGAAGATTTTGCGGGCGTTCGAGTATTCCAGCACGTCGTGACGCTCCCAATAGGACCGGAATTCCCCGCTTGCTTCGGATAAAGCTTGCACATGATCGCTCCACCACGGGTCGTCGACATGGCGGGCGTATTCGGCTCGGAACTGCGCGACCGTCCGCCGCGCGTGCTCCTCCCATTCGTCGCCTTTTCTCTTGCGGAAATCCGCGGACATGAACGTCCCCCACAATAAATTGCGGTCGCGCTCTTGCATGCCCTTCAAATCGCCCTGCAGCACGTACATGGCCGCGTTCCACGCAACGATATTCATCCGCGCGTCCATGACGCAGGCCGGGCTCGTCCCCAGCTCGTCCAGCAGCCGCTGCAGCGCCGGGCTCACTTCGCTTTGCGGAGCCGGCTTCTCCGGAGGCGGCTGCCGATGGGCGAGCAGGAACATATGCCTCCGCTCCGCCGCATCCATCCGCAGCGCGGCCGCCAAGCTTTCGAGCACTTCGGCCGACGCGTGAATCGGCCGTCCCTGCTCCAAATAGGTGTACCACTCCAGGCTTACGCCGGCAAGCATCGCGACCTCTCCGCGCCGCAGCCCCGGCGTTCTTCTTCGCCCGGCTTCCGGGAGCCCAACCTGCGAAGGCGTCATGCGCTCCCGCCGATTGCGAAGGAAATGGGCTAATTCGCGATTACGCTCCCGTTCGGTTTTGGCCAATCGCACCGTCCTCCTCTTCTCGCGCGCAAGCAAGGTGGGACCCGCAATACCAGGATAACCAGACACCTTCTTGCCGCATTCGTACCGCTATACAATAGCTTATGTGAAGGCCGGGCACAAATCAATTTTACGAGAAGGGGCATGGTTAACGATGAAGATGGAAGCGGGTACGATTCTGATTACGGGAGGCGCTACGGGCATTGGCCTGGCGCTGGCCGAACGTTTTATAAAAGCGGGCAATAAAGTGTTGATTTGCGGAAGAAGAGAGGACAAGCTGGCGGAAGCCCAAGCGGCTTATCCGTCGCTGCATACGTACCGGTTCGACGTATCCAAGGAAGAAGAGCGCATCGCGCTGTACGAGCGGGTAACGCGGGAGCATCCTGACGTAAACGTGCTGCTTAATAATGCGGGCGTGATGCGTTTCGTGCAGCTGGACGCGGAGAACCCTTGGAAGGAGACAGAGTCCGAAATCGCCACGAATCTGGATGCGCCGATCCATTTGGCGATGCTGTTCACGCAGCATTTCAAGGGCAAGGAGCATGCCGCGATCCTGAACGTAACATCGGGTCTTGCCCATGTGCCCTTGTCTGCGGCTCCTGTATATAGTGCCACGAAAGCGGCTCTTCATGCCTTCACGCTATCGCTGCGCAAGCAGCTTGAAGAGCATAAAATCGAAGTGCTCGAAATCTGCCCGCCGCATACGAATACCGATCTCGGCATTCCGGGCGGCAATACGGATGGCGTGCCGCTTGACGAATTCGCCGACGAGGCGATGAGGAGCTTGACGCAAGGGGAACGGGAAGTCAGCTACGGCTGGTCCCGACTTACCTCGCAAGCTTCGAGAGCGGAGCGCGACGAGCTCTTCAAGCAGTTGAACGCATCAAGGTAAGACGAACAGCCGCGGCCGTGAGCCGCGGCTGTTTTTTTGCATGCGCCGCCGTACGGTTCGTTAACCAGCTAGCGATGCGGGCTTCTCCTTGCCCCTGCGGTTCACAAAATAAATACTGACCACGATGCACGCCAGGCCGATGAACAGCGTCGCCGTAAACGGCTCGTGCAGAAACACGGTGCCCGTCAGTATGGCGACGAGCGGGATAAGGAACGTGTAGGAGGCCATCCGGCCCGCTTCGCCGGAATCCATCAGCTTGTAGAACACAAGCCAGCCGATCGCGATGACGAACACCGAAATGAACAGCAGGCTCGCGACAAACGCGGCGTTCCACTCGACGTCGGCCCAGCTCTCCACGCCGCTGCCCGCGATCGTCATCAGCAGTCCGCCGGCGATCAGCTGCAGCGTCACAAGCCAGATCGGATCGACGACGGCGCTCTTCCGCTTCACATAGACGGTGCCGAGCGCCCAGCTGAGCGCGGAGCTGAGCGCGAGCAGCACGCCTTCGACGGAGATATGGCCCGACAGCCCCCCTGCCCCGCTGCTGATGACGCCGACGCCGGCGAAGCCGAGCAGCAGCCCGGCGATTTTGAGTCCATTCATCGATTCCCCGAGCCAAAGCCATGAGAAGATGCCGACCAGCACCGGCTGCAGAAAGACGATCGCAGAGAACAGCCCCGACGGCAGGAAGTTCAGGCCGATCGTCTGCAAGCCGTAATAGAGGATGACGTTGACGAGCGCGGAGATCAGGTAGATCGGCCAGGTTTGGCCGAGCCGAAGCTTCCGGTATCTCGGAATGGCGATCGCCAGCAAAAGAAAGCCGCCCAGCAATGTTCTCGTCCCCGAGAATAAGACCGGCGGCATATAGGTTAGCGCGAACTTGGATAAGGGCCAATTAACGCCCCAGACGATGACGAGAAACGAAATAAGCAGAAACGTATGCGACTTCGATAATTTGACCATGAGGAAGGACTCCTTGCTGACTGGATTGCTAGACATGGATTATGCTAGAGTCCATCTTACTCCTCTTTATTTAAGTTAGCAACTAGAGATAGGTTCAGTCAGCCTCTCCTATCCCTTCCTGCCATATTGCTTCGCATAAGACATAATGCTGCGGTACATGCTTTTGTCGCCCATTTGCTTCAGCGGGTAGAACTGGGGTCTCGTATTCACCTCGAGAATCCAGGCGTTGCCTTCGCCGTCCAAGGCGACGTCGAGCCCCAGCTCCCGGAATCCCTTCATATGCCGGTCGAATGCCCTCCCGACCTTCTGCCCGAGCTGCTTCAGCTCTTCTTCCTTCCGGGCGATGACGCTCTTGCCGAACCCGGCCTTCGCCAGCGTCGGCTTGAAATAGCCCAGCTCGCCGCCTTGATGGTAGTTCGTGGCCACTTTGCCCGCCTTGCCGATTTTCGTGAAAATCGCCGTGCTCTTCCAGGTACCTTCGTTCGACTTCTGCACCATGACGCGGATGTCGAACGGCCGGCCGTTTGCTTCGGCCAGCTGAATGCCCTTCTGCAGCAAGTACGAGCGCCCCTTGGCGCGTCTCTTCAACTCCTCGTAGAGCTCATCCTGCGTGGCGTACCGCTGCTTGTTCGAATTTAACTGAACTTGATAACCGTCCTTCAGCTTCCGGATGCGATTAATATTGGATCCGCCCGTGCCGCCGGTCGGCTTAAAATAAACGGTTGCGTATTGTGCCAGCATGGCGCCAAGATTGCCGCGGGTGAACGGCATCGTTTGCGGCACGTATGCGCGGGTATTTTTTTTGCCGAGCAGCCACTTCGTCTTGATCCACTTGCTGCCGATCGAAGTACTTTGATAACTCATGAATGACCAACTCCCCTCTCTCTTCTATCCTATGAGAGATTGGTAGAGTCGGTCCGTGCTAGCGTCTAGGGAAGGTGCGGAGTAAAAGAGGGAAATCTTACAATACTCATTTGCGGCTAATCAATCATTTTAGCCATTCTGATACCATATTGCTCGGCAAACCCCATCCCTTTATCAAGCGTGAAAAGATCATACTTTTTATGTATGGCAGAAGCAACGATAAGGGAGTCCGGTGCTTTCACATTGCGATTTACTTCTTTCTCTGCTCTAATCTGATTTTCCCTGCAATGGTCGCAATATCATTGTCTACATCAATAAAACGATTGAATGATTATCGTTTAATAGACTGATTGCAATGTTGGTATCCAGGATTACTCCCTTCTTCACCATTCTTTCCTCATTTCCTCATTTTCCTTAAGCCATTCTTGTGCCCGTTCATTTGATATCGTACCTCTAATTCCCATTAAATCAGAGATATTATCCGCTACACCATCGTATTCAGTAATTATACTGTTTTTCAAGTCGATAACGATACGATCTTCTTCTTTAACATCATATTGCCTAAGCAACTTTCTAATCGCATCCGTGGTGCTCTTGTCGATTTTTTTTGCCATTGCTTAATTTCCCGCCCTTCATCGTTCATTCAACTTTCTTTTCCGATTGCATTTACTTGCTTTATTATAACATTAAAACCATTCTTGCAAATCAAGGAAGATTCGTTTGCCGCTTTCGCTTCGCTAATTGGTGTAAGCAGCAACGGCTCAATTGACTTTATCGAGCTCGTCTATGAAAGCCGGTTTATGGCTATATGAATGCCGCAGCTCGTTGATCAGGCTGTTCAGATTCGCGCTTCCCGCTATCTTCCGGTAGCTTTTCAGCTTGCCGCACACGTCTTGATATTTTTTTCTATTCGCCGCAAAACCAGCCGCATTCCTTATATGCTCGCTGTAAATCGCGAGGACCTCTTCTCCGAATTTCTTCGCCAATTTACCGGCATATTGTTCGATATCGCCCGGATTCTCCCGCACGTACGCCATCATCTCATCCAGGTCGTTCGCCTCCGTAATAAGACGGAGATAGACGTTCGACGCCGACCAGCCTTCCTCCATCTTCAGCCTTGTCTTCAAACGCTCGTACAAAGCCTCCTGGTTTTTCCCGGCCAGCTGCCTAAGCTCGTTATAGTATTCAAAGTTGCCGGTGACCAGCAGCTCCTCGGCCAAGCTCGCCTGTTCTTCCTTGCGCCCGGACTCGCGGTAAACGTCATGCCTCATTGCTTTCCAACGAAGCGCCAGGCCCGCATAGTCCTTGTCCTGCTCTTCGCCTTCCAGAGCCAGCTTCACGGCTTGATCATAATCCTTCTCTTGCCTGTATCGGTTAATTAACGCTTCTCTAAAGTAGCTGTATCGCAGATTGTCCACGATAAATTGTTCCGTCTCTTCCTCAGTGCCGGATTTCCGAATCAGATCGAACAATACCCGAAGCAAAGCTTCGTTCGCATACTGCTGATAGCTCATATCGACGTTTGTGCGGATCATGCTTTCGATTTTCGCTCGCAACGCATTTCTTAACGGTTCAACATCCGCTAAACCGGCGCAAATTTCGAGCAGCTCGATCCTGTAATCGTTCCAATCTTCAAAAATAGAGCTCCCGCTAAGCTTCAACAGTTGATGAAAGAGCGTCTCTCTTATTTCTTCTCCCGGTTCGGCCCCTTCCGCTATCGCCTCTCTAATCGCTTCAACCGATTCTTCCGCCAGCATGCCGATGTCGCCGTCGGAGTCATCCGCATATTGGAAGGCCTGAACGGCCTCCTCCAGCACAAGACACGCCATGTCCACCGTCAAAACCTTATTTTCCCTCTCCCCGGCCCGCTCCAGAACAGTCATCATCTCGTTTGCAAAACGTCCCGTTTCCCTGTAGCCGATAAGCCTTCTCTGCCCGTATATTTATTAACGATGGAGGCGATCAGTCTTTTGCATTTATCAAGCTCCCTGTCATCGCCGTCTTGGGAATAGGTTAAAAGAAGTTGATTCCGCAAAACCGTATTTTGCCGCGCGATCTCCGCGATAATTTCGATGAGCCGCTCTTTGGGCAGCGCGGTCAATACTTCTTTCAGATCCGGTTGCTTGACTGCTTTACCTTGTACGAGCTCGCTGTCACTATCGAGTATGTCGAGCAGCTCGTAATAAGCCGCGGCCTCATGCTTGCACACCGGGCCGTAGTCGTAGGGGCAGTCGCATTCGGAATGCACAATCCGCCCGCTCCCGTCCAGCCTTACCTCAACCTCGTATAGCTCGCTGCCTTCAACCAGAATCGTATAGCAGTTGTCTCCATGAGCCGAGACCTCTATTACATAGCCATCCGTATAGTACTCGTATCCTCTGGCCAATATCGTTCGATCAATCTGATCTTTGAAATGATAGATGTTCATCGGTTATCCTCCCTGCCGGTTTAATACTCATTATATATTGAAAAATACACATTGCTATATAGACGGCACTAAAGGATTTTGGAAACATTTGTCTAACTCTTAGAGGTAACTAATTGTTGCCTGTAGGAGGCGTTATAATG
>NZ_JACXIY010000020.1 GCF_014705655.1 Paenibacillus arenilitoris | reverse complement strand
CGCGGGAGCTGCAAGCGGAGGGAAGCCGCGCGGCGTCCGCTCCGGCGGCGCAGCCGCGGCGGACGGACGCCCCGCGCGGCGGAAGCGCGGCGGGGGCAGAGCGGAAGCCTCAGCGCGTCTATATCAAAATCGCCGCCGAAAGCGAGACGCCCGGCGTGCTCGCGCGGCTCAAGGAGCTGCTCGCGGCCCATGCCGGCCCGCTTGATACGGTACTGTTCTACGAACAGGGGCAGAAGTCGATCGCGCTGAGCGACAGCTACCGGGTGAAGCCGTCTCCGCAGCTGATCGAGCAGGCGGAGCGGCTCCTCGGAGCGGGAACGATCGTCGTGAGGTGACGATCCGCAAGGCGTTCCGGAAATGCCGCAACGCTGCGGGACGGCGGTCGATCATGCCCGCAACTTTGCGGCGCTTGCCCGTTTTTTAATCCATTCCTATGCACATCGCGGCTTGTACGTGCATATATCTAGAGATACAAGCGAAAACGGCAGCGTCATTCGCGCGAAGCTTCGTCCATGCCGCCACGGAGCGCCGCGTTAACGTTTACGCTTCTATTTACCGGATCTATGTACAAGCAGTTGCGGGAGGGATGGGCTATGATGACGGGAATTGAAAAATGGCTCTTGAAGCGCGGAGTTTCGGTGAGCGACGTGACGGAAATCGTCTATACGCTGCAGCGGCCCTATAACGGCGACTTGACGATGGAGGAATGCGAGGAGAGCGTCAGAGCCGTGCTCGCCAAGCGCGAGGTGCAGTATGTCATGTATACGGGAATCGCCCTCGACGAATTGGCGGAGCGCAGGCTGCTCCCCGAGCCGCTGCAGTCGATTATGGAAACCGACGAGTCCTTGTACGGCGTCGACGAGACGCTCGCGCTCGGCATCACGAACGTTTACGGCATGATCGGATTGACGAGTTTCGGATATTTAGATAAAGTTAAACCCGGCATCATTCGCCAGCTGAATTTGAAGGGCGAGCGGATTCACGTGTTTTTGGACGATCTGGTCGCGGGACTGGCCGCAGCCGCGTCGGCCCGGATCGCGCACCAGGATCCGAAGGCCATCCGATACGATTTGCCGGAATCCCCATGACTATGGTATCATTATGACATCATATGTCCTGATACCGGGAGATGGCTTTGCTTAGTAAGTGAGCTTTGCTTTTTGCGAAGCTTTCAGGAGGTACCGTGATGTGGACGGTCATTTATATCGCGCCAACAGCGAAAATCGCAGATAACATCAAGAAGCGGCTTACGGAGGAAGGTTTTTTGGTAAAGGTCCGCGCTGTTAATCTGTCCAAACAGCAATATGAGATATTGGTCCCGTCCGGCGAGCTGGAGGAAGTGCAGGAAGTGTTCAACTCCATCATGCGCCCATGACGGACGGCCGTTCAAATCTATTGCGCCTTGAGAGGTGTCACACGTGCAAATAAAGGACTTATTTACGAAGAAGAAGTATGCAACGATTCCTTCGGAGCCCCGCAAGCGGGACAACATTCCGGAAGGATTAATGAATAAGTGCTCCAAATGCGGCAATATTCAGTACAGCAAGGAATTGGAGAAAAACTTGAAGGTATGCTCTTCCTGCGGCCATCATCACCGGCTGAGCGCATGGGAGAGAATCGGCATGACCCTCGACGAAGGGCATCTGATCGAATATGATGCGGAGATGGAATCCGTCGATCCACTTGAATTCCCGGGTTACGCGAGCAAGCTTGAGCAGCAGAAGAGCAAATCGAGCTTGCGAGACGCTGTCGTAACGGGCGAAGGCACGATCGGCGGTTTTCCGGTTGTCGTGGCGGTTATGAGCTTCGATTTCTTCAGCGGAAGCATGGGATCCGTCGTCGGGGAGAAAATTACGAGAGCGATCGAAGCGGCCCACGCGAAGCGGCTGCCGCTTCTTATTTTCTCGACGTCGGGCGGGGCGCGGATGCAGGAGAGCATCCTCAGTCTGATGCAAATGGCCAAGACGAGCGCCGCGCTTTCGAAATTTCAGGGCGCGGGCGGTTTGTTTATTTCGATTTTTACCGATCCTACTATGGGCGGGGTTTCGGCGAGCTTCGCGAGCCTCGGCGACTACAATTTGGCCGAGCCCGGCGCGCTCATCGGCTTTGCCGGCCGCATCGTCATCGAACAGACGATCCGCCAGAAGCTGCCGGACAACTTCCAGACGGCGGAATTCAACCTGCAGCACGGGCAATTGGACAAAGTCGTGCACCGCAAGGACATGAAGGCGACGTTGACGAAGCTGCTCGACATGCACTGCGCAAGGGAGGGAACAGCCAATGGCGGGTGAACTGCCTTTTGAGAAACCGCTGAACGAGCTGCGGCAAAAGATCGTGGAGCTGAAGACGTTGAGCGTCGAGAAGGGAATCGACTTCTCGGAAGAAATAGCAGGCCTCGAGGCCAGATGCAAGCAGCTGGAGAACGAGCTGTACAGCGAGCTGACTCCGGCGCAGAAGATGCATATGGCGCGCCATCATCAGCGCCCGACCTCGCTCGATTATATTCAGACGATATTCACCGATTTTCTGGAGCTGCACGGCGACCGCCTGTTCGCGGACGATCTGGCGATCGTCGGCGGGCTGGCCAAGCTGGGCGGCGTACCGGTTACCGTCATCGGGCACCAACGCGGCAAAGACACGCGCGACAATATTGCCCGCTTCTTCGGCAGTCCCCACCCGGAAGGCTTCCGCAAAGCGCTCCGCTTCATGGAGCAGGCGAACAAATTCAATCGGCCGATCATTACGTTCATCGACACGAAGGGCGCTTACCCGGGCAACACCGCCGAGGAGCGCGGACAATCGGAAGCGATCGCGCGCAACCTGCGGGAGATGGCCGGCTTCGGCGTGCCCATCATTTGCGTCGTCATCGGCGAAGGCGGCAGTGGCGGCGCGCTGGCTCTCGGCGTAGGCAACCGTGTGCTCATGCTGGAGAACGCGATTTATTCCGTTATTTCGCCGAACGGCGCGGCGTCGATTCTGTGGAAGGACGCGTCCAAAGCGGATCAAGCGGCCGAGGCGATGAAAATTACGGCCAAGGACCTGCTGGAATTCGGCGTCATCGAGGATATTATCGCCGAGCCTCACGGCGGGGCGCACAAGGATTTGGAAGCTCAGGCCGAGCAAATTAAGGATAAGCTGTGGAAGCATTTGCAGGAACTGCTGCCGCTTAGCAGGGAGCAGCTGATTGAGGACCGCTACGAGAAGTTCCGGAAGGTCGGGCAATTCCGCATCGCGGAGCGGCAGACCGCGCAGGGCGCTCACGGCGCGGCGCAGGACGAAGCTCCGGGCGGAGGAGCGCAGGCGGCCGAGGATCCGGCGGAGCATGCCGGAGAGACGGCGAAGGCGGCGCAGTAACATGCGGGTACAACCGGTTTCCCGCCGTGCAAGCAGCGGGGGACCGTTACAGTATATATAAGAATATCAGGCACTAAACGGAGGAAATTTAACATGCGCAAAACGAAAATCGTTTGTACGATCGGACCATCCAGCGAGTCTTTGGAAAACACGAAAAAACTGATCAAAGCAGGAATGAACGTTGCCCGCCTTAACTTCTCTCACGGGGATTTCGAAGAGCACGGCAACCGGATCAAGAACATCCGCATCGCCAACGCGGAGCTTGGCACTTCGGTCGCTGTCCTGCTGGATACGAAAGGACCCGAAATTCGTCTCGGCAAGCTGAAGGAAGAGCCGATCGAGCTTAACCAAGGCGAGCTTGTCACGCTGACGACGGAAGAGATTCTGGGCGATCGCAATCGCGTTCCGATTACATACGGCAATCTTCCCAAAGACGTATCCGTCGGCTCGACGATCCTGATCGACGACGGTCTGATCGGCCTTACGGTTGAAGAAGTGCAAGGCACGGAAATCATCTGCCGCATCGTCAACAGCGGTCCTATCAAGAGCAAGAAGGGCGTGAACGTGCCGGGCGTTAAAATCTCCTTGCCTGGTATTACGGAGAAGGATGCTGGCGATATCATCTTCGGCATCGAGCAAGGCATCGATTTCATCGCGGCTTCTTTCGTCCGCAAAGCAAGCGATGTCCTTGAAATCCGCGAGCTGCTCGAGCGCCACAACGCGAGCCATATCCAAATCATTTCGAAAATCGAGAACCAGGAGGGCGTCGACAACCTGGACGAGATATTGGAAGTGTCCGACGGACTGATGGTTGCGCGCGGCGACCTTGGCGTCGAAATCCCGGCGGAGGAAGTTCCGCTCGTTCAAAAAAACATGATCAAAAAATGCAATCTCGTCGGCAAGCCGGTTATTACGGCAACGCAAATGCTCGATTCGATGCAGCGCAACCCTCGTCCGACCCGCGCCGAAGCGAGCGACGTCGCGAACGCGATTTTCGACGGCACGGATGCGATCATGCTGTCCGGCGAGACGGCCGCGGGACGCTATCCGGTCGAGTCGGTGCAGACGATGGCCCGCATCGCCGAGCGCGCGGAGAACGCGCTGGAATACCGCGAAATTTTCAACAAGCAGGCGAATGCGCAGCAAACGACCGTAACGGAAGCGATCAGTCAAGCGGTCGCCAACTCGGCGCTCGACCTGCGTGCCAAAGCGATCATTACCTCGACGCAAAGCGGCTTCACGGCGCGCATGGTTTCGAAGTACAAGCCGAAATCGCCGATCATCGCCGTGACGACGGACGAGAAGGTGCTTCGCCGCCTCGCCTTGATTTGGGGCGTATTCCCGGTGCTAGGACCCGAAGCGCAAACGACGGACGAAATGTTCGAGAACGCGGTTGACGGCGCCATGAGCACAGGCTTCCTGAGCCTCGGCGATACGGTCGTCATTACGGCGGGCGTGCCGGTCGGCCGCTCCGGGACGACGAACCTGATCAAAATTCATCACATCGGCGAGCTCCTGGCCCAAGGCCAAGGCATCGGAAGCCAGACGAAAACCGGAAAAATCGTCGTAGCGCGGACGCCGCAGGAAGCCATCCAAAAGACGGAGCCTGGCTCGATTCTCGTTACTGTATCGACGGACAAGGAATATATGCCGGCATTCGAGAAAGCGGGAGCGGTCATTACGGAGCAAGGCGGCATTACGAGCCATGCGGCCGTCGTCGGCTTGAACCTCGGCATCCCTGTCATTCTCGGCATCGGGAATGCGACGGAGCTGCTGAAGGACGGCATGGAAGTGACCGTCTACGGCGAGACCGGCGTCATCTATCACGGCCAATCGAAGGTGCTGTAATCCGGGGCTTCGATCGCGGACAATCAAATATAGGATAAGCAGAAGCGATGGTGAACTCACCGTCGCTTTTTGTTCAAATATAAGAATTTAAAAGTTTTGCACTTATAAAATCGCTTATATTTCATCGTGAAACGAGCTTATGCCGCCAAAGGACGGCACCGAACCGAGCTGCGCAAGATGCAGCTAGCGGTTCGTGCGTAGCGTCAGCCGTTTACACTTGACATACACGGCGGGGAGGAAACGTAAAATGAGCATGGCTGCCGGCTGGTATTTGCATCCGCTGCGCGTCAGGTACCAGGAGACGGACCGGATGGGCGTCGTCTTTCACGGGAATTATGTAACTTGGTTTGAGATCGGACGTACGGAATGGATAAGGAACGCCGGATACGATTACAAAACGATCGAAGAGCGCGGCCTGCTGCTGCCGGTCGTCGATCTTCAGTGCAGCTACTTGCTGCCGGCCCGGTACGACGATACCGTGCTTGTATGCACGAGAATCGCGGATTGCTCGCCCGTAAAAGTCGCTTTCGACTCGCAAGTTCGCCGGGTGCGGGAGTCGGATTGGCACGCGGGAACGATGGCCGATGGCGGCGAGCTGCCCGGCGAGCTGCTCGTCTCCGGCGGCACGAAGCATGTCTGGGTGAACGAGGCGTGGCAGCCGGTCCGGCTGAACAAGGCGATGCCGGAATTATACGAGCGGCTGCGGACAACTTAACGGAAGCCGAAAGGACGCGATGAAGCGGTAGTTCGTCGATAAGATTATATGAAGGAGGGCTTGGCATGTACAAATGGTTAGTGGCTGCTTTTATCGTGATTCCCATCGTGGAGCTGTGGGGCATTCTGCAGGTAGGAGATTTGATCGGCGGTTGGACGACCTTCCTTATACTTGTTGCGATGGGCTTTGTCGGAGCTTATCTCGCCCGCGCGGAAGGGAGAAAGGTATGGGGCGAGGCCCAGCGTCAGATGCAGGCGGGGCAAATCCCGGGACGCACGATGCTGGACGGCATTTGCGTGCTGGCGGGCGGCCTGATGCTGCTTATGCCGGGCTTCTTCTCGGATATCGCGGGCATTACGCTCCTGCTGCCGTTTACCCGCCCGTTTTACCGGCAGCTCATGCTTGGATGGATCGAGAAGCGCATGCGCGACGGCCATTTCCGAATCGGGCGCTTCTAAATCTTTACGCTCCCTTTACAAAAGGTTAACATGGTAATAATAGTCGTGCCGCATAATGAAGCATGGCCATGTATCGCTGCGGAACAGAAATGTTGCAAGTGCCGGCCCAAGATCGATATACATAAATGTAGGGAAGGCTCGATGGTTTCGAAGCTAGCCTGCTTTCAACCTTTTCAGGAGGCGTGAGAAATGACCAAGCAGCTGTCCAACTATGTCAACCGGGATTTGAGTTGGATCGAATTTAATCGAAGAGTTCTTCAGGAAGCGCAAGATCCGAACAATCCGCTGCTTGAGAGGGCGAAGTTTCTGGCGATCGTCACGAGTAACCTGGATGAGTTCATGAGCGTCCGCGTGGCCGGCATTCAGATGCAGATGAGGGCGGGCCTCACGAAAACCGATTTCACCGGCTATACGCCGCCCGGCTTATGGAAACGGCTGATCAAGCGGACGGCCCATATGGTTAACGAGCAATACCGGTCCTACCGCGAAGTGTTCCGCGGCTTAAGCCGCGAAGGCATTTTCATCCGGTCGATCGACGAGCTGAATATGACGCAGACGAAGGCCGTTTCGGATTATTTTCATGAAATCGTGTTTCCGGTGCTTACCCCGATGGCCGTCGATCAGAGCCGGCCGTTCCCGCTCGTTCATACGAAGGAGCTTTATTTGTCTGTCCTGCTGAGTGAAGAAGGGGACCCTGCGGAGGAGGAGCCGTATTTCGCGATCGTCCAGGTGCCATCCATCCTGCCGAGGTTCGTGCCGGTTCCGGGCCGCACGAACAGCAAGAAGACGGAATTCGTGCTGCTCGAGGATTTGATCGAGAAGTTCATCGACACGTTGTTTAACGGGTACATTCCGTTCGCCGTCAGTCCGTTCCGTCTAACCCGCGACGCCGACATCAATCTGAACGAAGAGGATGCGGACGACCTGCTCGAGGAGATCGAGAAGGAGCTGCGCCGGCGCCGCTGGGGCATACCGGTTCGCCTGGAGGTGGCGAAGGGGATGCACCCTTACGCGCTGGAACGGCTTATGGAAGAGCTCGAAATCGAAGACAATTTATTCGAAATCGAAGGTCCGCTCGATCTCGGCTTCCTGATGAAGTTCGTTGCCGCGCTGCCGGGCTACGACAGTTTGCGCTACGAGAAAATGGAGCCCGTCTATCCGAGGGAATTCGACGATACGGACGATATGTTCGAGGTCATCCGGCAGCGGGACGTGCTCATGTACCACCCGTACGAATCGTTCGAGGCGGTCAACGATTTCGTGACCCAAGCGGCTTACGATCCGGACGTGCTCGCGATCAAGATGACGCTGTACCGCGTCAGCGGGCAATCCGCGCTCGTGCAGGCGCTCGCCAAAGCGGCGGAATCCGGCAAGCAGGTCACGGTTGTGGTGGAGCTGAAGGCCAGGTTCGACGAGGAGAGGAATATCGCCTGGGCGCGCCAGCTCGAGAAAGCCGGGTGCCACGTCGTTTACGGGCTGGTCGGATTAAAGACGCATGCCAAAATTTTGCTCGTCGTTCGCCGCGAGCAAGGGACGCTGCGCCGTTACGTCCACGTCGGGACGGGCAATTATAACGATAATACGGCTACTTTATATACGGATATCGGCCTATTTACTTCCCATCCTACGATCGGGGGAGACGCTTCGGCGCTGTTCAACGAGGTGACCGGCTATTCGTCCCCTTACGAATGGAAGGCGTTCGGCGTCGCTCCGACCGACTTGAAGGAGAAGCTGTATCGCCTGATCGACCGGGAGATCCAGAACGCGAAAGCCGGGAAGCCCGCCAAAATCATCGCGAAGATGAATTCGCTCTCGAATCAGGACATGATCGATAAGCTGTACGAAGCGTCGCAGGCCGGCGTGAAAATAGTTCTGATCGTGCGGGGGGTATGCTGCCTTCGTCCGGGCGTGGCCGGACGAAGCGAGAACATTAAGGTGATCAGCATCGTGGACCGTTTTCTGGAGCATGCGAGAATTATGTATTTC
This sequence comes from Paenibacillus arenilitoris, assembly GCF_014705655.1. Classification (GTDB taxonomy): domain Bacteria; phylum Bacillota; class Bacilli; order Paenibacillales; family Paenibacillaceae; genus Pristimantibacillus; species Pristimantibacillus arenilitoris. The sequence goes on along the minus strand of NZ_JACXIY010000020.1, from coordinate 140,622 downwards.
CATAACGGCGGGGAAGAGGAAGTATATCTGTCCAGCGCGGATTGGATGACGCGCAACCTGACGCGGCGCATCGAACTGATGTGCCCGGTGTTCGACGCGACGCTTTGCCAGATTTTGATCAAGATGCTGCAGTTGAACATCAACGATAACGTGAAGGCGCGCGAGCTGCAGCCTAGCGGTGCCTACGAGCTAGTGGCGGCCGGTGAGGACCAGCCGTTCCGCAGTCAGTTCGAGGCGAAGATGATCACGTCCTGGAAAGGGCGGGCGTAGCTTCTTCCAGAACGGGAAGCAAGCCCCACAGCTTCTTGAATTCCCCGGCAAGTTCATCCACCTCGCGGCGTTCGACCGCGAGCGTGCTTCTCGGGCGGACGGGCCGCAGCAGAAGCTGCGAGCCTGCCGGGATCAGGTTGAGCTGGCCGATCGATTGCGTCTCCGTCCTGTCCAGCGCCGCCGATAGCTGAAGCAGCATGCCAAGCTTATAAATCATATCGAGATCGGTCTCGTTCAGAAGCTCTTTGAATTCGGCGATATGCTGTCTGGCCCGGCTCTTGCTCTTGAAGGAAGCGACGGCCGCCGCAATGACGATCTCGCGGTGGGACAAGCCGTTCAAATGCGAGTTCATAATTAAATAGAAGGAATGTCTTGCGTATTCGTAATAGTCGATCGATCCGCCGATCCGAAACAGCCGAGAAGCCACATCGAGCAGTACCCTGGCCTGCGGCGGCATTTGGTGCGTGTGATTCAGAACATCGTACAGCTCCAGGCATAGGCGGTTGACCTGCATGACATGCTGCTTGGGCGCTTCGGGATGCAGCGCCGTCAGATTGTCGATGCTGTAGGCCAGCACGTCGTCCAGCTTCGAATGGCTCGGGAACCGCGTCGCGTGGAACAGGCCGTCGCGCAGCCCTGCGCCGCAAATGCGGTAATGCGTCGCCTTCGTCGCGCGGAACAGCGCTCGCAGTATCGCCACACCCGGCACGACGACGTCCGCCCGGTCTTTGGACAAGCCGGGAAGCTTACGGCGTTTGTCGAGCGGCAGGCTGCGCATTTGCTCGAATAGCGCGTCCGCCGATTCGCCGGTGACGGGGTAATTATGCGTTTGCGGGAAAGGGTATTTGCTCGCGGCTTGGTGCATTTTGCCGAGCGCCCTCACCGTTCCCCCGACGCCGACGAGCGGAAGGCCGGGCGCTTCGCCGATCCAGGGCTCCTCCCGGATCGCTCCGGTCACGAGCGCCTCCAGCGCCTTCAAGGCTTCGTCGCTCAGCATGCCCTTCGCACCGAACCGCTTGTTCAGGCTGACGCAGCCGAATGGGAACGATACGCTTCGAACGAGCTCGCGGTCCCGGAACAAGGACAGCTCCGTGCTGCCGCCGCCGATATCGATCAGGAAGCCGTCGCGGATTTGAAGCGAATTGATCATGCCGAGGAAGCCGTAGGCAGCCTCCTCCTTGCCGGAGAGAAGCTCGATGGAAAGTCCGGTCTCGTTCTTTATTCTCGTTAAAATGGCCGGGCGGTTGGCGGCGTTGCGGATGGCGGCCGTCGCGACCGCGCGTACCTGGCCGGTATGGTTATGGTCGCAAATCAAAACGAAGTGGCGCAGCGTGTCGATTAGTTCGTCCACGGCGGAGTCCCCCAGTCTTCCGTCCTCGTCGATCCGCTCGCTTAAGCGCGCGGGCCGCTTGCTGCTGTCCGCGACGCGGTGCGCGCCGCTGGCGGTCCTCTCGTAAACGACCAGCCGGACGGAATTGGAGCCGATGTCGATTATGCCGATGCGTTGTCCGTTCATATAGCGCCTCCGTTGCCGAAAAATTTTTCGCGTATAGCTCTCTTTTGGACATTTTACCATTATATTCGCTTCTGTAAAAATAGTTTTCGCACGCGGCTAAAACTGGATCGAATAGGGAAAAATGCAGTAGGCGCATCCGACAAGAAATGCGAAAAGCCCGATCGAAAAAATTATTAATAATGCCGATAAAGCATTTTTATGTCCGGATTTGTTCACTTCATTGTCAAAATCATTTATGATTAAAAGGATGCTACAATGAAACGATTTCCTTTTTAAGTTGACAATACCTTAGATTAAAGGAGAGAGATCGATGACAGCAACAAAAGGTCTGGAAGGAATTGTCGCGGCTACTTCGTCTATCAGCTCGATTATTGACGGCGTATTGACGTATCGCGGTATCGATATTGACGACCTCGCGCAAAACGCAACTTTCGAAGAAGTAGCCTACCTGCTCTGGTACGGCAAACTGCCGAACCGTTCCGAGCTTGACGGCCTGCAGAAGCAGCTTGACCAGTACGCGGCTCTTCCGCAAGGCGTAATTGATCAAATCAAGCTGTATCCGAAGGATACGAATTCGATGGCCGCGCTGCGCACGGCGGTTTCGAGCCTTGCGCTATACGACGCGTCCGCCAATGACATGTCGCCTGAGGCGAACCTGTTGAAAGCGATTAAGCTGCAGGCGCAGCTGCCGACGATCGTCGCGGCGTTCTCGCGCATCCGCGAAGGCAAGGAGCCGGTCGCGCCGAAGCAAGGCGTATCCATCGCCTACAATTTCCTATATATGCTGACGGGCAAAGAGCCCGCGGAAGTAGCCGTCAAGGCGCTCGACCAGGCGCTCGTGCTTCACGCCGACCACGAGCTGAACGCATCGACGTTCGCCGCCCGCGTTACGGTTGCGACCTTGTCCGATATTTATTCGGGCGTGACGTCCGCGATCGGCGCCCTGAAGGGCCCGCTGCACGGCGGCGCGAACGAAGCCGTTATGGTCATGCTCGAAGAGATCGGCTCGACCGCGAACGTGGAAGGCTACATTACGAACGCGCTTGCGAAGAAGCAGAAGATCATGGGCTTCGGACACCGCGTATACAAGAACGGCGATCCGCGCGCGAAGCATCTGCAGAAGATGTCCCGCGAGCTCGGCAAGCTGACGGGCAACATGGAGCTGTACGAAATGTCCGTTAAGATCGAAGAGCTCGTCACCGGCCAGAAAGGCCTGAAGCCGAACGTCGACTTCTATTCCGCATCCGTGTACACGACGCTTGAAATTCCGCGCGACCTGTTCACGCCGATCTTCGCGATCAGCCGCGTATCGGGCTGGAGCGCTCACATTCTCGAGCAGTACCAGGACAACCGCCTGATCCGTCCGCGCGCGGACTACGTAGGACCGGCGGGCGCGAAGTACGTTCCGATCGAGCAGCGTTAATTCAAGGCTATACCGTTCTGATGGAGCGAGGGCGGACTTGCGCCCTTTCTCCGTTTGCGCAAACCGAGGTTACCAATACGCTTGCCTGGCAAGTACATATTCAAGGAGGAATTCATAAATGGCTCAGTTCGAAAAATTCGCGCTTCCGACCGAAGGCGAGCAAATTACGATTGACAACGGCGTACTTCAGGTGCCGAACAACCCGATCATCCCTTTCATCGAGGGCGACGGCACGGGCCGCGACATTTGGCGCGCTTCGAAGCGCGTACTCGACGCGGCGGTGGACAAAGCGTACGGCGGCAGCAAAAAAATCGCCTGGTATGAAGTGTTCGCCGGCGAGAAAGCGTTCAACGAATACGGCGAGTGGCTTCCTGCCGACACGCTGACGGCGATCCGCGAATACATCGTGGCCATCAAAGGACCATTGACGACGCCGATCGGCGGCGGCATCCGGTCCTTGAACGTCGCGCTTCGCCAAGAGCTTGACTTGTACGTCTGCCTTCGTCCCGTTCGTTACTTCGACGGCGTGCCTTCCCCGGTAAAACGTCCCGAGCTGGTCGACATGGTTATTTTCCGTGAAAACACGGAGGACATCTATGCGGGCATCGAGTACCAAGAAGGCTCCGAGCAAGTGAAGAAAGTAATCGCGTTCCTGCAAAACGAAATGGGCGTGAACAAAATCCGCTTCCCTGAAACGTCCGGCATCGGCATTAAGCCGGTTTCCTCGGAAGGCTCGAAGCGCCTTGCGCGCGCCGCGATCGAATATGCGATCAAGCACGGCCGCAAGTCCGTAACGCTGGTACACAAAGGCAACATCATGAAATTCACGGAAGGCGCGTTCAAAAACTGGGGCTACGAAGTGGCCGAGCAGGAATTCGCCGACAAAACGTTCACATGGGGCCAATACGACCGCATCAAGGAAGCGGAAGGGACGGACGCCGCGAACAAAGCACAAGCGGAAGCGGAAGCAGCCGGCAAAATCATCGTGAAGGACGCCATCGCGGACATCGCGCTTCAGCAAGTATTGACTCGTCCTACGGACTTCGACGTCATCGCTACGCTTAACCTGAACGGCGATTACTTGTCCGACGCGCTTGCGGCGCAAGTCGGCGGCATCGGCATTGCGCCGGGCGCGAACATCAACTATCTGACCGGACACGCGATCTTCGAAGCGACGCACGGCACGGCTCCGAAATACGCGGACAAAGACGTCGTGAACCCTGGTTCCGTCATTCTCTCCGGCGTTATGATGCTCGAGCATCTGGGCTGGCAGGAAGCGGCCGACCTGATCTATAAAGGCATGGAAACATCGATCAACAACAAAACGGTTACTTACGACTTCGCCCGCCTGATGGAAGGCGCAACCGAAGTGAAGTGCTCGGCGTTCGCCGACGAGATCATCAAAAACATGTAAAGCTTTTTCGAACCCTCCTAAATCCTCCCTTCCAAGCGTAAACGGCTGAAGTCATCCATGAGACGAAGCTCGTTTCGCGAAGAAAGATAAGATATGAATATGATCCAGCTTATCTTCCAAGGGAGGACCCCGAGGGGCTGCGCCCTCTGGACACCCGCAATGGGGAACGATGGAGCGGCAGAGGCGCAGGTGAACGAGGTTGATGTAGGAGCGCTTGTCCCGTCGGGACGTGCTTAACGTGGGAGCGGATGGAACCGATCAAATATCGGCTCATAAATGGAGGCTATTTGAAATGGCTATCAAACGTAAGAAGATTACGGTTGTAGGCGCCGGCTTCACGGGCGCGACCACGGCGCTCATGCTAGCGCAGAAGGAACTCGGCGACATCGTGCTCGTCGATATCGCACCGCTGGAAAACCCGACGAAGGGCAAGGCGCTCGACATGCTCGAAGCGACTCCGGCGCTTGGCGCCGATTCGAACATCGTCGGCACTTCCAGCTACGAGGACGCGAAAGATTCAGACGTCGTCATCATTACGGCAGGCATCGCGCGCAAGCCGGGCATGAGCCGCGACGATCTTGTGAACACGAACGCGGGCATCGTGAGATCCGTCTGCGAGAACGTGAAGGCGACAAGCCCGGGCGCATACGTCATCATCCTGAGCAATCCGGTCGACGCGATGACTTACGCGGCGTACCAGACGCTCGGGTTCCCTAAAAACCGCGTCATCGGACAATCCGGGGTGCTCGACACCGCCCGTTACTGCACGTTCATCGCGCAGGAGCTGAACGTGTCCGTCGAAGACGTCCGAGGCTTCGTGCTTGGCGGACACGGCGACGACATGGTGCCGCTCGTCCGATATTCGAACGCAGGCGGCATTCCGATCGAGAAGCTGATTCCGGCGGACCGCATCGAAGCGATCGTGCAGCGCGCCCGCGTCGGCGGCGGCGAAATCGTCAATTTGCTCGGCAACGGCAGCGCGTATTACGCGCCGGCCGCTTCGCTCGTGCAAATGACGGAAGCGATCCTGAAGGACAAGAAACGGATTCTTCCGGTTATCGCCCTGCTCGAAGGCGAATACGGCTATGACAACCTGTTCATGGGCGTGCCGACGATCATCGGCGGCGACGGCATCGAGAAAGTAATCGAGCTCGAGCTGACGGCGGACGAGAAAGCGGCGCTCGACAAGTCCGCCCAGTCCGTCCGCAACGTCATTCAAATCGTAACGGCGGGTTAATCGAATAAAGCGAGCGGCATTTCGTCTTGAAATGTGTTTGGGAGGACCCTGACAGCCTACTGCCGGGGTCCTTTCCGTTTATTTTCGCGACTGAGAGGATGGTGTAGCATGATCCATGAGGCCAGAGAAGCGCTGAAGCGCGTTTACGGCTACGATACGTTCCGCAAAGGGCAAGAAGAAATTATATCCGGCATTTTGGACGGACGGGACACGCTCGCGATTTTGCCGACCGGCGGCGGGAAGTCGATTTGCTATCAGATCCCTTCCATGCTGCTGCCGGGAACGACGCTCGTTGTCTCCCCCCTTATCTCGCTCATGAAGGACCAGGTCGACGCGCTGCGACGGGTCGGAGTGCCGGCCGCGTTCCTGAACAGCTCCCTCGGCGCGGCGGAATACCGCGACGTCGTGCGCGGCGCGCTGCAGGGCGAGTACAAGCTGCTGTACGTGGCGCCCGAGCGGCTCGACGCGCCGATGTTCCAGTCGCTCTCCGAGCAGCTGGCGATTCCGCTTATCGCGATCGATGAAGCGCACTGCGTATCGCAGTGGGGGCATGATTTCCGTCCGAGCTACCGGCAGCTCGCCGGCTGGATCGCCCGAATGGCGAACCGGCCGCTCGTGGCGGCTTTTACGGCTACCGCGACGAACGAAGTGGCGCGCGACATTACCGAAATGCTGAAGCTTCGCGAGCCGAACGTATTCGTCACCGGCTTCGCGAGGCCCAACCTGTCGCTCTCGGTCGTGACCGGGGTCGACAAGAAGCGGTTTTTGGAAAAATTCGTAACGGAACGGAAAGAGCAGTCCGGCATCGTGTACGCGGCGACGCGCAAGGAGGTCGAGAACGTCCATGAACTGCTTGCGGGAAGAGGCGTCCAGGCCGGCAAGTACCATGGGGGCTTGTCGGACGCCGAGCGCGCCGAGACGCAGGAGAAGTTCCGCTTCGACGAGATTCGCGTCATGGTCGCGACGAACGCATTCGGGATGGGCATCGACAAGCCGAACGTACGGTACGTGCTGCACTGGCAGATGACCGGCGACATCGAATCGTACTACCAGGAAGCGGGCCGCGCGGGGCGGGACGGCGAGGAAAGCGAATGCGTGCTCCTGTTCGAGCCGGCCGACATGCAGGTGCAGCGCTTCCTGATCGAGCAGGGGACCGGCGACGCGGACCGAAAGGCGATCCAGCTGTCGAAGCTGCATATGATGATGAACTTCAGCCGCACGCAGCGCTGCCTGCAGCAGTTCATCGTGGATTACTTCGGGGAGACCGGCGTCGCGCCGTGCGGCAAATGCAGCAGTTGCCTGGATAAGAGCGAGCCGGTCAATCGGACCGACGAAGCGAAGATGGCGCTGTCCTGCGTCGGCCGCATGAAAGGCCGCTTCGGCGTGACGATGGTTGCCAAAGTGCTGAAGGGCTCGCGCGACAAGCGGCTGCTGGAGTTCGGCTTGGACAGGCTGTCGACGTACGGGCTCATGCGCCATTTGCCGGAGAAGGAAATTGCGGATTGGCTTTATTGGCTCGTGGCCGAAGGTTATCTCAGGTTAAGCGAAGGCCAGTATCCGGTCGTTTCTTTGACCGCGTCCGCGCTGCCTGTGCTGGAAGGGCGGGAGACGATCATGCAGCGCGTCCGCGCGACCGTGCGGCAATCCGCCTCGGCGGACCACGTTTCTACGCCGTTGTTCGAGGCGCTCCGGCAATGGCGCAAGGAGAAGGCCGCGCTTGAGGGCGTCCCGCCGTTCATGCTGTTCTTCGACGCCACGATTCGCGAAATCGCGAATGCGAAGCCGCGAACGGAAGAAGAGCTGCTTCTGGTTAAGGGGATCGGCGCCGCCAAAGCGGAGAAGTACGGCAAGGAGCTGCTTGCCGTCATCGAGGCTCTCGGAGGCGACGAACCAACGGGGCAGGCTGCCTGGAAAGCCGTTCCCGCGCCGGCAAGGGGATCCGCCGCTTCGGGCGAGGAGCAGCCGAGCCATCTCGTTACGCTGGAGCTGTTCCAAGCGGGGCAGGAGCCGGGCGAAATCGCCAAGGAGCGCGGCCTGAGCAAGGTGACCGTGGAAGGCCACCTGATCCGCTGCGCCGACGAAGGCCTCGGCATCGATTTCGGCCGCATCATTCCCGCCGAGCACGAAGCGGCGATCGTTGCGGCGATCGGGAAGGTGGGCATCGAGAAGCTGAGGCCGATTAAGGACGAACTGCCGGAAGAGGTATCTTATTTTGCCATTCACGGCGTAATCAGCAAGCACGGGTTGAAAAAATAGAGCCGCTTGCCGGACACCGGGGAACGGCTGGGCGGCTCAAGCGGTTTGTTTGAAAAAAATCTTGTTTCTGATAAACTATTGGTAGCGTCCGTTTATTGGAAATCTATGATTTTATGCGCTCTATGAAACAGGAGGAGTCCAAATGTTCAAAACGATGTTAATTTTGCATGTGCTCGGCGCCGCGGGAATGGGGTTCTATCTCGTCCTTCCGTTCATGGTCGGCAGAGCTTCCAAGCTGGCCGGAATCGGACAAGGGGGGCTTGCCGAAGGCTTGCTGTCCGCGAACCGGATCGCGCAGTACTTTCTCGTGCTTCAGCTGCTGACTGGCGGCTACTTGATCTCGCAAGCCGATTATACGGTGGCATGGATGATTATTATCGTCGTCTTGTTCCTTGCCATTGCCGCGCTTGGCGGGATCGTATCGAAGCCGCTGAAACGCGTCGTTTCCGCCATCGCGGAAGGGAAAAGCGCAACGGCCGACATCGGCAAGGCGCGCGTGATGAGCATTATCGTGCTCGTGCTTTACGTCGCGATCATTATTTTCATGAAAAATCCGATTTATGTATAACAATTACGCCGCAGGGGGGATGGCAACGTGCATGAAGCATCACCGCAAATTTTAACGTTTGGCGAGACGATGGCGCTGTTTATGCCGCAGGAGCATAAATCGATCGAACGCGCCGCGACGCTGGAGCAAGGCTTCGGAGGGGCGGAGAGCAACGTCGCGATCGGCCTTGCCCGCCTCGGCGCCTCCGTGGGCTGGTTCGGGGCGCTCGGCGACGATCCGTTCGGCAAGCTGATTTTGAAGACGCTGCGGGGCGAAGGCGTCGATATTTCCCGCGCGAAGCTAAGCTCGGACGCGCCGACCGGCATGATGTTCCGCGAGCATGTCGCCGGGCGGCTCGCCGTCCATTACTTCAGGAAGCATTCGGCGGCTAGCCGGATGCTTCCTGAGGAGCTTGACGAGGATTATATCCGCGGAGCCAAGCTGCTTCATGTAACCGGTATCACGGCGGCGCTGAGCGACAATTGCCGGAAGACGGTGCGGCGCGCGATCGATATCGCGAAGGAAGCGGGCGTGCTGGTCAGCTTCGATCCGAACCTCAGGCTTAAGCTGTGGACGATCGAGGAGGCCCGCGAGGCGCTGCTGCCGCTCGCCGAAGACGCGGACTATTTTCTGCCGGGCTGGGACGAGCTGAAGCTGCTTTACGACACGGACGACTACGGCGCGATCAAAGGCAAGCTGAACGAGCTGAAGGCGATAAGCGTCATTAAAGGTATGGACGACACTACGGTCGTGCTGGATAATGGCCGGGAAGAGAGCCTGCCGTTCTATCCGGCCGATCAAGTCGTCGATACGGTAGGCGCCGGCGACGGCTTCTGCGCCGGCTTTCTCGCCGGCATCATGAAGGGGATGACGCCGATCGAAGCGGTGCGTCTGGCCAGCATTAACGGGTCGCTCGTCGTCCAAATGCGCGGCGATTGGGAAGCGCTGCCCGAATGGAGCGTGGTGGAGCAGCGCCTGTCCGCCAAAGCTTGGGTGGAGCGTTAGGAATGGCTGAAGCGACCGGATCGAAGGGGCAGCGGCGCCGGGAGGCGATGCTGCAGCTGCTGAAGCAGCAGGGGCGCATTACGATTTCGGAGATGGTCGAGAGGTTCGGCTGCTCCGAGGCGACGGCCCGCCGTGATCTCGAGCAGCTGGAAGCGGAATATCCCGTCATCCGCACGATCGGCGGCGCGATGTACGACGGCATGCACGCGGTGCGCGAGCTTCCCTTCGCGGAGAAGGAAGGGCTGTCCATCTTGGAGAAGGAACGGATTGCCGCGCTGGCCGCATCGCTCATTACGGAAGGCGACGTCGTCGGCCTCTCCGGCGGGACGACCAACTTCCTGCTTGCCAAGCTGCTGAAGTCCCGCAAAGGCATAACGGTGGTGACCAATGCGGTCAATATTGCGATGGAGCTGGCGGGGAGCCAGATCCAGGTCGTCGTGACCGGCGGCATTATGCGCCACAACAGCTTCGAGCTGTGCGGCCCGCTAGGCGAAGGCATGGTCGGGCATTTGCATATCGGCAAAATGTTCATCGGCATCGACGGCATATCCGCCGCCAGCGGCATCACGACGTACTCGGAGCAGGAAGCGCAAATCGCCAAAGCGCTCATCAAGCGCTCGCAAGCCGCCTATGCCGTATTCGACCATACGAAGGTCGGACGAACCTCGTTGTTCTCCGTCGCAGCCATGTCCGAGCTTCGCGGCGTCATTACGGACGCGCCGCTCGAAGGCGAGCTGGCCGAGCAGGCGGAGCGGCAAGGCATTTCCGTTCATGTGACCGGGTGATGAACCGGAAGCTGCCCATCAAGTAAGTCTGCTTACTTGATGGGCAGCTTTTTATTTGATCGTTCCGTTCCGGGCCAAGAAGCGCCGAGATGACGCAATCAGGTCTAACAATTAGACCTGAAGACCTGATCCGCCGAAATCGGCGCCAAACCCGCAATCAGATCTAAAATTTAGATCGGATGCAGTCACTCCGGCCCATTCCGGGCCCCAACACGGCCGGCCAAACTGCCGGCCTAGCCAAGCAACAAAAAGAGACGGGACCCAACAGGTCGCCTGAACGACTTGTTGGGGATCGTCTCGTTAGAGCGGCTGTACACGGTAAGCGCCGCTACATCATTTCGCCTTGGGAATCGGACGCATAGACGGACCGTCCGTTCACCCAAGTCTGCTTGACGTTGAACTGCGCGTCGGTCAGCACGAGATCGGCTTGCTTCCCGCCGGCGATGGAGCCCGTGCGGCCGAAGAGGCCAAGCTGCCTGGCGGCGTTGCCGCTGGCAAGGCGGCTGACGTCGACGATGCCAAGCTCCGTATGCTCCAGCATGAAGCGGACGGCGCCGATCATCGTGAGGCAGCTGCCAGCCAGCGCGTTGCCTTCGCGCAGCCTCGCTTCGCCGCCCTTCACGACGACGGCGAGGCCGCCGAGCTCGTAGTCGCCGTCCGGCATCCCGGCAGCCGCCATGGCGTCGGTAATGAGAATGACTTTGTCCGTCTTCTTCGCGGCGAGGAGCAGACGGATGGCCGCGGGGTGCACATGCATGCCGTCGGCGATCAGCTCGGCGTAGATCCGCTCCTCGGTCAGCACCGCGCCAAGCGTCCCCGGCTCGCGATGATGCAAGCCGCGCATGGCGTTGTACGTATGCACCGCCTGCGTCAAGCCGGCGTCGGCGGCCGATACGATATCCGCGTATAGGGCATCGGTATGCCCGCAGGCGGCGACGATCCCATGCTCGGCGAGCCAGGCGATCGTCTCCTTGGCCCCGTTCTTCTCGGGGGCCAGCGTTACCTGCCGGATGAGACCGGGCCGGCTCTCGGCCCATCGCTTCAGCCATTCCGGCTGGGGATCCGTAATATGGGCGGGATTTTGCGCCCCCGGCCATTTCTCGCTAATGAACGGCCCTTCCAAATGGACGCCGTAAAGCGCCGCGTAAGGCATTTCGCCCTCGCGATACGCCTCGGCAGCCGCCAGCACCGCCTCGATCGCCTCCTTGGAGGCCGTCATCGTCGTCGCGAGCATGCCGGTCGTGCCGTACGAAGCGTGAAACCGCGTAATCGCGTCGTAGCTCTCGCGGCTCGCGTCCATAAAGTCAGCGCCGAAACCGCCGTGCACGTGCATGTCGATAAATCCGGGCAGCAGCCACCCGCCCTGTCCGTCAACGGCTCCAAGCGCCTCGCCGTCCTCCACCTCTTCTTCATCCGTCAAGATCCGCCGGATCACCCCGTCCTGCACGAGCACGCCGCCGCTAACGGTTCGATCCTCCAGTACGACGTTCGCGTTCCGGATGAGCCAGCTTGCGGAAATTTCAGCCATTGTCCTTCAACATCCTTCCGGCCTCGCGATCGAGCAGCACGATGACGCGGGCATGGGTTTGCAGCAACGAAGCCGGTACGCTCGTCGTGATCGGACCGGTCAGCGCTTCCTTTACGATATTCGCTTTGTCCGAGCCGCGAACGGCCAGCACGATCGTATCCGCTTTTAGGATCGAACCGACCCCCATCGTAACCGCCTTGTCCGGTACGTCGTCCATTGAAGCGAAGAAGCGGGCGTTCGCCTCGCGCGTCTCCGGCTTCAGCTCCACCGCATGCGTACCGCCGGTAAGGGCCGTGCCGGGCTCGTTGAAGCCGATATGCCCGTTGTGGCCGAGCCCGAGCAATTGAATGTCGACGGGGCTGGCCGCGAGCATATCGTCGTAACGGCGGCACTCCGCTTCGAGGTTGTCCGCCGTTCCGTCGGGCAGATGGGTTTGATCCTGCGGAATATCGATATGCGAGAACAAATGCCGATTCATGTAATAAGCGTAGCTCTGCTCGTCATCGGGGGATAGCCCGACGTATTCGTCGAGATTGAACGTCGTCACGCCTCGGAAGCTCACTTTTTGCTGGTTGTATAGTTCTACTATTTTGTCATAAATTCCGATAGGTGTCGATCCCGTCGCGAGTCCCAATACGGCGTTCGGCTTGCGGTTCACGGTATCGGCGATAAGACCCGCCGCGTAGGCGTCCAATTCCTGCTGGGTTTCAAAAATGATCGTGTCCATAACTCGGCCTCCCGAATGTTTTATTGCTTTTATTTTAAAGGAGTCTCGCTCGATTAACAATGGTTTTTGATCGTATTTTTCAAAATTATGAGTTAAAAAATCATTAAGATGAAATTAATCCAAGCTTCCAGTCCCGCATGCGACGATGAGCATGGAGCGGAAAATTATGCTATGCTTGTACGTAATCGTAATTTCAAGTCAGCCGTAATTGTCCGGGAGGAAAGTAGCATGACCATCGACCATCAAGCACATACCGCGAAGCGCAAAGGGGAGCATATCCGCATTTGCCTGCAGGAGCAGGTGAACGGTGTCGGCATCGAAACCGGCTTCGAACGGTATCGCTTTAGACATAACGCGCTGCCCGAGCTTTCCTTCCGCGAGGTGAGTCTGGAGACCGAGTGGCTGGGCCGAAAGCTCGGCGCGCCGCTGCTCGTCAGCTCCATGACGGGCGGCACGGAGGAGACCGGGGCGATTAATAGGCGGCTCGCGGAGGCGGCCGAGGAGCGCGGCTGGGCGATCGGCCTCGGCTCGATGCGAGCCGCGATCGAGAACGAGCGGCTGGCCGCCACGTTCCGCATCCGCCAGGTCGCGCCGAGCGTGCCCGTCATCGCGAATTTCGGCGCCGTCCAGCTTAACTGCGGCTACGGCGAGGACGCCTGCCGCAAAGCGGTCCAGCTGGCGGAAGCCGATGCGCTCGTTCTGCATCTCAACAGCATGCAGGAAATATTCCAGCCGGAGGGGGACACCGATTTTCGCGGGCTGCTGGCGGCCATCGGCCGCGTATGCCGGGCGCTTGAAGTGCCCGTCGGCGTCAAGGAAGTCGGCTGGGGGATCGACGCCGATACGGCTTCGGCCCTGATCGAAGCCGGCGTATCCTTCATCGATGCCGCGGGAGCGGGAGGCACCTCGTGGAGCCAGGTCGAGAAGCACCGCTTGAGCGATTCGCTCCGCCGTGAAGCCGCCGAAGCGTTCGCCGACTGGGGCATACCTACCGCCGACAGCGTCGCGGAAATTCGCGCGAGGCTGCCGCGGACGACGATCATCGCGAGCGGCGGACTGCGAACCGGCGTCGACGCCGCCAAGGCGATCGCGCTCGGCGCAGACCTGGCGGGCTTCGGAAGAGTGCTGCTTCCCCAGGCCGCAGGAGGCGCTGCTGCTGCTTCGCAGGAGGCGCTGCTCAGGCAATTCGAGCGAATCGAATTCGAGCTCCGCGCCGCGATGTTCGGCATCGGGGCGGGCTCGATTGCCGAACTGAAGCGCACGGATAGGCTGGCGGTCCTATCCTAACGAAACACGGCTGATGCGTCTGCCAAACCGGCAGGCGCGTCAGCCGTGTTTCATTTGAGAAGACCGGTGCCTTCGATTTTCATATCCGTCTCGACGACGAACTTCACGTGCGGATAGACGGACTGCCACTTCCCCCAAGCGCCGTTGCCGGGATGGGTGGCGCGATATCTTAGGCCGAAGCCGAGCGGGTCGACGCCGGCCTTCTGGATTTTGCGAAGCAGCGATTCCGCCGTCTTCGAGAACGTCCGGGCCAGCTGCCGCTCTGCGGACGTCCAATCGGTATTGTACAGGCCGATTTGGGTAACGTAATTGGCGACGATATGGATGGCGTCCCAATTGAGCTGCGGGCTGCGAACCGCTTTGAACATAACGAACAAAATAATCGGCGCGTTGATGATGAGCCCGATCTCGATGACGAGCATGACCGTTAGCGACGACCTCGTCGCCGCATAGCCGCAGGCCAGCACCAGCAAAATTAAAATGACGGCCGAGTTCGCGTCCGGGTTGAAAAAGCGGTTAATCAATATCGCGTAGGCGACGACGACCATCGAGGTAGCGAACCACCACATCGCGGCGTAGAACAGCATGAGCGCCGACACGGCCCACTGCGGCATATGCTGCTTCAATATTTCGGGGAAGCCCATACCCGGATAGCGCGCCAGCGCGCTCATGTACAAATAGACCAGCGCCGTGCCGATTGCCGCGCCGACGATCAGGGAAGAGACGGCGCCGGTGAACCGGAAGCTGATCAGAATATGCGGGACGTACAGCATAATATTAATGAAGCTGACGATGATGAAGTTGTAAAAAACGTACCGATTCACTTTTGATTCACCTGCCCGATATCGCCTTCCATCGGCCGCAGCCTGCCGAATACGCGGAAATACGGCTTGCCGAAGCTTCTCAGATTGCATAAATACGTGATATACACGAATAGACCGACCGCGACGCCGGCCACGCCGAAGAAAATCGAGATCGCGATCAGCGGATATTTCAAAAATCGGACCGCGAACGAAAGCGAATTGACCGGTATGACGAAATTCGAGATCGCAACGACGGACGTCACGATGATCATGATGCTGCTGACCAATCCCGCCTGCTGTGCCGCCTGGCCCAGAATAAGGCCGCCGACCGTCGTTGCGGTTGAGCCGATATAGCGCGGCAGCCGGATGCTTGCCTCGACGAGCATCTCGATCATGAACAGCATGATGAACACCTCGATGAACGAAGGGTACGGCACGGCGGAACGGCTTCCCGCGATCGAGAAGGCGAGCTGCACGCGGAATAGCTCCGGGTTGTAGGACACGACGGAAATATAGAGTGCGGGCAAGGTTATCGTCAGCACGATCGAGGCATACCGGAGGAAGATCAGAAACCGCGTCATCCAGTACGCTTCGTAATTGTCTTCCGCCGCATGCATGAAGTCGAAGAAGGTGGCCGGCAAGATGAGCGCGAACATGCTCCCCTTCAACAGGACGACGATTTTG
Organism: Paenibacillus arenilitoris; assembly: GCF_014705655.1. Classification (GTDB taxonomy): domain Bacteria; phylum Bacillota; class Bacilli; order Paenibacillales; family Paenibacillaceae; genus Pristimantibacillus; species Pristimantibacillus arenilitoris. The sequence goes on along the minus strand of NZ_JACXIY010000020.1, from coordinate 125,140 downwards.
CCTTGGGAGATCGCCTTCGTGATCCGGTCGGGCCGCTCGGTGATGAGCGAGGTCGGGAACAAATGCTTGCGCTTGCCGACGAGCAGCTTCTCGAGTTCGCCGACCGCATGGACCATCTCGACGTCGATCGTCGTCAATTTGGAGCGCACGTTATCGAGCACCGTCGGATCGACCCGCCGCTGATCGAATACCGCCATGATCGGCGTTTTGGAGATGGAGCCGATCGTATGCTCCCCGACGGACAGATCGGGAGACGGGTACATGCTGCGGATCAGGTTCAAGGAATTTTTGAGGTCCTCGCTCAGCGCAAGCTGGGGGCCTTGGATGGCGCTCTCCACCTGCGTCGGCGAGGCTTCGTTGCTAATGATCCGGGAGGCGTCGAACGAGTAGACGTGGCTGCCCGCTTGGAGAAGCACGCTGCCGCGGAGGAGAAGCTCCTGCCACTTGGCCGCGTCCTCGACGCTTCGGTATTCCGGATTCGTATCGAGCTGCTGCTTGAACGGATATTCGTTTCTCGTGAACGGGACGATGATGAAATCGTTAATTTTTTTCTCGTCGCAGAGAGGGGCGATATATGCGATTTCCAGGCTCATCCCGCTATTTTGCAACGATGCCAGCTTTAAATCGACCGCTTCCGCAAACAGCAGGCGCAATCTTTCGATCATGACGCTCTCCCTCTCCTCAAATCTCATCCCATAGGTTGCGCCAAATGAGATAAATTATTCCAGCCCGTTTTTTGCCGGGACGGCACAATTGCAGTAAAATAGGGAATTGATACGTATATCCGGCTTAACGTTGCGGCAAGAAGGGGAGCGCAGGATGAAACCGTGGTACGAACAGAGCTTTGGGAATGATTATACGCTTGTCTATAAACACCGGAATTGGGAGCAGGCCGGCAAGGAAGCGCGCAAGATGGCAGACTGGCTGAAGCTGCCGCCGGGCGCGCGGGTGCTCGATATCGGCTGCGGGCTTGGCAGGCATGCGCTGGCGCTGGCACGCTGCGGATTATCGGTAACGGGCGTCGATTTGTCGCCCATCCTGCTGAAGCAAGCGCGCCGGCATGACGCGCGCCGCGAGGTGAAGTGGGTGGAAGGCGACATGCGCGAGCTGCCGTTCGATGCGGGCCGCTTCGACGCGACGGTCAATTTGTTCACCTCCTTCGGTTATTTCTCGCTGGAGGACGATAACGCGAAGGTGCTGCGCAACATCCGGCGCGTTCTTCGCGAGGAAGGGGCTTTTTTGATCGATTTTTTAAACCCGGACTACGTGGAACGGCATCTCGTGCCGCGCTCCGTGCGGGTCGATGCCGAAACCGGCCAACGGATCGAGGAGGTTCGGACGATTCAAGGCGGGTGGGTGCAGAAGGAAATTACGATAACCGTCCCGGGCAAGCGGGAGGCGGCAAGGCAATATTTGGAGCGGGTCAAGCTGTACAGGCTGGACTGGTTCGCGCACCGGCTAGCGGAGTGCGGGCTCAGACTGGATCGGCTTTACGGCGATTACGACGGATCGGACTACGATACGCTGCATTCGCCGCGAATGATAATGGCAGGGAAGGCGGGAGCATGGTGAATCCGAAGATCGTGGAAGAAACGAAAGGCTCGGTAATGCTGGAGGAAGGCTGGGTTCAGGTCAAGGTGCCCGTTCCGTTCTCCCTGAAGTGGGTGAACAGCTACCTTATACCGGAGGAGGACGGGTATACGATCGTGGATCCGGGGCTAAGAACGGACGAGGCGATTCGCGTATGGGACGAGGTGCTCGGCGAGCTTGGCCTGCGCTATGCCGACCTGTCGCGTATCCTTCTGACGCACCAGCATCCCGATCATTACGGGCTCGCCGGTTACATGCAGCAAAGAAGCGGGGCGCCGGTCTACATCAGCCGGCGGTCCCACGCGTACGCGCTAAGGCTTTGGAGCGAGAACAGCACCTTCGCGGAGGAGCTGCAGCGCCTGTACGCGGAGCACGGCATGCCGTCCGAGCTGCGCGAGGCGATCGGCGCCAATTTGGATACGTTCAAGGCGATGGTCTCTCCCCAGCCCGAGGTCGCCTATATCGAAGCCGGCGAATCGATGAGGCTCGGCGGGAGACGCTGGCAGCTGATCGACGCGCCGGGCCACGCGAAAGGCCAGCTCTGCTTCTACGAGCCGGAGCGGGGCTGGATGCTGTGCGGCGACCAGGTGCTGCCGCGCATTACGCCGAACGTCGGCGTCGTGCCCGGAGAAGGGGGAGATCCGCTAGATGCGTTTCTCCGCAGCTTGAGCGAGCTGAGACGTTACGACGTTACGATGGCGTTCCCCGGCCATCGCGATCCGTTCGCCGATTTCGGCGGCCGGATCGACGAGCTCGTCCAGCATCACGAACGCCGATTGGACCGGATGGTCGAGCTATTGTCGGAGCAGACGCTCACGGCGTTCGAGCTGTGCGAGACGCTATTCGGCAGCCGCCTGCGCGAGAACCCGCACAACCTGCGGTTCGCGATGTCGGAGACGCTCGCCCACCTGGTCTACCTGGAGCGGAGGGGACGCATCGTGCCGGCCTGGGCGGACGGCGTCTGCCGGTATGCCGCTTCCGCACGCTGAGGGCTGCGTACCGCTGCGGCGTGAGCGGCGGCGGGATTGCTGCCGCAGGATCGCAGAAGGGGGCGTTAACGCCCCCTAAGCGAGGTTTCTTGACCGCGCAAGCGGTCTGCTCCGATGTCCAACATTCCAGCTCCAACACGAACGCGTCCTCCCTATCGAACCGTATCGCGAGCTCCCCGTTCTTATCCCAGGATTGATATTTTCCTCTATATTTCTCTTCGTTTCCTTATCAGCGATAGGCAATCCCGCATTCCTTGAACAGCCCGTCAAGCCTCGCGCCCGAATAAAGAGACGAGCGTATAAGACTCCGCATCTTTCACCGCAGCCACCTCTCTTAGAATATATGCGTCATAATTATCCGATCGACTCTGTGGGCCAAGCTGAATAATTCTTCTATTAGCCTTTAAGTTTCTTCTAGACGCCCGATTTTCTGTTTATGACGATTTAATGAAGATGGAAAAATATATATTGCGTCATATATTTTTATATGATACATATTTAATAACGGAAAACGCCTCAAAGGCGAAACGGAATTCCGAGTAGGATAAATCGAAGAGAGGGAGATTGGACGATGGAGAGAGAATTGGCGCTAGAACTTGTTAGGGTTACGGAACTGGCGGCGCTGGCATCCGCGCCGTGGATGGGGCGGGGCGATAAGAACAGCGCGGACGGGGCGGCGACGTCGGCGATGCGGGCGATGTTCGATTCGGTATCGATTCGCGGTACGGTGGTCATCGGCGAAGGAGAGATGGACGAGGCGCCGATGCTCTACATCGGCGAGGAGGTCGGCAGCTTGAACGGCCCGGAGGTCGATGTCGCGGTCGATCCGCTGGAAGGGACCGAAATCGTCGCGAAAGGGCTGAACAACGCGATGTCCGTCATCGCCGTCGCCGGCAAAGGGCAGCTGCTGCACGCGCCCGACATGTACATGGAAAAGCTGGCCTGCGGCCCGGCGCTCGCCGGGAAGCTGAGCATTACCGATCCGATGGAAGAGACGCTCCGCAAAGCGGCAAGCGCATTAAATAAGAAGGTCTCGGATTTAACCGTCATGATTCTCGACCGCGGCCGCCATGAATCGATCGTGAAGGTGCTGCGGAAGGTCGGCGTTCGGATCAAGTTTCTGTCGGACGGCGACGTGGCCGGCGCGATGGCGCCCGCCTTTCCCGAAGCGGGCATCGACTTGTACGTCGGTTCGGGCGGCGCGCCGGAGGGCGTCCTGGCGGCGGCCGCGCTGAAATGCCTGGGCGGCGAGCTGCAGGCGCGGCTTATGCCGGCGGACGGCAACGAGTACAAGCGCTGCGTCGAGATGGGCATCGAGGATCCTTACCGGGTACTGACGATGGAGGATATGATCGGAAGCGGCGACGTTTACTTCGCGGCGACCGGCGTGACCCCGGGCGAATTTCTCGGAGGCGTGCATTACTTTCCCGACCAGCGTGCCGAGACGCATTCGATCGTCATGCGCGCCAAAACCAAGACGATCCGCTTCGTCCGCTCTCTGCATTACTTGCCGAACAAGACGCTGCTGAACGCGAACCCGCAGCCCGTGCTTTAACGCGGGGCTTTGCCGCTTCCGGAACGTCCGCCGCCGCAGGGATGGGGAAAACGTATTGCCCGTTTATCGATTTTTCGATACGATGAGAATGCGTTATTCATTCACGGGGTAGATTGGAAGGAACGGTAGCATGGATCATTATAAAAATGCGTTCGATCTTTCTTTCGATTTAATGATCATTCTAGATAATGACGGCAACGTCATCGATTACAACAACAGCGTCAAGAAATTATTGGACCCGTCGAAATGCTATGCCCGGGTCGAGGATTTTAACGTCAACGTTCACCCGGACGATCTCGGGTACGTCGAGGCGATAACGGCGCAGGTGCTAAGCGGCGGCCAGGCTACCGATTACAAGTTCCGTTACCGCCACGCGAACGGGACGTACCTCTGGGTGCAGTGGAACGCGGTGATGAGCGGGGACGCTCGTTATTTTTACTTCGTCGGACGGGACGTCACCGAACAGCACAAATATGAGGAGAATCTGCGGAGCCAGGAAGCTTGGTACCGGAGCTGCCTGGATCAGCTGATCGATTGCTTCGGCTACTATTCGGCGATTCGCAACGAAGAGGGCGAGATCGTCGATTTTCTGATCGAATACGTGAACGAAGCCTCCTGCCGGACGAATCATTATACGAAGGAGGAGGCGATCGGCCGGAGGATTTCGGAGCTGTTCCCCGGCTCGATCTCGGAGCTGTTCCCGATCTTCCGCCACGTCACCGAAACCGGCGAGACCGTGTTCAAGCGAGAAATGGTGTATAACGATATTTCGATGGCGGGCGTCTATGACATTTCGTATTACAAGATGGGAGACGGCTTCGCCAATAGCTGGCGCAACGTGACCGAACAGTTGAAGACGCAGGAGCATCTGAACGAGTCGAACATGAAGTTCGCGAGAGCGTTCTATACGAACGCGACGATGAACTTCATCGTGGACATGGAGGACGGCGGCATCGCCGAAGCGAACGAGAAGTTTCTGAATGCCGTCTCCCCCGATTCGCGGGAAGATCTCGGTCGCCGGATTATAGACGCTTCCCGCATCAGCAGGTCTCTCGTCAACTATGAAATGAATTTTACGAAGCACTCAGGGGAGCAGGGTTGCGGCATGTTCTCGGGCGAACCGCTCCGAATGAACGAGCGGGATTATTTCCTCGCCTTCGCCACGGACGTAACCGATCAGCGCAAAGCGGAGAAAAACCTCGTGCTGCTCGATAAGTTCAACCTGCTCAGCTCGATGGCGGCCAGCATCGCGCACGAGGTAAGGAATCCGATGACGACGATCAAAGGCTTCCTGCAGCTCATGCGCCAAAATACGGAAATCCAGACGAAGGAAGAAATATTGGCTTTGATGGTAAGCGAGCTCGACCGTGCCAACGGCATCATTAGCGAATATTTGTCGCTTGCCAACACCCGGTTCGTCAGCAAGGAATATTTGCAGCTGAACGGCATCATCGAGCAGCTGCTCCCGCTGCTTGAGGCGGACGCCGCCGTGTCCGGCATCGACGTCGTCACCGATTTGCAGGCGGACAAGCCCGTGTTCGTCGACGCGAAGGAGATACGCCAGCTGATTCTGAACCTGACGCGCAACGCGATCGAGGCGATGGGCAAGGGGGGCGTGCTGACGATTCGGACCCGCAAGATCGACGGCTACGTCAATATGGAAATCATCGATCGGGGGCACGGCATTCCGAAGGAAGCGCATGACTCGATCTTTACGCCGTTCTACACGACGAAGGACACGGGAACGGGACTGGGGCTGTCCGTATGCCGCAGCATCGCGGACCACCACGGCGCGACGATCCAATTCGAATCGGATCCCGCCGGCACGACGTTCCGGGTCGAATTTTAATTGCGTAAGTTGAAAAAATAGCGGTGTCACGGAACGTTTCCTGCATTGTCATTTTAAATTCAATAACTGAAACTAATAGCGAAAGAAGAAGGCAGACTAGTGGTTTAAATTCAAATTTTGAATCTAAATCGGTTAGTATCGAAGGGAAATGTCCGAATGGTACCATCTAAATTCAATTATTGATACTACATCGTAAGGGAATGAAGCTATGATCGATTTAGTTTCATTTTTTGAAATTAGCCTCCCGTCTAAGAAAGCAGCGCCAAAACAATGCAAGCTGTCTCCAAGGTCGCATCACAACCTTCCGAGACAGCTTTTTTGCAATAAAAATATAGGATTGCCGGTGCCGCGGCGCCTCTAGTTGCCCCTCGGCAAAAATCGTTTCAGCCAATTGGCGAATCCCGACGGGTTGCGGGACTGCACGAGGACGACGCCTTCCCCGCGGAACCGGCATACGATCGCCTCGCCGCTCGTAATGCTGGAGAGCCAGCCTTTGGCTGCTTTGTCGATGCTGTACTGCATATAGCCGGGCCATGCGACCAGATGGCCGTTGTCGATGACGGCTTCCTCGCCCGGCGCGAGGTTAATCGCGTGAATGGCGCCGTAGGACGACAGGAAGACGGTGCCTCTGCCGCCGATCTCCACGATGAAGAAGCCTTCGCCGGATAATAATCCTCTGCCCAAATTTTGCATCTTCGTATTGACCTCGATCCCGCTCGTTCCGGCCAGGAAGCCGTCCTTCTGGACGAACAGCTTATAGGAGCCGTCGAGCTCGATCGCCTCGATATCCCCGAGGGAGGGGGGAGCAAGAAGCACCTCTCCTTGCCCCCGATTCGCGCTTAGTTCCTGGAAAAAGAACGTTTCGCCGCTGAGCATTCTGCCGAGTCCGCGCATGAATCCGCCGTCGACGGTTCCTTTGAGATCGATGTTCGGCGACATGGAGACCATCGCCCCCATCTCGGCTTTGACCGTCTCTCCGGGATTCAGCCTCACCTTCAGCATCGCGAATGCGCCTCTATACAAGATTTCGTAATTCATCCCGTTCCCTCCCGTTGTCTTAATCGAGCGGAGGCTGCGTTACGCCTTCCCTCTCCGCCTGCTTGCGGTGGGCGATCCGGCTTGCCGCGGACGCTGCGATCGCGCCGACGATATCGTCGAGGAAGGTGTGGATTTCGCCGTCCTTCTTATCGTTCAGCCTGACCAGAATGCCCGGCTTCAGCTTGTCGATGTAGCCAAAGTTGGTGAACCCGATGCTTCCGTAGACGTTCACGATCGAAAGCGCCAAAATTTCGTCGCAGCCGTAAAGCCCTTCGTCATGCTTGATCATATCCTGGAGCGGCGCCATGAGCTTGCCTTCCTCCGCCAAAATATCGAGCTGGATGCCGGTCAATACGGCGTTTTGCACCTCGCGCTTCGACAGCACCGCATCGACGTGGACGATGCAGTCCTCCGCCGTCAAGTCGGGGAAGTATTCCTTCTGCAAAAAATGAACGAGCTCTGCGATCGCTTCCTTCGTCACTCCGCGTTTCTTGAGCCATTCGTCCGTCGCTTCCGCCACTTTGCGGCTGTTGAGGCTGTACATTTCAGGATTGGACATGTTTTTGTTCTCCCTTACGATTTTGTGGACAAAACTGGTCTAAAACAAGGAAGGGCTCGTATACATAGTACTACAAATAGTGAGTTGTACAAAGCCGCCAGGCTAAACTTGAATTAGGGAGGAAAGGACAATATGGTTCAGAAAAGATGGATTAGGGGTGCAGTGTTGACGGGCGTGCTCGCGCTTCCCATTCTTACGGCGGGCTGCAGCTTCTTCTCGCAGGAGACGGGGAAGTCGATCGATCCGCCGCAGGTAGAGACGGAGGACGGAATCGAAGGCGGCGAAGTCGGACAGGCCGGGGAGCAAGGCCAAGGCCAAGAAACGCAGATGACCGTTTATTTGGAGGACCGCAACGGCTACCTGGCGCCGATCTCGCTACTGACGACGCTCGGCGAAGGGGAGGTCGCGGCGCAGAAGGCGCTCGAAATGATGGTGGAGAACGGCGCTTACGCAAGCCAGCTTCCGGAAGATTTCCGCGCGTTGATTCCGCAAGGAACGCAAATCAAATCGTATTCCTTCGACAAAGAGCAGAAGCTCGCCGTCGTTGAATTTTCCGAGCCGTTCGCCGGCTACAACGCGCAGGACGAGCGTTCGATCGTAGAGGCGATCACGTGGACGCTAACGGCGATCCCCGGCATCGAAGGGGTCGAAATTTGGTACGAGGGCGCCAAGCTGGCGGAAATGCCGGTAGACGCTTATCCGCTGGATGAGGCGCTCACCCGGGATATCGGCATCAATATCGAAACGGCGGAAGGCGTCAATTACGCGCAGTCCACGCCGGTTACCTTGTACTTCTCGGGACAGACGCTGAGCGAAGAGCAATATTACGTCCCGGTTACGAGGCTCGTGGAGCGCTCGGATTCGCCGGCGCAGGCGGCGCTTGAGCAGCTGATCTCCGGCCCGCTCGACACGAAAGAGCTGACCAGCGTCATTTTGCCGGATGTCGAAGTGACGAATATCGCGCAGGAGGGCAAGGTCGTGACGGTCGACCTGAAGGACGAGACGTATCAGGAGGGGCAGAAGCTGCCTGCGGAAATGCTCCAGGCGCTCGTGCTGTCCGTCACCGAGAACACGCCGGGCGCGGAAACGGTGCAGATCAAGGTCAACGGCGAAACCAACATCGTCGACATCAATGACAAATCCTACAGCGAGCCGGTAGGCAGGCCGCATCACGTGAATGCGATTAAATCGTAACCGCGCGCGGATCCATGCATAGGAGGGCTGTTCCCATGGGGTGAAGACCCTGGGGGAACAGCCCTTTCGCGTCCCTCCCGAAGCTCTTTTTTGCCGTTTCCCGGCTAAGCGGATGCAATTCGATTTCCACTTTGGTAAAATAGGAAAGATTGCGGATAGGGCCGCATAACGGCAAAAAAGTACATATCGACGAATTATGAACTCTTGGGAGGCATTCACATGCGAATGGACGGTCGGCAAACGAACCAGCTTCGGCCGGTTACGATATCGACGGGGATTAATAAATACGCGGAGGGCTCGGTTCTGATCGAAGTCGGCGACACGAAGGTCATCTGCACCGCCAGCGTCGAGGAGCGCGTGCCCCCTTTCATGAAAGGACAAGGCAAGGGCTGGATTACGGCGGAATATTCGATGCTGCCGCGCGCGACGCATTCGCGCAATATCCGCGAGTCGGCCAAGGGGAAGCTGACCGGCCGCACGATGGAAATTCAGCGGCTGATCGGCCGGGCGCTGCGCTCGGTCGTCGACCTGCAGGCGCTCGGGGAGCGGACGATTACGCTTGACTGCGACGTCATTCAGGCAGACGGAGGCACGCGAACGACCTCGATTACGGGCTCGTTCATCGCGTTATGCCTGGCCATCGGCAAGCTGTCGGACAAATCGCCGTTCGCCAAATTTCCGGTCACCGACTTCCTGGCGTCGGTCAGCGTCGGCGTCATCGGGGAGAAGGCGATGCTCGACCTGAATTACGACGAGGATTCGAAGGCGAAAGTAGACATGAATCTCGTCATGACCGGCAGCGGCAAATTCGTCGAAGTGCAGGGGACGGGCGAGGACGCCCCGTTCTCGCGCGAAGAGCTGGGCGAGCTGCTGGCGCTCGGCGAGACGGGCATCGCGGATCTGATCGGCAAGCAGATCGAGTCGCTCGGACCGTTAGCCGACCGGATCGGAGGGTAAGCGTCGTGACGAACCATTCGATTCTTTCGCATGAGGTGATCGTCGTCGCGACCAAAAACGCCGGCAAGGCAAAAGAATTCGCCCATGCGCTGAAGCAGCTCGGGAAGCAAACCGCGAGCCTGCTCGATTACCCGCAAATTCCCGACATCGTCGAAGACGGGGACACCTTTGCGGCCAATGCGCGCATCAAGGCGAAGACGGCCGGCGACGCGCTCGGCGTGCCGGTGCTGGCCGACGATTCGGGCCTGCGCGTGGACGCGCTCGGGGGCGAGCCGGGCGTCTACTCCGCAAGGTACGCGGGCGAGGGCGCGACGGACGAAGCCAATAACGCGAAGCTGCTCCGGGAACTCGGGAAGCTGGGAGACGACGGTTCGGATGCGCGCCGCGAATCGCTTCCGGACGGGTCGCGGCTGCTCAGCAAAGCCCGGTTCGTGTGCGCGCTTGCCTTGTACGATCCCGCAACGGGCGCTTTTATCGAAGCGGAGGGAGCGGTGGACGGCTTTATTACGGACCGCCCGCACGGAACAGGCGGCTTCGGCTATGATCCGCTCTTCTGGCTGCCGGCTCTTGGCCGCGGGATGGCCGAGCTGTCGAAGGAGGAGAAGCAGCGGATCAGCCACCGCGGCGAAGCGCTGCGGAAGCTGCTTTCGCGGCTCGGGCAGTCCTAAGTCCGGATCATGAGCCGGAGGCAAGCAAACGGAATAACCCCGATCGCAGGCGCGCTGCTTATGGCAGGAACGCGGCCGCGACCGGGGTTATTCGATTTTGGGTTACGCGATGACGACCTTATACTGCTTCAGCCATACATTGACCTGGTACAAATACGCGAACAGCTGCGGGCCCGACATGAGCTGGCCGAACCAGGGAATGTTCGACTTGGCGGAATCCGATTCGGCGAGTTCCCGCACCTTCTTCACGTTGATGAGAGGAAGGAGAGGGGAGGACGGATCGTCGAGCACTTCGAGGAGAAGCCCTTTGACGGCGGTCAAATAATTCGGGTTGTGCGTTTTCGGATACGGGCTTTTTTTACGGGTCAGGACGTCTTCCGGCAGGACGCCCCGCAGCGCCTTGCGGAGAATGCCCTTCTCCCGGTCGCCGGACGTCTTGATTTCCCAAGGGATGTTCCAGACATACTCCACCAGGCGGTGGTCGCAGAACGGCACGCGGACCTCGAGGCCGGCCGCCATGCTCATCCGGTCCTTGCGGTCGAGCAGCGTCGGCATGAACCTGGTAATGTTCAAATAAGACATTTGGCGCATTTTGCGAAGCGTCCCGTTCTCGCCGTCCAGATGCGGCGTCTCCGCGATCGCCTCCGCGTATCGGTCGCCGATATATTCGAGCGGCTTGATCCAGGCCGCCACGTCCGGCGCCAGCAGCTCGGCGCGCATCGCGGACGCGAGCGACCACGGGAACGTGTCCGCGTTCAGCGCCTCCTCCCGGTGAAACCACGGATAGCCGCCGAAGATTTCGTCGGCCGCCTCGCCGGAAATCGCCACGGTGGCGTCCTTCTTGATCTCGTGGCAGAACAGCAGCAGCGAGGCGTCCACGTCCGCCATGCCGGGCAAATCCCGCGCGAGGGTCGCGGCATGCAGGGCACGGACGAGCTCGGGCGTGTCGAACTGGACCCCGTGGTGAACCGTTCCCAAATGCGAGGTCATCCGCTCGATCCACGGCGCGTCGCTGTTCGGCTGGAAGGCATGCGCCTGAAAATGCTTGTCGTTGTCCCTGTAGTCGACGGAGTACGTATGCACGCTGCCCTGGCCGGTCTGATTGTAATAGTTCACGGCGAGCGTCGTTAAAGCGCTGGAATCGAGGCCCCCGGACAGCAGGGTGCAGACCGGCACGTCCGAAACGAGCTGGCGTTCCACGGTATCCTTGAGGAGCGCTTTGACATGCTCGGCCGTCTCCTCCGTCGTTTGCTCATGCGGCTTGCTATCAAGCTGCCAGTAGGTGACGGTTCGTACGCCTTCGCGGCTTACGGTCATGCATTTGCCCGGCCGCAGCTCGCCGATTTGCTTGTATACGCCATGGCCGGGGGTGCGGGCGGGCCCGAGGATGAAAATTTCGGCCAATCCTTCCGCTCCGACCTCCGGCTCAACGGCCGGGTGGGCCAGAATGCATTTTTGCTCCGAGCCAAAAATGAACAGTCCGTCCCGCGTGCTGTAGAACAGCGGCTTGACGCCAAGCCGGTCGCGCGCCAGAAACAGCTCCTGGGCGCTTACGTCCCAGATCGCAAAAGCGAATATGCCGTTAAACCGCTCGACGCACGACTTGCCCCATTCCATGAAAGCGACCAGCAGCACCTCGGTGTCGCAGCTTGTGGAGAACGTTCTGCCCCTGCTCTCCAATTCCTTGCGCAGCTCCGGCGCGTTATATAATTCACCGTTATAGACGACGACGTACTTGTCGTCGCCCGTATGACGAATCATCGGCTGGGCCCCGTTCTCGGGGTCGATAACGGACAGGCGTCTGTGGCCCAAAGCGCAATGCGCCGATATCCAGGTGCCCGCGGCGTCGGGGCCGCGCGGCGCGAGCGTGTCGGTCATCTTCTCGAGGCTTTCGCTTTGCATCGTGAGATCACGGTTCCAGTCGATCCAGCCGGTAATTCCGCACATCGTTCTCATTCCTCTCTTTTGCTGGTCTAAAGGTAGCGATAATATCCGTTATATGCGGAAAAAAGGGATAAAATGTCTGTCCGAAGGGGGATGCTAGAAGAGGCTGCAACGGAAGCCAACAGGAAGGGGGGATTGCAGCATGAGCGAGAAAGACCTGGGCGAGCACGGCAACGACGACCGGAAGCGATATTTCGTATCCGTTCAGGCGGGACAAATATTGGAGGATCAGCAGGCGGCGGCTTACGAGCTCGAGGTTTATTTAAATGAAAGAGAGCACATCCGGCTGCGGGAGCTGTTCGACGAGCTGTCCAGCATGGATGAAGCGCAAACTTGGCATTTTGTCTCCCATCCGTACGGCACGGCCGGCGACGGCGAACGGAATGCGGGGTACGACGAAATAATCCAGCGCATATACAAGAAGATGTACGAATACGGATCGGAAGAGACGAAGCGGCATATTGAGTCGATGCAGCTGTTTTAACGATCGAGACGGGAGGCGAGGGCGTTGGAAGTTGCAGAAGCGCGCGTAAGACGTTCCGCTGTGCGGGACGGCATCCGCTGCGGCGAGGTGGAGGTCGCGACGGACGAAACGGGCGAGGGGCGGCTGTTCGCCTACTTCTCGCTGTCCGAGGACAATGATTTCGATATGCAGGCCGTCGTCCGCAGCGACGCGCGGCCCGAGACGGATTGGCTCGACAGCAATAGGCATCAGGTCTGCGAGGACGTAACCGTGGACCTCTTCCTGAACGTCAATATGAAAACGAACTGGGGCGCCAGGGAAACGTTCAAGGAGCAGGTGCTTTCCTTCGGACAGGTCAGGGGAGAGCTCGCCGATCTGCTGGGGCGTCCGGAACATTAGCTTTTGTCGGCATCGGCCGCCGGTTCCGCCACCGAGAGGACGGGGCCGGCGGACTTTTTGTCATTTTCGAGAAAAACCGGCCGCTTGACAAAAGAAAAACCGCCCGAGGGCGGTTTAAGTTAAAGGTTATAGGTAGTGGCGTCCCGGAAGAGATTCGAACTCCCGACCGACGGCTTAGAAGGCCGTTGCTCTATCCAACTGAGCTACCGGGACACAAGTAAGAATATATCACACCGAATGATCAATATGCAAGCCCATTTTAAAAAACGCGACCGAAAGCGGTATTGGTTTTTTCTTTCATCCGCACATGGTATAATCGAACGCAAGATTAGAAGAATGTACATACGGCAAGACCAGAAGGCGGTGTTACCATCACGACTCCCAATGATACGCAGGGTGACAACAAGGATAACGTATATTTGTTCCCGAGCATGCTGGATCATTACCAAATCCAGCTGACGCGCATGCTGGAGGCGGAGCAGTACGGGGAGGCCAAGGAGCTTCTTCGCTTCCTGCTGCAATGCCAGGGCGAGGACGAGCGCCATTACGAAGAGTGGGACAGCCTTCTGACCTGGCTCGAGATGGCGTTTCCGGATTCCGGCGCGGGCGGACTCGGTACGGGCTCCGGCGACGGGCGGGAGGAGGAGGACGAGGACTCGCTCCGCGAGCAGCTGCTCAATCCTTCCGAGCAGGATGAGGCCTATATCAACCAGGTGCTCTACATCATGCAGCATCATCCGATGATCGATCAGCAGCTGCTGGCCCTCGAGAGGGCCGCCTATATCCAGTCGCCGGACGTTAACGAATCCATCAAGCACTGGCTGCTCACGAGCCAGGTGCATCCCGTGGTGCAGTTCAAGGCGCTGCAGTGTCTTCGCAAGCGGGGCTTCTCCGGAACGCTGACGATGGACCGGCTAGGGGAGACGGTCCGGCTCGAGGTGGACGCCACGCCGCTGTCGATGGACGATTTCCCGCAGCCGGTCATCGGGATACTGGAGCGGACCGAGCAAGTGGCCGAGATCGAGGATCCGACGCTTCCTCATTTTGCCAGAGAATTGTGGAAGGAAAGCCTTCAGTTTCTATACGGCACGGCGGCTTATCAGTGGATGCTGAGGGAGGACGGGGATACGATCGATATATTCGCCGCCGCGCTTCATTTGACGCTTTTATTGACCGTGTACGGTTCGGCGAGCGACGACGATATCCGCGATACATACGGCATTACCGAAGGGTTGAGATTCCGTTACGAGCAGGCTTGCAGGGCGCTCAGACAGGTTGCTTTCCTGCAGCAGCCGGGCGATGACGAACCGCGGTCTTGAAATGGTTGTCCATCTTGATTATAATAGAATGGTTTATGAAACGTGAAAACTAGTAATGCATGCGCATTTTCGGAGGGGAAGGCATAAAATGAAAGCAACTTGGGAAAAAATAGACAAGAACATCGTGACGCTCGACGTGGAAGTAGGCGCCGAGAAAGTCAGTGACGCTCTTGATCAAGCATTCAAGAAAGTCGTTCAGAAAGTAAACGTACCGGGATTCCGCAAAGGAAAAGTGCCGCGCGGCATTTTCGAATCCCGCTTCGGCGTGGAGAGCCTGTATCAGGACGCGATCGACATTTTGCTGCCGGACGCGTATTCCGATGCCGTGAAAGAAACGAGCATCGAGCCGGTCGACCGTCCCGAAATCGACGTCGAGCAGTTCGCCAAAGGTCAATCGTTCAAATTCAAAGCGAAAGTAACCGTCAAGCCGGAAGTTAAGCTAGGCGAGTACAAAGGGCTCGTCGTCGAAGCCGTTTCCTCGGAAGTGACCGAAGAAGAAATTGCGGCGGAACTCGAGCGTCTGCAGCAGCGCCATGCGGAGCTGACGGTCGTCGAGGAAGGCCCGGCCCAGAACGGCGACATTACGGTCATCGACTTCGACGGCTACGTGGACGGAGAAATTTTCGAAGGCGGACAAGGCGAGCGCTACTCCCTCGAGCTCGGCTCGAATTCGTTCATTCCGGGATTCGAGGATCAAGTCGCAGGGATGCAAATCGGCGATTTCAAGGACGTTGAAGTTACGTTCCCCGAGGAATACCATGCGCAGCATCTCGCCGGCAAGCCGGCCGTATTCAAGGTGAAGCTGCACGAAATCAAACGCAAAACGCTGCCGGCGCTTGACGACGAGTTCGCGAAGGACGTCAGCGAGTTCGATACGCTCGAAGAGTACAAGCAGGACCTTACGGATAAGATGAAAGCCCGCAAAGAGAACGATAACGAGCAAGTCCGCGCCAACGCGATCGTCGAGAAAGCGGCCGCTGCCGCCGAAGTGGAAATTCCGGAGGCGATGATCGTCGCCGAGACGGATTACCTGCTTAAGGACTTTGAAAACCGCCTTCGCATGCAAGGCATGAACCTGGAGCTGTACTATCAGTTCTCCGGCCAGACCGAGTCCGTGCTCCGCGACCAAATGCGTTCGGACGCCGAGAAGCGCGTCCTGAACAACCTCGTGCTCGAAGCGATCGCGAAAGCGGAAGGCATCGAGGCTTCGGACGACGATTTGAACGGCGAGCTCGAGAACCTGTCCAAGCAGTACAACCGCCCTGCCGAGGAGCTTCGCGACATTTTCGCGAAAAACGGCAACCTGAGCAATCTGCAGGAAGAAATCGCGCTCCGCAAAACGATCACTTTCCTGATCGAGAACAGCAAAGAGGCTTAATCGCCGATAACGGCAATTGAATAATCGCTTGGCCCGAGATAAGGCACGTCTTCGTTACGTGCCTTATTTTGACACTACATAACAAAAATGTGCTTGACACGCGAGGCTAATCTCCGTACATATCGAATAACCGTTATCGTATAATGAAGTATCGGAAAAATGACATCAATACGATGACGTGTTACAATAAGTAAGTAACCAAAGTCATAAACGAAAAGAGGTTGGTCGCATGAATCTGGTACCGATCGTAGTCGAACAAACAAACCGCGGGGAACGTTCTTACGATATTTACTCCCGTTTGCTGAAGGACCGCATCATTTTCCTCGGGAGTGCAATTGATGACGATGTTGCAAACTCCGTCATTGCGCAGCTGCTGTTTCTGGCGGCCGACGATCCGGAGAAAGACATTCATCTGTACATCAACTCGCCCGGCGGCTCCGTAACCGCGGGGATGGGCATTTATGATACGATGCAATTCATCAAGCCCGACGTGTCCACGATCTGCATGGGCATGGCGGCAAGCATGGGCTCGCTGCTGCTGACGGCCGGCGCCAAGGGCAAGCGCTTCGCGCTCCCGAACGCGGAGGTTATGATCCATCAGCCGCTCGGCGGCGTACGCGGCCAAGCCACCGACATTAAGATTCACGCAGACTGGATATTGAAAACGAAGCAGAAGCTGAATCAAATTTACGTGGAGCGCACCGGACAGCCTTATGACAAAATCGATCGAGATACCGACCGTGACTATTTCATGAGCGCGGATGAAGCTCTGGCATACGGTCTGATCGACAAGGTTATTACGACACCGGTATCGACGATTTAATCGAAGGGGTGAAAAGCATGTTTAAATTCAATGACGAAAAAGGCCAGCTGAAATGTTCGTTCTGCGGCAAATCGCAAGATCAGGTCCGCAAGCTGGTTGCCGGTCCCGGCGTCTATATATGCGACGAGTGCATCGAGCTTTGCACGGAAATCGTCGAAGAGGAGCTCGGCAACGAGGAAGAGCTCGATTTGAAGGATATTCCGAAGCCGAAGGACATTCGCGCGATTCTCGACTCTTACGTCATCGGTCAGGAATTCGCCAAAAAATCGCTGTCCGTAGCGGTTTACAATCACTACAAACGGATTAACTCCGGCAGCAAAATCGAAGACGTCGAACTGCAGAAGAGCAACATCCTCCTGCTCGGTCCTACGGGCTCCGGCAAGACGCTTCTCGCGCAGACGATGGCCAAAATTTTGAACGTGCCGTTCGCGATCGCGGATGCGACTTCGCTCACGGAAGCGGGTTACGTAGGCGAGGACGTCGAGAATATTTTGCTCAAGCTGATCCAAGCCGCCGACTACGACGTGGAGAAAGCGGAGCGCGGCATTATTTACATCGACGAGATCGATAAGGTGGCGCGGAAGTCGGAGAATCCTTCGATTACGCGCGACGTGTCGGGCGAAGGCGTGCAGCAGGCGCTGCTCAAAATTTTGGAAGGCACGGTTGCTTCCGTACCTCCGCAGGGCGGCCGCAAGCATCCGCATCAAGAGTTTATCCAAATCGACACGACGAACATTCTGTTCATCTGCGGCGGCGCGTTCGACGGCCTGGAATCGCTCATCAAGCGCCGGATCGGCAAGAAGGTCATCGGCTTTAATTCGACCGGCGAGGCGCAGAAGGATTTGAAGCCGGGCGAATACTTGACGATGGTGCTGCCCGAGGACCTGCTGAAATTCGGCTTGATTCCGGAATTCGTCGGCCGTCTGCCGGTTATTTCGACGCTCGAGCCGCTCGATGAGCCGGCGCTCGTTCGGATTTTGTCCGAACCGAAGAACGCGCTCGTCAAGCAATATCAGAAGCTGCTCGAGATGGATAACGTGAAGCTGGACTTCGAGCCCGCCGCGCTGGACGCCATCGCGAAGGAAGCGATCAAGCGCAACACGGGCGCGCGCGGCTTGCGCGCCATCATCGAAGGCATCATGCTCGAGGTGATGTACGAAGTGCCGTCGCGCGACGACATCAGCACATGCCTCATTACGGAGCAATCCGTGAAGGATAAGATTATGCCCGAGCTTGCCGCCAAGAAAGGCAAGAAGAAGGAAGAGAGCGCCTAACCTTTCGTTCGTATAGATGCAGCTATTACCGTCATGTTCTCCACCCGGCCGAGCGGTTTTTTAAGCCGCTCGTCAAGGGTGGAATTTGACGTTCATGGGAGAGAGAAGCTATGTACTTGCGTCAAGACACGGTAGCAGTAAAAGTCGGCGATCTGACGATTGGCGGCAGCAACGAAGTGATCATTCAGAGCATGTGCACGACCAAGACGGCGGACGTGGAGGCGACGGTAGCGGAAATATTGCGCCTCGAGGAAGCCGGCTGCCAGATCGTCCGCGTTACCGTCAACAACAAGGAAGCGGCGGAAGCGATCAAGGAGATCAAGAAGCGCATCCATATTCCGCTCGTCGCCGACATTCATTTCGACTACCGGCTTGCGCTTATGTCCATCGAGAACGGCATCGATAAAGTCCGGATCAATCCGGGCAACATCGGCCGCCGCGAGAAGGTCGAAGCGGTCGTGAAGGCATGCAAGGAGAGAGGCATTCCGATCCGTATCGGCGTAAATGCCGGCTCGCTTGAAAATCACCTGCTCGAGAAATACGGTTACCCGACGCCGGAGGCGATGGTCGAGAGCGCCTTGTTCCATATCGGCATCCTGGAGGAGCTCGATTTCCACGACATTATCGTGTCGCTGAAGGCGTCGGACGTGCCGATGGCCATTGCGGCATACACGATGGCCGCGGAGAAGATCAAATATCCGCTCCATCTTGGCATTACCGAGGCGGGAACGCTTCATACGGGCACGATCAAGAGCTCGGCCGGCATCGGCGCCTTGCTGGCGCTCGGCATCGGCAATACGGTGCGGATCAGCCTGAGCGCCGATCCCGTCGAAGAAGTGAAGGTCGCCCGCGAGCTGCTCAAGACGTTCGGCCTCATTACGAACGCCGCGACGCTCGTATCCTGTCCGACCTGCGGACGGCTCGACATCGACCTGTTCTCGATCGCCAACGAGGTGGAGGACTATATCGCCAAAATCAAAGTGCCGATTAAAGTATCGGTGCTCGGCTGCGCGGTGAACGGTCCCGGCGAAGCGCGCGAAGCCGACATCGGCATCGCGGGCGCTCGCGGCGAAGGCATGCTGTTCCGCTACGGGGAGATGATTCGCAAAGTGCCCGAAGCGGAGCTGCTCAGCGAGCTGAAGAAAGAAATCGACGAGATCGTCCGCGTATTCGAGGCAACGGGGGAAATCCCGGGCCGCAAGCATCATGCGCCGGCCTAATCGCTTCTGCAAGTAAGACTTGTTCCGTCCAATGGACGGAACAAGTCTTTTTTTTGTTATCGGTTCGAAACGGAAATAGATGCATAGATTTCCACACTCGAGAGAAAATAACGGATACCGGGCGCAAGGGACAGAAGGTGGGAGGATGATGGAGAGAATCAGCCTTAATCAGCTTGGTTCGTTAATCGTAATCTTTTTGATAGGAAGCTCCCCGCTGTTTTTGCTGGCGATCGAAGCGGGCAAGGATGCATGGCTGGCCGTCTTTGTCGGCATGCTATGCGGACTGGCTTTGTTATGGGGCGTCAATCTCGCCATCTACCGTTACGAACCGGACATGCATTTATTCGAGATCATGATGAAGTATTTGGGCAAGCCGGCGGGCTATCTCCTATCGGTCTGCTACGTTTTTTATTTTTGCTATAAATCGATTCGGAACGTGCGGGAATTCGGCGACTTAAGCATCATCTATTTGCTCCCGACGACGCCGCTGTCCGCCGTTATGGCTCTAATATGCTTAACGGCGGGGTTGTCGATCGTCGGCGGCGCGGCCGTATTTTTCCGAATGGCGGAATTTACGATTCCGGTCGTCATCGGCATTTACGCCTTATTGTTTCTGCTCATGGCCGGCACAGGTCTGTTCAACCTTGATTATATTATCCCCGTGTTTGACGAAGGACTGAAGCCGATCTGGGACGCGGCCTTCCCCGAGACGGTATCGTTTCCGTTCGGCGAGCTCGTGCTGTTCCTCATGTTTTGGAAATTGACGGACGCGGACCGGAACGCGGTTACGGCAATTGCCGTGAAGTGCTATTTGTTCTCCGGGTTGTTCATTACGCTTACGAACCTGCTTATCGTGGCGGGCATGGGCAAGCTGGCGCCAGCCGTTACCGTTCCGCTCATGCAGCTTGCCAGCTCCATCGAAGCGGCCAGGGTGCTGGAGCGTATCGACCCGCTTGTGGCGCTGCTCCTGTTCACGGGCGTGATGTTCAAGCTGACGTCCTACTATCTGGGCGCCGTGATCGGTATACGGTACTTGACAAAGCTGTCCCATAAAACGGCGGTTCTGATTGCAGGCGGGATCATCTACGGGGGCTCCTTTTTGTTCAGGAGCTATATGGAGCATATTTGGTTCGGCTTCGTCTACAACGTGAAATACCATTTTCCGCTGTTTCAAATCGTATTTCCGATCGTGTTGGTCATGATCGTCGCCTTCAAGAATAGACGGGCTGGAAAGGAGGATGCGTAAGTGAGCGAATCCACGAAGAGCGGCATCGAATCCGGATCGGATGCCGTGAAGGCTTTGTCCGCCGATTTGGATACGAACATCAAATGGCTGACCGGAGAGCTAGGCTCGGAGCCGGACATCGTGATCAGGCAGCTCCAGGTGCTGAGGAACAAGCGGGCGGCCTTAGTCTATATTTCGGATATTTCGGACAACGGCTTGATCAATTCGCTCGTGACGAGCATGCTTGACGAAAGTTTGAAGCCGGACGCGGGCGAGTTTGAAGAAGAGCCTCTGCAAGGCTTGATGCTTCGCTCGTTGTCCGTTGGAGGCATACGGAAGCTTGACAGCCTGGATCACGTGCTGCTGGCGATTCTGGAAGGCTGCTCCGTTATCATGCTGGACGGGTTCGCGACGGCGATCGCCGCCGATACGGGAGGCAGGGAGAAGCGCGGTGTCGAGGAGCCGAGCTCGCAGACCGTCGTCCGCGGGCCGAAGGAAGGCTTTACCGAGAGCGTGCGCACGAATACGGCGCTTATCCGGGCCAAGATCAAATCGGCCGATCTGCGCATGGAATACAAGCTGATCGGCAAGCGGACGCGAACGACGGTGGTCGTCGTATACATGAAAGGAATCGCCGATGAGCAGATGATTCGGGACGTTAGCCGGCGGCTGGACCTGATCGATACGGACAGCATTCTCGAGAGCGGCTATATCGAGGAATTTATTCTTGGAAAAACGTTCACGCCGTTTCCGCTTATTCAGAATACGGAGAGGCCCGACGCGGTCGCCGCCGGCCTGCTCGAAGGACAGTTTGCGATTATCGTGGACGGCACGCCGTTCGTGCTCCTCGCTCCCGTTACGTTCGTCAAATTTTTTCAGTCGAGCGAGGACTACTACCAGCGGTACGACATCGCGTCCTTTCTGAGGCTTATCCGCATGAGCTCCTTTCTCGTATCCATGCTGTTTCCTTCGCTCTATATCGCCATTACGACGTTCCATCAGGAAATGCTGCCGACCTCCTTGTTAATCAGCCTAGCCGCCCAGCGGGAAGGCGTGCCGTTCCCGGCGCTGATCGAGGCGATGATTATGGAGCTGACCTTTGAAATTTTGAGGGAAGCCGGGGTCAGGATGCCGCGCATCATCGGTTCGGCGATTTCGATCGTCGGCGCCCTGGTGCTCGGGCAATCCGCGGTCCAGGCGGGGCTCGTATCGGCAGCCATGGTCATCGTCGTTTCGTTCACCGCCATCGCAAGCTTCGTCATTCCTTCTGTCAATATGGGGAGCGCGGCCAGGCTTATCCGCTTTGGCATGATGTTTTTGGCGGGCTCCTTCGGCTTGTTCGGCATTATGGCCGGCTTGATGGTTATTCTTGCGCATATGTCCGGGCTGCGGTCGTTTGGCGTGCCTTATCTGACGCCGTTATCGCCGCTCGTCCCGGGCAACTTGAAGGACGTGTTCATTCGCGTTCCTTGGTGGGCAATGAAGAAGCGGCCCGCCTTGTTCGGGAAGGCGACCGCGAGACAGGGAAGCGCCGAGCCAAACGCCGGCAATCAAGGTAAAAGCAACGGAGAAGGGAAGGGGAGACGATGAAGCAGAAAATTACGAGCCTTCAGGCAACGGCGATTATCGCGAATGCCGTCACCCCAAGCGCATTGATGGTTATTCCGAACCAAGTGATCCAGACGGCGAAGCAGGACGGGTGGTTGTCGCCAATGCTTTCGTTTCTCTTCATTCTGCCGCTTCTCTATATCATCGTCGCCATTAGCCGCCGCTATAACGGCAAACCATTGATGGAATGGCTGGAGGGCAGTTTCGGCAAGGCTGCCGCGACCGGAATCGCCCTCCTTCTCGGCGCCTACTATTTGATAGGCTCGGCATCCATCGTCAGACAGTTCTCGAATTTTATTTCCCAGCAATTTATGATAACGACGCCGCTTGCCGTGGTCGCGCTGCTCATCACGATCGTAGCCGTATACATATGCGCTCAAGGGGTCGAGGTGATCGGACGCGTTTCTTTTTTCGTCATGGTCGTTTCCATGCTGTTTCTGGGCATCAACCTCTTTTTGCTTTGGGGCCAATACGATTGGCATCATTTTTTGCCGGTTTTCGAAACGATGCCGCTTCAGCAATTGACCGCATCCGTGCCTCCTGTCGGCTGGCTGACCGACATAACCGTTGTTCTGCTGCTCATGCCTTACATGAAAAATACGGCGCACGCCGGCAAAGCGGCGCTGTGGGGGGCTGCGTTGGCCTCGGTATTCTTCTGTCTCATCATCGCGATTACCTTGGCCGTGCTGGGGGCAAAATTGATCGCTTCGCTGTCCTACCCGGTCTTCACCGCGCTCGGAACCGTCCAGATCGGGGAATTCATCGAACGGATCGACGTTGTCTTGATTATGGCTTGGATAGCCTCGATGTTCACGAAGGCTTCGGTGTTCGTGTTCTGCTTCAATCAGATGATGCTCTACTCCTTCCGTTTGCGGCCCCATAACGGCCTGTATATTGCGATCGGCCTGTTCGTTGCCGCGACGGCGCTCTATTCGTGGTCAAGAAACAGCGCCGTGAACGAATATATTTTCAAAACGTTAACCATTTATAAAATATTAAATAATTTCACGATCTTTTTACTGATCTGGATCGGCTTGCTCTTCGCCGGGAGAAAGGCCAATGCGGAGGAGGCGGTCACATGACGGCCGTGAAGACTGCCCGATCCGCCGTCGTTCTAGCCTTTTTCGCACTCCTGCTGACGGGCTGCTGGGACCGCATCGAATTGAACGAGCTGGCCATTACGTCGGCGACGTCGGTCGACAGGGACGGCGAGGATTGGGTCGTATCCTTCCAGGTCGTCATCCCGTCCACGATCTCGTCGGGCATCGGCATTATGGGCGCGGGATCCTCCTCCGCGCCGGTTATCGTCTATTCAACGAAAGGGAAGTCAATCCGGGAGGCCAACTCGCGCAGCTATTTGGAAAGCCCGCGCAAGCTGTATTTTGCCCACAACCGCATCATCGTCATCAGCGAAGAAACGGCAAGGCGCGGACTCGATCCGATTCTCGACGTGTACTTGCGGAATCCGGACGCGAGGGAAACGGTCGACGTGCTGATCACGCGGGGCAACGCCCGCAAAGTATTGGAGCAAATGATGCAGATCGAACGGATACCCGGCAACGGCATCCGGGAAATCAACAACATGGAGGAAAAATACTTGTCGACGCTGCCCGAGGTGAAATTGTACGAACTCGCGATGAGCTTGTCCAGCGATTCGGCCGGCGCGCTGCTGCCGGAAGTGTATTTGTCCGGGAAAACGGAGACGGACTCGCTCAAGGCTTTCGAGAAAACGACGCTGCCGTCGAAACTGAGGCTCGGCCGGATCGCCGTCATCAATAAAGATAAAATGGTCGGCTGGTTATCCCGGCAGGAAGGGCTCGGCGTGGCATTCATCCGAAATACGGTGGATATGACGATGATTGCACCGGCTTGTCCGGATGACCCATCCAAACAAGCATCCGTCTCCATCGGCAGCTCGACGACGGAATTGAAGCCGGCCATCCGGGACGGCAAGCTGTCCGTGAAGGTGCAGATCAAAGCAAGCGGCTCGCTCACGCAGATCGATTGCGGAATAAAGGATCTGAACGACCCGGCAACGGTCGCGGCGCTGGAGCAGGCGGCGGAGAAGGAGATCGTCAAGCTCGCGGATTCCGGGTGGAAGGCGGTGCGGAGGCTGAAGACCGATGCCGTCGGGTTCGCCGACTTGGCCCACCGCAAATACCGCAAGCAATGGCGCAAGTGGAAGAAGGACTGGGACAGCGTGTTTGCGAACATCCAAGTCGAGATCGCGGCCGACGTTACGCTGACGAATGTCGGCTTAAGCAAAGAGCCGATTCAGGTCGAGCGGCTGAAAGAAGGGAAAAAATGAGAAGGAGGAGGGTACGGTTGGATATCCAGGCGGTCATCGGAGCGGCGGTGCTCGTAACGCTGCTATGGTTAGGCTTCAAACTCATTGCGAAACGGGGGCATAAGCGGGAATACGGGATGTATGCGGCCATGATTCTATGGTCGGCCTACTTATTCGCCTCTACGACATTCGATTGGCCGCCGGTGACGCCGGTTACGCTGCTGGAAGGGGTTATCGGGCCCGCCGGCAGGTGGCTGGCTTTCGCGGGATTTCTGCCAGAATAACGCGTATTCGGAAAAAAATCGCGAAGGCGGTTATTCCCTCTTCCAAGGGGCAATACTACCAATTATGTAGATTGTGCCCCGAGAGGAGTGGATTGGTTATGAGTTTGAGTGTTGTTTTGATGTTGATTCAAGTCTTTTTCGCCGTCGTGATCGGCTTGTATTTCTGGAATTTGCTGCGCAACCAGAAGACGAACCGCTCAGCGGTCGACCGGGAATCGCGCAAGGAAATGGATAAGCTGCGCAAGCTGCGGTCGGTATCGCTGACGAAGCCGCTTGCGGAGAAAACGAGGCCGCAGGCGATGCAGGATATCGTAGGGCAGCGTGACGGGCTTCGCGCCCTCAAGGCTGCGCTGTGCAGCGCGAATCCGCAGCATGTCATCATATACGGGCCGCCCGGGGTCGGCAAGACGGCTGCCGCGCGCGTCGTGCTCGAGGAAGCGAAGAAGAACCCCTCGTCCCCGTTTTTGCCGGACGCCAAATTTACGGAGATCGACGCGACCACGGCCCGCTTCGACGAGAGGGGCATTGCCGACCCGCTCATCGGTTCGGTCCACGACCCGATTTATCAAGGCGCCGGCGCGATGGGCGTCGCCGGCATTCCGCAGCCGAAGCCGGGCGCCGTGACGAAAGCGCATGGCGGTATTTTGTTCATCGACGAAATCGGTGAATTGCATCCGGTTCAAATGAATAAATTGTTAAAAGTGCTCGAAGACCGCAAAGTGTTCCTGGAGAGCGCTTATTACAATTCGGAGGATGCGAATATCCCGGTTTACATTCACGATATTTTCCAGAACGGCTTGCCCGCGGACTTCCGGCTCGTCGGCGCGACGACGCGCTCGCCGCAAGAAATTCCGCCGGCCATCCGTTCCCGCTGCATGGAAGTGTTCTTCCGCCCGCTGCTTGCCGAAGAGATCGGCCTGGTCGCGGAGAACGCGGTGAAGAAGATCGGCTTCGCGCCGTGTCCGGAAGCGATCGACGTCGTCAAGAAATACGCGACGAACGGTCGGGAGGCGGTGAACGTCATTCAGCTGGCCGCCGGCGTCGCTTTGTCGGAGAAGCGCGAGAGCATATCGGCCGCCGACATCGAGTGGGTCGTCAACAGCAGCCAAATCCCGCCGCGGCCCGACCGCAAGGTGCCGGAGGCGCCGCAGGTCGGCTTCGTGAACGGCCTGGCCGTGTACGGGCCGAACATGGGGACGCTGCTCGAGATCGAGGTCAGCGCCATCCCGGCGGGC
Source organism: Paenibacillus arenilitoris (assembly GCF_014705655.1). Lineage (GTDB taxonomy): Bacteria > Bacillota > Bacilli > Paenibacillales > Paenibacillaceae > Pristimantibacillus > Pristimantibacillus arenilitoris. Next base: position 99,282 of record NZ_JACXIY010000020.1, on the reverse strand, counting down.
GCGGGAAGCGGGCACTTCACCATTACCGGTGTCGTCGACGAGGAAGAGCTTGGCGGCGGCTCCCGGACGCTCAGGCGGAAGAGCATGGCGAAGGGCTCGGTCGAGAACGTGCTTACCGTTCTTCGCCGCATCGGCATGAACCCGCAGGACTTCGACCTGCATATTAACTTTCCCGGCGGAACGCCGATCGACGGACCGTCCGCCGGCGTCGCGATGGCGACGGCGATTGCTTCGGCCATCAAAGGACTGCCGATCGACAATAAGCTGGCGATGACCGGCGAAGTCGGCATTCACGGGAACGTGAAGCCCGTCGGCGGCGTGCTCGCCAAGGTCGAAGCCGCGTTCCAGGCGGGAGCGAAGCGGGTCATCATTCCGAGGGAGAATTGGCAGGCCATATTCGCGGATCTTGAAGGGCTTGAGGTGATTCCGGTCGAAAGGATCGAGGAGGCGTTCGGCCACGTCTTTCCGGAAGCCGGCGTCATGGCGGACCAAGTGGACGCGCCGGTCGGCAACGAGCGGTTTATCGCGCCGAGCGTTACCTATTTGCAGGCGGATTCCGTAGAATGATAAAATGGGATAGACGTTACTAAATGGAGGTGCTGGTGTGGGACCTGGTAAATCGAAGGTTCGTCGGCTGCCCCTGCTACCGCTGAGAGGGCTGCTCGTTTATCCCAGCATGGTGCTGCACCTCGATGTGGGCAGGGATAAATCGGTGCGGGCGCTTGAGCGCTCGATGGTCGAGGATCATATGATATTGCTTTGTTCGCAATCCGAGGTGAACATTGAGGAGCCGACCCGGGAAGATATTTATAAGGTCGGCACCATCGCGAAGGTCAGGCAAATGCTGAAGCTTCCGAACGGCACGATCCGCGTATTGGTGGAAGGCGTCGTCCGCGCGGAGGTCGTTGATTATTTGCCTAACGACGACTTTTACGAGGTATCGGTGAAGGAACTGCCCGAGCAGGAAACGGATGATCCGGAAGTAGACGCGCTCATGCGCTCCGTTCTGAATCAATTCGAGCATTATATTTCGCTGTCCAAGAAGGTGACGCCGGAGACGCTCGCCGCCGTGTCGGACATCGACGAGCCGGGCCGGCTGGCCGACGTCATTACGAGCCATCTGTCCCTCAAAATCAAGGATAAGCAGGACATTCTCGAGACGATCGACGTCGGCGAGCGGCTCGAGAAGCTGCTCGACATCCTGAACAACGAGCGGGAAGTGCTCGAGCTCGAGCGCAAGATTAACCAGCGCGTCAAGAAACAGATGGAGAAGACGCAGAAGGAATATTATTTGCGCGAGCAAATGAAGGCGATCCAGAAGGAGCTCGGCGAGAAGGAAGGGCGCGCCGGCGAGATCGAGGAGCTTCGCGGCCAGCTGGCCGAATCCGGCGTGCCATCGGCGGTGAAGGAGAAGATCGAGAAAGAAATCGATCGGCTCGAGAAGATGCCGTCCACGTCGGCGGAAGGCGGCGTCATCCGCAATTACATCGACTGGCTGCTGTCGCTTCCCTGGAGCAAGCAGACCGAGGACGACCTGAGCATCGCCAAAGCGGAAGCGGTTCTGGACGAGGATCATTACGGGCTCGAGAAGCCGAAGGAGCGGGTGCTGGAATATTTGGCCGTGCAGCAGCTCGTGAAGAGACTCAAAGGACCGATACTTTGCCTGGTCGGACCTCCCGGCGTCGGCAAGACGTCGCTGGCGCGCTCGATCGCGAGGTCGCTCGGCCGCAAGTTCGTGCGGATTTCGCTCGGCGGCGTGCGCGACGAAGCCGAAATTCGCGGACACCGCCGCACCTACGTTGGCGCGATGCCGGGCCGAATCATCCAAGGGATGAAGACGGCGGGCTCCTCCAATCCGGTGTTCCTGCTCGACGAAATCGACAAGATGGCGATGGATTTCCGCGGCGATCCCGCGTCGGCGCTGCTGGAGGTGCTTGATCCGGAGCAGAACGGCACGTTCAGCGACCATTTCGTCGAGGTGCCGTTCGACTTGTCGAACGTCATGTTCGTCACGACGGCGAACGCGCTGCACAACATACCGCGCCCGCTGCTGGACCGGATGGAGGTGCTCTATATACCGGGCTATACGGAGCTCGAGAAGCTGCAGATCGGCACGCGGTATTTGCTGCCCAAGCAGAAGAAGGAGCACGGCCTCGAGGAGGAGCAGCTGACCCTGTCGGAGGATGTGCTGCTGCAGCTCATCCGGGAATATACGCGCGAATCGGGGGTGCGCAATCTGGAGCAGCAGATCGCGGCCGTATGCCGGAAGGCGGCGAAGCATTTCGTCTCGCAGGAGCAGGAGGGAACGCGGGAGACGCTCGAAGTGAGAAGCGAGCTGCTCAAGGAATGGCTTGGACCCGCGAAGTTCCGGTACGGTCTGGCGGAGAGCGAGAACCAGGTCGGCGCCGTTACGGGCCTCGCCTGGACGGAGGTCGGCGGGGACACGCTCGTGATCGAGGTGACGGTCATGCCAGGGGGCGGCAAGCTCACGTTAACCGGCAAGCTCGGCGACGTCATGAAGGAATCCGCGCAGGCGGCGTTCAGCTATACGCGCTCCAAGGCGGTCGAGCTCGGGATCGATCCAAGCTTCCACGAGAAGAACGATATCCATATTCATATACCGGAAGGGGCGATTCCGAAGGATGGGCCGTCCGCCGGCATTACGATCGCAACGGCTCTTATTTCGGCCCTCACCGGCCGCTTCGTATCCAAGGAAGTCGCGATGACAGGTGAAATTACGTTGAGGGGACGCGTTCTTCCGATCGGCGGGCTGAAGGAGAAGTCGCTTGCCGCGCACCGCGCCGGCATCCGCAAGGTGCTGTTGCCCAAAGACAACGAACGGGACTTAAGGGATATTCCCGACAGCGTACGCAATGATATGCAATTTATTCCTGTCAGCCAGATGGATGAAGTGCTCTCGCATGCGCTCATTCCGGTTCAAACGGAAGAGAAGGCAGGTACACCGATTTTATGAAAATAACAGATGCGCAGTTTGTCGTCAGTGCGGTCAAACCTCATCAATACCCTGAAGACGCCTTGCCAGAGATCGCTCTGGCAGGGCGTTCGAACGTCGGGAAATCGTCGCTCATCAACAAGCTCATCCTCCGCAAGAACTTGGCGAGGACGAGCTCGCAGCCGGGCAAAACCCAGCAGCTTAACTACTATAGGGTCAATGATTTCGTCTATCTCGTCGATTTTCCCGGCTACGGCTACGCCAAAGTATCGAAGACGCAGCGCGAGCAATTCGGCGAAATGATCGAGCGGTACATCCGCGAACGGGAGCAGCTGAAGCTGCAGCTGCTCGTCATCGACATCCGGCACGAGCCGTCGAAGCAGGACCAGCAAATGTACCACTGGCTGAAGCATTATGAAATTCCGACGTGCATCGTCGCCACGAAAGCGGACAAAATTCCGAGATCGAAATGGGACAAGCATATCAAAATGATCAAAACGACGCTGGAAGCGGACCCGCGCGATTCCGTAGTGCTGTTCTCGTCGGAATCCGGGCTCGGGCGCGAACGGCTCTGGGAGGTCATTTCGGAAGCGATTGCCACATAAGGGAGCATGCCGGGCAAGTTCTTATATAAAGCAGAGGATATAGCGAAAAAGTCGCCCTTCCTCGTGAATTCCTCCGTTTTTTTGTGGAATATGCGTAAATATCGGCGCTGGACGGCAGGAATAAAAAGCTTTGATCACGTATAATATACTTAAGACCAAAGCATGCAAGTTCAAAGAATTGAGGAGATTTTTTATGGCTAAGCGGCTAGCCACGGAGTATGTAAATGCCAAACTGCAATTGACGAATGAAGAGATGGCGAAGTTTATCCGATTGTTCGAAGAGCAGCAATTGCGCCTAGAGGTGCTTGTGCTCGACAATGGAAACCAGGAGCTCGTTCTCGAAGACGTAGCAGGGAGGGAAGAAGTCCGACTGACATTCGAACGTCAAAAAGACTATTATGTATGCGTACTTTCTTGCCGTCTTGTTGGGCCAAGACTTACCAATGCCATGCGCAAAGCGGTGTCGGCTTTCCGCGGCAGCGCGATCGTCAACCGAATCTACAGCCATTATACGATGATTTATCATTATAGGAACGGCACCGTCGAAAAAATCGTCGAAAGCTCCCAATCGGGCGACCGCATCGTATTCGAGTTCAAGGATACGCGCGGACAGCTGGAGCGGGTATTCCGAAGCCGGCTGATCGAGCGGGAGATCGACCTGATCAACAGCGCGGTCAACGAGCTGCTCGACCTGCGCAACCAAGCGGGCGAAGCCGCCGAAATCGTCAAAATCGACGAGCGTTTAACGGAGTTAACGCGGAAATTATTCATACTCGAGGCGTAACGAATTTTATAAATCGGGGAGCTGCTTGAAGCGGCTCCTCTTTTTTTCTCATTTTTTTCATGGCCGAGAGCTGCAACAAATCGAAGCGCGAAGCGGTTAGTAATAGAGAGCGGTTTTTAAAATATAAGCAGTTATAAGCTTTGCACTTATAAATTAGCTTATATTTCATCGCGAAACGAGCGTATGCCTCCAAAGGACGGCGCCAGCCGGTTACACCTGTAGGTAACGACTACCGTACCAGACAGACAGGAGTGAACGAAATGAAACAATCGAGACGATTCAAACCATTCGCGGCGGGCATTATCTTCGCGCTCGCCTTATCACTAGGCGCGTGCAGCGGCGACGAGCCGAACGTCCAGCCGCCTGCATCGGAAGCGCCCAGCACCGAACCGAGCATCGAGCCAAGCATCGAGCCAAGCGGGGAGCCTAGCGCGCCGCCTGCAGACGAGCCCTCGGGCGGGCTTGATACGCCGGGCAGCGATACGGGCAACGGCGGCGAAGTGCCCTCCGAGGGCGCCGTGACGATCGGCGAGCTCGTCGAGTTGGCGAAGAAAGGCAAGGTTCCGGGCTGCGAATATGCCGCTCATACGGCCCTCTTCGACGAGATCGAGAAGGCATGGGGCAAGCCGGACACGAACGAAACGGCCGGCAAGGGCATTTATGCGGCTTACGAGAAGAAAGGCATTACCTTCGGGTACAACAAGGGGATGATCGTCTTCGATATAAGAGCTTATGCGGACGAGCTTCATTCGATTACGCTGAAGGATATCGAAGCGGCTCTCGGCAAGGCCGACAAGGAAACGGTTAACGGCTCGGACGACATATACGCCTACGAGATCAACGAGCAATTCCAATTGAAATTCGTTATCCCGGAGTCGACCGGCAAAGTGGATCATATCTCGGTATTCAGCGAATCGGACACGAAAAATAATATGGCGGGCTGACCGGAAAAAAGCGTTGCGGGATAAGCCGTATGCTCATACATTGTATACGGGACTGCGGCGGAAATGCCAAATCGCACCTCGCGAAAAAAAAGGGTTGCAATTATCACGGATAGATGTTATTTTTATTCTCGTTGAAAACATTGTTGAACAGAATAATAGGAACCAGGATTCACTCAGGACATAGTTATGTTGCGAGAGATTAATCCCTCGAGAAGTGAATGACGTAGGTCCTAGCGGATGAAATTTTTCAAACATTTTATTCCTAGGAAGGGGGAACCGAAAGATGGAATACTCAACTTTCGGAAGACACGTTGCTGTTGACACTTGGGGAGTAGACTTCGATCTACTGAACAGCGCTGAATTTTTGCAATCACACATGGTAGAAGCTGCTGAAGCTTGTGGTGCAACCGTATTGTCCGTTCAAGCGAAACAATTCGAACCTCAAGGAGCAACCGTGCTCGTGCTGCTGTCGGAGAGTCATCTCTCGATTCATACGTATCCTGAGAGAGGCTTTGCCGCACTGGACTGCTATACCTGCGGTGAAACCGTTGATCCTCAGCTTGCGATCGACTACATGCTCGCTGTACTGAAGCCGAAGCAAGCCTACGCGAAGAAGCTGGTGCGCGGAATGGGCGAGTTGCAAGTCGAAGAACCAAAGATGAAACAAATCGAGCTCGTCTAAGAGCGTTAATTAATGAACGTGAGATGTAACCATGGGCCCGGCGTCCATGGTTATTTCTTTGTAACAATAGGGAATAATGAGGTTGTACTTTTCAAATATTATTCATAAATGAATAATATCTGAATGTCGAATTGTGATATACTTATCGTTAACATCGACGGATCATACACAGTAAAGAAGGAGGCAGGTGACCGCGCATGCACATTATCGCAGTCGGACTGAATTACCGGACGGCTCCCGTAGAAGTGAGAGAACAATTCGCGTTCGCGGAACGGGATTTGCCCGATGCGCTGACACAGCTCATGCAGACACAAAGCATCATGGAATGTGTTATTGTAGCGACCTGCAATCGAACGGAGATCTATGCAGTCGTTGACAGGCATCATTTGTGCGGACATTATATCCGGAGCTTCATGGAGAAGTGGTTCAACCTGCCGCGGCAGCAGTTTACGAACCATTTATATATGTACGAGGATAATAAGGCGATCGACCATCTGTTCCGCGTGGCGAGCGGGCTCGATTCGATGGTGATCGGCGAGACCCAGATTCTCGGTCAAGTCAAGAACGCGTTTCTGCTGGCCCAGCAGCAGAAAACGACCGGAACGCTGTTCAACATGCTGTTCAAGCAGGCGCTGACGATGGCGAAGCGCGCGCATACCGAGACGACGATCGGCGAGTCGGCCGTATCGGTCAGCTACGCGGCCGTCGAGCTCGGCAAGCGGATTTTCGGACAATTCAGCAAGAAGACGGTTATGGTCATCGGCGCCGGCGAAACCGGCGAGCTGACGGCGAAGCATCTGTACGCGAACGGCGCGGAGCGGGTCATCGTCGTGAACCGGACCTTCGAGCGGGCGGCTGCTCTCGCGGACAAGTTTAACGGGATCGCCTGGTCGATGGACGAGGCCGCCGATAAGCTGCACGAAGCGGACATCATTATTAGCTCCACCGGCTCGGACGGCTACGTGCTGACGCGCCGGCAGGTCTCGGAAGCGATGCGGCGCCGCAAGGCGAAGCCTCTGTTCATGATCGATATCGCGGTTCCTCGCGATCTGGATCCGTCCATCGCGGCGGTCGAGAACGTATTTCTGTACGACATCGACGACCTGGAGGGCATCGTGGAGAGCAATCTGGAGCATCGCCGCCAGGAAGCGGCCAAGATCGAGGCCATGATCAGCGAAGAGATGGAGCTGTTCGAGCAGTGGTACAAGACGCTTGGCGTCGTTCCGCTGATCCGCGCGCTGCAGACGAAGGCGGCGGACATTCACGAGGGGACGATGAACAGTCTCATGAATAAGTTGCCGGACCTTGAGGAGCACGAGCTGAAGGTCATCCGCAAGCTGACGAAGAGCATCGTCAATCAAATGATGCAGGATCCGATTTTGCGCATTAAGGAAATGGCCGGCGAGAAGCGGGCGGACGAAGCGATGGATATGTTCGTCAAGCTGTTCGCGCTGGAGGATGAGCTTGCTAAGACGCGCCAAGCCGAGCTTGACGCGGCAGCAGAAACTGTCGTTGCGGCAAAAAAGAAAAACGTTCAAACCCATGCAGCTTCGGTGGTGTTAGCACCTATTACAAGATAGAGGGCCGCAATGTGGAGGAACTATGGCGACGCAAACTTGGCTATACGATGCGATACTTTACATTTACGCCCTGAGCCTACTGTTTTTTTTCTCCGACTTCATGAACGCGAGTCTGAGAGCGAAACGGATAGGAGCAGGGCTGCTTATTTTTGTATGGGTATTACAAACCGGCTACCTGATCTGGCGCATCGCGTCCCACCTGCAGATGACCGCCGTCACCCCGTTTGAATACTGGTTAGGCTTTACCTGGCTGCTGATTACGATCTCGCTCGTCATCAGCCGGTTCATCAAAATCGATTTCGTCGTTTTTTTCGTCAACGTCATCGGATTCGCGGTGCTCGCCCTCAACCTGTACAGCAATCAAGGGGGCGGCGAGTCGCTTGCGGTATGGAGGACGACGCGCGAGCTTCTGTACATACATATCAGCCTTGTGCTGTGCGCTTATGCGGCGCTGACCATCGGGGCGCTGTTCGCGGGCATGTATTTGTTTCTCCATAACCAATTGAAGCGGAAGCGCTGGACGAGCTTCGTCAGGCGGCTGCCGAGCCTCGAGCTGATCGAGCGGTACGGGGACCGCGCGGTCATAATCGGCGTGCCGCTGCTCGCGATGTCGCTCGCGATCGCCGTCACGTCGGTACTCGTCGAGGGGCGGGCGTCGCTGCTCTTCGACTGGAAGGTCGTCACCTCCTGCGCGACGCTGACGATGTACGTCATCTACGTGTACCAGCGGGCGCGCTTGAAGCGGCCGGGGCAGCAGCTGGCCAGGCTTTACATGCTCGCCTTCGGGACGTTGATTTTGAATTTGCTCGCGAACTCGATTTCATCTTTTCACTAACGGCGGCGGAGGTTATTCTCATGAATGGATATTATCCGGTCGTACTGCAGCTGCGCGGCAAGCGCTGCGTCATCGTAGGCGGCGGCGGAGTGGCGCAGCGGAAGCTGCTCGGCCTGCTCGAAGCGGGCGCCGATCAAGTGACCGTAATCAGCCCCGACGTTACGCCGGCGATCGGGAAGCTGGCGGAGGAAGGCGTCATCCGGACGGAGCTTAGGGAGTATGAGGAGGCAGATAGCGCCGGCGCCTGGCTGCTGTTCGCGGCCACGAACGACAGGCGCGTCAACGCGGCGATCGCCGCCGACGGCGAGCGGCACGGCGCGCTGGTCAACGCGGCCGACGAGGCGGAGCGGGGAACGTTTATTTCGCCGTCGGTCGTCCGCAGGGGCGATCTGCTGCTTGCCGTCACCGCGTCGGGCGCGAGTCCGGCGCTATCCCAGTTGATCAAGACGGAGCTGGCAGAGCGCTACGGGCCGGAATATGAACAAGTGACCGCCCGCTTGCGCAGCTTGCGCGAGAAGGCGGTCAGCCGCCTTCCGGACGAGCGGCAACGAAGGATCGTATTGAAGCTGGCCGCGGAAGAGGCGTTGCAGCGGCATAACCGTAGCAATATCGATGCCGACGAGTGGCTAACCGGCCTGCTGCATCGATTAGACAGGGGGCAACCATGATGGAGAAGAAGCATAACGGACAACGAGTGATCGTTGTCGGCACAAGACAAAGCGCGCTGGCGCTCACGCAGACGGGTCAAGTCATCGACGATCTTGAGCGGATAAGCCGCGAGCACGGCTGCGATTACAAATTCGAGATCAAAAAAATCGTGACCAAGGGCGACCGGATTCTCGACGTGACGCTGTCGAAGGTCGGCGGGAAGGGCTTGTTCGTGAAGGAAATCGAACAAGCGCTGCTGAGCGGCGAGATCGATCTTGCCGTCCACAGCATGAAGGATATGCCTTACGAGCTGCCGGAAGGGCTAATGAACGGCGCCGTCCCGAAGCGCGTCGATCCGAGGGATTGCCTCATTATGCGCCAGGGAAGCAGCCTCGCCGACCTGCCGCGCGGCGCGCGCGTCGGAACGAGCAGCCTGCGCCGGTCGAGCCAGCTGAAGCATGCCAGAGAGGATCTGAAGCTGGAATCCATTCGCGGCAATATCGATTCGCGCATCCGCAAGCTGGAGACGGAGGGGCTCGATGCGATCGTGCTTGCGACCGCGGGCCTTATGCGAATGGGCTGGGAGGACCGGATATCGGCAAGCGTGCCGGTAGACGTATGCCTGCCCGCGGTGGGGCAAGGCGCGCTCGGCATCGAGTGCCGGCGGAACGACGAGCAAATCCGCGAGCTGCTCTCCTTGTATAACGACGCAGAGACGGAGATTGCGGTCCGCGCGGAGCGCAGCTTCCTCGGCGCCCTGAACGGAGGCTGCCAGGTGCCGATCGGCGCGTACTGCGAAATTGTCGGCACGGATGGCGGCGACCGTCTGCTCAGCATGACCGGCATGGTCGGAACGCCGGACGGCGAGACGCTGCTGAAGGAATCGAAGCGCGGGACGGATCCGGAGCAGCTAGGCCGCGATGTGGCGGCGGCGCTCGTCTCGCGCGGCGCGGACCGCATTTTGGCGGAAATTGGGGGATAACGAGTTGAATAAGGGGAAAGTATATTTGGTCGGGGCGGGGCCCGGCGATCCGAAGCTCATTACGGTGCGGGGGCTCGAATGCTTGAAGCTGTGCGACGTCGTCGTGTACGATCGGCTGGCAAGTCCGAGGCTGCTCCGGTATTTGAAGCCCGGGACGGAAAAAATTTACGTTGGGAAGCTGCCGGACCGCCATACGATGAAGCAGGAGGAAATTAACCGGCTGCTCGTCGACCTTGCGCTCCAGGGCAAGACGGTGACCCGGCTGAAGGGCGGCGATCCGACGATCTTTGGCCGAGTGGGAGAAGAAGCCGAGCTGCTCGTCGACAACGGGGTAGAATTCGAAATCGTGCCGGGCATTACGTCCGCGATCGCCGTGCCCGCTTATGCGGGTATTCCGGTTACGCACCGCGACCTGGCATCGTCGTTATCCATCATTACCGGGCACGAGAGTCCGGACAAGCTCGACCGCTCGATTCATTGGGACAAAGTAACGAATGCCACCGGCACGCTTATTTTTCTGATGGGCGTCGCCAAGATCGGCTATATCGCCGATCAGCTGATGAAGCACGGCAAGGCGCCGGAAACGCCGGTAGCGCTTATTCGCTGGGGGACGCGGGTCGAGCAGCGCACGGTCGTCGGCACGCTGGCGACGATCGAGACGGTCGTGAAGGAAGCCGGCTTCCAGCCGCCGGCCGTCATCGTCGTCGGCGAGGTCGTGCTGCAGCGCGAGAAGCTGCAGTGGTACGAGAAGAAGCCGCTGTTCGGCTTGCGCGTGCTCGTCACGCGCGCCAGGCCGCAGGCAAGCGAGCTTGCCGACCGGATCGAGGCGCTCGGCGGCGAGCCGTGCGAGTTTCCCGTCATCGAGACGAGGGAGTCGGCGGAGCCTGCCGCGGTCGAGGCGCTACAAGCGGCGCTGGAGCAGGCCGAGCAATACGACTGGCTTATGTTTACTAGCGTGAACGGAGTCGACTATTTCTTCGATTGGCTTCGCAAATTCCGGATCGACGCGAGACGGTTCCACGGCGCGAGCCTGGCGGCGGTCGGTCCGAAGACGGCCGAAGCGCTGGCGCGGCGGGGGCTGATCGCCGAGGAGCTTCCCGTGAAGTTCCATGCGGAAGGCTTGCTGGAGCGGCTCGCTTCGCGGCTGAAGCCCGGCGAGCGCGTGCTGCTGCCGCGCGGAGATCTGGCCCGGGAGGTGCTGCCGCGCGAGCTGAAGGCGCTGGGCCTTCTCCCGACCGAGATCGACGTGTACGAGACGTTCGTAGCCGAGGGGCAGGACGAGCTGGCGCTCGAGTGGCTGCGCGAGAAGGAAATCCATTTGATTACGTTCACGAGTTCGTCCACGGTGACCAACCTGCTTGAAGTGCTGAAGAGAAACGGGATCGAGAATCCGGCGGAGCTGCTCGCGGACATCCCGATCGCAAGCATCGGGCCGATTACGTCGCAGACGATCGCCGAGGCGGGCTTGCGGCCGGCTATCGAAGCCGACGATTCGACGCTCGAAGGACTGTTGAGCGCCATTGCCCGGCACAATGCGACAAGCAAACTTCGTGAGGAAGGATGAGGAACAGATGAGTTTCCCGACGGTTAGAAACCGCAGATTGCGCAGAACGGCGGCGCTTCGGAGCCTGGTAAGAGAAACGGTGCTCAGCGCTGACGATTTTATTTATCCGATTTTTGTAACGCACGGCGAACAGATCAAAGAAGAAATCCCGTCGATGCCGGGGGTGTACCATTTCTCGCTGGACTTGCTGGAGGAGGAAATTCGGGATGTCGTCGCGGCCGGCATTCAATCGGTGCTGCTCTTCGGCATTCCCGAGCATAAGGACGCCTTCGGCACGTCGGCGTACGACGCGAACGGCATCGTGCAGCAGGCGATAAGAGCGGTCAAGAAATGGGCGCCGGAGCTTGTCGTCATCGCGGATACCTGCTTGTGCCAATTCACCGATCACGGCCATTGCGGCATCGTACACGTGCATGAAGCGACGGGCGCCGCCGAAGTGGACAACGATTCCTCGCTCGACCTGCTCGTTCAAACGGCGGTATCCCAAGCCGAAGCGGGCGCGGATGTTATCGCGCCTTCCAATATGATGGACGGCTTCGTGCTCGCCATTCGCGACGGGCTTGACGATGCGGGCTTCGGCGACGTGCCGATCCTGTCCTATTCGGTGAAGTACGCGTCGTCCTATTACGGGCCGTTCCGCGATGCGGCGCATTCCGCGCCGCAGTTCGGCGACCGGAAGACGTACCAGATGGATCCGGCCAACGTGCGCGAAGCGCTGCGCGAAGCCGAATCCGATATCGCCGAAGGCGCGGACATGCTGATGGTGAAGCCGGCGCTTGCTTATATGGACGTTATTCGTCTGCTTAAGGACCGGTATAATCTGCCTGTCGCCGCCTACAACGTCAGCGCCGAATATTCGATGGTGAAGGCGGCGGCGGCAAACGGCTGGATCGACGAACGCGCCATCGTGCTCGAGACGCTGACCGGCATGAAGCGCGCGGGCGCCGACCTGATCATCACTTACCATGCGAAGGACGCGGCCCGTTGGCTGAGAGGAGACGGATAAAAGGATGAGCGGACAATCGAACCTGAAAAATAACGAGCGCTCGGTAGCGGCGTTCGCCAGAGCGAAGCAGGTCATGCCGGGCGGCGTGAACTCCCCGGTGCGGGCGTTCAAATCGGTCGGCTTGAATCCGGTCTATATGGACCGCGGGGAAGGCAGCCGCATTTACGATATCGACGGTAACGGCTACATCGATTACGTCGCATCGTGGGGACCGCTTATTATGGGGCATGCCCATCCGGAGGTTATCGATGCGATCAAGCGGACGGCCGAGAAGGGAACGAGCTTCGGCGCTCCGACGGAGCTGGAGACGGCAATGGCCGAGCTTGTCATCGAACGGGTGCCGTCCGTGGAAATCGTGCGGATGGTGAATTCCGGCACGGAAGCGACGATGAGCGCGCTTCGGCTCGCTCGCGGCTACACGAAGCGGAGCAAAATTTTAAAATTCGAAGGCTCTTACCACGGGCATGCGGACAGTTTGCTTATCAAAGCGGGTTCGGGCGTGGCGACGCTGGGCTTGCCCGACAGCCCGGGCGTACCGGAGCACGTCGCTTCAAATACGATTACGGTGCCGTATAACGACCTCGAATCGGTAGAGCTGGCTTTCGAGAAGTTCGGAGAAGAGATCGCATGCGTCATCGTCGAGCCCGTGGCGGGCAACATGGGCGTCGTCCCGCCGCTTCCCGGCTTCCTGCAGGGCCTTCGCGACATTACGGCCCAGTACGGCAGCGTGCTCATCTTCGACGAGGTCATGACCGGCTTCCGCGTAGGTTACAGCTGCGCTCAGGGCTTATACGGCATCGCGCCGGATTTGACGTGCTTCGGCAAAGTCATCGGCGGCGGACTGCCGGTCGGCGCTTACGGCGGCAAGCGCGAGCTGATGGAGCTGATCGCGCCGAGCGGCCCGATCTATCAGGCGGGCACGCTATCGGGCAACCCGCTCGCGATGGCGGCCGGCTACACGACGCTTAAGCTGCTTACGCCCGAGACTTACGAGCAGCTGGAGCGGCAAGCGGTCAGGCTGCAGCTCGGCTTCGAGGCGAATGCCCGCAAGCACGGAATCGCAAGCACGATCAACCGCGTCGGCTCGATGGTATGCCCGTTCTTCACGGATACGTTCGTCATCAATTACGAGACGGCCAAAACATCCGATCTCGAGCGGTTCAAGGCTTATTTCGCCGCGATGCTCGACCTCGGCGTCAGCATCGCGCCTTCGCAGTTCGAAGGGATGTTCGTCTCGGCGGTTCATACGAACGAGGATATCGACGCGACGATCGAAGCCCACGATCGAGCGCTCGCCCGGCTGTAGGACGGGCGCATGACGATGCTCGGGGAAGCGAAGCGAAGCGGTCGATGGCTCGAGCTGGATTGGCCGAGCCTCGTTGCCGGCTCCGTCGCGGAGACCGAAGAATCAAGCGGGACCGGGGCTCCGGCTGAGCGGCCGGAGACAGTCCCGCTTCGGGCCGGCAGCCATCCGCATGAAGTGCGGCAGTGGCTGCTGGCCCGTTCATTGTTTCCGGCGAAGTGGATTAACCGGCTGTTTTCGATAGGCGGCATCGGATGGAACGGGGACAAGCTGAGGCTGCTCGCCTTTCCTCCTCTGGATCCGAAGGCGGATCCGATTTACCGGATGGCGCTCCAGCCTTCCCGGTCGGCGGCGCCGGACGTATTGCACGAGGACGATTTCTGCCTCGTGCTGCACAAGCCGGCCGGCATGCCCGTTCACGAATCCTCTCCGGGACAGCGGGGGACGCTGGGCGAGGCCGCGGCGAGGCACATGCTGGAGAAAGGCGATCCGTTAACGATTCGCCACGTCCACCGGCTCGATGACGATACGTCGGGTCCGGTTCTGTACGCCAAAAACGATCTGGCCCAGTGGAGGTTGGACGAAGCGATGCGGCTGAAGCGCATCGACCGGCATTACGTCGCGGTCGTGCAAGGCCGCCTCGCCAAGGCTGCGGGGAAGATCGACCTGCCCATCGGCAAGGACCGGCATCACCGCGCCAGGCGGCGCGTCTCGGCCGGCGGCGAGCCTGCGGTGTCGCATTACGAAGCGATCGCGGACGGACGGCAGTTCACGATCGTAAGGGTGAAGCTGGAAACCGGCCGGACGCATCAAATTCGGGTGCATATGAGCCATATCGGCCATCCCCTCCTCGGAGACGCGCTGTATGGCGGCGATTCCCGCGTGCTGCCGCATCAGGCGCTGCACGGCGAGAAGCTGCTTTTTCCCCATCCATGGACAAACGCCTCAATGGAGGCGCGGGCTCCCTGGCCGGACTGGCTCGAGAAGCTGGCGCGCAGCGCGATCCGCCGTTCAAAATGATAGTCATGCTCCTGCCCATCCTACCATATAGATAAGTAGTGAATGTAACGTTAGCCCAAGCATTCAGTACGAGAAGGGAGGAATGTGGCGTGTCTGATCAAACGAACGGACTGCGGTTTGACGTCTATGAGCGCGTCCATTTGCCGGACGACGTCGCGGCGATCGACGAGCTGGAGGAAATCGAGCTTGTCCCTCGCATTCAAGTCATCGACCAAGGCGACCATGCGGTACTTAAAGGACAGCTGCTTCTAAGCGGGGTATACCGGGGGCAGAAAGAAAGCGAATCTCCGCTGGCGCTGGAGCATTGGATTCCGGTCGAGATTACGCTGCCGATGAACCGGATTTCGAGGCTGGACGATATATCGATCGAAATCGATAACTTTGACGTCGATCTGTTGTCCGCCCGAACGCTGAACATTACCGGCGTGCTTTCCTTGCGCGGCATCTCGGCGCAGCCTATCCAGGAACAGGATGAAGATGAAGTATGGCGGGAAGAGCCGTTCACGGTCGTGCACGAGCGCGAAGCATTCGACGAAAGGCAGACGGAGGCGTCCGGCCGGGAACCGGCATATGAGGAAGCGGCTTACATACCCGAGGAGACCGAAGCCGAAAGCGAGAGCTTCGTTGATCTCGAAAGCCAGCGCGAAGCGGATGAGGCCGCGGTGACGATCTCGTCCGCCTCGCCGGAAACCGTATGGTCGTCCTCGCAGCTATTTGCATCACCTCCCCAGCAGCGCGAGCAGAACGGCGAGGAGGAACGCGCGAACGAGGCTACAGGCGAGCAGCCGGAGGCCGACAGCTGGCTCTCCGCTTCATCCCCGTTCGCGGAAGAAGCGCAGCAGGAGCCCGAGACGGAGCGATCGCAGGATGAGGACCAAATCCCGCAAGCTCCTTCGTATTTCGAGCTGCAGCAGGAGCAGGAAGCGGAGCCTGAGCTGGAGCCGGAGAAGCAGGAGCTGCGTATTGCGCTAAACGTCAAGCAGCCCGAGAACGAAGGCGGCCAAGGCGTGAACGTCGGCTTCCAGACGCTGCTTCAAACGAGCCGGCGCGAGCAGGCGGCCAGACAGGCGGCGGAGGAGACGGCCCGGCAGGAGCAGGCCGAAGTCCGGGAGCCGTCGGGCGACGAAATCGAGTGGAAAACGCTGTTCCTCGGCAAGCAGTCGGAGGAGAGGGAGTTCCGCAAAATCCGGATGTGCATCGTCCAGAGGGACGAGACGCTGGAAGCAATCGCCACGCGCTACAGCTTGAATCCTCGCGAAATATTGATCTACAACCGTTTGGAGGAATCGGACGTATCGGAAGGCAGACTTTTGTACATTCCGTAACCGTCCGTTTCCGGGGAAGCCCCCGCCTCTCTTCATTAGGAGCGGCGGGGGCTTTTTGTTTGTACCGTTCGCCCGGTTGACTCCGCCCTTGAAGAAAGGTATGATTAAGCATATATAGGTAATTTAACGACAATGAAGGGGATTAGTACGCAGCGATGCCTTCAGAGAGCGGAACCGTAACGCTGAGAGGTTCCGCAGGAGAGAACTGCTACGGGTCGCCCCGGAGTTGCCCGGACCAAGCGGGAGCGGCCGATGCCCCGATTAAGCCGGGCCGGCAGCAGCCGTTATCTGTTCGAGTGTCGCGCGAATGCGGTTCGCGCGGAACAAAGGTGGTACCACGGAAGCTGAACCTTTCGTCCTTTATGCTAAGGGCGGAAGGTTTTTTTGCATGTTGAAGATCTCAATGTGGAGGATGGAGCGAATGTCAGAAAATCAAACGACGGGGATGCCGACGACCTACGATCCGAAGGCAGCCGAGCAAAAATGGTACGATTATTGGATGAAGGGCAATTATTTCAAAGCGGGCGCGAGGCCGGACGCCGAGCCATATACGATCGTCATCCCGCCGCCGAACGTGACGGGCATGCTGCACATCGGGCACGCGCTCGACTTTACGCTGCAGGATATTCTGATCCGCGCGAAGCGGATGCAGGGCTATGACGCGTTATGGCTGCCGGGCACGGACCATGCCGGCATCGCGACGCAGACCAAGGTCGAGCAGAAGCTGCGCGAGCAGGGCGTGACCCGCCACGACTTGGGGCGCGAGGCGTTCCTTGAGAAGGTGTGGGAGTGGAAGGACGAGTACGCGGACACGATTCGCGAGCAGTGGGCCAAGATGGGGCTGTCCCTCGACTATTCGCGCGAGCGGTTCACGCTTGACGAAGGGCTCTCGAAAGCCGTCCGCGAAGTATTCGTCCGCTTGTACGAGAAGGGGCTCATCTACCGCGGCAAAAAAATCATCAACTGGGATCCGGCCGCGCGCACGGCGCTTTCCGATATCGAAGTGGAGTACAAGGAAGTGAACGGCCACTTGTATCATCTGCAATATCCGCTGAAAGACGGCTCCGGTTACATTACGGTGGCGACGACCCGACCGGAGACGATGCTCGGCGATACGGCCGTCGCCGTACATCCGGAGGATGAGCGCTACAAGCACTTGATCGGCCAAATGATCGTACTGCCTGTCGTCGGTCGCGAAATACCGATTATCGCCGACGAGTACGTCGAGAAGGAGTTCGGCTCCGGCGCGGTGAAAATTACCCCGGCACACGATCCGAACGACTTCGAGGTCGGCCAGCGCCACGATCTGCCGCAAATCATCGTGATGGATGAGTCCGGCACGATGAACGCGGAAGCCGGCCCGTATCGGGGCATGGACCGCGCGGAATGCCGCAAGGCGCTCATGAAGGATTTGCAGGAGCAGGGCGTCTGCGTCCGCATCGAGGACCACGTTCATCAGGTCGGCCACAGCGAGCGGAGCGGCGCCGTCGTCGAGCCGTACTTGTCGACGCAATGGTTCGTGGCGATGAAGCCTCTCGCGGAAGCGGCGATCGCCGCGCAGAAGGAAGGCAAAGGCGTGCAATTCGTGCCGGAGCGCTTCGAGAAAATTTATTTGAACTGGATCGAGAACGTTCGCGACTGGTGCATTTCCCGGCAGCTCTGGTGGGGGCACCGCATCCCGGCCTGGTATGACGAGAATACCGGCGAAACGCATGTATCGCGCGACGATTTGACGGGCGATCATCTCCGTCAGGACAACGATGTGCTCGATACGTGGTTCAGCTCCGCGCTGTGGCCGTTCTCGACGCTCGGCTGGCCGGACCGGACGGATGACCTGAAGCGCTATTACCCGACGGACGTGCTCGTTACCGGCTACGATATCATTTATTTCTGGGTGGCGCGCATGATCTTCACGGCGCTCGAATTTACGGGCGAGAAGCCGTTCAAGGACGTGCTCATCCACGGCCTCGTGCGCGATGCGGAAGGACGCAAAATGTCCAAATCGCTCGGCAACGGCGTCGATCCGCTCGACGTCATTGAGAAGTACGGCGCCGACGCGATGCGCTATATGATATCGACCGGCAGCACGCCGGGCCAAGATCTGCGCTTCCGCTGGGAGAAGGTCGAGCAGGCGCGGAACTTCGCGAACAAAATTTGGAACGCCTCGCGCTTCGCGCTCATGAATCTCGAAGGCGTGGAAGCGAAGGACATCGATATTACGGTGGGCCTCGGAACGGCGGATCGCTGGATTCTGCACCGGCTGAACGAAACGGTCCGCGACGTCACGCGCCTGATCGACGGCTACGAGTTCGGCGAGACTGGCCGCTTGCTCTATAACTTTATTTGGGATGATCTGTGCGACTGGTACATCGAATTCGCCAAGCTCAGCCTGTACGGCACGGACGAGGCGGCGAAGAAGGCGACCCAGTCGGTGCTCGCGTACGTCCTCGACCGGACGCAGCGCCTGATCCACCCGTTCATGCCGTACATCAGCGAAGAAATTTGGCAGCATCTGCCGCATGAGGGCGAGACGATTACGCTTGCGCAGTGGCCGAAGTACGACGCGGCGCTTGAAGCGCCGGAAGCCGTCAAGGAGATGGAACTGCTCATGGACATGATCCGCGCGGTCCGCAATATCCGCGCCGAGGTGAACGTGCCGATGAGCAAAAAAATCGAGCTGCTGATCAAGCCGGCCGGCGAAGCGGAAGCGGCCATCCTCTCCCGCAACGAAGAGTTCATCAAGCGGTTCTGCGGCACCTCGATGCTTGTAACCGGTCTGCATGTCGCCGCTCCGGACAAAGCGATGACGGCGATCGTGACGGGCGCGGAGCTGTATTTGCCGCTCGCGGGCTTGATCGACATCGCGCAGGAGATCGCGCGCCTCGAGAAGGAGCATCAGCATTTGAACAACGAAGTCGAGCGCGTCGAGAAGAAGCTCGGCAACGAGGGCTTCGTGGCGAAGGCGCCGGCCAAGGTCATTGAGGAAGAACGCGCCAAAATGAACGATTACGCGGAAAAACGCGATAAAGTGCTTGCCAGAATCGCGGAATTGCGCGGTTAACGCGTCAAATACGGAAGAAGGTTCGAGAAGGATGACGGAAACGAATAGCGCGCAGCGGCCCCGAGGGCCGCTGCAAACCTACCGGGAAGCGGTAGATTGGATTACGGGGCTGATCCCGTTCGGGATCCGGCCGGGGCTCGAGAGGATCGAGCGGCTGATGGAGCGGCTCGGCAACCCGCACCGCCGGCTCAAGTTCATACATGTCGCGGGCACGAACGGCAAAGGCTCGACCTGCGCCTTTTTAACGAGCGTATTGCTGAAGAGCGGCTACGACGTCGGCACGTTTACGTCGCCCTACATTTCGAAGTTCACGAACCGGTTTCAATATAACGGGGCCGATATCGAAGAAGAAACGCTGCTTGCGCTCGCAAACGAGCTGAAGCCGCATGTCGAAGCGCTTGCGGAGACGGAGCTTGGCTCGCCGACCATGTTCGAGGTGTCGACGGCGCTCGCGATTCTATTCTACGCCAAGGTGACGTACCCGGATTACGTCGTATGGGAGACAGGGCTGGGCGGGAGGCTGGACGTGACGAACATCGTGCATCCGGTCGTCTCGGTCATTACGAATATCGGCCACGACCACATGGACCGGCTCGGCGACACGCTCGCGGCGGTCGCCGCGGAGAAGGCGGGCATTATCAAGGCCGGCATCCCGGTCGTCAGCGCGGTTGCGCAGCCCGAAGCGGTTCAGGTCATTAAGCGGACGGCCGCAGAGAAGCGCAGCACGCTCTACCTGCTGGGCGAGAAGTTCCGCGAGACGCCGCTAACGGTGCAAGAGGATGCGCAAAGCTTTCGGTTCGACGGCTTGTTCCGGACGATCGAGCCGCTGACGATTACGCTGAACGGCGACCATCAGCGGACGAACGCGGCCGTCGCCGTCATGACGCTGGAGGTGCTGCGTCAATATAACGCGCTCGTCGTCGAGGACGAGGCGCTTGAGAACGGTTTAAAGGAAGCGGCGTGGCCGGGAAGGCTGGAGATGATTTCGCGTTCGCCGCGCATTTTGCTGGACGGAGCCCATAATCCCGAAGGCGCGGAGACGCTGGCAGCAGCCCTCGAAAACACCTATAAATACGACCGTCTGCATCTCATGATGGGGATGCTGGAGAATAAGAATCATCGCGATGTGATTAAGCATATACTACCAATAGTGGATACGCTTATTGTGACCGAGCCTGATTATCGGATGAAAAAAGACGCGCCCGCTTTGGCTGATTTAGTACGGGAAATGCAGCGGCAGCAGCCGGAGGCGCGCGCCTTCGAGCTGATCGTGGAACAGAATTGGCAAGCAGCGTTACAAAAACTACAACAGTTAACCGGGGAAACAGACCTTGGGGTCGTGACAGGCACGCTTTATTTGATAGCTGACGTTCGCTCCCGCATCTTGTACAACTCGGATTCTGAAAAAGGTTGGTGAACCGTCTTTGAATACGGCAGAACACGTTCATTTCATCGGAATCGGCGGATACGGCATGAGCGCCATCGCACGCGTTATGCTGGAAATGGGCTATAAAGTGACCGGCTCCGATGTCGCGCGTCAAGAATTAACGGAGAAGCTTGCGGCCAACGGGGCAAGCATATTTATCGGTCATCAGCCGGAGCATGTGAAGGGAGCCGATCTCGTCGTCTATTCGACGGCGATCTCGAAGGACGACGTCGAACGGAAGGCGGCGGAGGAGCTGAACATCCCAGTGCTGCACCGAGCGCAAATGCTGGCAAGGCTCATGAACGCGGGCAAGGGAGTGGCGGTCGCCGGCGCGCACGGCAAGACGACGACTTCCTCGATGATTGCGCTTGTCATGGAAGAATGCCAAGCGGACCCGACTTATATTATCGGGGGAGAGATCGTTAATCTCGGCACGAACGCGAAAGCGGGCAAGGGCGAGTATGTCGTGGCCGAAGCGGATGAGAGCGACGGGTCGTTTCTGCAGTACCATCCGACGCTTGCCATCGTAACGAACATCGAGCCGGACCATCTGGAAAATTACGACGGCGATTTCGGCAAGCTGAAGGCGGCTTACGTGAAGTTTCTGCAGCAGGTGAAAGAGGGCGGCAAAGCGATCGTCTGCGCGGATGACGAGACAGTGAACGAATTGATTCCGCAAGTATACGCCGGCGGCGCTAGCGACTCCCAGCTGGTGACGTACGGCATCGAAGCCGACGCGGACTATACGGCTCGCGATATCGAGCTGGGAGACCGTAAAGTGTCGTTCACGATGATGCGCAAGGGGCAACCGCTCGGGAACGTGGAGCTTGCCGTACCGGGCCGCCACAACGTGTACAATGCCATGGCGACCGTTATCACTTGCCTCGAAGCCGGGCTTTCGTTCGAGAAAATCGCGGAAGCGATTCAATCGTTCCGCGGCGCGAAGCGACGGTTCCAGGTACTCGGCGAAGCGAACGACATTCTCGTGATCGACGATTACGCGCACCATCCGACGGAAATCAGGGCGACGATCAGCGCGGCCAAGGCGACGGGAAAACGAATCATCGCCGTATTCCAGCCTCAGCGGTATACGCGCACCTACTTCTTGTTCGAGCAGTTCAGCCGCGCGTTTCCGGAGGCGGACGAGGTGGTCATAACCGATATTTACTCGCCGGCCGGCGAGCAGCAGATCGAAGGCGTCGATTCCCGCAAGCTGGTCGAGTTGATCAAGACGAACAGCAACGCGAACACGTCGTATTTTCCGACCAAGGACGAGGTGCTTGCCTATTTGAAGGAACGGGTCGCGCCCGGCGATCTCGTCATTACGATGGGCGCGGGAGACATTTGGAAAGTGGCCGACGCGCTTGCGAAATCGCTGAAGTCCGGCCAATGACATAAAAATGCCCGGACGGCTCCATGGAGCCGGCGGGCATTTTTTTTTCGTACGGGATTATTGCATGGATCAAGCGGCCGTTTTGACCTTATACCATTTGTACGTTTCGGTTATGACGTCGATCAGCGTGAACAGTCCGATAAGAAGGACAAGCCAATCGGTTACGCCGGTCCAGATCGAGACGACCGTATCGTATCCTTCTCCTCCTGCCTGCAGCAGTCCCGCCGCTTCCAGCTGACCGATGAAATCCGGGTTCCAGATGGCGGGATCGGCCAGCGCGACGCATACAAGTACCGCGGATGCGACCGAAATCGCGACGTGAAGCGCCAGCATGCTCCCCGTCCGGCGGCGAACGATGATTCTGACGCATTCTTTCAACAGGCCAAGAGCGGCAAGCACCCATACAATCGGGAAATAATGGCGGAAGACATCCGCATTCAAAAACGGAATGACCTTCCTCTCGCCGTCCGTGATTCTCCAGACGCCGAGCAGATCGATCGCGTACAAGCAAAGCACCGTGAACAGCACCGTAAAAATAAGGCCCGAAATCGGATCGCTCATTTTGATCCGCGCTTGCGCGTCGGGGATTTGCGGCAAGTCGGACGGCTTCCACGGCTTGGATTTGCCGCTGCCTGCGGTTTCTTTTTGCATGCGGTAATCGATGAAAGCGAACACGATCGTTACCCAGCCGAAGCCTTGGGCAAAGGCCGCAATGAGCGTGACCACATATTCCGTGAATTGCTCAACGATTTCAGCGGGGTTAGCGATCGCATCGATCGCCAACAAGCCGGTTAAGGCGATGGCGATCGAAATGAGCACGATTTTGAGCGTGGTCAAGTAGGGCTCGAACATGAGCGGACCGATTAAATAACGATCATAGCCGCGATATTTGGCGGCAAGCGCGTTCGGATCGCCAAGCTCGAGCAGCACGCTTTCCGCGTCCGCTTGCGAGGCCTTGCCACCTTGCGTCCGTTCCTCCAGCATATCTTCGATCAAGCCGTGCAGCTCCCGCTTAATTTCCGTCCTCTGCTGCTCGGGCAGACGCTGCGTCACCGCATACACATACCGTTCAATTACTTCCATCCGGCTCTCCTCCTTTATTTTCGCCTATAATTCCTTCCATGCTTGCGACGAGCTTGCGCCACTCCATGCATAATCCCGAGTAGACTTCCCGTCCGAACGGGCTGAGCAGGTAGTACTTGCGCGGGCGAGCTTCATTCGTGTCCCATCTGCTCTCCAGCAGTTCCTGCTTCTCCAGCCTGCGCAGCAGCGGATACAAGGTGCCGGGATCGACGGCCATTCCCTTCTCCTCCAGCACGGGTACGAGCGAATAGCCATACTGCGGTTCCGACAATTGACTGAGCACGCCCATGACGATCGTTCCTCGCCTCAGCTCGCCCAATAAGCCATTAATCGTTTCGTTCACATCAGCCATATGATCAACTCCTGTCGTCATTATACTGTATGCCGCACACTATTGTAAATAGACAACTAATATTGAATCATCAATATGGGTTCGCACCCTTTGATAGCCCCCCCCAACATGCCCTTAGCGCCTCACCTTAACGGTAAGCGTGTCCCCCAGGGACGAAAGCGATCCTTCGACTCAAGTAACTCATATTCGTCTCGGTCGCTCCAACGTTAGTCCAAATACGGGCCCTTCCAAGCGCAACAAGAGGAAGCGTGTCCCCAGGGACGAAAGCGATCCTTCGACTCAAGTAACTCAAATCCGTTTCGGTCGCTCCAACGTTAGTCCAAATACGGGCCCTTCCAAGCGCAACAAGAGGAAGCGTGTCCCCAGGGACGGAAGCGATCCTTCGACTCAAGTAACTCATATTCGTCTCGGTCGCTCCAACGTTAGTCCAATTGCGGGTGTCCAGAGGGCGCAGCGCCTCGGGGCCCTCCCTTGGAAGGGAGGGTTTGGGAGGGTTCGAAGGTTTTGGTTTGGGAGGGTTCGAAGGTTTTGGTTTTGGGAGGGTTCGAAAATGTTGAGGGTTCGAAGGGTTTTGGTTTGGGAGGGTTCGAAAATGTTGAAGGTTCGAGGCTTTGAAGTTTTGGAAGGTTTCGAAAGGTTTAAAACCCTTTGAAGGGTTTGGGTAGAAGCCCTCCCAGGGTTTGGGTGAAGCCCCCCCAGGGTTTGGGTCATAAATCTCTCATTTGATTCATAGATTAAAAATAGAAGAATGGGACAAGGAGAGAATGAGATGAATCAAAAAAATCGGATTACGTACCGTTTCGACCGCGCAGGAAACACCATCCCGGACGATAACCGCCAGCCCGCGAAACAACAGGAGGCAGCGCCGGACAAAGCCTCGTCCCAAACGACCGCTGCAAGCAGCCAAGCCGCGAAACCCGCGAAGGTGAACGTCATCCCGCTTTATCCGTCCGGCGGGCAGCACGCCGTCAGCGAAAATACGCCGTGGAACAGCCCGTTCCAAGAAGATGTCGGCGCGCTAGAGAAGCTGATCCGGGAGACGGATGCGAGCCCGGAACCGACATCCCCGCCGAAGACGGACGGCAAGCGGCTCAAGGATAAGAAACCGGCCAAGCCGATTGCGATCGCTCCGCGGCCGAATGAACCGGATGAACGAGAATATAGATTACCGGATCAGGAAGAGTCCGATGCGGGCGAGATTCGGGAACATTTTCAGGATAGAGCGGAAGCGGACGACGCTCTTTACGATGAAGCGCCAACGAAGCCACTCCGGACGACCCGCATGATGCGCTCCTCGAAGGGCCCTTCCTGGTTCAACGTATTTTTGTCGGTTGCGGGCGCGCTTGCCACAGGCGCGTTGTTTGGCTATTTGCTGCTGTCGCTGTTTACCGGCGCCTCTATATGGCCCGGCGGTTCGGGTAGCGAGCCGAGTGCCGAACCGGCATCGGAAAACGCGATTTCGGGCGATACCCCCTCAGGCGTGCCCGCAAGCCCGAATACTAATAAAGGCGGCGAAGAAGGGCCTCCCGCGGCAAGCGGCGGCAAATCCGGCGAAGGCGCAGACCGGCAGGCGGAGACGGTGAGCTTATCGGGCCTGGACCAGACGTATTACATGCTTCAGTTCGGCGTGTTCAGCAATACGGAAGGCCGGGATGCCGCAATCGCGCAGCTAACGGGCAAAGGGCTCGCCGCGGCGGCCTTGACGGGCTCCGGCGATTATCGGGTATACGCGGGTATGGCCGGCGATCGCGGCAAAGCCGAAGCCGTCCGCGCGCAGCTGTCCGAGCTGGAGCTTTACATCAAAGAAGTCTCCGTCGCGGCTCCGGGCGAGCTGCCGTACGGCGGGGAAGAGGCGGAAGCGCAAAGCTTCTTCGGGCAGACGGCGGAGCTTGTCCGAACGCTGGACGAATTGGCGCTGGCCCAGCTAGAGCAGCCTTCTCTGTCCCCGGTTGGCGAAGCAGCGGCAAAGGCTTGGCAGGAGGCGCATCGCAAATGGACGGAAAGCGCGGAAGCGATGCGGATAGGGGTAACGGACGAGACGGGAAAGGGTTATTTGGAAAAAATTGTCCAATCGATGAATAAGGCGGCGGAGTCGATGACCATGTATAATAAAGAAACGTCGCGCGCTGCGTTATGGTCTGTGCAATCCGAGCTGATGAAGGCCGTCCTTGCCCAAAAAGAATGGTTTGAGTCCATCAGCGCATTGTAAACGAATCCTATCATGCGTATAATAGATGCAGGTGTCATATCATGGCGAGAGGCGTTGAAAGATGAAGAAAAACGGCTGGATTCTTCTCATTTTTATCATACTGGGTTTATTGGCCGGCGCTTTGGTAGCACGCTGGCTATCCCCCGTTCCAGGCATTTCCTTCTTAACGAAACCGATCATGGCTTCATGGTCTCCCGCCGTTGATTTATACGTCATCAGCTTCAATCTATCGCTGCATCTCCAGTTCAGTTTGTTCAGTTTAATCGGAGCCGTCATTTCCGTATGGCTGTATCGCAAAATGTAGCGGCCGGCAAATGACATGAAGCAAGAACGAAAGCGAGCGATATTCGAGTCATGAAAAATCCACAAACGAATGATGAGCCGATAAGCCGGATTATTCTGGCTTCGTCGTCACCGCGCCGGAAGGAACTGGTCGCATCGCTGGACCTTTCCTTGCCGGTTTCTATTTTGTCTACGGATACGGACGAGTCCACCCCTTCGGATTGGACGCCCGTGCAGATCGTAGAGCGGCTAAGCCTGCGCAAGGCGAGGGCCGCCGAAGAGCTTCTTATGCAGCGGCGCGATACGGAGCCGTCGCTTATTATCGGCTCGGATACGATTGTCGTGCAAGGCGGCGAGGTGCTCGGGAAGCCGGCCGACGACGAAGACGCGAAGCGCATGCTCAGAGGCTTGCAGGGACGCGGCCATGAGGTGTACACGGGAGTTGCCTGCGTGCTGACCGCCGGCGGGGAAGCGGCGGTGGAGCATCGGATGACCAAGGTTTGGATGAAGCCGCTTAGCGAGGAGCGCATTGCCCGCTACGTGGCAACGGGAGAGCCGAGAGACAAAGCCGGCGCATACGGCATTCAGGGCTTTGGGGCGACGATCGTCGAGCGGATCGACGGCTGCTACTTCGCCGTGGTCGGGCTGCCGGTGTCGCTGCTGGCGGACATGCTTGCGCGTTACGACGTTCATGTTTTTTGAGAACAAAAGGCAGGATAAACGTTAACCATACTTTGACGAAAAAGGCGGGATGGGACATGGAGCCGCAATATATGATTTTGCGTGATGTCCCCCATGAAGAACGTCCGAGAGAGCGCATGATGAAATATGGGGCGGACGCGCTTAGCCATGCCGAATTGCTTGCGATATTGCTGCGTACGGGAACCCAGCGGCAATCCGCCATTCACTTGGCGGGTTCGATCTTGAAGCAATGCGGCAGCCTGCGCAATTTAATGGATATGAGCGTCGAGGAATTGACCGCGATACGCGGGATCGGACCGGCCAAGGCGCTGCAGCTGCGGGCGGGCATCGAGCTCGGACGGCGCATGGCGCGCAGCCGGATCGGCGACGCGGTCGTCGTCCGCAAGCCGCAGGACGCGGCCGATTACGTAATGGAAGAGCTCCGCTACTTGAAGAAGGAGCACTTCGTCTGCTTGTTCCTGAATACGAAAAACCATATTATTGCCCGGGAAACGCTATCGATAGGGACGCTTAACGCGTCGCTCGTCCATCCGCGCGAAGTATTCCGGGCAGCGATTCAGCGCAGCAGCGCTTCCATCGTTTGCGCGCACAACCACCCGAGCGGTGATCCGGCGCCGAGTCCGGAAGATATCGCGCTTACGAAGCGGCTGGCGGAGGCGGGAGAGCTCGTCGGGATCGAAGTGCTGGACCATATCGTCATCGGAGACGGACGATTCGTCAGTTTGAAGGAACAAGGCTATCTGTAATATAATAAAGTGATTGTCGCGATTAGAAGGGAGCAACAATATGTTCGGAAGTTTTTCTAAAGATTTGGGCATTGATTTGGGTACTGCCAACACGCTGGTTTTCGTTAAAGGCAAAGGAATAGTCGTAAGGGAGCCGTCCGTCGTCGCCCTTCGTACCGATACAAAAACGATCGAAGCCGTAGGCGAGCATGCCAAGAAGATGATAGGCAGAACGCCCGGCAACATCCGCGCGGTCCGTCCGATGAAGGACGGCGTCATCGCCGACTTCGAGACGACGGCCACGATGATCAAATATTTCATCCGCCAGGCGCAAAAGCAGAAGTCGCTGTTCCCGCGCCATCCGAACGTGATGGTGTGCGTGCCTTCGGGGATTACCGCCGTGGAGAAGCGCGCCGTAGAGGACGCGACGAAGCAGGCGGGAGCGCGCGAAGCGTATACGATCGAGGAGCCTTTCGCGGCGGCGATCGGCGCGGACCTGCCCGTATGGGAGCCGACCGGCAGCATGGTCGTCGATATCGGCGGAGGCACGACGGAGGTAGCCGTCATTTCGCTCGGCGGTATCGTTACGGCCCGTTCCATCCGCGTAGCCGGAGACGAAATGGACGAAGCCGTTACGCAGTACATTAAGAAGCAGTACAATTTGATGATCGGCGAAAGAACGGCCGAGCAGCTGAAGATGGAGATCGGATCGGCGCTTCCGCTCGATCATCCCGAGACGATCGAAATCCGCGGACGCGACCTCGTTACGGGCTTGCCGAAGACGCTCGCCATAACTTCCGACGAGATTACGGAGGCGCTCGGCGATACGGTGAACGCCATCGTGGACGCGGTGAAGGTTACGCTCGAGAAATGTCCGCCGGAGCTGTCGGCCGACATTATGGACCGCGGCATCGTGCTTACGGGCGGCGGCGCCTTGCTTCGCAACCTGGACAAGCTGCTGCAGCGAGAGACGGGCATGCCCGTCATCGTGGCCGATAACCCGCTCGATTGCGTCGCGATCGGGACGGGACGCTCCTTGGACAACATCCACTTGTTTAAATCCAAAAGCAGTTCGGCCTCCCGTTCGAGACGCTAAAGCGGGACGTTAGTCAAATTGGGAGACGGATATGAAACGGGCAGGTGATCGAGCTGTTTAAGCTAATGCGAAATAAGCGTATGTTTATGCTTATGATCGGGTTTATACTGTTCATTGCGGTCATCGGCTTCTCGCTCAGCGACCGCAAGGAATTGACTTGGCCGGAGAAGTTTTTGAAGGATACGGCCGGATTCGTGCAGCAATGGTTTTACAAGCCCGCTGGTTACATAGCGGGCTTCTTTGAGGATATCGGCGATCTCCGCCTGCTCTACGAAGAGAACAAGCAGCTTCGTCTAACGGCGGCCGCTTACTCCCGCGAAAAAATCGAATACAACTTCATCAAGAAAGAGAACGAACGGCTGAAAGAAGCTCTGTCCTTCACGGAGCGCCAGAAGCAGATGTATAATTATAATTACTTGATCGCCCAGGTCATATCGGTCAGCAACGACGCGAACAACCGGTCGCTCACGATCAATCTGGGCTCGGAGAACGGCGTGCGGCCCAACATGGCCGTCACGACGATCAAAGGGCTGATCGGCCTCGTCAGCTCGGTTACGCCGTTCACCTCCACGGTCACGCCGATAACCGAGCTGGACGAGTCGTCCCCTACGTTCAACTCCATCGCGGTAACGATACTCGGGCGCGAGGACGAATCGTTCGGCATATTGAGCAGCTACAACAAAGAAACGTCCCGCATACTGATGACCAAAATCGACGAGGACGACAAGATGGCCGTGCAGGATACGGTCATCACGTCCGGTCTCGGCAACGTGTACCCGCGGGGGCTCGTCGTCGGGACGGTGGAATCGAAGCAGGTCGGCGATTTCGGTCTTACGCTCACGGCGTCCGTCGAGCTGGCGGCGAGCTTTGACCATCTGACGGAGGTATTCGTCGTTCAGGTTCCGGAATTGGAGGAAGCCGAGCAATGAGCATGAACCGAATCATCGGGCTGATGCTTCTTTTGTTCATTCTGGAAGGCACGATCATGCCATGGCTCATTCCGGCTGGCTTCGGCAGCCGCATCGTACCGCATTTCATATTCGTGGCGGTTCTATTCGCCGCCCTTTACAGCGGCCGGCATCGGGCGCTTCTGCTCGGCGTTAGCTTCGGCATGCTGCAGGACGTCATTTATTTCGGCCATTTGATGGGGGCGCACGCGTTCATCATGGGTTTGATCGGCTACTTTACGGGCCTTCTGCTCGAGCGGAAGAGGGCTACGCTGATGATGGCCGTTTCCGTCATCGGAATGGCTTGCATTCTGTACGATACCGCCATATTTTTCATTTATAAAGTATTCCGCATAACGAGCGAATCTTACGCTTTCGCGCTGGTCGATTACATCCTGCCGAGCCTGTTCCTGCAGCTGGCGTTCGCCCTCGTCTGCTACGTGCCGGCGAGACGGCTGTTCGAGGCGCAGGTGAAGGCGAATCCGGAGAATGAAGAACAATAATTTAAGGGCTGCAGGCAGGAATTCGCGCTGGCCGGCAAGAATTCAATAGGTTGGGGAGGGACGAACGTGACCGAGAAGCAGCACATCATCATTAAAGGCGTTAAGGAAGGTCTCGTGTTCCTTCTCGACGATAAATGCGAATTCTCGACGCTGTTGGACGAGCTTCAATATAAGCTGGAGAAGACCCACCAGCAGCTTCTAACCGGACCGCTTGTGCACGTCCAGGTGAAGCTCGGGGCGAGACAGGCGAGCGAGGACGAGAAAGATCGGATCAAGAACGTGATCAAGGCGCAAGGGAATCTGATGGTCCAATCCGTAGAATCGGACGGGCGGGCGGAATCCCCAAGCGGGCATAACGCGAAGCTGCATGTGCTGACCTCCATCGTGCGCTCCGGCCAAACCTATGAGCATGACGGCGATTTATTGTTGATCGGGGATTTGAATCCGGGCGGTACCTTGTTGTGCACGGGCGACATCTACGTACTCGGGTCGCTGCGCGGCGTTGCGCATGCGGGCACGGGCGGGCGGACCGACGTGATCATCGCGGCTTCTCTCATGCGGCCTACCCAGCTTCGCATCGCGGATGTCATCAGCAGGCCGCCCGAGGAGTGGATGACCGGAGACGCGGCCATGGAATTCGCCTTCCTGAGCGAGGGGCGAATGCAGATCGACAAGCTGACGCAATTATTCCGCATACGTCATAATCCGATTATGTTTAAAGGGGTGTAACAAATGGGAGAAGCGATCGTTGTGACATCGGGCAAGGGAGGCGTCGGCAAGACGACGACATCGGCCAACCTGGGGACGGCTTTGGCTCTGCTGGGCAAGAAGGTATGCATGGTGGATACGGATATCGGTCTTCGCAATCTCGACGTCGTCATGGGATTGGAGAACCGCATTATATACGATTTGGTGGACGTCGCCGAAGGACGCTGCCGGTTAAATCAAGCGCTCGTGAAGGACAAACGGTTCGACGAGCTGTACATGCTCCCTGCCGCCCAGACGAAGGATAAGGACTCGGTGAAGCCCGAGCAGGTCCGCGACATGATTCTAGAGCTGAAGAAGGAGCATGATTACGTCATCATCGATTGCCCGGCTGGCATTGAGCACGGCTTTCGCAACGCGATCGCCGGCGCGGACCGGGCGATCGTCATCACGACGCCGGAGCATGCGGCCGTTCGCGACGCGGACCGCGTCATCGGCTTGCTGGAGCAGGAGAAGATCCCGTCGAAGCTGGTCATTAACCGGATTCGCCACAGCATGATGAAAAGCGGCGAAATGCTCGACATCGACGAAATTTGCCAAGTGCTCGCCGTCGATCTGCTCGGCATCGTGCCGGACGACGA
This sequence comes from Paenibacillus arenilitoris, assembly GCF_014705655.1. GTDB lineage: Bacteria > Bacillota > Bacilli > Paenibacillales > Paenibacillaceae > Pristimantibacillus > Pristimantibacillus arenilitoris. The sequence goes on along the minus strand of NZ_JACXIY010000020.1, from coordinate 67,926 downwards.
GAAGGTCATCTCCGCCGCGAACAACGGCGAGCCGACGGTCATGAACCCGTCCTCGCGCGCCGCGATCGCTTACCGCAACATTGCGCGCCGCATCCTCGGGGACATGGTTCCCCTCATGCTGCTCGACGAGAAGGCGGGGGCGTTCAAGCGCTTCCGCAAGTTCCTTGGAATAGGATGATTGCATTTTGCTTAACAAATTAAAAAAACTGGACTGGGGAATATTGGTCATCTTGGTATTCCTTATGGCCGTAAGCATCGTCGCCATTCACAGCGCCACGGACGCGACCAAGTACGCAGGGTCGGAAGTGAAACAGCTGATTTTTTACGGCATGGGTTTCTTCGTCGCGATCGCAGTGACGCTGTTCGATTACCGGATCGTCCTGAAGAGCTGGCATGCGCTCTACGGCATAGGCGTCTTGCTGCTCATTCTCGTCTACTTCTTCGGCGCGATCATCAACGGAGCGAGAGGCTGGTTCAGAATCGGAGAGCTGTCGTTCCAGCCGGCCGAGTTGGTCAAGATCATTCTCATTATCGGTATCGCCTACATTATGGGGCGCCGGCAAGGGGACCGCTTGACGTTCTCGCAGGACTTGCTGCCGATCTTCGCGTTTTCGTTCCTGCCGTTCATGCTCGTCATGATCCAGCCGGATCTCGGCAATGCCATTATCTATCTGGTCATCGTGCTCGGCATGCTCTGGATCGGCAATGTGAAATATACGCACGTGTTGATCGGCCTCGGCCTCGTTATCGGGTGTTTGGTCCTGTTCGTGACGCTGTTCAACATGTTCAACCAGGAAATCTATGATTATCTTTATGACCAAAAAAAGGATCATTGGTATGAGCGGATCAATACGTTCCTGAATCCCGAAGAGGCAACCGCCGACGCCCTGCACCAATCGGAAAACGCGCAAATCGCGATCGGCTCCGGCGGGCTGAACGGCGACGGCTACCTGCAGGGCGACATGAAAAACGGCGGCTTCATCCCGTACGCGTATTCCGATTCCATCTTCGTCGTCATCGGGGAGGAATTCGGCTTCCAGGGCTCCGCGGTGCTGCTGCTGCTCTATTTCCTGCTTATTTACCGGATGATCGTGATCGCTTTCCAATGCTACGACCTGAGAGCGTCCTTCATTGTCATCGGCATCGTATCGATGTACGTGTTCCAGGTGTTTCAGAACATCGGCATGATGATCGGCATTATGCCGATTACCGGCATCACCCTGCCGTTCGTCAGCTACGGCGGAACGTCGCTTCTGCTCAACATGCTCTCGATCGGTCTCATCTTCAGCATCAAAGCGCATCAAGAAAAGTACGAGCTGGCCGATTAAGGCCGGCCGATCAGCCGCCTCCATGCGGACTTCGTCCGGGGAGGCGGCTTTTTCTTTGTTACCCGCCGCTTTCCTTCGCATACTTGTCTCCCCGCCCTCATAGTTATAAATAATGGAACAAGCTGTCAAAACCAGCGAAGGTCGCGGGGAGGCGTAGAGGATGCATAACCGAAACGAAATGAATCGGCACAGAGAGGACGAGCTTGATCCCGAAGACGCGTGGAAGGCGAATCCGAACCCGTGGGCGCGGTGGGACGAAGCGCACGATGCTTTCCGCAAAAGCAGCTTCGTGAAGGGTCAAGGCGAGGCGGGGCATTCCCCTCCGGTCGTCAAAAGGAGCAAGCATTCGTTCCGAAACCAGTTTCTATGGAAGCTGGCCATTGCCTCGCTGCTGTTTGCCGGGATATGGGCCATGTTCCGCCAAGATTCGGAATGGGCGATGCAAGGACGGGCGATCGTGACGCAGGCGCTCGAAGACGAGATCGATTTCGCCGCCGCGGCGGCGTGGTATAAGGATCATTTCGCTGGCGCTCCGTCGTTTATTCCGATCTTCCGGAACGATCCGGGACCCGCGGTCGGGGCGGACGGAACGGTGAAGCTGCCTGTCGTCGCGCCGCTGGCGAACGGCGTGTTGGTGCGGACCTTCGCCGAGCTGCTCGACGGCGTCGAGCTTGCGGGCGCTTCGGAGGCGGAGGTCGTAGCCGTCGAAACCGGGCGGGTGCTCGTCCTCTCCGAACAGGCGAACGGCGGCTCGACGGTCGTCGTTCAGCATGCGAACGGGCGGGTGACGGTGTACGGCAAGCTCGCGCAGACCGAAGTGCAGGAGAACGACTGGGTGGAGGCGGGCGATCCGATCGGCCGGCTGCCGAAGGCGGATGGGGCGGAGCCGAGCCTGCTTTATTTTGCCGTGAAGCAGAATGACAAATATATCGATCCGGCGGGCGTGATACCGCTTGATTAAATGGAAGGGCACCGCATGGTCGTTCCATCCGCTGTTCGTCATCGTCATGCTCGGGTCGGTCGTCACGGGCTATTTCGTGGAGCTGTTCACGCTGTTCGTCATCGTTCTTGTTCACGAGCTTGGCCATGTGTTCGTGGCGAAGAGCTTCGGCTGGACCGTCCGCGAGGTGAAGCTGCTGCCGTTCGGCGGGGTGGCGGAGGTGGAAGAAGCGGGAGGCGTGCCGGCGAAGGAGGACGCGCTGGTCGCAATCGCAGGACCGCTGCAAAACGTATGGATGGGGCTGGCGGCCTGGGCCTGCGGCAAGCTTGGCTTCTGGGACCCGGAGTGGGCGGCGTACGTCTGGCAGGCGAACGTCATGATCGGCCTGTTCAACCTGCTTCCGATTCATCCGCTCGACGGGGGCAAGCTGCTGCAGGCCGCGCTCAGCTATGCGTTCAATTACTATAAAGTGCTGATCTGGACCGCGCGCATCAGCCTGTTGTTCAGCGTACTGATGATTGCGGGCGCCCTGCTGCCGTACTTGACCGGTCGTGAAGGCATTCAGCTGAATCTGCTCATCGTCGGCGTATTTTTGCTGCTTACGAACTGGACCTACTATCGCAACGTCCCCTTCCTATTCTACCGATTCCTCATGCACCGCGGCCGCATCGCGATGAAGGCGCTGGCGCTCGGCCAGACGGCCAGTCCCCTCATCGTCAGCGGCAGGCAGTCGATCATTTCCGTCGCAAGACTGTTCAGCAGGGAGCGCTATCACCTGATCTATATGGTGGAGCCCGGCAGCAAGGAAGTGAAAGTCGTGCCCGAACAGAGAATCGTCGAGGGGTGTTTGTCCGAACGCAATCCGGCCCGTGCAGTATCGGAGCTTTTCAGTTAAAATAGACGAAAAGCATAAACTGGCGGGTGAACGTCTGGATGAAGCAAATGTTGATGCACGTACATGGAGAAATGCTGCAAGCCGCCTTGCTGGAGAATGGCCGCCTGGTCGAATTTTTCCTGGAGAAGTCCAAGGGGAGCGGCTTGGTCGGCAACGTCTACAAAGGCCGCGTCGTTAACGTGCTGCCGGGCATGCAGGCCGCTTTCGTCGATATCGGATTGGCCAAGAACGCTTTTTTGTATATAGACGAGCTGCTGCACCCCCATTTGGAGAAGCAGCCGAAGCGCAAGCCCTCGATCAAGGAACTCGTCAACCCGGGACAGGAGCTGCTTGTGCAAATCATGAAGGAGCCGATCGGCGGCAAGGGCGCGCGGGTCACGACGCACTTCACGCTGCCGGGACGCTGGCTCGTCTACATGCCGAATGCCGATTATGTAGGCGTGTCGAAGAAAATCGGTCCGGAAAGCGAACGCGGGAGGCTGCGTTCGATCGGAGAGAAGCTTCGCGAGAAGGAAGAGGGCATCATCATGCGGACGGCCGCCGAAGGCGAGAGCGAGCAGTCGCTCCATTCGGACGTCACCCGCGCCCGGGCGCTCTGGCATGCCATTGCCGATCGCGGGGAGCGATTGCCGGCCCCCTCCGAGCTGCATAAGGAAGCGGGACTGATGCGCCGCGTCTTCCGCGATACGCTGAAGACGGACATGGACGAAATATGGATCGACGACGCGGCGAGCCTGGACGAGGCGGCCGAGCTGCTGCAAGAGATGACGCCGGGGCTGCAAGGCAGGCTGAAGCTGTACGAGCCGAGAAACGGACAAGCCTTGTTCGACTGGTTTCGCGTCGGCATGCAGGTGGAGAAGGCGTTCGAGCGCCGAATTTCACTGCCGAGCGGGGGCCACTTGGTGTGGGAAGAGACGGAGGCGCTGACGGTTGTCGACGTCAATACCGGCAAGTTTACGGGAAGCCACGATCTTGAGGACACGGTCTTTCGCACGAATATGGAAGCCGCCGACGAAATCGCCCGGCTGCTGCGGATCAGGGACGTCGGAGGGATCATTATCGTCGATTTCATCGATATGCAGCATGAACAGCATCGCGAACGGGTCATGCAGCGGATGAACGAGAAGGCGCGTGACGATCGGACCAAAACGACGGTGCTCGGCTGGACGAGGCTCGGGCTGCTCGAAATGACGCGCAAGAAAGCGCGGGAGAATGCGGCGATGCAGCTGACCGGACGGTGCGCGAGCTGCGGCGCGGCAAGCAGGCGTGAGACCGCGAACAAATAGTTGTGTTGCAAGAAGAATTCATGTTGAAATAAGCACCCTTATGTGATAAACTAGTCAGGTGTCTGTCTCGTACCCCTGTGGAACGAGCCATACAAGTACCGCTCCGATCGGGTTAGCAAGCGCAGGCGGCTTCGGCGGCATGCCACCTGGATTAGGCGAGTCTTCGAGAATAAGGAGGTGCACCAACATGTTCGCAATTATTGAAACTGGCGGTAAGCAGTACAAGGTTCAGGAAGGCGATGTGATCTACATCGAGAAGCTGGACGCAAACGCAGGCGATAGCGTAACATTTGATCGTGTCTTGGCCGTATCGAAAGGCGAAGGTCTGGTAACCGGAGCTCCGGTCGTATCCGGCGCGTCGGTATCCGGCAAAGTCGAGAAGCAAGGCAAAGGCCAGAAGATCATCGTTTACAAATACAAAGCCAAAAAGAACTACCGTCGCAAGCAAGGTCATCGTCAACCGTTCACGAAAGTAACGATCGAGAAAATCCAAGCGTAAGAGGCATTTCCGATGATTACCGTTACGATCGTGCGGCGAGCCGCTGACAGACGGATCGTATCTTTCGCTGTCGAAGGACATGCCAAATATGCGAAGCCCGGCAAAGATATCGTGTGCGCGGGCGTGTCGGCCGTATCGGTCGGCACCGTCAATGCAATCGAAGCTTTGGCAGGAGAAGAACTTCCGTACACGGTGAAGAACGGGTGGCTCGCGTCGGATATTCCGGAGCTTGCCGACGAAGCCGCGGACGGAAGGATGCAGCTGCTGCTGGAGTCGATGGTCGTTATGCTCGAAACCATTGTCAAATCTTACGGCAAGCATGTCGTAATTCATGAGCTTTCGCGGGATTAATCTTGCGAAGCCCGTTAGCTTCAGAAACCTTTTGAATAAAGGAGGGACACACGATGTTGAAACTGAATCTTCAGCTATTCGCTTCGAAGAAGGGCGTAGGTTCCACGAAGAACGGACGCGATTCGCAATCGAAGCGCCTCGGCGCTAAGCGCGCCGACGGCCAAGTCGTTACGGCGGGAAGCATTTTGTTCCGTCAACGCGGAACGAAGATCCACCCGGGTACGAACGTAGGCATCGGCAAAGACGATACGCTTTATGCGAAGGTAGAAGGCGTAGTGAAGTTCGAACGTTGGGGACGCGATCGCAAAAAAGTGAGCGTATACCCTGTTGATCTGGCACCGGTAGCCGCAGCAGTAGAAGCTTAATTTCAATAAAAATTCCGGCCTGCATCGCAAGGCCGGTTTTTTTTATTTCGGCGCTGATGACCGGGCGACGGACGCATGATATACTGGATAAGCTAGGAAATACGACGAAAGTAGGTTTAATCAATGGGACGCTTATCTGTGGCAAAGTACTATGCGGCGGCCACCGTTTTGCTGCCAGGCGCCGCGGTACTGATTTGGCCTTCGAAAGTTTGGTTAACTGCTGTATTTCTTGTTTGGCTTACCGCCGCGGCGACGTACTGGATCCTGTCGGAGAGAAAGGAGCATGCGGAGCGGACGGCGCGTACGATAAATTCGATGCAAGCCTCGGCGATCCGGACGCTTAATCATCACCGGCACGACTGGATGAACGACCTGCAGGTCGTATACGGATACATAAGACTTGGCAAGCTGGATAAAACGGTGGAGTGCGTGGAGAAAATAAGTGCTAGAATGGCCGTGGAGAGCAGCATTTCCAAGCTCGGCGTGCCCGCTCTCGTCAGCTACATCCAATCGTTCCGCACGATATCGAATACGCTGGAGCTTCAGGTCGCCATCAACGGCGACATCCATTTGAACGAAATTACGGCCGACGCCGATCAAATAGCCGAAACGATCATTCATACGATTAACGCTTACCGCTTCGCCGCGAAGCCGGGCTACGGCAATGCGGCCGTTCTCAGGCTGGAGCTTTCGGTCGACGAGGAAGCGCTGTTCGCGGCTTTTTATTATGAAGGCGAACTGATGAACGAACAGCAGTGGAAGCAAAAAATACAACAGCAGTTGGAAGGCGCGCCGATGAAGCCGATTACCTTCGAGCAGCCGTACGGCAAAGTGCTGCTAAGGGCGGAAATGCGCGCGTGAACGGGGGCAAAGCATGTTTGTCGATAAAGCGAAAATTTTTGTGAAAGGCGGCGACGGGGGAGACGGGATCGTCTCGTTCCGCCGCGAGAAGTACGTGGAGATGGGCGGTCCCGCAGGGGGGGACGGCGGACACGGCGGCGATCTGGTATTCCAGGTCGACGAAGGACTCCGCACGCTGATGGATTTCCGCTATCAGAAGCATTTCAAGGCAGAGCGCGGCGAACGCGGCAAAGTGAAGGGCATGCACGGCGCGAGCGCGGAGGATACGGTCGTGCGCATCCCGCCGGGCACGGTCATCATCGACGACGACACGCAGGAAGTGATCGCGGACATGACGCGCCACGGACAGCGGATCGTCATCGCGAAGGGCGGACGCGGCGGACGCGGCAATATCCGGTTCGCCACGCAAAGCAATCCGGCTCCGTACATTTCCGAGAATGGCGAGCCGGGCGAGGAGCGCTGGGTCGTCCTTGAGCTCAAGGTGATGGCGGACGTCGGCCTCGTCGGATTCCCGAGCGTCGGCAAATCGACGCTCCTGTCGGTCGTGTCGGGGGCGAAGCCGAAGATCGGGGCATATCACTTCACGACGATTACGCCGAATCTCGGCGTCGTCGACGTCGGGGACGGCCGCAGCTTCGTCATGGCGGACCTGCCCGGCTTGATCGAGGGCGCCCATGAAGGGGTAGGGCTCGGCCATGAATTTCTGCGCCATGTCGAGCGGACGCGTGTCATCATCCACGTCATCGACATGGCTGCTTCCGAAGGGCGAGACCCGTTCGACGATTGGCTGAAGATCAACGAGGAGCTCGTGCTGTACAACGAGAAGCTGGCCGATCGTCCGCAAATTATCGCGGCCAACAAGATGGACATGCCGGACGCGGCCGAGCAGCTCGAGCTGTTCAAGCAGCAGCTCGAGGAGGCACGGGGCGATCGCGAATACGTGATCGTGCCGATCTCTTCTTTGACGAAGCAAGGCATTCAAGAGCTTCTGTACAAAGCCGCCGATGTGCTCGATACGGTATCCGAGCAGGTAGAGGTCGAGGACGTGAAGGACGTGGCCGAGCGGAAAGTATACACGTACGAGAAGCGCGAAGAGACGACCTTCACGATTCATAAGGAAGACGAAGTATTCGTGATCGAAAGCGAAGGCATAAGCAACTATATGAGGCGGATGAACCTCAATTCGTACGACGCGGTCATGCGCTTCGCGCGGACGATGCGGAAGATGGGCGTCGACGACGCGCTCCGCAAGCAGGGAGCGAAGGACGGAGACATGGTCCGGATCGGCGATTTCGCGTTCGAGTTTTTCGAAGGAACCGACTACAACCCGAACGATTAGCGGCAATCGCGCACGCGGCGCAAGCGGAAGACGGCGAAAGCCGTCTTTTCTTTTCGCGTTTACCTATTGCTCATGTGCGCGTTATCCGATATAATGTCCACTATGGATGTACAATTGTCTTTTTAGGGAGGACGAATAGTGAATAGCCGCTATTATGTCGTTCGGGAGGACATTTTGCCGGAAGCGATTATGAAGACGATACAAGTGAAGGAAATGCTGAGCAGGGGGGAGGCAGCCACCGTCCACGAGGCGGTCGAGCGCGCCGGGCTTAGCCGCAGCGCCTTCTACAAGTACAAGGACGGCGTATACGCGCTTAACGAGCTGGAAAGGGAGCGCATCGCCACGATCTCGATGGATTTGGAGCACCGTTCCGGCGTGCTGTCGAGCGTGCTCTCTCTGGTGGCCGGCCAGGAGGGCAACGTCCTGACGATGAATCAGACGATTCCGCTGCAGGGCTTCGCGAACGTCGTCATATCGGTCGATATATCGCAGCTGTCCGGCGAATTGTCCGCGCTCATCGAGCTGCTGCGAGGCCTGGCGGGCGTTCGCAAAGCATCGGTGATCGGGCAAGGTTGACGATAAGAATGGAACAAATATGCATAGATGGAGGGGAACCTATGAAGCCGGTAAAAGTAGGATTATTGGGGTTAGGAACGGTCGGTACGGGCGTCGTCCGCATCGTGGAAGGGCATCAGGAGGATCTCGCCAGCCAGGTCGGTTCGCCGATCGTCATCGAGAAGGTATTGGTGCAGAACAAAGGCAAGTCGCGCAGCGTGTCGATAGCGGCGGATAAGCTCACCGAGGATCCGTGGGACATTATCCGCGATCCCGAAATCGACGTCGTCGTCGAAGTGATGGGCGGCATCGCCTTGACGAAGGAATATATCCTCGAAGCGCTGGAGCGCGGGAAGTCCGTCGTGACGGCGAATAAAGACTTGATGGCGCTGCACGGACCGGAAATTTTGGCCAAGGCGCGGGAGCATCGCTGCGACGTGCTGTACGAAGCGAGCGTTGCCGGCGGCATTCCGATTATCCGCACGCTGGTCGAAGGCTTCTCTTCCGACCGGATTACGAAGGTAATGGGAATCGTGAACGGCACGACGAACTATATTTTGACGAAAATGAGCCAAGAGGGCGCTTCCTACCCGGACGTGCTCAAAGAGGCGCAGGAGCTCGGCTACGCCGAAGCGGATCCGACGTCGGACGTCGAAGGGCTAGATGCCGCCCGCAAAATGACGATTCTAGCGACGATCGGCTTCCGCGCGAACGTCGCGCTCGAGGACGTCTCGGTGCAGGGTATCTCCTCGGTCAGCAAGGAGGATATATTGTACGCGAAGCGCCTCGGCTACGAAGTGAAGCTTCTCGGCATCGCCGAGCGCCAGGACGACCTGATCAGCATTAGCGTGCAGCCGACGATGGTGAAGCAAACGCATCCGATCGCTTCGGTCAACGGCGTATTCAACGCCGTGTACGTCTACGGCGAAGCGGTAGGGGAGACGATGTTCTACGGCGCGGGCGCGGGCGAGCTGCCGACGGCGACTTCGATCGTGTCCGACCTCGTCGCGGTCGTGAAGAACTTGAAGCTCGGCGTGAACGGCAAGCAGGGAAGCCTCGCATACAAGGAGAAGAAGCTGAAGACCGACGAGCAGATTTCGTCGAAATATTTCCTTCTCCTGCAGGTTGCGGACCGCGCCGGCGTCCTTGCCCGCATCACGCAAGTATTCGCCGACTACGAGGTCAGCCTGGAGTCCGTGCTGCAGCAGCCGACGCCGGGCAACCCGGATGCCGAGATCATCGTTATTACGCACGATGCGAACAAGGCGGCGATCCGGAAGGTGCTGGACAGCTTCGAATCGCTCGACGTCGTTCACAAAGTGAAGAGCGTCTATCGGGTTGAAGGATAAACGGCATGAACAATCGCAAAGTCATCGTGAAAATACCGGCAAGCACCGCCAACCTGGGACCCGGCTTCGATTCGCTGGGAATGGCGCTGTCGCTGTACGCCTGGATCGAGCTTGAGGCGTCCGAGCAGACGACGTTCCGTTTCCATGGCGATCAGATGCAGGGCTTGCCGCGAGACAAATCGAATCTGCTCTACAAGGTTGCCCAGCTCGTATTCGATGAAGCGGGCGTATCCGTTCCGGAGCTGGCCGTATCCATGTACAGCGAGATTCCGCTGGCCCGCGGACTCGGCAGCAGCGCGTCGGCGATCGTCGGGGCGCTGGTCGCCGCCAACGCGCTTATCGGCAATGCGCTCGGCGAAGACAAGCTGTTCCAGATGGCAACCGAGCTGGAGGGCCATCCCGACAACGTCGGCGCCTCGCTGTTCGGCGGCATCGTCGTATCCGCCTGGGACGGCTATCGCGCCGACTACATACGGATCGAGCCGCATAAGAAATTAGAGGCGCTCGTCGCGATTCCGGCGTTCGAGCTGCTCACGGAGAAGGCGCGTCATGCGCTTCCGGCGCAAATCAGCATGGCGGACGCGGTGTTCAACGTCGGTCGGAGCTCCTTGCTCGTTGCGGCGCTAGCCGGCGGCGAGCTCGGCATGATCCGCCACGCGATGAAGGACCGGCTGCATCAGCCGTACCGCGCCGCACTCATTCCCGGCATGACGACGATACTGGAGCGCGCCGCGGAGCACGGGGCGCTTGGCGCCGCGCTAAGCGGGGCCGGCCCGACGCTGATCGCTTTCGTCGATGCCGGCAATCCGGACAAAGCCGGACTCGAGCGGTTTCTGCTGGACACGCTGAAGCAGGAAGGAATCGAGGCGGAGACGCTGTGGCTGCCGCCTTGCGCGGACGGGGCGAAGGCGACGGTTAAGGACGCCGGCGCGCAGGCCGGGATTCCGTTCATGGATAGAGTTAAAGGAGACGTAATAGCATGAAGACGATAGCGGTATTGCCGGCCGGCTCCGTGTCGGACGAAGCGGCCAAGCATTTGTTTCGCGGGGAAGAGGTCGACTGGAAGCATCACAGACTGATCTCGGACGTGTTTTTGTCGACGGCAAGCGGGGTAAGCGACTACAGCATCGTCCCGATCGAGAACACGATCGAGGGCTCCGTGAGTCTGCATATGGATTGGCTCGTTCACGAAGTGGATCTTCCGATCCAGGCGGAATGGGTCTATCCTTCGATTCAGAATTTGATCGGCCGGGCGTCCGAGCTGAAGGACGCGTCGGGCGGGATCGACTATTCGCTTATTACGAAGGTGGTCAGCCATCCGGTTGCGATCGCGCAATGCTACCAGTTTTTGCGCAAGCATCTGCCGCATGCGGCAACCGAGCCCGTCAGCAGCACGGCCGAAGGAGTACGGATCGCCCAAAACAACCCGGGGGCGGGTCTGGCCGCGATCGGGACGATGACGGCCGCCGCGAACGCCGGCCTCGACGTGATCGCAAGCGCGATCACGGACCATGACAACAATTATACGAGGTTCCTGCTCGTCGGGCCTGCGCCGTATACGGCGCGCCAATCGGATTCGCGCAAAACGAGCATATTAGTAACGCTGCCCGAGGATTATCCGGGAGCGCTGCATCAGGTGCTTTCGGCGTTCGCCTGGCGCAAGATCAACTTGTCCCGCATCGAATCCCGCCCGACGAAGAAGAAGCTCGGCAATTACTATTTCTATATCGATATCGACATGGCGCTGGACACGGTGCTGCTGCCTTCCGCCATTCAAGAAATCGAAGCGATCGGCTGCCATGTCCGCATTCTGGGAAGCTACCCCAGCTTTGCGGATTACAAAAAATTATAAGCTTGCGCAATAACGAGGCGACATACTTTTTGGAGGTGTTTGACAGGTTATGGCACAGCAATGGATCTACTTGAACGGGGATTTTGTATCGAAAGAGGACGCGAAAATTTCGGTCTACGACCACGGCTTTTTGTACGGCGACGGCATATTCGAGGGCATCCGAATCTACGGCGGCAATATTTTCAAATGCAAGGAGCACCTTGACCGGCTGTACGATTCGGCCAAATCGATTATGCTCGATATGCCGCTGTCGCACGGCGAAATGCAGGACGCGCTCGTCGAAACGATCCGCCGCAACGGAATGCGCGACGGCTACATCCGGCTCGTCGTCTCCCGCGGCCCCGGCAATCTGGGTCTCGATCCGAAGCGCTGCCCGTCCGCATGGGTCATCATCATCGTCGAACAGCTCGCCATCTACCCGGAGGAAGCGTACAAGAACGGGCTCGTGTCGGTATCCGTGTCGCAGCGGCGCAACATTCCCGACGCCTTGAATCCAAAAATCAAATCGCTCAATTATTTGAACAATATTTTGGTGAAAATCCAAGCGAACCTTGCCGGCGTGGGCGAAGCGATCATGCTAAACTCGCAAGGCTACGTCGCGGAAGGCTCGAGCGACAATATTTTCATCATCAAGAACGGGGTCGTCTACACTCCGCCATGCTATGTCGGCGCCCTGGAGGGCATAACAAGAGCGGCGATCATCGATTTGTGCGCAAAGCACGGCTACAAGCTGAAGGAAGAGCCGTTCACGCTACACGACGTCTACGTAGCCGACGAGGTGTTCTTCACGGGCACGGCGGCGGAAGTCATCGCGGTGCGCGAGGTAGACGGCCGCACGATCGGCTCCGGGAAGGCCGGGCCGATTACGACCAACCTGCTGCAGGAATTCCGCAAAATCGTAACGGTAGACGGCGTCAAAGCGTTCGAATAGGCCGACGGCCGGCCTATCAGACCGTCCGCAGAAGGTTCCCGGCGATCCTTCCGCGGACGGTCTTTTTTTGGCGCGTGCGGGCGCCGGGGTACTTTTTTTTTGTGAAAGTGGCGACACCTGCCCATGTTCTGCATAGGATGTAAGGATCGATAGCAGGCATTAGCCGTGCCTGATATTCAGAACGTGACAGGAGGGTATCAGCGAGTGAAGATCCATATTGTAAAAAAAGGCGACACGCTGTACTTCATCGGCCAGAAGTATAACGTATCGCTGGAAGAGATTTTGAAGCTGAATCCGGGCATTACGAATCCGGATGCCATCGACGTCGGCATGAAGCTGAAAATTCCGTCGAGCCATCATGGCGGACATGGAGGCGGAATGGATATTATGCATCAGCACGTCGTCAAGCAAGGCGATACGCTATGGAAGCTGTCGAAGGCGTGGGGCGTGCCTCTCGCGGACATGATCAAAGCGAATCCCCAGCTGAAAAATCCGAACGTGCTGCTTACGGGCGAGATCGTCAACATTCCGAAAGTAAACGCGCACCCGGAGGGGACGACGACCGCCCAAAGCGCTAAGAGCGCAGCCGGAGCCCATCCCCTTCATCCAAGCTCGATCATGCAAGGCGTGCAAGGCTGGGTAGGCAAACTGTCTACCGCGCCGATTTTGGGCAAGACGCCTACCGCTCCGATCCCGGGCAAAGCCCCGACCGCGCCGATTGCGCCGGTTGAGCCCGCTCCGGCACCCGCTCCGGCCCCGACACCCGTCGCGCCGCTTCAAGAGAAGAAGCCTGTCGCGCCAATCCAGGAGAAGAAACCTGCCGCGCCGATCGCCAAGCAAAGCGCGCCGATCGTGAAGCCGGCCGAACCGACTCCGCTCGCGGCGCCGAAGGCCGCCAACATTCAGCCGAAGAAGGCGCTGCCGATCGAGAAGCCGGTAGAGAAAAAACTGCAGCCGATCCACGCCGAATACAAGCCGAACGTCGATTTGTTCAAGCAATACGGCATCCCGGCCACGGAAGTCATGTCCTTGCACGATTTGCCGAAAGCGCCGGAAGCCTTCTCTCCCGCCGCGATGCAGCCTACTTACGGAGGCTACGGCCACGGCATGACGCTGCCTGCCCATACCGGACACGGTTACGGCGGCTGGCAGCAGCCCGTCCCGTACCCGGGCATGGTAAGTCCGCTTGGCGAAGGACATGACTCGCCGTATGATTGCCCGCCGGGAACGGTGTTCGCCGGCTCCTTTCCTTCGCATTCGACGTCGCCGCAGAGCGTCGGCCACGGCTGGGGGTACGGCTACGGCAGCCCGATGGTCAGCCCGATGATGATGGGCGACGAGAATGCCAATCTGCTCGCCGGCGCTTCCGCGGGACCGAACCAGGGCATGGTGTCGCCGATGTCGGCTAATCCGAACCCAGGCATGGTGTCGCCGATGTCGGCTAATCCGAACCCAGGCATGGTGTCGCCGATGTCGGCTAATCCGAACCCAGGCATGGTGTCGCCGTTGTCTGCTAGTCCCAACCAGGGAATGGTGTCACCAATGTCGGCTGGCCCGAACCAGGGCATGGTATCGCCGATGTCGGCGGGTCCGAACCAGGGCATGGTATCGCCGATGTCGATGATGCCGAACCAGGGCATGGTTTCCCCGATGTCCGAGGGACCGAACCAAGGCTTCGTGTCGCCTGCCGGTTTCCAGCCTGATTACGATTACGGCCACGGCTACGGTCACGGCTATGGCCACGGAAGCGTATCCCCGGCCAGCGTGCTGCCGGAATCGGGCTACGGTTACGGCTACGGCAATCCGTCCGTCGCGGGCTTGTCGGCTTATCCGCCGTATTCCCATTATCCTTACTGGCCGCAGACGGCCGGAGCTGCTGACGACTGCGGCTGCAAGGGCGACCGGGTCGAGGAATCGGCCGAAGACGGAGGCGCGGAAAGCGAGACGCAGAAGGTGTCCAAAACGGCGACGCCACGCAAAACGGCAAAAAAAGCGGTTATCCGCACCGTGGCGTCCCGTCCGTCCCAAACGAAGAAACGCGGCAACCGGCCATGGATTAACCGGTAATCCGCATGGTTCACGCTCCGGTTCACTCCCCTATAGGGGGTGAACCGGAGCGTTTGCTATTTAATGAGAGAAAATTGAATAATTAGACAAGATTGGCGCACACTATCAAAAACGAATAAAGAGGGTCTTCCTTATGATGGAATTCAGCCTTTGGAAAAACTTGAAAAAGCGGCTGCGCCGCAAACGCCGTCCCATGTGGATGCTCGGCTGCACGCTGCTCGGCTTATTCGCGGGGGCACTCTACCCGCCGTATGCAGGGAACGTCTCTGCCGCGGCGGCGGAGACGCCGGAGAAGGGCGGCTTGATCCGGTCGCTCGAGCAGTTGAATAAACCCGTATCCGTAAAGCTGCACCGCGTCTATCTATGCGGGAACGAGCTGAAGCCGCTTGGCCGCATGACGGGCAATCAGGTCGCGCGCCTGCACCGGGCGCATCCCGATTGGCGGGCGCAGCTGGACATCGGGCAAAGCACCGTACTGTTCGAGCAGCAGGTGGACGACTTATCCGAGCATTGCAAAGCGAATGCGTACTTCGGCGTCGACAAGGACGGCAATCTGACGCTGTATGACGGGGCCCCCAAGAAAGAGAAGGTCGTGCGCACCTTCTTCCAGCTTGACGTCAGGTACATGGAGAGCAGCCTGCCGCAGGACAAGCTCGACGAGCTGGCCGGCGGCATTCGGGTAAGCGACATCGACGAATACAACAGCGTTTTGTCCACCTACAGCGATTACGCGATCGAAAAAAACGAAAAGGTCATGACGCCGGCTTACCAGCCTTAGTCAGCCAAGAGGGAGCGAGAGCCCGGGTACGGGCTTCCGCTCCCTCTTTGTTATTCCGTTCCATCGAAATATCAAACGCGCGTTCTCATTCTCGCCAAGTTTTGCTATAATAGACGGGATGCTCATAGAAGGAGATGACCGCATGCGCGTTCTAGGAATCGATCCCGGCTATGCGATCGTCGGATTCGGATTTATTGATAAAATCGGCCATAAGCTAACGCCCGTTCAGTACGGATGCATTCAGACGAAGCCCGATACGCCGCCGGAGCAGAGGCTCCTGCAGGTCTATGAATCCGCGGGCGCTTTGATGGATAAGTACAAGCCGGACGCAATCGCGGTGGAGAAGCTGTTTTTCAACCGGAACGTCACGACGGCATTCGACGTCGCGCAGGCCAGAGGGGCCATTATTTTGGCCGCCGCCCAGCGCGGCCTGCCGATCGGGGAATACACTCCGCTGCAGGTGAAGCAGGCGGTCGTCGGCTACGGCAAGGCCGAGAAGAAGCAGGTGCAGGAAATGGTCAAAATGTTTTTGAAGCTGTCGGCGGTCCCGAAGCCGGACGACGTCGCCGACGCGCTGGCGGTGGCGATCTGCCATGCCCATACCGCGGTCATGAGCGGGAAAATAAACGAGGTGAATCGTTCGTGATTGATTTTTTGAGAGGCCGTGTCGTTTATTTGGAATCGGAATATATCGTGCTCGACGTAAGAGACACGGGCTACCGGGTATTTACGCCGAACCCGTACGCGTTCGCTAAGAAGGATGAGCCCGTAACCGTCTATATTCACCATAACGTGAGGGAGGACGCGATCTTGCTGTTCGGCTTCGAGACGAGGGAGGAGCAGACGCTCTTCCGCAAGCTGCTCGAAGTGTCGGGAATCGGTCCGCGCGTCGCACTCGGCATACTTTCCGGCGGCCGTCCGGACGCGGTCATTGCCGCGATTCAACAGGAGAATATCTCGTTCCTGACCAAGCTTCCCGGCATCGGCAAGAAGACGGCGCAGCGCATGATTCTCGACCTGAAGGACAAGCTGATCGGCGCCGGACTGGACGGGGGCTTGCTGTCGGCGGGAGGCGTGGCGATGGATCTGTCGGCGCATGCGGGGTCCGGACAAGGAGCGGGAACGGCTTGGCCGGAGGCGCGCGAGGCTCTCGCGGCGCTCGGCTATACGGCTGCGGAGCTGGATAAGGCTTGGACCGGCCTGCAGGACGGCGCGACAGCCGAGGAATCGGTCGATTCGCTCATGAAGCGGGCGCTGCAGCAGCTCTTTAAAGGTTGACGGAAGGAGTTGGACGAGAGTTGGACGAAAGAATCATTTCCGCGAACCTCATGATGGAAGACCACGCGGTGGAGCTGAGCCTTCGTCCCCGCTACCTGGCCGAATATATCGGTCAAACGAAGGTCAAGGAAAATTTGAAGATTTACATCGAAGCCGCGAAGATGCGCAAGGAAGCGCTGGACCACGTTCTGCTGTACGGTCCTCCCGGTCTCGGGAAAACGACGTTGTCCAACATTATCGCAAACGAGCTCGGCGTTCATCTCCGCACGACGTCGGGACCCGCGATCGAGCGGCCGGGCGATCTTGCGGCGCTGCTAACGAATTTGCAGGAGGGCGACGTGCTGTTCATCGACGAGATCCACCGGCTGCACCGCACGGTCGAAGAGGTGCTGTACCCGGCCATGGAGGATTTCGCCCTCGATATTATGATCGGCAAAGGGCCGAGCGCCCGTTCGGTCAGGCTGGATTTGCCGCCGTTCACGCTGATCGGGGCCACGACGAGAGCCGGGCTGCTGTCGGCGCCGCTGCGCGACCGGTTCGGCGTCGTCAGCCGGCTGGAATTTTACACGGTGGACGAGCTTGCGTTCATCGTGGCGAGGGCATCGGAAATATTGAACGTAAGCATCGTCGGCGAGGCCGCCTCCGAGATCGCCATGCGGTCCCGCGGAACGCCGCGGATCGCGAACCGGCTGCTGAAGCGGGTGCGCGATTTCGCGCAGGTGCGCGGCGACGGCGTCATTACGCACGATATCGCGAGATCCGCGCTCGAGCTGCTGCAGGTCGATCCGATGGGGCTGGACAGCATCGACCACAAGATGCTGCATGCCATGATGACGACCTTCGCTGGCCGTCCGGTCGGCCTCGATACGATTGCGGCGACGATCGGCGAAGAAAGCCAGACGATCGAGGACGTATACGAGCCGTATTTGATGCAAATCGGATTTCTTCAGCGAACGCCGCGGGGCAGAACGGCGACGGAGAGCGCGTATCGCCATCTCGGCCTGCCCATGCCGGGAAGGTAGAGGCGGCTCTCTGCCGGATACCGGGCATGAACCGGCTCGCGGATCGGTAATACCGGTTCACGGCCGCCAGAAGATACGCATGGTTCGGTTCTGCGGTGCAAGGCGGCACCCCGCACGGGTGCGGGCTGCCGACAGACAGGGAGGAGAAGAACAAGAATGGCTAATATTCATACGGTAAAGCGTTATTTTATTTTATCCGTCGCGATCGTGCTGCTCGCTGCGGCATGGACGGCTTCGCCGACGCAGGCGGCGGTGCCGAAGCTCGATACGATCCGCGTGGCGATGTTCATGAAGCTGCCGGGAAAATACGACGATACGACGGCGGCGGCGACCTTCTCGTCCGCAGGCGGCATGACCGTCGGAACGAGGGAGCCCGGAGGGACGACCGGCTGGTTCAACGTTGAAGCCTCCCGGCAGGTTCGGTTCTCCGCCGACGATTTCAAGGTAAAGGTGTACGAATCGCCCAATTTCGCTTCGGCGCTGGCCGTTTTCAAGAGAGTGCAGGCGTTAAAGGGAGCGGCGTTCCTGACTTCTTTGTCCAAGAATGGATCGGCCGTCTATCAAGTCATCGAAGGTACATACCAGACCGCGGCGGAAGCGACCGCCGCACTGAACAAATGGGCGGCCGACGGCGAGCTCGCCAAGCTGTCCGGCGGCATCAAGCCGGTACTGCATGGCCCGCTTCATCTGGAGACAGGCGCGCTCGCGAGCAAATCGGACGCGATAACGGCGGCGGCCGGCTTCGGCGCTGAGGGCCTCGACGCCTACGTGGCGGTCCGTTCGAATAATGGTGCCGCCAGCTACTCCGTCATGGTAGGCGCCGCGGCGACCGCCGCCGAGCTTCAAATCGTGCAGGCTGCGGCTGCGAAGACGTCCGGTGGCGGCAGCTTGAAGGAAGCCGACTCCGCTTCTTCTTATTTGCTGTTATGGAACGATCATACCGCAAGCGGCAAAGCCGAGAGCAGCTTCGAGCTGTACGCTTTCGGCGGAGGAGACGCGAAAGTATCCGTATCGCCCGCCGGAGAAGCGCCGATCAAGCTGAATGAAAGAAGCGGCCGCTCCTACCGCGGCGAGTTCGAGCTCAGCGTGCTGAACGGGCGGATGGCCGTCGTGAACGAGCTTCCGTTCGAGCAATATTTGTATTCGGTCGTCGGGGTCGAGATGTATCCGACCTGGCCGGCCGAGGCATTGAAGGCGCAGGCGGTCGCCGCCCGTTCTTACGCGCTGAACAAAGGGTTCGGCTTCCAAATCGCGCATGTCGTCGATACGACGTTAAGCCAAGGCTATTACGGGACGTCTTCCGAGACGGCTTCGACCATTGCGGCAGTGGACGCGACGGCAGGAGAAGTCGCTCTCTACAACGGCAAGGTCATCGAAGCGCTGTTTGCGGCGAACGCAGGCGGTATGACGGCCGATGCGAAGGAAATATGGGGCAATTCCGTGCCTTATTTGCAGCCGGTGAAGAGTGCCGACGATTCGTCGGAAGCGGGGCTTCACAGCTGGTACAGGGTGGTGCTGCCAAGCGGTGCGATCGGTTATATCCGGGACGATCTCCTCGACGAGACCGGCCGCAAGACGGAAGCGGGAAGCGCGATCATGCAGGTCAATACGAACGGCACCAAAGTAAGGAAGCATCCGGTCATTCAAGATACGATTCCGCTTATCGGTCAGGCGGACAGCGGCACGGAGGTGATCGTGCTGGAGAAGACGGTCGAGTCCAACTCGATGTCCTGGGTTCGCGGTCCGTTCACGTCCCAAGAAATGCTGACCGCCATTAATGCGAGAGTGAATCCCGACCTTTCGGGAACGGTCCGAACGCTTGAAGTAAGCGCGCGCGGCGCGTCCGGCCGGGCGATCGAGGTGCAGGCGAACGGGCAGAAGCTGAACGTCGGCAGTCCGGATTCGTTGCGCGGCACGCTTGGCGTGCAGGGTTCGCTCCCGAGCACGCTGTTCGAAATCGAAGAGACGGCGAAGATCGCGGTCCTGAGCGCCGGCAATGCGTCCAGAACGAGAAATGGGGGCGATGATCCGGTGTACGCGATAAGCGCGGGAGGCAGCGTGTCTGCGGCCGGCGACGCCAATCTGTTCGTTATGGACGGCGAAGGCAGCATTCGCGCGGCGACGAAGGATCCGTCCTTCCGTTTCGTCGGCACGG
This sequence comes from Paenibacillus arenilitoris, assembly GCF_014705655.1. Taxonomy (GTDB): domain Bacteria; phylum Bacillota; class Bacilli; order Paenibacillales; family Paenibacillaceae; genus Pristimantibacillus; species Pristimantibacillus arenilitoris. The sequence goes on along the minus strand of NZ_JACXIY010000020.1, from coordinate 48,075 downwards.
GCAACGGCCACGGCGTGGGCATGTCGCAATACGGCGCCTTAAGCCTAGCGCGGCAAGGGTATGACTATCAATATATTTTGAAATACTACTACAAAGATGTCACCATCGCTAAGGAATGATCGAGACGATATGAACGTAGATTGGTTTGATTTTCACCTGCCGGAGGAGCTGATCGCGCAGACGCCGCTTGCAGACCGGACCGCATCCAGGCTGCTGGCGCTCAATAAGCGCACCGGCGAGATCGGGCATCATCGCTTCACCGATTTGGAGAACTATCTTCGGGAGGGCGACGTGCTTGTCCTGAACGATACGAGAGTCATTCCGGCGAGGCTGATGGGCATGAAGAGCGATACCGGCGCCAAGGTCGAGCTGCTGCTGCTGAAGCAAATCGGCGAGAAGCGGTGGGAGGCGCTCGCCAAGCCGGCCAAGAAGCTGAAGATCGGCTCGAGCATAGCATTCGGAGACGACGGGAAGGGGAACGCTCTCCTGCGCGGCGTCGTCGAGGAAGAAGGCGAGATGGGCGGACGCACGATCCGCTTCGAATACGATGGCATCTTCCAGGAGCTGCTCGACCGGCTTGGCGAAATGCCGCTGCCGCCGTATATCAAAGAGCGATTGGAAGAGCGGGAGCGGTACCAGACGGTTTACTCTAAGCATGCCGGTTCGGCCGCGGCGCCTACGGCAGGTCTTCATTTTACGGAAGCGTTTCTTCAGAAGCTTCAGAGCAAAGGAGTAAAGCTGGCTTACGTGACGCTTCACGTCGGTCTGGGCACGTTCAGGCCGATGTCCGTCGAGCACGTAGAGGATCACGAGATGCATGCGGAATATTACGAGCTGGATGAGCAGAACGCGGCGATAATTAATGAAGCCAAGCGAAGCGGCGCTCGTATTATAGCGGTAGGCACCACATCGTCCAGGACGCTTGAGACGGTGGCGGCGCGTTTCGAAGGAAAGCCGATCGAAGCTTGCAGCGGATGGACGTCCATCTTCATCTATCCGGGCTATGCGTTCAAGCTGGTCGACGCGCTGCTTACGAACTTCCACCTGCCGAAATCGACGCTTGTCATGCTGGTCAGCGCGCTGGCCGGACGGGATCGGGTCATGCGCGCGTACGAGGAAGCGATCGCTAGAGAATACCGGTTTTTCAGCTTTGGAGACGCGATGTTTATTTACTAATTCAGGAATAGGAAGCGTGAACAAGTGGCGGTAAAATACGAATTAATCAAGCAATGCAAGCAATCCGGCGCCCGCCTCGGACGCGTGCACACTCCGCATGGCGTCATCGAGACGCCGGCGTTCATGCCGGTCGGAACGCAGGCCACCGTGAAGACGATGAGCCCGGAAGAATTGAAAGCGATGGACGCCCACATTATTTTGAGCAATACGTACCATCTGTTTCTCCGCCCGGGACACGACATCGTGAAGCAGGCGGGCGGCCTTCACAAGTTCATGAACTGGGATAGGCCGATTCTGACCGACAGCGGCGGCTTTCAAGTGTTCAGCCTGAGCGAGATGCGCAAAATTACCGAGGAAGGCGTGCATTTCCGCTCGCATCTGAACGGAGATCGGAAGTTTCTGTCTCCCGAGGTGGCGATGGAGGTTCAAAACGCGCTCGGGTCCGACATCATGATGGCATTCGACGAATGCCCGCCTTATCCGGCCGAGCACGATTACGTGAAAAAATCGCTCGAGCGGACGACCCGCTGGGCGGAACGCTGCTTGAAGGCGCATGCCCGTCCCGACGATCAAGGGCTGTTTGCCATCGTGCAAGGCGGAATGTACAAAGATTTGCGCATTCAAAGCGCAAATGATTTGACTTCCATGGATTTCCCGGGGTATGCTATTGGTGGACTGAGCGTAGGCGAGCCTAAGCATTTGATGTACGAGGTGCTCGATTATACGGTGCCCGTATTGCCCGCCGGCAAACCTCGCTATTTAATGGGAGTCGGATCCCCCGACGCCTTGATCGAAGGCTCTATTCGCGGCATCGATATGTTCGATTGCGTGCTGCCGACCCGCATCGCCCGCAACGGGACAACGATGACAAGCCAAGGCAGGCTGGTCGTGCGCAACGCGAAGTTCGCCGAAGACTTCGGTCCGCTTGATCCGGAATGCTCGTGCTATACGTGCCGGAACTACTCCAGGGCGTACATCCGGCATCTCATCAAAGCGGACGAGACGTTCGGCCTGCGGCTTACGACTTATCACAACTTGCATTTCTTGCTGCAACTCATGCGGGACGTCCGGCAAGCGATTATGGAAGACAGGCTGCTTGACTTCAGGGATTCCTTCTTCGCGAGCTACGGCCTGTTCGATAATGAGAAAGGGTTTTGAAAGGGGGGATATCGATGTCGATGTGGCTAGCAGGAGAGGCGCAAACAGGCGGAGCCGGAATCATTCAGATGATCTGGCCGTTCGTCCTAATGTTCGCGGTATTTTATTTTCTACTTATTCGTCCGCAGCAGAAGAAACAGAAACAGCGTACAAGCATGCTTAACCAATTGAAGAAGGGCGACAAAATTTCGACGATTGGCGGTTTGCACGGTACGGTCGTGGAACTGACGGACGATACGGTTGTGCTCCGTGTCAACGACACAACAAAAATGACGTTCGAGCGCAGCGCAATCAATACCATCATTACCTCTGCACCGGAAGTAAAAGAGTCCTAAGACGTAAAAACGGCTGACATGCGATGTCGGCCGTTTTTGTTTTATTTTTTTAAGTTGACCCCGATCATCCCGCCAAACGCCCCCGCCAGCAGCGCCGCTCCGAGCAGCAGGGCGCTGTGCCAGGTAAGCGAGGCGTTCTGCGCCAGGAAGCTGACGATCATGATCATAACCCCGTACAGCAAGCCGAGAATGGATCCGTGGTACCAGCCTTTCTTCTCCGAGCGCTTGCCGGCCGTGAACCCGCCGGCCAAAGCGGCGAACGAGTGAACGAGAAACGCCGAGCTTGGCAGACTGCTTTCCTTCATATCCGTAAAGTGCAGCAGAAGCGACAGCAGCAATGCTCCAGCGGCGAGCCAGACGATGGAAAAAAGCACACCCGCAAGCAAGGGCGAAGCGATTAAAGGCGGTTTTGGAGCTTGTTTGACCGAACTCATCCTTTTCCCCCCCAATAAATAAGTTGCCTATACTTTAACCATATGGTCAAGCCGTTCGGATTAGTACAACTTCCTGCGGCCCGTCGCTCCTTTCCATTCCGGTACGTTGCCATATATTCGTGTACGCCCGGTCGTATGATGCGTTTGCGCGCAGGCCAGAATAGCTGTACAACACAAATGCGGCCGGCAGCGGCCGATATGACAATGTCGAGGAGGCGGTTTCCGTTGGAATTTTGGGGCCTGTTAATCCGGACTGTGATCATTTATTTCGTCGTGTTTTTGATTATGCGTTTCATGGGGAAGCGGGAAATCGGCAAGCTGTCGGTATTCGATCTGGTCATCTCGGTCATGATCGCGGAGATCGCCGTCATCGTACTCGAGGATATGGAAAGACCGCTGTGGAGCGGCATTATGCCGATGGCGGTGCTGCTGATCATTCAGCTGGGCAGCGCGTTCATGACCATGAAGAGCAGGAAGCTGCGGCTGTTGTTCGACGGGAAGCCCAGCGTCATTATCGAGGACGGCAAGCTGAACAGCGACGTGATGCGCAAGCAGCGCTACAATTTGGACGATCTGATGCTTCAGCTGCGGGAGAATAAGATCAGCGCCGTATCGGACGTCGAATTCGCGATACTCGAGACGAGCGGCAAGCTTTCCGTCATTCCGAAGAGCAATGCCGATTGCCCCGAAGATGAAGCCGGCAGCGGGGGCAATGAGGAGACAGGGGCTATAAACATGGAAGCGAAGCGGGTTATCCCGCCGAAGTTTCGGTTTGAAATATTGCCGATACCGCTAATAATGGACGGAAAAGTGCAGGACGAAAATTTAGAGAAGCTCGAGAAGACCCGTTTCTGGCTCAAAAACGTGCTGCAGGACGAAGGCGTCACCGATTTCAAGGACGTTTTCTTATGCACGATCGATCATAAAGGCAAGCTGTTCATCGATCTGAACGACCGAAAACCGCGTTTCTAGGGGGAAAACCCGAGCACGCGGTTTTTTTCATTATTTAAACCATCTTCCGAACAACGGTATTCGAACGACGTCGTGACGGTCGATGATCTTCATGAGAATCATGAGCAGCAAATAGACGACGACGCCGGCGGCGCATGCGAGCATCAAATTGATCCATTCGGCCGGGAGCGGCACGTAATCCATAGTGAACCGGGCAGCGGCGCCCATAATAATCATGGCCACGATCACTTTGACGAAATCGAGCCATTTCATGCGGAAGCCGATAAAGCGGAGGACGCTTATGGCGTGAAGAACCGTTACGAGCACGATATTGACATTAATGGCGATGAGCGCGCCGTAGATGCCGAAATCCGGATCGGACGCGAGCCGGATGATGAGAATAAGCTTGACGGCCGCGCCGGTCAACGTGTTGACGAGCGCCGTTCCCGGCTTGTCGAGCGCCTGAAGCGCAGCTTGCAGGGGCGCCTGCAAATAGATGAAAATGCCGACCGGCGCGATGAGCTGAAGCATCGGCGCGATCGCCGAATGATCGTAGAGGATGCGGCATATCGGTTCGGCGAACAAAGCCATAACGACGACGAAAGGCGCGCCAGAAACGAGCGACAATCGCATCGATTGGTGGAGCCGCTTATGGATGAGCGCGGTATCGCCTTTGGCGGCCGCTTCGGATAACGACGGGACGAGCGAAACGGCAAGCGAGTAGGTGAGCGCCGTCGGGAGAAGGACCAGCGGCACGATCATCCCCTGCAGGGCGCCGTACTGCGCCGTGGCGACGCTGGCGGTTATGCCAGCGGCTACCAGACTTCTCGCCGTAAAGATCGTTTCAAGCAGATAGGACAAGGAACCGACCAGCCTGCTGCCCGTTACGGGCACGGATAAATTAAGCAGCCTTCTCATGACCGGAACCCGTTCTTTGGCCGGCTTCGGCGCATTCGGCTCCGCCGATACGCGTTTTTTGTCGCGGTAGTACTTCCATAATATAACCGCCATGCCTCCGAGCTCCCCGACGACGACGCCAAGCATCGCGCCTGCCGCCGCCCATTCGAGTCCAAGCGGCAGCAGGAGATAGGCGAACGTAAGCGTTGCGATAATGCGCAGCACGGTTTCCGTGATCTGGGAAACGGCGCCGGGTATCATGTTCTGCTTGCCTTGAAAGTAGCCGCGGTATACGGCAGAGACGCCGCTGATCAGCAGCAACGGCGTCATGGAGAGAAAGGTGCGGTATACACGCTCGTCCGGCAGGACATTGGTCGTGATATATGGCGCGAACAGCAGCATGCCGCCCGTCATGACGACGCCGAGCAAGACGACGAGCCCCATTGCCGCCCGAAAGATGTATTTCACGCGTGCGGAATCACCCTGCGTATCGGCTTCCGCTATCCATTTGGCCACGGCGAGAGGGATGCCTCCCGTAATGATCGTCAGCATGACGGTCAGGAACGGGAAGCTGAGCTGGTACAAGCCGACGCCTTCGGCCCCGATGATGCGCGGAAGCGCGATGCGCGGCACAAATCCGAGCAGCCGGTTGATGATGCCGGCGGCAAGCAGGATTATGGCGCCTTTGATAAAGGTTTGCTTCGTCATAATGAATTGCCCTCATCTCTCTTCTGAAATAGCGGAGCCCCTTCGTTCGTCGATCCGGTTAGAAGCCGTTAGACAAGCCTGTACTATCATCTTTATGCACGGCATGTCCGCTTCCATGTCAGTCAATTTCAGGAATCGGCCCATGGCGGCAGGAAATCGGCATAGGCATATCGAATTAGAAGGACAAACGGGGAAGAAGGATGCTGTAGAAGCGGCAGTCGCTTTACTAACAAGAGCTTCCGGGAGGGACGGCGGCATGGCAAACGAGGAACTAGACCGGGTGATCGAGGAATTGTGCCACAGCAAGGCCGAGGAATTCAGGCTGATCGGCTACGAGCATATAACGGGCAAGGAAATATGGGAATGCGTGAACGAAAAATACGCCAAGACCGGCCAGCCCGAGCTGCATCAGATCGTAAGCGACATTTTGTCGCTGAAGGTGACGAGGTTCATGAATTACATGACGCTGAGCGCGTATAAGGGAAACCCATTCTAGCAGAAGGGTTCCTTTTTTTTGACTCGTTTTTGCCGCGTCTGTATAATAGGAATATTGAGATCATAAGGGGGATTCAGACGTATGTTCGGGAAGAGGATATTGGCCTTCCTTGCGATCGTGGTCATCATGTTCGGCGTCATCGCATGGACAAGCCCGTCGCTCGTTAGAGACGTTCGGCTAGGCCTTGATTTAAAGGGCGGATTTGAAGTGTTGTACGAAGCCGAGCCTCTCGAGGGCGGCGAGGCGGTCACGCCGGAATCGCTCAAAGAAACGGCGAGAAGCCTTGAAAAACGGATTGACGAGATGGGCATCGTGGAACCGGAAATTACGACGGAGGGTTCGAATCGGATTCGGCTGAAGCTGGCCGGGGTCGAGGACGAGAACGAGGTACGGGAAATTCTCGCCAAGCCGATCAACCTGACGTTTCGCGGTCCCGACGGCAAGATCGAGCTCGACGGCAGCGACTTCAAGCAGAACGGCGCGGGCATCGGGTACGATAACCTCGGCAAGCCTTACGTGACGATCGAGCTGAAGGATGCCAAGAAATTCGAGGAAATCACGACCCGGCTAACCGGACAGACGCTTGCCATTTATTTGGACGACACGGAATTGTCGAAGCCGATGGTCAACTACCCGATTTCGGGCGGATCCGCCCAAATCTCGGGCGACTATACGAACGATGAAGCGAAAGAGCTTCGCGACATGATCAACCTGGGCGCGCTGCCGCTCAAGCTGAACGAGAAGTTTACGCAGAGCGTCGGGGCGCAGCTCGGTCTCGAATCGCTCCGGCAGACGGTCGAAGCGGGTCTTATCGGAACGGTCATTATTTTGGTGTTCCTGGTCCTATTGTTCCGCATTCCGGGCGTCGTGGCGGGGATTACCGTCATTACGTACACCTGGCTGCTTCTGCTTGTCTTTAATTTAATGAACGCCACGCTGACGCTGCCGGGCATCGCGGCCTTCGTCCTGGGCATAGGGATGGCGGTCGACGCGAACATCATCATGTACGAGCGCATCAAGGAGGAGATCCGCAGCGGCAAGAGCTTGCTCTCCTCGCTGAAGTCGGGTTCGAAGAACTCCTTCCGCACGATCATGGATGCGAACATTACCAATATTATCGCGAGCGCCGTATTGTATTATATCGGGAACGGAGCGATCCGCGGCTTCGCGCTGACGATGATTTTCAGCATTCTCGTGAGTATGATTACGAACATTTTCTTGTCGAGGCTGCTCATCATGCTGCTCATCCGCAGCAATCTATTTACGAAGCCTAGCTACTACGGGGTGAAGGAGGCAGAAATCCGTGAACTATAATACGAAAATCCGATACGACTTCATAGGGAACCGGAACAAGTTTTTTCTGTTCTCGATAACCCTCACCGTGCTCGGCATTTTGTCGCTGCTTATTTTCAATCTCAACTTCGGGGTCGATTTCAAAGCGGGAACGAACATGGACATTTCGATCGGGAAGCAAGCTGCGCAAGCAGATGCGAAAGCGATTCTGGAGGAAGCGGGCATTACGGACATTACGCCGACGGTCGGCGGCAACGGCAACGACCGCGTGTCGGCGCGCTTCGACGAGGTGCTGACCCAGGCGAAGATCACCGAAATCCAGGAAGGCTTCAAAGCCAAGTACGGCGACCAGGTTTCCGCGGAAGTGAACGTCGTTTCGCCGGATATGGCACAGGAGCTCGGCATCAAGACGATATGGGCGGTGCTGATCGCGAGCGTCGCGATCATGATCTACGTCATGTTCCGCTTCGAATGGCGTTTCGCGCTGGCGGCGAATATCGCCATCCTGTACGACGCCTTCGTTGTCGTAGCGATCTTTTCCATCTTCCGGCTTCAGGTCGACCTGCCGTTCATCGCGGCCGTATTGACGACGATCGGTTATTCGATCAACGACAAAATCGTTATTTTCGACCGCATTCGCGAGAACTTGCGTTTCGGCCAGTTCAAGAACCGCGAACAGCTGGCGGAAATGGTCAACGCGAGCATCTGGCAGACGATGGCGCGCAACATTTATACGGTTCTCGCCGTATTGGTCGTCGCCATCTGCTTGTTTATTTTCGGCAGCGAATCGATTAAGCTGTTCGCACTTGCCAAGATCATCGGTCTGGCCAGCGGCGCCTACTCTTCCATCTGTATCGCGAGCCCGCTGTGGCTGATGATGAAAGGGAAGCAAAAACCGAGAACGCAAGCCAAATCTTCGACTCAACCTTAACTTTCATAAGCGTACGTGGCAGGTTTCGCATTTCTTGTAGGAGGTTACCGATGTCAACCGCACAACGATATGCAAACGCAGAGTCCGCAAGCCGGGCCGGCTTATGGGGGAACATGCTGCTGGCCCTGTTCAAAGGAACGATCGGTTGGATGTCCGGAAGCAAAGCGCTCATGGCGGACGCGTTCCGCACGGCGGCGGAGGCGGCATCGGCCGCCGCCGCTTTGACGGGTCTGCGCGCCGTCCGGAAGCGCAAAACGGCCAATAAGAACGGTCAGTCGGAAACGGAAAATCGGCGGGGAGAGACGGCATCGACGATCGTCATGTCCGTCCTCCTCCTTATCATCGGGCTTGAGATCGGCATTTCCGCGATTCGCGATATCGCCGATCAAGTAACCGCCGCACCTCATTGGAGCACGGTCGCGGCGATTGCCGCCGGACTTATTATCAATCAATGGTTTATTCCGTCCAAGGATCGGCTTACGGGGATCTATTGCTCTCTGACCGCATTCGTAGGCTCGGGCGGCGCCATCGCGGGCAAGCTGCTCGCGATTCCCGCTCTTTATTATTTGGATCCCGCCGCAGCTCTCATGATTGCGGTATTCGTCATGTACAACGGCTTCAAAACGGCGACGGGATCCGCGCGAACGCAGACCCGGAATTTGGCGGGCGAAGAAGATTCGGATGAGCTCATGCAGCTTGTGCAGCGAGTCGAAGGGGTCGTTACGGTTCAGTCGCTGCGGGCGAAGGAGCATGGACATTACGTCGTCGCGGAAATCGTCATATGCGTCAATCCCCGCATATCGGTCCTGGAGGGGCAGGAAATCGCCAAGCGGGTGAAGCAGCTTGTCATGAAACGATTTATTCATATTACGGATGTTTCGATTTATGTAGAGCCCTACGATGCGGGCTACCCGTACAAGTCGAATCACGATCCGAACCAGGAGCAGATGCCGACGCTGCTGCAATAGGCTGTTAACTGCAGAAGAGGGGGAACGGCATGATTCACCGAAAGACCCGCTGGGCGCTTGCGCCGTGGCGAACGGAGGACGACGAGAAGGCGAAGGAGCTGGCCGCCGCGCTAAATCTGCCGCCGCTCGTCGCCCGATTGCTCGTCGGGCGAGGCTATGCCGATCCGCCTTCGGCGGAACGATTTTTGAGAGGCGGTCATGAACTGTTTCATGACCCCTATTTGTTGCTCGGGATGAAAGAAGCCGTCGAGCGGATCCGCCTCGCCGCGGAACGGAACGAGAAAATCCGGATTTACGGCGATTACGACGCGGACGGGGTGTCGAGCACCTCGCTTCTCGTACATTTATTTCGCGCATTGGGACTCGATTTTGATTATTATATTCCGCACCGCGCCTTGGAAGGCTATGGCCTTAACCGCGCGGCGATCGGGCTTGCGGCGGCGGACGGCGTGGGTCTGATCGTAACGGTCGATACGGGAATCAGCGCTTTCGACGAGATCGAATACGCCAAGGAGGCGGGAATCGACGTCGTCGTGACGGATCATCACGAGCCGCCGGACAACATTCCGAAGGCGGTCGCGGTCGTCAATCCGAAGCAGAAAAATTGCCTGTATCCGTTCAAAGGGCTTGCCGGCGTCGGCGTCGCGTTCAAGCTGGCGCACGCGCTGCTTGGCCGTCCGCCTCTGGAATGGACGGATATCGTCAGCCTGGGCACCATCGCCGATTTGATGCCGCTGACGGACGAGAACCGGATTATGGTCCGCTACGGGCTCGATCGGCTTCGCCGGCATGCGCCGACCGGGTTTCGGGCGCTGGCCGAAGCGGGCGGCATGGAGCTTGCGGCGATGACGTCGACGACCGTCGCCTTCGGCATCGCTCCGCGCATCAATGCCGCCGGCCGGTTAGACCATGCGAAGCGGGCGGTCGAGCTGCTAACGACAGACGACTACGATCAGGCGATTCTTACCGCGCTCAGCCTCGATAACTTGAACAAGGAACGGCAGCGCGTCGTCGACAGCATCGTCAAGGAAGCGGAACAGCAATGGTCGGCCAAATGCGAGGCTGCTGAAGCGAAGGGCGAGGAGCCGCCGCCGGTCATCGTCTTGGCCGGCGAAGGCTGGAACGTCGGCGTGATCGGCATCGTAGCCTCGAAGCTGCTCGAGCGGAATTATCGGCCGGTTATTATTTTGGGCATAGACGAGGCGACGGGCATGTGCAAAGGATCGGCCAGATCCATAGACGGCTACGACCTGCACGCTGCATTAACGGCTTGCGACGAGCTGCTCGATCATTACGGCGGCCATCAGGCGGCGGCCGGAATGAGCCTTCACCGCGACCGGCTGGAACCGTTCGAGAAGCGTCTCGGCGAGCTTGCCGCCGAGTGGTTGACCGACGAGGACTGGGTACCGAAAACGGCGGTCGACCTGGCATGCTCCGTGAGCGAAGCGACGATCGAGACGATCGACGAGCTGTCGCTGCTCGAGCCGTTCGGAATGGGCAATCCGTCGCCGAGGCTGCTCTTCCAGGGAGCGGAGCTTGCGGACCGGCGAACGATCGGCAAGGAGTCAAAGCATCTGAAGCTGGCGCTCGGCGGCGGTCGCCGGCTGCTCGACGGCATCGGCTTCGGTATGGGCCAACTGGCCGAAGGACTGAAGCCGGGCTGCAGAATCGATGCGATCGGCGAGTTGTCGATCAACGAATGGAACGGGCAGCGGAAGCCCCAATTGCACCTGCACGACCTGCATTACGATCCGGAAGGCGAGGCGTCTTTCCCGGAGAGGGAACAATTCGGACTTATCTATCAGCATTTAAGAAAGCTTGGCAGGGCGCCGCTGCGCGGCCTGACGGAGAGGCTCGCGAAGCAGAGCGGTTTAAGCGGCGGAACGGTTCAGCTCATTATCGACGTGTTCGAAGAGCTGCAATTTATCGAACTTCGGGACGGCGTCATGGCCTCGGTGCCTTCCCCGCAAAAAAAGGACTTGTCCGCGTCGGCGCGTTACCGGGAAGCGAAGCAAAGTTTCGAGGAGTCGCATAGCGCGGCGCTTCGTTTAAAATAATAAAATGATAATGATGAGATGGAAAGGGTTGACAGAAAATTGTCCAACGCACAATACAACTTCAAAGATTATATCCGGGTCATTCCCGATTTCCCGCAGCCGGGCATCCGGTTTAAAGACATAACGACTTTGCTCAAGGACGGCGGAGCCTACCGAGCCGCCATCGAAGAAATCCGCGCGGCGGTGGAGAAGCTGAATATCGACGTCATCGCGGGTCCGGAAGCCCGCGGCTTCGTCGTCGGCGCTCCGCTCGCGACGGCGCTCGGCGTCGGCTTCGCGCCGATCCGCAAAAGCGGCAAGCTGCCGGGCGAAACGATAACGGCAAGCTACGACCTGGAGTACGGCAAAGACCAGCTTGCGATGCATAAGGACGCCATTGAGCCCGGACAGCGCGTATTGATCGCGGACGATCTGCTCGCGACCGGCGGTACGATCGCCACCTCGATCAATCTCGTCCGCCAGCTCGGCGGAGAGATCGTCGGAGCCGCGTTCCTGATCGAGCTCGGCTATTTGAACGGCCGCGAGAAGCTGGAAGGCATCGACGTATTTTCGTTAATGACTTATAACTAACCCGCGGCGCTTTGACGCCCATGTGCATGAACCGCCTGTCTCCTACCGCTCCTTTTGGCGCGTAGGGGCGGCGGTTCTATTCGAATGGACAAGTATTGCTCCGATAGTTGACGCGATGCGGCAGTTACAGGCATAATATTATAAAAACTCGGAATACCGACTTTCGATTCACCGTTTTTATTTCATTGCGAAACGAGCTCTAGCCGGCCCAACGAAGGCGACGGCCGTTTACGCTTGGGAAGGGATTATTCATGGGCATTGAGCATTTAATCGAGAAGGCATCCGCCTATATGAAAGAGCAGGACCTTATTCGCATACAGGAAGCCTATGATTTCGCGGAACAAGCCCATCACGGACAGGTGCGGAAATCGGGAGAGCCTTATATATTACACCCCGTTGCGGTTGCGGATATATTGGTGGACATGCAAATGGACGTGCTGTCGATCATCGCGGCGCTGCTTCACGACGTCGTCGAGGACACGACGGTGGATTTGCAGAGCGTTCGCGCGAAATTTGGCGAAACGTGCGCGATGCTGGTCGATGGGCTCACCAAGCTGGAGAAGATCAAATTCCGTTCCAAGGAAGAGCAGCAGAACGAGAACTATCGCAAAATGTTCGTCGCGATGGCGCAGGACATCCGCGTCATTTTGATCAAATTGGCGGACCGGCTTCACAATATGCGGACGCTTAAGTTCCAATCGGAAGAAGCGCAGCGCCGCATCGCGTACGAAACGCTTGAAATTTTTTGCCCGATCGCGCACCGTCTCGGGATCTCGGCAATCAAATGGGAAATGGAAGATATCGCGCTTCGTTATTTGAATCCCCAGCAATATTACCGAATCGCGAATCTGATGAAGAAGAAGCGCGCCGAGCGGGAGAAATATATCGACGACGTCATTTCGCGAATCCGGGAGAAGCTCGAGGAGATGGGCATCGACGGCGATATTTCCGGCCGTCCGAAGCATCTGTACAGCATTTACAAAAAAATGACCGACCGCAACAAGCAATTCACCGAAATTTACGATTTGCTCGCCATTCGGATCATCGTCGACAATATTAAGGATTGCTACGCGACGCTCGGAATTATTCATACGTTATGGAAGCCGATGCCGGGACGCTTCAAGGATTACATCGCGATGCCGAAGGCAAACATGTACCAGTCGCTCCATACGACCGTTATCGGCCCGAACGGCGAACCGACCGAGGTGCAGATCCGGACTTGGGAAATGCACAGAACGTCGGAATACGGCATCGCGGCGCACTGGGCGTACAAGGAGGGCTCCGTCGTGCCGGGCGGCAGCTTCGAGGACAAGATGACGTGGTTCCGCGAAATTCTGGAGCTGCAGCACGAAGCTCGCGACGCATCCGAGTTTATGGAATCGCTCAAGATGGACTTCTTCTCCGACCTCGTCTTCGTCTTCACGCCGAGCGGGGAAGTCATCGAGCTGCCAGCCGGTTCGGTCCCGCTCGACTTCGCTTACCGAATCCATACGGAGGTCGGGAACCGGACCATCGGCGCGAAGGTGAACAGTAGGATCGTCCCGCTGGATCATAAGCTGAGGACCGGGGACATCGTCGAAATTTTGACATCCAAGCATTCGTACGGCCCGAGCCAGGATTGGGTGAAGATCGCGCAGTCTTCCCATGCCCGCAGCAAAATCAGGCAATGGTTCAAGAAGGAGCGGCGCGAGGAGAACGTCGCCAAGGGCCGCGAGCTGCTGGAGCGCGAGCTGAAGCGGCTCGGTCTCGAGCCGTCCGCATGGTTGCAGGACGACAAGCTGCAGGACGCGGCGTCCAAGTTCGCCTTCCACGATATCGAGGACATGATGTCGGCGATCGGCTTCGGCGGCATTACGGCCGCGCAGATTTGCACGAAGCTGACCGAGAAGATGCGCCGGGAGGCGGAGCTCGCGAGCCAGCTCGAGCTGACGTCCGAGGTGAAGGAGATCAAGTCGCCGGGCAACCGGAAGACGAGGCCGAACCAAGGCGTGACGGTGAAGGGCATCGACAACCTGCTCGTCCGGTTCGCGCGCTGCTGCAACCCGGTGCCGGGCGATGCGATCGTCGGGTATATTACGCGGGGACGCGGCGTCTCCGTACACCGGATGGATTGCACGAACATTCCGTTCGGCGATCAAGGCGAAGAGGGCGAACGCGTTATCGAGGTGGAGTGGGAAGATTCGATCGAGGCGAACTACAGCGTCGACATCGAGATTACCGGCCATGACCGCAGAGGACTGCTCAACGAAGTGCTGCAGGCCGTCTCCGAGAGCAAGACGAATATATCGGCCGTTACGGGGCGCTCGGTCAAAAACAAAATGGCGCTTATCCATATGACGGTGCTCATTCGCAACATCGAGCATCTGTCGTCGGTCGTCGAAAAGATTAAACGGGTTCAAGATATTTATTCCGTTCAACGAATTATGCAGTAAGACGCCAATGCGTCTTCATCCGGACCTGAACGGCCTATCGGAGGGTAATCGAATTGAAGGTAGTCGTACAGCGCAGCAAGCAAGCTAAAGTCGTCATAGACGGTGAGACCGCCGGGTCGATCGATCGTGGGCTCGTGCTTCTCGTCGGCATCACGCACGAGGATACGGACGAGGACATCCGGTGGATGGCGGAGAAGATCGCGGGGCTGCGCATTTTCGAAGACGAATCGGGCAAAATGAATCTTTCGGTCGCCGATGTCGGCGGCCAGCTGCTGTCGGTATCGCAGTTTACGCTGTACGGTGATTGCCGAAAGGGCCGGCGGCCGAATTTCATGGCCGCGGCGAGACCGGAACAGGCCGAGCCGCTTTACGACCGGTTTAACGAGGCGCTACGTTCTCTCGGCCTCGTCGTCGAGACGGGCCGATTCGGCGCGATGATGGGCGTCGAGCTCGTGAACGACGGCCCGGTTACGTTAATTTTGGAGAGCGGCGCTTAAGGATCGGAGCCGCGGGCAACACTAGACATGAAGGCGGGGGCGGCTTGTCGCCCGGCGCCGCATGCTGGAGTTGGAGGCTTAGACGCGAATGCGCCAATCACGCAAGGAACAATCGATCGAGCGCGGCGCCCGGTCGCTGCTGCATCTTGGTCCGAGGGAAGCCGCGGCCATGTCCTGCTTGGAGGGCGACGTCGAAGCGGCCGAGGAATGGGCCGCAGGCTTTAAAGTATATCCGAGCCGCAAGCACGGGGGCCGATAGCCGCTCCCGCTTAGGATGAAATTCGATCGCGACGACGGCGCCGCCCGGTCCAGTAATCGGGGAGGCGCCGTTTTACCGCCGATCGTTGCGTAAAACGCTTACGAATTTGTAACACTCCTGTAATCAATCTATAACTTTCTTTTAACATCGTTAACCTATAATAAATCTCGACCCCCTTTTTAAAAATATAGTTTACTTTTGGACCTACAACTCGATTTGTAGGTTTTTTTCTGTTTTTTTGCAGCGCTGCGGGCGTTCAATCTTGACTTTGCCGGCGGCGGCGAGTAAAATTAATTTTCAGTAATATTCAAATGGATTCGTTGATGGGACAAAGTAATTCTTCGCGCTGTACCCAGAGAGGGACGCCACCGGCTGCAAGCGTCCTTATATCGGAGAATGAATAGACCTCCCGGAGAACAGACGGCGAACGGACGAGATGATCGGCATGATCTTCGTCGCCAGTAGCCGCGCTGCGGATGACGGACGTTAACCGTCTTGAAGCGGGCCATGCATCCTATTGCGGGCTCGGAATGTGGGTGGTACCACGGGAGCGCACTCTCGTCCCTTTCGGCTTAGGCCGTCAGGAACGGGAGTTTTTTGTATTTTCCGGACGTTGGTCCGAATCTATTACGGGGCAGGAGGGAATCGAAATGGCTTTTCAAAAAATGCCCGGCACGCAGGATATTATGCCGGGAGCCGTCGAGAGATGGCAATACGTCGAGCAGAAGGCCCGCGATATTTGCCGGCGCTACAACTTCCGCGAAATCCGCACGCCGATCTTCGAGTCGACCGAGCTGTTCCAGCGCGGCGTCGGCGAGACGACCGATATCGTCGAGAAAGAAATGTACACGTTCACCGACCGGGGCGACCGCAGCCTGACGCTGCGTCCGGAAGGAACGGCGGGCGTCGTAAGAGCCTACGTCGAGAACAAGCTGTACGGGGAGCCGGACGTGTCGAAGCTGTACTATATCGGACCGATGTTCCGCTACGAACGCCCGCAGGCGGGCCGTTACCGCCAGCTGCACCAGTTCGGCATCGAAGCGCTCGGTTCGGTCGATCCCGCGCTTGACGCGGAAGTCATCGCGCTCGGCTATACGTTCTATACGGAGGTGGGTCTGAAGGGCGTGCGCGTCGAGATCAATTCGGTCGGCACACCGGCCGTGCGCGCGGCGTTCCGCGAGCGGCTGCTGGCATTCCTCGAGCCGAAGCGGGAACTGCTCTGCAAGGACTGCCGGTCGCGCATGGACCGCAATCCGCTTCGCGTGCTCGATTGCAAGCACGACCAGCAGCATTTTACGGACGCACCCTCGATCCTGGACAGTCTGGATGAGGAGTGCCGGAATCATTTCGGGAAGGTTCAGACGTATTTGAGCGATATGGGCATCCCGTTCTCGATTAATCACCGCCTGGTCCGAGGCCTCGATTATTACACGCATACCGTCTTCGAATACAAGGCGGAAGGGATCGGCGCCATCGACACGGTGGGCGCCGGCGGCCGGTACAACGGGCTCGTGGCCGAAATCGGCGGTCCGGACCAGCCGGGCATCGGACTCGGCATCGGCCTAGAAAGAACGATTTTGCTGCTGCAGCATCAGCAGAACGAGATTCCGGCAGCCGGCGATATCGACGTGTACCTCATCGCGCTCGGCGAAGCGGCGGAGCGCGAAGTGACGAAGCTGGTCTACCGGCTGCGGCAGAACGGCCTCCGGGCGGAACGCGATTACCTCGGACGCAAGATGAAAGCGCAGATGAAGTCGGCCGACCGGCTGCAGGCGCGCTTTACGGCCATCCTGGGCGACGACGAGCTGGCGCGCGGCGAAATTGCGCTCAAGGACATGACAAACGGCGAGCAGCGAATCGTGGCGCTGGATCGTCTCGCCGAAGCCATTAACGGCTAAACGGATCGAATCATCCTATTATACAAAAGGAGAATGAACGATATGTTGTTGAAAACTCATCACTGCGGCCTGCTGACGAAAGCGGAGGTCGGACAAACCGTTACGTTGAACGGCTGGGTACAGCGCCGTCGCGACCTTGGCGGCGTACTCTTTATCGATCTGCGCGACCGCTCCGGCATCGTGCAAATCGTATTTAACCCGGATTTCTCCGGCGACGCGCTGGCGATCGCCGACCGCGCGCGCAACGAGTACGTGCTCGCGATCCAAGGGACGGTCGTCGAACGAGACGCCGAGACGTTCAACCCGAACCTGGCGACGGGCGAGATCGAAGTCCGCGTCACGAGCATCGAAATCATGAACGCGGCGAAGACGCCTCCGTTCCCGATCGAAGACGGCGTCGAGGTCGACGAGCCGCTTCGGTTGAAATACCGCTACCTCGACCTGCGCCGTCCGGAAATGCAGCGCACGCTGCAGCTCCGCTCGAAAGCGGCCAAAGTATTTCGCGACTTCCTGGACGGGGAAGGCTTCATTGAAGTCGAGACGCCGATTCTGACGAAGAGCACGCCGGAAGGCGCCCGCGATTATTTGGTGCCGAGCCGCGTGCACGAGGGCGAGTTTTTCGCGCTGCCCCAGTCGCCGCAAATTTTCAAGCAGCTGCTTATGGTCGGCGGTCTCGAGCGCTATTACCAAATCGCCCGCTGCTTCCGCGACGAGGATCTTCGCGCCGACCGCCAGCCTGAATTTACGCAGGTCGACATCGAGACGTCGTTCCTGTCGCAGGACCAGCTGCTAGCGTTGATGGAGCAATTGACGGCGAAGCTGCTTCGCGACACGGTCGGCGTCGAGCTGGAGCTGCCGTTCCAGCGCATTACGTACGCGGACGCCATGAACAAATACGGCTCCGACAAGCCGGACCTCCGCTTCGGCCTCGAAATCGAAGACATTACCGATATCGTGGCCGGAAGCGACGTGAAGGTGTTCGCGAGCGTGGCGGCGGGCGGCGGCGTCGTGAAGGCGCTGAACGCGAAAGGCTGCGCAAGCTGGAGCCGTAAAGAGCTGGACGACCTGCAGCCGTTCGCCGCGCGTTACGGCGGCAAAGGCCTCGCCTGGATCACGGTGAAGGACGGCGAATGGCGCGGGCCGATCGTCAAGTTCCTGAAGCCGGAAGAAATCGCCGCGCTGACGGAGCGCCTCGGAGTCGAAGAGGGCGACCTGCTGACGTTCTCCGCCGACAAGAAAAAAGTCGTCGCCGACGTGCTCGGCAACTTGCGCTCGAAGCTTGGCCGCGATCTTGGCTTGATCGACGATTCGAAATTCAAATTCGCGTGGGTCGTGGACTTCCCGCTGCTCGGCTGGGATGAGGACGCGAAGCGTTACGTGGCGGAGCATCATCCGTTCACCCGTCCGAACGAAGACGATCTGCCCCTCTTCGATACGGATCCGGGCCAAATCCGCGCGCAAGCGTACGACCTCGTGCTGAACGGCTATGAAGTCGGCGGCGGTTCGATGCGGATTTACAAGCGCGAGGTGCAGGAGCAAATGTTCAAGGCGCTCGGCTTCAGCATGGACGAAGCGCAGGAGAAGTTCGGCTTCCTGCTGGACGCCTTCGAATACGGCACGCCTCCGCACGGCGGCATCGCGTTCGGCTTCGACCGGCTCGTCATGCTCCTAACCGGCCGCACGAACCTGAGAGAGACGATCGCCTTCCCGAAAACGGCGAGCGCGACGGATCTGCTCTGCGACGCGCCTTCCGAGGTGGAGCCTTCGCAGCTGGAGCAGCTGCATATCCGCACGGTCGTGAAGCCGAAGCAGCCGGTCGCGGCGGCGGGCGCTCCTGCCGAGAAAGCGGATAACTAATCGTCAATAGCAAAGGAGGCGGCAGCCTGATGCTTCATCAATTTTCACGAACGGAGCTGGCCATCGGGCCCGAAGGATTGCAGCTGATGAAGGGGAGCACGGTTGCCGTGCTCGGCATCGGCGGCGTCGGCGGCATCGCGGCCGAAGCGCTGGCGCGTACCGGCGTCGGCAAGATCATCCTGATCGACAAGGACGTCGTCGATATTACGAACGTGAACCGGCAGGTCCACGCGCTGACGACAACGGTCGGGCAGCCGAAGACCGACTTGATGCGCGATCGGATCAAGCAGATCAACCCGGAGTGCGACGTCGTCGCGCTTCGGATGTTCTATACGGAGGAGACGTACGAGCAGCTCTTCGCTCACAAGCTCGATTACGTCGTCGACGCGTCGGATACGATTTCGTACAAAATCCACTTGATCAAGCAGTGCCTGGAGCGGAAAATCCCGATGATTTCGAGCATGGGCGCGGCGAACAAGATGGATCCGACGAAGTTTCAGGTCGTCGACATCTCGAAGACGCATACCGATCCGATCGCGCGCGTCGTTCGGACGAAGCTGCGCAAGGAAGGGATCAAGAGCGGCGTGAAGGTCGTGTTCTCCGACGAGATGCCGATGAAGCCGCGCGAGGACGTGACGCAGCGCATCGTGCCGGAGAACGCGCCGGAAATCCGCAAGGCGAAGCAGCCGCCGGCGAGCAACGCCTTCGTTCCTCCCGTTGCGGGCCTCATCATGGTCAGCGTCGTGGTGCGGGATCTTCTGAAGGCGGGCGGGATCGAATCGTGAACGAAGCGCTCGTCAAGAAGCTGAGATTATCGCCGGACATGAAGGCTTTGGCGCTTGGCGTCCCTTCCGGATCATATTTGGAAGAGCTCGGTCTGACGGCCGAAGCGACGGCAATCGACCGAGCGGGGCAGTACGACTTCGTCCTGCTGTTCGTCCGCTCCATGGCCGAGCTGGAGGAGCGTGCGCCAGCCGCCGTTCAGGCGGTCAAGGAGGACGGCTTGTTCTGGATCACTTACCCGAAAGGCACCTCGAAGATCAAAACCGACATTAACCGGGATACCGGGTGGAAGCATATGCTGAAGCTGGGCATGGAAGGCGTCGCGATGATCTCGATGGACGACACGTGGTCTTCCATGCGCTATCGGCCGGAAGGGACGGCGGCGGGCGGCGGCGCCAAGCGGAGAAGCGCATCGGCCGCTTTGGCGGGGCCTTCAGCCCCGCGGACGCCGGGCGCGCAGACGGAGGAAGCGGCGCTGCCGGACGATCTGGCCGCGGCGCTGGCGGCATCACCCGCGGCGCTTGAATTTTTCCGCGGCGGCTTGACCGCCGCCAAGCGGCGCGACTTCGTCAAGTGGATTACCGACGCGAAGCGGGAAGAAACGCGGTCGGCGCGCGTCACGGCGACCGTCGATAAGCTGGAAAGAGGCTTGAAGTCGCCATTCGACAAATAAGGAACGAACTGGCGGAAACAGCCGTTTTAGGGGCGGAGCGCAAAGTTTACGGCGCGTCCCCGAAAACGGCTTTTTTTGCGTGCGGATTATCGGACTCGCAGTGCCGTCAGCTTGGGTATTTCAGCCAGTAGAACATCGGCATTTTCACATACATTTGGTTCGTTTCGAACAATACCGGGATGACGTAGTCCCCCTTGTAGTAGGATTCGCCTCCCAACCTTTCCATCGGAATGTGGAAGCTTACGCGCAGCGCGCGGTAAAAGACGGGCTCAAGCAGCGAGACAAAATAACGGTAATGATGGCGGTCGGCGAAATAGACGATGGAGGAGAGCAAATCCGAGAGGTATTTTCCGCGGTAAGGCTTCAGCAGGGCGATTTTGTCGATTTCGGCGACCAGTCCGTCTTCCGCCGCGGCAAGAATGCTCCCCGGCAAAGCCGCGGCTTGCAGGACGGAGCTGTTCCGCGGATCAAAGCGGTTAATCTCCGACGTTCCGATAAAATGGCCGTCGGGCGTTACGATAACGTATTGGGCCAGCGGTTGATCGCTGTACTCCAGCTCATACCCTTTCTCTTTCCAGACGCTTGTCCAAATGTCGTTAAAAAAAGCGGCTTCGGTCGCGTTTTCCACTTGCTTGAACAATGGCCTCAACCCCCTGCATGCGTATTCTCTTTTCGATAAAATACATGAGGAACCGACAATCCGGCGAACGTTCGACATCATTATTATACATCTTCTTCCATTTTGTGTGAATATTTGAGGGATGCGACTTCCGTCCTATCTTTGCTTGTCTGGCGAACAAATGTGCGAGTATGCTATGATCGTAAGTAACTGACGGGAGAAGGTTGGGAAGCAACGATGGACTTATTCGACTTTCAAGAGGAAGACAAACCGCGCGCAAGGCTGCTTGCGGACCGGATGCGGCCGCAAACGCTGGACGAATATATCGGGCAGGAGCATATCGTCGGAAGGGGGAAGCTGCTCAGAAGGGCGATCGAAGGAGACCAGGTATCATCGATTTTGCTATACGGGCCCCCGGGCTGCGGCAAAACGACGCTGGCGCATATTATATCGCTCCGGACGGAAGGCGAATTCGTGAAGCTGAACGCGGTCGACGCCTCGGTCAAGGACGTTCGCGACGTCATCGACCGGGCGCGTTCCAGTAAATCGCTGTACGGGCGCAAAACGATTCTGTTCCTCGACGAGGTGCACCGTTTCAATACGGCCCGTCAGGACGCGCTTCTGCCGGCCGTGGAGCAGGGGATTATCATTTTTATCGGAGCGACGACGGAAAATCCGTTTCATCACGTGAACGGGGCGCTGCTGTCGAGGTCGACGCTGTTCCAGCTCGAGCCGCTCGGCGAGGCGCATGCTTACGAGGCGATGCAGCGGGCGCTGTCCGATCGCGAGCGCGGGCTTGGCTTTATGACGATTCACGCGGACGAGGATGCGCTGCGCCACATCGCGGCAATGGCTGGAGGCGACATCAGGCGCGCGCTGAACGCGCTCGAGCTGGCGGCCGTCACGACGCCTTCGGAGCCGGACGGATCGGTGAAGCTGACGCTCGAGGTGGCGCAGGAATCGATTCGGAAGCCGACGATCCGCGCCGACCTGTCGACCCAATACGACGTGCTGTCGGCGTTCCACAAGAGCGTCCGCGGATCAAGCGACGCCGCTTTGTTCTGGTTCCTGTACGCGGTGGAGAAGCTGGGCATGGATCCGATGACGTTTATCCGGCGATTGATCGTCGCCTGCAGCGAGGATATCGGGCTGGCGAATCCGCAGGCGATGATCCAGGCCGTAACGGCGATGGACGCATACCATAAGATCGGCTGGCCGGAGGCAAAATACAACATTTCGCAAGCGATCCTCTTCGCGGTCGAAAGCCCGAAATCGAACGCGACGGCGATGGCGATCGGCAGGGCGGAAGCGGCGATCGAACGCGCCGGCGGGGCGGAGGTGCCCCTTCATCTGCGCGATACGCACTACAAAGGGGCGGCGCAGCTCGGCCACGAGGGCTACAAATATCCGCATGACTTTCCGAACCATTACGTGAAGCAGCAATATTTGCCGGACTCGCTCGGCGGCCAGTCGTTCTACCGCGCGACGGAGCAGGGGATGGAGGACAAAATCAAGCAGAACCAGCAGCGGCGGAAAGGAATGGAGTAACTTGCATTCACCGCTTCTATCGGTTTGCATCGGATAAGCGAGGAGCGTGCGGCGATGATTTCGGCAATCGTATTATTCATTATCGCCGGTCTCGCGGAGATCGGCGGAGGTTATTTGATATGGCTGTGGCTCCGGGAGTCCAGGCCGCTATGGTACGGCATAACCGGCGGAATGATCCTGATCGCATACGGGATCATTCCGACGCTGCAGAGCTTTCCTTCGTTCGGAAGAGTGTACGCGGCTTACGGCGGCGTGTTCGTCGTGCTGGCCGTGCTATGGGGCTGGTGGGTCGACAAAAGATCGCCCGACCTGTACGACTGGATCGGCGCGGCCGTCTGCATGATCGGCGTCTCCATCATGCTCTGGGCGCCGCGCAGCTAACGAAAAAGGGGCAGCCCGGAGAAGATGTCGCCGACATCACCCTTCGGGCTGCCCATTTCGTAATTTTAGACGCAGGTTGCAGGGTTGCAGGTTCCAGGTAATGAAATTAATTTCAATTATTGAAATTTGAAAAGCGTTTTTGGCTCTTTGTCTTGCTGTAATTTCAAATACTGAAACTAAACCCTCCCTATCCTACGCTAACCCGTCCTAAAGCCGCCATTAAGCGCAATATCTGAAACTAATCAGCTCTTTTCAAGCTCAACTCCGCGCATAGACTCAATTATTGAAACTAACCGAGGCTAGCTCTGATGGCGCTGCTTCCAAACATACATCAACACCAATTTCCAGCGTGCCCCCCAGGGACGAAAGCGCTCCTTACACAAACGCTCCACTCAACCGCCTCTTCATCACCGACGTTACCCAGAATCAGGTCCCCCCGAGCGCACCGCCGTAAAGCGTGTCCCCCAGGGACGAAAGCGCTCTTACACAAACGCTCCACACAACCGCCTCTTTAAATCCAACGTTACCCAGAATCAGGTCCCCCGAGCGCACCGCCGTAAAGCGTGTCCCCCAGGGACGAAAGCGCTCTTACACAAACGTTCCACTCAACCACGTCTTCATCTCCGACGTTACCCCCGAAGCAGGTCCCCCGAGCGCACCGCCGTAAAGCGTGTCCCCCAGGGACGAAAGCGCTCCTACACAAACGCTCCACACAACCGCCTCTTTAAATCCAACGTTACCCAGAATCAGGTCCCCCGAGCGCTACGCAGTAAAGCGTGTCCCTCAGGGACGAAAGCGCTCCAACACAACCGCCACTCGCAACCGGCTCTTCGGCTCCAACGTGTATTCAATTGCGGGTGTCCAGAGGGCGCAGCGCCTCGGGGCCCTCCCTTGGAAGGGAGGGTTTGGGAGGGTTCGAAAGCCTTTGAAGGTTGGTTTGGTAAAGCCTTTAAAGGTTTGGTAAATCCTTTAAAGGTTTGGTAAAGCCTTTAAAGGTTTGGTAAATCCTTTTAAAGGTTGGTTGGTAAAAGCCTTTGAAGGTTTGGTAGAAGCCTTATAAAGGTTTGGTTGTCACGCGATCGCGAACATAAGTCCAAAGTACCCGAACGCGGCGGTCAGCACCCCCATGAAGAAAGCCGGAACGACGCGGTTCGAGCGATACATCCACAGAACGCCCCCGGCCATCAGCAGCGCGGCAGTCAGCATGAGGAGGCTATCCAGGCCAATCGAGAACGTCAGGGTAAGATCAGGGCTGAACTGGCCTTTGTAGATCGAGGTGAACAGAGGCGAAGGCGAGACGGACTGAAGCGTCTCCTTCACCGTATGCGGAGGCGTTTGCTGGCCGAGCGCGGCGGTTGCGGCAAGCGCGAGCAGCGCGACGACGCTTTCCGCCTTCACCCATTTCTTCGGGGAGAAGGACGGATTGGCCGCTGCCGCCCGCTTGTAAGCAAAGCCGTTCGAATAGGCGAAGAGCAGCAACGGCAAGATGAGCAGATGCTTCATGAGCAGCATTTGGCCGTAAGGCAGCATCCACGCGTTCACGTATTCGGGCGTCGTGAACGACATGAGCACGAAGCCCGCGAGCAGCGTCACGAGCACGCACGCGATCGCCAGAGGCGAGAACCAGCGAAGGAAGGCCGGCCAATGGGCGTCGTCCTTGGAGAACCAGCCGGCGACGAACAGCGTGCCGATCCATACGCTGACCGCAAGAAAATGCGCGGCATGCGTGGCGAGCCCGCGAAAGCCGTACAAAGACGAAGCATGGCCGGCGTAGCCGAGCCATACGATAAGCAGAAACGTCACGAACAAGGCGACCTTCGGCATATGCTTGTCGCTGCGGAACGCCTTGAGCCCAAGCAAAAACGCGAGTCCCGCGGAGCCGATGACCGTCCATACCCAAGCTTTGCCCGTGTTAATGTCGAGCAGGATGCTTTTCAATATAGAGGTATAGGTCATGTCGAAGTCCTCGGCAAATACAAGCGCAAGCTTATGAATGGGCACGTAAGACAGGACCGGAATCGCGATCGCGCAGGCGACCAGCAGTCCGTTCGGAACGGTTACGGAAGGCCTGTTCTTCTCGGGTACGAGCTTAAGCAGCAGCGTTCCCGTCAAAATCGCGAAGCATACGTATAGAAGGCCTTCGCTGACATAAATCATGGTTTGCGTCTCCGCAGGAACAGGACGAGCGCCGCAGCGACGATAATGACGCCGATTACGATAGCCGGAGCGTAGTTCGTGCCCTGCGTTTCTCCGCCGGCAGCTCCGTTCTCCTCTTCCGCCGGTTCGCCGGCGTCTGCCGTCGCTTCAGCGGACGGGGTAGGGGAAGGCTCCGCACCATCCGCTTCTGCGGACGCTTCCGGCGTCACGGTCGGCGATGGCTCGACGGAAGGCTCCGGCGCGTCCACCGTGAACGCGTACTCCCCTTCCACGGAATGCCCGTCGGCACCGATGATCGTCCATTTCACCGTATAAACGCCGCTTGCCAGCGGTTCCGGCACGCCGCCGCTCATCGTGGCGCCGTCAACGTCCGTTTCGCCGGTTTGGATTTGCTCTCCGGCGGCATTAAGCAGCTTGAAATTGCTTAGCTTCTCGATTTTCGTATTAAACGTAAGCTCGATCTTCTCGGGCGAGGCTTGAACGGTCGCATCCTTCGCCGGAACCGCGACCTCCAGTGTGGAATGAGCCATGGCAACGCCGGGCACGAGCCAAAGGGCGGCTAAGAAAATCAGCAATATTTTTTTCATCTTGGAATCCTCCTACGCGTTAATGTTCAATTCTGCTTCGTTAACTGTTTGCATTATATCAAATTCAACGCATGCTTAGCTCCATTCGCGCAACGAATTCGTTGCGTCTTTATGAACTTTTAAAATAATTCGGCCTGCCCGGCCATGAAAAAATCGGTAAAGCTTCGGCGGAAAACCGCGTATATTGGCTAGCCTGTAACGAATACACATAAATACAATCGCGAAAACGGAAATCCCTTCGATCGTGCAGTCCGGCGCGGCGGCTTGGCATCATGAGGCGTGATCACATCAGACAAAGATCGCCGTATCTTTGTTCCAAAAGGAGGTGCGCCTGTCCACGCGGGGTGCATCGCACATGCGGGGGCAGGAATTCGTTGAGTGACCCTTTACCGCTCGGTTTGTCGCTTCCCCTTGTTCTGTTGCTGGTAGGCATGAACGGCTTTTTCGTCGCGGCGGAGTTTGCCATGGTGAAGGTCCGGGGCAGACGGATCGACGCGCTCGTCTCCGAAGGTCATTCGAGGGCGAAGCTGGCTTCCCGGATGACGGGCAATCTCGATGCCTATTTGTCCGCTTGCCAGCTTGGCATAACGCTCTCCTCGCTCGGTCTCGGATGGATCGGGGAGCCTGCCGTGGCGAGAGCGATCGAGCCGTTGTTCGCCGCGATCGGGCTTCGGGACGGTGTGCTCCTTCACGCCGTTTCGTTTATCCTGGCGTTTACTTTCATTACGGTGCTTCATATCGTGCTTGGCGAGCTTGCGCCGAAGACGGTCGCCATTCGCAAATCGGAGACGGTTACGCTGCTGACGGCATCGCCGCTCGTTTATTTTTACAAAGCGATGTATCCTCTTATATGGCTGTTGAACGGAACGGCGAATTTACTCCTTCGGGCGGTCGGCATCGAGCCTGCGAGCGAGAAGGATTCGGCCCATACCGAGGACGAGATTCGCATTCTGATGAAGGAAAGCCACAAGAGGGGGCTCATCGACAATACGGAGCTTACGCTGGTTGACAACATATTCGAGTTTGCCGAAACGAACGCCCGCGAAATCATGATCCCTCGCACGGAGATGGTCTGCCTGAACACGAGCCTGCCGCTTGCCGATAACAAAAGCATCGCGCTCGAGCAAATGCTGACCCGCTATCCGGTATGCGAAAACGACAAGGACAATATTATCGGCTTCGTCCACATTAAAGACCTGCTGAAGGACACGGCCCAATCCTTAAGCGACATCAGGCAAATCACGCGGCCGATCACTACGGTTCCGGAATCGATGCAGATCAGCACGCTTCTTAAGCTGATGCAAAAGCGCAAATCGCAAATCGCCATATTGATCGACGAGTACGGCGGCACGTCCGGCTTGGTGACGCTGGAGGACATTATGGAGGAAATCGTCGGCGAAATTCAGGATGAGTTCGACGAGGAGCGGGAGCGTCTGGAGAAAATCGACGATCACACGTACTCGGTCAGCGGCCTAATGCTCATCGAAGAGGTGAACGGGTTTTTCGGGCTGGACATCGAATCGGACAATTACGATACGATCGGAGGCTGGATGTATTCCAAAATCGAGCTGCCGCCGACGAGAAACCAGCGCATCGGCCACTCGGGCGATTACGAGTTCGTCATCGAGGAAACCGATCATCTTCGGGTATCGCGCATCCTCATCCGCCGCGTCGGCGATCGGGCAAAGGGGCGGGGCGACAGGCAGTCCGGCTAACGCGGCAAACAAAAGAGGGCTGACCTGCGCATCCGTAAGGAGCGCGGGTCAGCCCTAACCGTTATTAAGCCTGCAGCGAGGCAATAGCTTCGGCGTCCACCTTCCGAACGCTTTCGATCGTGCCGCCGCCGAGGCAAACGTCTCCGTCGTAGAGGACGACCGCTTGTCCGGGGGTTACGGCCTTCTGCGGAACATCGAACACGATGTGCGCCGTGCCGTCCTCGCGCGCCGTGACGGTCACGCCTTGGTCCGGCTGGCGGTAGCGGAACTTGGCGGTGCACTTCAGCGTGCCGGCGCCCGAGCCGGGCACGATCCAGTTCATGCCGCTGGCCGTCAGGCTTTCCGAATACAGGCTCGGATGACGCTCGCCCTGCACGACGTACAGGACGTTCCGCTCCAAATCCTTGTCGGCGACGAACCAAGGCTCGCCGGTGCCCGATCCGCCGATGCCAAGCCCTTGGCGCTGGCCGAGCGTGTAATACATGAGGCCGTCGTGACGGCCTTTCTTCTCGCCGGTCCGGATGTCGATCATATCGCCCGATTGCGCGGGCAAATAACCGCTGAGGAACTGCTTGAAGTTCCGCTCGCCGATGAAGCAGACGCCGGTGCTGTCCTTCTTCTTCGCCGTGAACAGGCCGGCTTCTTCGGCGATGCGCCGCACTTCGGGCTTCGGCAGATGGCCGATCGGGAACATCGCTTTGGCCAACTGCTTCTGGTTAAGCGCGCTCAGGAAGTACGTCTGATCTTTGTTCGCGTCGACGCCCCGAAGCAGCTTCGTCACGCCGTCTTCCGTCCGCTGGACGCGGGCGTAATGACCGGTCGCCAGGTAATCGGCGCCAAGCTCCGTCGCGCGCTGCAGGAAGTCGCCGAACTTGATCTCGCGATTGCACATCACGTCCGGATTCGGGGTGCGCCCGCGCTTGTATTCGTCCAGGAAATAGGTGAATACTTTATCATAATATTGCTTCTCGAAGTTAACGGTATAGTAGGGGATGCCGATTTGCTCGCAGACGCGGCGTACGTCTTCCGAATCCTCTTCGGCCGTGCAATGGCCGAATTCGTCGGTATCGTCCCAGTTTTTCATAAAGATGCCTATCACGTCGTAGCCCTGCCGCTTCAGCAGCAGCGCGGTGACGGAAGAATCGACGCCGCCCGACATGCCGACGACGACCCTGGTAGAGGCTTTTGGCTTATTCATGCTATACACCACCTTGTTCATTCAAACCTTTATTCAAGCCATTTTCATTGTACCATAGGCTGAAAAGTTTTTCATGAAGATGCCAACCTTTTTGCACACGCCGCCCGTGCGATATGTTAACATAGATGTGATATGGGAATACAGTGATTTAACGGGGAAAGCGAATAATTCAAAAATGAGGTGCCACATTTGAAAATATCGACGAAAGGCCGCTACGGCTTAACGATTATGATGGAGCTGGCGGCTAAATACGGGGAAGGCCCGACTTCGCTCAAGAGCATCGCCGAGCGGAATCAGCTTTCCGAGCATTATTTGGAGCAGTTGGTCGCGCCGCTGCGCAACGCCGGTCTGGTAAAGAGCATAAGAGGCGCTTACGGCGGTTACATTTTGTCCAAGGAACCCGATAATATTACGTCCGGCGACGTGATCCGCATTCTCGAAGGACCGATCTCGCCGGTCGACTTCACGGAGGAAGACGATCCCGCGAAGCGCCAATTATGGCTTCGCATCCGCGACAGCATCGCCGAAGTGCTCGATTCGACCTCGCTCGCCGATCTGATCGCCTACGAGGAAGAAGGCAAACCCGACAGCTACATGTTCTATATATAAAGGTAGGTTGACCATGGGTACGTATTATTTCGACCATGCCGCCACGACGCCGATGCGTCCGGAGGTGGCGCAGGCGATGCTCGGCGCGATGAGCGGTCCCAGCAACGCGTCAAGCATGCACGCTTTCGGCAGGGAAGCCAAGCAGCGGCTGAATCGGTCGCGCGACCTTATCGCTTCGGCGCTCGGCTGCAAGCCTTCCGAGCTCGTCTTCACGTCGGGCGGGACGGAGAGCGACAACGCCGCGCTGATCGGAGCGGCCAAGGCGCAGCGCAAGCGGGGCAGGTCTCATATCGTCACATCGGCGGGCGAGCATCATGCCGTGCTTCATACATGCGAATGGCTAAGCAGGGAAGAGGGCTTCGGACTGACGGTTCTGCCGCTCGGCAGCGACGGCACGACCGATCCGGAGCTTGTCCGAGCCGCGTTGACGCCGGAGACGGGACTTGTCAGCATTATGCACGGCAATAACGAGGTCGGCTCGCTGCAGCCGATCGAACGAATCGGGGAGATCGCCCATGCCGGCGGAGCGCTGTTCCATGTCGACGCCGTGCAAACTCTTGGCTGGATCCCTTATCGGCTGGGCGAGCTCCCCGTCGACTTCATGAGCTTTTCCGCCCATAAAATCAACGGACCGCAAGGCGTCGGCGCGCTGTACGCGGCCGCCGGCACGCCATTCGAGTCCATTCAGCACGGCGGATCGCAGGAGCGGAAGCGCCGTGCGGGCACCGAAAACATTGCCGGCATCGTCGGATTCGCAGAAGCTGTTGACATTTCTGTGAACGAGAGGGCGAAGAAGCAACCTTTGATGGACGAGCTCCGTATGAGATGGATAGAGCTGCTGCAAACGCATGCGGGCGTGCCGATCGCGGTCAACGGAGGCGAGCGGAATCGCCTCCCGCATATCGTCAACGTCAGCTTCATCGGCATCGATACGGAAACGATGCTGATGAACCTCGACATGGAAGGAATCGCGGCGTCGAGCGGATCGGCCTGCACCTCCGGCTCGCTTGAGCGGTCGCATGTGCTGCGCGCGATGCGTCTGCCGGAGGACCGGCTTCAATCGGCTGTAAGATTTAGCTTCGGTTTGGGGAATACTTTGGAGGAATTAGAAGACGCCGCACAAAAAATCGGAACGATCGTGAGGCGTATTCGTAATAACTACTAGGAGGACTCCGCCACAGCGTGATAAAACTTCAACAGCTAATTGGTCTGCCCGTTATCGTGATCCATTCCGGCAGAATGGTCGGAACCGTGAAGGACGCTTGGTTTGACGAGCATTGGCAGCTGAAAGGCATCATTTTGGAGTATGCCAAGTGGTTCGCCTTATCGGTGAAGACGGTCAAATGGTCGGATGTGCTGTCCTGCGGGGAAGATACGGTCATTATTTCGAGCGAAACGGCGATTGTCCGGATGAAGCCGAAGCAGATTTTGCGGTCCTTTTACACGGGTTTGGTGAAATTAAGGGATTTACCGGTCGTGACCGTACTTGGCGAGCAGCTTGGACGCGTATCGGATGTTTATTTTTATCCAAATCAGGGTACACAAATAGTAGGCTACGAGCTTACGGACGGTTTTGTTTCGGATCTGATGGAAGGGCGTAAATGGCTGAGGGCGCCGAGTGATCCGGATGCCGTGTTACTCGGGGAAGACGCGATTATTGTTCCGGCTGTCAGTGAAGCGGAATTGGAGCCTGTCGCAGCTTCCAATTCAATCGATAGGGAGAAATGAAAGATGATGAGATGTCCGAATTGCAATTCGAAAGATATCGGGAAGATCGGTTCCCATCAGTTCTACTGCTGGGGCTGCTTCATTGAGCTGACGGTTAACGGCGACAAAATGTCGGTTTACCAGGTGGAAGAGGACGGTACGCTGAGCTCGCTCGACGACTTGTTCTTCGAGGATGAAATGCCGCAAATTCACGCCAATTGACCGGCGCGCATACGAATATCCAAAGACGGCTTCGGCCGTCTTTTTTTTGTTATTCAAGGATGAATCGAACCGCTTGTACATATACTGAACTAGCCCCGTTCCGTCGAATCGGCGGCGGGGAATAGCTGGTTCGGGGGTGAGGGCGGTGGAACGATTCACGAAAAACCGTCTGTTCGTATGGCTGGTATATTTGATCATGGGCTTGCTGGCCGTCTATCTCATGCTGCTGATCAAGCCGCTTATCATTAACGTCTACGTTTTTTTGCGCGCGGTGCTGGCGCCTTTCGTCATCGCGATGATCATTTCGTACGTGCTGAATCCGATCGTCACGCTGCTGCACGAGCGGAAGGTTCCCCGGACGATCGCCGTGCTGCTTATCTATGCGGTATTTTGCGCGGCGATTACGGTGCTGCTCGTCAATCTCATTCCGATGTTCATCAATCAGGTGCAGGAGCTTAACCGGCACGTCCCCGAGCTATCCATGCGCGCCCAAAGCATCGTAACGGATATTAACAACACCTCGTTCCTTCCGGACAGCATCCGGGACGGCATGAACAAAGCGCTGCTGCAGATGGAGAAGAGGCTGTCGGAGAGTCTGTTCGATTTCGTCAACAATATCGGCTCGATGCTGAACGCGGTCTTCATTGCGTTCATCATTCCTTTTCTGGCTTTCTATATATTGAAGGATTTCGACGTGTTCGAGCGAACCGTCATTACGTACGTTCCGAAGTCGCACCGCAAAAACACGGTCAGGCTGCTCAAGGATATCGATGCCGCGCTGGGCAGCTACATCAGGGGGCAATTTCTCGTCTGCGTCATCGTCGGCGTCCTGGCCTACTGCGGCTATTTGTTCATCGGGATGCCGTATGCGCTGTTGCTTGCGGGCGTCGTGGCCATCACGAACGTCATCCCTTATTTGGGCCCGTTCTTCGGCGCGGCTCCCGCGCTTCTCGTCGCTTCGACCATTTCGCTCAAAATGGTCATTCTGGTCGCCGTCATCAATACGCTGTGCCAAATTCTCGAAGGCAACGTCATTTCGCCGCAGGTCGTCGGCCGGACGCTGCATATGCATCCGCTCGCCATCATCTTCGCCCTGCTTGTCGGAGGCGAAATCGCGGGCATTATCGGCATGATCCTCGCCGTGCCGATCTTCGCGGCCTGCAAGGTGATCGTCCAGCATATGTTCGCTTATTACGTCCGGCGAAAGATCATTTGACAGCCGAACGGGCTCTGGCTATAATTTTAGAAAGCAGATGCAAATAAAAGGTAAAACGTTGACGAATCGAAGTAAGCCATTGCCCGTCAGACAGAGAGAAAGCCTCTTCGCGACCGTTCCTTAGGAGCGCGGCCGCGTCGGTTGAGAAGGCTTTTTATGACGAAGAGTGGCCGAAAGCTCTTTTCGGAGTGTGAACGAACTTCACCGGGGGGATCCGTTAAAGTCCAAAGAAGGCGATTACGTCCGCCCGCGAGAGCGGCGTAATAACCAGGGTGGTACCGCGAAACGATTCGTCCCTGTCATTGACGGGGGCGTTTTTTGCGTTTTCTAGCGCCCTAGATGGGCCGTTAATTAATCGAAGGGGGACTATTGCATATGAAAGCTAGTGAAATCCGCGCCAAATGGCTCGCTTTTTTCGAAAGCAAAGGCCACAAAATCGAACCGAGCGCATCGCTCGTTCCGCATAACGATCCGTCGCTGCTGTGGATCAATGCGGGAATGGCGCCGCTGAAGCCTTATTTCGACGGCCGGGTCATTCCGGACAATCCGCGCATCGCCAACTCGCAGAAGTGCATTCGCACGAACGATATCGAGAACGTGGGCAAAACCCGCCGCCATCATACGTTCTTCGAGATGCTCGGCAACTTCTCGATCGGCGATTATTTCAAGGAAGAAGCGATCACATGGGCTTGGGAGTTTCTGACCGGACCGCAATGGATCGGCTTCGATCCGAACCGGCTGTCGGTAACGGTATATCCCGAGGACGAGGAGGCATTCAACTTCTGGAACCAGAAGATCGGCCTTCCGGCCGAACGCATCTATAAGCTGGAGGAAAACTTCTGGGACATCGGCGAAGGCCCTTGCGGCCCATGTACCGAAATTTTCTACGACCGGGGCGACAAATACGGCGACCTGTCCGATCCGGAATGCTGGCCGGGCGGCGAGAACGAGCGATTCCTCGAAGTATGGAACCTCGTCTTCTCGCAGTTCAACCATAACAAGGACGGCAGCTATACGCCGCTTCCGAACAAAAACATCGATACGGGAGCCGGCCTCGAGCGCTTTGCTTCGATCTTGCAGGACGTCGATTCCAACTTCGACACCGACCTGTTCCGTCCGATCATCGACCGCACGTGCGAAATCGCGAAGGTCAGTTACAAAGCGAACGAGGAGCACGATATCGCGCTTAAGGTCATCGCCGACCATATCCGCACCGTCGCGTTCGCCGTTGGCGACGGCGTCATGCCGTCCAACGAAGGCCGCGGCTACATTATCCGCCGCTTGCTCCGCCGTGCGGTCCGTTACGGCAAAACGCTCGGAATCGACCGTCCGTTTCTGTACGGGCTGACTTCCGTCGTCGGCGAAGTGATGGGCGTCTACTATCCGGAAGTCGTCGAGAAGCGCG
Source organism: Paenibacillus arenilitoris (assembly GCF_014705655.1). Taxonomy (GTDB): domain Bacteria; phylum Bacillota; class Bacilli; order Paenibacillales; family Paenibacillaceae; genus Pristimantibacillus; species Pristimantibacillus arenilitoris. The sequence continues at coordinate 14,338 of NZ_JACXIY010000020.1, read as the reverse complement.
AGTTCATCGAGCGCGTCATCCGAACCGAGGAAGAGCGCTTCCACGAAACGCTCGAAGGCGGGCTTGCGATGCTGTCCGGGCTCGTGGCTGCCGCCGCCAAGGCCGGCAACAAAGAGATTGGCGGCGAGGACGCCTTTCGCCTGTACGATACGTACGGCTTCCCGTTCGACCTGACCGAGGACTTTGCTTCCGAGAACGGCATGACGGTCGACCGCGCCGGCTTCGACGCGGCGATGGAAGCGCAGCGCGAACGCGCGCGCGCGGCTCGCCAAGAGACGGGCAGCATGAAGGTGCAGGGCGGCCCGCTCGGCGATTTTACGGTTAAAAGCGAGTTTGTTGGCTATAATGAACTGGTAACCGGGGCCCGTATCGTCGCGATCGTTCGTGATGACGAGCTCGTGGAAGCCGCGGAAGAAGGCAGCAAGATCGCCGTTATTCTCGACCGCACGCCTTTCTACGCGGAAAGCGGCGGCCAGATCGGCGACAGAGGCACGATTGCGGGGAACGGCTTCACCCTGCAGGTGGAAGACGTCACGAAGGCGCCGCACGGTCAGAACGTTCATCACGCAATCGTCGCGACGGGCATCGTGCGCGCCGGAGATGCGGCGGAAGCCGCCGTGGCGAAACCGGTCCGCGAAGACATCATCAAAAACCATACGGCGACCCATCTGCTCCATAAAGCGCTCAAGGAGGTGCTCGGCGACCATGTCAATCAGGCGGGCTCTCTCGTCGAAGCCGAACGTCTCCGGTTCGACTTCTCGCACTTCGGCAGCATTACGGCCGAAGAGCTTGCGGCGATCGAGCGCCGCGTCAACGAGCAGATCTGGCTCGGTACGCCGGTATCGATCGATATCAAGCCGCTGAACGAAGCGAAAGCGATGGGCGCGATGGCGCTCTTCGGAGAGAAATACGGCGACGAGGTTCGCGTCGTGCAGGTCGGAAGCTACAGCCTGGAGCTGTGCGGAGGCTGCCACGTCGGCAACACGTCGCAGATCGGCATATTCAAGCTGCTCGGCGAGAGCGGAATCGGTTCGGGCGTAAGAAGAATCGAAGCCGTGACCGGCAAGCATGCTTATCAATATTTGGAGAGCCAGCTCGAGCTGCTGAAGCAATCGGCGGCGCTGCTCAAATCGAACGCGGCCGACGCGCCGAAACGGATCGAAGCGCTGTTCGGCCAAGTGAAGGAGCTGTCCAGGGAGAACGAGTCGCTGCAGGCGAAGCTGAGCCGAATCGAAGCGGGCTCGCTCGAAGCGAGCGCGAAGACGGTCGGCGACGTTACGGTATTGTGCGCGAAAGTTAGCGCCCCTTCGATGGACGCGCTGCGCGGCATCGTCGACGAGCTGAAGCTGAAGCTGACCTCCAGCGTCATCGTGCTCGGCGCGATCGCGGACGACAAAGTCAATCTGGCCGCGGCCGTCTCGCCGGAGCTGGTGAAGAAGGGCTTCCATGCCGGCAAGATCGTCAAGGAAGCGGCCGTACATTGCGGCGGCAGCGGCGGCGGACGCCCGGATATGGCGCAAGCCGGCGGCAAGGACGTCTCCAAGCTGGATGAAGCGCTGAAACTTACGGAAGAACTGGTTCTCGGTCAAACAAATGTGATATGATAAGGAAGAATAGCGGTTTGGAAAGCGAGGTGCTGGCGATGAGTTCCATGGACAAAACGATGAAGTTTAACGTGACGGCGGAAGGGGCCGAATCTTCTCAGGATATTTTGTTATCCGTGCATGAAGCGCTCCTGGAGAAAGAGTACAATCCGATTAACCAGATCGTTGGGTATTTGTTGTCCGGGGATCCCGCGTATATCCCGCGGCATAACAACGCCAGAAGCTTGATTCGCAAGAAAGAACGAGACGAATTGATCGAAGAGCTCGTCCGGTTTTATTTGAGCCACAAGAAACAATAACGAGAAAGTTAGGAGCCGGACGGGCAATGAGATTGATGGGACTGGATTACGGCGACCGCAATATCGGCGTCGCCGTCAGCGATGCTTTTCGCTGGACCGCGCAAGGACTCGGAGTCGTCGAACGCAGGCGGGACGGCGGCGAGTTCGACCGCATCGAGGGCCTCGTGAAGGAGCATGAGGTCAGCGAGATCGTCGTCGGCTTGCCGAAGAACATGAACGGAACGATTGGTCCTCGTGGCGAAATTTGCATCGCATTTGCAGAACAGCTTCAGGAAAAGCTAAACATACCTGTTCACCTATGGGATGAAAGGCTGACGACGGTAGCCGCGGAACGGACGCTTCTGGAAGCGGACGTCAGTCGGAAGAAGCGCAAGCTTGTCGTGGACAAAATGGCGGCGACGCTTATTTTGCAAAATTATCTCGATTCTAAAGCGAAAAGGTGATGGTGAACATGACAAAAGAGGATATGGAATTCGAAGAGCCGGAAATCATCTATATTCCGGACGAGGAAGGCAACGAAGAGGAATTCGAAGTCATCATGAAGTTCGAGGTTGATGGTTCCGATCAGAAATATATGATGGTCGTTCCGCTCGCCAGCGAGAACGACGAGGAAGACGAAGTATACGCTTTCCGCTATGAGGAGGAAGGCGACGATTTGAAGCTGTACACGATCGAAGACGAGGAAGAGTGGAGCATGGTCGAGGAGACGTTCAATACGCTGCTCGGAGAGATGGAGGAGCAAGACTAATGTCAAGCTCCGGACACGACGCTCCGCTTAAGCGGAACAGCCTGAAGGAGGCGTTCGGCAAGGAGATCGAATTGGAAGCGGAGGACGGCGGCTCTCTCGTCTACGAGATCAAAGCCGAATTTCAATTGGGCGGCCGCGTCTATGCGGCTCTCCAATCCGAGCGCATGCGCCCGGAGGATGAGGTAGAGCTGTTCCGCGTTCTACACGCGGACGGCGAGCCTCAGCTCGAAACGATAGAAGACGATGAGGAATGGGAAGCGGCGTCTGAAGCATATGACGACTTATTGTTTGCGGACGACGAGCGGCCGTAAGAGGCTACAAGAGCATATGCAAGGAGACGAAAGGGCGGCCGATAACCGCTCTTTTGTTAGATTACAGACGTTTTCGCTTATATCATGAGGGGGTCGCACAGGTTGGACAATTCTTCACGGCGGTTTGCGCACGGCAACGGTCCGAAGCGGAGCCGGATTACGATGTGGGTTATTTTAAGCTTGCTTGGCATCATGGTTATCGGCGCGGGAAGCGCGGCGTTATACGTATGGAGCAGCCTTCAGCCGACGAAGGCGGGCGACGCCGTCAAGGTGGATATTCCGAAAGGCACCTCGGCCAACGAAGTGGCGGATTTGCTCGAGCAGCACGGCATCATTAAGAACTCCTTCCTATTCAAGTATTATTTGAGGCTGAGCGACCAAGGCGCACGCTTTCAAGCGGGCTCGTACGAGCTTCGTCCCGGGATGGAGAACGACGCGATCATCGCCAAGCTGAACGCCGGCGACACGGTGGCGGTCGAGACGATCCGCTTCACGATACCGGAAGGCTTCACGGTATTGCAAATCGCGGACAAGCTGGCCGGGGAGAAGCTGGTCGACAAAAATAAATTTTTGGAGCTGGCCGCAACGCATACGGCATGGGCCGATGCGGAGGCCGTCCGTACGATACCGCAGGACGACAAGCTGCATCAACGGCTGGAAGGATACTTGTTCCCGGAAACCTACGAGATGAAAAAGGGCAGCACCGAAGAGGACATCATGAACCGGATGGTATCGGAGCTTGACCGCAAGCTGGCCGAGCTGCCGGAAGGCTGGATGGACGAGCTCGAGACGAAGGACATGACTCTTCACGAGCTGCTGACGATCGCTTCGCTCGTCGAGCGCGAGGTGGTCGTGGACGAGGAGCGGGCGCTGGTGGCCGGCGTCATTTATAACCGGATCAAGGACGGAATGATGCTGCAAATCGACGCGACCGTGCAATATTCGCTCGATAAGCCGAAAGAGCGGCTGTACGAGAAGGATCTGCAAATCGATAGTCCGTACAACACCTATAAGGTCGAAGGACTTCCGCCCGGACCGATCGCAAGCCCTAGCCTTGCATCCATTAAGGCCGCGCTATATCCCGAGCCTTCCGATTTTTTCTTCTACGTCACGAAGAAGGACGGCAGCCAGACGCATTTATTCGCGAAGACGTATCAGGAGCATTTGAAGAACATCGAGAAGAGCAACGAGGCCGCGGAATAAGCCGCGCCGTTGCCACACCAGGCAAGTTGGCCGCGCTTATCTTAAGTCTTGCGCATCATTAGGGCGAGGCCGGCGCGGTTAACTTTTTTCGAGGAGGATCAAAAATGCCTTATAAGCCGGAATTATTAACGACCGCCGCGTCCATGGAGGAGCTGGAGCGGCTTATCGGCGCGGGCGCCGACGCGTTCGTCATCGGCGAAGAGCGCTACGGCATGCGGCTGGCCGGCGAATTTAAATTGGACGCCATGGCCGAAGCGGTAAATCTCGCGAAACCGCATGGGGTCAAAATATACGCGGCGCTCAATAATTTGATGGACAACGAAGCGGTCGAGTCGCTGCACGCCTATGTGGCCGCGGTTGCCGAGGCGGGCGCGGACGCGATCGTGTTCGGCGATCCGGCGGTGCTGATGGCCGCACGGGTGCACGCGCCGGGCATGGCGTTGCATTGGAACGCGGAGATGACGTCGACGAATTACGTGACGGCCAATTACTGGGGAAGAAGAGGCGCGACCCGGTACGTGCTCGCGCGCGAGCTGAACATGGAGCAGGTTATCGAAACGACCGAGGGGACCGAGCTGGAAGTGCAGGTTCAGGTGCACGGGATGACGAATATTTACCATTCCAAGCGTTCGCTCGTGAACAGCTACATGGAGCATCGGCAGGAGCCGGAACGTCTCGTTCAAAGAGACAAGGACCGCGGCCTGTACGTCATGGAAGCGGAGCGCCAGGACGAGCGCTACCCGATCTTCGAGGACGCGAACGGCACGCATATTATGAGCTCGGACGACATTTGCATGATCGAAAATTTGCATGAGCTGATGGAAGCGGGAGTGAACAGCTTAAAGGTCGAGGGCATTATGAAAACCGTCGAATACAATGAGACCGTTATCCGCGCTTACCGCCAAGCGATCGATGCCTACCTAGCGGATCCTCAAGGCTACGAATTCCGCGAGGAATGGCTGGAGTCGATCCGGGCGGTACAGGACCCGAATCGCGAGCTGAGCTATGGATTCTTTTACAAAGAGCAAGTGTATTGATTCGCAGGAGGTAGAGAGAATGACGGTTACGGAACGATCGACCGCGAGGTACCATGGCAAGCGTCATCGGCTGGACAAGCCCGAGCTGCTAGCGCCGGCCGGCAACCTGGAGAAGCTGAAATTCGCGGTCCACTACGGCGCCGACGCGGTGTACATCGGCGGTCAAAAATACGGTCTGCGCTCGGGCGCGGACAATTTCAGCTTCGAGGAAATGCGGGAAGGCGTCGAATTCGCGAACCGGTACGGTGCGAAAATATTCGTCGCGACCAATATATACGCGCATAACGAGGACGTCGAAGGGTTAGAGGACTATTTGCGGACGCTCCAGGAGGTCGGAATCGCCGCGATCATCGCCGCCGATCCCGCCATCATCGAAACCTCGCAGCGGGTCGCGCCGAAGCTGGAGGTTCATCTCAGCACGCAGCAATCGACGCTGAACTGGCAGGCCGTGCAGTTCTGGAAGGACGAGGGGCTGCCCCGAGTCGTGCTGGCCCGGGAGACCAGCTTCCAGGACATCGCGGAAATTAAAAAGCACGTGGATATCGAGATCGAAGCGTTCATCCACGGCGCGATGTGCTCTTCGTTCTCCGGGCGGTGCGTGCTGTCGAACCATTTTACGGACCGGGATTCGAACCGCGGCGGCTGCTGCCAATCGTGCCGCTGGAAATACGATCTGTTCGTGGACGATATGCCGCTGTATCCCGAGGACGAAGACAAGTTTACGATGGGCTCCAAAGATTTGTGCATGATCGAATATTTGCCCGAGCTGATCGAGGTCGGCGTCGACAGCTTCAAGATCGAGGGCCGGATGAAAAGCATTCATTACGTGGCGACCGTCGTCAACGTCTACCGACAGGCGATCGATGCGTATTTCGAAGATCCGGAGCGTTACGAATTGAAGCGGGAATGGGTCGAGGAAATCAACAAAGCCGCCAATCGGCCGCTCAATACGGGCTTTTTTCTGGATGCGCCGGGCGCGGAGGACCATATCTACGAACCGGAGGAGAAGGCGGCGCCTTATGATTTTGCCGGCGTCGTGCTCGAATACGACGACAAAACCGGGTTTGCGACGGTACAGCAGCGCAATCATTTCAAGTTAGGCCAAGAGGTGGAGTTCGTAGGGCCGAAGGGCGTCTTCTTCAAGCAAACGGTCTCCGAGCTGACCGATGCCGAAGGTGCACCGCTGGACGCCGCGCGCCACCCGCTGCAGCCCGTGCGGATCCGCACGCTGAAGCCCGTTCGCCCGATGGACATGATGAGGAAAAAAACAGGGAACCGATAATGCCGGAAGTCATACTTGAGTCTTATTTTTTCGACAAAATAAGGCTCTTTTTTTGCGAACGGTATTATGAATTGACTGCCGCCTGCCGATATAAACTAATAGATTGCAATTACATATTTCGGCTAGATTCGCTAGCAACCTAAGGACTAATTTAGACTTACAATTTTAAAGGCGGTGGCTTTTCCATGAAAAACGGAGACGAGAAAAAAACAAAAAAGCCCAAGAAGGAAAGCGATCGGAACGGTGCCGACGCAGGACGGTCAGAGCTCGTTTTGAAAGCGCAAACAGGGTTGAAGGGGCTAGGCAATGCGGCCAAAACGGCGATGCAGGAGACGAAGCTGGGGAGCCCGATCAAGTCGGTCGGAATGAAGCTGTTCCTGATCATCTTCTGCAGCATTATCGCCTGCGTCCTGACGGTAGGTCTTATGGCGTATTCGAAATCGAAGCAAATCGTGGAGAGCAAGGTTTCGGACGCAAGCTTCCAGACGGTGAACCAGGTCGCGAACAATTTGGACGTTATTTTTAAAACGTACGAGGATCTTACGCTTCAAATTTTGATCGATAAGGACTTTCACGAAACGGTCCGCACGATGCTTGATAGCGGCGACGACTACAGCAAATTCGAGGCGTCGCGCAAGCTGAGCGACAGAATGCAAAGCTATATTATGGGCAACAGCACGATCAGCAATCTGATCCTGCTGCCGCTTAACCCCGAATTGAGCGCCGTAACGGCGGGCTCCGCATCGGCCGGCAGCGCGGAGAAGCTGCTGCAATCCGAATGGTTCAAGCAGACGGTGGACATGGCCGGGAAGACGAACTGGATTCCGCCTCAGCCCGATGGCCTTTCCGGCTCGGGGAGCACGCAGACGATCGGCGTCAGCCGGCTGCTCAAGGATTCGATGTCGAACGAAGCGAATTACGTCCTCCTGATGGAAATCGACATCTCGACGCTTTCGAGCCGTTATAGCGACGTCGTGCTCGGCAAGGACAGCGAGATGGCGGTCGTCGACGGAGCGGGCAACTATATCACGTACCACGATGAATCGCTGATCGGCAAGCCGATGAAGGTGAGCCTGCCGACCGAAGGCGACGAAGCGGAGCATGGCTCCGCCAAAGTGAATTCGACGGACGGCACGGACGTGCTGGCCGCTTACAAGACGTTCGAGGCGATGAACTGGAAGCTGGTCGGCACCATTCCGGTGAAGGAGCTCGTCAGGGACGCGAAGGCGATTCAAACGTTGACCTGGATTACGGTTGCCGTTGCGGCGGTGCTTGCCGTCCTGATCGGCTTCATGGTCATCCGGACGGTCGCACATCCGCTTGTGAAGCTGAGGAACCTGATGAACGAAGGCTCCAGAGGCAATCTGACGGTCCGCTCCGAGATGGAGAACCGCAGCGACGAGATCGGGGAGCTGGGCGTCAGCTTCAACGTCATGATGGCGCAGATCAAAGATCTTGCGGTCCAGACGACGCGTTCGGCCGAGGACGTGCTCTTGACGGCGACCGATCTTAGCGAAGCTTCCCGCAAGACGGCGATATCGGCGAAGGAGATCGCCGTCGCGACCGAAGAGATCGCGGGCGGAGCGACCAGCCTTGCGGTCGAAGCGGAGAAGGGCAACGACCTGACCGCCAATATCGACGTCATGATGAAGAAAGTGATCGACGCCAATCAGCAGATGGTCCGTTCGGCGGCCGAGGTCGAGAAGGCGAGCGAGCAAGGCACGGCCTATATGGGCGTGTTGATCGAGAAGACGGGCATGACGGAGGAAATGACGCGCTCGATGGTCGAGAAGGTCGATGCGCTGAAGGAAAGCACGGGCTCGATCGTCAAAATTTTGGACGTGCTCAACAACTTGACGAAACAAACGAATATTCTTTCCCTGAACGCCACGATCGAAGCGGCGCGCGCGGGAGCGGCCGGCAAAGGCTTCATGGTCGTAGCCGACGAAATCCGCAAGCTCGCCGACCAATCGCGCCAATCGATCGACGTCGTCGGCCAGATTACCGAAAAAATCAGGGGCGAGATCGACGAGACGGTGAGCGTACTGTCGGACGCTTATCCGCTGTTCCAGGAGCAAATCGGATCGGTTAAGGAAGCGAACCAAATTTTCCTGAGCGTGCAAGGCCAAATGGGACAATTCGCCGAGAAGCTCGACGTGGTGACGGATTCCATCAGCCAGCTCGACCAGTCGCAGCTCGTGCTTGCCGAAGCGATGACGAACGTAAGCGCGGTAGCCGAGGAATCGTCCGCTACTTCGGAGGAGGTAGCTTCGCTCAGCTCCGAGCAGCTCAGCATCAGCGACGGCATGGTCCGGTTGTCCGAGAAGCTCGACGCCGTATCCCGCGAGCTCAAAAACTCGCTTTCCCAGTTTAAAATATCGTAAAGACAAGGAAGGGAAGCCGCTTGGCCGCATGGTCGAGCGGTTTTTTTTCGTCTAGCGGCCAGGTTTGAACGGCTGCGCGGGAAGGAATAATAAGGGAAGCGGCCGCGCAAGCGGCCTCATGGGAAGGAAGGCTGCAACAAAAAGGAGTGCCGGCCTTATGGGTCATCGCATGTACAAGCGAATCTGGATCGCCGCGCTGTTCATCAGCGCGGTCATGATGATATTCGTCGGGCGGCTTGCCTGGCTGCAGCTCATCCCGGGCAGTCCGGCGGCGCCCGCCTACAAGAGCGCCGCAAGCCGCGGAAGCTGGCAGCGCATGTCGGTCGTCCAGCGGCAGCGCCTGTTGGTGCTCGATACGGGGCGAGGGGATTTCTACGACCGGAACGGCTACGCGATTACCGGAGAGACGTATTCGGCGGCCGCATTGTTTCCGGTGCGGGCCAAATCGCGCGGCGAAGAGGAAGAGCTGAACGCGCTTAGCGGCCTGCTCGGCGTATCGCGGGCGGAGCTGGACGCCGTCTGGAACTCGGTGACGGCGCCGGTATTCTGGAAGCGGGACGGCGATAGGCTGCCGATGCGGCTCAGCGAGGAGCAAGCGGAGCGTATCGCAAGTCTGAAGCTGGACGGCATTCGCGTGTTGCCGTACCGCAACCGCTATATGCAGCGGTTCGAGCCCAAACATGCGATCGGCTTTACGAGCCAGCATCCGGAATGGCTCGAAGATGTGCATGCGGAGGAGCTTGCGGAAGGGAAACGCAGGCTGACGGATCAGGTCGGCGGGGCGGGGCTTGAGAAGTCGCTGGACCGGCTGCTGCACGGCGTCGGGGAGACGAGCGTCTCCTACTTTATCGACGGCCGGAACGCGCCGCTCCATGGGCTCGACGCCCGCGTCCATCAGCCTCGCAGCCCCTATTATCCGCTGAAGGTGAAGACGACGCTCGACCTGGCTCTTCAGAACGAGATCGAAGCTTACGTCGACGAGCAAGGCTTGACGGAAGGGGCGGTCGTCGTGCTGGACGCGAACAATGCCGACGTGCTCGCCATGGTGTCGCGTCCGAAGCTGAAGCCGGGGGCATTCTCCTCCTCGGACGGGACCGAGTGGGCGAACCACGCGCTTCAGGCGGTCGAGCCGGGCTCGATCTTCAAGCTGGTCACCGAGGCGGCGGCGCTCGAAGCGGGGGCTGCGGACAAGGACGAAGTGTTCGAATGCGACGGCGAATACGGGAAATACGGCTTGTCCTGCTGGAAGGAGGGCGGCCACGGCCGGCTCACGCTGCAGGAAGGGCTGGCCCAGTCGTGCAATATCGTATTCGCGACGATCGCCGAGCGGCTTCGGCCCTCCGAGCTGCAGCGCATCGCTGCGGCGCTCGGCATCGGGCAGAAGGCGGGCTGGCACCGCGACCGCCCGTTCGGGCCGTTCCCGAACGCGCTGCGGCTGCTGGAGGAGGAGGAGGCCGGGCAGCTGTTCGCGCCGGCGGAGCCAGGGACGGGGAGCGGCAGCGGCAAGCGGGCAGGCAAGCGGGAAGCCGCCGAGAAGGCCGCTTCGCTCGCCGCGGTCGACGGCGGCGCGCTCGCGCAAAGCGGGATCGGTCAGCGTGACGTTAGAATGACGCCGCTACAGGCGGCGAACTTAATCGTCACGCTATTGAACGGCGGGCGCGTGATGGAGCCGCGCCTCGTCAGCGAAATCCGCTATGCCAACGGCCAGCGGATGGCGAAGCTGCCCGCGCAGCGGGCGCAAGGGCTCGGCGGCCGGATCAGGCCGGCCACCGCCCAGGCGCTGCTGCGCGGCATGGAGGCGGTCGTCGACCACGGGACGGGTCGATCGATCCGCCAGGGGGCGTGGGCGGTGGCCGGGAAATCCGGCACCGCCGAGACCAAACGGGCCGGAATCGACCGCAACCACCAGTGGTTTGCGGGCTACGGCCCGGTCAAGCAGCCGAGCTACGCCATCGCCGTGCTCGTGGAAAACCGGCCGCCCGGCAGCGCCAACCGGGCGACGAAGCTGTTCCGCGGCATTATGGATATTGCCGCGGCCAAGGCGGGCGGGCGTGGGCGCGGGCAATAGCGAGCGCCCACCCGATGCTCTACCGCTCGCTCAAGAATTGCTCAGCCGCGCTTTTTTCGGAAGTGCCGCGCAGCATTGGGAAAGGCCGCACCGATGTGTTCACGGTGCGGCCTTTTATTGTTCGCCAGACGGCGGACGATCGAGATCAGGCGCAGTCGGTTCAGAACTACGCTTACGCTTCTTCCTTCGTTTCCTGATTCTTCAGCTTGTCGACGAATGGCGTGCCGTCCGCGTTCGTCTCGAACTCGCCTTGCGGGGCCCGGATCCAGCGGTGGAAGTAGCCTTGGTCATACAGCGCCTTGATCAGGATCATCAGGATCGGCGACAGGATGACGCCTGCTACCCCGAACAGCGACAGCGACACGATCATGAAGGCAAGCATCGTGAAGGCGGATACGCCGAGGGAGTCGCCCGTAATCTTGGGCTCGAGAATCTGGCGCGTGAGTACGACGACAAGGAACAGGACCGACAGCCAAATCGCGAGCGAAATTTTGCCGACGATGATCAAATATATGATCCAAGGGATAAAGACGGTGCCGACCCCGAGCAGCGGCAAAATATCGAAAATCGCCGCTACGACCGCGATGACGAACGCGTTCTTCACTCCGAGCAGAATAAGCGCCGCCAGAATGACGACGAAGGTGATGCTGATCATCTTAGCCTGCGCTTTAATATAAAGCGCGATGCCTTTGAAGACGTTGTTGCGCAGGAAGAAAAATACGTTCTTGAACGTCCTTGGCGTCTTGTCATCGGCCGTCTGCTTCCACGTCGTAATCTCGATGCTTAGGAAATAAGCGAGAATGATGCCCACGATAAAGTTGAAAATGAACGTCGAGAACGAGGAGACATAGCCGATGATATTCATCAGCACGTTCTTCCCGAACGTGGCGATCGTAGCCGAAGCCCCTTCGATCAGCTCCTTGGAGCGCTGAACCAGATCCAGATCTTCCGGCAGATTGCCGAACCGCTGCTGGACTTCCGCCGTAATATTCGCGATTTGCTCGGCGAACATTTTCTGGTATTTCGGGAAATTTTCGGCCAGCTCGGTGCCTTGCTTCGTAATGAGGAAGGCGACTCCCGAGAACGCCCCGAGAATGAGGATCGCGAACAGCAATATCGAAATGCCGGAGGCGATCGATTTTTTCACCCCCAGCTTGTTCAGCCGCCTGGCGAGAGGCTCGATGCACAAAAAGATAAGAAAGGAATAAAATACGGGCGTCGCAATGCGGTACAAATAGCTGAAGGAATACATAATTAAATAGACGGTGAGGGCGATCAGCGCGATGTCGAAGGCGGTTCGCCAATATTTTTTGTAAAACGGCAGCATCGTTACACCCCTTCTTTATTCCAGAATCATATTTCCTTAAAGATTGTACTATAGTTTTTAAAAAGATGCCTATTTTTTATTGCGGTATGCTACAATTAAAGCTATCGTTGTTGTTTTGTACCGCTATCCATTCGTCGACTAAATCACAAAACGGTGGGGAAAACAAAAATGGAAAAATTACTGCTCTGGGGTTTATACGTAGCGACCTTCTACGCGTTTCTTCCCGGCATCATCAGCCGAACGTTCGGCTTTCGCGTATTCAAGAAAGGGCGCGCGCAGAGAGAGATCGCCCTTACGTTCGATGACGGCCCGGATCCGGTCTATACGCCGCAGCTGCTCGATTTGCTCGCCCGCTATAAGGCGAAGGCGACTTTTTTTGTCGTGGGCTCGCACGCGGAGGGGCAGGAGGCGCTGCTGCGCCGGATGAAGGAGGAAGGTCATGTCATCGGCATTCATAACTACGTTCATAAATCGAACTGGCTGATGAGGCCCCGTACGGTGAAGCGCCAAATCGAACGCACCGCGGAACTTATCGAGAAAGCGACGGGCGAGCGTTCGGCTTATTATCGGCCGCCATGGGGAATCGTAAACGTATTCGATTACGCCAATCTCGGCTATTTGCAAATTATTTTGTGGTCGGCCATGTTCGGGGATTGGCGTATCCGCGTCGGGGCGGAACGGCTTCGCAAGCGGATGATGAGGAAGCTTAGGCCCGGCGAGGTCATCCTGCTTCACGATTGCGGCATGACGTTCGGAGCGGATAAGGATGCTCCGCGGAACATGCTGGCCGCGCTCGAAGCTTATTTGGAGGAAGGGACGCGGCGCGGCTACCGCTTCGTGGACATCCAAGAGATGATCAAGCTGACCGACTCCGCCAGGGCGTCGCACGCATCCGTATGGAAGAGGCTGCTGATCTCGCTGTGGCTGCTGTGGGAGAAGGCGTTCCACCTTGCGTTCCGGCTCAAGACGGTCGGCGACAAGAACAATCCGGCTTTCCACTATCGCGTAACGACGTATAACGGGGAAACGGTAGAGCTGGTTGGGGGGAGCCGCGTGACGAAGGGCGATCTAATTGCGGAGCTGCACTTCGACAACAAGAAATTATCCGCCATCGCCGCCGAGTCCAAATCGCCCGTCGCAACCGGCATCCGCATGATCCGCGAGGTGGAGCAGGCGCTGCCGCTGCTCGCGAACCAGCTGGCGGGCGATACGGAAGCGAAGGACATTAAAGCGGTATACGGGGTCACGATGATTCACCGCGGGGCCGACAAGCTCGGTTTTGAAATATACGAGCTCCCGGAAGGCTTGTTCGCGAAGAGCACGCGCGTTTATTTGCGCATTCTGATTCGAGTGCTGACGAGCAAGCCGAAGAAATCGTCGAAGGAACGGCGCCGAAAAGAGGCGATCTCGCCGCGCATGCTGTTCATGCCCGTCGCGACGGTTCGGCGATACGCCACCGAGCAGATCGGCAAAATCCAAGAGGAAGCCGAGCGGATCAGCGATGCCGTAGAGCGGACCATAAGCGCGGCGGCCGACGAAGCCGCGCAGCTCGGTACGAAAACAACAGCCATATGACGCGGGTGACTATATCCGCATACGCAGCCTTTCAGGGGAGCTAAGCCCCTTGAAAGGCTGTTTGATATAGTCGCCTAGAGAAGCATTAGCACCATTTTCGTCTTAACTAACTCAAATTTGCGCATCGGATCTAAATGATGGGATCTGAACCGTCACGTCAACCTCTAAACGCTACTTTAGCTCATTTCCGCCGTTTCCGAGCAGCCGATCAGTTAAATGGGTCTCTCTGCGCGGGAATCAATTTCAAAAACTGAAATTAAGAGCGAAAGATGGGTACTAGCTGGTGATCTAGTTTCAAATTTTGAAACAAATTCGGATAATATCTAATGGGAAAGCTCGAACGGTACCGCATAGATTCAATAATTGAGACTAAATCGAAAGAGAATAGGTTTAAGAGTAATTTAGTTTCAATTATTGCACTAGCCATGCGACAAACCTAACATGATCTGAAAGTTTTCCTTTTCAAAAACAAAAAAGTTCCCTATTGTGAGAGTATGGCA
>NZ_JACXIY010000002.1 GCF_014705655.1 Paenibacillus arenilitoris | reverse complement strand
AGCAGCAGCGCGGCCGCGGCGCCGATGAACGCGGCGCCCGCGAGCGCGGCTGCGCTGCCGAGCGGCGTGACGCCGCCGCTCGTGCCGGGCGCCACGGGCTTGCCGCTCGTGATCGAGCGCGGCGCCGTCCGGCTGAGGGCCCCGATCTCGGTGGCCCACGTATCCGCGTTCACGGCGGCCATGACGCCGACGAACGCGTACAGCCATCCCGGATCGGGCCATAGCGCGTTCGCGGCGCACAGCAGCAGCCCGGCGCCGCCGTTCGCCCATACTTGTCCGGCGTCGCGGCGCCCGCCCTTCTCGTATTTCGCCTCCGCTTCCGCCTTGGCGCGATGCTTCCGCTTCCACTTCGACCATGCCGTCGACGATACGAAGAAGGCGATCAGCACGCCGAACCAGACCGGTTCGCCGAGCGTGACGAAGCCCGTCCCCATGACGACCGCCGACGCCGCGCCGGAACCGGACAGCGAACGCGCGCGATAAGCGGCGGCGGCGGCCAGGCCGCTGCATAATAATCCGATAAGAAGCCTGATCCACCATTCCTCGATAATCCCAACCATCTTAAGGCGAGCCTCCCGTTTAAGCGAGCGATCACCCGCGCCGAAGCTTCGGACGCGGGGGATCGCTCCTGCTTGATTTTCCGTCCATTCGGCCAATTTACGGCCGGCCCGCCCGCTGCAGCATCGCTTCCTGCCAGCGGTCCGGGTAATTCGTGCAAATCATCAGCTCCGGATCGAGCTCCGCCACTTTGCGGATCGCGCGCAGCTCGTTCACCGTCCAGGCCATGACCTGGATGCCCGCCGCCTTCAGCAGCGCGATTCGATCTTTATTCAGCCTCGAATAGCCGATGGACAGAAAGTCCGCCCCAAGCTCGCGCAGCTCCAGAGGCAGGGTCGGACGCCAAGCGTCCAGGATAAGCCCGGTTCTGACCGAGTCCGACAGCTTGCGCGCGCGGTGCAGCGAGCCTTCGCTGAACGACGTCAGCACGACGTCCTTCTCCGCTTCGTATGCCCGCAGCAGCTCCAGCGCCTTCTGCTCGAGCATCGGATACCGGATGCCGTCGGTTTTCAGCTCGATATTGAGCTTGCAGCGCCCGAGCGACTCCTGCAGCACCTGCTCCAGCGTCGGAATGGACTCGCCTTGATACTTTTGCGAGAACCAGTGGCCCGCGTCGAGGCTCGCCAGCTCCGCAGCGGTCCAATCCTTCACTTCGCCTCTGCCGTTCGTCGTCCTGCGCAGCGTATAATCGTGAATGACGACCGGCACGTGGTCCTTCGATAGCTGCACGTCGATTTCGATCCATTCGATCGCCGGATCCTCGAGCGCGAACCGAATGGCCGCCATCGTATTCTCGGGCGCGCGGCTGGACCAGCCTCTATGCGCGACGCAAGGATTTCTCATGCCTGGCACATCCTCTCAAAAAAAAATTCCGTCATCCGGGGATTAGCTTCCCGTCTTCGCCCAGCCTGACGCCGAACGAGATCGACGTCAGCCGCTCGAGCAGCGCCTTGGCCGGCTCTGCCTCGAGCGGCGTAGGCTGCGCGTTGACGGTGAACATCGGGTGGAAGATCAGCTCGCAGTCCCCGCCGGCGGTGCAGAGTGCGTCAAGGACGCCCGTCTCGCCCGCCGTCCCCTTCGGAAACGCGCTAAAAATGAAGTTCCCTAAACTGTATGCGATCCATTTCCCTTTATACGTTTCAAAGCCCTGCAGCACATGCGGGTGGCTGCCGATGACGAGATCGGCCCCGGCGTCGATGTATTGTCTCGCGAAATCCCGCTGATACGGCTCTGGCCGATCGACCCGCTCCTTGCCCCAGTGAACCATCACCGCAACGACGTCCGCTTGTTCCTTCGCCTTCTTGATCGCCGCGACCGCCCGCCGCGTATCGTACGTTTCCGCGACGCCGGCGACGTTCTTGTCGGCCTTCCATTCGACGGACGGAACGACCCGGCTCAGCCCGATGAAAGCGACCTTGATGCCCTTCGCCTCCTTGATGACGGGCGCGAACGCTTCCGTGTCGTTGCTGCCGGCGCCAACGTGGGCAATGCCCGCGTCCTCCAGGTGCCGCATCGTGTCGAGCAGCCCCTCGACGCCTTGATCGAGCGTATGATTGTTCGCCAGGGACACCACGTCGAAGCCCGCGTTCCGCAGCGGCGGAAGCGCGTCGGGCGATCCTTTGAACACGTAGTCCTTGCCCTCCGCGGGCGTTCCCCCGTTCGTGACCGGATGCTCCAAATTGCCCGCCGTCAGGTCCGACTCGCTCAAATAGAGCAAGGACGGCCGGTACAGGAAATCGAAACCCTCTTGCTCCACGACTTTGTTCACGTATTCACCGAGCAGCAGGTCGCCGACGAAGGAGAGGCTGACGCGCTCCCCATCGCCGCTCTCCTCGCTCGGCGGTACGCCTTCGCCGGACTCCGCGCCGCCCTCTAGCTCTTCGCCGCCCGGCTCGGCCGGATCGCCCGGATCGGCATCGGGCTCGGCCGAAGGGGCCGCCGGCTCATCTTCGGGCGCGAGACCGGCCGATTGCTCCGAACCGGAAGCCCCGCCGCCCCCGGACGGCTCCTGCGCATTGCGCAGCATACTGCCGGCCAGCCACACGGCCAGCACGGCTATAATGACGCCAAACAGCGTCAGATTCACGATCATTAACCGTTTCAGCCTTTTTTTACGCTTAAGCTTGTCCTGCTGGTGGGTCTCGGACCTGGATAAGTACATGAAAAACGGCTCCTCTATGATCGATTGCAGACTCTATCATTATAGCAACTTCTGCTGACGATGGAGAAACTATTATATCATTTTAATGCGGCGGCCGTCATGCGCCCGGTTGCCCGCGGCATCAATAAAAAAAGCGGGACGCCGTCGTACCCGGGCCCCGCTCCGCCTATTATTCAATTCAAGCCTTTCGCGGATTCAAGCACCGATTCCGCCAGCGTCTCCATATATAACGGATCGCGGTTCAGCATCGCGATGCGGTCAAGCGCAACGCCCAGCGCCTCCGCTTCGGCCTTCGCCTCGATATCGAGGTCGTACAGCACTTCAAGGTGATCCGACACGAAGCCGATCGGGGCGGCGAGCACGCCTTTGACGCCGTCTGCGGCGACCTCCTTGAGCGTATCCAGAATGTCCGGCCCGAGCCAAGGCTCTCTCGTGCGCCCCGCGCTTTGCCATGTGAACTGCCAATCCTTCACGCCCGCGGCTTCCGCTACCGCGGCCGACGTCTCCAGCAGCTGCTTCTCGTAAGGATCGCCGAGCTCGCGAATTTTCTCCGGCAGGCTGTGCGCGCTGAACAGCACCTTTACCCGTTCCTCGCCGCCCGACGTTTCCGCGAGCCGCGCAAGCCCGTCCCGCACCCGGCCGGTCAGCGCCTCGATCAGCTTCGGATGAAGATGGTACTCCTTCACGAACGCAATCTCGATGCCGAGCTCGGCCGCCTTCTCCTCCGCCCGCTTGATATACCCGCCGACGCTCATAATCGAGTAATGCGGCGCCAGCACGATGCCTACCGCGCGCTTGATGCCGTCCGCCGCCATCTGCCGGACGCCGTCTTCGATGTACGGCTTCGCATGCTTAAGCCCTTGGTAGCACGCGTATTGCCCCGGCGCAAGCTGCTCCAGCTTATCCTGCAGGCCGGCTACCTGCCCGTTCGTATTCTCGCGGAGCGGGAAGACGCCGCCTACGATCGCTTCATACCGGCCTTTCAGCTCGTCCAGCTGTTCCTTGGCCGGCGCATGGCCGCGCCGGATGTGCGTGTAATACGCCTCGACGTCGTCCATCGACTCCGGCGTGCCGTAAGACATGACGAGCACGCCGATTTTCGTCAAGTTCTCGCTAGACATGGCTTGCCTCCTTACCGTTCTTAGCCGCGATGGCCTTCGCCGAATACGAATGCACGAATGCCGTAAGCTCGGCCAGCTTGTCGATCGACGCCTCGGGGAACAAACCGTGACCAAGATTAAAAATAAAGCCGGGCTCCGAAATGCCGCTGTCGATAATCTCCTTCGCGTAAGATTCGATAACGCCGATCGGCGCCGTGAGGATCGTCGGGTCCAGATTGCCTTGCACCGCGTAGCCGCCGCCCAGCCTGCGCCGTCCCGCCTCGATCGGCACGCGCCAATCGAGCCCGATGACGTCCGCTTTCACCTGGTGCAGCTCCGGCAGCAGCTCCCCCGAGCTGACGCCCGGAAAATAAATTTTCGGCTCGTTCAAATCGGCCAATTCGGCAAAAATCCGCTCGATCGTCGGCAGGACGAACTTGCGGAAATCGGCCGGCGACAACGCGCCCACCCAGCTGTCGAACAACTGGAACGCCTTGCCGCCCGCCGCGATATGCGCGCGCAGGTAAGCGATTGCCATATCGCCGAGCTTGCGCATCAGCTCATGCCACAGCTCCGGCTCGCTGTACATCATTTCTTTCGTGCGCAAATAGTTTTTCGAAGGCCTGCCTTCAATCAGGTAGCTCGCTATCGTGAACGGCGCGCCCGCGAACGTGATGAGCGGCACCCCAAGCTCGCGGTCCAGTATCCGGATCGTCTCCAGAATATGCCCCATATCCCCTTCCACGTCGATCGGCTTCAGGCGCTCCACGTCCGCGGCCGAGCGGATCGGATTCGCGATGACCGGTCCGACGTTCGCGACGATGTCGAAATCGATGCCGATCGAAGCGACCGGATTCATTATGTCCGAGTATAGGATAGCCGCGTCGACGCCCAGCTTGCGGACCGGCATCATCGTCACCTCGGCCGCCAGCTCCGGTTGTTTGCATATTTCCAGCAGCGAATATTTTTCTTTTATTTTGCGGTAATCAGGATCATACCGGCCCGCCTGGCGCATGTACCATACCGGCACCCGATCGACTTGTTCCTTCCGGCATGCCCGTATGAAACGGTCGTTATAAGACATCCCCGTTCCCCATTTCTATGTATTTTGCCATGATTTCATTATGCCCTTTTTCATCAGACCTAACAACCGTTGTCACTCGGCTTCCTATGACAATAGTATGACAATCGGCTATCAGCTTGCATGAAAAGTAAATGAAAATCGCAGGTGTTCGATAGAATGAAACGCCGGTTTACTTGACCGTTCCACTGACGGATACGCTGCCGAGCGAATAGCGGCCGTCGTCCCGCTTGCCGTCATTCGCGAAATCGATGCCCGGCTTCCCGGTTTCCGGGTCGAGAATGGCGGCATTGACGGTATATTCCCCCGTCGGCAGCATTGCCGGAACGTTCAGCTTGGCCGAGAAGCTGTGCATCCCGGGCAGCCACTTGCGGATATCGGCATTCGGCTTGGCGTAAGCTACGATTTGACCGTTCCGATCGCTTAGCGTCAATTCGATGGGCCACTTGAAATAAAACGGAGCCACCCCGCGGTTTCTCACATCGATCGTCACGTTCAGTGCGCCGCCCGCTTTCACTTTAGCCTCGTGGGACTCCTTCGCGATGACGAACCGATAGCCGATCGTCTTTAGAAACCGGTCTATATTTTTTTGCAGCGCGCCGCCGGGCTCCTCGAGCGAAGGCGCATTCGGCCCCATCCACGAGACATGCGTGAGCCTGGCTTGGCGCAGCGTTTCTTCGATCGCCGAATCGCGCATATATTTTTTCTCGTCCGCGAATTCCCCGCCGCTCGGCGCTTTCGTCCAAAAGTTGGGCATGGCCGGTTCTTTTTCCTGCGTTAGCCATGAGGTGTAGCCTTTCGTATACCAGCTCAAAAACCCGTCGATCGTCGAGTCCCGCCTGCCGAATGCATCGTTGTACAGGCCCAGTCCGTTCTTCGCGGCTATCGCGTGCGGCCTGCGCATTAACAGCGGCTTACTCGCAAAATATTTCACGTAATGCCCCGCATATTGATCCGACACGGCCCGCCTCGGAAACGGAATGCGCGCTTGTTTGTCGTTGCGGGTATGCCATTCGCCCCAATGGCCCAAACTTCCGAGTTGAACGAAGGCGATAAGCGGGTCGTTGTTATAGCGCTTTGCAAGCGCAGCTATAAGCCTTTCATGATTTCGGATCAACGACACCTGATTGTAGTCCGGACTAAATCCTTTGCCGTAATCGGTGTCGTACCAGACGCCCTTCTTGCCGGTTTCGAAATATAACCATTCCGGAATGTCCATTCGCGAATCCTCCCTCGGATAGTCGAGAATGACCCGAATGATGATTTTCACCCCTCTTTCTCTCCAATAGGCAAAGTTATTTTTGCTTTCGATCGCTTCGAACGCATATTTCCCTTTTTCCGGCTCAAGCTCGCTCCAAGTCAGGTTGGCATGCGCAAGCCGGAACGGCTGCTTCGCTTCGTCATACCGGGCATCGACCGCAAAACCCATGTACGGATTGGCCAGCACCGCGTTCGATTCGACGGGGGAATGCACGGTGCGGGGAACGAGCCCGTCCGCATAAAGCCCTCTTCCCAATAATAGGGCGGCAGACCCGGTTAGCAAAACGACAAAAACAGCCAAAAACCACCGTTGTTTCAATAAAACGACCTCCTTGTTATCGCCTACATTGTATCATGACGAGAGGCATATACTTCCATGGACATTTATACCTATATTAGACACGGAATCTCATCAATTATATGGGTCTTGGGTTTTATTTTCTACTAATATATGAGATAATAAACAAAAAAAATCAGTTCGATATATTCAACAAATCGCTTGCAGATAATGGTACAATAGCGAAATATGTCGAATAACCTCTCGCAATGGAGTGATAGGGAATGAAAGTACTAGTAACGGGAGGATATGGATTTATCGGCTCATTCGTGGCGGAGCGCTTCAGTAAAGAAGGGTACGAGGTTTCCATTATCGATAATTTGTCGACCGGCAACAAACGCAACGTCGATTTCAAGCATAAATCGTATATTCTTTCCGTAGAAGATCGCAACTGCGAAGAGATCTTCCGCAATAACCGTTTTGATATCGTAATCCACCTAGCCGCGCAGGTCAGCGTGGCCGCCTCGATCGAAAATCCAAGACAAGATACGAAATCCAATGTGCTCGGCCTATCGAACATGCTCGTATTCGCTCATAAATTCGGAGTCAAAAAATTCATTTTTGCATCCTCCGCAGCCGTATACGGCTCGAGCGAACAGCTCCCTCTGCCGGAATCGGCGTCCTGCAGCCCGATATCGCCTTACGGCATCAACAAGATGATCGGGGAAACTTATTGTTTGAAATGGCAGGAAATTTACGGCTTGGAGACGTTGTGCTTCCGTTTCTCGAATGTGTTCGGACCGCGGCAGGATAGCCGAGGCGAGGGCGGCGTCGTCTCTACCTTCATCGGACGTGCGCTAGAAGGCAGGGAGCTCGTCGTCTTCGGCGACGGAGGGCAGACCAGGGATTTCATTTACGTGGAGGATGTCGCCGATGCGATTTACCGTTCCTCCTACTCGGATTTGTCCGGTGTCTACAATCTGTCCACCAATACCGAGCATAGCGTGAACGAACTGGTCGAAACGATCCGCAGCCTTCACGGCACGAGCGCCATCTCCTATCGCGATGCCCGCCAAGGCGACATTTACCGCTCCGCGCTCGATAACTATCGCATCGGAAACGATCTGGACTGGGCGCCGAAATACGTCTTTAACGAAGGGGTAAGGCGCACCTATGAATGGTTCAGGAACGAACGCCCCGCCGAGCCAACAACGGTAAAGCCGAAAACCGAACAGCCTTCCCTGCTTTCCCGCGCCGTTAAAGCGTTTGTCCCGTACGCGGAAAATTTGCTGGCGTTCGCGCTTGCGGCTTGGCTGACGTACAAGATCGACGACACGCAGTACAATTTTATCGACGTTAAACTTTTCTATATTATCATTATCGGCATCATCTACGGAAATCGTCAATCGATTACGGCCGTCGCTTTATCCGCTCTGCTTCATACATACCAGCTGCTGGAAAACGGATATGACCTTATTTCGCTGTTTTATGGCACCGATCTCTTCTTCCAGGTTGCGGTTTACCTGTTCGTCGGCTTGGTCGTCGGATATTCGGTCGACCGGAGAACGTTCGCCGCGCGGAGCAAGGAACGGCAGCTTGACGCGCTTCAACATAAATATTCGTTTCTGAATGAAGTGTACGAAGAGACGCGCGCCGTGAAGGAAGAGCTCCAACTGCAAATTATGAACAACGGCGACAGCTTCGGCAAAATTTATTCGGTCACCAAAGAGCTGGAAAGCCTGGAGCCCGAGAAAATTTTCACATCCACTATAAGCGTTCTTGAATCCATTATGAAAACCGATGCGGTAACGATCTATACCGTAAATAAATACAAGAGCTATCTTCGGCTGGCGGCTCGCTCTAACGGCAATGGCTTTGAAGCGCCCAAATCGATCAAGGTTGAGGCTACCCCTTACGTCAAGGAGCTGCTGGACGGCAAAAAGGTTTACGTGAATAAGAAGCTGGCAGGAGACTCGCCGCTGCTGGCTGCGCCGGTCCTAAACGGCGGCGAAGTGGTCGCCGTCGTATCGCTGCACGGCCTGAAATTCGATCATTTCTCGCTTTATTATGAGAACTTGTTCAAAATAGCCGTCGACCTCATCTCTTCCTCGTTGTCTCGCGCTCTTTCTTACGTGGAAGCGACCGTCAGCCAGCGTTATCTCGAAGGCTCGAGGGTGCTGAAACCGGAAGTATTCGAACCTATTCTCGCCAGCAAGCGGCTCGCCAGCAGCAAGCATGGCGTCGAATATGTGCTGCTCACCGCCGGTTCGGCTGCCGACGTCTCGCCGGAGACGGCCGATCAAATTTACCGCTCGCTGCGCGAAACCGACTACCTGGGCCTCGGGCGGGACGGACAGCTGCTGATCCTGCTTAGCAATTCCGGCCGGCAGGATGCCGCTTTCGTGCTCGAACGGTTCGGCTTGAACCATATCAACCTGAATATTGTGAAAGAGGATTTGCTCTATGCTTGACCTTATTTTTATCGCTTATTTGTTATTGTGCGGCATCCTTCTCGGTATCCGCCACAAAAGGGACAAGCGGGAGTGGCTGCTTCGTTTCGCGCTCGCCGCCTCCCTGCCGGTTATCGGCTTCCTTCTCCCCTTGTTCTGGCGGAAAAGGTGGCAAGAACGGAACGCGAGCCGCGCAACCGCTCGCATTGCCGAGCTGGATGCGGCCTTAACGATCGATAATTTGGGCAGACATACCGGCGTTTACAGGAAACCGGACGCCGAGAAGGAAAGAAACGTCGTACCGCTCGAGGAAGCGCTGCTCGTCAACGATTTGACGAATAGAAGGCGGATCATGATCGATCTGCTGAAGCAGGACTCCTTGGAATATCTCGAGGTGCTTCGCCTCGCGGTCGGCAACGAGGATACGGAAACTTCCCATTACGCCGTCAGCGCGATCATGGAGATCAAGCGCAAACTGACGCTCGCTATGCAGGAGCTGTCGGTCAAATACGAGGAAAACAAACAGGACGCCCACTTGCTCGCCTCCTATGCCGACGTTCTGAAAAGCTATATGAGGAGCGGATTTCTCGATGACCGGACGATGCTGAAGCACAAGCATACTTACACGGAGGTGCTCGGCAGGCTAATCGCAGCCGATCCCGATACGGCCGGCGCTTATAAGGATAAGCTGGAAACGGAGCTGGACCTTGGCCGTTATTCCGATGCCGAACAGACGGCGTTACAGTTTCTCGAACGGTATCCTCGCAGCGAGGATGCGTATCTCGGCTTAATGAACGTCTACTATACTTTGCGTTCGATTGATCGACTTAAGCAGACGCTGGAGCAATTGAAGCAATCCTCCATCCGTTTGTCGAGCGGCGCGCTGACCGCCGTTCGATTCTGGTCGGAAGGAGGACCTCATGAAGCCGAAACTTAGATTGAACCGTAACGTCTACCTCATCGTCCTCAGCGTCGTGCTGCTCGCGATCGGCGTACAAATCACCCATTCCCAGTTTGTGCTGCAGTTCAGCCACAACGAACAAATGATCGAAGGCGTGAAGCAGTGGAAAGAAGCGGCCGCGGGCAGCCGGGCAATCGAACCGAGCGGTCCGCCTTATTGTCTGGCGTACGACGGGACGGACGAATTCAGCGTCAAGGTGAATGAACAGGCGATGCGCGTGCTCCAATATATGAAGAAGCCGGTTAAGGCGATAGACCTTCGGCAAGGCATGCTGGCCCCTTCGGGCTGCGAAGCGGTGCTCGTATCCGTGCATCGGCTGGGGTTGCTTGGAGACGCGCAGACGCTCGCCGACTATGTCGACCGGGGCGGCTATGCTTTTTTAACGATGTATCCCGAGCAGGATGACGCTTTTTACCGCTTGTACCGGAAGATGGGCATACTCGATGCGGGGGAGCTTGTCGAAGCCCAGGGCATCACGCTGACCTCCAACGTGCTGATCGGCGAGAACGGTCTCGTCATCGACGATCCGTTCATCACGAACCCTGTCCTAAGCGTCGCGCTGGACGAGAAGAGCCGCGTGCTCGCCACGACGGCCGGCGGCGTGCCGCTCTTGTGGGATTACCCGTACGGCGAAGGAAAATTCATGGTGTTCAACGGTACCATGCTGCAGGAAAAAATTAATCGCGGGCTGATCGCCGGCGCCGTGTCAATGTTGATGCCCGAATTCATTTATCCGATCTTCAATGCAAAAATCATGTACATCGACGACTTCCCTGCCCCGATCGCTAGCACCCTGGATGCGGATCTATACCGCGATTACCGCAGGGACCGGCCGGCCTTCTTCCGGGATGTGTGGTGGCCCGACATGCTGAAAGCGGCTAAGCAGTACGACATCGTCTATACGGCCGTATTGATCGAATCCTATAACGACAATACAGAACCGCCATTCCGATCTCCCGTAGATGCCGACGTAAAGGGGCTCGTCTCCTATGGGCGCGAGGTGCTTAAGAGCGGCGGCGAAATCGGCCTTCACGGCTATAATCACCAGTCGCTTGTGCTGTCGCAGGCGGTTGCCGGCGAATTCGGATATAATGCCTGGCCCGGTACCGAAGAGATGGCGGAATCCATTGAGGAAGTCGTCCGCTTCGCCAAAACCGCTTTTCCAAACTATACGATGTTGTCTTACGTCCCCCCATCCAACGTATTAAGTCGGGAAGGACGGGAAGCGCTCAAACAAGGCTGGCCGGATATCGCGGTCATCTCCTCGCTTTACGCGGAAGACTCCTCCGGTCTCTCTTACGTGCAGGAATTCGAAATCGCGGAGGACGGCATCCTTGAGCTGCCGCGCGTGACTTCCGGGTATATGCAGGGCAGCTTCGAGAGATGGTCGGAAGCAAGCACGATGACTTCGCTCGGCATCTTCTCCCACTTTATCCATCCGGACGACCTGCTCAATGATCAGCGCAGCCATGGGCTGGACTGGGAAGAACTGTATGAGAAGTATACGGAAATGCTTGCCCGATTGGACAAAACTTACCCTTGGCTGAGGCCGTTAACTTCCACGGAAGCGGCGATCCGGACGGCTGAGACGCTTTCGAGCGGCGTAACTTGGGCACGCAGCGGACGGACGCTGCACGGCTCGGTGGAGCCGTATCGCAGCGAATTGCACTTCATCATGAGGACGGAGCGGACGATACGCGCTCATGCGGGCTGCACCGTCCGCAAAATCGACGAGGGCGTATACTTGATAACCGCCGGAAAAGCGGAATTTAAAATCGAATTGGGTGGTTAACGACCATGCGGATCTGCATCATCGCCGAAGGCTCATACCCGCATATAACCGGCGGCGTGTCAAGCTGGATTCATTCTCTCATTACGAATTTGCCCGAGCATGAATTCGTCATCTTCGCCATCGTCGCAAACGAGAAGCAGCGCGGCCAGTACAAATATTCGTTGCCGTCCAACGTGTCCGAGATCAAAGAGATCTTTCTTGACTCGTATTTAAGCGAGAATGGCGAAAGCGGTCACCGGTTCCGGCTGTCGGACGACAAGCGCAACGCGTTCCGTTCCTTGCTCGGCTCGGGCGGCGAAGTCGAATGGAGCGGCATATTCGACATGCTCCGGTCCAAGAAGCTGCGGGCTGCGTCCGATTTCCTGATGAGCAAGGATTTCTTCGATATACTGGTGGAGTTGTGCGAGGATAAATACGCCCAGGTTCCGTTTACGGAAATGTTCTGGACCGTGCGTTCCATGATCCTCCCTCTGTTCCTGACGATACGCAGCGACATCCCGAAAGCGGACTTGTATCACAGCGTATCGACCGGTTATGCCGGCGTAGTCGGCGCGCTCGCCAAGCACTTGTACGGCAGCCCGTACATTCTTACCGAGCACGGCATCTACTCCAGGGAGCGGGAAGAAGAGATTATAAAAGCGGACTGGGTGAAAGGATACTTCAAGGATTTGTGGATCGAATATTTTTACCGGCTTTCCGAGGCGGCTTACAATTATGCCGACGAGGTGATCACATTATTCAACCGCAACCGCGAAATCGAAATCGAACTTGGCTGCGACGAGAACAAAATAAAAATCATTCCGAACGGCGTCAATGTCGCCGATTATGCCGATATCGCAAGCCGTCCCGCTGAGGATGACGGCATCGTTCGCTTAGGCGCCATCGTACGCGTCGTCCCGATCAAAGATATAAAGACGATGATTCAAAGCTTCGCTCTCGTGAGGCGCGAGTTCCCGCAAGCCGAGCTGTACATTATGGGCCCTTCCGAAGAGAACGAAGAATATTTCGAGGAATGCCTGCAGCTAGTGGAGACGCTGCAATTGTCGGGCGTTTTTTTTACGGGCGAGGTTCGGGTCAAAGATTATTTGGCCCGAATGGACATCATTCTGCTCTCCAGCATCAGCGAAGGCATGCCTCTTGCCGTATTGGAGGCGATGGCGGCCTCGAAGCCCTGCGTAACGACCGACGTCGGCAGCTGCAGAGAGCTGCTTCAGGGACTTGACGACGGAATAGGACCCGCAGGCATCGTGGCGCCGGTCATGCATTACGACCAAATGGCGGCGGCCATCGCGACCCTCTGCAGAAGCAGCGAATTGAGGGAAACCATGGGCAGAAACGGTCTTGCGCGCGTCAACGCCGCCTACACGCGCGAAAAATTCATCGAGAGCTACCGTGAACGGTATTCGGATTACAAGGGGGAAAGAAGATGGCGGGCATCGGCTTTGAACTAAGAAAGCTTTTTAACGGCCACGGCCTATTCAATAACGTTGTCGCCTATGCCTATTCGTCGCTGACGACGATCGGACCGATGATTCTTTGCATGTTCATGGTCGTCGGCATGCAGTGGCTGATGACGTTATCCGGCGTTTCGTTTCTGGAGAAGGAGCTGTTCCTGACGACGATCGTCTACTGCTTCATCTTCTCCGTTCTCATTACCGGCGGATTGTCGATGGTGCTTACCCGATTCATCGCGGATATGATGTATATGAAAAAATACGAGCACCTCCTCTCCTCCTACTACGGCTCGATCGCCGTCTGCCTGCCGATAGGCGCGTTGACGGCTTGGCTGTTCCTGCGCGGCATGCCGGTCGGACCCGGCTACAAAATCGCGACTTACCTGCTGTTCTCGGAGCTGATCGTCATTTGGCTTCAAACGGTGCATCTGTCCGCTCTCAAAGATTACAAGAGAATCGTCAGAAGTTTTCTGATCGGCGTCGTCTGCGCAACGATCGGCGCCTGGCTGCTGCTCGCCTATACGCCGTATGACAACGCGACATCCGTATTGGCTGCGATCGCCGCAGGCTTTTTTATCGTCGTGCTGCTGTCCGCGAGACATTTCGAGCAGTTTTTCCCGCCAAGACAAAGCCGGATCTATTGGAGCTTTCTGTCCTATCTCTCCAAGTACCCGTCGCTGTTCTTCATCGGGACGTTTTTCTACTCGGGCGTCTATATCCACAGCTTCGTCTATTGGACCGGATCGGGGCACTTTCGCGTCGCCGATCATTACGTCATTTCGCCGTTCTTCGATTTGCCGGTCTTCTACGCCTACTTGACCGTAACCCCGACGCTCGTCACGTTCGTCGTGTCGGTCGAAACGACGTTCTACGAGAAGTTCCGCGCCTACTACGACAAAATATTAAGCGGCGGCACGCTGACCGACATTACGCTTGCGAAGAAGGAAATGCAGCGCACGCTTATTCAGGAAATCAGCTTCATCATGGAAGTCCAGCTGCTTTTTACCGTCGTATCGCTCGCGCTCGGCATCAAGCTTCTTCCGGCCATCGGCTTTTCGATGGAGCAGTTTTATGCGTTTGCCATTTTGGCGCTCGGTTACTTCTTGTTCATTATCGCTTTTATCGTCATGCTGTTGTTGCTCTACTTCGATGACCGCAAAGGCGTATTGCTCATAAGCGGCTTATTTGTTGTATTGAACGCCGCCTTCACTTATTGGACGATGCATTCCGGTTACCACGGGCTTGGCTTATTTCTTGCCGCTCTGCTGACGCTCGGCGCCGCGCTGGGAAGGCTGATGCTATACTTGAGAAACATCGATTATTACACATTCTGCTCCCAGCCGATCGCGGCTCCCCGGAAATCGTCTCTCGTCAAGCGATGGCGCGTCAAGGCGTCAACGACGGTCGCGGTTCTGGCCAGCGCCGCCGCCCTGCTCTCCGCCTGCTCGGGCAATTCCGGCACAAGCACGCCGTCCGAACCTGCCGACGCCGGGCCGGACACCGTTATAACCGAACAAACGAGCGGCTTGACCGAAGACAAAAAATTATACGAGCGGGACGACGATACGTCTGTCATACCGATGTATGTTACGATTTTGCCGGAGGACTCGGACGCATCGCAGCCGCTGACCTGGTATTCGCTGAACCGGATCAGCGATAGAATGGCCGAGGGCGAGCTGGACGTCATTGCGCAAGAGGGCTCGCCCGGCGGGAGCGGGCCACAATCCGGCATGTTCGGTTACGGCATGACGGATGCGAACGGTAAGATCAGCCTTCGCGGCAATTCGTCGAGATATGCGTCCCAGCGGTCTTACAAAATAAAGCTGAACGATCAGGCCGGCCTCTGGCATGACCAGCGGACGCTCAATCTGAACAAGCATGCGTTCGACCCTTCCCGGATCCGCAACAAGCTTAGCTTCGATATACTGGAGACGCTGCCCGATATAACCAGCCTCCGCTCGCAGTTCGTGCAGCTCTATGTCAAAGACTTGTCCGAAGGCGGCAATCCGGATAAGCCTTTCGAGGACTACGGCCTCTACACGCATATCGAGCAGCCGAACAAAATGTTTCTGAAAAACCATTGGCTCGATCCGTACGGCCAGCTGTACAAGGCGGTCATGTTCGAGTTTTTCCGGTATCCCGACGAAATCAAATCGCAATCCGATCCGAGCTACAATAAAGAAGCGTTCGAGTCGCGGCTTGAAATCAACGGACGCGAGGAGCATGACAAGCTGATCGCGATGCTGGAAGACGTCAACAATATGGCTCTGCCGATCGACGCCGTATTCGAAAAACATTTTGACCTGGACAATTACTTAACGTGGCTCGCCGCCAACATGCTCATGGATAACATGGACACGTCCTCGCAGAACTTCCTGCTGTATTCGCCGCTCAATTCGAACACGTGGTATTTCCTCCCGTGGGATTATGACGGCGGCTGGGAGCTTCCCCGCGATTCCAGAAGCGCCGATAGTTACGAAAGCGGGATCAGCAACTATTGGAACAGTAAGCTGCATAACCGCTTCTTCCGCAGCGAAGAGCATGTCCGGATGCTGAAAGACAAAATCGACGAGCTGTACGAGATCATTAATAACGACACGGTCGGCACCATGCTGGAGCCGCTGCGCGGCATCGCGGAGCCGTTCGTCAAACGGACGCCCGACATAAGCTTCATGCCGATCAAGGTCGGCGAGCTTAACCGGGAATTCGAGAGAATCGCCGGCGTTCCGCTTCGGTCGATGGAACGGTTCAAGGAAGATATTGAGAAGCCGAAGCCCTTTTATCTCGGCGACGTTGCAAGCGGCGGAGGCAAGCAGACGTTCGTCTGGGATCCGGCATTCGATTTGCAGGGCGAGGATATTGTGTACGATTTTATGATCGCAAAGGACCCTGCTTTCGCTCAAATCGTTCAAGAGCGGATGAATTTGACGGGCACGACGGTCGAGCTGGCGCTCTCTCCGGGCACGTATTACTGGAAAGTCGTCGCCCGGGACGAGTCCGGTCATAAGCAAACCGCCTTTGATATTTATTTAGACAATGAAGGCGAACGCATTTTCGGTGTCAGGGAAGCGAAGGTGAACTAGCATGAAATTTCTCGGAAGAAAGCTCAGGCACGAGCTGAAATATTATTTGCACCCGCAGGAATATTTGACGCTGCGACAGAGAGTATCCGCCTTGCTGCCGCTCGATTCCAACGCAACCGGAGAAGAAGGCTACGGCATCCGCAGCCTCTATTTCGACAACCCCCGGGACAGCGCCTTGTACGACAAAATGGACGGCATTTTCCGCAGACACAAGTACCGTATCCGCGTTTATAACGGCAGCGACCGGATCATTAAGCTGGAGCGCAAGAACAAATTCGGCGCGTACGTGAACAAGGAATCGGCCAACCTCGCAAGGGAGGACTACGATCGGATATTAAAGGGGGACGCATCTGGCCTGCAATCATCCGCCATTCCTCTCGTACAGGACTTTTACCGCTCGCTCGTCCACGAGCATTACCGTCCCGCTGCCATCGTCGATTATATCCGGGAAGCCTACGTGTATGAGCATGGAGACGTCCGCATCACCTTCGACAAACGTCTGGCAGCCGGGATTAATACGTACGATCTGTTCGACCCGGGGCTCATCTTGACGGAAGCGCTCGATCCGACCCGAACGATTTTGGAGGTCAAATACAACGAGTACCTTCCGGAAATGATCCGGATGCTGGCGAGCCCGCATGCCAGCAATCGATCGGCCATTTCGAAGTATGTCATTTGCAGGGAAACCGTCATGCAACATTTCAAAAATTAAGGAGACGCCAATGGGAGAGAGCTTAAACTTTCAAGATCTGTTCAAGAAGAGCATGCTTCATTTGGAGGCGTTCCGCAGCGTTTCGTATACGGACGTTCTAATCGGTCTTATCGCTTCGTTCGGCATCGGGATGCTGATCTTCTACATCTACAAAAAAACGTTCCGGGGCGTCGTATACAGCTATAACTACAATGTAACGTTCGTCCTCATGACGATGATTACCGCAATTATCATTATGACGATCAGCACGAATATCGTTTTGTCGCTAGGGATGGTCGGCGCGCTCAGCATCGTGCGGTTCCGGACGGCGGTGAAAGACCCTCTCGACATCGTCTATATGTTCTGGGCGATATCCGCAGGCATTGCAACCGGCGCCAAAATGTACCCGGTCGCGCTAGTCGGCTCGGCCGCGATCAGCCTCACGCTGCTCTGGCTGTCCAGACGCAAAGTCAGGGAGCAGCCCTATCTGCTCATCATCCGCCATACGGAGGAAGCGATAACGGGCGTCCGTACCCAGCTTCGCAAGCTGAACTATACGCTCAAATCGAAAACCGTCCGCAAGGATTACATCGAAATGACGATCGAAATCAGGCTCCGCGATGACAACACGGCCTTTGTGAACGTTATGTCGGCCATCGACGGCGTGCTTGACGTGTCGCTGATCAATTACACCGGCGATTACGCGCAGTAGCGGGCTTTAAGCTTGGACCAAGGTATTTTCCATGTCGCTTATGGTATACTTTGTCTATGGAACAGTGGAAAAAAAATCTTGTCGTCCTGTGGTTCGGTCAGTTTCTCGTGATGGCCGGAATGACGATGATCATTCCGTTCTTATCGCTGTATTTGCAATTTGATTTAGGTTTGACCGATCAGCACGAGATCGGCATATGGGCGGGCATTATTTTCGCGGGGAACTTCGTCACCTCATTCATCTTCCAGCCGATCTGGGGGAGGCTGGCCGACCGGTACGGCCGCAAAATGATGCTGCTTCGATCCGGCTTCGGCATGGCGGTCGTCATGGCGCTGATGGGGTTCGCCACGACCCCTTGGCATTTGCTGCTGCTGCGCATGCTGAACGGTACGATTTCCGGCTTTAATCCCGCATCGATCGCGCTCATCTCGTCTACGACGCCGAAAAACCGGATGGGCTTCGCCATGGGCACGATCCAATCCGGCGGCATCGCCGGCACGATACTCGGCCCGTTCATCGGCGGCCTGCTGGCCGATACGATCGGCTTCCGGCCGATCTTTTACTTAACGGGCGCGTT
Source organism: Paenibacillus arenilitoris (assembly GCF_014705655.1). Lineage (GTDB taxonomy): Bacteria > Bacillota > Bacilli > Paenibacillales > Paenibacillaceae > Pristimantibacillus > Pristimantibacillus arenilitoris. Next base: position 356,648 of record NZ_JACXIY010000002.1, on the reverse strand, counting down.
TCTGTTCGCCGCCTCCCTCCTTGCCTTGTTTATCGTCAAGGAGCCGTTCGACCGGGCCAAGGCGGCCGCGCGCGAACAGGTTTCCGTCCTGCAAGGCTTTCGGCAGCTGAGCGGCATTAGGGAGCTCACCGCGCTCTTCGCGGTCACCTTCCTTATCCAGTTCGCGATGATGAGCCCGATGACGCTCATCCCGCTCTACGTGCAGGAGCTGCACGGAACGACGGAAAATCTCGCGTTCTTCGCCGGGTTCGTCGGCTCGGTGACCGGCCTGTCGAACCTGGTCGCTTCGCCGCTGCTCGGCAGGCTGAGCGACCGGATCGGCGCGGAGCGCGTGCTTGGCTGCGCGCTGCTCGGCGCCGCGCTCGCCTTCATCCCGCAGGCGCTCGCGGGGACGGTCTGGCAGCTGCTGGCCGCGCGCTTCCTGCTTGGCGTCTTCCTCGGCGGGCTCATACCGGCGGTGAACGCCCTGATCCGCAAATATACGCCCGACGGAATGGAGAGCCGGGCCTACAGCTTTAACACGAGCACGCTCAGCCTCGGCAACATGATCGGCCCGATCACCGGCGGCGCGCTGTCCGGCTGGATCGGCATTCAAGGGCTGTTCATCCTCTCCGGCGTCCTGCTGCTGGCCAACGCCGCATGGGTATGGCAGTCGCTGCTCCGGAAGCGGCCGGTTCGCTCGAAGGCTTGAGAGTGGGGGTGCGAACGTAATAGACGAGCAAAGGGGCGATTAGTTTCAATTTTTGCAGCTGCTTTCGCCCAAGGGGCCCTGCCGGTACGCTTAATTTCAGACTTTGAAATTACTCGGGATATTTGAGTAACTTCTCGTCCATACCGCCGCTTCTAATTTCAACTTTTGAAGCTAATCGGCATGTTGTAAGCGAAATCTGCGAATGAATTTCACTTTTTGAAACTAATACCCGTTTATCGCAAAATTCGCTGGCCGTTTGTTACGAATTATGCTAATCTCTAACTAGTCGAATATTCGAGGCAGCAAAGCATGCGCCGTTTGGACAGGTACGCACCTGTTCATGCGGCGCTTTTTACTTTTTTTAAAGGAGTGGATCGAATTTGAACGATAGATTATTCGAGGAAAGCTATCAGAACTGGTTAGCCAAGCATGCAGCCGGACGCAGCGGAGAGAACCGGCGTAGAATCAAAGATGGGCTGGGTCATGCCGAGAAGCTCATGCTGCATAACGTCTGGTGGCCTGCGTTCGGCCACTTTCAGTATCTGCATCCCGAATATGAAATGCAAGATTTCGGCGAAGGCTATCGCTATATCGACTTTGCGTACATACGCTCCCATGTCCGGATCGCGATCGAAATCGACGGCTATGGCACGCATTTGCGCCATGTGACGCGCAGACAATTTTGCGATCAATGGGTCAGGCAGATGCATCTCACGAACGACAATTGGACCGTCGTTCGCATTGGCTACGACGATATCGAGCAGCGCCCGCGGCTGTGGCAGCAGCTCCTCTAGCAGATGGTCGGCCGGCTGTTCGGCGTAATCGGCGCTTTCGATGAATTGCATGTCCGCGAACGGGAGATTTTGCGCCTTGCCGCGCGACTCGAACGACCTATGCAGCTCGCAGACGTCCGAAGCAGCCTTCGATGCACCTACAATACGGCCCGCCCGCATCTCCGAAAGCTCGAGCAACTGGAGTGGATCAAAGCCTCTCAAGGGGGCGCATCTCGTACGCATGCATGGAGCCTTAACCCGACGAAGCGAATGTTTATCCATTAAGCCGGACCGGGATAATTTCAAAAATTGCAATTGGCTTGTTCGAGAATGGTTAATATTCGCCAACAAGTGCAAATAATGAAATTACTTCATCGTTAAACCATCTGTAGAGCTTCCGAAACGCTATGTAGTATCAAATACTGAAATTAAAACGTTTTTGCAGCTCTTCAATCGCGGTTTAATTTCAACTTTTGAGATTGGCATTCATTCTGCGGCGGAAATGAGGCGAGGATTGAGGCGGGAATGCAAACGCGATAACGCCTCTCATGCCTTTCGGCGAATGATAAGCGAGCCGTAACCTTGCTGTTACGCGAGGAATGATAGCTGTTAGAGCGCATAATCCGCCGCCTTGGCACAGACGCTGTCTGTCTCGCGATTAGCGATAACACATATGCGCACTATCGCACCTTTGTCTGTCTCGCGATTAGCGATAACGTATACGCACCTCTGTCCATCCATTCGCCTGCATGTACGCTCCGATGCAAACCCGTCTCCCGCTTCTTCCGCATCGGAGCGCGACCAGCCCAAACCTACTTCACGATCGCGATCGCCAGGCCGTCATAACCCGGCAGCACCGTGCTCAGCAAGCGCTCGTCCGAAGCGATCCGCTCGTTGAACGAACGGACCGCGAGAACCGACGGCCCTTCCTTGGCCGGATTCGTCGTTCTGCCGCGCAGCAAAATGTTGTCGCCGACGATGACCGCTCCCGGCTCCGCCAGCTCGATCGCATAATCGAGGTAGGCGGGGTACCCTTCCTTATCGGCGTCGATGAAAAAGAAATCGAACCTTCCCCCCGCCGCCCTAAGCTCCGCCAAGCTTTGCTTCGCGTCTCCCACCATATAATCGACCTTATCGCCCAGTCCCGCCGCTTCCATATGCCGCTTTGCCAAATCGGCGTAGCTCTGCAGAAGTTCCAACGATACAAGGCTGCCTCCCTCCTTCAGTCCGCGCGCCAGGCAGATGCCGCTGTAGCCGCCGAGCGCCCCGATTTCCAATATTTTGTGCGCTCCCGACATCGCGACCAGCATCGTCAACAGCCGTCCATAGCCCTCGGCGACCGAAATATCGGGCATTCCGGCCGCCGCGATGCCAGCCTTGGCGCGCGCCAGATCGGCGTCTTCCCCGTAAAGCGAATCCACATATTGTTCGTTTAGCAACATTTTTCTTCTCTCTCCATATTAACTGTTTGTAAAAACAGCTTATTTTGTCCTATACTTGATTGTAAGTTTTTGTACGAGAGGTTACAAGCTTGCACAAGGCAAGCGCCTTCGCGGCGCCAAGTTTGGATGAAATGAGTGTGTATAATGGAAAAATTGCAGTTAATCGCAACCGCGCCAATGGGACTCGAGGCAGTTGTGGCGCGCGAGCTGAAGGATCTCGGCTATGCCGATCTGAAGGTCGAGAACGGGCGCGTTAATTTTACGGGCGGTCCCGCCGATATTTGCCGCACGAACCTGTGGCTTCGTACGGCCGGACGGATTTTGATCAAGATGGGCGAGTTCCCGGCAACCACCTTCGAGGAGCTGTTCGAAGGAACCAAGGCGCTCAATTGGCCGGCATGGATCCCCGAGGACGGCGAATTCCCGGTGAACGGCCGTTCGCAAAAATCGCAGCTGACGAGCGTTCCCGCCTGCCAAAGCATCGTGAAAAAAGCGGTCGTGAGCAAAATGACGGAGCATTACGGTACCGAATGGTTCCCGGAAGACGGCGGCCGTTACGTCATCGAGGCGACGCTCATGAACGACGTCGCGATGCTCACGCTCGACACGACCGGCGACGGCCTGCACAGGAGGGGCTACCGCCGGGTGGCGACCGAGGCGCCGATCCGCGAGACGATGGCGGCCGCGCTCGTGCTGCTGAGCCGCTGGCGGCCGGAGAGGCCGCTGTACGATCCGTTCTGCGGCTCCGGCACGATGCTGATCGAAGCCGCCATGATCGGGTGGAACATCGCGCCGGGCCTCAGACGCAGCTTCAACGGCGAAGGCTGGCCGCTTATCCCGGACAAGCTCTGGCGCGAGGCGCGCGACGAGGCGTTCGACCTCGTGAAGGACGACATTCCTCTGCAGATCGCAGGTTCCGACATCGATGCCGGCGCGATCGAAATCGCGGAAGCCGCCGTCAAGAAGGCGGGCTTCGGCAAGGACATCAAGCTGAGCGTCCAGCCCGTCTCCAAGGTGAAGCTCCAGGGGGATTACGGCGTCGTCATTACGAACCCGCCGTACGGGGAGCGGCTTGGCGACGACGACGCGGCGGAGGCCGCCCTGCGAGCCTTCGGCTTGACCGCGCTTCACTACCCGACCTGGTCCTACTTCGCGATCAGCCCTTCGAAGACGATCGAGCATTATTTCGGCCGGCCCGCGGACAAGAAGCGCAAGCTTTTCAACGGCCGGATCGAATGCAACTACTACCAGTTTTTTGGCCCGCTTCCGCCCCGCGGCAACCGGGATTAAACAGAAAGAAAGGAATATACCCTTATGTTTCCGAATCAACGCAGCCTGGCCCGCCGAGGCATGAGCACGCTTCTGGTTTGGCTGGAGAGGCTGAAGGCGGTCGACCTTCTTTTGTTCGCCGCCGTCATTATGGCGAAGCTCTATTTGTTCTCGCAATTTATCGGAATGACCAAGTTCGAAATGACCGACAAAGACAAGTTAATCGAGCTGGGCGCCCTGATGCTGCTCAGCTTCTGGACGATCTGGCTGCCCGCGCGGGGCCGGATCGTCGCCCTTATCGTCCTTAATCTTATCGTTTCTTTCGTTTTATACGCGGATATGATCTACTTCCGTTACTTTCAGGACTTCATCTCGGTCCCGGTGCTGCTGCAGTTCAGCCAGGTCGATTCGCTCGGCGGAAGCATCGGAACGCTGCTCAGCTGGAAGGACATCGTTTTTTTCATCGACTGGATGGTTATCGTGCCGTTCGCGGTATACGTCATTTGGTTCGGACGCCGGGACTTGCGTTCGGCGGGCCCGCCTCGCGGCGCGTCTCCGGTTTGGCTGAAGGCTGCTGTCCGGATCGTGCTCAGCGCGGTTATTTTCACCGTCGGGACATCGCTGTACTTCTCGAACGTGAACGAAGCGAAGCGCACATGGGGGCAAGGCATCTTCGTCGGCAACTGGTGGAACCTGTCCATCTACAACGTGACGGGCGCGCTTGGCTTTCACGGCTATGACGTATACCGGTACGTGAAGCAAAACTATTTGGACGCGGCGACGGTCACAGCCGAGCAATCGTCGGAGGCGAAGCAATGGATCGAGGAGCGGGGCGACCTTCGCGGCGCGCTGGAGCAGGACCCGCTCTTCGGGGCATATGCCGGCAGCAACGTCGTCATGGTGCAGCTCGAAGCGTTCCAAAACTTTATGGTCGGCAAATCCATCGGCGGGCAGGAAATTACGCCGAACCTGAACAAGCTCATCGACACGAGCGCGTATTTCAGCCAGTTTTACCACCAAACCTCGCAGGGAAGAACGTCCGACGGCGACTTTGCCGCGAACTGCTCGATGCAGCCCGTGACGAACGGCTCCGTCTTCATCCAATACGCTTCCCACGAGTTTGACTGCATGTCCAAAATTTTAAAAGAACGCGATTACGCGACGACGGTATTCCATCCCTACGAAGGCGGCTTCTGGAACCGGAATACGATGTACCACAATATGAAATACGACAAGTTTTACAGCCTGAAGCACTTTATCCTGGACGAAAAGGTTGGCTGGGCGCTCGGCGACAAATCGTTCTTCCGTCAATCGATGGACGTCGTCGCCGATCAGCAGAAGCCCTTCTACTCGTTCATGATTACGCTAACCAGCCATCATCCTTATACGATGCCGGATACGGAGAAGAAGCTGGACGTCGGCAGCCTTGACGGGACGATCATGGGCGATTACCTGCAAGCCGTCCATTACGTCGATGCGGCGATGGGCGAGCTGGTCGACCGCATGAAAGAGGAAGGGCTGTGGGATAACACGATTTTCGTCGCATACGGCGATCATGACAACTCGATCAAGGACTGGAAGCTGTTCGAGACGTTCCTCGGCAAGCCGCTCAGCGATCTCGATCGGGAAATGATTCAGAAGCAGGTCGCGATGTTCGTCCATCTGCCGGGAGACGGGCAGGCGGGCACGCACGCGAACGTCGCCGGGCAGCTGGACATTACGCCGACCATCCTGCATCTTCTCGGCATCTCGACCGCCGACCGTTACATGATCGGGACGCCGCTGCTGACCGCGCAGCCGCTCGAAGGCAAGAAGGTCGTCCTTCGCAACGGCGCCTTCACGGACGGCACCGTCTACTATATGCCTTCCGGCGACGGAATTACCGAGAACGGCAAATGCTGGAATATCGCGGCCGGCGCCGCCGGCGACATGAACGCCTGCCTCGGCGCCATCGAAGACGCGCGCACCGAGCTGAACATGTCCGATCAGATCGTCATGAGCGATTTGATCGACGACTTCAAGAAGCAAGGCGCCGTGGAAGCGCGCGCCGGCGGCGGCGATGACGGCGAAGCGGCCGTTGCCGCTCAGGTCGAAGCGGACGCCGAAGCCGTCCGATAACCAGGCGCTGCGCGGCTGCCGATTAGCACGGACAAGTCGCCGCCGAATCCCTTGCGCCGCTCCGGTACGAGACGTTCCGCGGCGCAACAAAATAGACCCCTCATGGAGCTTGCCGTTCGGCAGGCCTTCCTTGAGGGGTCTTCGTTTATTTTCGGTGCTGCGCAAGCCATGCCAGCACGTCGTCGATCGTCTTCGCCGGCACGATGTTCAGGTCCGGCGCGGCGCTTCGCGCATCCGCCTCGAGCGCGGCCGGCACGAAGAACACGTCGGCTCCGGTACGGCTTACGGCATAGGCCTTCTGCTTAATGCCGCCGATAAGCCCGATCGATCCGTCCGCCTCGATCGTCCCCGTCCCCGCCACCTCGTTGCCGAACGTGACGCCGCCCGGCGTCAGCTGGTCGACGAGCGCCAGCGTCAGCATCGCGCCGTGCGACGGGCCGCCGATGTGCGCCATGTACCGTTTGTAGTCGACGTCGCGGGGAATATCCAGCCGCAGCTCCGTCTGGACCGACACGCCGAAGACCGGCCGTCCGGACTGGTCGTCCGCCGCCGCGGCCTCGAGCGTGACCTGCACGGGGCTGCCAGCCCTTCGCACCGTGACGTCGACGATTTGCCCCGGCTTCACCGATCCCGTCATATAATCGGCCAGCTCTTCGGTCGATTTGACCGAGTAGCCGTCCAGCTGCTCGATTATATCGCCTGCCTGCAGCCGCCCGTCGGCCGGCATGCCCTTGACCACCGCGACGACCCTCACCCCGATCGAAGCGATCCCGCTTCCGACGCCGGCCTTCTCCATCGCGACGGCGGCGGCAACGGCATTCGCGTCCGTCTTCATCATGACGACCTGGGTATACGTCTCGGTAAGCGGCGGCTCGTCCTCCGGCCTTTTCACGAACGCATACTGCGGCAGCAGCCGCGCGTACAGCCAGTCGGCCGGCACCGCCGGCCGGTCGAACACGAGTACGCCATTGACGGTTCCGCCCCCGACGCCGCCCTCAACCCGCGCGTAGCGGTTCATATCCAGCGTCATGCCCGGATAGGTAACCAGGTAGCCGGTCGGACAGAGCAAAGCCGCGTACAAGGCCGCGCTTCCAAGCAGTACGGCCAGGCTGCGCTTTCGCTTCCCGCAGACCAGCATGTCCAGCGCTAGCAGAGGCATCGCTGCCGCAATGACGCCGATCGTCAAGACCAGCTCGTCCGTCGCGAACAACGCCATGTACGTTCCGGCGAAGCCAAGAAGCGTGATGGCGCAGCGCAGCAGCAGCGGCAGCGCCTGCCCGGCTCGAACGATCCGGACTCGCTCCCCGGGCAGCCGTCCCCTTCTCTGCCCTGCGATTCCGACGATCGCCCCGGCCGTCCAGCATAACGGCACGAGCGCGACGGCGTAATAGAGCCGGTCGATCATCTCGATCCACTGCATGCCGCTTCCCGTCCGGAGCGGCGCGGGCAGCCATATGAGCTCCGCCGCGGCCAGCAAGGCGATCGACGCGGCTAGTCCGATGCCGTAGTACAACGCCGGCTTTTGCAAGTTACGCATCTGTTCTCCCCCAAGCCAAAAAAAAGACCCGACTTTACTCAGGTCTCGAGTCCTATTTCGTTTGCAAATATTGGCGTTCCACCGGGCCGATGCCACTGTCCCTAAGCTCGCCCTTCTCGATGTCGATAATTCTCTCCAGCCATTGGAGCGGCGGATGGTTCATGCGGCGCGCGCGGTCCAGCAATCTTGCGTAATGGCCGCAATTGTCGTAACCGCCGAGCTTGCGCACGACCGCGATGTAATCGACGACGAGCGCCCGGGCGTCGGCCGGTGCATAGCCGTAATCCTCGACCAGCGCTTCGACGATGCCGCGCTCATACACGCTTAGCCTGACCTGCGATTTCGCTCTCATGGTACATCCACCTGCTTCCCGTATAAATATGGTAGCCCAGCAGCCTCAAATGGGACTCGAAGCGCTCCGAGCAAAAGACGACTTGATTGCCTAGACTTAGCGCGTCCAGCCTCTTCCCGCTGCGGGACATCGTAATTTGTTCATAAAACCAACGGTCGTCTTTCTTTAATTGTACCGCTTTATGTACGATTTTTCCAGTGTCATTGTCCGCCATCGGGCCGATGACGACGTCCGGGTGGCGTTCGCAAGGGTCGGTTCCCTTAACGGCCGCCCGGCGGTGCGCGTAAATGAAAGAAGCCCAGCTCGGCGAATCGGACAGGAACAGCAGCGGCTCCACCCGCTCCGGCAGCGAGGCCAGCTCGATGACGAGCACGCACGGCCGACCTCCGTCCCACGACTCCTTCGCCGCCTTATGCGACCATTTGCGCGCCTGCGCGATCGATATCGTCGTATAGAAGCCTTCGCCGAAATCCCTGCCCGGCCGCCAATACGGCGAATGCAGCAGCCTGCGCTCGAAGGATTGCACCGTATCGCTCGTCGTTCCGTGGTACAGCAGCTGCGGCGTTGTAATATCCACCTTCGATTCTCCTTTCCGTCCGGACCCGAAGCCGCCCGCGCCGGACGCAAAAACCCGAACGCGCGATTTGAACAGGCGTCGGGTCTTCGGATGTCATTTTCTTATGAAGGATGCAGTCCTGCCTACTTTTTCTTCTTTACGTAAGGAAGGGCCTTCTCGATCGCCTCGTCCTCGGTCGCCCCCTTCACGTAGCGTCCGTTTACGAATATAAAGGCGTAGCGGGCGCATGGCCCGCAGTATGATTTGCAGCCGACCTTGACTTCCGCATCCGGCACGAGCTTCTGCAGCTTCGGCACGACCGTCTTCATCTTCATGTGCTTGCATTTGTCGCAAACCCTTATGTCGTTAACCATTATCCATCGCCCTATTCCACGCGTTGCTTTGATGTCTGCCCGTTTAGTGGTCGCCGTGATTGCCCATGGAAGGATTCGTAACGGCGAAGCCCTCTTCCGGCACATAGAAATAATCGATGCGCACGCCGTCCAGGAACGCGTTGTCCTTCTCCAAAATAACGTCGATTCCTTTGTCCGTCGATACGACTTCGTCCCGGTCAGACGGCACGTCGATGGCCATGCCGTAATGGGCATGGTCGCCGTGCGCGTGCGTCACGTAGATGCGAAGCATTTTGCCTTCGTTCTCGGGCTTGGCCAGCTCCGATTGGATCACTTTGGCGGCGTTTTTGGAAATTTTGCATTTCATTGAAATCCAGCTCCTCTTATTTGGATGCCTAGCGGCAAAAACTCACTATTTCCCATTATACTTTCTCTCCGTTCTGCGGGCAAACCATTCCGCCAGAAGCATCGTAACGGCGATATCGTCGATCGGCAGAAACGGCAGCGGCAGAACGTCCGGCAGCACCCAGTAGAGCAGCGCGGGAACCGCAAAGAGCAGCTTGTCCCCCAAAGAAACCTCGCTCGACCTGAGCAGCCGGTAAATTCTCGCAAACGTCTTCTGCCAATGGCGCAGCGACAGCAATTTTCGCATCCGTTCGACCACCTTCGCTTATCTTTGCGCCTATTATACCACAAGCGGCCGCCATTACTAAGCCGGACCGGACGGTACGGCCGGAGGGCGCCCGTCATAGACGAAGCGCCTCCAGCAGCAGCGGCTGCAGCTCGACGTAAATTTGATCGAAGCCGCCCATCGGCAGCGGATTTTCGCCGTATCCGGCCTCGACGGTAAACCCGGGACGGCGGTATTGCTGAATGAACCAATCCTTGTAGCCCGCGTCGCTCCCGCTCAGCTTGACCGGCTTGTAGCCGCTTGCACGGCCGAGCCTCCCGGCCAGCTCTTCCGCCTCGGCCGGCTCGTAGTCGCGGTAGTTCCAATAAATTTCCCGTCCTTGCGTATGCAGCGCCAGCACCATATCGAACGGGATCGACTCCGTAAAGCGGGCCATCGCGGCCGCTTCGGGCTCGCTGAGCGGATACGGACCCGGATAATCGCGCGGTCCCGGTCCCTCCACACCTCTGCGCTTGCGCTCCTCTTCCCAAAAAGCGGGAAATTGGTCGTTCAAGTCGACGCCGCGAATATTCGCCTTCCAGCCGCTGAACCGCTCCGAGCCGCCGTTCCATTCGAGCAGCAGCCGGTGCCACGGATGCGTGGGCGGCGCACCTCGCTGCGTAAGCTCCACGCCGTCCGGGTTGACCATCGGGACGACCCAAAGCGTAACCTGTCTGCACAGACGTTCCGCCTGCTGGCCGCAGATCGGCTCGCCGGTGGCGTATGCGGCGGACAAGTCGGCCGCGAAGCGCATCAGCAGCGCGGACGTGATCCATTCGTTCGCGTGGAAGGAGCCGTTCATATGAATTTGGCGAGGACCCCTGCCGCAGCGAAGCGCGAGCAGCGGCTTGCCCATGACGCTATGCCCGATCACGTAGGCGGAGACGAAGGAATATCTGCCGACCAGCTGCCTTGCGCCCTCCACCAGATCGAGGTAACCGAAGCCTTGTTCCTCCGAAAGCAACGCAATCCCCTCCTCCGTATATGTTCATTGCTATCATGCTATGCAAAGGTCTCCCTGTCCTATGAACCAGGCCGCCAATCGCTCTTAGGGCGAACGGTTTCGCTTCAAGTAAAAAGGACCGTTCCGCAAGGTTTATCGCCTTGCGAAACGGTCCTGTCATCGCCAGCCGCATGTCAAACGATAACCGGCACCTGCCATACGACGGGCGACAGCTCGATCTGCTCGCCCATCCACTGCTGAGCGATCGCTTTGAACAGATGCGGCTCGCCGCTGCAAAAAAATTGATGCACCGGCACCTGCCCGCCGCGCGCGAGCCCCATCCTGTCCTGCAAAATTTTTCTGATCTCGAGCGCGGTCTCTTCGGCCGAATTGATCAGGCTGACCCGCTCACCCATCACTTCGGATATCGTTTCCGTCAGGAACGGGTAGTGCGTGCATCCCAATATCAGCGTATCGATCGGATATCCGCGCAAATGCCCGATGGAGTTCCGGACCGTCTCGTACGTTTCCGGCGAGCGGAAGTTCCCTTTCTCCACGAGCGGCACGAACTTGGGGCATGCTTCGCTGACGACCCGGACGTTCGGCGACAAGCCGCGCAGCGCCTGCTCGTACGCGCCGCTCTTAATCGTGCCTTCCGTGCCGATAACGCCGACGCAGCCCGTAACCGTCTGCCCGATCGCCGCCCGGGCGCCCGGGTTAATGACGCCGACGACGGGAACGGCAACTCTCGAGCGGATATCGTCAAGCGCGACCGCCGTTGCCGTATTGCATGCTATAACAATCATTTTGGGACGAAATTGAATTAAGTAACCGACGATTTCTCGCGTAAATTTGACAACCTCATCCGAAGATCGCGGGCCGTACGGTGTCCGAGCCGTGTCTCCGAAGTAAATCAGTTTCTCGCGCGGCAGTTGGCGCATCACTTCCTTGGCAACGGTGAGGCCGCCTACGCCGGAATCGAGTATCGCAATCGGTTGCTGCACAAACACACCGCTTTCTTGTAACGAATGTATAGAATTGGAGACAGAATAGCATATGAATACGGGCTCGAAAACGTACCTGCCATCCGGTGCGAAAAACCGGTTGCCGAGTTTGCCCCTTCTTGTCATTGCATACCAAAAAATGACATCCAACCCCTCTCGGGTTGAATGCCATTTTGTAGTTCCCGCCTGCTTCGGCTATTGCTCCTTCGATACGGCCGCTTCCGTCTCCCCGGCTTCTACGGCGTCGATCGCGCTCGTTTCAAGGCCCGCGTCCGTATCTTTGACGTTGATGACGATTCCTTGGCCGCCCTCTGATTTATTCCAGCCTTTGACGCTGCTGACGACGCTAGTGGCCGCGAGTTTCGTCTTGCCGGCAAATTCCGCCGCCTGGCCGCCGATTTGCTTCGCGATGCTCACCGTCGTATCGGTCACCTGACCGGCGACCTTCGCCGTGGCGCCGCCAACCTTCTGCGCGCCTTCGGAAATATCCTGGCGAAGCTCCTTGCCTGCCTTCGGCGCGAGCAGCAGCGCCGTTACCGAACCGATTACGCCTCCGGCCAATGCGCCGAGCAAAAATCCTTTTGTTTGTTTACGTGTTGACATTATCGTCGCTCCCTTCGTTCTTAGCGTGCCCTTCGTCTCTTCCGCTTGATTCAGGCTTGCGTTCCGGCTTCGGATCATGCACGGTCCCCGCGGGAGCCGCGGCCTTGCGGCTAGTTTGCCACAGCTGCCACGCCGCCATTCCGAGCTCCGCCCACTCCAGCGCCTCTTCGACCTGCCGCTTCGTCGCCGCGCGATTCGCATGCCGCTCCGCCGATTCGGACAGCACGGACGATACGCGTTCGACCGCCGATGTCGTATGCGCGATCGCTGCGCCGACCTGGCCGGCCGCTTCGAACAGCCTGCCTGCCGATTGAAGATGCTTGTGCGCTTCGCGAATCGTCGCTTCCGCCGGCGCCGCGAGCCCGCTTAGCTCTTGCGCCAGCTTATGCACGTCCCGCTGCATCGCTTCGGCCGAAGCCTGCGCCCGCGCCAGCCTGCCAAGCGCCGAGCGCAGCGCGATCAGCATGCCGATCGCCAGCAGGACGAATGCGCCCGCGGCGACCGCCGCGCTCCATGCGATAACCTCCATGATCTCCCTCCTCCGGCGTCATCTAGACGAATGCCCACTTGCGTAATGACATTATAAGCAGCATGGGCTCGTCTTGACACACATGGGACGCCGATAAGCAACAAAAAAAGGCCGTTCGCCGCGAATCCGCCAGGATCCGCTTTAAACCGCCTTGCTCTATCCAACCGTATGATTCCCCTCGTTACCCGATTCGGTAGCTGCACTTGCCTCCGCCCTTGGCCAGGCATTCCGTCCGTTCGACGGGCGCCTCGAGCAATGCCTTGAACAAGGACAGCTCGCATCTGCAAGCTTGCTGATACTCGCCCGCTACTTGCGCGATCGGGCAATTATATTCATGGAGCATGTAGCAGCCGCCCTGCTCTTCCGTCTCGACCATATAGCCGCCCGCGTTCTGGATGGCCGCGAGCTCCTCGACCCGCTGCCCCAGGCTTTTGTCGGCCATGCGCGGTCCGTACCGGTCAAGCAGCTTTTTCTTGCGGCCTTCGAATACCCGGTCGACCAGCGATGCCGTCTCGGGATCGCCCGCCAGCTCGCTCAGCAAATCGAGCGCAAGCAAATGATAATTTTTCGGAAACAGCTCATCCGCTTCGGCCGTCAGCTCGTAGGCGTGAAGCGGCCTGCCCATTGCCTGGCGTACGGCCACGGTCGTCACGCTTCCTTCGCTCTGCAGCGCGTACATATGCCGCCGAATCGCCATTTCCGTCAACCCGAGCTGTCTGGACAAATCGCCGGCGCTCATTCTGCCGTTCGTCTTCAGCAGCAGCAATATCCGCTCGCGCGTCGAGCCGTCTCCGCGCGAATCCGCCGCCGAACCCGCGGCGCGCATCATTCCGTTCCGCTTCAACCCTTCACCACCTCTGAGGCTTGATAGCGTCATTGTAACGTATTTTGACGGTTTCGTAAATCAAGCGCATTCCGCCGTTCTACAGCTCGCGCGCCAAGTAGTCTTCGGCCGCCCGCTTGAAAGCCGGCAGCGCCTCGATCAGCTTCGGCGTCATCGGATGCAGCTCGCCTCTCGGCCACGAATAATAGTCCTGCACGAGCGGCTTGCGAAGCTTCACCAGCTCCGTCAGCGTCTCCAGCAGATGCGCCGGAAACACGCCCTCCTCGCCCGTTATTTCGATAATATCCTCGTAGCTGCTGGCGTCCCTCATAATAAAGCCGTCAATGAAGAAGCTGCCCACGTCGGTAATCGTCTCGATCGCCAGATGCAGCGCCCTCTCCTGGGCCAATCCTTCCAGCACGCTTCCTTGCCAATTGTCGGCCAGCGACCGCAGCGCGGACGCGATGCCCGGCAGCGTCTCCAGCCTTACGGCAATTTGTTCGCGATTCACATAATACATCGTCCGTCGCCCGCCTTCAGCCTTGCTTCTTTTTTCTTGCCTTCCGCTTCAACCATGCCACCATGACGATGCTGCTGATGATGATCACCAGCAAATAAGTCATGATTTCGTACACGTCTCTCATTTCGCCCAACCGCCCTTAGCTTTCGAAATCGACGGCGACGGATGCTTCGCGGACCTGCGCCATATGCTCGATGACCTTCTTATGTACCGGATGTACCTGATAAGCCTCGAGCGCCTCGAGCGATTCGAATTTCGTAATGAGCGCGATGTCGTAGGAACGGTCCGAATGCAGCACGTCGGTGCCGACCTCGATCGACTTCAGCTCCCCGATCTTCCCTTCCATGTCCCTTAGCACCTGCGCGGTGCGCGCCACGCTCTTGGCGCTGCGGTCCTTCAGCTTGAAGCAAACGATATGGGTAATCATTCGTGGTTCCTCCCCTTAATTAAGCGAATCGGGTGAATCGCATGAGTTTCGTCCTTTTGTCACATAATAACCCAAGCAGTCGCATTACGGCAATCTTTAAACGTGAAGGAGAACGGTACGTCATGCGCTATCCCGTTACCATTGCAGCGACGATCATCGGAGCTGCTGTCTGCTTGTACAATTACACCGGCTACGACCCGCACAACCTCGTATTCTTCATGCTCAGCGTTCCCGCCTGGATCGTCGACATGTTCGTCGACGTGCACGAAGTCAGCGTCCTGCTCATGTACGTGCTTACGATCGCGACTTGGGCGCTGCTAGGCTATATCGCCGACTTGCTCATCGCGCGTGGGCGGGAGCGCGACCGTCGCCGCGAGCCGCTTTGATTTCAACAAAAAGGAGCCTTTCGGCTCCTTTCGCATGTTTACGGTCATTGCGGAAGCGGCTTACGCCGCTTCTATGACGAGCTTGGACTCCATCGTCGTATGTCCTTGACCGCACGGTATGGAACAATAAATGCGATATTCGCCCGGCTCCGTGAATTCCAGATCCGTCTCCGGATGGTCGTTGTCCAGCGCCACGTTCAGCTCATCGATGTGAATGCCGTGAATACCGCTTTTATTGGAAAGCTTCAGTCTCACTTTGTCGCCGACCTTAGCCGTGTATACCGGTTGGTCAAATACGAAATCGTTGGATGCAACGACCTTCATCAGCACCATGCCTTCAGGAAGCGAGGCGGACTCGTCGACCGGCTTGGCAGGAAGGGCGAATGTGAGCAAATAAACGCCCAGCAACGACGCCGCTGTAAACAAAATAAACATAATCCACTTGTGCATTGCTACGTGTCCCCTTTGCGATCAT
The DNA here is from genome assembly GCF_014705655.1 of Paenibacillus arenilitoris. Lineage (GTDB taxonomy): Bacteria > Bacillota > Bacilli > Paenibacillales > Paenibacillaceae > Pristimantibacillus > Pristimantibacillus arenilitoris. The sequence continues at coordinate 341,177 of NZ_JACXIY010000002.1, read as the reverse complement.
AATGTCTACCACTTATATTACATAAGATCGTCCGAAGTTCTCAACCTTAAACTGCGGAAAGGGGAAAAGTTTTTTCGTCTTTTTGACAAAACCATGAACAATTCGTCACTAACCGGACAAATATTGCTTCAGCACGCGCTCGGACTCGGCCTTCACGAACCCCCACAGCATGAAAAAACGGTGATGGTAGCCCCGGCATACGTATCCGGCGTGCAGGCCGTCCGATTCCCGCTTCTCCTCGTACACCTTGATGCCGCCCGCGCGGAATTCCCTCCGGATCGCGGCCAGATCGAGCAGAACCCGGTCCTGCATGCCGCGCAGCATCGATTCGTAGAACCTCGGCAGCTTGATCGCCGATGTTCCGATCACGCGGATGTCGTGGTCCAATATGCGCATCACGATGCCCAGCAGCACGAATCGCTTCACCAACTCGAGCTCATCCTCGGTCTGCACCGGCGGATGCGAAGCCGTCTTCGCCGCGCCGCGCACTTCTTCCTCTTTAGCGGCCATATGCCACCCCTCCAAACAAGAACGTATGTTCTTATTATAGCGAGATCCGGCGGTTTCATGCAAGCCTAATTCCGGCAGGCGCCCTTTCCTATCCTTTGTCCTTCAGCACCTCGATCATTTTTCGAAGCCGATCCGGCATCGGCAGCCCGATCCGCCCGTAATTTTCGGTAATGGAAATAAGCTCATTCGCAATATAAAAGTAAATAGCGGCACCCATCGTCACGTTGCTCGTCTCCAGCAAAATATCGATGCGGTGGGCCAGCAGGACGACGAGCAGCGACAATCCTTTGCGCGCCAATCCCCAAGCGCCGAACATGCTGCTCAGCCCTTTCTTTTCTTTAATAGAAGCGGCGACGCCCGTAATATAATCGATGCCCATGGCGACCAGCAGCAAAGTAAGTGATTCCATCCAACTTCCGAAAGCAAAGGTAATGACCGATCCGACCAGACCGCTGACTGAGCACAGCCAAACCAATGCCATTATTCGCCACCATCCCTTCGCTCAAGATAGGATAGTATATGCGCCGGCGGCGGTGGTTGTCCCTCGGGCTGTCCGACATACGGCCGTCCGTCTAGCCATTCGCCTACTCTTTGCTACTATTTTCCTATTGGAAAATGCTAGTATAGTCTGTAAGGTGTATATGAAAGCATTCCAATCGAGGTGACCGCGATGCCGCTATTTTTGAAGCTGACGTTCAAGCTTCTTCGGCTCAACCATTCTTTGATCGTGCTGCTCACGCTGCTGCTCGTGCTCGTAAGCTCGACGCTGGCCTTCCTGCTGGAGCCGGATACGTTCGGCAGCTGGTTTAACGCGCTGTGGTGGGTCATGACGACGGTCGCGACGGTCGGATACGGCGATTATTACCCCGCGACGGTGCCCGGCAAAGTGCTCGCCATGCTGCTGTACGTATTCGGGATCGGCCTGCTCAGCCTATTGATCGGCAAGATCATCGATTCCTTGGCGGAGCTGCAGCGGAGAAGGGAAGGTGGCAAATTGAAATTTCAGGGCGCAGGGCATGTCATCGTCATCAATTGGAGCAAAAAAGCGCAGCTGGCCGTCGAGGAGCTGCTCGCGTCGGAAGCGGCGCTGGCCGTCGTCGTTGTCGATGACGGCGCCAAGCATCCCTTCGACCACCCCAGGGTGCATTTCGTAAGCGGCGATCCGTCGTCCGCCGAAGCGCTGGAGCAGGCCGGCATCCATCATGCCCGATCGGCCATTATTTTCGCCGATCCGCGGATCGACGATTCCTCGCTCGTCGACGGCAAGTCGCTGCTGATCGCCTCCAGCATCGAGCGGGCGGCGCCGGCCGTCCATACGACGGTCGAAATCGTGCTCGAGAAGCATATTCTCAATTTCCGCCACGTACAAGTAAATGATTTTATTTTGTCGCATGACGCGGTATCCAGGCTGGCGGTGCGCTCCGCGCTGAAGGAGGGCAGCGCCGACTTGTTCACCCAGCTGCTGAGCCGGACGTACGGCGAGGACGTGTTCGAGGTACCCGCCGATCCGGCATGGGTCACCTACGGCGACGCCTTCCGGTCGCTGCTCGGCATGGGCGCCACGCTTATCGCGGATCGGACCGACATGGGCATCAACCGCAAGCTGGAATCGCCGATTCCTTCGGACGCCCGCTTATTCGTCATTACCGATGGCGAGACCATTACGAAGATACGATCAGAAAGGCGGTAGTTTACGGTGGATTTCCCGCTGGCTTATTACGAATGGTCCGAACCGGACCAGCGCGTCGTGCGGACGATCGTGGAGACCCGCGTCGCGCACGACGATGTTTTTGTCCGCAAGCTGGTGAACGCGACCGCGTTCCGCAACGGCTTATACGAGCATACGGCGAACGAGTGCGAGGACGGCTTGCGCCATTCCGTTTACGTCAAACCCTTCGGCGAATGCGACGATGCCGTATACGGGCGGGCCATATTGGCGGCCCTTCACGAATATTGCTCCGTCTCCCCCTATATGGAGGCGGAATTTTTGCTGTGGAACGGCTCCCGCTTCAACCCTTGCATGCTCGGACAGCGGCCTCCCGCGGGTCCGCTGGAATTCGCGCGGCTTCTCCTCGATCATTACATCGTCAGCGAGGAACGCTCTTATGAAACGATCTATACGATTTACGACCTGGACCGCAGCAAAATCGTCGTTTTCTTGAAAGGGGTGAATCCGTAAAATGCAGGACGAACACAACAAACGGCAGGCAAGGGAAAGCAAGGCGCAGCCTTCCGGGACCGCTGTCCCGAAATGGCGCAGGAACGGGCAGAAAGCGCTTGCCTTCGCGCTGATGCTGACCGTGCCGGCCGCGCTCGGCGGCTGCAACACGGGCGCGCTGGGCAACGAATGCGACGATTACGACAGCGACGGGTACTGCGACGACGACGGCTCCAGCACGTACGTTTCGGGCGGCAAAACGTACAAAAAGTCGTCGAGCTACAAATCCGGTTCCAGCTCCAAAGGCTTCGGCAGCTCCGGAATAATCGGCAGCGGGGGCTAAGCGGATGCAGCGCGTTATCCCGCTTCCGATCCCGCACGACGAGCTGTTCCAAGGCGAGCTTGCGCGCCGCATTCCTTATCACCGGATGTACGGCAAACAGTACTGCCTTCCTTCGGTCGCGCGGTACTCGGGAGCCGAATACGAGGAGCTCCGGTCCGCCTCGGAGCAGATCGACCGCATTTACCGGAAGGCGCTCCGGTTCGCCCAGCGGCATTTGCCCGATGCCTTCCTGACCGGCCAATTGGGCGTCCACCCTTCCCTGCTGCCGGCCGCGCGCGCCGAAATCCCGCATCACGGCATATCCCGGCAGGACTGGATCGTAACGGAGCGCGGGCTGAAGTGCATCGAGAACAATACCGACACCCCGACCGGCATACCCGAGACGGCATTCCTCGGCAACGAGGTCGTGGGCCGGCATACCGCTCTCCGCTCCGCGTCCGAAGGGATGCGGCCGGCGATGAAGCAGGCGTTCGGCGAGCTGATCGCCCATTACCGGAGCGCCGGCCTGACCGGAACGATCGGCTGCGCCTGCTACGATTGGCATTCGGAGGATCAATGCAACACCGAATACGTGCTGGACGTCATCCGGGAGCTCGGCTATCCGGCCGTCTTCGTCCCGCTCGACCGGCTCGAGATCGTGAAGGGCGTAGGGCTGTTCGGCGGGGGCGAGCGCATCGACATTCTGTACCGGCTTTATCCGCTCGAATATTTGATCCACGACGAAGACCCGGGGACGGGCTTCCCCGTCGGCGAAGCGCTGATGGAGCTCGCCCTGCTCGGCAAGGTGGGGCTCATCAATCCGGCGCAGAGCGTCATTACGCAAAGCAAAGGCTTCATGGCGCTGATCTGGGCGCTGTTCGAGCGCAACGACCTGTCCGCGGACGTGCTCGGCCATCCTCTCTTCAGCGACGACGAGCTGGCGGCCATTCGAACGTATCTGCTGCCCACCTATTACGAGAATACCGTATTCGCCGGAGAGGGCATTCCTTACGTCGCCAAGAGCTATTGGGGGCGGGAAGGCAAGGGCACGACGCTCTACGGAGCGGACGGCGAAGCGGAAGGCGAGGAATGGGGCCGGCCGGAGGACAAGGACGCGGACGAGATCAAGCGCTATTACGGCAGCCAGCCTAGAATCTACCAGCAGCGCATCGCGATGGAGGAAACGGACGTACATACGGAGGACGGTCCGTACCGCGGCTGCCTGTTGACGGGAGCCTACGTCATCGGCGGCCGCTTCGCCGGGCTTCTGCCCCGCGTCGGCGGCAAAATTACCGGCGATTTGGCCTACTTCTGCCCGGCAGCCGTAACCGAATAGATCTTATCCAATTAGGAGGAACACCGAATGAATGAATATGTTCAAAACGCGGTGAACGTGGCCGTCGGCCTCGTCATTCTGCTCGTCGTCCTGTGCGTGGGCGCGTTCGTATTCGGCAAGCTGACGCGTTACAACGACTCGGAGCAAATCAATAAAGGCAACCAGGCGGCCGGCATGTACATGGGCAGCAAGCTGCTCGGCCTATGCATCATCGTCGCCATGGTGTCCTACAGCTCGCAGGACTGGATTTCCATGCTCGTATGGTCCGCGATCGGCATCGTTATTTTGTGCCTCGTCTACCTGATCTTCGATTTCCTGACGCCGCGCTTTAAAGTATGTGAGCAAATCGAGCAGGGCAACATGGCGGTCGCCCAGCTGCTGCGCTCCGTCATCATCGGCGTATCGATCGTAATCGGCACGTTTTTGATGTAGCGGCCAAGCGCAGCTGCAGGCAGCGCGGTTCGCGCAAAAAAACCAGTCTGAACGCGGATTGACGCGCAGGACTGGTTTTTTTTGCTTTTTAAACGAACGGGATTTCCTTGCCCTCGACCAATGCCTTCAAATTGGCCAGCGACATTTCAAAGCCCTCCGTGTTCGCCGTAACGCCGACTCCGCCGCTCTCCTTGGCCAGGACGAAGGAAACGAGCATATCGGCCGACTCGACACGGAAGGCGAATTCCTTGTTCGGCACGGCTTTCACGATCGTAAGCGCCATCGGGAGCTTCTCGGTCAGATGATTATGGGCGCTTGGCATTAACGTAAACGTTGCTTTCTCCCCCTCCGCCAGCTTGGGGATTTCCCAAGGCGAGCCCGGCGCGTACCATTGCGCGAGCTTGTCCGGATCGGTCAACGCCTCCCATACCGCCTCCGGCTCGCCATTGATTAAGACGGTTAACCCCATCATTGCTCCTCCTTTCGTTACACTGCCTTCATTCGCTCGTCCAGCTGCTCGAGCGCGAGAAACCGCCCGTAGTGGAGGTGACGCTGCACTTCGATTTGTCATGTTCGTTCCGCTCCTCCCTTTAGGCAGCGGTGCCTGCTCCGCGGCCCGTATAAACGCAAAAGGAATCATCGCTCTCATAGGCGTGATTCCTTCGGTGCTTGTTATGCAGCTTCGTCTGCTTCTCCATCAGCGTCGGCGTCTTCTTCGTGACGGGATTGACGCCCTGCCAGCCGACCCTGAGCCGATCCGCCGCAAGCTTTCCTTGCCGCGCCAGCTTCCGTCTTGCCTTGCCCGATTTGCTCGTGGACATCTTCGTATTCCTCCCTTAACCACTCTTGTTCCACTCCGTTACTATAGCATAAATTCTTCTTTCCCGCATCGGCCGGACAAGCCTGCCAAAAAAAATGCCGCGAAGCCCGCCTAAGGCTGAAACATTCGGAAGCCGCGGCGCGTTATGAGGCTACAAACGCATTCATACCCATTAGAGGAGACCTCTGCCATTCCCAAAAAAACGAGGAGGAATTCATGATGAAAAGGCTGCTTATGCTGCTGCTGGCCGCGGCTTTGCTGCTTGCGTCGGCGCCTGTCGCAGCCGTCCGCGCCGACGGTCTCGACACCGAGGAGAAGTACGATTTTCTGGTGAAGCAAGGCATTTTTACCGGATTCGACGACGGAAGCGCCCGGCTCGGCAGCCCGATGACCCGCGAGCAGTTCGCGGCGGTGCTGTTCCGGCTTTGGGAGCTCAGGGAAGAAAACACGAGACCCTTCTACAACGACGTGCTCAAGACGAGATGGTCGTTCGGCGAAATCCAGGCCGTCACCCAGGCCGGGCTTTTGAAGGGGATGGGAAGCGGCAAGTTCGCCCCGGCCGCCGACGTCACGATCGAGCAGCTGGCCGTCGTGCTGGTAAGGGCGCACGGCGCTTCGGGCTCGTCCTCGGCGCCGGTATACGGCAGCGTATCCGCGTGGGCCAAGAAAGACGTCGGCATCGCGCTCGGCAAGGGATGGCTTCCCGAGCAGGCGAGCTATAAGGCGAATGCGATCCGGGCGCTGCTCGTGCAAGCCTCCTATTCGATCTTCGTCGACATGTATCCGGAGAAGGATCCGGAGCGGAAGAAGCTCGACGTCGCAGCCGTGCAAGCGATCTCGAATCATGTCGTGCAGGTCGATCTCCGCTCCGCGGTAAGCTCCGTCTCGGCCGATCAGTTCGCCTTGACGACGGATGGCGGCCGGGCGGTCGGCATCCAGCGCGTGTCGCTCAGCGCGGACGGCAGGCGAGTGCTCCTGACGACGGATTGGCAGTACGACGGCGACACCTACAGGCTGAAGGTGGAAGGCACCGCCTGGGTGTACCGGGTATCGCTGCGCGACACGACGAAGCCGTATATCGTTTCGAGCGCCATTACTTCGGATGCCCGAATCGAGCTGGTATTCAGCGAAGCGCTCAATCGAAGCACCGCGGAGAACGAGTCCAACTACAGCTTCAACAAGAACCTGGCCGTCAAGAGCGCCACGCTGGCCGCGGATAACCGGAAGGTAACGCTTACGACAGGCGCGCAAGCCGCAGCCACCGTCTACACGCTCACCGTCAAAAACGTGAAAGACCTGGCCGGCAATACGATGGCTACGCGAAACGATCTCCATTTCGGCTCGGTAGTCGACCGGACGGCGCCTGTCGTCTCCCGGATCACGCTCGCGGAGAATAAAATCGTGCTTGCGTTCAGCGAGGCGCTGGACGCCGGATCGGCTGAGCGGAAAGAAAACTACGCGCTGGACGGCGGGCTCGGCCATCCGTGGAGGGCCGATTACAACGAAGGCGACAGGACGGTCACGCTGTCGACGACCGATCAGACGAGCGGCAAGGTTTACACGCTGTCCTTGAGCGGAATCAAGGATAAAGCCGGCAACGCCGTCGCTGCGGGCGCGAAGCTGACCTTTGCGGGCGTCGGCAAAAACGCAATCCCGCAGCTGGCGTTCATCCGCGCCGAAGCGGTGAACGAAAATATGGTCGACGTCTATTTCAACCGTTCGCTCGCCGATCTGCCTCTCTCGCAGCTGAAGCTGGAGATCGTCTCGGACAACGGAGCCTCCGTCTCCATGTCCGGCTGGCAAACGAGCCATTCGCCGAAGCAGGGCGACGATCGGGCGCTGCGCTTCCAGCTCCGGACATCGGCTGACGCGAATCCGGACCTGTTCCGGGAAGGCCATGTCTACGTGGCGAGAATAACCGGCATTCCGGGCTTGAAGACGGCGGACAACGCGAATCTCGCCTATTTCGCCGGCATTGGAGAGCCGAACCGCCAGCCCGAAATCGCGAAGGCGGAAGCGGTCGACAAGACGTCGGTTACCGTTTACTTCAGCGAACCCGTCAAGAACGTCGCCGCCGCTTCCTTCCGGCTAGCGGACGAAGAAGGCGCGCCGCTTAAGATCGCGGGCGATCAGCTGAACGACAGGAACAAAGTCGTCACCCGGGTCACGCTCAATTTGGAATTCGCGCTGGAAGCCGGCAAGACGTACCGGCTGAGCGGCGGGGACGGCGTTACCGATGCCCCGGGCTGGAACGGACTTCTGACGGTCAAGGACGGGAAGCCGCATGCCGTTTCCTTCAAAGGCTCCTCGGAGGACAATGCCGCGCCGCGGATCCAATCGGTAACCGCGTCCGACAAGCACACGCTCGAAATCGAATTTACCGAGTCCGTTGCGGGCGCCGATCAGGACGTATACGCGCTGTACGACGAAACGGACCGGAAGGAAATCGGCCTGACCGGAGGGAAAGCCGGCTTCGCAGCCGCGGAGGACGGCCGGAAAGTAATCGTCCGCCTCTACGAGGGAGCGGCCGGGCCGCTGGACGCCGGCCACTCGTATAAGCTGACGTATCTTGACGCCAGCCGGCGCATTGCCGACCTGCAGGGCAAGCTGCTCGACGCCGCGGACGGCCGCGGCGAAGCGCGGTTCAGAGGATCGGACCGCGACAACGCCCGGCCGCAAATCACGGCCGTCGAGGCTCGAAGCGGCGTCGTCCTCGTCACGCTGAGCGAGCCGGTGACCGGCAATCCGCAGCAGGCTTTCGAGCTGACGGCAAGCGGAAGCAAGCTCGCGGCGACCGCGTCGCTCCACGGCCGCACGGTTCTGCTTCTCGCCCCGGCGCTGCAAGCCGAAGCCGCCGCTTACGTCCGGCTGACGCCGCAAGGGGAGGATGCGCTGCTCGATCCGAACCGGCGGAAGGCCGTCCAGCAGACGGTTCATTTTAAAGCGCAAGAGTAAGACCGCGACAGTGGGAACAAGCTCCTTCGGCACGAAAAAAAGCAGCCCCGGCCATCGACGGATGGACGGGGCTGCTCGGCGTTCGGCGAATTAAGCCGATTCGCCGTTCAAATAACGGAAAAACGGTTGATCCGCCCAAATGGCGTAAGGATGGATCGCGGCGTCGGGATCGATGGCCTTCAGCCCCTCAACGACTTTAGCGGAATCTTCGTTCAAGGAAAACGTATTTACGGTATAAGGACTGTTCGGATCGACAATGAAATTGTTCGTAATCTCTTCGTAGTCGGTCAAGGCCGTCGTCGTGAAATAGAGCGGCTGCCACCACGAACCGTAGATCAGACCGGCTTGGTTCTCTTCGTTCTTCTTCGCATAAGCGAGGACGATCCGGTCGAAGGCCGCCTTGTCCTTCGCGCTCGCGAATTCGAAGGAAATATCGTATTCCTTGTCATAATTAATGTAGTTGCCGTTCTCGATTTGCACGACGTTCGGGCCCGGCTCGCCCCACTCCGCCAGGAAAATAAACGCGGACGTCTTCGGCTCGAACTGTACCTTGGCGTCGATGCCTTCGCTGCGCAGCAGGCCGATCAGCTGGATCGCGTGCTTCAGGTCGGAATGCCCGTACGTGAGCGACAACGAATCGATGAACCGCGGATCGAAGCGCGAATCCTTCAAGCTGTAGCCCGTAACCAGCTCCTGCTTCAGCGCCGTATTCACGAGCTCCTGCAGCTTAGGCGCCTCGATGATGTCCGACGCTTCGTAGGCCGCGCTCAGCTTCGAATAGATGTCGGCGTCGCTGACATAGCCGAGATATTTCTTGTACAGGCCTTTCGTGACGAGCACCTTGCCGAGCAGCGTATGAATCAGCTCGTCGCCGGCCGCGCCGTTCGGCTTGAAGCCCGCGTACAGTTCGGCTGGAATGAGGCCCGCGTCCACGGCTGCCGCGACCTCCTGCGCGCCCTTCGCGCCTAGCGCCGCGCTCGATACCTTGAGCTTGGCAAGCGCTTTATCCACTTTGGACGCCGGGTACGTATAGGCGAGCTCCTTCAAATCCGCGGCCCGGACGGCGATCAGAACCGCTACCGACGCCGTCAGCACCTGATCGCCCGATACGGCGGGTCCGGACAAAATGCCCTTCTCGTACAAAGCCGCAGCAGCATTGTACAACGGGTCGTCCGATTGAAGATCCGTGAACGCGACCTCCTCGCCAGACGGCTCGTAGCCAAGCGCGTCCGCCACCGCTTCGATGAAATCGCCCTTCGTGACCGTCCCGGAAAGCTCGACGCTCAGCTCCTCTTTCAAATACTGCTTGTACTGCGCCGCTCCGTCCGCAGCGGCCGTCGCCGTCGCCGGCGATGCCGCGAACGCGGCCGATTGCGAGAAGAGAATGGATGACGATAGTAGTAATGCCGCTGCCCATTTGACTGGTGAAGCTTGAAACGTTCTCAACCTCGATCCCTCCAATAAATTAATTCCGATTAATTTAATCGGGTTATGTAATGTTCCATAGTATACCAATTTCATTTTGCAGGTGTCAATGCGTCGTTTTTACTTAAAAAACCGTCCGGGAGAGACGCGAAGTCTGCCAGGACGGTTCCAAAGCCCAAGCGATCGTCAGGACAAATTTTCCCAACTCGTCCACAGCTCCCGCGGGTTCAGCATATAGACGTCGTTTTCCCGGAACATGAGCTGGTGCATGATGAATTCCCTGCGGATCGTGGCGAAATCGTCGTGATATCGTTTGATGAACTCGTTGATTTCCTTTTCCGTATACGGCTTCCCCTTCGCAAGCTGTTCCGCGAGATGCTGGAGCACGATTAATTTTTTCTTCAGCTGCACCGGCACGTGCTTCAGCCGGCCGTCTGCCGTGAAGAAATTCCGGATGACCGATTCCTTCAGCCGCTTGTTGTTCTCCTCCATGTTATCCTCCTCTCCTTCCGCCGCGCGCTCGCGGTAAATCAGATCGGCGGCCGCGGCCGCGCCGTTCTTGATGAAATAATGGTTCAGCGTAAAATAAATCGTGTTCTTGTCCCTGCGCTCGTTAATCAAGCTCGCTTCGCGCAGCTTGGCCGCATGGTGCGTGACCGTCGCGGGCGTGACGCCGAGCTTATCCGCAAGCTCTCCGCCGCTCCGCTCCCCGCCGGCCAGCAGGATGAGCAGTTTGATTCTCGTCGCGTCCGCCAGCGCCTTATGGTAGGCGACGACTTTATCCAGCTGCATGGATCCGTACCCCTTTCCACCAACAAATTTAACAGTAATCTAATTAGATAGTCATTAAAATAGATGATAACGGAACGGCTGCCTTCTGTCAACGGCAAAGCAAAAAAATAGACGGCGCAAGCGCCGTCCCCTTTCGCGGTTCAATCGAAATTCGATTCGTCCGCAATGCTTTGTATGTCCTCCGAGCTGATGCCGATATATTCGTATCCTTCCGCCTGCTGCTTTTTGAGCGCCTTCTCCTTCATATATTTCGGACTTCCTTCGCCCGCGTCCTCGTCGTAGACGAGCAGGATGCCGTCCGTCTTCCGCAGCAGCAGCTCGTCCCTCGCCGCGAACTGCCAAGGCCCGCTGTAGGGCTGCTTGCTGACAGCCGCGTAATAATCGACGCCCTTCAGCACCTGCTCGTAGTAGGCCTTCTTGTCGTCCTTCCAGTTCTCCTCCGGATTGGCGAAGGCCGTCAGAATCGACAGCTTCAGGTGCGGATACGTTTCTTTCAGCGAGATGACGACCTCGCAGGCCCACAGGTCCACCCCGTACTGTCCGGGGGTAATGACCCACTCCAGCCCCTCCTCGACAAGCGGCACCAGCTTTCTCGCGATCGCTTCCTTAATATAAACGATGCCCTCGTGCTTCTGGCTGAATATGTTCAGCTCATGCGCGCGATAGCCGGTAACGAGCATATTTTTCATTGCGTTCCTCGCCTTTTTTTCGGATAAATGCGGTTTACATCTTCCCAGTGTATGCTATAGTAGAAAAAAAACAAAGCGAATAGCAAACCTACATTCACTAGGGGAGTCTGACGGCTGAGACGGAGCGCGCGCTCCGGACCCTTGGAACCTGATCTGGATCATTCCAGCGGAGGGAAGTGGAGCAGGCGCCGAACTTCAGGCATGCGCGGGTACGCGCGGCCGAACGTTCGCTCCCGCCCGTTTCCTTCCGGAGACGGGCGGTTTTACGTTCGCGAAAGGTTACTTCACGGAGGAGGCAAAGGCATGACAACGAAGGTATACAAAGCGTTATCGATCGCGGGCTCGGACAGCGGCGGCGGCGCGGGCATTCAAGCCGATCTGAAGACGTTCCAGGAGCTCGGCGCGTACGGCATGACCGTCATTACGGCCATAACCGCGCAGAACACGCTGGGTGTGCACGGCGTCTATCCCGTCGATATCGACGCCGTCGGCAGGCAGCTCGACGCAATCGGCGAGGATTTGCCGCCGGACGCGGTGAAGACGGGCATGCTGTTCAGCTCGGACGTCATCCGGCTCGTCGCGGCCAAGACCGGGCAATACGGCTGGAGGAACCTGGTCATCGACCCGGTGATGGTCGCCAAGGGCGGATCGGCGCTGCTCAGGCAGGATGCCATCCGGACGCTCGTGAAGGAGCTGATCCCGCTCGCGCTCGTCACGACACCTAATATTCCGGAAGCGGAGCTCCTGACGGGCATGGCGATCCGGAGCATGAGCGACCGGGAAGAAGCGGCGAAGCGGATCGTCGGGATGGGGTCCCGCTATGCCGTCATCAAAGGCGGGCACGACGCCGAGAACGGCGACCGCGTCATCGACCTCGTCTATGACGGAAGCCGGTTCGACTACATGGAGAGCGATCGGATCGACACGAGGCATACGCACGGTACCGGTTGCACCTATTCGGCTGCGCTTGCCGCGGAGCTCGCCGCCGGGAAGACGGCTCCCGAAGCGATCGCGACCGCCAAGCGGTTCATCCACGCCGCGATCGGGCATGCGCTCGGCATTGGCGGCGGCCACGGGCCGACGAACCATTTTGCCTATCGGCGCCAAAGGCTCGCCGGCGGAACGGAAGTCGCGTTCGCCCCTGCCGCCGAATAAGCCAAGCGTATACGGTTGACGCCGTCCTATAGCGGCATAAGCTCGTTTCGTAATGAAATAGATTTGCAGGAGAAGCCCACCGAACCCGACTCAAAAACCCGGCTTGCCGACCTCTCCCCAATAGATCTCGGTTTCGTATTCGACGGCCACCTTGCCGCCGCGCTCATTCCGGTCGAACACGCGGCGCAGCTCCTCCATCATCGGCGCATAGTCCGGATGCCCGCTTGCCGGCGCGTAGGAGGACGACTGCAGCCTTCCGGCAAGCTCCTCGAATCCGAAAACTTGGCGGTTGGCGAAGCGCGCTTCCTGCAAGCCGCCCCGTTTGAAGAAAGAAACCAAGGATGCTGTCGTGATGTTCTTATGGTTCACTTTATCGTAATCGGTGCCGTACGTGCGAAGCAGCCGGTCGTATTGTTCCAGGAACGGCGTTCCGTGCGTCAGACGCGAATTCCATACGAGCACGGCTTTGCCGCTTGCCTTCAATATGCGTCCGAACTCGGCTTGCGCCGCGCCGCGGTCGAACCAATGGAACGCCTGCGCGCAGACGATGTAATCGACCGACGCGCCCGGCAAGCCCGTATGCTCGGCAGACCCCCGCAAGGAACGGAAGCCGCGCATCCCGCCAAGCTGCCGCTCCGCCGCATCGCGCATCGCGTCATTCGGCTCCACCGCGATCACCCCGCTCCCCCTCTCCAGCAGCAGCTTCGAAAAAATGCCCGTTCCCGCGCCGATATCCGCTATCTCGGATTCCTTTCCCAAGCCGACCGTGCCGTACAAATAATCGATCGCTTCCTTCGGGTAGCTCGGCCGATACTTCACGTACGTTTCGACCCGGTTCGAAAATCGCTCCTTGCTGTCCATCTTTCTCCGCCTCCTTGTGCATGACCGCTCATGCGTCAACCAAGATTTAATAGTTTCATCATACGAAACATAGTTTCGTTTTCCAAATAGATTTTACACAAAAGCGACCGCAAAATCCAGTTGTTTCTTGCTTGCTCCTTGGCAAAAAAACGGGGCTGCCCCCAAGGTCGTGATCGACCTTTCGGAATAGCCCCTTTCCTTATTGCGGCAGCGTCAATTGCTTATTCGCCAGCCGATCCGACCACGGAAGATCCGGTCTTCGCAATCGTATACTTAACGGTTTTGCCGCTCCAGAAGTGGAACGTGAGGATGACCTCGCCGTCGTTCACTTCATTGAAGAAATTCGGCGTGAGCGCGATCTCGTTCGTCTCGTACGACGGCGAGAAGGCGTACCCGAATTCCTTGAACGGCGTCCAGTTCTGCGGACCCGCGTTGCCGCCCGCGGCGTAGACGGCTTCCATCGTGGCGAGCCTGTCGCCGTTGAAGGAGGCCGGAATCGCGAAGTCGTCCGTCGTTCCGGCAACGCTCTGCAGCACCGGCACGTCGTAGACGATGACGTCGAACGTCCAGTCCTGGCCTTTGTTGAAATCGGCGACGAGCTCCGCGTTCTCGCCGTAGTCGCCCGACGCCGTCAGCTTCGCGAGCAAGCCGGCCTTCACCGTCAGGACGTCGCCGGCGACCGTATAGTCGGCGCCTTTGCGCAGCTTCTTGCCGCCGTGCCGAAGCTCCGTCAGCTTATTGCCGTTCGGCTCGAGCCGGATCGAGACGTCCTGCGCGGCCGCGCCTTTGGCCAAATAAATCAAATCGGTTTCCGCGACCGCGGAGCGCCCCTTCCAGCTCGCCTTCATCATGCCGAACAGCTGCGGATCGTTCCACTTCAGCGCCCGGCGGTCGAGATGCTGGCCATTGTCCCATACCATATGGGTGATGCCTCTCTCCTGCACGTAATGAAGCAAATACTCAAAAAATTTCAGCTTCTCGCCCTGTTCGATCGTGCCCGTATTTTTGTCGAAGCCGAGCAAGCCGTATTCGCCGAGAATGACGGGGATCCCTTGGGCGACCAGCGATTCGTAAACCCGGTCGAACGTTTGGACGATATCGTTCTTCGTTTCCTCGTTGAAGCGGGTAAAGCCAGCGATGTTGACGCTGAACGGCCAAAACCCGTAATAGTGGACGGTGGCGATCAGGTTCGGATCGTCAAGCGCGCCGACCGTGTCGACCAGCGCGTCAAGCCGGTCTTGGCTCGCGTTCGTCTCCAGCGTCGGCAGCACGAGCGGGCGCTCGGCGTTGCGGCCGCCGGAGGAGCGCACGATCGCATGGAATGCCGCGTTCAGTTCATGGAGCATCGCGAAGTGGGCTTCGCCGCTCTCGCCCCAGCCGTCCGAGAAGCGCGGCTCGTTAATGCTTTCGAACGACAGCTTCTTCGAATGGTTTTTGAACCGGTCGGCGATCTGCGTCCATGCCGCTTCGTAACGGGCGAGCACGGCATCCTGCTCGGCGCCCATCCGGTTCACCCACAGCCAGGAGTCGTGATGCAGGTTGATCATGACGTACAAGCCGGCGTCAAGCGACCAGTCCACGACCTCTTCCACGCGGTCCAGAAACGGCGGATCGATCGCATAGCCCGGCGCCGCGCCTAACCGTTGATCCCATGTGATCGGGATGCGGATGCTGTTATAGCCTTGCGAGGCGATATGCTTAATGAGCTGCTTCGTCACGCGCGGGTTGCCCCAGGACGTCTCGTCCTCCCCGGTCGCGTCGAACGTGTTGCCGAGATTCCAGCCCGGCTGCATCGCCTCGACGTACGATTGCATGTTGCTCTTCGGTACGGGAAGCGCGGATTTCTTCGGCGAATCCGCGCCGGCGGAAGGAACGAACAGCGCGAGCATGAGCGATGCCGCAAGGATCAAGCCAATAAGCCTACGGGATGAATGCATAAAGTCGGAAACCTCCTTCGAAAATGGTTAAAGCTATTTTGCAAGGCTTTGCCAAGCGAGTACTTAACCGCGCCCTCCTTTCGTGAAAGCGTTATCATCAATCCGTAACAGGGATGATTGTAACATGGCCTTATTTTTGGAAACACCCTAATAATTAGAGTAATAATCAGACGAAAATTGGAAATCGGCAGCTCTGCCGCGGGAAGCTGCACGGAAAAAACAAAAATGGATTGCCAACCTACCTGTGCTGTGCTATATTGATAACGATTATCAATATCACTTACATAGGAGCGGAATGATTTTGAACAAATCGATTAGACCTTATGCATTGCTTGTGTTTCTATTGGCCATAACGCTGCTGCTCGGAGCGTGCGGCCAGGCGCCTGCGAACGGCGGGCAAACGTCCGACGAGCCGACGAACGCCGCTTCGCCTACCCCCGCCTCAAACTCGAACGACGAAGGAGCGGCCAGGGATGCGGAAACCGTCACGTTCAAGGCCGGCAACGGGGATGTCCGGGTGCCGAAAAATCCGAAGCGAATCGTCGATACGACCACCTTTTACACCGGCTATTTTCTGGCGCTGGGCGCGAAGCCGGTCGGTATCGGGGAAGGCGCCATGGCCAACCCGTATTTTGAAGGGTTGCTGGACGGCGTCGAAAGCCTCGGCAACACCGCATCGCCCGAACGGATTCTTGAGCTCGATCCCGACCTGATCATCGTATTTACCGGCACGGAAGGCATTGAAGAGCTGGAGCAGATTGCGCCGGTCGTCGCGATCGAGTACGGCAAGCTGAACTATAAAGACCAAATGCTCGAATTCGGCAAGCTGACCGGCAAAGAAGCCGAAGCGAAAGCATGGGTCGAGCAGTGGGATCAAAAAATCGGCGAGCTGAAGCCGCAGATCCAAGCGGCCGTCGGCGACAAAACGGTATCGATTTTGAATCCCTATTCGAAAGGATTGTACGTGTTCGGCCACAATTACGGCCGCGGCGGCGAAATCATTTACGGCGAATTCGGCTTGAAGGCGCCGGCAGGCGCGCAGAAAGAAGCGATCGACAGCGGAACGGGCTGGGCGTCCATCTCCCTCGAGATGCTCCCCGAATACGCCGGCGACATTATTTTCACGTGCCCGTGGTCCGGCGATACGAGCGATCCGAAAATCGTATACGACAACCCGCTGTGGAACGGACTCCCCGCGGTGAAGGCCGGCCATGTGTTCCAACTGAATCCGAAGGCCGATACGTACAACGACCCGATATCGCTGGAAGCGCAGCTGGACTTCATTACCGAAAGCCTGCTGTCGGTGAAATAAAACAAGGAAGAAGCTCCCGCCAGCCGCAGGCCGGCGGAGCTTCTTCTTTGTTTAATAACAATATTTCGGGCGCCTAAGAGCGGAAAAGCTTGCACATGACGTAACGTCATGTTTTATAGTATAGCTACCGGTTCGAGGAACAGGCTTTAGAACGAAGCCGACCTGTCGAGCTTGCGGTAACCTGCTATAACATACAGAGGAGGAACGGACATGACGGAAAACGATGCGGCAAATAACGAAAACAGCGCAACGGATAAATTTGAATTCGTATCGACGCGGGTGTTGAATGCATCCCCCGCTCTCGTTTACGAAGCCTGGACTAATCCCGAGCATTTGGCGCAGTGGTGGGGGCCGGACGGATTTACGAACACTTTCCGCGAATTTGATTTACGCCCGGGAGGGATATGGGAGTTCGTGATGCACGGACCGAACGGAGCCGATTATGCCAACAAAAGCGAATTTGTCGAAATCGGACCTGAACGGATCGTGCTGCGTCATCTTTCCGCGCCCCATTTTCAGCTCACGGCCATCTTCGAGGATGACGGCGGCAAAACCAGGCTGACTTGGCGCCAGCTTTTCGAAGAAGCTGCCGTATTCAACGCCATCAAGAAAATCGCGGCGCCGGCCAACGAGCAAAATCTTGACCGGCTTGAAGCGCAATTGCGGAAGATGGCCGTCTAAGAAAAAGCCGCCGCCGTCAGGTTCCGCAGAAGGTGCGGTAAGGGCGGCCGGACGGCTCGGACGGCTTGGCGTATTCGGCCTGCTCCGGCGAATGCGCGAACGGATCCGCAAGCGCGGCGAGAAGACGCTCCATGACGCCGAGGTCGCCGTTCTGCGCCGCCTCGAGCGCCTCCTCCACCCGGTGGTTGCGGGGGATGACCGCGGGGTTACTGGCTTGCATCATCGCGCGCGACGCCGTCTCCGTCTCCGGCTGACCGCCTCGTCTGCCCCGCCACCGCTCCAGCCAATCGGCGAACGACTTGTCGCAGGACAGGCCCGTATCCTCCGGCCTGTCGAAGGTCAAGGCAACGAACGTATTCGTATAGTCCGCCCGGTTCTCCCGCATCATGCGAAGCAGCTCCTTCACGAGGGCTTCGTCCTGCTCGTCTTCGTGAAAGAGGCCGAGCTTGGCCCGCATGCCCGCAAGCCAGTTCCGGTGGTAGAGTTCGGCGAACGCCGATAGCGCCTCCTCGGCGAGCTTGACGGCCTCGTCCTCGTCTTCATGCAGCAGCGGCAGCAGCGCTTCGGCGAATCGCGCGAGGTTCCATGCGCCGATCGGAGGCTGGTTGGCGTAAGCGTACCGGCCGTTCGCGTCGATGGAGCTGAATACCGTCGCCGGGTCGAAGGCGTCCATGAACGCGCATGGGCCGTAATCGATCGTTTCTCCGCTTATGGCCATGTTGTCGGTATTCATCACCCCGTGAACGAAGCCGACGAGCTGCCACTTCGCGATGAGCGAAGCCTGGCGCTTGACCACTTCCCGGAGAAGGGAGAGATAACGGCTCCCGTCCGCGGCGACGAATGGATAATGCCTTTCGATCGCGTAATCGGCCAGCGCCCGGAGATCCTCCTCGGAGCCCCGGCTCGCGGCGAATTGAAACGTGCCGACGCGGAGATGGCTGGCCGCCACGCGGGTCAGCACCGCGCCCGGCAGACCGGTCTCGCGCATGACGGTTTCGCCGGTCGATGCCACCGCCAGGCTGCGCGTCGTCGGAATGCCGAGCGCGTGCATCGCCTCGCTGATGATGTACTCGCGCAGCATCGGACCGAGCGCCGCCCTGCCGTCCCCTCCGCGGGAATACGGCGTCCGGCCCGAGCCTTTGAGCTGAATATCGAAGCGATCGCCGGCGGGCGTCATCTGCTCGCCGAGCAGCAGCGCGCGGCCGTCCCCGAGCATCGTAAAGTGGCCGAATTGATGGCCGGCATAAGCCTGGGCAAGCGGCAGCGCGCCTTCGGGAGCCCGGTTGCCGGCCAGCACGGCCGCGCCTTCCTCGCTCCCCAGCGCTTCGGCGCTGAGTCCGAGGGACGCCGCCAGCGGGCCGTTGACGACGATCAGCTTCGGCGAGCGCACCGGATTCAGGTCCTGCTTCGTGAATAACGTCTCCGGCAGCCGGGCGTAACTGTTGTCGAAGTTCCAGCCCGCTTCCGTTTTGACTTGATTGTCGCTCATTGGATCTCCTTCTCTCATGCGGCTATTCATGTATGGTCGTTCATTGGTAATCCGTAACGTGCAGATGCAACCATTTTAGTGTTTTTCTGCCTCAACGTTATTATACACTTTATAAGCGCGGATCGCGCGAATGTCGTTAGTGCCGCGAATGGCGCAGATGACGCGGATGCCACGAGTGGCGCGGTGTCGCGAATGGAGCGGATGTGTCAGATGTGTCGGATGTGTCGAATGGCACACGGATAGCGCGGCTTACACGCACGCCCTTCCCGATATTAGCGTGAAGCTAACGGACCGGGATGCGCTTATTTCGACGTGACGGACGGCCGCAGGAAAATAACGGACCGTAATGACGCTATTGGCACAAAAACTCGGAGGTCATGCCCCAATTCGCGCGAATAAGGCCGTTCATGTCCGTTACAGCCTCGAACCGCCCTATTTCGTTCGAATAACGGCCCCTGAGTCCGTTAACCGCGAAAATAAAAGAACACCTCGAAAGGTGTTCATAATTGCCGTACCAAATTTTTACCGGTTATCGACCTTCTCCGGATACATATCGTGATTCATGAGACGGTGCTCCGCCATCGCCTCGTATTTGGTGCCCGGCTTTCCGTAGTTGCAGTAGGGATCGATCGAAATGCCGCCGCGCGGCGTAAATTTGCCCCATACCTCGATATACTTCGGATCCATGAGCGCGATCAGGTCGTTCATGATGATGTTTACGCAGTCCTCGTGGAAATCGCCGTGATTGCGGAAGCTGAACAAATACAGCTTGAGCGACTTGCTCTCGACCATTTTGACGGCCGGAATGTAGGAAATATAGATCGTCGCAAAATCCGGCTGGCCCGTCATCGGGCACAGGCTCGTAAATTCCGGGCAATTGAACTTGACGAAGTAGTCCCGGTTCGGATGCTTGTTATCGAACGCCTCCAATATTTCCGGCGAATAGTTGAATAAATAATTCGTACCCTGATTGCCGAGCAGCGTAACGCCGTCCAGCTCCTCCTTGCTTCTTCCTCCCATGATCGAACCCCTTCTTTCCTTCTCAAATCGGATCAAACGCCTTTCTTGTTGCCCCAAACCCACGTATGGAGCTGCGGCAGCACGCGAACCCGCTTCAGCTCCTCGCTGCGCATCGCCTTATCGATCAGCCATTCGTAGCGTTCCAGCAAATACGGCAGCATGCGCGCCGGCTCCGTCTCCTGCAGCCGGCCGTTGCCCGCCTGCAAATAGAACGGCACGTCCGGGTAGCGCGAGTGGACGGAGGCCGCATATGCGAGATCGGCGTCGTCGAACACGACGACTTTGAGGCTGAAATCGGCTGCCCGCTCGCGGAGCCTGTCGATGATATCGCCGAGTACCGACCAGTCGGTCTTCATCCCGGAGCTCGGCGGCTTGGGCGAGAGCGTCAGCTCGTCCACCGCCGGGAACCAATCCTGCCAGCGGCTGCCCTGCGTCTCGAGCGCCACCTGCATGCCTTCTTCGTGCAGCAGCCCGATCAGCTCACCGAGCTGCGGCAGCAGCGCCGGATTGCCGCCCGACAGCGTCACGTGATCGAAGCCGGCCCCGCCGGTTTCTTTCAGTTGTTCCACGATTTCGGAAGCCGTCAGCATGCGGATGTCGTCCTTGCCGCTGCCGTCCCAGGTGAAGGCGGAGTCGCACCACGAGCAGCTGTAGTCGCAGCCCGCCGTGCGGACGAACATCGTTTTGCGGCCGATGACCATCCCTTCGCCCTGCACGGTCGGCCCGAATATTTCCATGACGGGAATGCGCTTTGAAGCGGCCATCAATATCCCGCCTTCCGCTTCGGCCTGTAGATGCAGTAGCTGGTCGGCGTCTCGCGCAGAAACACCTGCACGCAGCGCGGACGGTTCGACGTGCCGTCAAGATAGGCTTGCACGAGTTCATAAATCGTGCGGGCGACGACCTCCGTCGTCGGAAACCGATCGGGCTCCGTATCGCTGAAGAGCTCCCGATCGTCGTTCAGCAGCGTATGATCGAACCGGTCATGGATAAGCTGCTTGATGATCGCGAAATTCACGAGAAAGCCGGTCCGATCCAGCTCGTCGCCGGCGACCGTCACGTTCGCGTAATAGGTATGGCCGTGCATCCGCCGGCATTTGCCCGCTTCCTCCGAAGGCACATAGTGGGCGGCCGCGAATTGAAAATCTTTGTTCAGCTCGTATTCGTACGGATGGTCCGGTTGCGGGTAAATTTGCTGAAGCATCAGCCGTTCGCCTCCCGTCCGCGGACCGCCAAGTAATCGTCGAGTCCTTTTTGGCGGAGACGGCAAGCCGGGCACTCGCCGCAGCCGTCCGCCATAACGCCGTTATAGCAAGTGAGCGTCCTCTCCCTGACGAAATCGAAAGCGCCGAGCCGGTCGGCCAGCTCCCACGTTTCGGCTTTATTCAGCCACATCAGCGGCGTGTCGATCACGAACGGATAGTCCATCGACAGGTTAAGCGTTACATTAAGCGACTTGATGAAGACGTCCCGGCAATCCGGATACCCGCTGAAGTCCGTCTCGCAGACGCCGGTAACGATATGCTTCGCGCCGATCTGCTTTGCCAGCACGGCCGCGAAGGTCAGGAACAGCAGGTTTCTGCCGTCCACGAACGTGGAGGGCAGCTGCCCCTCCTTCTGCTCGATGGCGATATCGTCCCGGGTGAGCGCGTTCGGCGCCAATTGGTTCAGGAGCGACATATCGAGAATATGATGCTTCACGTTCAGCTCCCGCGCGATGTCCGCCGCGCAATCCAGCTCCAGCTTATGCCGCTGTCCGTAATTAAACGTAACGGCCTCCACCTCGGCGAACCGCTCCAGCGCCCAGAACAGGCAGGTCGTGCTATCTTGGCCGCCGCTGAACACGACGATTGCTTTTTGTTGTTTCATTGCCGCATCTCCCTCTCTTGTGAGAAGACAGAGATCGCCCGAATTCCTTCGTCCTTGCCAAAAAAACCAAAGAAACGGCGCGAAGCGGTGAACCCGCCTCGCGCCGAACGCAAAAACGACGATGCCGCCTGGACGGGGCCATCGTTATGCATAGTTTTTTATAGAGGGAGTTCGCGAACCTCTCCCGGCAACCCGCCCATCATGCACGCAGCTCCGGCGTTTCTTCTTCAGTTGTAGTTTCTCAAGTACTATAACACAGCTTCCGCCGATTGACTACCCCCGGCATCTTCCCGGCGGTCGTCCGCTATTCCGGCATCCGGGCCCATGCGGCAAACGTCCGGAGCTCCTTCAACGTTTGAAGCATATGCCGCGCCAGCTCCGGAATGTCCTCCATTTGCTCCTCGTTGATTTGCCGGTTAAAATCGAGCTCGATCCGATTCGTATGGACGATCGGCTCCTGCCCGTAAACGCGGCTGATCGTCTGCTTAGGCGTTAATTCGGGCTGCCAGATCCGCCGCAAAGCCTCCTCGATCAGCCCGCATTGCGCATCCGGCTCGCTCACTTGCAAATGGAAGCGCAGCTGCAGCGAGCAGCCCGGAGACGCGCCCTCCGTCTCGAGAATTTCTGCCGCAAGATCCGCGAGCGTCGCGCGGAGCCGCAGCTCCGCGGTAACGTCCGTCCGGCCGGCAAGGCGGAATTGCAGCGCGAATTCCCGCGCCATGACGGCCATGTCCAGCCGGTCGGTCCGATTCGCGATATCGATGGCCCTGTCCAAATTATCCAGGTCGTAAAGCTCGTTTTCAAAGGCTACCTTCAAGTTTTCAAAGACGGTCGGGTCAAACAAACCGCACCCCTCGCTTGCCGATTAAAGTAATTGTCCTATTGACAGCTTACATGCTTAAAGCGGATTATGGCAAGCCGCGCGGCAGCAAGGGCCTAAGCTTACAGCCCCTTCAAATACAAATGAAGCGGCGATAAC
Organism: Paenibacillus arenilitoris; assembly: GCF_014705655.1. Classification (GTDB taxonomy): domain Bacteria; phylum Bacillota; class Bacilli; order Paenibacillales; family Paenibacillaceae; genus Pristimantibacillus; species Pristimantibacillus arenilitoris. Next base: position 318,435 of record NZ_JACXIY010000002.1, on the reverse strand, counting down.
GCCAGCTCCCGCACGCCCTCCGCCACCAGGCGCGCGATCTGGATGGCGCCGAGCTCCTGGAAGTGGGTATCGTCCTGCGCGCCCTCCGGAAAATGGATGAACTCCCCCGGATACGCCCACATGAACAACGCCTTCGACGGCTCGTCCCCCAGCCGCTCGTACATCGCCTTGCTCTTCGCCGCCAAATCGATCAGCGGCACGTCAAGCTCCGCCGCCAGCTGCTTCATGCCAAGCAAGTAATCGCCGTGCGTGTCGACGATCCGGCCTTCCGCGTCGAACTTGCGCCGGTGCACCGGCGTAATGAGCACCGGAATCGCGCCTCTTGCGCGGGCTTCCTCCACGTAGACGGCCAGCATTTCCTTGTAGCTCCCGAACGGCTCCGTCGCTCTCTCCGCGTCTGGCTTCTGATCGTTGTGCCCGAATTGGATCCACAAATAGTCGTTCGGCTTGATTTGCTCCAATATCGCCGCCAGCCGGCCTTCGTTCATGAAGCTGCGCGAGCTTCTGCCCGACTTCGCGCGGTTGTCGACCGCCGCGTCCGCCTTCAAGTACAGCGGCAGCATTTGGCCCCATCCCGCGTAAGGGAACGTCTCCTGATCGGTCACGGTCGAATCGCCAGCCAAATAAATCGTCGTCGCCTGCTTCGCTTCCGCGATCTCCAAAGCGTTGATTCACGGCGCGACGCCGGAGAACGCCAGCCGCAGCCGGCCGTCGGTTACTTTGACCGTGAAGCTGTGAACCGCGTATTGGCCCGCCGATGTTGCGGCTTTGTGCGCGACGACGCGTCCCGGACCGTATTTGATCGATGTCGAAGTCGGCGCGATCGCGTCGCCGATCGTCGCCGTTACGGTGTAGCAGCCGTCCGGCAGGTCTACAATGAACGCGGCTTCGAGCGGAATGCAGAACGCGCCCCTCAGCCTGTCCGCCTCCTCGCGGTTCCGCGAACCGATCCGCCCGTTCGGCTCGAAGCCGTAGCCTGAACCCTCGTCGTACAACGTATCCGGCAGCACTTGAATATAGGGGGATTCCGGCGCCGGCCCGATGCCGAAATCAAATTTGAACGATACCGTCATGCGAACACCATCCCATTCGTATAAGTTCTATCGTTAGCATAACAAAAAAAGGCGGGATGGGAAGGCGTTTTGCCGATTAAAACGTATAAAATTCCGACCTGTCCGGCAGCGCCGCCAAAGTTTGCGTTACCCGCGGAATTCCGTATACTTATAGATAGGAATAATAGAGGATCTACTTACTAATCGAGGTGACACAATTGGACGAATTGAAACAGGCTTATGAGACGATGGGCCTGCCGGAGTTGGCGGCGAAGGAAGAAGTGGAGAAGCGGTATACGACGCTCATGCGCCAAGCCCGCTCCCGCTCGAAGCAGAATCCGGAGGCGGCGGAGGACGAGGATGCTTTTGCCAAAGTAACGCAGGCCTACCGGCTCATCCTGGCGTACGAGGACCGCAAGGAGACCGACGCCTTCAACGAACAGGAATACGGGAAGTACAAGAAAATGGCGGGTCAAGCGCAGAAAGTCGACCACTTCTGGCGCTACTACAAGTTTCATACGATCGGCGCCATTGCCGCGGTCGTACTCATTATTTACGGAATTATGAGCTATATGGACCACCGGGCCGAGAAAGAGCGGCTCGCGAACCTGCCGCCGGCCGACCTGAACATATCGTTCATGGGCAACTACATGCTGACGGAGGACGCGCCCAAGGAGGAGCCGATCGAGAACGCTTTATTGGCGGCGTTTCCCGAATGGCAGCGCTTCACCTCGATGGTGACGTACGTTCCGGCCGACGAGGCGAATCAATACGCGTACATGCAGAAGGCCGTGCTGATTTTGGCGACGGAGCATCCGGACGTCTATATTATGGACAAGAACATTTTCGAATGGGTCGGCAGGCAAGGCATCCTCATGAATCTCGACGGCGACGTCGAAGGCGGCTTCAAGCCGCTCATGAAGGACGGCGTCGCCATGAAGCTGAAGACGGACGAAGACACCGAGGAGCATGTGTACGGCATCGACCTGACGAATACCGATCTTCCCGGCGACGTGCCGCTCTATAAGGAGAACATGATCATCGGCATCCGCGTCGACAGCCAGAACCCGGACAAGGCGAAGGCCTTCATTAGTAAATATTTGGCTACGCTCCAATAGAAAGAAGCCCCGATATCGGCAGGTCCGCGACCGCCGCTGCCGGGGCTTCTTTGCTGTATGGTTACCGGCTGCCTTCCCCCAAATGCTTCGTCACGATCGCCCCGATATGGCGCAAATGCCGCTTCATCCGTTCGGCCGCAAGCGCCGCGTCCCGAAGCGAGATCGCCTCGCAAATCGCGGAGTGGTCGTTATACAGCCGCTCCGCTACCTCCTCATTCGCGTAAAGCTCCACCCTCCGTATATCGTGGATGGCCGTTTCGATATGGCTCATGATCGATTCGAACAACCGCACCATGATCGAATTGCGGGTAGCCTTGGCGAGAGCGAGATGAAACGCCAGGTCCAGCCGCTCCCCTTCCGCTTCGTCGCCGGCGGAACGCCGCATTTCGGCCACGATGCCGCGCAGCGCGGACAGATCGTCGTCCGTCCGCTTCGCCGCCGCGATCGCCGCGTTCGATACTTCCAGCGACTCCCGCGCCTCGAGCAGCTCGAGCACCGTCTCCCGGTTCAGGCGGAGCGAGCGCAGCTCCGGCAGCTCCACCTCAGCGGGAGAGCTGCTAATGACGCGGCAGCCGCCTCCTTGGCGGATTTCGATCAAGCCCATCGCCTTGAGCGCGCTAAGCGCTTCGCGCGTCGTCGAGCGGCCGACGCCGAACTGCTCCGACATTTGCTTCGTGGAGGGCAGCTTGTCTCCGACCTTCAGCCTGCCTTCCACGATCAGCCGCTTGACCTGCTCGGTAATTTCCTCGTAATGATTGCGCTTCGACAGCTTCTCCACCTCTAGCGGCGGCATGCCGTTTCACCTCCCGTACGCATATTTTCTTCTAACCGACTAGCAGGGCGTAGACGATTCCCGGCCCGTGAACGCCGATCGTCAGGTCGTTCTCGATATCCGAGGAGCGGCTCGGCCCCGAAATAAAATGAATGCCCGCCGGAAGCTTGTCGCGGCCCGCTTCGTCGAACGTCGCGAGCACCTCGCCGAGCCTCGTTTGCAACCGCTCGATCGGGATGACGATCATGAGCACGGTCGGCAGAAGGCTGACGGAACGGCCCTTGTTCTCCGCGGACAGGACGGTAACCGATCCGGTGTACGCGACGGCATGGTCCGCGATGACGACGCCGAAATCCGCCTCCGCCGCGCGGGCGCGCCAATGCTGCTCCGGATCGGTATTCCAGACCGATACCCGCGAAGCCGGCATCGCGCCCTCGAGATCAAGCGCGTCCAGCTCGGGCTCGTTTTGCCGGATCACGTATTTCGCGCCCATTTCCTCCGCCTTCTCCGCGATGAACCGCTTCGCCTCGTCCATCGTCTCAAGCCGCGCGACATGGCCGCCTACCGACAGGAAGTTGCTCGTGAACTGCCCGATGCGCTCTTCCAACGGCCATTCGAACGCCTTCCAGAAGTCCGGCGCTCCGCGGAACGGATGCTGCGGCTTCGCCGTCATTCTCGGATGCCCGAGTCTGGCGGAAATATTGTTCATGAATTGCTCCTGCTTCGCGCGGGACTCCGACTCCAGCTTCTCCAGCCACTCTTTGTGCGCGTCAGCCATGCCCGTGTCCTCCTCTTCCTTCCTTCTGCTCCCGCTCGCGCTGCTTGACGAGCTCCTCCATCCGCTGCCGCATCGCCGGGTCCATCGGTCTTAGCCCCTGCTTCAACTCCTGGTCAAGCGTCTGCCAGCGGTCCCGGAACGATTCCTTCGGCAGGCTGGGCGTTACTCGATAAGTGTTCCAGCCCTTAAGCGGCCCGAGCTTCGTCTTGATGACGCCGCTGCGTACGACCAGCTTCTGGCCAAGCTTCCCGAGCCGGAGCACGCCCCCGAGACGAGAGGAATTGCCCATGACGGTCGCGAAGCCCTGCATGCCGAGCGATTCGAGCTTGTTGCCGTTGCCGCTCTCGACCTTCCGCCTGCGCAGGTAGACGAGCATGTCGTGCAGCGGGATTTTGACCGGGCACGCCTCGTAGCAGGCGCCGCACAGGCTCGACGCACCTGCGATATCGTCCCATTCCGCGATGTTTTTGTTCAGCGACGGGGTAAGCACCGCGCCGATCGGCCCGCTGTACGTGCTGCCGTAAGCATGGCCGCCGATGTGGCGGTAGACCGGGCAGGCGTTCAGACAGGCGCCGCAGCGGATGCAGTTCAGCAGCTCTTGAAACTCCGGGTCTCCGAGCTGCAGCGAGCGTCCGTTGTCAACGATGATGATATGCATCTCGTCCGGACCGTCTCCGTCCTTCTCGCGGCGGGGACCGGTGATGCCCGACATGTACATCGTCAGCTTCTGGCCGGTCGCGGAGCGCGGCAGCAGCGTCGCCATCACCTCGAGATCTTCCCAGGACGGAATAATCCGCTCCATCCCCATAAGCGTAATTTGCGTTTTCGGAACGGTCGTGACCATCCGGGCATTGCCTTCGTTCTCGAACAGCACCATGGAGCCCGTCTCCGCGATCGCGAAATTGCAGCCGGTCATGCCGATCTCGGCGTCCAGAAATTTCTCCCGCAGCTTCTTGCGGACGAAGCCGGCAAGCGCCGTCGTATCCGGCGGCAGCGTATAGCCCGCTTCCTTCGACAGCAGCTCCGCGATCTGGTAACGGTTTTTATGGATGGCGGGAATGACGATATGGGACGGCATCTCGCCGGCGAGCTGAATGATGTATTCGCCGAGGTCGGTCTCGACCGCTTCCACGCCGATCGATTCCAGCGCATGGTTCAAATGCAGCTCTTCCGACACCATCGACTTCGACTTGACGACCGATTTCGCCGACGCGTGCCGCGCGATATCGAGCGACAACTGGACCGCTTCCTCGCCCGTATTTGCGAAATGGACGTGAACTCCGTTCGCGCGGGCGTTGTTCACGAACAGATTCAAATAATAATCGAGATGCGCGATCGTATGCAGGCGGATTTGCCGCCCGCGCTCCCGCCATTCCTCCCAGTTGCCGTGCTCCTCGGACGCTTTTTTCTTGCCGTTCCTCAGCCTCTCCGTCGTGAAGCGAACCGCCTTGCGCAAAAATTCGTCGTTCAGCGCGAGCTCGGCTCTCGCTTTGACCGTCTTCTCCGTCTTCGTTCCGGATGCCACGCTACTTCACCCCCTCGTATAATAGCTCGGCCAGATGCATAACGCGGACCGGCTCGTTCCGGTACCGCAGGTTGCCGGCGATGTTCAGCAGGCAGGCCATATCGAGGCCGACGAGCACTTCCGCTTCCGTCTCCAGCACATGATCGGCCTTCTCCGTCACCATCGCGCCGGAAATATCGGCCATCTTCACCGCGAACGTGCCGCCGAAGCCGCAGCAGTCCTCCGCGAACGGCAGCGGCACGAGCTCGAGCCCCTTCACGTTTTTCATGAGCGCCAGCGGCTCGTCCTTTACCCCCAGTATGCGGCTGCCGTGACAGGAGGGATGGTAGGTAACCTTGTGCGGAAATGCCGCGCCGACGTCCGTTACGCCCAGCACCTGCACGAGAAACTGCGTAAACTCGTACGCCTTGCTCTGCAGGCGGTTCGCCCGCTCCAGCATGACGGGATCGTCCTCGAACAGCTTCGGATAATGATGAATCATGCCCGTGCAGGAACCGGACGGCGAAATGACGAAGTCGCTGTCTTCGAAAGCGTCCAATATCGTCTTCGCGGAATCCCGCGCTTCCTTCCAGTAGCCGCTGTTGAAGGCGGGCTGCCCGCAGCAGGTTTGCACCTCCGGGAATTGCAGCGACACGCCGTATCTCGCCAATACGCGCACCATCGCTTCGCCGACGCGCGGATACAGCGCATCGCTCAAGCAGGTTATAAATAAGGAGACCTTCATTTCCGCACCCCTCTGCATTCGATTAGTTCCATTATATCAGGTTGTCAGACAAGTTGAGGAGAAAATAAAGCAGCAGCCGCTGCTTTATTGGCGCGATTCGGCGCCTTAATCTTGCAACGGTCGGCGGCCGGCGCAGCCAAGCGCGTCTGCGCAAGCTTCCGTGCTTATGCCGGCGCCCGCTATACCGTCGTGACGTCGATTTGCATCTCCCGCAGCTGCGCAAGCAGCTCGCCGGGCAAGCGCCCGTCCGTGACGATCGCGTCGACGTCGCTCAGGTCGGCGACATGCGTAAACGCCTGAACGCCGAATTTGCTCGAATCGGCCAGCAAGATCACCTGATCGGCCATGCCGACCATTTTGTGCTTGATGCGTGCCTGCAGCTCGTTCGACTCGCTGATGCCGCGCTCGAGATGGACGCCCTTGCACGAGAAGAACGCTTTGTCGACGTGGTAGGCGTCAAGGGAACGTTCGGCCAGCGGACCGACATACGACAACGAGCGCGAGGCGAGGATGCCGCCGGTCGAAATGACCTCGATCTTCTCCTTGCCGCTAAGCTCCATCGCCACCTTGATCGAATTGGTAAGCACCGTGAGCGGGATATCCGGCATACTGGCCGCCATATACCAAGCCGTCGAACTGGCGTCGAGCAGAATCCGGTCCTTCGGCCGAATCAGCTTGACCGCCTCCTCGGCGATCCGCTTCTTCTCTTCCGCCCGCGTCACCTCCCGCTCGAAGTAAGGGATTTCCGGCTGCTGATCCTTGACGCTGACCGCACCGCCATGGGATCGGCGTAATCGTCCGGCCTGCTCCAAGCGGTCCAGGTCGCGCCGGATCGTTTCCTCGGTCACCTGGCACAGCTCGCTTAGCTCCGTAACCCTGATGCTGCCTCTCTCATTGACTAGCTGTACAATTTTGTCATATCGTTCCGCAACCAGCATGGCGTCCCTCTTCCTTACCTTTATTTAGGTTTTATTCCCGTCTCTAATCTTCGGCAAGATTGGTCGTGCTCCGAAAAATCCGGTAAGCCTCCGCCCACTCCTCATGCCCCTCAGGCTCGTAAGTCTCGACCGGGAACGACTCGCGAATCGCTTTGCGCGCCTCCCAGATGTCCGCCAGCTCGCCGCTCGCGATCCACTGCACGGCCATGTTGCCGATGGCGCTTCCCTCGACGGGCCCCGCCCATACCGGCTTGCCGATCGCGTTCGCGGTCCATTGGCACAGCAGTATGTTTTGAATGCCGCCGCCGACCATGTGCAGCCCGCTGAACGTCTGTCCGGACAACCGCTCCGTCAGCTCGAGCACGTACCGGTATTTGAGCGCCAGGCTTTCCAAAACGCAGCGGACGACCGCTCCCGCCCCGGCCGGCGCTTCCTGTCCGGTACGTTCGCAGTATTCCGTGATTCGGGCCGGCATATCGCCGGGATGCAGGAAGACCGGGTCGTCGGGATCGATGAATGCCGCGAATGGCTTCGCTTCGCCGGCAAGCTTTACTAATTCGGGGAAGTCGTACGAATTTCCTGCCCGTTCCCACGAACGCCTGCACTCCTGCAGGATCCACAAGCCCATTATATTTTTGAGCAGTCGATACGTTCCGTAAACGCCGCCCTCGTTCGTAAAATTCAGCTCCTGCGCCAGCTCGTTAATGACCGGCTCGCCGACTTCCGTCCCCATCAGCGACCACGTGCCGCAGCTAAGGTAAGCGAACGAGCGCTCCAGCGCCGGCACGGCCGCTACGGCCGAGCCCGTATCGTGCTCCGCGGCGGCGTACACGTCGACCGGCTCGATGCCCAGCTCCTCGCACAGCGACGGCCGCAGCTTCCCGACGCGGGCGCCGGGCTGCACGATTTCGCCGAACAACTCCCGCGGAACGCCGATCGCGCGAAGGAGTTCCTCGTCCCAATCCCCTTCGACCGGGTTGAACAGCTGCGTCGTCGTCGCATTGGAGAATTCGTTGTACATGTCGCCGGTAAGGAAGTATCGGAGCAGGTCCGGTATCATTAGAAAATGCTTCGCCTCCCGCAGCAGCGGCGAATCCGCGCGCTTCAGCGCGGCAAGCTGATAAATCGTGTTGAACGGCAAAAACTGAATGCCCGACCTCGCGAATATTTCGGTTGCGGACAGCTCCTCGATCAGCTGCTCCATCACGCCGTCCGTATGGCGGTCGCGGTAATGATAAGGATTGCCGAGCAATTCGCCGTTTGCGCCGATGAAGCCGAAGTCGACCGCCCAGGAATCGATGGCGATGCTGCTCGGCTTAATGCCGCGGTGCTTCGCCTTCAGCAGCGCCTGCTTCAGCTCGTGCAGCAGCCGCAATATATCCCAGTGAAGACGATCGCCGGCCTGAACCGGATCGTTCGGGAACCGGTGCAGCTCCTCGACTTCGATTTTGCCGCCGTTCAGTCGGCCGAGCAGCGCCCTGCCGCTGCTCGCCCCCAGATCGTAAGCGAGAATGGTCACCAGCTGGCACCGCCCTTGCCTCTCGCCAGAATGTCCTTGCCGTAGCTGCTGTTCAAATATGCCTTCATCGGTTCGATCGGCAGTCCCTGCTCTTCGCGAACCGCGTGCAGAAGCGGAGTCACGTCGAACTCGAACGCGCGCCGCACGGCGTCTTCCGCGCCCAGCACGTCGCCCGTCTCCGCCGCCGCGCTTACTTCCGCGTGGTTGATGAGCAGCGCTTTGGCGAACTGCGTCTGGACGTTGAGCACGGAACGGAGCATGGCCGGAATTTTTTGCTCGATGTTATGCGATTGGTCGATCATGTACGCGATGTTCGCGACGTTCCGGCGAACGGCCGGATCCGCGTCGCCCGCGGCGTTCAAAATTTGATAAAAAATAAGGAACAGCTCGTACGGGTTGATCGATCCGACGATCAGATCGTCGTCCGCGTATTTGCGGCTGTTGAAATGGAAGCCGCCGAGGCGCTTCTCGTCCAGCAAGTACGCCACGATATGCTCGATGTTCGCGCCCGGCAGGTGATGGCCCGTATCGACGAGCACCTCCGCCTGAGGTCCGAGCTTCAACGCCATATTGTACGCCATGCCCCAGTCGGCCAGATCGGTATGGTAGAACGCCGGCTCGAAGCATTTGTATTCGATCAGCATCCGCATGTCCGGCGTCATCGCCTTGTACATTTCGGTCAACGCTTCGAACATCCAGCCCTTGCGCCTCCGGATATCGCCTTGGCCGGGATAGTTCGTGCCGTCGGCGAACCATAGGCTAAGATCGCGGGAACCCGTCTCCTTCGCGATGTCGACGCATTCCAACAGGTGATCCGTCGCCTTGCGGCGGATCGCGGCGCTTGCGTTCGTCACGCTGCCGAGCATGTAATCCTCGTCCTGGAACAGGTTCGGGTTCACCGCGCCGATGGAGAGGCCGAGGCTTTCCGCATGGCTTCTCAGCTTGCCGTAATCGTCCACTTTGTCCCACGGGATATGGATCGCGACGGACGGGGCAAGGCCGGTCAAGCCGTGCACCTGCGCGGCGTCCTCGAATTTCTCGAACGGGTCGCGCGGCACGCCTTCCTTCTGGAACACTTTGAACCGTGTGCCGGAATCGCCGTAGCCCCACGACGGCGTTTCGATTTTTAGCGCTTTCAAACTTGCTTTCACTTCGTCCAAATGAATGCCTCTGGCCTTCTGTTGTTCTTCGAATAACGCGTAAGCGCGATCGGACATATCGAACACCCTTTCAGATGCTGTATTTTTATTTTAACGGATAAGCCATCGTCGACATGAGCGTGTTCTCCGCCTGCGTCGAATCCAGCCTGCTGTACTGCACGATGATCGGAATGTCGCTGAACAGCTCGATGGCGTAAGGAACGCCGACCGGGATCGGCGCTCCGTCCTTCATCAAAGAGCTGGTGCGAATATGCTTCGTGCGGCGGCCCTGAACGACGACGAGAATGTCCTCCATCGGCTCGCGGTCCTCGAAAAATATCGTAAAACGGATAAGGGCTTCCTCCGTCGAGCAGTTCAGCACGCACACCGACTCGTGGCTGGTGAGCGCGCCCGTGCTGTCCGGCGGGATATAACCGTCGGGTATAAACCAATGTTTCTCGCCTCGCGCTTGGTACATCCGTCAGCTCTCCTTTTCTATTAACGCGTGAACGCGGCCGGCACGCCGCCGTCGATCGTCAGCATGCAGCCCGTCGTTTTGTCCGATTTGGACGAAGCGAAGAATGCGATGCCTTCGGCGATGTCGCGCGGATAAATGTTAACGAGCAGCGTCGTGCGCTTGCGGTAGTATTCTTCCAATTGATCCGGCTCGATGCCGTAAGCGGCCGCGCGCTCGTTGCGCCAGCTGCCGTTCCAAATCGTCGAGCCCTGCAAAATCGCGTCCGGCAAAATCGTGTTGACGCGGATGCCGAACTCGCCGCCCTCGGCCGCGATGCAGCGCGCCAGATGCGCTTCGAGCGCTTTGGCCGCGCTGTAGGCCGTTGCGTTTTTGCCGGCGTAGACGGAGTTTTTGGAGCCGATGAACACCATGTTGCCGCCGATGTTCTGCTGCTTCATCAATTTGAACGCTTCGCGGGCGACGAGGAAATAGCCCGTGCCGAGCACGTTCATGTTCAGGTTCCATTCCTTCAGCGACGTTTCGTCGAACGGGCTGGAGGTCGCAAGGCCCGCGTTGTTGACGATGATGTCCACGCCGCCGTAGGCAAGCGAAGTTTCCTCGTAAGCCGCAATGACCTGCTCTTCGGAGGTAACGTCCATTTTTACCGCGGCCGCGCGGTTCTCGCCGTATTTTTCGTTAATTTCGGCCGCTACCTTCTGCGCGCCTTCCAGGTTGAGGTCAGCCAGCACGACGTGGGCGCCTTCCGATACGAGACGGCGGGCCGTTTCGCTGCCGATGCCGCCGGCGCCGCCGGTAATGAACGCCACCTTGCGCGAAAATTCGGCTTCGGCCGGAGCGAGCGACAGCTTATAGAGCTCGAGCGGCCAGTATTCCACATTGTACGACTCGTTCTCGCTCAGCGATACGAAATCGCCCAGCGCCGTCGCGCCGCGCATGACCGCGATCGCCCGGTGGTAAAGCGCTCCGCTTACCTGCGACATCGCCCAGCTTTTGCCCGTGTTGATCATGCCGATGCCCGGAATGAGAATGACGCGCGGAGCGGCCTCGAACATGACGTCGCCTTCGTTTTTGTTCCGTTCGAAATAGGCTTTGTATTGTTCTTTATACGAGGCGATTCCTTCCGCCAGCTTCGCCTTCAGACCTTCGGCGTCCCCGGCGTTCGGCGTCCAGTCGATGAACAGCGGCACGACCTTCGTATGGACGAGATGGTCCGGGCAGGCCGCGCCGACCTGGGACAGCTTGGCCGAATCGTGTCCGCCGACGAACGCGAGCACGTCGTCCTGATCGTCGAAGGAGAGAATCATTTTCTTCTCGTCGCTCACCGCGCCGCGAATCGTCGGCATCACCTGCGCGGCCAAGCTTCTGCGGACTTCGGCCGGGAGCACCTCGTGCTTCGCGCCGCCGAACAGCTTCGCCTCGTTCACGCGCGCTTCGATGAACGCTTCGGCTTCGTTGATGATTTTGATCGTCTGTGCGTAGCTGGCCTCGGCCGTGTCGCCCCAGGTGACGAGACCGTGCTTCTCCATGATGACGAGCTCCGCGTTCGGATTCGCGAGCACGCCTTCGGCGATCATTTTGGAAAGCGTGAAGCCGGGACGCACGTAAGGCACCCATACGAACCGGTTGCCGAAAATCTCCTCCGCCAGGTGGCGTCCGTTATCCGCGCAAGCGAGGCTGATGATCGCGTCCGGATGCGTATGGTCGACATGCTTGAACGGCAGGAACGCGTGCAGCAGCGTCTCGATGGAAGCGCGCGGATGCTTGGCGTCGATCATGCAGTTCGCGAGGTAGGCGACCATGTCCTCGTCGGACATTTCGGAGCGCTCGAACAACGGACGAATGTCGTCCATGCGAAGGCCGGTGAAATTGCCCGCCTTCATCGTCGCGAGGTCGGAACCGCTTCCTTTCACGTACATCACTTCGACGTCGCGGCCGCGGAAGTCCTTCACGATCGTCTTGCTCGACGTGTTGCCGCCGCCGTAGTTGCAGACGCGGCGGTCGGCGCCGATGATGTTGGAACGGTATACGAGCTCGGCCAAGCCGCCTTCCAGCTCTGCCGCTTTCGCCTTATCCCATAGACTTTGTACCATGAATATACCTCCGATTGGTTGTTTTGTTTTTGTTTGAATCGATCATATCATATTTGTTTATTTTTGAATATATAAATTTCAAACAGAAACAGAAATCGCGAATGTCCGTGCTTACGCCCGACTTTTGCGTCTACTTTGCGGCGTTTGGGCCGCTCGTTCGCCGCCGAGACGGTCCCTGCGCCAGATTCGACGGCTTTGGGCGGCTCGGCGCGGCTGGTCCCTCTCTCACGCTCCGGCGACGAACGAACGATTCAGCACGAATGAGGGAACTTCACTAAATATTGAGCCTAAGCTCACTAATACCGGAGGTTATGAGTTACTTTTACGAATTAGTGAGGCTGCCTTCATTATTGATGAAGACAGCCTCATGGCAAGCGAGGTTTCCCTCACTATTCCTGTATAGCGCTATATACGTCACACAAATAATGTGGCCAGCTTCATTATTTAGTGAGTTTCCCTCACTGCTGCACGCTAAGCGCACACTACTACCTTCTCCTCCCCCCCAGTCCCGAAACCAAACAAAAAGCAGCCAACCGGAAATTTCCGGTTGGCTGCCAATAAGCTATTCGCACCGAAGCGTCACTTCGATGTCCTGGTTGTAGTTGCCGAAGCCTTTGCCGAACAGCGTGACGCCGCCGCAGTTTTTGGCCGCCGGGCTGCAGGAAATGCGGAACAAAATTTCTTTGTCGTAAGCCAGCTTGAGCCGGTCGATCGTAATGCCGGACACTTGAATGCCGTCGATGAACGAGCCCTGGCCGTTGATGCGGATCGTTTTGATCAAGCCGTGCTGGATGTTTTTGTGCCACCAATCCGGCGTGTAGATCCCGCGCGTGCTGCCGAAGTCGCCCGGATAGGTCCATGTCCCGATGCCGACGCCGTTCAGCGCGAACGCGATGTCCGAAGGCAGATGATTGACGGCGCACGGCGTCTCCGAGCAAATTTCGAGCGAGATTTCCAGCGATACGGGCGTTTCGTTGTTCACCATATAGTTCGGAATGCGGTACTCGACGTAACCGGACCCGAACCACAGCACCCGCGCCTTCACGTGCTCCGGATCGGCAAAATAACGCGGATCGTCGCACATGCCGATCATCTGCGCTTCGGACGCCAGTCCGCAAGTAGGCTTGATCTCGCAGGACGAATAATGGCCTACCGGCAGCGAGACCGTATACTTCTTCGCCATGTCGGCCGCCGGCGTCCCTCCGAACAGCAGCATCGCATGCGTCAGCTGCAAATGGCATACCTTCTGCATGCCGCGTTTGCCGGCCAAGCTCTCGCAGCGGACGATCCCCGCTTCCTCCAGCATATGGATATGCCGCGTGACAATGGGAGACTTTATATCTAGCGCTTCGGACAAGCTTTTTATATTCATCGGCCGAGCGTTCAGCAATTCGATTATTCTGACCCTAGTTTGGGACGAAAAGCACTCCAGAAACTTCATGTTCCGGCTGCTTACTTCGATTTCCATGTCGGCTGCCCCTTTTTTTCCATTCTGTCTCCCATTAAGATACGACTTCCATTATATAACCAAAAAGTTAACGTATCAATCGATAAATTTGACTATAAATTTGTCTACCTTGACATCATTAACCGTATTCACTAAAATAAACGGCGTGTACATAACCATAACCGAAATGCTATTTAGTTACCTCGCAAGTTATCTTAATTGAAACGCAGGAGGCACAAGATGAACGCATTTCAATTCGTAAATCCGACCCGCATCGTCTTCGGAGAAGGAGAGGCCGACAAGATCGGCCAATTCATCGCGGAATACGGCGGCCGGACGATCCTTCTCGTCTACGGCTCGGGCAGCATCAAAAAAACGGGGCTGTACGACAGGACGTTGAAGCATTTGCAAGACGCGGGCGTCACCGTTCACGAGCTTCCGAACATCGAGCCTAACCCCCGCCTGACGACGGTGAAGAAAGGCATCGAGACTTGCCGTGCGAACGGCGTCGATTTTATTTTGGCCGTAGGCGGGGGCAGCGTCATCGACGGCGCCAAAGCGATCGCCGCGGGCGTGCCTTACGAGGGCGACGTCTGGGATTTCTTCACGAACAAGGCGACGATCAAGGAAGCTTTGCCGATCGGCACGATTTTGACGCTTGCCGCAACCGGCTCGGAGATGAACGGCTCCTCCGTCGTGACGAATTGGGAGGAGAACCTGAAGCGCGCTTTCGGCAGCTCCTATACGTATCCGAAATTTTCGATCCTCGATCCGACGCTGACCTATACCGTTCCGCGCAACCATACGGTCTACGGCTCCGTCGACATCATGTCGCATGTGTTCGAGCAATATTTCAGCCTGACGAAGAACACGCCGCTGCAGGAGCGGCTTTGCGAATCGATCCTGCAGACGGTCATCGAGAACGTCGGGATCGCGCTCGAGAACCCGAGCGACGCGGCCGCGCGCGCCAACCTGATGTGGTGCGGCACGATGGCGCTGAACGGCGGATTGATCAGCGTCGGGATGCAGAACGACTGGGCTTCGCACGGCATCGAGCACGAGGTCAGCGCGATCTACGATATTCCGCACGGCGCGGGGCTGGCCGTCATTTTCCCGAATTGGATGAAATACGTCCACGAGGAGAGGATCGACCGCTTCGTGCAGTATGCCGTTCGGGTATGGGGCGTTGATCCCGAGGGCAAATCGGATAAGGAAGTGGCGCTTGCCGGCATTCAGGCAACGAGAGACTTCTTCTCGCGGATCGGCGCGGAATCCCGATTGGCCGATTTCGGCATCGGCGGCGAGAAGCTTGACCGGATGGCCGAGGAAGCGGTCCGTTACGGCGCCATCGGTTCCTTCAAGCGTCTGGAGAAGCAGGACGTCTACGCTATTTTGGAAATGTCATTATAATTGGGAGGTTGAATCGCAATGGTGAATTCGCTAAAAGATACGACGACGTTAAGCAACGGAGTCAAAATGCCCTGGCTCGGTCTCGGCGTGTGGAAGCTGAAGGATGACGGCGAGACGGAAAGAACCGTCCTCTCCGCGATCGAAGCGGGCTACCGGAGTATCGATACGGCAGCCGTGTACGCCAACGAAGAAGGGGTAGGCGCCGCCATCCGCAACAGCGGCATCGCGCGCGACGATCTGTTCATCACGACGAAGGTTTGGAACTCCGAGCAGGGCTACGAATCTTCCCTTGCCGCTTTCGAGACAAGCCGGAAGAAGCTCGGCATCGACGTGGTCGACCTGCTTCTCATCCATTGGCCGGTGAAGGGCAAATATACCGAAACGTGGCGCGCGCTCGAGAAGCTTTACCGGGACGGCTACGTTCGGGCGATCGGCGTGAGCAATTTCCATATCCATCATCTGAACGACGTATTCGTGTCGGGCGAAATCAAGCCGATGGTCAACCAAGTGGAATACCACCCGCTTCTGTCCCAGCAGGAGCTTCGCCAGTTCTGCCAGACGAACGGCATTCAGCTTGAAGCTTGGAGCCCGCTTATGCAGGGCAACCTGGACCAGCCTTCTCTCGCCGAAATCGGCGCCAAATACGGCAAATCGCCGGCTCAAGTCGTCCTTCGCTGGGATCTTCAGAACGGCGTCGTCACGATTCCGAAATCGACCAAGCCCGGCCGCTTGAAGGAAAACGCCGATATCTTCGACTTTGCCTTGACGCAGGAAGACATGGAGCAAATTAACGCGCTCAACCGCAATCAGCGCTTCGGCGCGGATCCGGACAACTTTAACTTCTGACTCGAACGTACGAAAAAAGAGGCGCGAATGCGCCTCTTTTTTCTGCGTGCCGGAAGGATCGTTTCCGCAAGTCCGCACTGCTCGCTCCGTTAATTATGGTGCAAAAAAGCACCATAACCCACATTCGCCGCCTTATCTTCCGAGCTGCTTCGTATTATACGCACGAAGCAGCGTATAACGGTTCGGCCTCACGCGATGCGCCTCGCGCAGGCTGCGCGCGAGCAGCTCCGCGTCAACGCCGAGCTCCTCCGTCGTCGACGGACCGCCGACGGCGCGAAGCCAGCAGCGGATCGTCCGCTCGTCCGGCAGCGCCGCGATCGCCTCGCGGACTTTGGCCGGGTCCGCGGTGAAGGAGAGCCCCGCTTCCTCGGCGGCAAGCCGGTGATACAGCTTCGAAATTTCCGCGCAGGCGACGCCGACCTTGGCGCCGTGCAGCAGCTGCCTCCTGCCGAGACGGATATACTCCATCTCCCAGTAGTGGGACAGATGATGCTCGGAACCCGACGCCGAATGCGACTGACCGAACAGGAGCATCGCCAGACCGGATTCGATCAGCGCCTCGATCAGAATCCGCACCCCTTCCTGATCGCGGCGGGCGATCGCGTCCGCGTGATCCACGCATTTGGCCAGCGCCAGTCTCGTAATCTCGGCAACCGGCTCGGCGTACGACTCGCCGCCTTCGGCGGCGCCGAAGCGCCAATCGAACAGCGACGTATATTTGCCGAGCATGTCGCCGAAGCCCGCCGCGACCATCGCCGCCGGAGCGGCGGCGAGAATGGCCAAATCCGCGAAAATCGCGTCCGGCCCGATCGCCGCGATCGTCTTCTTCTCTCCCCGGATGATGATCGGCGCGCCTTTGGAATTGAAGCCGTCTACGGACGGAGCCGTCGGAACGGACACGAACGGGATGCCCGCCGTGTAGGCGGCGTATCTGGAAATATCGTGTATCGTACCCGAACCGGCCGCCACGACGACCTGCGCTTCATGGTGCTGGATATCGAGCAGCAGCTGAATGATCGAAGCTTCGTCCGCGATGACGTCGCCCTGCTTATCCGGCTTGATAATCGTAATCGCGACCGAAATGCCGAGCGCCGCCGCTTCCTCTTCGATCGTTCGGCCGGCGATTTCGCAGGTCACGCCATCGGCCGCCACGACGACGCGGGCATACCCCTGCTCCTTCAAATACGGCGCGACTCCGCGAATGGCTCCCGCTTCAATGACCAGCGGCTCGATCTCGATCGACTTGAGCGTCCGTTCGTCGAAGCCGGCGGCCAGCTTTTGAACCGATTGTACCAATGATGACATAAGCTTCGCCTACTTTCTCCTATGTATATGCTTCATTGTGCTCTTGTTGGCCGAAGCTTGTCAACCGCGCCGGGGAAGCACGATCGGTGACAGTCCCGGCTAATCCTAAAGAGCAAGGCGAGGACAATCGTCATTCCTAGGCAAAAGAAAGCGACGGCCATTCAAGGCCGCCGCGTCATTCAATTGCCTGAAGCTTCCCGTATAAAATCGGCGATCATGACCTTGCGCCCCGTCTTGGCGCTCTCGAGCGCGGCAAGCACCATCGCCATGCTGTAAAGGTTGTCGCCGCAATCCGTTTCCGGCTTGCGCCCTTCCGCCAGCGAAGCGAACATGTCATCGAGGCAGCCTCGATGGAACGTGTTGCGCATCTCGACGAGCTCGCCGTCGATTCGCCTGTATTCTCGGATGAACTTGCCGGTCTGATCGACGCCCGCCACGACTTCCGCAAACGGCGCGCCATGCCCGTCCCAAATCGCGGTGCCGTGCTCGCCGGTTACGCGCCACGAAGCTTCCCAGGACGTCGGCGCCCCTTCCGCGCACCAGGAACCGCGGTAATTAAAGACGGAGCCGTCCGACATTTCGTAAATGCATATCGCCATCGCATTCCCTTCGTACCAGGAGCCCGGCGGGTTGAATTCGTGACAGTATACGGATACCGGGTCGACGCCCGCGATGAACCTCGCCTGGTCGAACGTATGGATCGCCATGTCGAGCAGCAGCGGGCTCTCCATCGCGTCGCGAAAGCCGCCGAAATGCGCCCCGATAAAGAAATCGGCGCCGATAAAGCCGGGCTTGCCGATCGTGCCGCCGGCAACGAGATTGCGGAAAGCCCGGATGCGCGGATCGAAGCGGCGGTTTTGCATCACCGCGTGCGTCTTGCCCGTGCTTTCGGACAAGCGCACGATGCCGGCGCATTCGCCCATCGTTTCCGCCAGAGGCTTCTCGCCGAATACGTGGCAGCCAAGCTCCATCGCCGTCGTGCCGATCGTATAGTGGCTCGCCGGGATCGTCACGTCGAACACGAGATTGGCTCCGGTCGCCCTGATCGCCTCCGCGATATCGGTAAACGTCGGACAAGCGAGCGCCTTCCGCTCGGCCATCGCCTTCGCGAACTCCTCCTTAATGTCGACCAGGCCGACGATTTCCGTATCCTCCCTGTCTTTCGCGTAATCGACCCATGTATTCGCCATGCCGCCGCAGCCCGCGACGACGACCCGATGCTTGATCGTCATTTGGTTCATGCCTCCCTATCGCTTTCCCTAGATTGGATTCGGTACGAAATCGCCGCCGCGGCAGCGCTTCAAATAATTCAGCGCGTGCACCTGGCCGGTCATTTCCAGCTCGCCCTTGTAGACCGGATCGTGCCACCCTTCGATATCGATCGTTCCTTTGTAATCGTTCTGGCGCAAAATCGTAATGATGTCGCTCCAATTGCTGTCGCCGAACCCCGGCGTGCGGTGCCACACGAACGGCTTCGGCCCGTGTATGCCGTATTCCTTCACGACGTCCCACGCGATCGTCGCGTCCTTGCCGTGCACGTGGAACACCTTGCCCGCCCACTTGCGCAGCTGCGGGATCGGATCGATCAGGCTGACCATCTGGTGGCACGGCTCCCACTCGAGGCCGATGTTGTCATCCGGCACGGCGTCGAACATCATTTCCCAAGCGGTCGGATTATGCGCGATATTCCAGTCTCCGGTCGCCCATGTTCCGCCCATGTCGCAGTTCTCGAAAGCGATCCGGACGCCCCGGTCGGCCGCGCGCCTGGCCAGCTCGCCGAACACTTCCTTGAATTTCGGGATCGACTCGTCGATCGGCCGGCCGGTCAGCCTTCCCGTGAAACCGGATACAATATCGGCCCCAAAAAGATGCGCGCTGTCGATCAGGCGCTCCCAGCTCGCCAGCGTATCCGCGTTGTCCCCGGCACCGGTAAGCGGATTGCCGAATACGCTGACGGCCGGCACGATGAAACCGTGCTCATCCGCGAGCGCCCGAACCCGCCTCGCCGTTTCTGCCAAGTCCGTATTGCCGGTCGTTTGCCAGAACGTTAAATTAAACGATTCGAACCCATGCCCCACGATTTGCGGAATGACTTTATCCGCGCTGCCTCCGCTTACAAGCGTTCCGATGCGCAATTGGTTATCCATCCTTGTTACCACTCCAATTTTGGCATATAGTTAACGTAACACCTTCATTATAGCGGGGCCATTTTCAGATTACTCTAAACAATCTTGCGTATTACTAGTCTAATCTTGTGGTGGTGAAATCGACATGACGTACCCGAAGGAGCTATGGGAGAATACCCGGCTCGAGCATAAAACGTATCCGGTCAGGCTGTTCCGAAATGCCCGGCCCGATGCGAAGCCGAACGACTGCGTCCTCTATCTGCATTGGCATGAGCATTTTGAAATCATCATCATGCGCGAAGGAAGCGCCGTGTTCCATATCGACAGCCGTCCGTACGTCGCGGACACGGGAGACGTCATCCTCATTCCCGGCGGCGGACTTCATGTCGGCTATGCGCTGAAGGAAGAGAACGTCCGTTACGACTGCATCGTCCTGAACGCCTCGTTGTTCAACGACTGGGTGCATGATCCCGTGCACGCCCAATTCGTAGCTCCTTACCTGGAGGGACGCCTCCGATTTCCCGTCAAGCCGGCCGAGCAGGACAATGCGGTGCTGCGCTACTATTCGCTGCTCGAGGAGGCGGTTGCCGAGCTGACCGAGAAGCCGCCCGCGTACCAGCTGGTCGTAAAGTCGAAGCTGCACGCGCTGTTCACCTTGCTGTCCCGCACGTTCCTGGAACGGCAGTCCGGCGGCAAGACTAGCGAGCCTTATTTCGCGAACCGGGAGCGCTTCAAGCAGCTGATCGGATGGATCGAAACCTGTTTCGCCGAGAAAATGTCCGTTGAGCAAGCCGCGAAGCAGGTCAGCTTGAATCCGTACCACTTCTGCAAGCTGTTCAAAAAGCTGACCGGGCGGACGTTCGTCGAATACGTCAACGTATGCCGAATGAACGAGGCGGAGCGGCTGCTCCACGAGAGCAGCGATTCGATAGCCGAGATCGCTTCCAGGGTCGGCTGCGAGAACGCGAATTATTTCACGAAGCTGTACAAGCAGTATAAAGGGATGACCCCGTCGCAGGCACGGATTAGGTAAGTGCAATAGAAGAAGGCCGACCGGCCCGGTCCAAGCCCGGCAAGTCAGCCCCTCTCGAAAGGTTACGATCTTTTCATTCGATTAACCGTCGCGCGCTCGCCGATGAGCGGGAATTCGCCGACGCGCAGCCTCGCGCTGCCGTACGGCACAAGCTCGAGCTCGGTCTCCGGCTGCCCTTCGACGTTCGGCCGGAGCGGCGGCGCATCGGCGCTGTTGCCCGCCATCCTCCAATCGCGCACGAGCTTGCCGCGGGTCTTCAGCCGGATCGGCGCGACGGACGCGTCGAACGGCTGATACGGAATCGGGTCCGCGCTTACCTCCACGTCGAATCCGGCATCGGCCAGCAGGCCGTATTTCCACGGCGAAGCCGGATAGATTTCCCAGTCGTGGAACAGCTCGCGCTGCTTCACGAGCTGCCAGTTCTCTTCGATCGGCAGCACGTAGACGAGCGGCCCGCGCTCCACGTTGACGGCGAACAGATTGCGCGATACGGCGCGCGCCTCCATCGGCAGCTTGAGCAGCAGCTTATCGCCGGGTTGCCATTCCCTCTCGACGCGGGCATAGCCGTTCACGGCATCAAACTGGACGGGCTCCCCGTTCACGGTCAGGCTCGCGCCGGCGCACCAGGCCGGAATCCGCAGCGAAATCCCGAACGAGGCGCCGCGTTCGAGCGACAGCTCCATCGTCACTTCGTCGCGGAACGGATAGTCGCCGCTCACGCGAACCTGGGCCTTCACGCCGCCCGCGACCGATGCGTTCACGGCGCAAGGCGCGTAGGACACGGCCGCCAGGCCGCCTTGGCCGTCGCTCATCCACAGATGCGAGGCCAGCTTCGGCCAGCCTTGATGCATATTCGCCGTGCAGCAGCCGAAATTCGGCTCCAAGCCGAAAATATTCGCGTCCGCGCCGTTGCTCCAAGCTCTCGGCGCGACGTTGCAGATGATCTGGTTCACTTGCTGATCGTACTGATGCGACGTCCAGTCCTTGCTGATCGTCGCCGGCAGCGCGTTGAACGCCACCTTCTCCAAAATATCGCCGAAGCGCCCTTCGCCGAATATCCGGGTCAGCTGCTCCATCGAATACATGTACTCCACAACCGCGCAAAGCTCGACGCCTTGGCTCGGATGCGTGCCGGACAGCCACTCGTCGCCGGAGAACATGCCGTGCGCCTGTCCGTGATGCGTCATCAAGCTGTCGATCCCGCGATGGACCGCGTCCCGCTGGACGGCGTCCCCCGTCAGCTCGTACAGGATGCCCGGCGTCTTGATGCCCATCGCGACGTTGACGACATGCGTCCGGTAATCCCAATGCTCCACCTTGCGCCAGAACGGGAAGTCGTGGAAAATATCCGTCCAGTCGAACGTTTGCCCGGCCACGATTTCCGCCAGCTTCAGCAGCTCGCGGTCCTCAGTCTTCTTGTACAGCCACAACAGGCACAGAAGCATCTCCGAGCCGCGCGATTCCGCCCAGCCTTTGAGCGGCTGCTCCTCGATCGTGCGCCGGACGTACCCGAAAAATTTGGTCAAAAACGGAACGATGCGCTCGTCCCCCGTCGCTTCCTCATATTGCATCATGACCTTCAGCATGATCATGAAATGCCACCAGTCCTGATTCTTGTCGACTTCGCTGTTGATCGTCTGTATACGCGCCGGACCGAACGAGCCGTCCTCCTTCTGGCTGGCGAGCGACCATTCCACCCAACGGTTCGCCTTGGCGATCAGACGCTCGTCCCCGAGCAAATAAGCGAGCGGCAGCAGGCCGTCCAAATAATACGGTCCCCGCTCCCAGCTCTCTCCGCCCCCCCCGATCCAGCCGTTAGCCGGACCGACGTCGCCCCAATGCTCTTCCAAATGCCCCGAAAATCCGTCCGCCTGGATGCGGAGCTGGTTATACAGCCATCCTTCGGGCTTAATGCTGCCGAGCGGCAGCGCTCCAAACGCTTCATGCAGCTTGCTCATATCGGTTACGTTCACTCCATTCGCTCGATTTAGGTTCAACCCGAATATACCACGCGGGCCGATGGAGGCTGAATAGCCGATACCAACCTGTTTTTATCCGATCGCAACATCGCATAGGCAGCGGTCCCGTTGCCAATTGCTTAGATTTGGCCTATGATAAAGCGAATACTAGCAGCAAAGGAGCGCCGACCGAATGTTCCAATTCATTTGTCCCCCCATGCCCCACTATATTATCGGAAGCGAGGATACGTACCCGGCTGGCGGCAAGCACGCGGCCCGTTCGAACATCGGCGTGTTCGACCTGATCGTCGTCACGCGCGGCTGCTTGTACATGGAGGAAGACGGCGAGCGGATCGACATCGCGGCGGGCCATTACGCCATTCTTCGCCCGGATCGGCCGCATCGCACCGCGCAGCCCTGCCTGGAAGAAACCCACTTTCATTGGCTCCATTTCCAGACGGTCGGCGATTGGAGCGTGATGGACGAGAGGCAGCCTTTCGCCGTCGCCGAGCAGAGCCATCCGTTCGCGCAGATCGAATATTTTCCGTTTTATTTGCCCCGTCACCGGAGACTGCAAGCGCCGCAGGACATTGCGGAGAAGCTGCGCGAGCTGCAGCTGCTGCACGAGCAGCCGTCCGCGCATTTCCGGTTCGTCCGGCAGCAGCTGTTCCAAGCTCTTCTTCTTAAGCTGCAGGAGGAAAGCGGCGGCGCAGCGGACAGCCCGTATTGGCATATTGCCGAGGAGGCTGCCTTGTACCTGCGCAAGCATTATAAGGACCCGCTCCGCTATAAGCAGATGGCGGAGGAGCTTCATTTTCACCCGAACTACATTGCCATCTGCATGAAAAAAGCGTTCGGCTGCACGCCGCTCGAATATTTGACCCGCCACCGGATCGAACAGGCGAAGCGGCTGCTTATCCATACGAACGAGCCGATCGGCAAAATCGCCGAGGATACCGGATTCGGCTCCTTCCCCTACTTCGTCCGTTGCTTCGGCAAGCACGCGGGCCGGAAGCCGAAGAAATTCCGCATGCAATACCGCTCCGCACAAAAGGATTGAATCTTCCAAAATTTCCATTATACTAAATAGAAATTTCATCGTTATTGGAGGTGGGCGGCATGACGGTTATTCATACGGAAAGGTTGACCCTGCGCTTGCTGGAACAAGGCGACGCGGACGTATTGGAGCGGTTGATCGACGATTGCGACGTCGCGCGGACGACCTTGAACATTCCGCATCCTTATCCTAGAGGGTCGGCGGCGGCTTTCATCGAGCGGCGCGCGGAGGTTGCGGGCAAGGGAGACGGCTACTCGTTCGCCGTCCTTGACCAAGAAGCCGGCACCTTCATGGGCTCGATCGGCATGAACATCGACAACAACCATAACCGCGCCGAACTCGGCTATTGGCTCGGTACCCGCTTCTGGAACAACGGCTACATGACGGAGGCCGCGGGGAGAATCGTCCGATTCGGCTTCGACGAGCTAGGCCTGAACAAAATCGTCGCGGCCGCGATGACCAAAAATCCCGGTTCCTCCGGCGTCATGAAAAAAATCGGCATGCAATATGAAGGCACCTTCCGTCAGCATTTGCTGAAATGGGGGCATTACGAGGACATTTGTTATTACGGACTGCTTCGCGAGGATTATAGTAGAGCGCGATTGGAAACCAGACAGCGTTAGGAGGAGACGACGATGTATAGTATAAGAACTTTGCGGGAAGCGGACGCCGCCTTGTACAAGGAACTGAGATTGAACGCATTGATCGTCGACCCCGAGGCATTCGGAGCGACGTACGAGAGAGATGCGGCGCTAACGCTTGAAACCTTCGCGGAACGGTTGAAGCCGTCCAAAGACAAATTCGTTTTGGGCGCCGTAACGGAAGACGACCGATTAGTCGGAATCGTGACGTTTATCCGCGATACCGGCATGAAAACCGCCCATAAAGGGAATGTATACGGCATGTACGTGGCGCCGGAAGCGCGGGGAAGCGGGCTTGGCAAAGCCCTTCTTCTCGAGCTCGTAAGCAGGGCAAGAACTTGCGACGGGCTGGAGCAAATCCATCTGACGGTCGTATCCGGCAACGATTCCGCGAAGAAGCTGTACGAAGCATTGGGCTTCGAGATTTACGGCGTGGAACCGAACGCCTTGAAATGGCAAGGCCGTTATTGGGACGAGGACCTGATGGTGCTGCGGCTCTAATCTTATGCGATTGAATTTCAACGATCGCGGCAGTCAGACCCGTTCGAGTGGGCGATACGGTTTCGCCGGCAGGCTCACGCGAATGGAATCCGAAATCCGGACTTCTCCCCCGGTTAACACGATGCCCATTACTCCGGCCTTTCGGACGAGGCTGCCACGCTCATCGCGGTCCAAAACCGCGTTCAATAGCCCGGTCTGAAAGTTTTCGATTTGCGCGCAAGGATTGCGGAGTCCCGTAATTTCAATAAGGGCCGTCTCGCCAATAGAAAGCTTGGTTCCCGTCGGCAATCCGAGCAAATTGACCCCGCGGGTCGTTATGTTCTCGCCCAATTGCCCGGGTTGGACTTGAAAACCGGCATCCCGCAGTTCGTCGAATAACTCCGAGTGAATGAGGTGAACTTGGCGAAGATTCGGTTGATCCGGATTTTGCGCCACGCGCGAACGATGCTTTACGGTTTTTCCCATATGCGCATCGCCCTCCACGCCTAATCCGGCGAGGAGCCTGATCGACTCGAAAGTCTGTTTGCTAAAGGCATGCGTTGCGCTGCGGCTAACGGACAGAACTTCACCGATATGGGATTCAAGGTCAATGTTACTCATTATTCAACCTCCCTGATTTAGAAAAGATCTGACGGAAAGCAATCGGACATGCAGCTGCCGACATGCTCTTCTTATTCGACACAGTATTCTCAAGTTCCTTGCTAAGCGTTGGCTATGAGCCGCCCGGACCCGTTACAAAGCGCAAAAAAAGCGGAGCGCAAGACCAAGGTCGAACGCTCCGCCGTCTATGTTCGCGGACTACTCCGCAATGACGCCCTTCTTCAAAATCAAATTCGCGTACAACGCCGACTCGCCCGTGGCGATGACCGCATACGCGCGCTTCGCCCGCTCGTAGAAGGCGAACCGCTCGATTTCCTCGACGGCTTCCTCCAGTCCCGCGCGCTCCTTAATAACGGCGCGGTATTCGTCCCAGATCGGGGTTTGCACTTGATCGCCCGGCGTAACCTGCATCAGAACCGCCGGCTTCGATACGTATTGATCCAGCGGGAACAGTCTCAGAATCGCGTCAAGCAGCTCGGCGGCGCCGTGGCCGTCCGCGCGGATGAGCCGCTGCGCGTGGCTGGCCGCCGGAAAATTGCCGTCCGCGAGTACGATTTCGTCGCTGTGCCCCATCTCGCTAAGCACCTTCAGCAGCTCGGGCGAAATCAATTTGGAAATGCCGATCAGCATCTAGACCTCCTCCTCTCTTCTCGTGAAATCCGGCCCTATCGGGCCGCCAATTGTTTAAAAGCTTCGTACGCGCGATCCCATTCCGCCGCCCCGGACGGTTCATACGCCTCCACGGGGAACGAGGCTGCCACAAGCCGGCGAGCCACCTGCAAATTCGAGCATTGGCCGAGCGCCACGAGCTGCATGAGCATGTTGCCGATCGCGCTCGCTTCGACGGGTCCGGTCCATACCCGGCGGCCGATCGCGTCCGCGGTAAGCCGGCAGAGCAGCTTGTTCTGAATGCCGCCTCCGACCATATGGAGCCCTTCGTACGCATGTCCGGTCAGCTCCTCCATCTGCTCGAGCGCCTGACGGTACCGCAGCGCCAAGCTTTCCAGCACGCATCTTGCCGTCTCGCCCATCGATTCGGGCACGGGCTGCGCCGTTTCCCTGCAATAAGCCCGTATACGATCAACCATGCCGGCTGGCGCGTAGAACGTCGGGTCGTCCGGATTGATCAAGCTGCGGAACGGCTCCGCCCGCTCGGCGAGCGCGACGAGCTCCGCGTAAGAAACGTCGCGTCCCTGCTCCTCCCATTCGCGCTTGCATTCCTGCAAAATCCACAGCCCCATTATGTTCTTGAGCAGCTGATAGGTTCCGCCTACGCCGCCCTCGTTCGAGAAGTCGAGCGCCATCGCCTCGGGCGTAACGAGCGGCTGCGCGAGCTCCGTCCCGAGCAGCGACCAGGTGCCGCAGACGAGGTAGGCGAACGGCTCGCCTTCCTTGGCGGGAACGGCGGCGACCGCCGACTCCGTGTCATGCGTCCCGACGGCAACGGCTTCGATCGCGGGCACGTCAAGCTCCTCGCATACCTCGGGAGTCAGAGGGCCGATCGTCCTACCGGGATGAATCGGCTCCAGGAACAAGCGCGAAGGAATGCCCAGCTTCTCCATCAGTTCCGTATTCCAGGCCTGCTCCTTCGGCCGGTACAGCTGCGTCGTCGTCGCCATCGTGAATTCGCAAACCTTCTTGCCGGTCAGGAAGTAGGCAAGCAGGTCCGGCGTCAGCAGCAGCGTGTCGGCCGCCGCAAGCTTCGGCGACGCCGCCTTGCTCATCGCGAACAGCTGGTTGATCGTGTTGAAGGGCATGAACTGCAGGCCGCCCTGCTCGTACAAGCTTTCCTTCCCGAACCGCGCGATCAGCTCCTCGGCGACGCCTTCCGTCTGCGGGTCCCGGTAATGATACGGGTTGCCGAGCAGCTCGCCGCCGGCGTCGAGCAGCCCGAAGTCGACGCCCCACGTATCGATGCCGAACGTCTGCGGACGATAGCCTTCCTGGAACGCTTTGCGGATCGCGGCTTTCAGCTCGTGAAGCAGGCGCAAAATATCCCAGTGCAAATGCCCGTTCACGGCGATGGCGTGATTCGGAAACCGGTGAATCTCGGTTACCGCAAGCTTCGGGGCGCCGTCCGGCCCTTCGGGCAGCAGCTCGCCGATCAGCGCTCTTCCGCTGCCGGCCCCGAGGTCAAAGGCAAGCACGGTCGCTAGCTTCTCCATCCTGTTAGCCTCCCTACAGATTCTGACTTCTACCCGCGCAAATCACTTCATTTTTTGCAGCAATTCGATCCGGTAAGCCTCGCTCTCGAGCGAGGCGATCTCCTCGAATTCTTCCTTCGTGAGCGCCTTCGGCTCGCGGATCGCTGTAGCGATCAAATAAATTTTCGCGCTTTCCTCGACGACCTCGGTCCGGTAGTAAGCCTCGCGCAAATTGCGTCCGGACGTGACGAGACCGTGGTTGCCGAGCAAGACGGAGCTCGCTTCGTTTACCTTCGCTACGTAAGCGTCGGCGAGCTTATCCGTCGTCGGCAGCACGTACGGCACGTATACCGTCTTGCCGACCAGCGCCGCCTGGTCCGGGAACATGATCGGCAGCTCCCGCTCCACCAGCGTGAACGCGATGCAGTAAGGCGGATGCGTATGCACGATCGCGCCGATGTCCGGATTCGCCCGGTACGCGTACAGATGCATCAGCACCTCGGACGACGGCCGGAGGCCGATATCGGTAATGGCGCCGGTCTCGATATCGACCTCGACCCATTGATGCGGTTCGACCTCGTCTAGGGCGAAGCCGCTCGGCGATAAGTACATTTTGCCGTCGAACCGGGCGCTGATGTTGCCCCCCGGTCCGACGACCAGCTTATTCGCGACAGTCTTGCGGGCGTATTTGCAAAGCTCGTTTCGAATTTCCGTGCTGCTCATGGTTGAACCTCCGTTTTATTTATAGACCGGTCCGAAGTTTTGGCAAGCCCGGAAGTCCGCGCTTTCCAGCTCCGCCGTGCCGAACAGGCCCCAGGCGCGCGGACGGAAAATACGCTCCTCCGCCACGTTGTGCATGCTGACCGGAATGCGAAGCATCGAGGCGAGCGTAATGAGATCGCCGCCGATATGGCCGTAGCTGATCGAACCGTGGTTCGCTCCCCAGTTGTTCATGACTTCGTAGACGGAACGGAATGCCCCCTGGCCGGTAATGACCGGAGCGAACCAAGTGGTCGGCCAGGTCGGGTCCGTCCTTTGATCCAGCGCGTCGTGTACGTTCGCCGGCAGGTCGACCGTATACCCTTCCGCGATTTGCAGGACGGGACCGATGCCCTTCACGAGGTTGAGCCGGGACATCGTCATCGGCATGCCGCCGCGCGTCATGAAGTCCGAAGAGTAGCCGCCGCCGCGGAAATATTCGGTGTTGGCCGGGCGCCACGAGGTGGCGTCGAGACATTGCTGCGCTTCTTCTTCGCTAATTTCCCAGAACGGCTTCATCGCCGGCTTGCCGTCCTTCGACTGCTCGCCCGTGCCGTCCAGCGTCGCCGAGCCGGAGTTGATCAGATGAAGCACGCCGTCGGCTGCGGCGCCTTCGAGCTTGTAGCCGGTTACGCGTTCGACCGATTCCGGGCTCCAGTACGTGCGGACGTCGGCGAAGATCTGAGCCGTATTCGTCAGCAGATAACCGAACAGCATGACCGCGCCGTTCAGGCTGTCGTTCTCCGTCGCGACGATGTAAGGCGCGCGGATGCCGTTCCAGTCGAAGGAGGAGTTCAGGATCGACTCCAGGAAATCCCCGTTCGGGAAATGGTCCGTCCATTGCCGCTGCCCCTGGAAGCCGGATACGATCGCGTTATGCCCGAGCGCTTCCTCGCCGAAGCCGAGCTCCGCCAGCTTCGGATTGCCGATCATCAAATCGCGGGCGATTTGCGTCATTTTGACGACGGTCTCCCAGTCCTTGTCCTTCTTATCCCTCGACTGCTGTAGCTCATCCCGGTTGTTGTCCGGTCCTTCAATGCAGTTCTCCTTCACCCAAGCAAGCGCTTTCTCATACTCCGCGGGATCGTAAATATGCTCATCCATGCGGCGCACGAATTCGCTCATGTCGATATACTCGTTGCGCATGCCGAGATATTCCTGGAAAAACTGGTCGTTCACGATCGAGCCGGCGATGCCCATCGATACCGAGCCCATCGACAAGTACGATTTGCCTTTCATGTACGCCACCGCAAGGGCGGCTCTGGCGAAGCCGATCAGCTTGCCCTGCACGTCCTCCGGAACCGTCGTGTCGCCCGCGTCCTGCACGTGCTCGCCGTATATGCCGAAGGCCGGAAGCCCCTTCTGCGCATAGCCGGACAGCACCGCCGCCAAGTACACGGCGCCCGGACGCTCCGTGCCGTTAAAGCCCCATACCGCCTTCGGGATATGCGGATCCATGTCCATCGTCTCCGTGCCGTAGCACCAGCAAGGCGTGACGGTTATCGATACCCCGACGCCCGACTTCGCGAATTTGTCGGCGCAGGCGGCCGCTTCGGCCACGCCGCCGATGCAGCTGTCGGCAATGACGCACTCGACGGGCTCGCCGTTCGGATAACGCAGATGCTCCGACAGCAGCTTGGCCGTCGCTTTGGCCATGTTCATCGTCTGCTCCTCTAACGATTCGCGAACGCCCTTGCGGCGGCCGTCGATCGTCGGCCGGATGCCGATCTTCGGAAAGCCGGATTGGAAACGAAAGTTATTGTCCGTCATGATAACTACCTCCATTAATCGAAATAATGTTACCGATAACCTTAAAATAGCAAGGATAACCCTTGCTGTCAACGCTTACTTTTTTGTATGATAGTTATTACGATTTAGCGATAAGGAGACAGACAGATGGTAACGATTTATGACATAGCGGCCAAAGCAAACGTATCCGCGATGACCGTCTCCAGAGTTATCAATAACACTGGCAAAATCAGCGAAAAGACGAGAGCGAAAGTAAGGCGCGTCATGGAGGAGCTGAACTACGTGCCGAACCAGACGGCGCGCAGCCTCGTGCTTCAGCAGACGAAGCTGCTCTTCCTGCTCATCACCGATATTATGAATCCGTTCTATACGACGCTGGCGAGGGGCGCGGAGGATGCCGCCAAAAAATCCGGCTACCGCCTCCTCTTCGGCAACAGCGACGAGAGCCTCGAGAAGGAAGCCGATTACGTGACGACGATTCTGACGGCGCGCGTCGACGGCGTGCTCGTCGCGCCCGCGGGCGACCCGTCGCTGCCGCATCTGGAATCGCTGCGGAGGCATCATGTGCCCTTCGTCCTGCTCGACCGCGAGGTGCCCGGCATCGAATGCGACATCGTGCTCGGCGACAGCAAGGACGGCGCGCGGCGGCTCGTCGAGTACCTGATCGAGCGCGGTCACCGCCGCATCGCGATGGTGAACGGCTCCTCGTCGATCTCCAGCGCGCGCCTCAGGCTGCAGGGCTACCAGGAGGGGCTCAAGCTGAACGATCTCCCCTGCGACGAGCGGTACGTGTATGAAACAAGCTTCGGGCCATTGAAGGATCTGACGGAGATGGAGCAGTGGATCGAGCGGATGGACCCGCTCCCGACCGCCATCGTCGCGGGCAATAACGTGCTGGCCATCGAGGCGATGAAGCTGCTGCGCGACCGCGGAATCGGCGTGCCGGACGATATGTCGATCGTCTGCTTCGACGATTTGGGGCCTTACTCGGAGTCCGAGCCGTTCCTGACGGTGGCCGCCCAGCAGGCGTACCAGTTCGGCTATATGGGGATGCAGATGCTCATCGAACGTATCGACGAGCGGGGCGCGGCGGCCGCGCTGCCCTGGAAGAAAATCGTCCTCCCCGCCGACCTGATCATCCGCCGGTCGGTCAAGGATTTGGCGCAATAAGACGCCGCGCGTTGGTCCGCCAAATGAAGAAGGCAGGCAGCCGTTGACCTCCCTACGGCAGCCTGCCTTCTTCTCTTCTTCCCTTGCGGAATTCGGTCGGCGACAGACCGCTCCACTTGTGAAATTGCTTGGTGAAGAACAACGGGTCGTTGTAGCCTACGGATGCCGCGATTTGCGCGATCGTCAGCTCGCCCCCGAGCAGCTCCTCCGCCTTCTTCATCCTTATCTTGAACAGAAACTGCATCGGCGACAAGCCCGTCGCTTCCTTGAACAGCTTCGTCAGATGCGCCCGGTGATAGCCGAGGGTATGGGCGATCCCCTCGATGGAAAGCTGTTGTCCGTACTGCAGCGACAGCAGGCGAATCGCCTGGTCGATTTGCCGGAACGAACGGGAAGGCGGCGCCTCCGCCTCCGTCTCCGCCGGCTGCCGCAGCAGCGCCAGCTCGCTCAGGATGAGCCTCAGCCAGCCCGAGGCTTCCATATTGCCCGCCTTAGGGAAGTCGGCTCTTTGCAAGCTTTTGCGCAAGCTTCGGAACATCCGCTTCATCGCAGGCAGCGAACAGCCTCGGATGACGGTCCGATCCGGCGCGATGCCGATCGAAGTGAGCGATTCCTCCACGATCTCCCCCGAGAAGGCGACCCACATGTATTTCCAAGGGTTGCTCTTGTCGGCTTCGTATTTGACCAAGATGTCCGGGAAGATGACGAATACATCCCCCGTTCCGAGCGTATGCGATTCGCCGAGCGTCTCGTATACGCCTTCTCCGTCCAGCACGAGATGGATCAAGTAGTAGCCGTGCACGGCCGGACCGATGAAATGTCCGCCTACCGGCGCGCCTTGGCCGCTGAATAAAACCGACATTTCTCCTTTTAGCGGCGCCGCGTTAATGCTCATCGATATGCTATGATGCGTCTTCACCACTCTCCCCCCGATCGGCTGCTTCCACCATCATACTAAAGGACGCAACAAATCTCCATATATTGATTCGTTCCTTCCATACCCATTTCCGAGGGGTGTCCTTATACTGAAGGTGTCAGAACAAAACCGAATGGAGGAAAGTGAATCATGTCCAAAATTACGTTTATTGGAGCAGGAAGCACCGTTTTTGCCAAAAACATTCTGGGCGACGTCATGCAGACGCCGGCGCTGCAAGGCTTTGAAATCGCTTTATTCGATATTGACGCGGAGCGTCTGAAGGACTCCGAGACGATGCTGCTTAACATCAGGAAGACCAGCGGAAGCACCTGCCAAATCAAGGCTTACTCCGACCGGAAGGAAGCGCTCCGGGGTGCCAAATACGTCGTGAACGCCATTCAGGTCGGCGGCTACGATCCGTGCACGATTACGGATTTCGAAGTGCCGAAGAAGTACGGCCTTCGTCAGACGATCGCCGACACGGTCGGCATCGGCGGCATTTTCCGCAACCTGCGCACCATCCCGGTCATGCTCGATTTCGCGAGGGACATTAACGAGGTCTGTCCGGACGCGCTGTTCCTGAACTACACGAATCCGATGGCCGTGCTGACGAACGTCATGAACACGCACGGCGGCGTGAACACGGTCGGCCTATGCCACAGCGTCCAAGTGTGCGTACCGCATCTGTTCAAGCATCTCGAAATCGATCCGGCTGGCGTCAAAACCAAAATCGCGGGCATTAACCATATGGCCTGGCTGCTGGAGGCGACGCGGGACGGCGTCGACCTTTATCCGGAAATCAAACGCCGGGCGGCCGAGAAGCAGAAGGAAAAGCATCACGACATGGTCCGCTACGAGCTGATGCTGAAGTTCGGCTACTACGTGACGGAATCGTCCGAGCATAACGCCGAGTATCACCCGTACTTCATCAAGCGCAGCTATCCGGAGCTCGTCGACCGCTTCAACATCCCGCTTGACGAATACCCGCGCCGCTGCGTGAACCAGATCGAAGGCTGGAAATCGATGCGCGAGTCGCTCGTGAACGACCGCAATCTCGAGCACAAACGGAGCCACGAGTATGCTTCGTATATTTTCGAAGCGATCGAGACGAACGTTCCTTTCAAAATCGGCGGCAACGTCATGAACACGGGGCTGATCACGAACCTGCCGAAGGAAGCGTGCGTCGAGGTCCCTTGCCTCGTCGACAGAAGCGGCGTTACGCCGACGTACGTCGGCGACCTGCCGCCTCAGCTGGCCGCGCTCAACCGCACGAACATCAACACCCAGCTGCTGACGATCGAAGCGGCGGTGACCGGCAAGCGCGAACATATTTACCACGCGGCGCTGCTCGATCCGCACACGTCCGCCGAGCTGTCGATGGACGACATCGTCTCGCTTTGCGACGACCTGATCGAGGCGCACGGCAGCTGGCTGCCGAAGTACAACTAATCGCATAGCAAAGAGCCGGGCGGCGCGCGCCCGGCTCTTTTTGCCGTTACAAGCAAGTTGTCTACCGGCCCGGCTCACGCCAACTTCGCCCAGCGGCTGTCGCCGGGGAGCGGGCAAGCGCGGTCCTTGAATTTCGCGGCGATTCTGACGAAGCAGCCGCAGACGGCGCAGGTCGTGCCGAATTGCAGCTTCGGGCAGCCGGCGCACTGACGCAGGCGGCTCTCGTATACCTCGTCCGGAACGCAAATGTCCGAGGCGAACATCGGCGCCGCAAGCATCCGGTCAATCTGTTCGTCCGTCACGCGGTAGTCGTCGCCGCAGCCCTTGCACCGGCCGTTGCCGCTCATGCCCGCGCCGCCTAGACCGCCGACAGCTCGAGAACGGTAACCGACATCGGCGACAGCTTGGCGCTTACCGAAGTGCCGTTCACGGCAAACTCGCGGAATGGCTTCGGCGATACCGCATCAGGCTGCTCGAACGTATTATGCGCGTCTTTCGCCGAAGCGGTCAGCTCGGTTCCCGTTACGGTCAGGCCGCTTGCCGCCAGCCCGCGCAGGTCGATCGCGACCTCCGCTCCGTTCGCGTTGTCGAGGTTGCAGAGGCTGACGTGAATCCGACCTTCGGCATCCTTCGAAGCGGATACGGAGACTTGCGGAATGCTTTGGCCGCCACGGACGTACGGCTCGCTCTCGAACTCCGCCTTAAGCTGCGTCGCGTCCTGATGCACCTTGTACATGTCGAACACGTGATACGTCGGCGTCAGCACCATCTTCTCGCCTTCGGTCAGAATGACCGACTGGAGCACGTTGATCGCCTGCGCGATGTTCGCCATCCGGACGCGGTCGCAATGCTCATGGAAAATATGCAGCGTAAGCCCGGCGACGAGCGCGTCGCGGATCGTGTTCTGCTGATACAGGAAGCCCGGATTCGTGCCCGGCTCCACGTCGAACCACGTTCCCCATTCGTCGACGACCAGCCCGACCCGCTTGTCCGGATCGTATTTGTCCATGATCGTGGAATGGCGCTTGATCAGCTCGTCCATATAGAGCGCCTTATGCAGCGTGACGAACCATTCGTCCTCGCTGAAGCCGGTCGCGGCGCCTTTGGCGTGCCATTCGCCCGGAACGGTGTAGTAATGCAGCGAGATCGAATCCATCATCCGGTGCGCCTCGCGCATGACGACCTCCATCCAGTTGTAATCGGCCACGTTCGGTCCGCAGGCGATTTTGTGGATCTTATTGCCCCCGTAATTGCGCACGTAGGTCTGGTATCTCCGGTACTCGTCCGCGTAATATTCCGGGCGCATGCTGCCGCCGCAGCCCCAGTTCTCGTTGCCGACGCCGAAATATTTCAGCTTCCACGGCTTCTCCCTGCCGTTCTCCTCGCGCCACTGCGCCATCGGCGACACGCCGTCGAACGTCATGTATTCCACCCATTCCGACATTTCCTGCACCGTGCCGCTGCCGACGTTGCCCGAGATGTAAGGCTCGCATTCGAGCATCTCGCACAGCATCAGAAACTCATGCGTGCCGAAATGGTTGTTCTCGACGACGCCGCCCCAGTGCGTGTTGATCATCCTCTTGCGGCTCTCGCGCGGGCCGACGCCGTCCTTCCAATGGTACTCGTCGGCGAAGCAGCCGCCCGGCCAGCGCAATACGGGAATGTTAATGTTCCTCAGCGCCGCCACGACGTCGTTGCGGATGCCGTTCGTGTTCGGAATCGGCGAATCCTCGCCCACCCAAATCCCTTCGTAAATACAGCGGCCCAAATGTTCGGAGAAGTGGCCGTAAATGTTGCGGTTAATCGTGCCTGCCGGCATGTCTGCGTTGATCGTCACGCGGTTTGCCATACTCGTATCGCCCTCGCTTTCGTTCCGTTTGGTCATTGGATTAATATAATTATTTATTCAGTAATAAAATCATTAATCCTATAACCCAAATCATAAAGCGAGCGCAATCATTTTGCAACAAAAAAATGCCCGTTACTCCTTCTCGAGCGGCAGCCAATTCAGAAAACGCTGAATATGCTCGTCCCAATACCCCCACTCGTGGCTCCCCGGCCCTTCCTCGTACGTAAGAAGCGAATAACCGGACTGCTCGCAGGCGGCGCGGAACGCCAAATTGTCGTTGTACAGAAAGTCTTCGGTCCCGCAGCATTGATACAGCGCCGGCTTCGGCGAATCCGACTCCCCGAGGCGCGCGATCGAATGGAGCAGATCGTCCGGCGTTCCGGTAAGCTCCCGGTCGCCGTATATCAGCTTGAAATAGTGCTTCATGTGCGGAAGGCTCGGATCCTTGATATGGTAGGCCATGTCGAGCGCCCCGGACAAGCTGCCCGCCGCGGCGAACCGTTCGGGATGCCGGATCGCCCATTTGAAGGCGCCGTAACCCCCCATCGACAGGCCGGCCACGAAATTGTCCTCTCGGGCTTCGGAGAGCGGGAAGAACGAGCGGGCAAGCAAGGGCAGCTCTTCGGTCAGAAACGTCCAATACTTATTGCCGTACGCCATGTCCGTATAGAAGCTTTGGTGCACGTTCGGCATGACGACCGCGAGGCCGAGCTCCGCCACGTATCGCTCGATCGACGTTCTTCTCGTCCAGATCGTATCGTCGTCGGAGAAGCCGTGCAGCAAATAAAGCGTCTTATGCTTCTTCTGCCCGCCGCGGCTCTCCATCCCGATTTGCGAGGCGGTCTGCTGCGGCAATATGACCGTCATCGACGTGCTGAGACCTAATGTTTCCGAGAAAAAATTGCATGTAAGCAAAGCCATCCTATTTTCCTCCCAGCTATTGTCGCTATCGCATTCCCTCTGTAATGTAGCACCAAAGGAGCATCGCTTGCAATCGATCGAATAGCGCGATTTTAAGAAAGATTTCAAACGCTCGGGTGTAGTTACTGAACTTTTTTTCAGTGCTTATCGCTGCCGGAAGGAACAAGGTATAATAGAGGCGTCAAATCTATTAAATAGGCGGAGGTTGATGCAATATGAAAATGATGCCGCTGGAGCGACGCGGACTATCAAGCAGCCGGCTGGCGCTGGGCTGTATGGGATTCGGCGGAAGCTGGAACGCCGAGGAGGCTTATACGTCCGAGCATGTTCTTCAAGCGGAACGCGCGATCGACGCGGCCTTGTCGGTAGGCATTACGTTCTTCGATCACGCGGATATTTACACGCGCGGCAAGGCGGAGTCCGTGTTCGGCCGCGTCCTGAAGCAGCGCCCCGGACTTCGGGAGCAGATCGTGCTGCAATCGAAGGCGGGCATTCAACTGGCGGAAGACGATCTGCCGGGCCGCTATAACTTCTCGAAAGAGCATATCCTGCCCGCGGTGGACGGCATTCTGGAGCGCCTCGGGACGGAATATATCGATATTCTCCTTCTTCACCGCCCGGACCCGCTCATGGAGCCGGACGAAATCGCCGAAGCGTTCACGCGGCTTAAGCTGTCGGGCAAGGTGCTCAACTTCGGCGTATCGAATATGAGCCCCGGCCAAATCCGGTTTCTGCAGCGCGCGCTGCCCGATCCGATCGTCGTCAATCAGATCGAGATGAGCCTGCTGCGCCACGACTGGATCGATCACGGCATGCACGTCAACCAGAAGGCCGGCCTGAACGACAGCTTCCCGGAAGGGCTTATGGAGTTCATGCAAATGGAGAACATCCAGATCCAGGCATGGGGACCGCTTGCGCAGGGCCGATTCTCCGGGCGAGTGTCCGAGAACGCTTCCGAGGCCGAGCTGAAGACGGCGGAGCTCGTGCAGGAGCTGGCGAAGCGGAACGAAACGACGCCGGAATCGATCGTGCTCGCATGGCTGATGAAGCACCCGGCTCTCGTCCAGCCGGTCATCGGAACGGTCAATCCGGAGAGAATCGTCGCGTGCAAGGATGCCGTACGCCAAGCCGAGCTCATGACCAGGGACGAATGGTATACGCTGCTCCATAACGCAAGGCCGGCCAACAAGCCGAAATAAACGCAGCCGGCAAGGTTGCATTAATTTTTTTTCATTTAATTCTCATAAATGCCCGCTTCCCGTGCGAAAGCTGCACCCGGGCTCTCATTGGCAATAATTGGCCATCCGCGGATATGGTATAGTCAAACACATAATACGAAACGCGGAGGGACATCATGACAGCATGAGAAAATCAAACCTTTTGAAATCGATTGCCAAAGCAGGCTTATGCAGCGCGATCGTCATGTCGGCCATAACGTTCGGAACTTTTGCGCAGAAGGCGCAGGCGGCAACGCCGGAAACGAGAGAGCTCATCGCCACGGGCAAGGAATACATCGGAACGCCTTATAAGTTCGGCGCGCCGGCCGGCGTTACATATGCCTTCGATTGCTCGTCGTTTACGCAATTTTTGTTCAAGGGCTTCGACGTTAAATTGCCCCGAACGTCGACGGCGCAGGCGCAGGTCGGCAAGAAGGTGGGCAAAGGCTCGCTAAGCATGGGCGATCTCGTGTTTTTCAAAACGAACGGCAAGTCCATAAGCCACGTAGCCGTCTACGCGGGCAACAATAAAATCATCCACAGCTCCTCCAGCAAAGGGGTTACCGTTACGAGCCTGGGCAGCAGCTATTGGGCGAAGCGGTACGTCACGGCAAGACGCGTGATCAACTAAGAGCGGCATAAAAGAAAAGAACGGTAACTGCAATCGCGGTTACCGTTCTTTTTTAAATATAAGATTCTATAAGTTTTGCACCTATAAATTAGCTTCTATTTCATCGCGAAACGAGCTTATGCCGCCAAAGGATGGCACCGAACCGAGCTGCGCTAGATGCAGCTTGCGGTTCGTGCGTAGCGTCAGCCGTTTACACTTGGCTTTCCCATACGTTCTGCCAGGGCAGCCCCTTCTCTTGCCGCGCAAGGTCGACGACCTGCTGGATGAAGGCGGTCTTCGCCCGCGTATATTGTTCGCCGTCCGATGGAAATTGTTCGGCCAGCCTTTGCTTAAGCTCGCCGTATTGCCTCACGAAATCCGGATGCGCCCGGAGATAATCGCGGAACAGCAGCTCGTTCCGCTCGTAGAATCCTTCCAGCGGAAGGATATGCAGATGGCCGGTCCGCACGCCTCCCCGCTTCTTCGCGAACAAGTAACGGCCCTCCATCCCCGTCTCGACGTAGGAGTAACCCGCAGGGCTCAGCTTATCCGCATAGACGGATGCTTCCGCGAACGGACGGACGGCCGCGAACATATCGATGATCGGCTTCGCCGCCTGGTTAGGAATGGCCGTGCTCCCCGTATGCTCGACCGCGGCAAGCGCCGGGCCCAGCGCTTCCGAGACGATCCCCCTCTCCCGCTCGAATTGCCGGGACCAGTCCGGATCGAACGGTACGACAACGATTTGCTGTACTTCCTGCTCGGTCATTTCGCATGCTCCTTCCAAAAAAGTTATCGAATTAGTCGCCGGTATGCCGCTGCCTGTATTTGAGCGGCGTCGTGCCCATAACCTTCCTGAACGTCGAAATGAAATAAGAGGGGGTCGCATACCCGACCTGCATCCCGATATGCTCCACCGATTGCGTCGTCGATTGCAGCAGCCTGCAGGCGTGCTTGATCCGGCGCGCGGTCAAATAATCGGATAGGTTGCTTCCCGTCTCCTCGCGAAACACGCGGGATACGTAATATTTGGACAAATGCAGGTCGGCAGCCAGCTGCTCGAGGCCGGCCTCCTCCGCGTAATGCGCCTCGATCCAGCGCATGATCCGCTCGGAATAGCGCAGAGGCCTGTTCCCGGACGCGCTTCCGCCTAGCTCCTTGTCCGCCGCTTGAATGCGGTCAGTCAGCTGCAGCATCAGAAGCGCGATCTCTTCCCGTTCCTGGCCTCTCCCCATGCGGTGCATCTCGTCGTACGCCGCCAGAATCGATTCCACCTGCGCCGCATCTCCGATCAAGTCATAAGCGGGCCCCGCTGTTCTCCCCTGCCAAAGCTTCATGAACAAGCCATGCCTAAGGGGAAATGACATGAGCCCTTCGGAAGCCGTCTCCGGGTCGAAGAAGGCGATGGACCGTTTATACGGCTTATCAGGGGTCACGCTCGCGAATATTTTATGCAGCTGGAACGGCTGGAACAAAAACAGCATTCCGCGCCGCAGCTCGTACGCGTTCTGATCCACGATAACCGAGCCTTCCCCCTCATGGACGAACAGCATTTCCATGCATTGATGCCAATGATAGAAGCCGGGATAAGACGAGATCGTACGGTGGCCGTGCGTCCATTGAAGCGACTGGCCGTCCATCTTGACGGGCTCGAACAAAAAATTCATGCTGCCTCCTGCTCATGGGCAATAAATACGATAGTGTGCGCTCCTCTTAGTATGGCAATTTTTGTCCGGTTTGTGAAGCCGCAGGAGATTTGGCCGCACCGACTGAAAGCGCTTTAGTTTTTTAGGGGGGAAAGACGTAACGATTGAGCGCCTTGAATAGAACGATTGCGGAGGGGCAACCTTATTTTATGCCCCTCCGTCTTACGCGCTGTAATCGGTCAAGCCGTCCGGATGCGGCCGGTTCTTTGCCGCCGCCTTCATGCTCGCGTATTCCGCATTCGGCACCTTCTGCCAGTCTCCGCCGCGTCCCTCGACGTAGAGGCTGTCCTTACGCTTGCAGGCGACGCCTTCAAGCCCCGACCGCTTCACGAGCTCGAACAGCTCCTCGCCCTTCCCGTCTACGAACATCAGCTTCTTGTAAAAGGCGTTATCCTCCAAAATGTCGCCCAGCAGCTTCCTGCGCTCCATGAGCGGCTTCTCCCTCAGATCCTCGCCGTTATAATGAAGAATATCGAATACGAAAAAGGTGACCGGAAACGTCTTCCTGGCGTCCCGTATCCGCGCATCCTTATTCAACCGGTACCGTTCAATCAGCGTATCGAATTCGATGGCGCCCGTACGCGGGTTGAAACAAGCGACCTCGCCGTCAAGGACGACATCGGCGGGCTCGCGCAAAGGAACGTTATGTAATTCCGGGTATTGCCGCGTCACGTCGTTGCGATGCCGCGTGTACAGCTTGGCTTTGTTCGCGAAGAAAGACAACTGCAGACGATGGCCGTCGACGATCGGTTCGAATAGATATCGTTCGTCGTTAAAAGGTTCGTAGCGCTCCGTCATAAGCATCGGATTCATAAACATAACGCCGCCTCCTTTGCGTGTACCCATTTTACCACGGACTTACGCATCGGAACGGCGGTAAATTAAGGTGCAACAAGGCGAATAATCCATTCCCGCGGGAAGCATAATAGGGTCAAAAGGAGGCGAAAACAGA
Source organism: Paenibacillus arenilitoris (assembly GCF_014705655.1). Lineage (GTDB taxonomy): Bacteria > Bacillota > Bacilli > Paenibacillales > Paenibacillaceae > Pristimantibacillus > Pristimantibacillus arenilitoris. The sequence continues at coordinate 277,936 of NZ_JACXIY010000002.1, read as the reverse complement.
TGGCAAACCGATCCAATCAGCTCGTCATCCCGGGAGCTCGCGCCGCGCTTGAGCAAATGAAGTACGAAGTTGCCCAAGAGCTTGGCATCATGCTTCCGCAGGATGGTTACTACGGCAACATGACGACCCGCGAAATGGGCTCCATCGGCGGCTACATCACCCGTCGTCTTATTCAAATCGCGGAACAGCAGCTCGCTGGCCGCTACTAATTCGCTTACATAAATAAGCGCCGGGAAGGCCAGTGCCGCGTCCCGGCGCTTATTTGCGTTCCGATCGGCGAATAAATAATTGCCGGCGGACGCGCCGGGAACTTCCCTTTAAGGGCAAAAATCGGTAAAATGGGATAGAGTTGTCCCGCTACATAACAGGTTTCAAGCCGATTCCACCAGAGAAAGGAATATTCCGATATGATCATTCAACCGAAAACACGCGGCTTCATCTGCACGACGGCGCATCCGGAAGGCTGCGCGAAGCAAGTGACGCGCCAAATCGACTACGCGAAAGGAAAGCCGTCCATCGAAGGGCCGAAGAACGTGCTCGTCATCGGCGCTTCGACCGGATACGGTCTCGCATCCCGCATCGTATCGTCGTTCGCGGCCGGCGCGAACACGATCGGCGTCTACTTCGACAAGGCGGCCGAAGGCTCGCGCACCGCGTCCGCGGGCTGGTATAACTCGGCGGCGTTCGAGGAAGCCGCCGCGGCAGCCGGCCTGAAGTCGTACAGCATCGTCGGCGACGCGTTCTCCGACGAGATCAAGGCGAAGACGATCGACCTGATCCGCACCGAGCTCGGCAAGGTCGATCTCGTCGTGTACAGCGTAGCGTCTCCGCGCCGTACGCATCCGAAGACGGGAGAAACGTTCGCCTCCGTTATTAAGCCGCTCGGCGCAACGTACACGAACAAGACGGTCAACTTCCACAGCGGCGAAGTGACGCAGGCCACGATCGAGCCGGCCACCGAGGACGAGCTTCGCCAGACGATCGCCGTCATGGGCGGCGAGGACTGGCAGATGTGGATCGACGAGCTCCGCGGGGCCGGCGTGCTGGCCGAAGGGGCGACGACCGTCTCGTATTCCTATATCGGACCGGAAATTACGCACGCGGTCTACCGCGAGGGAACGATCGGCGCCGCGAAGAACGATCTGGAAGCGACGGCGCGCCGCCTGAACGATCAGCTTGGCGCGAACGGCGGTCGCGCGTACGTCTCGGTCAACAAGGCGCTCGTCACGCAGTCCAGCTCCGCGATTCCGGTCGTGCCGCTGTATATTTCCGCGCTGTACAAAGTGATGAAGGAACAAGGCATCCACGAGGGCTGCATCGAGCAGATGTACCGCTTGTTCTCCGAGCGTCTCTACGTCTCGGGCGAGACGCCGGTCGACGAGAAGGGACTCATCCGCATCGACGACTGGGAGATGCGGCCGGACATTCAAGCCGAGGTGGCGAAGCGCTGGGCCGACCTCACGACGGAGAACGTATTCGAGCTGTCCGATCTGGAAGGCTACCGCCGCGAGTTTTTCCAGCTGTTCGGCTTCGAAACCGACGGCGTCGATTACGAAGCCGACGTCGATCCGGAAGTAAGCATCCTGAATCAGCGTTAAATTTTCGCACGCAATGAGGCTCATATCGCCCGATAGACGCAATCGGGCGGTATGAGCCTTTCGTTTGCCCGGCTACATATTTCGGCGGTATTGTCCTCCCGCCTCGAACAGCGCGTTCGTCATCTGGCCGAGCGATGCCGATTTTACCGTCTCCATCAGCTCCGCGAAGACGTTGCCGCCGCCAAGCGCCACCCGCTTGAGCCTTTGGAGCGCTTCCGGGCACTCCTTCTCGTGCCGCTTGCGGAAGTCGCGCAGGTTCGCGATTTGGGTCTGCTTCTCCTCTTCCGTCGACCGCGCCAGTTCGATGTCGTAGACGGCTTCCCCCCCGTTCGGGTTAACGAACGTATTCACCCCGACGATCGGCAGCCGCCCCGAATGCTTTTTCTGCTCGTAATCGAGCGACTCCTCCTGGATTTTGCCGCGCTGGTACCCCGTCTCCATGGCCCCGAGCACGCCGCCGCGGTCGTTGATCCGCTCGAATTCCGCCAATACCGCTTCTTCGACGAGATCGGTCAGCTGCTCGATGATGAAGGCGCCCTGCAGCGGGTTTTCGTTTTTGGCGAGGCCGAGCTCCTTGTTAATGATCATCTGAATCGCCATCGCGCGCCGGACCGAATGCTCCGTCGGCGTCGTCAACGCTTCGTCGTAAGCGTTCGTATGCAACGAGTTGCAGTTGTCGTAGCTCGCCATAAGCGCCTGCAGCGTCGTGCGGATGTCGTTGAAATCCATTTCCTGCGCGTGCAGGGAGCGGCCGGACGTCTGGATATGGTATTTCAGCTTCTGGCTGCGCTCGTTGCCATTGTATTTGCGCTTCATGACGGTCGCCCAGATTCTGCGCGCCGCGCGGCCCATGACGGAATATTCGGCATCGAGCCCGTTGCTGAAGAAGAAGGAAAGATTCGGCGCAAAATCGTCGATCGCCATGCCGCGGCTCAAATAATATTCCACGTAGGTGAACCCGTTCGCCAGCGTGAACGCCAGCTGGGAGATCGGATTCGCCCCCGCTTCGGCGATATGGTAGCCGCTGATGCTGACGGAATAGTAATTGCGCACGCGATGATCGATGAAATACTGCTGGATGTCGCCCATCAGCTTCAAGGCGAATTCGGTCGAGAAGATGCACGTGTTCTGGCCTTGATCCTCCTTCAAAATATCGGCCTGCACCGTGCCGCGCACCGTTTGCAGCGTATTCGCCCTAATGCCGTCGTACTCCTCCTGATCCGGCTGACGCCCGCGCTTGCGTGCGAAGGCATCGGTCTGCTGCTCGATGGCGGCGTTTAAATACATGGCCAGCACGATCGGCGCCGGCCCGTTGATCGTCATGGAGACGCTGGTGGAAAAATCGCACAGGTCGAACCCGGCGAACAGCTTCTTCATATCGTCGAGCGTGCACACGCTTACGCCGCTGTTCCCGATTTTCCCGTAAATGTCGGGCCTCATGTCGGGATCCTGCCCATAGAGCGTCACGCTGTCGAAGGCGGTGGACAGCCGCTTGGCCTCGTCGTTCTGGCATAAAAAATGAAACCGGCGGTTCGTCCGCTCCGGCGTCCCTTCCCCCGCAAACTGGCGCTTCGGGTCTTCGTTCGTTCGCTTGAACGGGAATACGCCCGCCGTATAAGGAAAGAAGCCGGGCGCATTCTCCTTGAGCAGCCAGCGCAACAGCTCGCCGTCATCCTCCCAGCTTGGCAGGCTGACCTTCGGAATTTTACTGCCGGACAGCGTTTCCGCATAGAGCGCCGTGCGGATTTCTTTGCCGCGAACGTTCGTGACCAGCTGCTCCCGCCCATAAGCCTTCTTGATGCCCGGCCATTCCGCGAGCAGCTTCCGGCAGTCCGGATGCAGCCCGGATTCGTGGAACGCAATCATCTCGTCCAGCCGGTCCGCCAGACGCTTCGCCTCCTCCTCCGCCAACGGTCCATGGCCGGCTTCCGCCAGACGCTTCGCGCCTCTCAAATGAGCGAGGCGCCTCGCCGCTTCGACCTGCTCATCCGCAAAGCTCTTGTATTCCCGGACCGTTTGCGCGATTTCGCCCAAATAGCCGGTTCGGCTTTGCGGGATAATGTGGCCGCGTTTAGCCGCTCCGCCGATTGCGCCGATTGCGCCGACGACGCCCGCCGCCCAAGGACAGCCGGTCTTCTCCCCGATCCGACGCATCAGGCCGGCGAACAGGGCGTTCGTGCCGGAATCGTTGAACCGGCTCGCGATCGTCGCGTATACGGGCAGCTCCCCGTCCGGCGTCCCGAACAGGCTGCGGCTGCGCTTGTACTGCTTGCGTACGTCCCGCAGCGCATCCTCGGAGCCTCTGCGCTCGAATTTATTCAAGACGATCAGGTCGGCGTAGTCGATCATATCGATCTTCTCCAGCTGGGTCGCCGCGCCGAATTCGCTTGTCATGACGTACATCGACACATCGCACAGCCCGACGATGCCGGAATCGCCCTGCCCGATTCCGCTCGTCTCCACGATGACGAGAGCGTGACCGGCCGCTTTCACGATCTCGACCGCTTCGCGCACGGCCGCGCTCAGCTCGGACTTGGAGCCGCGCGTCGCCATGCTCCTCATATAAACGCGGGGGCTGTGGATCGCGTTCATCCGGATCCGATCGCCGAGCAGCGCGCCACCGGTCATCTGCTTGGTCGGGTCGATGGACAGAATCGCGACGGAGAGGTCCGGGAACTGCTCGAGGAAGCGGCGCACCAGCTCGTCGGTGAGCGAGCTTTTGCCCGCTCCTCCGGTGCCCGTAATGCCGAGTATCGGAACGGCTGTACCCGGGGTTGGGAACGCTTTCCTTAATGCGGCGCCGACGGTCCGGGCCGAGCCCTCCTTCGCCACCGCTTCCTCCGCAAGCGTGATCAGCCTGGCGGCGGCGCCCCAGCCGTCTCCGGTTCGCAGCTTTTCCAGCTCCCGCTCGAGCTGCTTCGGCGTCGCAAAATCGGCCGCCCGGAGCATTTCGTTGATCATGCCCTGCAAGCCCAGCACGCGGCCGTCGTCGGGCGTGAAAATTTTGGCGATGCCGTAGCCGATCAACGCCTTCGCTTCGGACGGCACGATGACGCCGCCCCCGCCGGCGAAGATGCGGATATGTCCCGCGCCGTAATTGACGAGCAGGTCGTGCATATATTTCAAATATTCGACATGGCCGCCCTGATACGAGCTGACCGCGATCCCCTGCGCGTCCTCCTGAATCGCCGCATGGACGACCTCCTCGGCGGACCGGTTATGCCCGAGATGAACGACCTCGGCTCCGGAAGCCAGCAAAATTCTTCGTATGATGTTAATCGTTGCGTCATGACCGTCGAATAAGGCAGCAGCCGTAACAAAACGCACAGGATGTGCCGTTCGGTAAGCTTGCGTTTCCAACGCGCATTCCACCTTTGTTTACCGTCTTGCTTAACTCTACGTGCCCTTCGGGGGGAATATGTGCCGCCGGCGGAATTGGACATTGTCCCGCACTCGGCCAATCTGATAGGATGGGAAATGAAGGGATGGAAAGTGTAATTCCTTACGTGGCGTAAAGGTGTGATTATGTGAAAATACGAAGCGTGAAGCTGTTGACCGATAAGCTCGAGCGGTTGAAAACCTTTTACTCGCAGGTGCTCGGCTTGCCTGCAATAGATGAAGGCGAGCGTGCCTTCACCGTAGGCGCCGGTTCCTCGCAGCTGATCTTTGAGCAGGCATCCGCGGCAGGTGCAAGCCCTTATTACCATCTTGCCTTCGATATTCCAGCGAACAAAACGGAAGAAGCCTTATCCTGGTTGCAATCGCGCGGCATCCCGCTAAACCGGCTGTCCGGTGGCGAGCTTGTCGCGCAGTTCGAAGCATGGAATGCCGAATCCGTCTACTTCTACGATCCTGCCGGCAATATCGTTGAATTCATCGCCAGGCGCAACTTGAACCGCGTGTCGCATGACCCGTTTGCGCCGGGCAGCCTTCTGAACATTAGCGAGATCGGGCTTGCCGTACATGATGTGCCGCAGGCGAAAGCGCTCCTGGCTTCCCGCTTCGCTATCGGCGAATACCGGGACGGAAGCGACGATTTCGCCGCGCTTGGCGACGAGGACGGCTTGCTTATATTGTCTTCGCATAACCGGGTATGGCTGGGTTCCGATAAAGCGGCGTATCGTTTCGGGACGGAAGTCGTCATCGAAGGGGCGGGTCGCAAAGGGGAATTCGAGATGGACGGTTATCCTTATCGGATTGTTTCATTGTGAACAAGACCATTCTATCACTGCTCGTTTTCGTCCTTTCGTGCGTTGCGATGATCTTCTTATATATGAAGCGCATCCCGGTATACGTAACCTTTGCGGCTCTCAACTCAATTGCGATCATGGCAGCGATGGCGTTCAAAAGGATTCGCTTGCTTGATCTCATCGTCATTCTCATTTCGGCGCTTGCTGCTTATCTCGTCTCGGATTGGTTCTGCGACCGGTGGGTTATGTTTCCGCTTTAAGCTTTCATTTTTGCATCAACGATAAAAAAAGCAGCCATTGAAGGAGGTCACGCATGGACACAGCGTTGCTTGAAAGAGGACTCGCCGTCATCTCGCGGTGCAAGGAGCGGACCGGCGATATTTGGGAGGCTCATATCGGAGCGGCGGGAATTGCCGCCTATTTCTTGGTCAAGGAGAACGGATTCGGCGGAGAGCTCGCCGCCCGTATCGTCGCGCAGGCCGGGAATATGCTGGATGCGTATGCAGCCCCGCCGCCGGCCGGGGCGGTGCCCGATACCTCTCCGGCCGACGCCGAGCGGCTCATACTGGAAGCGCTGGAGCGTACGATCGACGGGCTGCACTGGGTCGGGCATAACGTCATTTATTCCGCGGTAAGCCTGATGGCGCTCCGCGAACTCGGCAACACCCGATCAAGGGCCGAGATCGACGGCATCGCCCGGCTCATCCTCTCGTTCGAGAAAACGATTCCCGGACGCTCCTGGATAGGCTACACCGCCTCGCAAGTCAAGCGGTTTACGATCGAGGAGAGCGATCATTTTCCCGACATCCGGAATGCCGCCCGGCTATCGGCCTTTATTCTGGACGAAGTTGCCGCCTTCCCGGTCATTTATCGGGCGGAAGCCCATCATGATTTGATCGGGCATATGCTGACTTCCTCCCATGCGCTTAACATTTTGTCCGACCTCGGCCACGAGGCTTATTTCAGGCGGGGACTCCCTCCCCTCATGAAGCTGGTCAAAGCGCTGCGCGCCGCCAGACAGGTCGATCTCGAACAGCCGCCGCCGCTGCATTCGCCCGTCGACCGTCTGCCGCTCGTCCAGGCAAGCCGGTCGGGCTGCCTGCCGCATGAAACGGCGTACTGGACGGCCGACTATGCGGGCCACGACTGGGATTACGGGCATGTGTTCAAATTTCCGTTCAGCTTCTATAACCATCTCAACCGGCTTCCCGGACCGGCACGAGGCGGCGATCGAAAATTTCCGTTACGTCGTCGCCAACCCTTCCTAGTTTAAAAATAAGCTTCGCATCAATCAAATAAGGGACCGTCGCCCGGCAGCTTGCGCCTTCGGGTTACGATCCCTTCGCTTTATTTTGCCAGTTAACCTTCCATCGTCCGTTCAAGCAAAAAATCGATCATCGAGCGAACCCGAATGCCGCCCGGCGAGGCAGGCTTGCTCAGCGCCTCCCCGGCTTCGCGGCGGCGGAACTCGATCGTCTTCTCGACGCCTGGAATGAGGTCGAAGAAGTTGTCCGAGAAAATGCCCGGCTCTTCGGCGGTCAGCCATACCTGCTTCGCGAGCGCGTCGGACTTCAGCGTGAACTTCGTCCCGCCGCTTCCTTCCGCTTCCTCGATCCGAATCTCGCTGGCGCCTAGAGCAAGCTCCTTCGCTTTGACGAAGTAGAACGCCTTGCCGTCCACCAATAGACCGTCCGCCCATAGCTCCGCGTGCAGCACGACGCTTCCCGCGTCGCGGCCGTTCAGCCACTCCCGCTCGTCGAAGGAGAAGACGACGGACGAGCTGTTGCCTTCGACCGATACGGACGCGACCTCCCGCTTCAGCTCGGCACCGGCAAAATCATGCAAAACGACCCGCAGCTCGCCGGACAGCGCGCTCAGCTCGTCGCGCACGACATGCGCCTCGACCCGTCCGCCATCGGTCCGGTCGAAGGAAACCATCGTGTCCTTGAAGCTGTTCATCGCGTAATACTGCATCGCCTTCCACTTGCCGTAGTAATCCATCCCCGACCAAGAAGCGACCGGCCAGCAGTCGTTCATCTGCCAATAGAGCGTACCCATGCAGTACGGCATCTTCCGGCGATGCGCTTCGATCGCGATTTTCATCGCTTCGGCCTGCAGCACTTGGCTCATGTACAGGAAGGACGGGAAGTCCTTCGGCTCGCTCATGTAAATGTCCATATACTCCTTGATCAGCCGGTTGCCGTCGCCGTTCTTCTGATGGGCGCGCATGACCTTCGAATCGAGCGCCAAATCGCTCTCCGTCGCGAACGTCATGACCGTATCGTATTCGGGGAACGACTGGAAGCCGTATTCGCTCATGAAGCGTCCGATCTTCACGTTGTAATTCTCGAACGGCTCGACCGAGTGCCAGACGCCCCAGTAATGGATGTCGCCTTCCGAGGAAAGCGGATGGGCATGCTGGCTCCTGTCCCCGGTCAACGAGACGAGCGGGGACGAAGGCCAGTAAGCCATTCCCGGCGCGCAAGCATCGACGACTTCGGGCAAAATCCGGTGGAATACGGCTTCGTAATCGGCCCAAATCTTCTTGCGCTGCTCCGCCGTGTAATTTTTCTTCCAGCCCCACCCTCCGTTCTCCTCGTACTCGGACCACGCGGAGTCGATCTCGTTATTGCCGCACCAGAGCACGATGGACGGGTGGTTGCGCAGCCGCTTCACGTTCTCTTCCGCCTCGGCGCGGACGTTGCTTAGGAACGCTTCGTCGCCCGGGTACATGCTGCACGCGAACATGAAGTCCTGCCAGATTAGAATGCCGTATTCGTCGCATAGCTCGTAGAACGCCGGCTGCTCGTAAATGCCGCCGCCCCATACGCGCAGCATATTCATGTTCGACTCGGCCGCCGTCGCGATCTCGTGCCGGTAGCGCTCCTCGGTCACTTCCGTAAGGAAGCTGTCGTTCGGAATATGGTTCGCCCCTTTGGCGAACACGGGCACGCCGTTCAGCTCAAAGTAGAAGCTCGCTCCCGCCGCGTCCTTATCCCGGACAAGCCGTACCGAACGCAACCCTGTGCGAGCCGAACCGGCGGCAACCATCTCCGCCCCGCGGTACAGCTCCGCCTTGATGACGTACAAGTAAGCTTCCCCCAAGCCTCGGCTCCACCACAGCTTCGGCCCGATGATCGTCGCCGGAATTTGCACGACGTTCGTTCCGCGCTTCAAGCTGACCGCTTGTTCCCAACAATGTCCTTCCGCGCTCAGCCGGACGACGCTGTCGAAATCCCGATCGGCCTCGATCGTAACGCCGACCGTTAATGCGGCTTCCTCAACGGTGACGCGGTCCTGCCGCACGAAGACGTCGCTCACTTTGGCGTCCGACCAGCCTTCGAGCCTCGCTTCGCGCCAGATGCCGCTCGTCACGAACCGCGGGCCCCAATCCCAGCCGTAGTGGTACGGCGCTTTGCGGGCGAAGACGCTTATTTTGTCTTCCCCAAGCCCGCCAAGCTCGGATTGATCGTTAGACGCCGGCAAGTTGTAGCCGAGCTTCTTGATCTTGGGCAGGTCCTCGCTTACCGGCGAGCGGAACCGGACCGTCAGCACGTTGTCCTTCTCCGTTACGATCCCCAACACGTCCGCCTTCCACGTTCTGAACATGTTGTCCGCGGACAGCACATGCTTGCCGTTCAGGTAGACATCCGCATACGTGTCCAGACCGTCGAATACGAGCTGCAGGTTCGAAGAGGCGAGCATGCCTCCGTCCGCGTCGAAGCGGGTTTCATATTCCCAGTCAAGCTTGTCGATCCACTGCAAATCATGCTCGTTCGTCGCGCGGAACGGATCGGCGATCGTGCCGCAGCGAAGCAGATCGGTATGGACGCAGCCCGGCACGACCGCATCCATCCATTTTTCGTCCTTGCACGCTTTAAACTTCCAGTTGCCCAGTACTTGTTTGTTCTCTCCCATAGCTTCCTCCCGTGAGGCCCGCTCCGGCAGCCGGCCTGTCCTTGCTTCCAATTTGCTCCAACCGCGCTACACCTGTTTTGCATACCATTTGTTATTCACATCCTACCTTTTAACATAACAAACAATAGCATCAATCCATATTTCGGTCAATTGTTTTTCTTGTTAGGTACATTGAGAAAGAAGGCCAGTAGGAGATACTGTTTCCTATTCCAAATTACAATTCCTCTCAAAGAGTGCACCTTGCTCGAAGAGCACCCTGCTCGCAATATCATGAAATCCCTTTTTAACCTAACAAAATGTTAGGATATATTGAACGCATAACAACCTAACAAGACAAACAGACCCTATGAATTAAAAGTAATTGAAAATAAAGATAGAGGATGATCATCGTGCGAAGCAAAGTGACGATCCAGGAAATCGCGGATGCCCAAAGCTGCTACGAACGTTGGCTCGGCTTCGGCGCCGCCCTCCAAGCGCACAAAATAGCCCAGAAACAAATCCCTGAGCTTCTCGATCATGACCTGAACGATTATTACGTTTCCTACACGTCGATGCGTTCGCGCGGTTAGGCGTGAACGCATCCGACACATGCGTCTTCACCGGCTTCGACAACACGGACCCGTCGCTGCCGAGCAAAGCAACCGTGAACGTCGACAAGGAGCTGTTCGGACGCAGGTCGGTATACCAATTGCTGTGGCGGATTCTGAATCCGAATTCGTGCTACGAGAAAAAAATGATTTTGGGCGATGTGATAGTTAAAGACTTGTAGCAGCCGCTAGCCGGTCAAAGACCGAAAAATTCGCCGCCGTTGACATGAACGGTTTGCCCGACCATGTACGACGAATCGTTGGAAGCCAAATATAAGTATGCGGGCGCCAGCTCCATCGGCTGCGCCGAGCGTCCGATCGGCACATCCCTTCCGTACGTGGCGTACACTTCGGGAGGCAGCGTCGCAGGGATAAAAGGGGTCCACGTTCTTCCGGGCGCGACCGCGTTGACCCGGATCCCCCTTTCGATCAGCGTAACCGCCAGCGAGCGCGTAAAAGCGCATACCGCGCCTTTGCTGGCCGAATAATCGATGAGCCCCTTAAAGCCTTCGACCGCGGCGATCGAACTCGTATTGATGATCGCGCTTCCCGGCTTCAGATGGGGCACGGCCGCTTTGGCGAAATAGACGTAAGAAAACAGATTCGTTCTGAACGTACGTTCCAGCTGCGCCGCGGAAATCTGTTCGATGTCGAATTGAACGTGCTGTTCCGCCGCGTTGTTGACCAATAGGTCGATCCGTCCGAGCTCGGCCAGCACCCGCTGGACGGCGTGCCTGCAGAAGGCTTCGTCCCCCACGTCTCCGGCGATCGCGAGGCTTCTGCGGCCCAATTGCCGGATCCTTTCCGCCGTTTCCTCGGCATCCCCGTGCTCGTTCAAATAAACGAACGCGATATCCGCGCCTTCCTTGGCGAACAGATAAGCGACGGCGCGGCCGATCCCGCTGTCTCCGCCGGTAATGAGGGCCACCTTGTTCCATAATTTGCCGGTTCCGACCCATTCGGGGTTTTCCGACAACGGCCTGGGCACCATTATCGATTCGATGCCGGGCTGCCCGGGCTGGTATTGCGGCGGAAATTCAATGGGCATCTCATCGCACTTCGTAACGCTCCCGTAATACGGCTGCATGCTTTGTCCCCCATATCAAGGATTTACTTACATACTATTCCATATTAAAGGCAGTGTTACCAGAGAGTGATTCATTCCGTTCCATAAATCGCTCGATATCCTGGTCAGCCTTCGATTGGTTGCATGCGTTACAGGCGCATACGCAGTTATCGGGCGTCGTGTGCCCGCCCTTCGCCCTCGGCAGCATATGATCGATCGTATCGCCCGGCTCGCCGCAAAAGTAGCAGGTGTAGTTGTCCCTCTCCAAAATGTACCTGCGAAAGTCTTTGTTGCTGTATAATCGCCTGATCGTAGACCGATTCACGAGCACGGCCATGCGTTCCTTGACGAGCGTCATCGCGAGCTCCAAATCGATTTCTTGACGCCATCTCCGTCCTTTGTCCGTGCGGCCGTGCATCCAGACCGTACCTTTGCGCGTCGTATTCAGCATGGCCGCTTCTTCCGCCGCCTGCGCGCCAGAACGCAGCAGCGGCTTTGGCGCCTTCCTGGCCGCGCCGCGGGCACGCGCGCCCGCGCGAGGCGCGTGCCTGTGAGGGCGTTCCCGCTTCGCTTGAGCCGAAGGAGCGGTTTGGACGGGTTGAATGGTTCTCAGCGGAGGCTGTTTCAGCGGGGGCTCCCCGTTCTTGCGGCACTCCCGGCATGTGCCCCTGCGCGCGCCAGCGCCGGACCGCCTGCCGGTTCTGCGCAAAAAGGACGAAATCGGCTTGCTCTCGCCGCATATTCTGCATAATTTTGTTGATTTCTGTTCCGTTCCCTGTACCGGGGCGTCTTCTCCTTCAACGTTCACGCGCGTTTCCCCTCAACGTTTTTCTATCATTGTAGCATTAATTCGACGCGCAAGCGAAGCCTGGTTGTCTAATTTGCCGAATCCCCGCTCGCTTGCTTTGCGTAATATAGACACCCCGGCACGGTTCCCCTTCTTCGCCAACGTTTTTCTGCGGGATGGCTTGCTAATTTCAAAAAATGAAACTGTTTCGCTTTTTCAGCATTTTGAAACCGATTTAGTTCACTATTTGAATTTATACGGCGCCAATAGGCCCTCCTCGTTCGGTAAAAGCCAGATTGTTTCAATATTTGAAATTAAAAATCACTTTTTCCTCCTTCATTCGCTTTTAATTTCAAATTTTGATTCAAATCCCAATCGGCTACTGCCCCGGAAAAGGTGGATAACGACCTCATGCTAACCATTGAACGACAAAAAAATAGCGGTGCCGGGAGTTCATCCCTTGGCACCGCCATTTCTTTTTGTCGCGTCTTAGAATCCGACCGCCGCTTTCTCGGCTTGCGCTACGCCGTCCGCGATAATCGTTTCCGCTTTGTCTTGGAACTGGTTATGGCCTTCGACGATGATACTCTCCAGGTTTTTGACGCCGAAGAAGCCCATCACGTTGCGAATGAAGTTGTAGGACATTTCCGCCGCCACCATGGGGCCTTCGGAATAGACGCCGCCGCGCGCGCTGAGCAGCGCGACTTTTTTGTCCGGAATGAGCCCTACCGGACCTTCGGACGTATAGCTGAACGTTTTGCCGGCTTGGGTAAGGTAATCGATGTACGTATGAAGAACGGCCGGCACCGTGAAGTTCCACAGCGGGAAGGCAAATACGACCTTGTCGGCTGCCAGGAATTGATCGATGTACTTGCTGGAAACCGTAACCGCCGATTGCTCTTCCGGCGTCAGGTCATAGCCGCGCGCCGCCTTGAAATTGCCGTTGATCATGTCGGCGTTCATATAGGGCAGCTCCTCCTGGAATAAATCGAGCTCGATAATCGTATCCTGAGGATGACTCGCTTTGTAGCTGTCCAGGAAAGCGTGATATAGTTTGACGCTGACGGCTTGCTCGATCGCGCGATCGTTTGCTTTGACGAATAATACGGTACTCATAGTAGGTTTCCCTCCGCAAATTTAATTTACTTTTTGTAAGTACCTTTATTGTATTTAGTTTTGATGCGCGCGACATCGGCAATTAGACGGAAATATCGGCTTAAATCATCCGCCGAAGGCGGAGGACCGGTCTTACGTCCATCGTCTTACGACTCCTGCCCGTCCGAGCCCAGGGCATGCACCGCATAGAGAGCGGCCTGCGTCCGGTCCGACAAATTCAGCTTGCCGAGAATGCTGCTCACATGCGATTTCACCGTTTTCTCGGCGACGGTAAGCGCCCCGGCGATCTCTTTGTTGCTCATGCCTCTGGTCAGCAGGCGAAGCACCTCCATCTCCCGGGGGGTCAGCGATTCCGCGAGACCGCGGACAGGCTGCTCGGGCAGCGGCTTCGTCTCCGCCGCAGAGGCGGAGGAAGGCGTCAGAAGCGCGCTTGCAATATCCGGATGAAGCTGGATATTGCCCTTATAGGCGCTGCGGATCGCTTCGGCCAGCTGGTCCGGCTCGACGTCCTTCAGCATGTAGCCGATCGCTCCCGCCTGCAGCGCGGGCATGATATGGCTCCGGTCGGAGAAGCTCGTCAGAACGAGCACCTTAATGTCCGGATTCCGCTGGGCGATCAGGTTGCTCGCCTCGATGCCGTCCATGATCGGCATATTCAGATCCATCAATATAATGTCCGGCTGCAGCTCGGCCGCCTTCTCGACCGCTTCCTTGCCGTTATGCGCTTCGCCGACCAGCTCGAAGTCCGGCTGCATGGCCAGGAAGAACGATATGCCCTTCAATACGATTTGATGATCGTCCACAAGCAATATTTTTATTTTCATGCTGCTCCTCAATCCTCTTCCCATGCTTCCGGGCTGCTCCCGACCGGTATCGTCGCCTTGACGATAGTCGGTTTCCCGAAGCCGCTCGTAATCGTCAGTTCCCCGCCGAGCGTCTCTGCCCTCTCGCGCATCGTCAGCATGCCCATCGTCAGCCTGCCCTTCTGCGTCTCTTCGGCAAACCCTCTGCCTCTATCGGCAATTTCCAAGCTTGCGTACTCCTCGGTCCTCACCAAATGAATGAACACCGTATTCGTGCCCGCATGCTTCTTCACGTTGTTCAGCGCTTCTTGCCCGATGCGCCATAACGCCTCCTCGATCGCGCGCGGCAGCTCCCGCACGCCCGTCGCCTGCTCGAACACCGTCAGCTCCATGCTGCCCGCGTATTGCTTGAGCGCCGTGAGCAGCCCATGTTCGAGTCCGGCCGGGCGCAGCTGCCAGATGAGGGTTCGCATTTCCTTGAGCGCTTCCTGCGACAGAAGCCGGATCTCTTGCAGAGACCGCTCCACGACCGGTTCTTTGCCGGCGATCACCGTCTCCGCTCCTTTGGCGAGGAAGGACAGCGAGAATACTTTCTGAATGACCGAATCGTGCAAATCCCGCGCGACCCGGTTGCGTTCCTCCATCCGCGCAAGCTCGCGCCGCTGCTCGTAGACGCGCAGGTTCTCGACGCTCAGCGTGAAGTGGTCGCCAAGCGAATACATGAAATCCTCGTAGAAGTCGTCGAACTGATGCATCATGGGACTGCTGATGAACAGCACGCCGATCGAGCGGTTCCGGATGCGGAGCGGGACCGCGGCGGCCGACGCGAACGGCGGAATGCCGATCGGCGACAAGGAGCCGCACTGCTCCGAATGGTGGTCGGACAGGATGATCAGCCGATTTTCCCGAAAAGCCGCTCCGACCGGTCCCGCTTGATCGACCTCCATCGTCTTCCATTCCTTCTTCACTTGATGATCCGTATAATGCGCCCGGAGCGAGAGCTTCTGCTGCTCGTAAATAAAGAGCGCGACATGCTCCCAGCCGAACGTCTCGCCGATCAGCTTGACCGCGAGCAAGGGCAGCTGGTTAATGTCCTCGAAGGCGTTAAGCTGCTGAATGACGTCGCCGAGCTTGGCATAGAGACCCGCGTTCTTCTCCTGCGCCTGATAGAGTCGGACCCGCTTCATCGCCGTGCCGATCTGATACGCGACCGCTTCGAGCAGCGACAGCTCTTCCTCGGTGAAATGCTCCCTTCCGGCTTCCGCCACGTTAAGCAGGCCGAAGCGATCGCCCCCCGCTTTGAGCGGCACGGTGGCATGATGGGTAATCCCCCCGGTATCGCCAAGCCTCTGCTCGGCGGCATAGACGATGCGGGAGCACTCGACGATATTGACGGCCCGGTCCAGCTTGTCCTGAATAAACCGGGTGACGCACCAGCAGCCGGAGCCGCACATGACCGACCGGTTATCCGCGTTCAACGCCTCGGGAAGCTCATGCGCCACGACGCACCGGATATCGCATTTCTCGTCGTTCATGAAGATCCAGCCGGTGGAGAACCCCGTCACCTGCAGCAGCTTGGCAAGGACGTCGTTCAACATTTGCTCCATATCGTTCGTGCCGTTCAGCGTCTCGGCGATTTCCTTCAGCGCGATCAGCTCGTAGGCTCTTATTTCCCGCGACATGACGTCACTTCCCTTCCGTATTCCCATTATACACCTATCGGTTCCGTGCCATAAGGCGCGGCATGCCAAGTCCAAGGACAGCGGACCGATAGCCGATCAAATGCCGACCATCAAGCATTACGCCGACCGCGTTCGCGGCCTCGCTTGCTTCGAGGCCGCCCTCCGGCAGCGCTTCGATACGCCCCTTCCTGCCGCACGTTCTTATCGGTTGACGGATTCGTTTGTTCTCCAGGGCCAATTTTTGTTATGATGGTGTAAAGAATTGGTGCTAGGAGGCAATTATGCAAAAGGTAAAAATATTTTCGGGCTCGTCGAACCGGCCGCTCGCGGAGGCGCTCTGCCGGCAGCTTGAGCTCCCGTTGGGGGACGTAGCCATATCCAGACAGGAGAGCGGAGAAATCCACGTCTCCTACCGGGAAGCGATCCGAACCTGCGACGTGTTCATCGTGCAGTCGCTGTCCCACCCGGTCAACGAGCATCTGATCGAGCTGCTCGTTATGATCGACGCGGCCAAGCGGGCGTCGGCCAAGACGATCAACATCGTCATGCCTTATTACGGCTACGCCCGTCAAGAGAGAAAATCGGCGCCGCGCGAACCGATTTCGGCCAAGCTCGTCGCCGACGTGCTTACGACCGTCGGAGCGAACCGGATCATCACGGTCGATTTGCATGCGGATCCGATTCAAGGCTTCTTCGATATTCCGGTCGACCATCTGACGGCGCTTGACCTGATCATCGACTATTTAGGAAGCCAAAGCATCCATAACCCGGTCGTCGTCTCCCCCGACGCCGGACGCGCGACGACGGCCGAGAAGCTGGCCGGGCTGCTCGACTGCCCGTTCGCCATTATGATCAAGAACCGTCCGGCCCACAACCAATCGGAAATTACCCATATTATCGGCGACGTGGAAGGCATGACGCCGATTATTATCGAGGACTTGATCGATACCGGCAGCACGATCGTCAACGTAGTCGAGGCGCTCAAGAAGAAGGGCGCGCATGACGCGTTCATCTGCGCGACGCACGGCCTGTTCTCCGATAACGCGCTCAAGAAGCTGAGTCACCCGAATATCCGGGAGGTCGTCATTACGGATACGATCTCGATCGACGATTCGCGATCCGGCAAGTTCGTCGTGCTGCCGATCTCGCCGCTGCTCGGCACGGCGATCAAGATCATCACCGAGGGCGGCTCGATCGCGACGCTGTTCAAGTCGGACAGCAAGAAAATAAGCGGCTGACGGAAGAAGGTTCCTCCTTCGCCGGCCGACAAACAAAACACCGCCAACGGCAGCCGATGAGCGCGGCCGCGGGCGGTGTTTCTTGTCTCTTATCGCGCTTGACGGAACAGCAAGCCGTGCTTGCGCGGCGTTGCCCTTCGGTAAGCCTCCGAAATTCCCCATTTGGCGACATCGGCCTTGCTTACCTCCCTATAGACGATTGACGTCTCCACCTCGCGCATGAGGGGATAAGGTGCCAGCGCGATCGTATGCTCGTCCGTCCAATCCGCGGCAAGCGTCGTTTGGCCCGGCGGGCCGAACCAGTAGGCGAAGCCGCCGGCGAACCACTCGTAACGCGACCTGTTCGTGCCGGGCGCTTCCATGCACGCGAACAAGGACAGCTCGTCGCACAGCAGCAGCGCTTTCGCATGCGTCTGAAGCAGCTTCACGTCGACGCCCAGCTTCTCGATAATCGCGCTTTGCCGCGCGAATTCACGTTCGACGAACGGCACCGTGTCTTCGTTTCGTATTCGCTCGGCCAGCGTCGTGTACAGAATGCTGCCGAGCAGGGCGGCGTACTCGCTCGATCGCTGAAGGTCGTCGAGCGCCCGTTCGTAGAACACGAACCGGATGTTGCCCGGGTAGTCGCGGAACGTATACGGGCTGCCCGCCGCGTCGTTCCAAAGCGGCACCCGGTCCAGCTCGAGCCAGCTGGCGTCATGCTCGTAAGCGGCTCTCGTCATTTCGTCCCGCAGCGCTTCGCCGCCGAACAGCTCGCCCCGCCAAGCCGAAGCAAGGTCGCCGGAAATCCGGGCGTGATCGTGCTGTGCAATGAGAACGTAAGCATCATCCTTCTCGTATACAATCATCGTTGCCGCCCTCCTCCCAAGCCTGAGCTCGGATTATCGCGCTTACGAGGCGCCGATCCGGTTCCGTTCCTCGTATGTCCGCCTTAGCTCCGAATGACGCGAAATGACGATGTCCATCAAGCATCTGTAAATCGCCGTTGCGTAATCCGGATTTAACGAAACGTCGTTCGACAACCGCGCGATTTTCTCGAATTGCTTCGATTCGCGCAGCGAATCCTGCGGCTCCAGCCGATTCGCCGCCTTGTAGAGTCCGACATCCTCCGTCAACTTAAACCGTTCGGCTAACAGCGCGATAATTTCCGTGTCCAACCGGTCGATGTCCCGTCTTAATTCATCCAGTCTGGAAGATTCCATGACTCTCTCCCTTGTTTTTGATTTCCTATCATTGTACCATCTTCCACGGCCGCATGACCATACTTGGACCGGCTTAACGTTTCTTCTTCAGCTCCCGCCGCACGATCGGCGCGACTTCGGCCGCCAGCAGCTCGATCGAGGCCGCGATCTTCCGAAGCGGCATGCCGCCGATATCGAATTGGGCCATAAAGCGGGTATGGCCGAACAGCTCGTGCTGCGCCAATATTTTCTCGGCGATCTGCTCCGGGCTGCCGACGGCAAGCGCGCTTGCGGGATCGGCAAGACGCTCGAACCTCTCCCGGGTTAACCGGTCGCCGCGCGCCTGCCCTCCCATGAATCGCCAGTCGTAATTGGCGTAATAGGGGTAGTATTCGTCTTTCGCCCGCTCGGGCGTGTCCGCGATATGCCCGTGGCTCGTAATCGCGACCTTGAGGCTGCCGGACGGATGCCCCGCTACCGCCGCGGCGGTCCGGTACGCGTCGACGAGCGGCTTGAATCTCGCCGGATCGCCTGCCAGGATGGCCAGCGCCATGCCCGCCCCATGACGTCCGGCCAGCGCCGCGCTTTCCGCCGTCCCTCCAACGCCGATCCATAGCGGGATGCGCGGCTGTAAGGGCCGCGGGGCGATCTCGGCGTCCCGAAGCGGCGAACGGAGCTTGCCGCTCCACGTCGCCCGCTCGCTCTCGCCCAGCCGCTGCAGCAGGTCGAGCTTCTCCCGGAACAGCTCCTTGTACTGCTTGAGCTTGTACCCGAACAGAGGAAAAGATTCCAAATAGGCGCCCCTGCCCGCGATCATCTCCGCCCGGCCGTCCGACAGCAGGTCGAGCGTCGAGAAATCCTCGAACACCTTGACCGGATCCGACGTGCCGAGCACGGTGGTGGCGCTTGTTAGCCGAATGCGGTTCGTCGCCTGCGCGATCGCGGCAAGCACGACCGGAGGCGACGATACGGCGAAATCGAGGCGGTGATGCTCGCCGACGCCGAATACGTCGATGCCTGCTTCGTCAGCCAGCTTGGCCGCCGCCACGATCTCCTTCATCCGCATCGCCGCGCTTGCCGTCGCCCCGGTCACGGGGTCGGCGCTTATATCCCCGAGCGTATATATGCCGAACTCGAACGATTGTTCTTGCTGCAAACCGTCATGCTGCCCTCTCATTCCAGTATCCTCTCCTTCATGCGAAACAACGTGCTGCTAGTATTATATAAGGCTGGACGGTCCATCGTGATTTCGCCGAGCCGTCAACCTATCCTATGCTAAACTTCCGTTCGTCTATCAAAAATAGCCGGAGCGACCTCGCCGCCCCGGCTTCTCAATCGAACTTCTATTCCTTAATAATCAACACGCCCCAAGGCGCAAGCTCCAGCCTCTGCCCGCTTGCGACCGCGGCGCCGCCGAGCAGCTCGATGCCCGCTCCGTGCGGATAGACGAAGGTGGCCTCGTCGCCCGAATAGTTGAAATAGTAGCGGATCTTCCTGCCTTCCGCGTTCGTGCCCGATCTTGCAATGACCGGGAATGCCAGCTCCTGATCGGCTCCGCCCAGCCCCGCCTCGCGGACGGCGCCTTCCAATATTCGGCTGACGACGGCGGCTCCGGGCATGCAGCCGATATAGGTCGCCGTCCCGCTGCCGTATCGGTTGCGCGTCACGGCCGCGTATTCGCCCCAATGCGGATGATCGTAGTACGCCAGCGCTTCGGCCGTCGTCGGGGTGATCAGCTCCATCCACGATTCTGCGCGCGTCTCCCCGTCCATGCCCGCAACCAGCTCGCCCTTAAGGCCGACCCTGTTCGGCGTGACGAACATGCTGTACGTCATGCCGCATGCCTCATGGATAATGCCGGGCTGTTCGGATGCGCGAACCTTGATCCGCTCGTCGGCGAAGCCGCTTTTGAACGAATAGACGACATGGCCGCCGCCTCTGACGTAATCGTTAAGCCTCTCCAGGCAATCGTCGGCCACGGCATAGAGCGCGGGAACGACAATAAGCTTATAAGCGTTCAGACGGTCCGACGACGGCTGAATAAAATCGCATTCCACGTTCATCTTGAACAGCTCGTCGTACAAGGCGCGCACGACGTCGTTATACGTCCGGCCGTCCGGCAGCTTGAACCATTCCATCGCCGTCAGCGCTTCGTTGCTGACCATCACCGCGACTAGATTGCTCTTCTTCAAATTCAGGAGGTCGCCGCTCAGGCGGGCGAAATCGGCTCCGATCGTCTTCGCTTCGTTATAGACCGGATTCGGCTTGAAATCGTGGCTGAGCAGACCCTTCCAATACGTCTCGAACGAATTGTGGATGGAATGCCAGTGCCAGTAAGCGACCATGTTCGCGCCCGACGCCAGATGGCTGAACGCTTGCAGGCGCAGCTGGCCCGGATACGGAGTCCAATGCGGAAAAGCTTGCGCCTGCGTCTCGAGCACCAGGTAGCCGCGGCCCTTCAGCGAACGCGTCATGTCGCCGCCGAAGGCGATCTCGATGCCGGTCAGCTCGTCCTGCGACGGATGGTAAATATCGACGCCGGCTACGTCGAACGGCTCCGACGCGGCGAAGTGGTCGATCGCCGGCTGAACGCCGTACGAATAGCCGCGCCATTCGAAATCGAAGTTTTGCGTGACGAACTGGCCGGGCCGCTTGTATTCGTTCACGATCGCAGCCTGCCACGCGAGAAAATCGGCCGCCAGCTTGCGCTGGAACTTGGCGAATTCCGCGCCGAGGCTGCCGTTGATCGTGCCGACGACGGAAGGGAAGTCCTCCCACGCATTGATCCGGTTGCTCCAGTAGTCAAGGCCGAATAACCGGTTCACCTCATCGAGCGATCCATAAGTATCCCTCATATATTTCACGAATAGCAATTGCACGTTCGGCCCGGCCGTGTCGTAATGCTTCGTCTCGTTGTCCGTCTGGTAGCCGATGACGGCCGGATGGCCGCATACGCGGCCGATCAGCTTGCGGATGATGCGCTCGGCGTAGAACAGGTAAGCCGGGTTTGCGATGTCCATAATTTGGCGCGCTCCGTATTTGCCGGGTCCGCGCGCCGTGACCGCCAGTACGTCGGGATGCTCCTTCGCCATCCAGGTCGGCACCGCGTAGGTCGGCGTGCCGACGATGACGCGAATGCCCGCTTCGTGCATGGCGTTCAGCACCCTGTCGACGGAAGAGAAGTCGAATACGCCGTTTTGCGGCTCATGCGTGCTCCAGGTGGACTCCGCGATCCGCACGACGTTAATGCCCGCTTCCTTCATCATCCGGATATCCTCGTCCAGCCGGTCGTAAGGCATATATTCGTCGTAATAAGCGACGCCGTACAATAATTCCTTCATAACGAGCAGCCCCTTCATAATCGGATCGTGTCTTGCGGCACCGTCAGCCTTTGACCGCGCCCTCGGCAATGCCGTGCATAATGAACTTTTGGAAGAACGAATAAATGACGATGACCGGAATCGCCGTCAGCACCAGCGAAGCCAGAATAAGCGACCAGTCTTTGTTGTACTCGCCGAACAACGTATTCGTCGATAAGATAAGCGTAAAATCGCTCGAATCCGTCAGCATGAGCAGCGGCAGCAGGAAGTCGTTCCAAATCCACAGAAAATCAAGAATCGCGATCGTGACCGTAATCGGGACGAGGAGCGGGAAGATGATCCGGAAGAAGGTCTGAAATTCATTGCAGCCGTCGATCTGCGCGGCCTCCTCCAGCTCCCTCGGAATCGACTTCACGAACCCGTGATACAGGAAGATGGCCATATTGACGCCAAGCCCGATATATATGATCGCCAATCCGTACGTGCTGCCTTGAACCGATAAGGATTTGGCCATTCTTGTCAACGGAATCATAATCGAATGAAACGGAACGAGCATGGACGCGACGAACAGGAAAAAAATAAGATTGCTCAGCTTGCCGTGGGTACGCGACAGCTTGTAGCCCGCCAGAGCGGCGCACAGCACGATGCCTCCGATGCCGAGCACCGAAATAATGACCGAATTGAGCGTGCTGCCGAGCAGGTTGATTTTTTCAAAGGCGTCGGCATAGTTGCCGAAATGAATTTCCGTCGGCAGCGCGACGAACGAGCGGAACATTTCGCCTTGCGTCTTGAAGGAATTGATGACGGCCAGGTAGATCGGAAAGAACGATACGGCCGCGCCGATCGAAAGCATGACGGTAATGAGCAGGGAGGTTGTTTTACTCGGTTTCATGCTTCCACCTCTCTTTTCTTCATGACGCGAATTTGGATGAACGTGAAAATAAGGATGATTACGAACAGGATAACCGACTTGGCGCTTGCGTAGCCGTACCGGAAATTGTTCGAGAACGCCTCCTCGTAAATATTCATCGTAATGACCTGCGTGCTGCGGCCCGGTCCGCCGCCCGTCAAGCCGTATACGACCTCGAACACTTTGAACGCGCCGTTCAGCGTCAAGAAGAAGCAGATCGTAATCGCGTGCGTGATCATCGGCAGCGTCACGTTGCGGAAGGTTTGAAGCGGCGTCGCGCCGTCAATGAGCGCGGCTTCCTTCAAGCTTTGCGGCACGCCCTGCAGACCGGCCAAATAGATGATCATCATATAGCCGACGCCGTTCCAGAGCGAAACGATCAGGATGGAGTAGAACGAAACGTTCGGGTCTCCGATCCAGGCTTGATCCAGAAAGGCGATCGCCGTCTTCTCGGCCAGCTGCGGCAGCACCTGGGCGAATACGAACGTCCACATGAACGCGCTGATAATGGTGCTGATCATGTTCGGCATGAAGAAGACCGTGCGGAAGAAGCCCTTGCTCCTGCGCCGCGATTCGATGAATACGGCCAGCGCCAGCGCGAATACGTTCTGAAGCACGATCATGAACAGCACGTATTTTAACGTGAACCACAGCGAGCCGATGAAATCGGGGTCCTCGCTTAGCGCTTCGGCGAAGTTGCCGAAGCCGATGAATTCGTAGCTTCTGTTAAGGCCATTCCAATCGGTGAAGCTGTAGTACATGCCGCCGATCGTCGGAATGAGCAGAAATACGGCGTATAACACAAACGCGGGCGCGACAAACCCGAATAATGAAACATATTTTTTGTAGCTCTTAACCGGCACTTGTGCTCGCTCCTTCCCTGATCCGTATCAACATCAAACCGGGAGTCAGGCCAGCTGGCGCCTCTTCCTTCCTCCCGGTTCATGTGCCGTCGTTACTTATTGACTTTGTTGAAAGACTTCCATGCCTTGTCGAGCGCCTGGAGCACATCGTCCTGCGACATCTGTCCGGCGTAGTAAGCTTGCAGCCCTTTGCCCACTTCGTCCTTGACGGACTGAGGAATGGCCGGGTCTTGGTACGATTTGCCTTCCTTCACGAATACGGTCGCGTCATTGACCCACGGATAGCTGTCGTACGTGTGGACGGTCGAGATCGGATTGAACTTGAGCGCCTGGAAGAAACCGCCCGATGCCTGATCGTCGAGCACGTAGTTGATGAAATCGAGCGCCACCTCCTTGTTCCCGCTCGATTTCGAAACGGCCAGCGACGTGGACGCGCTGAGATTGATCAAGGTCGCTTCCGGGTTGTCGTTGATCGGCAGCGGCGCCACGCCGAAATCCATCTCCGGATTGGACTTCAGGATCGTCTCCGCGTACCAAGGGCCTTGCAGCCACATCGCGCCTTTGCCTGCGGCGAACGCGGCCGCGCCGTCGTCGCCGCCTACTTCCGTCGCCTTCTCCGTGCCGTTCGCGTTGATCAGGTCGAAGATGTCGAACATCGCTTTCATTTCGGTGAACGAGCCCTCATCCTTGTTCATCCGTTCGATGAAATCGGCATTCTCCGTATTGATGAGCGCGCCGGCCGCAAGCGGCAGCACGAGCTGCGGAATCCAGGCTTCCTTGTACGAAAGCACGAACGGCGTAATATGATTGGCCTTCAGCTTCTCGATAACCGCTTTCATTTCCGTGATCGTCGTCGGAGGCGTCATTCCCAGATCGGCGAATATCGTTTTGTTATACAGGTAGCCCCAAGACAACGTCTCGAGCGGTACCGCTACGACCTTGCCGTCCGTCGTCGTGACGGAAGGCTTCACGCTGTCCAGAAGCTTGCCCACGAACGGCTGATCGGACAAATCCTCCAAGTATCCCGCTTTGTAATACGAAGGAATTTCATTAATGGCATGCAGGGCGAATATATCGGGCGCATCGTTCGACGCGAGGCGGGTCTTCAAAATTTGCGCCGCGTTGTCCGCCGTCGGCATTTCGAGCTGGACGGATACGTCGATGTTTTTCTCCGCCTTTTCCTTGGCGACGAAATCCGCGATATACTTGTCGTAATGCTCCTTCAAACGGGGCTGGGCGATGAACATTTTCAGCTTGACGCTTTTGGCTGCGCCCGGAGCGCCGCCCTCCCCTTCCGCATTGCCCGGCTGGCTGCCGGCATTGCCGCATCCCGCAAGCATGGACGCCGTCAGCGCGGTAACGAGTAAACCTTTCCATATCTTTTTCATTCCGATTTGACCTCCCGATGACTTGTTTTTGTTTACGCTTTCATTGTAGCGAATTTATGAAAGCGTTTAATTGGACGGAATTAGGCTCTCGGGTTGTACATTTTTAAACCTCGCCGCTCTTCCTCATTTCCCCCGGCGCGATGCCGAAATGCTTCTTGAATACTCGGTAAAAGTAGGCGACGTCCTCGTAGCCCGCCATTTCGGCCACGGACTTGATCGGGATGCTTCCGTCGGCCAGCCATTCCTTCGCCTTCTCCATGCGCAGGTGCAGCAAATAGTCGGTTAAGGTTTGGCCGTACTCGAGCTTAAACGCCTTGCTCAAATATTCCTTGCTCACGAAAAAAACTCTCGCGAGCTGATCCAGCGTCACCGGCTCCGTGTAGTGCTTTTGCATAAACAGCCGGACCTCGTCCAAATTCAATTTGTTTTTGAATTTGCGCTGCGCGACGAGGCGCTCCAGCGCTTCATCGTAGCGGCTCGCAACGTACAATACCGTGTCCCCGCTCGACGCGAGCGCGTCCCGCCCGTATGCCGTCTGCGTGCTCCCTGTGCCGAGCGAATTGGCGGCCGTCAGTTCCTTGAGCAGCAGCAGCAGCTCCTGCGCGACCTGCTCGAGCATGACCGGCTTCGTCATCCCGCTCCGCTCGAGCTCGCCGGCCAGCTGCCGGAACGCCGCGTCGGCTCCTTCCCGGTTCAGCTCGTTAAAATGGGAACGCAATATCGGCTTGTATGACGCCAGCAGGTAAGAAATATCGATGTCGAGCGACAGCGGCTCCCGCTCCGGCTGCGCCGCTTCCAGCTCGTTCTTGCATTTGAGCAGCGCCGCGTTAAGCTCCTTCGGATCGACCGGCTTAAGCAAATAATCGACGGCCCGGTAGCGCAGCGCGTGCTTCGCGTATTGAAAGTCGTCGTAACCGCTGACGACGACCGCTTTCATGCGCGGATAACGGCCGTTCAGCTGCTCCAGCAGCCGTACGCCGTCCGTTCCGGGCATCCGCATATCCGTAATAACGATATGCGGCTCCAGCGCCTCCGCGAGACGGAACGCCTCCTGCCCGTCGTTCGCCTCGCCGGCGATTTCCATGCCAAGCCGCTCCCATTCTCCGAAAGCTTTAATAATGTCCCTCGTCCAGCTTTCATCGTCAACGATCAATACTTTGATCAATTAAGGCCGCCTCCGCCCTCTAGTGGAATTCGCACCGCGACGAGCGTGCCCTCGCCCGGTTCGCTCTCGATCTCGATGCCGTATGCGGGGCCGAAATGGATGCGGATCCGGGACGCGACGTTCCGGATGCCGATCCGGCTGCCGTGCGTCCATATCTGGCCGTTCTGGCCCCTCAGCTTCATCCGAAGCTCCGCAAGCTTGTCCGCCGTTATCCCGACGCCGTTGTCGCGGATCCGGATGCAGATCCCGTCCTGCTCGCGCTTGACGGATACCTCGATCGTCCAGCCGCCGAGCTTCGAGTCCAGGCCGTGGAAAAAAGCGTTCTCCGCGATCGGCTGCAGCGTAAGCTTGGGCAAGCTGCAGCCGAGAACGGATTCGTCGACATCCGTCACGTAGGTCAACCGATCCGAGAAGCGCTGCTTCTGGATGAGCATATAATGGTTCAGATGGTCAAGCTCCGCCCGCAGCGACGCAAGATCGTCGGGATCCCGGACGACGTAGCGGAACATTTCGCTTAACGAACGGATGATTTCGTAGCTTTCGATCGGTTTTCGGGTGAAGAGCATGCTCCCGATCATCTGCAGCGTATTTTGCAGAAAATGGGGATTGATCTGCGCTTGGAGCGCCTTGAGCTCGGCCGTCTTCTTCTCGAGGCTGATGCTGTATTCCGTTTTAATATGCTCCTTGATCCGGTGCGACATGTTATGGAGCTTCGTCTCCAGCAGGCCGATCTCGTCCACCCGGTTGCTGAGCGGGATCTCCGCCTCCTTGATAAGTCCGAGTCCCTGCATCGACCTTGCCAGGTTGACGATCGGCGTCGCCATCCGCCAAGCGAGCAGGACGGCGATCAAGACGGACAGCGCCACCGAGATCGCCCCCACGATGATGCCGAAGCGCATCGTGTCCAGCGCGCTCTTGTTGATGAAGGCGGTCGGCACGATCGTCACCAGCTTCAGGCCGACGGGATCGATCGTATGGTAGAACACGTATTCGCCGGGCAGCTGCATGTAGCCCTGATCGTCTGCCGTCTCTTTGATCCGCTTCAGCGCTTCGGCCGACGGCGTCGCGCCGCCCGGCTGATACAGAATCGTGCCGTCCGCTCCGGCGATCAGCACCGTATGCTCTTGCCCGCGCCGGATCAGCTCGAGCGTCTGATCGAGCAGCGACCACCGGATCGTCAGGGCTATGCCGCCGAGCTTATCCCGGTTCTCGAACCGGTTGATGCTCCGGATGAGCCGGAATTCGTTTTTGTCGCCGTCGCTCGTCTGAATGACGAAGTCCTTGTCCTGCTCGAAGAGCTGCGTATAGGGCGCAGGAATGCCGGACACGTTCCTTATATCGTTTTGCGACGCGTTGATCGTGAACAGCTTATTCGTATCCTTCGCGTAGAGCTCGACGCCGATGACGTGGTTGCCCGCCGAATAAAACAGGTTGAACATCGTATCGATAATGTTTTTTTGCATCGTAAATTGGCTCGACAGGCTGGCTTCCCCCGCATTGGCCAAATAGTCGCTTAAGTGGGGGCTGATCAGCACCGAATAAATCAAATTATTGAGCTGCGCGAACTGATCGCCCAAGTAATTGCCCGTCCATTTCATATTGGACAGGTTCGTGTTGATTACTTCGTCCTCCATCGATTTCCGATTATTTTCCGCCGCAAGCCCCGTGACCGCGACAATGGGAAGGACGGACAAAAAAATCATCGTAAAAATCAATTTGTTGCGGATGCTTCGCCTGAACGGATCCGTCACCGCGCGCATAAGCCTTGTCCACATACGTGCCGTCGCCTCCTCCCGCCTCTCGCCTCTCGCCTCTCGCCTCTCGCCTCTCGCCTCTCGCCTGAATTATAAACTTACCTTACGGCCGATGGAAACGTATGAATAAAAAACAAACGCCCCTTTACATAAGCGGGCGCTCGGTGCCGTGCCTAGCCATTTCGCTAGGCGACGACGATCGTATGGAAGGATTCCGGCTCCAGCCGGAAGCTGTGAATGCCCGAACCGGCCTGAAGGCGCAGCTCCCGCGCGTCCGCGAACGGATTGGCCAGGACAATGACGCGCGTGCCGTCCGGCTTCTCGAAGGAGACGGCGTTGCCCGACCAAGGCCCCTTCAGGCCGATCCTTGTGTCGCCCGGCGCCGTCAAGGAGGCAAAATGCTTCATCACGTAATATTCCGGATTGCGCGTCAGCCGCCCCGCTTCGGGATCGACCGTCATCATCGCGTTCTGTTCCCAGCCCCAGGTGCTTCTTCCTTTCGGTTCGAGCAGCATGTTCCAATAAATATACGCGTTCACGCCGTTCGTGAAATAATGATGGAATAGACTGAATACATACCTTGCGTAAAACCACGTATTCTCGCCGTCGCCGCACTCGTTCTCCGTCTGCATGTAGCGCAGCTCCGGATAGCTTTGCACCGTGCGCTGGATCGCATGCTTGCCCGCCCACTGGTACCCGACGCCTTTCACGTATTTGTAAGCTTCCGGGTCGCTAAGCACCGTATTCGCATAGGCGTCGAAGCCGGTCGCCTTCTTCTTCAGCCATTCGTCCCAAGGCTCCGGCGCATTGATCGTGCCGAGCCATATTTCCGTATCGAGCCCGCTCCTCTCGAAAGCCGGACCCAAATAATCGCGGATGAAGACGCGGAGCTGCTCCCCCGTCCATACGCAAGACGGAAATTTCTGGTCCGCGACGACTTCGTTTTGCACATGCACCTGGTGGATCGTAATGCCTTCCTCCCGGTACGCCTCGACGAACTTCACGAAATAGAGCGCGTACGCCTCCAACACTTCTTTCTCCCAGCGAAGCGTGCCGTAGTTGTATGCCTTAGGGTGCTTCATCCAGGTCGGCGGGCTCCAAGGGGAAGCGAACAGCTTCAAGTCGGGATTCAGCCGAAGCGCTTCTTTCATATAAGGAATCAGAAGCTTGCGGTCGCGGTCGATAGAGAAATGCTCCATCGCGTAGTCCCCGTCCGTCTCGTTATGGCTGTACCAATCCAATGCGTAATCGCTCGCGCCGATCGGCAGGCGGCAAATGCTGAATTTATGCTCGCCCTCCGGATGGAACAGAGCGTGAAACGCCTCGCGGCGGTCCTCTTCCGTCAAATGGCTTAACGCCAAATAGCCGAGCTCGTTGAAGCAGCCGCCGAAGCCTTCCAGCCGCTGAAACTTTTCATCCGTAAACGCAAGATTAGCTTCCCCGGACGCCGCCTCCTTTATTTGCCTTTCTTCCCAAAAGTTCGATTGGTTGCTTGCGATCCATCGTACCGGTGTCGGATTCATCGTCATTGTCCCCTCTTCCCATGCAGCATGAACATTTAAAATGTTTGCGCTTTCATTATAGCGCTGCCGCCGCTCGGATAAATTGGACGATTTTAGAGCGTTCGATTGGACAAATTTAAACCGGCAGATCTACTGCGGAAAATAACGGACATATTGGGTCTTATTCCGCAATCTCGAACGGTTAAACGAAGAAATAAGGGAATAATTTGGTTTTATCGAGGCTCATTGCGGATCCCGGAACCGATTATAGACGGAATAAGGGACTATTTTTCCTCTATTTCAAAATAAACGAGCGAAACGAGCCGAATAACGCCGCTTTATTCCCTTACCGAGATCCGGTGAGCAAAAAAAAGAGGCGCCCCGGCAACAGCTTTCACTGCTTTCGGGACTGCCTCTCTTCGATTAGATAGGATCCGACGACGCCTTCTCCCACACCTGCTCCGCGAGCCGCTTGAGATACAGCGACTGCGTCCAGCGATCGCCGATTTCCGACTTTCTTCCGCCGGCTTCGTCCGTCGTGATGGCGTACGAAGGCGGGCCAAGCTCGGCGACGACGGGAAATGCCGCCGTCCTCCGGCGCTGGGCATGAAGCCAGCCTCGCATCGCGCCCTCCCACCATCTTGCGAAATGGGCCACCATCGGATGCTCGCCCTCCTCGCCCGGATCGATCTGTACCTGCTCCCCGTTCGAGATGCGCATATGGATGCTGGCCGCATGGGGAAGCAGGTTCTGCAGCAGCGCCTCCGCTTCGTCCGATACGGTGTGCAGCTCCCCCGCCACGACGTAATGGGAATAATCGATCGTAAGCGGCAAAGCGGGCAGCGCCCTGGCGTACTCGGCCGTGCGGATCAAATCCTGCGTAATCGTACCGCGGTGCGTCTCGAAAAATACGGGGATGCCCGCTTCCTCCGAAAGCCGATTCATGCCGGCAAGCAGCTCCTTCGCCTCATCCCCCGTAACGAACGGCTGCATGACCTGCGCGTTGACGTATTCGATATCGCCGAACGCGCTCGCCCGCTCGAGAAACGCCGACAAATCCTGCAGCGTTCTCGGATAAGCGTTCACGCTGAAAGCCAAGCCGTGCCCGCGGAGCAGCTCCTTCCACCTCTTCTCCTCCTCCGGAGAAGGAATGGCCCCATTAATGCCGCCGAAGCCGCTCTCCGCGATCAAACGAACCTTCTCCTCCGTCGTCGCGGCGCGTCCGGCCGCTCCTTGCAGCCCCTGCATTCCCCACCACGACATCTCAACGAGCAATGTATGCTTCATCGTAATCCTCCGATTATTATTAGTGCGGATAAGCCTTGTCGAATTCGATGCCGCAAGGGCCGCCGTCCGTATTGATTTCAAGATCTACCTGCGTGCCGTCCGCCCGGTAGAGCGGCCGGTAATAGTTGCTGATATGCGTTGCCGAAGCATTCGCGTAATGGCATATAAAGGCGCGGCGGAATTGATCCTTCGTCTTGTTGCGGTAGGAGCCGTGAATCAGGTTCCCGTTGAAAAACAAGACGTCGCCCTTGTCCATCACGGCGGGAATCGCCTTCTGGTCCTTCGGCGGCTTCACGTAATGCGTCGTGAACGATTCGGCGGAATCGGCCAGCTCCGGGCAGCTGATCTCGTATTCGCTCGTTTTCGGGACGACGAGCAGGCCGCCGTTATCCATGCTGGCCGCATCGACGGCGGTCCATGCCGCAATGCAGTTGCCCGGCTCCACCTTCAAGTAGAAATTGTCCTGATGCAGCGCCTGGCCGCGGGAGCCGGGGGGCTTGTAGTAGAACATGCTCTGCGCCGCAAGGGCTTCTTCCCCGTACAGGTCGTGCAGCACGTCGAGCACCGGCCCATGCAGCATGTACCGCTTGGCCGTTTCATTGAACCGGTGCGGATGCATCACCCTCGGGTAACGCTTCAGCGGATCGTCCGATCCGCCGTCCAGATCCGGCTCGAAGAAGCCCGGCACGACCGTATTGCCGATCGCCTCGAACGTATCCTCGATCGCGCGAAGATCCTCCTCCGAGAACAATCCCTTCACGATCAAATATCCTTCGGTATGAAACTGATTCAACTGCTCTTCCGTCAACGCCTTCAAAGCTTCCGTCATCCGGTACCTCTCCTTTATTCGTAATCTATCGCTCTTGACATCATCATAGTGCTTTGCGTAAGTTGGAGGAAGAAAGAGAACTGCTGAAAACTGCCGGAATTCTGCTATTCATCATTTTAAGGGGATGCTTGCCATGATCGGGAAGAACGAGAAGGAAATCCGGCGCGATGAGCCTCAGGGAACTTTGTTCGGCGGCCATTACGACGAAGGCGGCACCTACCGGCACCGCCGGCCGCAAGGCATGAACGACTGGCTGCTCTTCTTCACGCTGGAAGGAGAAGGCTATTTGCGCACGCCGGAAGGGGAGCGGCGCTGCGGTCCCGGCTCGGTCGGACTGCTTCGCCCGGGCATTCCCCACGAATACGGAACCGCCGCCGGCATGCGCTGGCACTTTTATTGGGTGCATTTTCAGAAACTACCTGAAATCGACTATTTGCCGAATGACGAGACGATCGTCGCGTCATTCCCGGAAGGGAACCTGTTCGAGCGCGTCCGTCACGCCTTCTTGAATATTTTAAGCGATTCCCGCGAGCGTACGGGCTTCTGGCATACGCTATGCGAAAATTCGCTGCGGGAAATTATCCTGCTCTCCGCCCAGCAGCTGGAGCAGCGGCTCGATCCGAGGATCGAGCTGGCGCTTCGCCATCTGTCCCGCCGCATGAGCAGCCCGCTTCGGATCGAGGAGCTGGCCGGCGAAGTCGGCCTGTCGGTCTCCCGATTGTCGCATCTGTTCAAGCAGGAGACCGGCGAGAGCGTGGTTGAGCATCTGAACCGGCTGCGGCTCGGGCAGGCTGCCCTGCTGATGGAGCACATGGGCAGAACGGCGACCGAAGCCGCGCTTGACGTCGGATTCAACAACTACAACCATTTCGCCGCGTTGTTCCGCCGCGCGTACGGCGTCAGCCCCCGCTCGTACAAAAAAGGAAAAGCCGCCCCGCCGGAGCAGCCTTTCCCTCGATGATGATGCGTTATCTTATACCGTCTGAGCGGTCAGATCGAGCCAGTCCATTTCTTCGCGCGACAGCTTGATCCGCGAACCGACGTCGCAGGAAGCCAGCTCTTCCGCCGTCTGGGCTCCGATCAGGGCGCAGGTCGGGAACGGCTGGTTCAGCACGTACGCGAGCGCGATCTGGATGGCGCTGACGTTCTTCTCCGCGGCGAGGCGCTTCGCGCGTTCGAACCGCTCCCAGTTGTCGTCGCTGTAGAAGACGCGGACGAGGTCGGCGTTCTCGCGATTGTCCGGCGTGAACCGGCCCGTGAAGAAGCCGCGCGCCTGCGAGGACCACGACAGGAGCGGGATTTGGTTCTCCTCGTGCCAGCGGCACGTCTCGGCGTCCGCGGATACGCAGCCGCGCCAGAACGGCTCGTTCGCTTTGGCCAGGCTGAGGTTCGGGCTGCTGAAGGAGAACCCGACGAGCCCTTTGGCCGAGGCGTATTCGTTCGCTTCCTGAATCCGCTGCCACGTCCAGTTCGATACGCCGATCGCTCGAACGGCTCCGGAGCGGATATGCTCGTTCAAAATTTCGATCACTTCGCCCGCCGGCACGGCCTCGTCGTCCCGATGCAGGCCGTACAGGTCGATATAGTCCGTCCGCAGACGCTCGAGGCTGGTGGTCAAATCCGAGCGGATCGCGGCCTCGCTGACGCGGGGACCGTTCTGGTCGTGGTGGGCGCCCTTCGTCAAGATGACGATCTGCTCGCGGTTGCCGCGCTCTTGCATATACCGCCCGAGCACTTCCTCGCTCTGGCCGCCGCAATAAATATGCGCGGTATCGACCGAATTGCCGCCGATGGCAAGGAAGGCGTCCATATTGGCCGCGGCCTTCTCGTACGAGTCGTGGTAGAAATAGTCGGTGCCCTTCATCAGTCGGGATACCGGTTTCCCGCAGCCTTGAATGTCAATGTATTCCATAATCGAATCGCTCCTTTTCTTCGCGTAATAGCGTAATTCTGACCCGCTCGCGGGCCGATTGCAGACAAGCGTCGATAATCTTCATGTTGAGGACGGCGTCGGAAGGCTCGTACTTCAGCGGCGTGCCGTTCACGATGGCCTGCGACAGGTGGTCGGCTTGCAGCGTGTATTGGTTCACGTCGGGAACCTCGACCTCCCTGCGCTCCCCTCTGGCGCTGACGAAGAAGTTAGCGCTGCCCGGTGCGCCCGTCACGAAGGCGGACGGAACTTCGATGACGCCGTCCGTGCCGAGCACTTCGAGCGGATTGCGGAACGCGGCCCACATGCCGCAATCGAACTGCAGGGAGACGTTGCCTTCGAATTCCAGCAGGCCGGCCGCCATCATATCGACGCCGTCATGCTCCTCCGAGAAGAACGCCTGAACCGTAACCGCTTCCGGTTCATTGCCGAGCAGCAGCCGCGCGGCCGTAATCGGATAACAGCCGACGTCGTAGATGGAGCCTCCGCCCCATTCCTTGCGGTACCTGACGTTGCCTTTGTTCGCCGCGTTGTTGAAGGTGAACGCGCTGCGGATGCCGCGGATCTCCCCGATTTCGCCGCCGGCGATCACGTCCCTGATCATGTCGTAGCGCGGATGGTACCGGTACATGAACGCCTCGGACAGCAGCACGCCCGCCTTGGCGGCCGCTTCTGCCATTTCCTCCGCTTCCTTCGCCGTCAAGGCGAGAGGCTTCTCGCACAGAATATGCTTGCCCGCCTCGGCGGCGCGGATCGTCCATTCCTTGTGTAAATGATTAGGCAGCGGAATATATACAACGTCGATCGAATCGTCCGCCAGCAGCTCTTCGTAGCTGCCGTATGCCTTGCCGATGTTCAGCTCCTCGGCCGTCCGCTTCGCCTTGTCCCCGTCGCGGCTGGCGATGGCCGCGGCCTCGTTCCATTCGGACAGGTGCAGTCCGGGAATGACCGCCCGCTTCGCGATGCCCGCGCAGCCGAGAATGCCCCATTTCAGCTTCTTGTTCGACATGTCGTCTTCACCTCAAAAAAATTATTTATGACTATATTGCGATTATAAATCGATGAATTTAAAATTAAAATAATATTATTTTGTTATCGATTATAACAATATTGTCATTGGAGGTGCTTGCCGTGCAGAGGCAGAGCCATTTGCTTACCCTTCCGCATAACCCGTACTTTTGTTTCCCCGAATCGGTCGGGAACTACTGGGACCATCCCGAGCACTATACGTTCCGGTCCGCCGGGGCGCTTAACAATTTCAATATCCATTACGTCGTCTCCGGCAAAGGCTATGTCGAATGGGACGGGGTCGCCCATCCGCTGGAGGCGGGCGAGGCGGTACTCTATTTCCCGCTGCAGCGGCAGCATTATTACAGCAGCTCGGACGATCCGTGGGACATCCGGTGGGTGCACTTCTACGGCAACGGTCTGCAGGACTACATGATCGATCGAAGCTTTCACAAAAGCCAGCTTTGGACCGTCCGCAACCCCGCGGTCTGGGAGCAGGCGCACGAGGAGCTGCTGGCCGAAGCCGAGACGCACCGGATGCTGCGCCCGACCCGTCTGTCCGCGCTGACCTACGCCATCCTTGCCGTGTTCGTCGAGCAGGCCGTTCCGCTGTCCGGAAGCAAGTCGTCGACATCCGGCAACCGGATTCTCGAGCTGCTTCCGCTCATGCAGCAGGAAGCCGCGAAGCCGTTCATCCTCGAGCATTGGTCCGAACAGGCCGGCGTCAGCCCGCATTACTTCTGCAAGCTGTTCCGAAGCGCGATGGAGATGACGCCGATGGATTTCATCACCCGCTGCCGGCTCCAGATGGCCAAGCAGTGGCTGCTCGAACGCAAGGAAGCGAACATCGGCCAGATCGCGGCGGATGTCGGCTACCCGAGCGTCAGCTATTTCAACAAGCGTTTCATGGAGCATGAAGGCATGACGCCGACCGTATACCGGAAGCTTTACGGCGTTTGAATCAGGTGCCGTACTGCGTCAAGTCGAGATACGGCGATGGATGCAGCTGCAGCTTTATATTCGACGGCTTGGCGCCTGTCGGCTTGGCGCTTGTCGGCCTGGTGCCGGTGACGGGCTTGATCGGCTTATTGACGTAGCTTCTGAAATCGTTCGTCCCGAATACAGCGACGTTCTTGCCCCCGAACAGCGTCTTCTCCGATACTTTCCACGTGTGGGAGTACGGATTTTCCCTGCGGATCGCCGCGAAATTGTACGGGCTGCTCGTGTGGATACGGCAGCCTTTCTTCACGCAATCGTTCAGGAAGCGCCTGTCCGAGCCGCTTCTCAAATTCGTCGCGAACTTCACTTTCCCGAATATCCGCTTGTTCAGCATGATCGTCGCGCCCGCGACCTTCCGGCAGCGGCTGTTCGGCTTCAGCCACGTTTTGCGCTGGAGCAGCACCGATTTATGCGGAAAATAAAAAAAGAAGCCGTGCTTCCCGACGACGTCCGCGTTTGTGCGCCTGAACACGTTCATTGCTTCCGTCAAATAATTGGGACCGTAGTAATCGTCGTCGTCGAACTTCGCCACATGGGCGTATTTCGCGCGCTCGACGGCGTAGTTCAGGCACGAGCCGAGGTTTTTTTTCTCCGGTAATTTATAGACGGTGACATTCGGAAAGCGTCTTGCCCAGTCTCGATATTTGTTAATGGAAATGTCATCCTTGTTAATGACTACGATTAATTCCTTCTTTCTCCAAGCTTGGCGAACGTAATTGTGAAACACGTTCTGGATTAAGGATTGTCGGAATGTCGAAGTTACGACCGTTACGCCTTTGTTCGATTTGGCCATGGCAGTCTATTCCCTTCTGGAAGCAGATTCTATCAGAGCATTATATGTCGCCGTGACATTCCGCCGTGTGGGCTTTCGTGCCGATGATGACCGGGCAGCCGGGGAAGCTTGTCGCAATTTTGGACAATCCTTGTCCTTTTCTCATCATTTCAAGCCTGCCATCCTTGTGCTACAGTAATAAAAAAAACGATGAAAGAAGGACATGGAACCTATGCCAGAAACGATACGAATCGGCATTATCGGAAGCGGCGGCATCGCCCGCGCGCACGCTTCCGCCTACAAGAAGCTTTCCAACTTGGAGATCGTCGCGGTCGCCGACAGCATCGAAGGCAAGGCGCAAGCGTTCATCGACCAGGAGCAGCTGCACGCGGCGGCCGCTTTCGACGACCACCGGAAGCTGCTGGAGCTCGAGCTGGACGGCGTCAGCGTCTGCACGCCGAACTTCGCCCATCACGAAACGTCGGTGAACGCGCTGAACGCCGGCAAGCACGTGCTTGTCGAGAAGCCGATGTCGGTCACGCTGGACCAGTCCATCGACATGGTCGCCGCCGCGAAGCGAAGCGGCAAGATGCTGACGGTCGGCTTCCAGCCAAGATACGACCCCAATATGTCGCTCATCAAGGAGATCGTGCAATCCGGCCAGCTCGGCAAAGTCTACTTCGTCGAGACCGGCGGCGGCCGGCGCCGCGGCATGCCGGGCGGTACCTTCATCAGCAAGGAGCTCGCGGGCGCGGGCGCCATGGCCGATATCGGCTGCTACTCGCTCGACATGGCCCTGAACGCGCTCGGCTATCCGAAGCCGCTTACGGTATCGGCTTATACATCCAATTATTTCGGCACGAATCCGAAATACCACCGGGAAGCGGACTGTTTCGAGGTCGAGGATTTCGGGGTCGCCATGATCCGCCTCGAAGGCGACATCGTGCTCAATTACAAAATCAGCTGGGCGATGCATATGGATACGCTCGGCGCGACGATGTTCCTCGGCACCGACGCCGGTCTCAAGGTTACGCCGGCGGGGTCGGGCCCTTGGAGCGGCGTATGGGACGGCAGCGTCGGCTCCATGTCGCTCTTCCATGATGTCGCGGGCCAGAACACGCAGACGACGGTTCCCGTCATCCAGCACGGACTGAACCTATTCGACGAGAAGGTGAAGGACTTCGCGGCCGCGATCCGGGACAACCGACCGGCGCCGATCGACGGCGCGGAAATTTTGTACAACCAGGCGATCATCGACGGCGTCCTTCGTTCCGCGGCAACCAAGCGGGAAGTGACGATCGAGCTGCCCGAGTAAAGCTTAAAAGGTCCGGCCGCAAGGAAGGTTACGCCTTCCGCAGCGGCCGGACCTTTGTTGTCAGATCACGATTCGGGCCTTGAATTGGACGATTTCGACGATGATCGGAGTGCCTAAGTATACAATGTCGCCGTTCAGGAACAAGGTAAGCCCGTCTTCTCTTAACGAATACAGGCTTCCCTCCTGCATGAGACCGTTTATATATAAGTTGGCGTAGCTGCTCGCGCCGAGCCCTCCGAAGCCGGCCGCCGCGGCTCCTTCATCGTTCGTGAAGCCGCTCGCGGGGATGACCGCGGTTCCGGTCATCGCGGCCTCCGCAAAGTAAAAGTACCGCTGCGCGTCCGGCAGGACGATGACCGCCGCAACCGGCGGTCCCGGCGGTCCAGGCGGTCCTTGCGTTCCTTGCGGTCCTTGCGGACCTGCCGGACCTTGCCCCCCGGTCTCGCCTTGCCGCCCCGGCGCGCCGGGCAATCCCTGCATGCCCGCGGCTCCCTGCTGCCCGGCTGCGCCCTGCGCGCCCTGATGCCCTGCCGGCCCTTGCTCTCCGGGGGCGCCGGGCAGCCCCCGCGGCCCGATCGGACCGCGTCTTATTTTACCCGCGCACTTGGATCGATAAGGCTTGCGCCTCCGTCGCCTGTCCGTACCCGAATGCCTTCGATGTCTTCTCCGTCCGCTCCGCTTTCGCTTCCTCTTCCGCTTCCTCTTCATTGTTCCGGACGACTCCGGCATTAGAATGACTAATTTTGTCAATCCATGCACCCCCTTCCAACTCGCTTTAATAGGGTATGCCGGACGACCTTGCCCCGGTTTGGACCATTACCCGCGTACATCCCGTCTAAATCGCTGCCGGCCGGTGGATGCGCCGTTTCGCTATAAATTCCGGCAGCATCTACTAAATAGGAAGCCGAATCTAGCATTCGGTTAATCGTAGAAGAAGGAGGTGATAGAATGCCTGTAATTAAACCCGTCATTGTTGCGATCGCCACCGCGCCCGTCGCATCGGGCGGCGCCATTACGACGACCGTGAGCCCCGTCGTCACCCGCTACTACGCGGTACTGACCCAAGGTATGATCGGAGGGACGGAGACGACCGTCCCCGCGGCGAGCTTCCTCGACGACGCCGACGCGCCGGTCGCCGCGCTGCCGGCGTTAACGGCCGGCAACTACGCGAACGTCTACCTGAACGGCATGCTGCAGCAAGGCTCGCTTTCAACGCTCACGACCGCCTCCCTCGTGCTGGATACGATCGACGTCACGGCCGGCTTGCCCGTCATGATCGAGTACGGAGATTTCAGCGGCGCCTCTTCGGTCATCACGACCCAACCGACGATATCCGCTCCCACGATCCAAATCATCACGTAATGTCGCCAACGGCAAGAGGGCTGTCCCGAAGGCCGGGTCCATAACCCGGCGGGACAGCCCTCCTGCTATTCCTCGCGGTCTACCACTCCGCAATGCTGCCGTCCGCGTTCCGCCATACGGGATTGCGCCAGTTGTGGCCGATCGCGGACATCTCGCGCACCTTCTCCTCGTTGATGTCGATGCCGAGACCCGGCTTGCGCAGCTTCGCCACGTAGCCGTCCTCGTACTGGAATACGGCCGGATCGATCAAATAATCGAGCAGGTCGGAGCCTTGGTTGTAATGGATGCCGAGACTTTGCTCTTGGATGAAGGCGTTCGGCGTGCAGAAATCAAGCTGGAGCGACGCCGCCAGCGCGATCGGTCCGAGCGGGCAGTGCGGAGCGACGGCGACGTCGAACGCTTCGGCCATCGCGGCGATTTTGCGCGTCTCCCAAATTCCGCCTGCATGGCTGAGATCCGGCTGAATGATATCCGCCCAGCCGGAGGCGAGCAGCTGCTTGAAGCCCCAGCGGGTATACATCCGCTCCCCGGTCGCGATCGGAATCGAGGTCATCCGCGCGATTTCGGCCAACGCTTCGTTGTTCTCCGCCAGTACGGGCTCCTCGATGAACATCGGTTTGTATGGCTCCAGCTCCTTCACGAGCGCCTTCGCCATCCCTTTGTGCACGCGCCCGTGGAAATCGATGCCGATCTCGAGCTCGCCGCCGACCTCCTCGCGAATGGCCGCGATGCGCTCGACCGCCTGCTCGATCTTCTTGTGCGAATCGATCCAGTCGAGCTCCTCCGTGCCGTTCATCTTGACGGCTTTATAGCCGGCCTCCAGCTGCCTCCTTGCGGCGGCGGCGGTATCGGCCGGACGATCGCCGCCGATCCACGCATACACCTTCACCTTCTCCCGCACCGCGCCGCCGAGCAGCTCGTATACGGGAACGCCGTACCGCTTTCCCTTCAAGTCCCACAGCGCCTGCTCGATGCCGGATATGGCGCTCGTCAGAATCGGTCCGCCGCGATAGAAGCCGCCGCGGTACAGCACCTGCCACAAGTCCTCGATATTGCCGGCTTCCTTGCCGATCAAATATTCGCTCAGCTCCTGCACCGCGGCCGCAACCGTGTCCGCGCGCCCTTCGACGACTGGCTCTCCCCAGCCGACCGTTCCGTCATCCGCCGTTATTTTGAGAAACAGCCATCTCGGCGCAACCTTGAACAGCTCCAGCTTCTGAATCTTCATAATTCAAATCCCTCCAAAATTCATATGATGAATAACGATTTATATCAAATATATCATATGATTAAGTGAGGATAAATAAGTCGCCGGTCATTTTTTTTCGATCCCGCGCCGGCAAGCCGGCAAGCTTGGGCATAAAAAAAGAAAGGCCGCCCACGCCATTCGCGTCAGCGGTCCTTCCTCTCCTCCGATGCTTCCCCGTCCACGGCGCCGGTCAGCTCGCGGATCATATCCTGAATGTGCAGCCGCATCAGCTCCCTTGCCTGCTGCGGGTTGCGGGAGGCGACCGCTCCCGCGATCAAGGCGTGGAACGAGGCCGCCTTCTCGTCCATGCCCGGCAGCGCCATCGTCAGCCTGCGGCTGTCCACAAGCTGGTCGCTGATGACCCGGATCATGTTCACCAACACCTCGTTATGCGAAGCCTTCGCGATTAGCCGGTGGAACGAGAGGTCCTCCTTCAGAAAATCCTCGCCGGCCTGCTGCTTCTTCTGCATCCGCTTCGCCGTTCGCACGATCTCGTCGGCCTCGGCCGTCGTCGCCTTATCGGCGGCCAGCGCCGCCAGCTCCGGTTCGATGACGAGCCGGGCTTCGGCCAGCTGCAGCCAGGACGCCTGCTCGAGGAAATGGAGATGCTCGTCCACGACTTCCCTGGCCGGCAGTTCTTCTCTGACGTACGTGCCCCTGCCCTGCTCGACGAGCAATATTTTCTGCTTATGCAGGATGCGCACCGCTTCCCTGACGGACGAAATGCCGACGTTCAGCTCGCTCGTCAGCTCCTCCAGCGTCGGCAGACGGTCGCCCGGCTTCCATACGCCTGCGCGGATCCGCCGCTTAATTTCCTCGTACACCGCTTCATAAGTCAATTGTTTGCGCATTTACGGCCCATCCTCGCCTGTAGGTTCATCCAAAATTTTATAGCCAAACAAAAAAAACTTCAAGGAACGTTCTCCTTGAAGGCACCTTGCGCGTATCCGCTATACCGACGTAATAAAACCGCGGTTGTTGTTTTTGGCGTAATTGATAATGGACTCGTACTGCGTTTTGGCTATGCGGCGGTCCGACATCGGAAGGTGAGGGTTTTTGACTATCTCGGCTAATTTTTTCAGCTCCTGCATTTCTTGGGGCGTAACCTTAACCGTCTTTTTCCCCACGCGCTCCACCCTCCTTCACTATAATGCATTATTATACGCGCCTCGCGGCCAAAATTGCTTAAGGATCGGACGGCGTTCGCGGATTTTGCGTCTCCATTTCCTCGGGAACGAGCTCGGCAAGCTCCTTGTTTTGTTTCCCTTTCAAATAGGACAGGCCCGCGTATCCCGCGAGCAGCGAGCTGCTCACGACGGCGAAGCTGTCGGTCGTATTCGCCATCGATAGCGCGGTTTTGGCGAGAATGCCCGTTCCGATCGCGATCAGAAGGTCGCCGAGGAAGCCGAGATCGAAAAAAATTTTTTTCTTCGCATTGCGGTGATTCCGGAATCCGATCATAAAGACTAGGAAGAAATAAATCCGCTGCATGAATTTGTAGAACCGGTTCGGAGACAGAGCGAGGCCTTCCTCGTCGTATTCTATGACCAGCTTCGGCAGTTCGACAATGCCGTTTTTCACGAAATGGCCGATTAACCCGCCGATTAGGCTCATGGAAATCGGCAGCCCGAAAACCTCGAAGAATTCGCGAACGGTTGATATGACCACGGCCTATCGCCACCTTTCAGGAAACATACAGCTCCGCTTCGTGAAATAGCGCTAATTCCACTGTATGCCTCGAAGAGGCGGTTCAACACTATTATTTTTGACGGTCGTCTTCGAATAAGCCTAGGAGCGCCGGCGGAAGGGACAGGTTTTGCTGCCGGAGCAGCAGCCCCACAAGCTCGTCGCCGCCCTCGTCCTCCTGCTCCTCCTTGATCGCTTCGATCTCCTTCTGCAGCCGCTCCATCTTGCGGTCCAGCGCCGAAGCGGAATCCGCCGCCTCCTTGAGCTCCCGAAGCAGATGGAGAGGAACTTCCTTCTTGTATTTATAAAAAATTTTGTGCTCCAGGCTTGCCCAGAAATCCATGGCGATCGTCCGGATCTGCACCTCTACGCACACATGCTCCGTCCGGTCGGACATGAATACCGGAACCTCGACCAGCAGATGCAGGCTTTGATAGCCGTTCGGCTTCGGTTCCTTGATATAATCCTTCACCTCAAGCGTCCGCAAGTCGCTTTGGCCCGTCAGCATGTCGCTGATGCGGTAAATGTCCGAAACGAACGAGCAGGTAATGCGGAGGCCCGCGATGTCCTTAATGTTTTGCTTAATACTGGTCAACGACAGCTCGTGCTGCTTCCTAAAGAGCTTCTCCGCGATGCTTTGCGGCGACTTCAAACGGGAGGCGGTATGCTCGATCGGGTTATAGTCGTGCAATAATTGAAATTCCTCCTGCAAAATTTCGATCTTCGTCTCCAGCTCTTGCAGCGCGAACTTGTAGAGCATCATGAACCGGGTCAGCTCTTGCTTCATTTGCTTCATGACTTGCATCTGATTGTTTATGGCCATTTGCGAACGGCGCCCCTTCCGGCATTTATGCGTTACGACGTTTTGCTGCCTGCCTCGTCCGTCAGCAGCGCGGCGATGCGCTTCAGATGCCGGATATCCTCCTTCGAGATCCGGCTGCCGATATAGCGAATAGCGGCTTCTTCGTTATTTCTGAACGTGTCCAGGTAAGCTTGCTTTCCTTCTTCGGTAATTTCGAGGTAAACGACGCGCCGGTCCTCCTCGCCTCGCTTCCTGCGCACGAGCCCCATATCGGACAGCTTGTCCGTCATGAACGTGACCGCGCCCGCGGTGATCATCAGCTTCTCGGCCAAATCCGTCGATTTCATCGGGCTTTGCCGGCTCAGCTCGTACAGCATCCGGCTCTGATTCGGCGAGAAGCAGTCGCCTGATCCGCCGCTCCATTCCGCCTTCAGCCTTTTATAGGCTCCCTTGAGCAGAGGGTATATTTCCTTCCATTCCTCGTAGTCGTTCATCGTGCACCTCGTTTCGGGAAGGCTTGGTTGACTAAGCCACCGGATGAAAACTATAATGGCGTTAATTCATTCGTGAAAAAAAGCATTCGCCGAGGTGAAGCAATTGAGTGCGGATAAATACGAAAATGTCGGCGAATTAATGGACGTGTTTCAAAAATTCGCGAGAGCCGACTGGCGCAAAAAAACGATGTGGGGGCTCAAGGCCAGCGAATTGCGCGTCCTTGTCGGCATGAAGACGGGCAGCGACCGGAGCGGCTCCGCCATGACCGTCTCGGAAATCAGCAAGGCGCTGCAGGTCACCTCTCCGACCGTTACGCAGATGGTGAACAGCCTCATTGCCTCCGGGTACGTGGAGCGGTCGTCCATCCCGAAGGACCGGCGGATATCGGAGGTCAGGCTGACCGAACGGGGCGATCAGCTCGCGCAGAAGGCGGCCGAGCGGTACCGAGACCTGTTCATGGGCATGATCGATCACCTGGGCAAGGAGAGGAGCGACGCGCTCGTCGGGTTATTGAACGACGTCTTCCGGTTCCTTGAACGGAGCGCCGATCTGATCGAACGGCAATAAATACGAACAGGATTTCGCCGGTCGCTGCCGACCGGACGAAATCCTTCGCGGGAAAGAGCGGCTTTTGGCGATTAACTAAGAGCAGGCTCTTTTTTTAATGGATCGGTCTCGGCTCCGCTTTCCGCGGGGGCTTTCTTGTCGCTTGCGCTCCGCAATGGAATTTCCTTCAGGAACATGACCAGGACGAACGCGACGACGAGCAGCGACATGCCGGACAAAAAGACGACCGTAAGCGAATCGCTGAGCACCGAGCGCACCATTTCGATAATATGGGTAAAGAGCGGCTGCAGCTGTTCGGGAAGCGTCGCGTGCAGCTCCTTCAGCTTCGGCTGGTCAAGCAGCATTTGCGGGTTCAGAAAGCTGGACAATTGCGTCGCCGTCTCGGGGTCGAGCTGCGACAAATCCGGTCCCTCGCCCGACTTGACGGCAGCCTCCAGCTTGCTAGACATGCCCGAGTTCATAATCGTGCCCAGCACCGCGATGCCGATTGTGCCCCCGAGGTTGCGGAACAGCGTCGCCGTTGCCGTCGCAACGCCGAGCTCGGTCGGTTTGACCGCATTTTGCACCGTAAGCGTGAAGACCGGCATCGATATGCCGAGCCCGACGCCGAATACGATCATGCTCGCGATGGCGACGTAGACGTTGTCCATGAACGCCATCAGCAGCATACCGGCCACCATGAACGGCATGCCGGCCACCGCGAATCGCTTGTACTTGCCCGATTTGGAAATCCAGCGGCCGGAGAGCGTGCTCAGCACGATCATCGCGATCGACATCGGCATATTCACGAAGCCCGAATTCGTAGGCGAAATGCCGAGCACCCCTTGGGTGAAGAACGGCAGGTACATCATCGCGCCCATCATCCCGGCATTCATCAGGAAGCCGACCGTATTGGAAACCGTCACGATGCTGTTTTTGAACATCGACAGCGGTAGCACCGGACTGGCGGCGCGGCGCTCGATCAAGAGCAGAACGATGAGAAATACGACCGCGGCGGCCAGCAATCCGATAATTTGCGGGGATCCCCAATCGTACTTCGTGCCCGCCCACGAGAAGCCGAGAAGCAGTGAAATAAGCATCAAGGTCAGGAACAGCGAACCCGCATAGTCGATTTTCTCGGCCGCCTTGCGCTGCGTTTTCGGGAACATCGACCAGATCATCGCAAAGGCGATGACGCCGAGCGGCAGGAAGATCCAGAATACCCAATGCCAGGCGATATGATCGACCATAAAGCCGCCGAGCGTCGGTCCGATGACGCTCGAGAAGCCGAAGATGGCCATCATGATGCCGGTCCACTTCGCTCTCTCCCTCGGGGCGAACAAGTCGCCTACCGCCGTGACCGTGGCGGACATCAGTATGCCTCCGCCGAGGCCTTGTATGCCGCGGTACGTAATCATTTGAAAGATGGTCGTAGACGTGCCGCTAAGAAACGCGCCGATAATAAACAATACGATACCGAAGAGAAGGAACGGCTTGCGTCCGTAAATATCCGACAGCTTGCCGACCAGCACGGTCGCGATGGTCGACGTCAGCATATAAATCGTAATGACCCACGTATAATATTCGATGCCCCCAAGCATGGCGATAATGCGCGGCATCGCCGTGCTGACGATCGTCT
This sequence comes from Paenibacillus arenilitoris, assembly GCF_014705655.1. Taxonomy (GTDB): domain Bacteria; phylum Bacillota; class Bacilli; order Paenibacillales; family Paenibacillaceae; genus Pristimantibacillus; species Pristimantibacillus arenilitoris. Next base: position 232,949 of record NZ_JACXIY010000002.1, on the reverse strand, counting down.
GGTTGATGGCGGCGAAGAACATCGCGGCCATCAGGGCGACCATGATCGTGACTTTCTTTTTGTGTGTTAGATCCTCCAAGGTCTCCGCACTCCTAACTTCAAAAAATATTATGTCCAGTCAGCAGCGAAACTACAACGAGCGAATAGTTAGGTTGCCTACCTATTTTAAGATGATACAATAACTTTAGTACTAAAACAACTGTTATTTTCTTCGCCATTCGGAACGTAATCTGTCTTTCATGACACGTGTAACTGTAGTCGAGCCACCAGGTCTAATTTCTAGACCTGATTCGCCTAAACGAGCTCAATTTTGCGCATCAGATCTAACTTTTAGATCTGATTTGTCACAGGGCCGCCGCTTGAGACCATTTTCCGCCGTTTCCAAGTAGTCAACTGTTCCATGATCGCTTTAGGCGGGATTTTATTTCAGAAACTGAAATAAAAAAGCGAGTTAGGGAGGGAGTACGCGAATTAGTTTCAAATTTTGAAACAAAAGCAGCTAAAATCGAAGGAATAGATCGAAATGCACGTTATAATCTCAAATAATGAATCTATTTCATAATGGAAAACGATTAAGCTCAATTTCGTTTCATTTTTTGAAAGTAGCATCACCAGATTTCAAGGGATATCAGCGATATGGCCTGGATTTAACTCCTTAGACCAACCCGTCCTCCAGATTACCGCCCGCCGCCATCGCATAACGAACATAAAAAAGGCCAACCAGAACGTTCCGGCTAGCCAAAAATACGATATGGAGCTAACGCTCAAGCTGCTTCATGATCTTATGGGAACGACTCCTGTCAATCGCACAGTCTGCCTACTTCGCTGCGGAAGCCGGCTCATTCGCACGCTGCTTCGCCGATCGGCCAATCCGGCTGAAGGAGAAGAAATACAAGGCGGCGATTGCGGCCGCCAGCAAAGCGAGCGCGAAGAAGATGTCGCTGTAGATCCCGGCGCCTTCGTAGAGAGCGAGCGGGTTCAGCTGAATCGTCGAATCGCCCGCGTCCAGCAGCTTCCCGATAATGCTGGTCGCCATCGCGCCGGAAATAAAGTTGAGCAGCGACATCAGCCCCATGCCGACGCCGGTCTGATCCTTCGCCAGCGTCGTCGAAATCGTGTTCGACAGCGCGATTTGAATGAACGTCTGACCGATGTTGCCGAAGATGAGCATGAACAGGATCAAGTACGGCGACGCGCCTACGAATACGGATAGAAGCACAAAGCAGATAAAGCTGAGCGACACGGCTGCATAAGTAAGAAAGGAATTGCCCTTCTCGTCCGCCAGCTTGCCCCCTCTTCTGCCCAGAAGCGCCGAGGTGATGGCCGCCGGGAACATGACCAGCCCGATGACGGCAGGCGACAGCCCGTTAAGGCCGGACAGAAATTGCGGCGTCAGGAAAGGCATGCCGAAGCTCATCGCCGTCGCGAGGAACGTAATGAACAAGCCGAGGGAATATTTCTTGTTGCGGAACAGCTTCGGCTGAACGAACGGCTCCGCCGCCGTCCGGATTCGAATAACGAACAGAATCATCGCTGCAAGTCCGGCAATCGCCAGCAGCCAGCGGCCGAGGGAAATCGACAGCAGCAGGAGCGCGACCGAGCCGCCGAGCAAGACGCCGCCAAGATAGTCGATCTTCTGAGCGCCGCCGCGTTCGTCGTTCAAATATTTGCGGAAGAACGGCAGCGCGAGCAGCGGCAAGACCGACAGCAGAAACAAAAACCGCCAGCTGGCGAAGCCGGTAATAAGACCCGATACGATCGGCGCGATCGCCGTCCCCAGCGCAAGGCCCGACGCCATCACGCCAAGCGCCCTGCCTCTCTTCTCCGGCGCGAAATAACGGACCGGCACGAGCATAGCGGTAGCCGGTATAACCGCCGCTCCGGTTGCCTGCAAAATCCGGCCGAGGACGATCATCCAGTACTGCGTTGCGATTAGTCCGACGACGGAGCCGAGCGCGAAGAATAGCAATCCGAACGTGATCAAATCCTTCAGGCGGTATTTGTCGGCCAGCTTGCCGTAAGTGACGGAGCCGACCGCATAGACGATCATATAGCCGGTTAGGAGCCAGCTGACCTGCGACGGCGAAATGGCGAATTCCTTGCCGATGACCGGCATGACGACATTGAACATCGTGGCGTTCATGACGGAGAAGACGAGGGTGAACGCCAATACGCGCATCAGCTTGTCGCCGTTATTTCGAATCGTTTCCGTCTCCATAAGTAAAGCACCTTCCTTTACGCAATTGAATAGTTTGAATTCCAACTAAGTGTCCGAAAAATAATCGCCGATACGCCATTATGGTTGCTCGTAGGCGGCGAGAATTTTTTTGAGCAGCGATCGGAGCTGCAGCGACTCTTCCGCGGTCAACCGATCGTTAGCGCCCTCCTTCGCCTTCTTGACGGCTTCCGAGGCAGCCTCGTACAGGGCCATCCCGGTGTCCGTCAAATAAATCCGCTTCACTCTCGCATCCTCCGCAAGCTCCCGGCGAACGGCCCACCCCCGCTTGACCATGCCGTTGATCAGGCTCGTGACGCTTGATTTATCAATAAAGAGGGCCCGCTCGAGATCGGCGTTCGTCGCGCCGGGAGACATGGCGAGCATATGGAGCGACTGCGATTGCTGCGGGGTAAGCCCGAGCGGCCTTAAGGCGGTCTCCACCTCGCGCCGAAGCGTCCGTTCCACAAGCTTGATCATCAGCGTGTTGGACTCCTCCATCTCCCAAGGAAAACGGCCAGGTCCGCAATCCCTCTTCCGCAATGCGCTTCCTCCTCCATTTTGTTTGAATTCAAACTAATAGTAGCGCCATAGGGAGCGAATGTCAACGGGAAAATGAGTCGGACGGCTTCTGCCTCCCTTACCCATTCACGAGATTCGAACTGGACGGAGCCTTTATCGGCTGCGAATGCGTCCATCCCGAGCTGCAATCCTTCCCGGTCTTTGATGAAGAGCTCGTCGTCGTATCCTCCGCGGCCATCAAGGATTTGGAGGAAGCGGCGGCGAAGCCCATTCTCGTTTACGGCATGGGCTGCTCTTACCGGGTCGTTCTCGAGAAATGGCTGCACGAAAGCGGCGTCACCTACCCGGTCAATATGGAATTCGGAACGCTGGAAGCCATTATCGGCGGCGTCTCCGCCGGGCTCGGCATTTCCTTGATGCCGCGAATCGTCGTGCAGAAGCAACCCGCGGAAACCTCGCTTCGCGCCCATGACCTGCCGGCTTCCATGAACCGGATGAAGACGGCGTTCATTACGCGCAAAGACTCGTATGCCAGCAGCGCGCTGCGCGCCTTCATCGAAGCTTTGCCGCGCGTTTGACCGCGGTCGCGGCTATTCGACCAGCTTGAGGCCGATGACGCAGCCGATAACGCCGAGTATGCACAGCATCCGTACCGGGTTGCGGGATTCCTTGAAGAACAGCATGCCGACCAAAGCGGCGCCAACCGTCCCGATTCCGGTCCATACCGCATAGCCGGTCGAGAGCGATATCGTCTCAAGCGCCTGCATCAGCAGCTGAAAGCTGACAATGAAGCCGCCGAATAAAATAAGGTTGTTGGTCCAATTGTTATTGACGGCAACCCGTTTGATGCCGATTACCCCAATGACCTCGCATAAGCCTGCGGCAATAAGAAATAACCAAGCCATTAGTGCGCCTCCTTCCCGCCGGACAGCTTTAGTCCGATAATGCACAGCAGCAGCAAGAGGACGAGTCCGATTTTAATGAAACTGATTCCCCCGTTCGAGAATACGGCTTCGACGATAACCGTGCCGACGGTGCCGATCCCCGCGAATACCGCGTAGGTCGTCCCGACGGGCAGCACCTTCGTCGCCCGGATAATCAAATCGAAGCTGACCAAAATCGCGATTAACACGACGATGGACGGCACCTCCTCGTATTTGAAGCCCGTTGCCCATACGATTTCGAGCAATCCCGCAATCAGTACGCAGGCCCAAGCCTGATTTTTGCTGATCGTTTTTTTCTTTTGTTTCGCTACCGCGGTCATGTTCCGCTCCTCCTCTTCAAGTTGTCCAAATAATTCGTTAGAAGCTTCTCCACCTTCGTATCGTCGAACGCCTTCGGATAAACGTTCGCTTGCAGCGTGATCCCGTCAATGAAGGAATGGATGCTAATCGCCTCCAGCTCTTCATCAAGGCAGGCGCCCAGATAGCCGCTCTTACGCAGCGCGTCTAGCATGCTCGCCAGCAGCTCCCTCGTCACCTGGAAGAGCTTGGTGCTGAGCGCCTCAAGCGCGGGATCCCGCAGCGCCATGACCGTAAATTCGAGCCACGCTTCTCCTTCCATCCGCTCGTTCTCGCCTTCGTAGGAAATGAGCTGCTTCATAATATTGACGGCCCGCTGCTCGATCGGCAGCCGCTCCCGAACCGCTTTTCGAATTCGGTCTTCTATCCGGTGCGTGATTAATTCCATGGCATAAATATATAAATCTTGCTGGGCAGGGAAATAATATTGGACGGTCCCCACCGACAAGCCGGCCTCGTCGGCGATTTTGCGAACCGTCGTTTTCTCCAGCCCGACATGCTTAATGGCCCGGATCGTAGCGTCCGCGATTAATCGCTTGCGTTCTTCATGGTCAACGATCTTCGGCAAAGGCATCCCCTCCTTTATTTCATACAATCATATTACAATGTTTTAAGTCAGTCAACTGTATTAAAATAATTCAGGAAAAAGCGACCGGTTTGTTCCGCTTGAACAAGGCCCGGTCGCTTTTATACGGGACATTTGTTAATCGGTGCGTCCTACGACTCCTCGTTAGGATAGCCGATGCGGGAAATTCTGACTCTCATCTCGCCGGACGGAATGGCTACGGGAATCACCTCGTCCCTATGGCCCATCAGCAGCTGCATGCCGACCGGAGATAGAAACGATATCCGATTCCGGTCCGGTTCGGCCTCATGCGGGAATACGATCTCGAACGTATCCGTCGTCCGGTACTCCAAATAATCGATCGTGACCTCGCACCCTACGAATACGGAAGCTTCCAGCTCCTCGTTCGAGGCGGATAGCCGATCTTCCGTAAAAGAAACGTATTGCGTAATGAACCGATGGGTTTGGATGCGCTCTTTGCCGTGCATGGGAAAATAAGCGTCGAGAAACGACTGCTTCTCTTCGCCCAGTACGATGAGCTGACGGACAAGCCGCTCGCGCAAAGCGGAGCTATGAATGCTATGGCTCATAGTAAATTTCACCTCCCATAGGCATGCTCCGATCGCGCAGCGGATTGACGCTCGATTTGTTCATTCCAACTTCCTCCTCACGACTTTTTGTTCAGGCGAATCCGCGAGTCCGCGTACGCCCTTAAACAGAAAAGACCTCTCGGTAGAGGCCTTAACGCTATCTTACCAAACTTTGGGCGGAAGTCCACCTCTATTCGCGCTGCGGCAAGAGCGAAAAAATCGTATAGCGGTATTCATTCCACGCGACAGCGGTATCTTTGTACGCGATTTTAATCCGGATGGCGCTCTTTCCTTCCGTGTATGCCGGCGGAATGAGGAAATCGTCGTCTCGCCAGCTGTGCGAGCCGTTGCTGCCGGCACGGTACCAGGTTCCGACGAGCTTGCCGTCGACGTACACGTCGGCCGATTGATTTTCCACCGTCTGATCGAACCTGCGGCGCAGCACCGCCCCGTCATTATCGGGATCGAGCTTGAGCTCGAAGGCGCTGTAGCCGGTATGCGCGCGCCCGTTATCCGTAATCAGCTCGCCGCCCTCCGCGCCTTCATACGGATGAATGCTGCTGCCTTCCCAATAAAGCCGCTCAAGCTCGTAGCCATGGCCGAGCTCGCTCTCTTCGTTGCCGACATCGAGCATATCGGTTTCGACCATTTGGCTTTCGGGGCGATGATAATAGTAAGCCAGCAGCCATACCTGCTCAGTCACGTCATTGAAGCCGCCATGCTCGAGCCTCACCTGAATTCTGCTCCGGAACGGGATCGCGTCATGGGTCATGAACCGGTACATCGTCGTGGAATCGAAGTTGTCCGAAATTTGGAACGCGGTATAGCCGGCCAGCGGCTGCGTGAACAACCCTCTGTTGAAATACCAGCCTCCGTTGTAGAAGTCCTCCGTCCCCGTGCCGTGCACCGCCGGGCTTAAGCTCCCGTCGACGAATATTTTCTCGTCGCCTTCCAAATGCCAGCGGTCTACCGGGCCTTGGTTCAGCTCGGAACGCAGCGATTGCACGACGCCAATGAACTTCCCGGCTCCCTCTACATCGAGCGCAACCAAATCCTTGTTGTCGTACGCCTCCGCCTGCCATTCCGAGAATCGGGTTTTGAAATAGCCGATCCGATCGAACGATCCGGCAAACGCCCGGTGACGAATTTCGTACGCGATCCCTCGGGCCGCCTCGGCGCCTTCGTTCGCCAGCTCCACTCTCGCGGAGCGCTCGAACGGCATCGGGAAGTAGGCATACATGACGCCGGAATCGTCCATTCCGGCCGGCAGCGACCGCGTGCCGTACGGCCCGAACTGCCCCATTGCGAAGAAGGCGCCGAGCGGCGCGTCGACGGACGGCTCCGCCTCCCCGTCCCAATACAGACGCAGTCTCACATCGTTCAGCGCACCGTTATCGCCCGAGAGCGGCGTTACGCCCGGTATGCTCAGCTTCAGCGAAGTCATTTCGCGCGGACCTTCCAGCTCCAGCAGCGTTTGCGCTGAGCCGGCAGCCAAATCGGCCGTGCCCGCGCTCAATTCGGTACCTTCTTCGTTTACGGGGTTCGTACCCGCGCCGCTCCATATGCCGCGCACGGCCGCGCTGTCTTCCGTACCGTCCCAGCTGGCGACCTCGGTATCCGGGGAGAACGTATGATACCCGAAATTATAGAAGAAGCTTTCGCCCGCTCCGTTCGTCGTCACTTTGATCGACTCCGCATACGGAAGCGGCAAATAGCTGACGAAGCCGCCGCTTGACGCCGAATCGTTCACGACCAGCGGGGAGAGGAACGGCTCGTTCGTCCCCGCGAGCAAATCCATCAGCATCATATCGACGCGGGGCTCCGTCTCTCCGTCGAAATAAATTTTGATCGTCGCCTCGATCGGATTAAATCCGGTGAACCACATCCGGTACACCGTCCCCGGCCCTTTCGCGTCGAGCATCACCTTATCGCCATGCTCGTCCTGGTAGAGGAAGTTGCTTTCCCCGAACCCGTCGTAATTCCCTTCGCTCCGGTCGTAGCTGGACGCGCCGCCGGCGAGCGTATGCGGCGTCAAATAAGGGAGCCGGTCGAACCGGCTCATCGCCTCAAGCCCGTATGGCTCGGGCGCCGCATTCGGCTCGGGGGCGCTATTGCTTGCAAGCACGGCGCCAACGGCCGCCACGACCGCGATCCATATCCATGCCGCCTTCCGGCTGCCAGCCTGCTTCTGCATGTCGTCTTCCTCCTTTGCCCTATGGCATCAAGCCCGCTCGGCGGATGCTACCGCCCGCGGGCGAACGCCGGTCCTTCCTTCTCCCCCGTGCCGGGCACCGCTCCTTCGACCGATGGCCAGCCCTCGTCCCAAATGAGCTTATCGATCATAAGCGGACGCCTCGTCGCCCCATGGCCGAATTTCGGATAGCCCGCGTCCACCGCGTGGTAGACGATCCAATCGTCGCCGTTGTCGTCGATAATGACCGAATTGTGGCCCGGACCGACGAACGGCTGCGTCTCGTCCGCGGGGAAATAGCCGCCGAGTATCGTGTCGCCGTCCGCATAATTGATGTCGGTGCCCGCCTTGTTCAAATACGGCCCCTTGATCGATTCCGCCCGGGCGACTCCGACGCGGTAGGTGCTGTCCGCACCTTCGCAGCAGGCGCCTGCGGAGCCGAAGAAGTAATAGTAGCCGCCGCGCTTGATGATGTAAGGCGCCTCGTAGCCTACCCCCGAGATTTGGAACTTGTCTCCGACGATGGAGCGGCCGTCCTCGGACAGCTGCACGCCGAATATGCCCGACGTAATGCCCCCGAAGAACAAATAAGGCGTGCCTTCGTCGAGGAAGAAGGCGGCGTCGATCGAATAGGCATTCATATCCTCGCTGACGAACAGCTTCCCCTGGTCCACGAACGGTCCTGCCGGAGAGTCGGCGATCGCGAGCCCGATGCCCGGGTTTTGATCGCCCCAGACGGACATCGTGTAATACATATAATAGTTACCGTTATAATTGACGACGTCCGGCGCCCATACGCCGCCGTCCTTCCAGGCAGGCTTCTCCTCGAAGGCTTCGCCGATATATTCCCATTCCGTCATATCCTTCGAACGGATGACAGGCACGATGCGCGAGCCTTCTCCGTCCCCCCAGTCGTCTTCCGTGCCGTACGCGTATACGTAGCCGTCGTCCCCGCGCAGTACGGCGGGATCGGCCAGCACCGGCTCGAATACGGGATTCGTATAGGTAGAAGCCGGCACGTCTTCGGGCCTATTCCAGGCGTAAAGCAGCAACGCCGTTGCCGCGGCCAGCAGGATGAAGCCTGCTGCGGCGATATACCGCCTTTTTGTTCTCGTTACGTTAAGCATCGCGTATCCCTCCTTCGATCAGCCCTTCATTCCGGTCATCGTAATGCCTTCGACGAAGTACTTCTGCGCGAAGAAGAACAATACGATCGTCGGGATAAGCGCAAGCACCGAGCCGGCCATGATCAAGGTCCATTCGGCATTGTAATTGTCCTGGAACGTCGCCAGGACGAGCTGAAGCGTATATTTCTCGGGAGAATTCAAGTAAATAAGCGGTCCCATATAATCGTTATAGCCGCCGAGAAAGCCGAAGATCGCCTGGGTAGCCAGCGCCGGCTTCGAGAGCGGCAGCATGATGCGGACGAAAATGCCGAACGGCGACAAGCCGTCGATCTTGGCCGCATCCTCCAGCTCGCTTGGAATCGTCTTGAAAAATTGCCTCAGGAAGAAGACGGTTCCGGCCGCGCCGAACATTCCCGGGATGATAAGCGGCTTCCAGCTGTCGATCCATCCCAAATATTTGTACAAAATGAAGGACGGAACCATGAGGACGACCCCTGGAATCATCATCGTGGCGAGCAGCGCCATAAAAAAAGCGTTTTTGCCCGGAAACTGCATTCTTGCAAAGGCGTACGCCGCGATCGCGCTCGCGAACAGCCCCACGATCGTGGGAGGCAGCGTAACCGCAAGCGTGTTCAGGAAGCCGCCAAGCAGGTTGGATTCGGTCACGACAAGCTTGTAGTTGTCCCATATGATCGTCTCGGGAATCCATTCCGGAGGCATCTCGAACACGACTCCAGGCTCCTTAAGCGATGTCGACAGCATCCACAGAAACGGGACCGCCATGACGATCGCGCCGCAAACCAGAAATAAATAGGCTATCGTTTTTTTGAAATAATCGCCGTTCTTATGCCTTCTAGGCACCGGCTTAACCGTATCGGCAGCCATGATGACCCTCCTTATTCGTAATGCACCCAGCGCCTGGACAGATAGAAATTAAGCAGCAATGATGACGATGCCGAGCACCCAAGCCATCGCGGAGGCGAAGCCCATGTTCATGTAGCGGAACGCGTTCTCGAACAAGTAATAAACGACGGTCATCGTCGAGAAATTCGGACCGCCGCCGGTCATGATCCGGAACCGGACGAAGTCCTGCAGCGCGCCGATGATCGACGTCACCACGATGAAAAACGTCGTCGGTGAAATGCCCGGTATCGTAATAAACCGGAACTTCTGCATAACGCCCGCGCCGTCGATTTCCGCCGCTTCGTACAGGGTTGACGGCACGCCTTGCAGCGCGGCCAGGTAGAGCACCATATTGAAGCCGAGTCCGCCCCATACCCCCTGGATGATCATCGCCGGCATCGCCCATGCCTCTTCGTTCAGCCAGGCCGGTCCGGTTATGCCGACGTAGCCCAGAAGCTGATTCAAGATGCCGAAGTCCGAGTTGAACACCCACTTCCAGAGCAGGGTGAGCGCGACGACGGAGCTGATCGCGGGCAGGAAGAACGCGGTCCGAAAAAAATGGATGCCCGCGATTTTTTGATTCAACGCGATGGCGATGCCGAGCGAGATCGCCATTCCGATCGGAATGCCGAGCGCGGCGTAGAACGTGTTCGCCGTCGTCTTCCTCATTAACGGATCCTCGAACAGGAGCCGATAGTTGTCGAGCCCGTTCAGCTCCGGCGACGAGAAGCCGTCGAACTTGGTGAAGCTGATATAGACCGAATAACAGATCGGAATGAAGCCGAAGATCATGAAGCCGATAATCGGCGCCGAAATAAACAAATAAGCCCAGAAGTAATCCTTCTTGAAGCGGCGACCCGCGCGTGCGGCCGCTATGTTCGTGCTGTGGCTGTGGGCCATGCTGCTCCCCTCTTTCTTGAAGAGGGAGAGGGGCGTGCCCTCCCCCTTCCTCCATTATTGAAACAATTCCGGATTTCCTTCGCGGAGCGCCTTCTCGACGTCGGGCTTGATTTTCTCCATCAGATCTTTGGCCGTCGTTTTGCCTTCCCACATCTGCCCCAGATTTTGATTGATAATATCCCACCATTTGTTGTTCGGCACGTACGTCCAAGGTCCCGCCTGCTCCGTTTCGACCGCTTTCAGAAATACTTGCGCGTTCTCCGGCTTCGTGCCCGGCGTCAGGAAGACGTCCGAGTTCGCCATCGATTTGTACACGGGCATCGTGAGGCCCTGCTCGCTGCGGATCCGGTTTGCTTCCTCGCCGGCGAGGTAAGCCGCGAATTTAAACGCTTGGTCCGGATATTTCGTCTTCGCGTACACCGAGTAACCGGTCGATGCGCTCCAGCCGCTCCAAGCGCCGTTGGCCGGAATCGGCGCGACGTCCCAATCGAACTTCAGGTTGCGGAATACGGGAACGGACCATCTGCCGCCGATCATCATTGCGAGCTTGCCCGTCTCGAACATTTGCCCGTCGTTCATCGCCTGCAGCGCGCGGGCGTCGGGGCTGATCTTATGCACGTTGCGCATATCGGCCGCGAATTGAAGCGCCTCGACCGCCTTGTCCTCGTTCAGTACGAACTGCGTCCGGTCGTCGCTCAGAATTTTGCCGCCATTGCCCCAGACGAAGCCTTCCCACCAAGCCGGCCCCATGCCGTATTGATCCGGCTTGCCGTCGCCGTTTGAGTCTTTGGTCAGCTTCTTGCCGACCTCGACCAGCTCGTCGAACGTCATCGGCGTCTCGGCGCTCGGATACGGAACGCCAGCCTCGTCGAACAGCTTCTTGTTGTAGTAGAGCACCGTTCCCGCGACGTCCATCGGAAGCGCATACAGATCGCCCGTGCCCATCTTCATGCCGTCGTAACGGTACCGGTCGACGGCCGATTCGTACATGTCGCTCATGTCGAAGCCGGACTCGTCCACCTGCTGCTGAATGTTTTTGATGACGCCGAGCTTGATCCAGCGCGCGACGTCGCCGTCACCGGCGTAGAAGACGTCGGGCGCGTTGCCGCCCGCGAGGACGGTGTTCATTTTGCCCGCGTAGTCGGCCGGTATATGAATGTACTGCACTTTAATATTCGGATTTTGGCTTTCGAAGTTTTTGATCAGGTCCTCGTACAGCTTCTTCTCGTTGGGCTCCCCCCAGCCGGAGAACTTGATCGTCACCTTCTCGTCCGTACCCGCCGGAGCATCGCTTGCTTCGGAATTGGAACCGGCCGCGTTCGACGCATCTCCGCCGTTCTCCGCATTCCCTCCGCCTCCGCCGCCGGCGCAGCCGGCCAGCAAGCCGGCGACAAGACCTACGCTAAGCAGCATCCATACGCTTTTCTTTTTTTCAAATACTCCCATTTTTTTGTATCCTCCTTCAATCTTGTTGCCGTTAAATAACTTCCAAGTCATCTTTGTCCGGCAGCGGCCGGAACGTCGCGTGCGGCTCCGCCTGGTACCAGTAAGCGACGGAGGCGATATCGTCCTGCTGCGGCAAATAACGTCCCTCCGACCGCCAGCCGAGCGCTTGGACCGTCACCTTCAAATCCTCTTCGAACCGGATCGGGTCCATAATATGCCATCTGTACATCCCGAAGCGCGTCTGGCTCCGGTACAAGCCGTCCGGCTTAAGCACCTGCGGCAGCCCGAGGAACGGCGTCGAGAACGCGCAATATTCGCCCTTCGGCTGCTCGAAGTTCCACGCCCCGCCGAAATAATCTTCCGTTCCCGTGCCGCAAATCGTCGGAAATTCCTTGTCGCCGTCCATAAAGAATTTCAGCTCGCCTTCGCCCCACCAGCCCGAGTTGTTGACCTGCCAAGCCAAATAGGTGCCGACGTAATGTCCTTTTCCTCTAACGCCGTCCACAATCGTATGCACGTCCTTGTATTTCACCGGATTGCTGCGGTTCCACTGCGCATGGAAGTAGGCGGCGTCTTCCGGGACGTCCGTCAACGTGTAGTCGATCTGATAGTAGAGCACGACGTCTTCGGACGCCCGATTCTCGATCGTCAGCTTCGCGCGCCCCCGGAACGGCATGAGCCAGTAGCTGTTCATGCCGCCAGCCGGATTGACCGCCACCGGCATCGAGTTGACGTTCGTCCGCTCGCACCAGCCGTTGCAGAAGAAATCGCCGAACGGCACCTCGACCGAAGGCGCCTCCTCGTCGTCCCAATAAAAACGGAGAATCAGGTTGCGCCAGTTCGTCGGAAACGTGGTCATCCAAATATGCTGAATGGCGCCCGGGCCCGCGATGTCCGCGAGCGTGAACGTGCCGCCCTTCGGAAGGATAACGGAAGGCGATATTTTCCAGCCCTGCCCAAGCTCGCGGCCGGCTTGCGCCCCCGTACCTTCCGTCGCCATCGCCGCTTTGCCCTTCTCGCCGGTAAAATTTTCGGCGCTGATCGACCGGGTGACCGCGTTCGACAACAGCGGCAGGCTCCCCATGCCCATGTTTAATCCATTAAAAGCCGTCATAGTGTTCTCCTTTCGATTGTAAGCGCTATATTGCTATCCTTCATTGAGCTTCGTTCGACAAATTTCTCGGCTCAGTTAAGATTCTAAATAAAAAGATACGGGAATGACAGCTCGCTCCTGTCCAACTTTTTAACCCAAATTGCTCAAAATATCTCCTCATTGGAAAGCGCTTATATTATAATGAAGGCAGGAGGGAAAGCCATGAACATGAACGCACTTTCGCCTTACGTTCGCGTCGCCTGGGACAGCATCATCGATCCGCCGTTCATCATTTCGGAGAGGGTCATCTTCGATTACGAGCTGCTGTACGTGAAGGAAGGCGACATTAAAGTCACGGTCGAGGATCAGGTTTATTACGGCATTCCGGGGGATATCTTTCTGTTCAAGCCGATGCAGGCGCACTCGATCGAGCTGATGAACAACAAGCGGCTTCACCAGCCGCATATCCACTTCGATCTGTTCTACCAGCCGGACAGCCCGTCGGTCAAAGTGTCGTATAAGCCGCTGAAGGCGATGAGCGAACAGGAGCGGGGAGCGTTTCGCGAAGACGTTACGCCGTTCATGGATTTGCCGCTTCCGAACCATATCCGGCTGAACCGGCCGATTGTCATCGAGAAGCTCATCTTCGACATTATTTTCGAGCTGGAACGGAAATTTCCGTATCACGACATCGCGGCCAAGGGACTGTTCATCCAGCTGTGGATTCAGCTGCTTCGGGAAATCCATTGGCAGAACAACGCGCATCTGCTGTCCAAGTGGGAGCAGCTGGACCGCGTCAAAAACTACTTGAGCCACCATACGGATCACGAGATTACGCTGGACGAGCTGTCCGATCTCGCGAACCTCAGCAAATATTATTTATGCCGCCTGTTCAAGGAAGCGTACGGCATGACGCCGATTCAATACCATGTGGCGATCCGGCTCGAGAAGGCGAAGCAGATGATCCAATTTACGAATCTGCCTTTGTCCCATATTGCGGAGAAGCTCGGCTTCCAAAGCATCTACGCGTTCAGCCGCGCCTTCCGAAAGGTGGAGAAGGTTCCTCCGTCCTTCTACCGGAAGAAGAGCTGACGGCGGGCTCTCCTCCTATAAAATAAGCCGGCGCCGATTGTCCATCGGCGCCGGCTTTTTCATAACTTATCCCCTACTTGATCCCGCTCATCTTAATGCCTTCCACCAAATACTTCTGGGCGACGAAGAACAGGACGAAGGTCGGAATCGCGACGATGACGGCGGCCGCCAGCACGACGTTCCACGGCGTGAAGTAGCCTCCGCCTACCAGATGCGCGAGCTTCTGCTGCACGACCCATAAGTTCTCGTCCTGCGTAATGATCAGCGGCCACATGTAAGCGTTCCAGTTGGTCAGGAAGAAGCCGATCGTAAGCGGAACGACGATCGGAACCGACAGCGGAAGCGCGAGCCGGAAGAACGTCCCCGCCAGGCTGAGCCCCTCCATGTAGCCCGCCTCCTCCAGCTCCTTCGGAAAGTCCATGTAAAACTGGCGGAACAGGAAAATGCCGTAGGCGTTAAATATAGACGGAATAATAAGGCCGGCATACGAATTCGCGAGCCCTAAATTTTTCGTGATCAGGTACAGCGGGATCATAATGACGGCGAACGGCACCATAAGCGTGCTCAGCATCCATGCGAACATGACCGTCTTGCCCGGAAAACGGAACCGGGCCAGCGCGTAGCCCGACATCGCATGGAAAATCATCGCGACGACGGTAACCGTGCCGGATACGATTAACGAATTGACGATCGTGCGGGGCAGCCCCGAGCCGATCCAGGCATCCGCGAAATTGGCGAACGCGAAGCCGGTCGGCAATAGATTGAAATCGAACACGTTCGTTTCGGTACGCAGCGAGCTGATAACGAGCAGGTAGATCGGAAAGATCATCGCAAGGCCAAGCAGCACGGCAACGGACGGCAGGATGATTCGTTGGTTTATTCTCAAGGTCTTCACCGCCTAATTTCTCTTGGAGAGAAGCTTTAACTGGAATATCGATACGCTGAAAATGATCAGGAACAGGACGAAGGCCAGCGCGGACGCGTATCCCATGTTCAGCAGCTCGAAGCCCTGCTTGAAAATATAAAGCACGCTCACTTCCGTCGCGCTCGCCGGACCGCCCTTCGTCATGACGACGATCTGGTCGAACGCCTGGAACGAGCCGATCATCGTGACGATCAGGATGAAGGTGCTCGTCTCCCGAAGCAGCGGAAACG
The DNA here is from genome assembly GCF_014705655.1 of Paenibacillus arenilitoris. Lineage (GTDB taxonomy): Bacteria > Bacillota > Bacilli > Paenibacillales > Paenibacillaceae > Pristimantibacillus > Pristimantibacillus arenilitoris. The sequence continues at coordinate 217,849 of NZ_JACXIY010000002.1, read as the reverse complement.
TAATGTGGCGGAACGCCTTCCAGCCCGTTGCGCCGTCGATTTCCGCCGCTTCATAGTAATCGCGCGGAATTTCTTTGATCGCCGACAAAAAGATGATCATATTGTAGCCGATGTTGATCCATAGAATGACGCCGATAATGCTGAGCATCGCCTGCGACGTCGAACCGAGAAATTGCTGCGGTCCGATGCCCGCGAACCCGAGCAGGTGGTTGATGACCCCGTTGCGCGGATCGAGCATGTACATGCCGATGATCGCGGAGATGATCGACGTAATCGCGAACGGCATCAGGAACATCGTGCGGACCGGACCGACGACGCGTCCTCTCAGGACGTTTAACAAAAGCGCGGAGCCTAATGCCAGCACGTATAGCGCAGGTACGTAGACGACGCTGAACAGCAGCGTCTTCAAGACGGAGTCCCACCATAGGCTGTCGTGCAGAAGCTCCTTGTAGTTGGCGAATCCGGCGAATACCTTCGGGCTCAGCGCGTTCCAGTCGTGCAGGCTGACATAGAAGGCGTAGACGATCGGAATAAACACGAAGGTCAGCAAGCCTAACGTATTCGGGAGCAAAAAGGCGTAAGCCGTGACCCACTCGTTCCTCGTCCTGGCGCTTATTCGTTTTGGAGTCACTGTACTTCCTCCTTCAAACGGAGAGGGGGTGGCGCCGGATAAGCCATTTCCGTCCGGCGCGCAGCCCCCGCATCCTCATCGTTTAATGAACGGTTTATTTATTTGCCGCTTTAATCGCTTCGTTAATTTTGGCGTCGACCTCCGCGGCCGCTCCCGCCCCGTCAAACTTATCGAACATGACGTACTGCATCGCGTCTCCGACCACGTCAAGCACTTCCGACGGGTAGCGAGGCTCCGGAATCGCGGAGTCGTAAATTTGCTCCGTGAACACTTTGCGCATCCCTTTGCTGTAAATCTCCTTGCCCTTCTCGACGACGGATGCGCGAGGGGAATACGCGAATTTGATTTCCGTGCACCATTTCAGGGCGCGTTCCGGATCTTCGGCGAACGCCCACATGACGAATTTGGCCGCTTCGTCCACATGCTCGCTCTTGCCGTTCACCGCAAACTTCCAGCCGCCGGCATCCGTCGCGGCTTTGCCGCCTTCCGGAATCGGCAGCGGCGCAACGTTGATCGGCACGTCGCCGAATACTTCTTCCGCTCGGTTGATCGCCCAAGTGCCAACGATTTGCATCGCCGCCGTCTTTTTGCCGAGATGGTCGATCTCCCACGGACCTTGCTGCAGCTTCGTCGGCGAGATGCCTTCCTTGAAGAAGCGGCCCCAGAAGTCGAGCGCCTTCGCCGTTTCCGGCGTGTTGAACGTCGAGGTCGCGCCGTCCTCGCTCAGCACGTTGCCGCCTTGCTGCCACAGGAACGGGTACCAGATAAAGTTGAAATAAGGGCCTTTGTCAGGAGGCAGAATAAGGCCGGCCACCTTGTCCGTCGTCAGCTTCTTCGCCGCCGCGTACAGCTCGTCCCACGTCTTCGGCACCTCCACGCCCGCATCCTTCAGCATCTGCTCGTTGTAGTACAGGCCGAGAAGCTCGAGCTCGTAAGGCAGCGCCAAAATTTTGCCGTCCACCGTTACCGCGTCCAGCGACGCCGGCAGGAAATCTTCCTTCGCCCCATCCGGGAAGTACGGCGTAAGGTCGGCCATCAGGCCGGATTTGGCGAACTTCATGAAATCCCCGGGGCTGATCATATAGATGTCAGGGCCTTCGCCGGACGCGAAGCCGGTCGGAAGCTTCGTCGTCGTATAATCCGTCTGGTTGAACGTCGAATATTCGATGACGACGTTATCCTGGATTTTGTTGTATTCATCCACCAAGCCTTTGAAAAATTCCTCTTCCTTCTCGGAATGGAAGTCCCAGAACTTCAGCTTCACCTTCTTGCCGGAGCCTGCGTTCTCCGTCTGTTCCGCGCCTTCCGGCGCGTTCGAGCCCGCGCTTTGCCCCCCGCCGCCCGAATTGCCGCATGCGGCCTGCAGCAGCATCGTAAGCGTCAGCACCGCAACGCCTAGCCCTTTCCATCTCTTTTTCATCGTGTCTGTAACCCCTTTCAACAGCTGTGTAATAAGAAGATAGCCCAAGTGTAATCCACTTGGGCCGGGGTACATAACGGGAAATATTTAAGGTGGGTGGACTATTTTTGGACGCCGGCCAAATAGTTGACGATCCGCGCGTCGGCCCGCTCCTTGATCTGCCGCGCGCTCTGATCGCCGAATAGCAGCTGCTGCAACGAATCGGAGAATATCCGGTTCAGCTCCTCGGGCAAATACGGCTCCACCCGCTCCGTACCGTAAATTCGGTCGGTAAATACCGCGCGAAGCCCTTGACGGAACCGTTCCGCTCCGGCTTCCATCACCGAATGGCGCGGCGAATAGGCGAACTTCGTATCGATCGCCCACTTCAACGGAACGGAAGGATCTCCGGCAAACGCCCACATCATGAACTTCGCGGCCTCCTCCGCATGCTCGCTCCGCTTGCTCGCGGCCAGCTTCCAGCCGCCGGCGATCGTGAGCGGCTTCGTTCCGGACGGAGTGGGAAGCGGCACGACGCCGATCGGCTTATCGGCGAACTCGGTCTCCAGCGTCCGGATATTCCATGTGCCGCTCACCTGCATGGCGGTTTCGCCGTTCGCGATGATGCCGATGTCCGTTACCGGGCGCGACGGCCTCATATTGAGCAGCCCTTCGCTTGCCATGCTTTTGAAGAACGAATACATGCCGAGCGCGGATTCGCCGGACATGGCAGAGCCTTTGCCGTCTTCCGTCAGCAGGTCGGCGCCGGTCTGCCACAAGAACGGCAGCCACGAGAAGTTGTGAAATACGCCCTCGTACGTTTCGACGGTCAATCCGCTTACGCGGGACGTCGTCAGTTTCTCCGCGGCCGATTTCATCTCCTCCCACGTCTTGGGCGGCTGTATTCCCTTCCTCGCGAACATTTCCGTATTGTAGAACAGGCCGAGCAGCTCCGTCTCGATCGGAACCGCGTATATATCGCCGCCTATCGTAACCGATTCGAGAGCGGATGGATAGAAATCGTCCCGGATCCGCTCCGTGAAGAAATCCGTCAAAGGATATAAAATATCCGACTGCGCGAACCGCTCGATCGTCGCCGGCGACACGAAGAACAAATCCGGCCCTTGTCCCGAAGCGAACGAGGACAGCAGCCGTGTGCGCGAGAAATAATCGTCGCTCGTCAGAAATTCCACCTTGATCGAGATATTGCCGTGCTCCGCTTCGTATTCCCTTGCAAGCTCCAGCCAGAAGTCGTATTCGCGGGATTGATGGAACGACCAAAGGCGCAGCTCGATTTTGTCCTTGTCCGGGACGGCCGCGGACGGCTCCTTGAGCAGCTTGTCGACGATCGGCCCTTCCGAATCGACGTACCGGCCGCACGAGGCGAGCAGCAGGACGAGCAGGAAGCCGATCCACGCGATGCGGCATCCTTTCAATCGGTTCCCCATCACCATCACTCCTCCTTGCGGTAAAAGAACTGCCGATATTCGGCAGGCGTAACGCCTACAACGCGCTTGAACAGCCGGGAAAAATATTTGACGTCCTGGTAGCCGACCAACTGCGCGATTTCGTACAGCCTCAGCTGGGCGTTCATCATGAGCGTCTTCGCCTTGTCGATGCGCAGACGCGTCAAATATTCGATAAACGTCTCGCCCGTCTCCTGCTTGAAGAAGGTGCTTAGATAGCTGCTGCTCATCTGGGCGTGCACGGCGACGTCATCGAGCGAAATGTCTTTGGCGTAATTTTTGCGAATGAAGTCGACCGCCTTCTCGATCGTCCGGTTCTGCTTCTGCCTGACGCTCCATTCCATCGATTCCACCGTCGAGCGGATCAGCTCCCCCATAAAGCCGATAAATTCCTCCGCCGTGAAATCGCGATGAAACAGGTCTTGCGGATGATCGATCCGCTGGCGAATCATTTCGTTTAGTTTGTGCTCGTATACGACCCGGAATACGGACGACAGAAGCTGCAGGCAGAAACGGCGGAACAGCCGGAACGGAACGCTCTCCGCTTTGATCCGCTCCACGAATTCGGCCAGCCCGATCAGCGCCTGCTCCGCATCGCCGAGCCGCACCGCCCTGACGATCGACTCGTCGATCTCGGTAGGGTAGCCCCGGTCCTCGCTGCCCGGCGAAACGACGTCGTCGTACGAGCTGACGATGCCGTCTCCGTAAATCCACTTGTTCCGCAGCGCTTCCTTCGCCTGCCCGAGACCTGCCGGAAGCGACTCGAACGATTCCAGCTTCGCGCTCAGGCCTACCGAAATCGATATTTTCACCCATTTGCGCACCTCCCCGAGCAGCTTGCCCGATAGCTCCGAACCGCAATCGCAATCATAGGTCAAATAATAGAGCTGCGGGCCGCTCGCGAACAGGAAGTGAGAACCGGTCGCCCCGAGCGCGGGAAGCGCCTCGTGTACGACATTCCGGACGGCGAACAGAACGAGCTGCTTGTCGCCCCACTGGTCGTCCATGATCAGCTCGTCGTAACGGTCGATCTCGATGGCCATCAGCCGGAAGCAGGCCGCACCGGGCGGCAGCTGCGCCTTCAGCTTCTCGCCGTAATCCTGTCCCTCCTCCGTTTCCGATAGCCATTCCTTCCACCATTTCGAATAATTGACCGGACTCGACGGGACGGAAGGCGCCGGTTCGTTCGACCGCTTGCGTTCCTTCGCCCGCTGAAGCAGGCTTTTGATCTCGGCCGGCTTGACCGGCTTGAGCAAGAAGTCGAAGGCGCCGAATTTGACGGCGGTTTGCGCGTACTCGAAATAACCGTATCCGGACAAGATGACGACCTGAACCGGATACTCCCTCAGCGCGCTGAGCAGATCGAGCCCGTTCATCCGGGGCATCCGGATATCGGTGATGACCAGATCCGGCATTTCCTTGCGGACGAGCTCGATCGCTTCGACGCCGCTCGCCGCCGTTGCCGCTACCGTCCAATCGGCGTCCAGCTGCGGAATAAGCGACTGCAAGCCCCTTCTTACTCTCGGCTCGTCATCGACGACGATTACTTTGTACATGGGTCTCCTCCTGTTGTCAGTGCTCCCGGCCGGCCTTGCTTTCCGGTTCGATCGACGGGAGAACGATCGTGACGACGGTCCCCTTCCGCCACTCCGAGGCGATCGTTACGCCATAGGCGCTGCCGTACTCCAGCTTCAGCCGGTCGTCCAAATTGTAAATGCCGATGCCGTGGGTTCGGCGCAGCCTTATGTCAAGCAGCTCGTCTTCTTGAATGCCGGCGCCGTTATCGGTCAATACGACGCGAATGCCTCCCGTCTCCGGATCCGGCGAGGCGGTTACGGCAATTAATCCGCCGGACTCGATCTGCTCCATTCCGTGCAGGATCGAGTTCTCGAGGTAAGGCTGCAGGAAGAGGCGCGGCACCTTGCGCGGAAGGAGGGACGGGTCGACCTCGAACGTAATATCGAACCGCTCCTCGAACCTCATCTTCTGCAAATACGCGTAGTTCTCCGCCCATTTCAGCTCTTCTCCGAGCGCGATCCACGGCTCGCCGGGGCGAATCGCATATCGCATAATGTCGCTTAACGCCGCGATCATCGAGCTTATATCGTCCTGCTGCCGCTCGATCGCCATCCAGTTGATCGTGTCGAGCGAATTATAGACGAAATGGGGATTGATCTGCGCCTGGAGCGCCCGCACCTCCGCCTCCTTCTCCTTCGCGGAGACGACGCGGACCTCATGGATCAAATCGTTGATCCGCCTGCGCATGCTATTGAAGGCAGCGTTCAGCAGGCCAATCTCGTCCTCGGAGGCGACGGGCAGCTCGAGGTCGACGTTTTCCTTGTGAATCTGCTTCATAGCCACCGCCATCTGCCGGATCGGCTTCGTAATGAACCGGGATACCCAGAGCGCGAGCAGAATGAACGACGCGCCGAACGCGAAGATCGTCACGAGCAGAAATTGCCTCAGATCCTTCGATTGCTCGCTAAGATCCGATTGCGGGATTAGCGATACGTAGTACCAGCCGTTGTAGGCGGATCGAACGAAGCTCATCTGGTACGGCTCGCCTTTCATTTTGACCAGGGAAAAAGGTTTTTGGCGCGTCATCAGCTCCTCATAGAACGGAATCCCCTTCAGCGATTCCTGATACGCCTCGGGGTTGCGATTCCAGATGACCTGGCCATCCGCGCCGACGATGAGCAGCGTGCCGCGCGGGCTTACGCGCACCTCTCCGGCCAGCCTGTCCAGCGCGCTGATTTTGACGTTCAAGTACAACGAGCCGAGCGTCTGCATGACGTCGGCGACGTTCTTCACCTGCATCCCTACCGAGAAATAGTGGGTGGGCGCGAACGTATACCGGTTGGTCGGCAGCTCGTACGTCGGGATCCAGACCGCCCGCCCGTCTCCCGCCCGCACAACCTGCTGCCATTCCGGGTGCTTGCGGAATACCGCCCGGTAATAGTCCGAGCCTTTGAAATCGGCGAAAAACAGCTTGTCACCGCTGAATAAATAAATGGAATCCAAATCGTCCTTCCCGCGCAAAAAGTTTCGCAAAAAGCGGTTCACCGAGTCGGAGGACAGCTGCTTCGCGGCCTCGGGCAGCCGGCTCTCTTCGCTTAGCTGCAGAATGACGTCCTCGTTCTCGTAAATATCGTTCAGCTGCGCCTCGTATTCGTTCAGCAGCCGGTCGACGTTCTGATTGACGAGCTGAAGCAGCTGATTCGTCTCCTTGTTCGTCCGGTCCGCCGCGAACTCGATCGATCGCTGGTAGAAAAGATAACCGAACAGCGTCAGCGGGATGAAGATCGACAAAACGAGAAGAAGCGTAATTTTTTTCTGAAGGTTCATCTGGCCGATCAGCTTCAGCTTCATCATGTTGCGCGCAACCCCCCGGGGTTTCGTAGGATTTATCCGTCCTGCGTCCGGCTGCTCGATTGCCGGACGACCAGCTTGGGCATAATTTTGACCGCTCGGTCATAGACTTCCCTTCCATGCAGCCGATCCATCAAAATTTGCGCGGCTTGCCGGCCGATGTCCTCCTGCTCGAGGGATACCGACGTCAGCTTCGGATGCACCCGCGACGACAAGTCGAGGTTGTCCATGCCGACGATGGCCACGTCGCCGGGAACGGACAGTCCCGCTTCCTCGCACGCGTGCATGACGCCGATCGCCATCAAATCGTTGGCCGCCACGACCGCCTGCGGACGGCTTGTCCGCCTTAGCATTTCCCGAGCGGCAAGATAGCCGCCCTTCTCCGTATAATCGGATTCATAGACGAGGCCGTCCTCGAAGGGCAGTCCGGCATCAAGCAGCGCCTCGCGGAAGCCGCAGTACCGCTGGTAGCCGGTCTGTTCGCTCAGGCTGCCGCCGATGTAGCCGATGCGGGTGAGCCCTTGGCCGATCAAATGCGCGGTCCCCTGCTTCGTTCCCTCGAACGTATCGACGTACACATAATCGAACCGGTCGCCGCCGCCAGGCGAGTCGTACCGGTTGGTAAGGACGACCGGCGCCGACAGCTCGTTGATCGCGCCGATGTTCTCCTCGCAGAAGTGGAACGATACCATGATCATGCCGTCCGCCACTCGCTCCTTCACGTTCTGAATCGCCTTCAGCTCCTCCGATAGGCGGTGCTTCGTGTAAAATAAAATAAGTAAATAGCCATGCTCCTCGACGACCTGGTTAATGCCGTTGATCATGTCGAAGTAGAACGGGTTGCAAATATCGGGGACGGCGAATATAATTTTATTCGTTCTCCTCGTCTTCAATATTTTCGCGGCGTGATCGGGCGCGTAATTGAGCGCTTTCGCCGCCTCCATGATTTTCGCTTTCGTCCGCTTGCCGCAATAGCCGTTGCCCGAAAGCGCTCTCGAAACGGTCGACGGCGATACGCCGACTTGCTCCGCGATTTGATAAATCGTGCTTTTGCTCATATTGGCCTCCTGCCTGTATAAATATGCGTCAATTTGATCTGCAATCGATTCCATAACCTCACCTTATCACGTTTTACTAACGCCGTCACCTATTAAATGGTGCTTCTGACAGTATGGGCAAGAACGGATTTGACCAGCCAACCTGCGCACAAGCACAATATTCCGCCGATATCCGAGCAGTCGATCCGATAAGGGCACCACGATGCAGATTTACTTTTAAAAATTGACATTAAGCTCAAATGAAGAAGGCGAAATGTGTGTTTAGTTTCAAATTTTGAAACTGCTCGGGTAAATATCAAGTGGAGATGCTCTTACGGAACCGTTAAATTCAACTATTGAAACTAAATCGATAGTGAATGGGGGCATGAGCGATTTAGTTTCATTTTTTGAAATTAGCGCCACCTTACCGGGGCTAACTTCATCAAAGCAGGGGAGCGTGTTCTCGATTGACCGTGTTTCGAGTGACCTTATAAGGGAGTGCGAAAGTGAGGGACTCGAGGTTTGTTCAACAAGTGAGCGAGGGGTTGAGCCAAATAAAAAGAACTGTCTCGCAGGTCACATAATGACCCTGCGAAACAGTTCCTCTTGGCCTGATTATTTCAATTCGGCTACCGCGGATATCGGCCGCAAATCCGAAAGCGAGCTGGCCACGAATACTTTCAGCCTGTATCCGGAATTGTTGCCCGGCATCGTAAATCCGCCCGTGAACGTCTCCTTCGCGCCCGAAGCGATCGATTTCGTAACGCCGGATACGTTCACGATCTCGCCTTTTTTGTTGAACAACGCTGCGACGACCGTAACGGTCTTGCTCTCGCCGGTGTTGTTCCTGACGTCCGCGCTAGCGGTGACGAGACCGTTCTTCGGAAGCTTCGTTATCGTTCTGCCTAAGATATCTTTGAAGACGGCGCCCGTGACGCTGTAAGCCGGACCGGTCACCTTGACCGTACGCGTGACGGGCTCCGCGGCATTCCCGTCGGAATCCGACACCTTGTACGTCAGCGTATAGGTGCCGACGATTGTCGGATCGACTGCGCCCTCGACGGCGATTTTGCCGGACAGGTCGCCGTCGATCGCGTCAAGCGCCGCAGCGCCGGCGTCGTCGTACGTACCGCCAAGCGGAACATCGACCGCCGCAGCGCCGTTCAGCGTAATGACGGGCGGCGTCGTATCGACCTTCAGCAGCATGTAATCGTCGACCTGCACCCAGGTGTCGCCGTTAGCGTGCATGCCGGTGAATATTTTGACCTGCGTATTGTTGCCCGAGTTGAACCGGACGCTCAGCTTCGAATAATTGTCGTTTCTTTCGAACTTCGTTTCCTTCAAAATATCGTTCGCGGAGCCTCTGACCCCGAAATAGCCCCCATTGTTGTTCTGCGACGTTCTGACGAAGCCTTGCAGGACGTATTCCGTATTCGCTTCTACGGCGACGTCCTGCGTAATCGCGTTCCAGCCGGACGAATTGCGGAGCCATACGTTCTGGCTGCCGCCTCTGCCGAGGCCGGCGCGGTCAATGCCGCCTTTGCCGTTCTCGAGCGTCCATGGCGCCGAGATCGTATCCGAAGTCTGCATCTCGAAGGAAGGATCGGCGACCAAATTGCTTTGCGGCGTGCCGACGTCAAGCGTCGCTCGCATCAGAATCGAGTTATAGGGTCCCCATTCCGAGACGACCATGTACAGCTCTCTTCCGTCGTTCGTCCACGGATGGATGAAGCCTCCGTACAAGCCCGGGTACTCCGCGCCGCGCACGACTTCGGTCTCGGCCGACCAGCCGCCGGTCAAGCTCGAGGAGCTGCGCATGACGATCGCATAGCGGTTCTCGTTCAAATACGTCATGATGTATTTGTCATAATACGAATTGTAAGCGACGGACAGCTCGCTGACCGGAACGTCCACGACCGCGACGGCCGCCGCTTCGTCGTTCTTGGTCCATCCCGTGCCGTTCCAATATTCGTACTGCTCCTTCACGAGCATGTCCGCTTCCGCCGCCCGCGCCAAGTAGGCGTTGTCGAAGCGTCCGGCAGGCGTGCCGAACATATAGACGTAGCCGTCCTCCTTCAAGTATGCGGCCTGCGCGAACTTGCTCTTGGCGCCCCACTGCACGCCCGATTTCGTCCAGTTCTGCCCTTCGTCGTCGGAATAGGCGATTTCGGAAAAATTCGTGTTCCAGCGTCCGTTCGCGCCCCAGTTTTTAATTTGCATGTAATGGATATAATGCCTGGACCCTACCGTTACCCCCGCCGTCGGAATCGCCGTAAAGTCGCCGCTTCCGGACGTATCGTGCTCGGAGCCGATCACTTCCTTCGAATAGCCGGGCTTATTCTCGTCCATAATCATCGAGGAGAAGGCCATGCCGTCCGAAAGATCGGCATCCTTGGAGATCGCCAGCAGATTGCTCCGCCAGCCGGCCGGATCGCCGCCGCCGCCGAAGCCGCCCCATCCGTCATCGTACGAATCGCCGAAGGCGACCATCACCTTCTTGTCGTTCGGGTCGGTCGTCGCGTCCCAGACGATGCCGAGGTCGGTTGCCCTGAGCGCATAGTTGACATGGGTCCGGTTCGGGTTCGGAACCGTCTCCCCTTCGAGCGTAGGTCCGGTTACGCGGGCGACCTTCGCCGCCTTAGTGGCGGTAAGCTCGAACGCGGCGGGCTCGGTCGCAGCGGCGGAGCCGCCGTCGGCGAAAGAAGGCAGCGCCGACGTCGCGAGCAGCGCCCCTGCAAGCATGGTAGATCCGAACAGCTTCAACTTGATTCGTTTCACTTCGAATTTCCTCCCGGTTAAGTAGTGTCTTGTTTGTGAATGATGCCGGGCGCCTTCCGACTTGAGGAATGGACGACGCCCGGCGCCGCAGCCTGTCCGCATTCGGCCGCGTCAAATCCGGATTTGCACCTTGAGCAGCTCCGGATCCTTCGGCTTGGCGAGGAATTCGGCCGTCTCCTCGAGCGATATGACCTTGGATACGAGCGGTTCGAGCACAATTCTGCCTTCCTTCACCCACTCGAACGCCGGCAGGAATGTGTAATTGATCGCCATGGAGCCGAGGATCGTCCAGTCTCGATGGTACAGATCGAACGGATTGAGACGGATCTGCGCATCCTTAGGCGTCACGCCGAACTGCAAATACGTCGCCGTCTTCCCGAGATAAGAGAAGGCATCCTCGATAACGGCCGGGATGCCTGTCGCGTCGACGACGACGTCGAACTTCTGCCCGGCCAGCCGCGCTTTGTCCCGGACGTTCACCGTCTCCGTCGCGCCAAGCGTTCTGGCAAGCGCCAGCTTCGTCTCGGACACGTCGACGACGGTCAGCCGCGACGCGCCGGATCTGGCCAGCGTCTGCACAAGCTGCTGGCCCATCGCTCCCGCGCCCAGCAGCAGGACGGAATCTCCCGCCTTCAGCCGCAGTCTGTTCATCGCATGAACGACGCAGGCGATCGGCTCGATGAACGCCGCCGTTTCGAAGGACATCGAATCCGGGATGCGGACGACGTTGCGCGCGGGAACCGCCACGAATTCCGCCATGCTCCCGTTCACCGTGTTGCCGAGCGCTCCCCAATTGTCGCACTGGTTGCCGCGGTTCGTCAGGCAGTAGACGCAGCGGCCGCAGAAGAGGGAAGGATCGGCGGTTACCCGCTCGCCGATCCGGAAGCCTTCCACCCCTTCGCCGCATTCATGAATGGTTCCCGATAACTCATGGCCGGGTATAATCGGGTACGGGGACAGAAACTCGCCTTCGAAAATATGAAAGTCGGTGCCGCAAATGCCTACCCGCTCTACGCGAATGACGACCTCTCCCTTACCCGGGGACGGGTAAGGGACCTCCTGTACGGATGCGTGATGCGGACTTTCGATGACAAGCGCTTTCATGATTGCACACCTTCTTGTTGTTAGTTTTTGGTAACCGTGAAATCGTCGGCCTGAATCCACGTGTCTCCGTTATCCGCCCACATGCCCGCGAAAATTTCCACGCTGCTTGCGCCGCCCGAGTTGAACGTCACGGTATGCTTGGTATAACCCGGCACGCTGGCGAAGGACGTCTCGTTCAGGATCGCCCCGCCGTTCATGAGCCTGGCCCCGAAGTAGCCGTCGGCGTTGTTCGAGGAGGTGCGGATCCAGGCGGACAGCGTGTAGCTCGTGTTTTTCTCGACGAAAATTTCCTGCTTGACCGCGTTCCAGCCCGAATCGTATCTGGCGAAGGCGTTGTTCGCTCCGGTATGGGCGAAGCCCAGGTTCCGGTCGATGCCGCCGTTGCCGTTCAAGTACCACGGCGAGCTAACGGTAGAGGACGGCTGCGACTCGAAGCCGGCATGCCCGACGAGGTTCGCTTCCTTCACCAGGCTGACGTCGTCGACCTGCACCCATGTATCGCCGTCCGCCCACATGCCCGTAAACAGCTCCACGAAGTTGTTATTGCCGGAATTGAACTGTACCGTCAGCTCGGTGTAGTTCGGAAGCGATGCGAACGGCACTTCGCTTATGACGGCGCCGTTATTCGGCACGCGCGCGCCGAAGAAGCCCGTCGTGTTGTTGCTTGACGTCTTCACCCAGCCCTTCAGCGTATAATTCGTGTTCGGCTGCACGACGACGCGCTGCTTGATCGAATTCCAGCCGCTGCCGTTGCGCACATAGCCGTTATCCTCTCCCGTACGGGCATGGCCGAGATTGCGGTCGATGCCGCCTTCGCCGTCCACGTGCCACGGAGCCATGACGGGCGTCGCCGTCTGCGTCTCGAAGCCGGGATCGGTCACGATGTTGCTGCCGAGCATATCGGCTGTCAGCGTCGCTTTCATAAGATGCGTATTGTAGTCCGGGTACCATGTCGACATGATGAAATAAAGCGTGGATCCGTTGTTTGACAGAGGGTGCATGAAGGCGTTATATTGCCCGAGTCCCGTGAAGTCGCCCGGCACCAATATTTTCTCGCCGCTCCATGGTCCGACCGGCGTCGGCGCATCCCGCATGACGATCGATTGGCGATGCTCGTTCAGGTAGGTCATAATATAACGGTTGAAATGCGAGTTGTACGCGACGGACACCTCCCCGGCTACGCCGTTCGCGACCGCATCGGCACCGGCCTGGCTGGCGGACCAGCCGTTGCCGTCCCAGTAACGGTACGCGTTAATGTCCAGCAAGCTGTTCTCCGGCACGCGAGCGAGATAGACGTCGCCGAAGCGTCCGTTCGGCGTCGCGTACATATACACGAATCCGCCGTCCTTGACGAAGGCGGCCATCTGGAATTTGTTATCCCAATTCGTCGTGTTGTTGTACCATCTCGCCGTCGGATGCTTCGTCCACGTCGCGCCGTTATTGTCCGAATAAGCGATGCCCGAGTAATTCGTGGACCATACGCCGGCGGGGCCCCAGTTGTTCACGGACATATAATGGATATAATGCCGGTTGCCGACCGTGACGCCAGCCGTCGGGATGACGGTAATTTCATCGAAGTTGATCTTTTTGGACGGCAATATTTCCTTGGCATGCCCGGGCGTGTCCTGAATCATCGTGTCGAACGACAAGCCGTCGGCCAGATTCGTGTCCGACGAGATCGCGAGCGTGTTGCTCCGCCAATCGTTCGGTCCGTGGCCGTTCGTATCGCCGAAGAGAACGAAATATTGCCCGCCCCCTTTGTCCCATACGATGCCGAGATCCGTCCCGGTAATCGCGTAATTGGTGTCCGTCTGGTTCGGGTTCGGCATCGTCTCCCCGGCAGGCTTGACGCCGGTTACGCGCGCGATCATCTCCAGATTGGTCGGCGTTACCGCTTCGGCCGACGCGATGAGCAGCGTACAGAATGCCAATTGAAAAACCAGTAAAGACAAAAGCAATTTCTTCCTCATTCTTCTTGCACCATCCTTCTCCACATGATTTGATGATTCATGTCGGTCTGACCGGATGCTTTGCCTGCAAGATAAGGAGCTTTTCTGGAAAATCTGCGCCGCCCAAGATGATGAAAGCGTTATCTTGCGCCGAATATATTAACGAACTTCGAGCAGGATGACCGTTCTTGGCGGAATGTCAAGCACGAGAGTGCCGTCTTCCCGCGGCGCGAACGCCGTCCCCTCTCCATTCGAATCGGCCGTATGGAGTACGTACTTGTACCCGGAGCCCTTAAGACCAAGGTCAGCCGGATCGACCGCGGTCTTCACAGTGCGGCCCGCGTCGCTTACGTTGGCGAAGAACAAGCCCGCGCTTTCGTCCTTGAACCGCCATGCGGCATGGACGATCGAATCGACGTTCAGCTCGCCGGAATCGTTGTATTCCTTCGTTTCTTTGCCATGGTTGTAATGGAACCAATCTGCGCGGATCTGCTCGCGGTCGAAGGCGAGCGGCGGCAGCATCGTGCCGTAAGCCAAATAGTTGTTGCCGGCGCCCGTCCGCAATGCGGCGAATTGCGCCAGATATTCCGCCCGCTCCTCCGAGAAGGCGTATCCTCTCGGCTCGAACGGATAATAGTGCTCCTCAGGCGCATTCTCAACGCCGCCGTCAAGCGCTTCCATCGGACTGTATTCGTAATTCAGCTCGTATAATCCGCCCCACAAATACGTCCTCGCGACAGTGAAATAATAGAGCGATCCGATCTCTTCGACCAGCTTGCCCCAGCCGTCAAGGCGTAAGGCGCCATACTCGTGATAGACGTAAGCGAACATCGGGATGAGTTCCGCGTCGCCGGATTTGAGCAAGTCGCGCAGCGGGTAACCTTCCAGCGGCGCCGCCGGCTGACCGCCCGCGCGGGATTGGTAATAATCGAGCACGTCCAGCAGCGTTTCGTTCATCATCTCCGTGCCCATCGGCACGTAACGCCCGGCCGTCTCGATCATCCCGGCTTTCGTGCGGATATAATTATCCCGGTATGCCTCGTTGATCGCCTTGCCCGCGCCGACCGGATGACCGTGCGAATCGTCCAGGCATATTTTCATAATGTTATTGGCCGAAATATCGTAATAAATCGAATCGACGTCGTCGCCGCGCTGCAGCGCCACATCGCGTTCGACATGGAAGTCCCGCGTATATTCGGCAGCCGGGCAAATGAACGGGAACCGGTACCCGTCGATCGATTTCATCCGCTCCTTCTCCGGGAACTTCTGCGCCGCCGCCTTCCCGCGATCGCCGTCCGCCCCTTCCATATGGAACAGGTAATCGAATTCGAACGGCGCGTATTTGTCGCCGTAACCTTTCATCGCTTCGAGATTGGCCTTGTTGAAGCGCGTCGGGAACCAGTCGTCGAAGCCGCCCGGAAAGCCTTTGTAGAACGTCTGCGGCTCATTCGTCCAATCCGGCCCGAGAATGTGGAACATCGGGGTGCGGATGTGCTTGTGGTATTGGGCCAGCCATGCGGTGCGGTCCGCCCCGGCGTTGATGCCGAACGTGGCGACGCCCATGTCCTCATGCAGCCAGTCGCAGCGTTCTTCCGCCTGCCGCTCGGTCAGTCTGCCCTTCGAGCACCAGCTTTGCCGCTCCGCCCACGCCTTGTACATATCCGCCGCTTCGTACCAGTCCCTTCCTTCAAGCAGGCGGACGACGACCGGATAGCCTGCGGCAAGTCCCTTGCGGGGACCCATATCCTCGCAGCCGTGAATGAATGACGCTTCGAGCAGGCCGGAGTCGCCTTTGTAGAAATTGAGCCACTTCGCCCAGCCTTCCCCGTCGAGCGCCGCAAAGTATAAGCCTCTCTCGCCTAAGCCGTAATAAGCGAAAAACTGCATCGAGGAGCCGGAGAAGCTCTCCGGATAAGGAGCGAACCGGAAGCCCGCGCCGCCCTGCTCGAAATGCTTGAGCGGATTGCGCACCTTAAGGCCCGTCGCGAAGCTGTGAGCCGCATAATCCCGCTCGCCGCCGTCCGTGATCGCGCCCATGCCGCCGATGACCGGATATTCGAGGCTGACGATCGTCTCCTCCGATTCGTTCAGCGCTTCGCAGCGGAATTCGATTCCGCCGTCCCCTTCCTCAAGCCGGATCGACGCTTTGATCGTTATCCCCGCGGAAACGCGCCAGTTCAGGCGCGCATCCCGTCGCTCCGCCGAAGCCTCGGACGAAAACCGCTCGAACGCGCTGGTCGCGCCGCCCGCGGTTTCCAGCCGGAACGGCTGGACGACCGCTCCGGCTTCAATAAATTCCTTGCCTGTGCGTAAGTCCAGAATACTTTGAATCGAACCGTCCGACTCGCCGATGCCGATCCGGATCCGGTCATTCGCAAGTACTATCATGAAGAGACGCCTCCCGTTATTTCAAACCTGAAATTTTGATGCCTTTGATAATGTACTTCTGGAAAACAAGGAACAAAATAATCGTCGGTATAGCCGCGAGCGTGGACCCTGCCATTAGCAGACCGAGCTCCGTCGAGCGCTCGGAACGGAACGTGTTCAGGAACTGCATGATCTGGAACAAATCCGGATTCGTGATCGTCATCGTCGGCCATACGAAAGAGTTCCAATAACCGAGATACGAGCCGATCCCGACGATAACGAAAACGGGATAAGACATCGGGAAGAAGATGCTGGTGAAAATTTTCCAGCGATTCGCCCCGTCGATAAGCGCGGCTTCCTCAAGCGCAAGCGGAATGTTCAAATAAAATTGGCGGATAAAGAACATGTGACCCGCCGACGCGACGCCCGGCAAAATAAGAACGGCCATCGTGTCCAGCATTTTCATTTCGGTCACGACGATGAAGGACGTAAGCAGAATCGCCATGCCGGGGATGAACATCGTGCAGATGACGAACACCCATAACGTCCGTTTAAACCGGAATTCGAGACGGGCGAACACGTAGGCCGCCATCGAATTGATGATTAAGCTGAGCGCCGCGAAAATAACCGCGCCCGCGAATGTGACGGCCATCGACTTGCTAAACATCGGATCGGCCAAAATTTCGCTGTAATTCGCAAACTGCCATTTCTCCGGGAAAAACCGGAACGGCGTGGCAAGCACCTCGGTCTTCTCCTTGAAGCCGGCGATTACCATCCATGCGAGCGGGAACAGCGCCACGACCGCTATCAGGATGCCGATGACGTACATGATCGTTTTTACCGTTTGCTCCTTTAAGTTCATCGCAATCTCTCCTCCATTCGCCGGCTCGCTTAGCCGTCAACCGCTTTCTCCGAATTAAGCACCTTGAATATGATCGCCGATATGCTGCCGAGCACGACGAACAAGAGCAGCGCGGAAGCAATGGAATGGCCGACGAGCACGTCGTTGCGGAAGTGGTTGAAGATATACAAATTCGGCGTCGTCGTTTCGTTCAGCGGACCGCCGCCCGTCATGACGAGCGACAGCTCGAATTGCTGGATCGCTCCCGTAAAGCCGGTAATGAGCAAATACAAAACGACGTTTTTGAGCAGCGGTATCGTAATATGGATCATCTTCGTCCACGGTCCTGCCCCTTCAAGATCCGCCGCTTCATAGTAGCTGTCCGGGATATCGAGCAGTCCGGCGAGCATAATGAGCGACGTGATGCCGAAGCCGAGCCAGATCGCGGGGAGCGCGATGCTCGGAAGAGCCGTCTTCACGTCGGCCAGCCACGCCTGATTCTCGACGCCGAACCAGTTCACGATCACGTTGGCGAGACCCGCGTTGTAATCGAAAATAAAGACGAAAATAATCGATGCGATAATGCCCGAAATGATCGTCGGGATATAAATCGACGTTTTGACGAACCCGGAAAGCTTCGAGCCCATGGACCGAATGACATGCGCGAACAGAAACGCGAGAATCATTTGGGCCGGAACGACAAACAATGAAAATTTCAAGCCGGTAACGACCGCCTTCATGAACAACGGATCGTTAAGCACATTGACGAAGTTCTGCCAACCGACGAACTTGGACTCCTGATAGAAGCTCCAGTCGTAGAAGCTGACGATAAGGGCGTACACAAACGGGATGATGACAAATATGGTCAGCAATACCACGATCGGTATGAGCATGGTATAAGCGGTTAAATTGTCAAGCCGCATATTTTT
Organism: Paenibacillus arenilitoris; assembly: GCF_014705655.1. Taxonomy (GTDB): domain Bacteria; phylum Bacillota; class Bacilli; order Paenibacillales; family Paenibacillaceae; genus Pristimantibacillus; species Pristimantibacillus arenilitoris. The sequence continues at coordinate 199,979 of NZ_JACXIY010000002.1, read as the reverse complement.
TTTCTTCATTCACATTCACCGCCGTCGTATGGAAGTGCGGGGAGGCTCCATCCGGAAGACCGGCTTCCGGATGGTTCTTCCCCGTCATTCGTTATTGCGGGTTCGTGCCCGCAAGCTTGGATTTTGCGATAAAGTCGTTGATCGTTTTCTCGGCCGTCGCAAGCGCTTTGTCAACCGATTCGCCCTTCATGGCCGATTCGATCGCCGTCGCGAACGCGATGCTGATGTCCCACGGGTAAGCCGGCTCCGCTTTCGCGTAAGGGATGACCTTCTCCGCGATCAGCTTGCGCCATTCGTCAGCGGACGCCGCCGGATCCTGGTTCATGGCCTCGTCTACCGATTTGCGCGGCGAGAATTTCGAGAACTGGCTCGTTTTGAAGAAGTCGATCATGATGGCCGGGTCTCCTGCCAGCAAGTACTGGATGTACTGCGCCGCCGCTTCCGGTTTTTTCGATTTGCCGTCGATGACGAGCGTCCAGCCGCCAAGCGTCGCGGTCGGTTTCGTTTGGTCGCCGTCGATGGATGGCATCGGCGCTACGCCGATTTTGTCGAGCATATCCTTGTAATCGTTGCGGAACAAGCCGATCGACCAGGAACCGCTCACCGTCATGGCCAATTTGCCTTGACCGAACGGAGCCGCATCCGCGTAGGCGGACAGCTGCTGCTTCGGAATGATGCCTTCCTTGTAAAGCGTCGCGTAGAAGTTAAGCAGCTCTTTGTACTTGTCGTCCATGACGTCCGCTTTGGACCAGTCGTCCGTAATCGGAAGATGGCCTGCGGCGTTGTACTGCAAGCCCCAGCTCGACCAGCCAAGGTCCGGAGCCGTTTGCGCGATCGATGCGCCGAAGATGCCTTTTTGCGTCAGCTTCTTGCCGTATTCGATGAACTCGGCCCATGTCACCGGCGGCTTCTCGGGATCGAGTCCGGCCGCTTCGAACAGGTCTTTGCGGTAGTACAGAACGGCGGACGGCTCTACGAGCTTCGGATAAGCGTAGTATTTTCCGTCGACGGTAATAAATTCTTTTACGTTGTCGTACAGATCGTCGAATACGGCCGGATCCATGTAGTCGTTGAGCGCCATAATTTCGCCGTTCTTCGCTCCCGGCGCGATGCCGGAGTAGTTTCTCGTCATGACGTCGGGCGCCTTGCCGGCCGCCTGCGCCGCCTTCAGCTTCTGCGTCCATGCATCGCCGGGAACGATCGTCAGCTTCACCTGTACGTTATCCTGCGATTTGTTGAATTCGTCCGTCCACTTCTTGAACCAGGCGTCGGTCGTGTCTTCGAACTTCTGCGCCCAGAATTCGATCGTCACCTTCTCGGCCGGCTTCTCGCCCGCGTTGCCGTTGTTTGTCGCTTCATTCGTGCTTCCCTGATTGTTCGCGTTGCCTTCGTTCGATCCGGAGTTGCCGCAGCCGGACAATACGAACGAGAACGTCATGGCCGCCGCGAGTACGCCCGTCAAAACCTTTCCACGATTAGCCTGCATGTGTGAATCCTCCCTTTTTTTGAAAAAAATTTTTGTTTTTTATTTAAACGCCGAAGCGTTCAAACCAAAGTGAAGAGGACTTGCGTTGAAGCGCTTTCATTTGTTCAGCGTCGCCTTGAACCAGAAGACGTTGTAAGGCTCCCACAGCGACAGCGTGAAATAGATCGTCCTGCCGTCGTCTTCCATATATTGCGGATTCATATAAGGGCCGTACAAGCCGGGATATTCCGATGCCGGTACGAGCATCGTCGTCTCGCTCCAGGGCCCCCACGGGGTTTTCCCCTCGCGAAGCACGATGCCTTCGCCTTCCTTCAGGTACGTCATGATCCAGCTTTCAAGATAAGGATTCCAAACGACCGACAGCTCGCCGACCGTATCGTCCACGACCAAGGCCGATTCGGCGATGTCCTTGCTCCAGACCGACTTGCCGGAGTCGTCGGTCCCCGCATAATAAACATACTCGCCCGGTTTTTCAATGGAAGCTTCGTCCACCTTCATCAGCTTCACGCCGCCGAAGCGGCCGGACGGAATGCCCCAGAAGTAAATATCGGAACCGCCGTCGCTCCTCGGCACCTTATAGGGGCTGACTTGAATGAAGTGGCTGTCGGCCGGCCATTTCAGTTCATCCAGGAGCATCCAGTTCTGCCCGCCGTCCGTGGACTTGGCGACGCCGCTGTAATTGGCGTCCCATTTGCCGGGGTCTCCCCAGTGGTTGACCGACATATAGTACAAGTACAGGCTGCCGTTCGCGTAGACGCCATGCGTCGGTATTTTCGTCATTTCGTCAAAATCGATTTTCTTCGAAGGCAGCAGCTCCTTCGCGAGCCCGATCTCGTCCGTGATCATCCCGTCGAACGTAATGCCGTCCGACGGGTCCTGATCGGTGGAGTGGGCGAGCACGTTGGATCGCCAGTAGCTGCCCCCGGCGCCGGTCTGACCGTCAGACCGCTCGCCGAAGGTGTCTCCGAAGACGAAATACGTTTTGTCGTCCGCCTGGATCATCGATCCGAGATCCGTACCGTTGACCGCGTATTGATCCGTGGCGTTCGCGGATTCCTTGCCCGTTAACTGGGCAACCTGCTGCAGGCCGGATATGCTTTTCAGGCGGAATTCCTTGTCCTTGCCGTCCAGCATTTGCTTCGCGGCGTCGTCGCCGGTTCCGCAAGCGCTAAGCAGCATGGACAGGACGAGCAAACTTCCCGTCAACGTTTTGCGCAGCTTCATCATCTCCTTGCGTCAATAGGTGCACTGGAAGCGCGGTTAAGGGTTCGGGTGCTTGAAAATTTCCTTCAGGCTTTGCTCGTTGAACGGCTTGATGTCCGGCAGCGGCAGCCGGTCCTTCACCTTCGGGAGCGGCTTGAACGATTGATGCGGCTCCTGCTGGTACCAATAAGCCGTCGATGATACGTCGTCGCTGCGATGGTTGTTGTGGCCGTGCTCGATCGTGACCTTGATGCTTTGGTCGAACATGATCGGATCGAGAATATGGTAGCGGTAGGTGGAAATTTTGCCGCTCCAGTTCGGTCCGCCGCCGAGAATGATGCCATGGTACGGCGTGCATACTTCCTGCTGCGGGCACCATGCCGTATTGAAGTAATCCTCCATGCCCGTACCGTGCAGCGTCGGCGGCCAAGGCTCGCCGTCGATGAAGATCATGTCGTCGCCTTCGCCATACCAGTTCCACTCCCTCGTCTCGCGCAGGTTATGCACGTTGAAGTTGCAGCCGACGTAATGACCTTTGCCCTTCGCGTCGAGGATGACATAGTTGCCGTCGCCAGTCGTGTTCTTTCCTCCGAATTCGTAGTATGCGTTATCGACGCTATTCTCATCAATGCCGTCCGTCGGACATTCGCGGTTCCACTGGGCGTGGAAGCGGAGCTCGTTCTCCGGAAGCTTGTCGTACGCTTCGTAATCGATGTAGAAATAGAACTTGATCGGATGATCCGCTTCGCTTTCGATTTCGATTCTGGCATCGATTGCATACGGCATGCGGAAAAAGCTGTTGAACGCTTTGCCGTCTTCCGGACTCATCATGAGCAGCGCGGATTCATAGTTTTTGGTGACGCCGTGGCCAAGGCCGAAGAAGTCGCCGATCGGCGCTTCCACGCTCGGTTCACTCTCGCCGTCCCAATACATGCGAAGCACGATTTTTCTCGGCAGGAGCGCCTCTTCCGGCGCGCCGTCGGTCGCCATCGTCATCCAAATATGCGTAATGGCGCCCGCTCCTTTCATATGGCAAATTTCCGTCTTGTCGCCCGGGTTGATCGAGAAGTAGTCCTTGTTGCCTCCCGTGCGGTCGTAGCTGGATTCCCGCTTGCGCTTGCCCGGTCTAAGCTGGCTGAGCGATTGGATCGATTGCTGCAATTCCATGGTAGTACCACCTTTTCTATGTCAAAATATGGGATCGATTGCACATTTTTCGCAATAAAGCGGCGAGCGCTTTATTAGGTATGGCGTTTCATCGTCTTCAACGTCTTCATGACCCGATTGCCGCCGCGGCCGAAATAGTCGTGCAGCTTCAAGTAGTTCTCGTACAATTGTTCGTAAACGGCCGAATGCTCGGGGATCGGCTTAAACGATTCCTCGCGAACCCTCGCCATCTTCTCCGCCGCCTCGACGATCGTGGCGTAGCCGCCTTCCTCCGCGCCCGCCGCGACCGTCGCGAACATCGCCGCGCCAAGCGCCGCCGTTTGCGTCGAATCGGCGATCTTAATCTCCCGGCCCGTCACGTCGGCATAGATTTGCATAAGCAGCCTGTTGCGCTGCGGCAATCCTCCGCACGCATACAGTTCGTTCACTTCGACGCCGTTCTGATGGAACGCTTCGATGATCCGTCTCGTGCCGAACGCGGTCGCCTCGAGCAGCGCCCGGTAGATCTCTTCCGGCTTCGTCTGCAGCGTCAAGCCGACGATGAGGCCGGATAAATCCGCGTCGACGAGAACCGAACGGTTGCCGTTCCACCAATCGAGCGCCAGCAATCCGATCTCGCCGGGAGCGTAGGCCGAAGCTTGGCGTTCCAGCCATTGATGAACGCCGGTTCCTTCCTCCTGCGCGGCTTGCCGGACGTATTCCGGCACCGCTTCGTCCACGTACCAGGCGAAAATATCGCCGACCGCGGATTGCCCCGCCTCGTAGCCGTAATAGCCGGCTACGATGCCGTCCTCCACGACTCCGCACATGCCTTCGACGGTGACTTCCTTCTCGCTCAGCAGCAGATGGCAAATCGAGGTGCCCATCGCCATCACGAGCTTGCCCGGCGTTACGACGCCGACCGCCGGTACGGCCGCATGCGCGTCGACGTTGCCGACCGCCACCGCAATTCCCGGACGAAGACCTATCGCTTCGGCCAGCTCGGCGTTCAGCTCGCCGGCCTTGGAGCCGAGCGCGGCAATTCCGCCTCGGAGCTTGGTCTCGGTAAGCGTCTCGAGCCTCGGATCCAGCGCCGCGAAAAATTCGTTCGACGGGTAGCCCTGTTCCTTGTGCCATACCGCCTTGTATCCCGCCGTACAGCTGTTTTTCACCAGATTGCCCGTCATTTGCATGACGACCCAATCCGCCGCTTCCATGAACAAATCCGTCTGCGCGTATACTTCCGGCGCTTCATTTACGATTTGCCAAACTTTCGCGATCATCCACTCGGAGGACAATTTCCCTCCGTATCTGGCCAGGAACGTCTCGCCCCGCTGCTCGGCGATCGCGTTCAACTTATTCGCTTCCTCCTGCGCGGCGTGATGCTTCCATAGCTTCACCCAGCTGTGCGGATTGCCGCTCCATTCCGGCTTCAGGCACAGCGGCACGCCTCGTTCATCGAGCGGCATCATCGTGCATGCCGTAAAATCGATGCCGATGCCGATGACGTCTCCGGCATTCACGCCGGCTTCGCGCAGCACCGCCGGTACCGAACGTCTCAGCACCTCCAAATAATCGTCCGGGTGCTGGAGCGCCCAGTCGGGACCGAGCCCGGTCCCGTCCGGCAGCTTCTCGTCCATGACCCCGTGCGGATAAGGCGTGACATGCGTCGCGATCTCCGTTCCGTCCGCGATGTCGACGAGAAGCGCTCTTCCCGATTCGGTGCCGTAATCGACGCCTATTGCATATTTGGCACACATAGATTACTGCCCCTTTCCGTTATTTGTAGAGCGGTCCGAAGTTTTGGCAGGCGCGGTAGTCGGCGCCGACCGGCTCCATCTCGCCGAAAGCGGCCCACGCGCTCGGCCTGAATACCCGCTCGTCCGGAACGTTATGCATCGATACCGGAATGCGGAGCATCGAAGCCAGCGTAATGAGATCGCCGCCGATATGGCCGTAGCTGACGACGCCGTGGTTGGAGCCCCATTTGTTCATCACGGTGTACACGTCCTTGAACATGCCCTCGCCCGTCAAATTCGGCGCGAACCAGGTGGTCGGCCATGTCTCGTTGCTGCGCTTGTCAAGCGCGTCATGCACGTCGTCCGGCAGCTCGACGGTGTAGCCTTCGGCCAGCTGCAGCACGGGACCGAGTCCTGCGATCAGATTGATGCGGGCCATCGTTACCGGCATGCCGGCGCGGGTTGTGAAGTCGGTCGAGAAGCCGCCGCCGCGGAAGAAGTCGACCGCCGGGCACCATTCCGTGGCGTCCAGACATTTGTTCACTTCGTCTTCGGTAATTTCCCAGAACGGCTTCATGACCGGCTTGCCGTCGCGCGTCTGCTGTCCCGTTCCGTCAAGCGCGGCCGGTCCGGAGTTGATCAGGTGAATAATGCCGTTCGCGGCTCTTCCGGTCAGCTCGTGGCCGGTTACCCGCTTGACCGCGTCCGGGCTCCAATAGGTGCGGACGTCGGCGAATACTTGCGCCGCGTTCGTCAGCAAATGTCCGAACAGCATCGTGATGCCGTTCAGCGTATCGTTCTCGGTCGCCAGCATGAACGGCTCGCGAATGCCGTTCCAGTCGAAGGACGAGGACAGTATCGCCTCCATGAAGTCGCCGGTCGGGTAGTAATCGGTCCAAGCGCGCTGGCCCTGGAAGCCGGCGGCGATCGCGTTGTGTCCGAGCGCCTCCTCGCCGAAGCCCATTTCGTCCAGCTTCGGATTGCCGATCATCAGGTCGCGTCCGATGAGCGCCATCTTGACGACCGTTTCCCAATCCTTCTCCTGCTGCTCGGCGGAACGCTTCAAGTGATCCGGCCTTACGTCCTTGCCTTCCTTGCAGTTGGCCTTCGTCCATGCAAGCGCCCGCTCGTATTCCTCGCGGTCGTAAATGCCGAGCCCCATCCGTCTTACGAATTCGGTCATGTCGACGTATTCGTTGCGGATGCCGAGATATTTCTGGAAGAACGACTCGTCGACGATGCAGCCTGCGATGCCCATCGAGACGGAGCCCATCGACAAATACGATTTGCCTCTCATCGTCGCGACGGCCAGGCCGGCGCGGGCGAATTGCAGCAGCTTCTCCTGAACGTCGGGGGTGATCGTCGCGTCCCCGATATCCTGCACGTCGCGTCCGTAAATGCTGAACGCAGGAAGCCCTTTCTGATTATGCGCGGACAGCGCTGCCGCCAAGTATACCGCGCCCGGGCGTTCGGTGCCGTTGAAGCCCCAGATCGCCTTCGGCCTTGTCGGATGCGTATCCATCGTTTCGGTCGGATAGCACCAGGAAGGGGTAACGGAAATCGTGACGCCTACGCCTTCCGATTCGAACTTTTGCTCCGCGCGGGCCGCTTCGGCCACGCCGCCGATGCACGTATCGGCAATGACGACTTCGACAGGGAGTCCGCAGCTGTGTTTCAGGTTTTCGGACAAGAAAGCCGCGGCCGTCCGCGCCATCTCCATCGTTACTTCCTCGAGCGATTCGCGGATGCCTCCGCGGCGTCCGTCGATAATGGGACGAATGCCGATTTTCGGCAGGTTGCCTTGCAGTCGGTTTACAGCTTTTGCATTTGTCATTTTGCAACACCTCTTCTATCCAAGTCGGTCGATTTGCGACGCTTAACGGTCTATTAGGGAATGCATTTGATTTGATGGCTGAATATTTCAAGGTGAGGATCGGCGTTTTGGTTCTGCTTATCCATTCGGCTGAGCAGCAGTTCGCCGGTTCTCTTCCCCATGTCGTAAGGCTGCTGGTCGATATAGTACAGCTTCGGATTTTTGAGCAGCTGTCCCGCTTCCACTTCGCCGAACGAAGCGATGGCGACGTCCGTCGGAATATGCTGTCCCTTCCGGATGAGCTCGAGCAGCACGCCGAACGTCATCCGGTTATTGAGCGAGACGATCGCCGTCGGCTTTCTGTTCGACTGCCAGAATCGGCGAACCGCCCTTACGCCGCCTTCGACCGTAAAATCGCCGTTGTACACGAGCGGAGGCTGCTCGATGCCGAATTCGTTCAATGCCCGAAGGACGCCTTCGTAACGCTCCCTCCCCGTGCTTACCCAGGAAGGGCCGTTGACGACCCCGATCGCCGTATGACCGTCCTCGAGCAGCCGCTTCGCCAGCATGTAAGCGCCGGCCGCGTTGTCTTCGGCAATCAGGTCGAGCTCCGATAAGCCGTCGACGTTCTCCAAGGTCCGATCGATCAGCACGACCGGCAGCCCGGAGCGGGACATGCCCGCGATCTTGCTTCCGTTGCCGCCCGCCGTCGCGACCACGACCGCATCGACCCGTTTCTCGTTGAGCAGCTGCAGCAGCCTGCTTTCCTTATCCGTGTTTTCATCCGAGCTGCAGAACATGAGCTGGAAGCCGCTCTGACCGACCGTATCCTCGATCCCCTTCGAAATTTCCATAAAATACGGATTCGTAATATCGGGTACGATAACGCCGATCATAAAGGTTCGGTCCTGCTTCAAGCTTCTTGCGATGGCGCTGGGCTCGTAATTCAGCTTCGCGATCGCGGCGTTGACGCGCCGCCTTGCCTCTTCGCTCACCTTCAAGCTGTTGTTAAGGACGCGGGACACGGTCGCCGTCGATACTTCCGCTTCCGCAGCCACTTCTTTAATCGTAGCTTTGAGCAAAGCAGATCACCTCGGGCGATGTATAAAATTCGGATGGCCGGTTAGGATTTAAATAACTTCCCGCTCGTCGTTGCCCGGCAATTCCGGATGCGGCGCGTGCGGCTCCAGCTGGTACCAGAACGCCGTGGAAGCGATGTCGCTCTGCTGCGGCAAATACCTTCTGCCGGAGCGCCAGCCGAGGTCCTGGATCGTCACCTTCAGGTCGCTCTCGAAGCGGATCGGATCCATGACGTGCCAGCGGTACATGCCGAAGCGCGTCTGGCTGCGGTACAGCCCGTCGGGCTTAATGAGCTGATGCATCCCGAGATAGGCCGTCGAATAGGTCGAATATTGCCCGATCGGATGCTCCCAGTTCCACGCGCCCCCGAAGTAATCTTCCGTCCCCGTTCCGCAGATCGTCGGAAATTCCTTGTCGCCGTCCATGAAGAACTTGATTTCGCCTTCGCCCCACCAGCCGGTATTGTTCACCTGCCAAGCGAGGTACGTTCCGACATAATGGCCCTTGCCCGTCACGCCGTCCAAAATCGTATGAACGTCCTTGTAAGCGACCGGATTCGATCTTCTCCACTGCGCGTGGAAGTACGCCATGTCGTCCGGCACGTCCGTGAGCGTATAGTCGACTTGATAATACAGCACGACTTTGTCGGATTCTTTGTTCTCCACCGTGATCTTTGCATGTTTGCGGAACGGCATCAGCCAGTAGCTGTTCATGCCGCCGGCCGGATTAACGGCGACCGGCTGCGAATTGACGTTGACCCGCTCGTTCCAGCCGTTGCAGAAGAAATCGCCTAGCGGCACTTCGACCGAAGGCTGCTCTTCGCCGTCCCAGTACATGCGGAGGATCATGTTGCGCCAATGCGACGGGAAGCAGGTAAGCCATATATGCTGGATCGCGCCGGGGCCGTCGATTGCCGCCATCGTAAACGTTTCGCCTGGTCCGATCTCGACGGAAGGGGATACCTTCCAGCCTACGCCGAGGTCGCGAGCGCAATTGGCGCCGGTTCCTTCGGTTGCCATGCCGCCCTTCCCTTTCTCCCCGTTGAAGTTTTCCGCGCTGATCGAGCGGGTTACGGCGTTCGACACTCGGGCAAGGCTTCCGATCCCCATTTCAAGTCCATTGAATTGACTCATGTTCGATTGCTCCTTCCATGCGTTTAAAGTCGTTCGGCTGTCTGTGCGATCAGGCCTCGCGTTTCCTGCGATGAGGCGGTCATAATATAATAGAAGATGCTATTTGACGTCTGACCTCAATTTCGTGTTAACGATTACATTGCTTATGTTATCACAGTTCATTTTTGACTTCTTTATTTGAACTTGTTATTATTTATCCAATCTTGCTATATTGGAGTGATTTCGTGGAAGCGCTTCCCATTTCTAAAAAATCATTGCTCATGCAGCTGTCCCCGAATGTCCGCAGAGCCTGGAACCACCGCGAGACCGAAATGCGGCTGAAGGCCCGCATTATATTCGACTACGAGCTGCTTTACTTGGAGAAAGGCGGCCTCACCATCCGCATCGACGATACGGTGCATACGATCGGGCCGGGCGACGTCGTTCTGTTCAAGCCGGGCAAGGAGCATGAATTCATCGGCTCGGAGGGGGAATGCTGGATGCCCCACATTCATTTCGATGCGATGCACGAGGAGGATTTCGAAGAAATTCCGATCAATTACAAGAAGCGGTCGGAATGCAGCGAGCAGGAGCTGAAGTGGATCCGCGAAGACGTGCTCGGGAACGTTCTGCAAATCCCGGACGTCATCCGGATCGAGAACCACGGCGAAATTTTAAAATCGCTGCAGCAGCTCATCCACGCGTACGAGCGGCGCGACCTCGACTTTTACCTGTTTCAAAAATCGGTCGTGCTGAAGCTGCTGTACGTCATCGTCAAAGGGCTGGAGGCGAGCGAGGCGAACCGGCTCCGCGCGCATCACAAATCGCTAGACGCCGCGGCCACGCTGATCATGGAGCGGTTCGACGACACGATCCTGCTCGAGGAGCTGTCCAAAACCGCGACGCTCAGCGTCTTCCACTTCTCCAGGCTTTTTAAACAGAAGTACGGGCTGACACCGCATCAATTCCAGATGCGCTACCGGATCGAGAAGGCGAAGGACCTTATGATCTACAGCCCGCTGACGGTCTCGTCGATCGCCGAGAAGGTCGGATACGGCAGCGTCTACGCGTTCAGCAAGGCATTCAAGCAGATCGAAGGCGTCTCGCCGCGCAAGTTCATTCAAACGTTCATCGGCTCTGAGGATGGTTAGCGGGGCGGGGCCGTTCTGCTCGGCTGCGCGGCCATCAGGTCTAATTTTTAGACCTGATTCCTAAAATCTCGCCGATTGGGGCGGATCAGATCTAATTTTTAGATCTGATCGCACGATTTCAGCCTCCGAGAAGCCATTCCGCGCAGCAGCGGGACTAGACGATCGGGTTCGCCCCACCATTCCGATTCCATCCCGAGCAAAAAAACGAAGGCCGCCCCTTGCGACGACATGATCCGCCATCGCCGTGGAACAGCCCTTTCTACAACTTGCTATCCTGTCGTTAAGCCAGCCCCGCCAGCTCCTCCGGCCGCATCGCCTTCAGCTGCTGCTCGTACAGCTTCCGGTACAGGCCGCCTTCGCGCAGCAGCTTGCCGTGGCTGCCCCGCTGGACGATCTCGCCGCCGTCGACGACCAAAATTTGGTTCGCCCTCACGACCGTCGCGAGCCGGTGCGCGATGACGAACGTCGTTCTTCCCTCCATCAGCCGCTCCAGCGCTTCCGTCACCATCGCTTCCGATTCGGAGTCGAGCGCGGAGGTCGCTTCGTCCAATATCAATATTTTCGGATCCTTCAGTATCGCCCTCGCGATCGCGAGCCGCTGCTTCTGCCCGCCGGACAATCTCATGCCCCGCTCGCCGATGATGGAATCGTAGCCGTCCTTGAAATCCGTAATGAATTCATGGGCGTTGGCCGCTTTCGCGGCCGCAACGACCTCCTTCATCGTCGCGTCGGGCCGGCCGTAGACCAGATTGTCCTTGATCGAGCCGGAGAACAAAATATTGTCCTGCAGCACGAGCGCGATATGCTTCCGCAAATCATCGATACGATATTCGCGGATGTCGCGGCCGTCGATGTAAACCTCTCCGCAAGCCGGCTCGTAAAATCGCGGAATCAGGTTGATCAGCGTCGACTTGCCCGCGCCGCTCGGTCCGACGAGGGCGATGACCTCGCCCGATCGGGCCTCGAAGGAAATGTTCTTGATCCCCTGCCGCTCCTCGATCGTAATCTCCGGCGGGACGGGGCGCACGCTCGTCGGCTTCCAGAAAAACCGCTTCGGCGCCTTCTCCCGCTCGACCAAATCCGGATTCGCCGGGCCGCCGCCGTTCTGCGGGTACGCCAAGTTCCGGGCCGAATACGTGTACGAAACGTTCCGGAACACGATATGGCCGTCGCATCTCGGCATGGACATCGCGTCTTCGGATTCCTCGATCGACGGCTTCTCATCCAGAACCTCGAAGACCCGTTCGATGTTCGTGATCGAGTTCTGAATCGTAACGTTCACGTCCGCGAACCGCTGAATCGGCCCGTACAGATTGCCGAGCAGCATTTGGAAGGCGATGATTTCCCCTGCCGTCATCTTCCCCGCGAGCACCATGCTTCCCCCGACCAGCCAGATGACGATGCCGCCGGTATGCGCGAACGTCTCGCTCAGCCTGCCGAGCACGTTCGAGAACAGATGCGCCGACAGCGTATGCTTATAGTGCTGCTTCGTCTGCCCGGAGAACCGCTCCTGCTCCTGGCGCTCGCCGTTGAACGCCTGAACGATCCGAATGCCGGCCATCCGCTCGACGAGCGTTCCGGATATCCGCTCCATCTGCCGGTGCACGGAGCGCCAGGCGAGGCGGATATGGACGTTCATATTGGTGAACGATAAATAATAGAAGGGCAATATCGCCAGCGACAACGCCGCGAGAAACGCGTCCATCCGAAACAGCAGGAAGCCCGCGAACAGCACCATGAACAGATCGAGGACGAGATTGATGATGCCCCCTCCGATCAAATTTTGCGCGCCGCCGATATCGTGGATGACGCGGGAGGAAATGCCGCCGACCTGCCGCTGATCATAGAAGCTGACCGGCATTTTTTGCAGATGCGTATATAGCTGCTCGCGCAAATCCTTCATCATTCGGTTGCCCAGCAGCGCCGAGCAGTAATGCCGGAAAAAATTGACGACGACCCCGAAAAACAAAATGGCGGCCATGATGCCGACGACCGGATACAGCCCTAAGTCCCCTTTCCCGGCCAGCACTTCGTCGATCAGCAGCTGCGTGTAAATCGGCGTCGACAGCGGCGCGACGAATTGAACGATGCCGAGCGCGATAATAAGCCCGATCGTCCACCAATACGGTTTTGCCCACAACAAATAACGCTTGACCGGACTAATCGTAATCCCCCCTAAACCGAACCGTTAATTGAAACCTTCCCCATATTAGTTCATGGTGTAAGGGATTACAAAGGTCGTTCTGTAAAGAAAACCCAAGGAATCGAATGGAATAAAGAGAAATGACTGCCCGTGAAGGCAGTCATCAAGGCTCTCCCATTAATCTAACGATACAGGAGGGAATATCCGGCAATTCAAAATTTACATAGCAGGTAAATTGCGGTTTAATTAAAGGTTACTCGCTTATCGGCCAATGGCCGCACGTATGCCGCCCGCCTCGTTCCGTTACTCGCTCCGCATCGCGACGAACAGCTTGGCGTGATAGGACAAATTCAGCTTCGCGCGCTCGGAGACGCGATCCCGCTTCGACGGTGTGCCGAGCTGATCGAGGAATTTCTCCATCGCTTTCACCGCATTTCTCGCCGACCCGCGATCCATATCGCGCATGGCCTGCTTGAGCGTATTCGCAAGCTGCGAAGCAAGCGGCCCCGTCAGCTCGCCGGAACCCGCGTACCCCTTCAGCAGGCGCTCCGCCGCCGCCAGCAAGCCCGGCATCCGGACCGCCGGAAGCGGTACGAGCGACCAGTCGATATCGGAGGCCATATAGAAGCTCGTATACGCCGGCTGGTTGTATGACGTGTTCTGCCTTGCGATCTCCGCCCGATACTGGGCGTCGTGCATGAGCGTATACAGCTTGCGGTCCGTTACATCCGTGCTCATGTACATGCGGATAGCGGAGCTGTCGGCCGTCCGGACGAGCAGCTCCTCCCGCCAATCGCCGAATAGATCGGCGACGAGGCCCGGATTGCCCTTCGTATGGTTGTTCGTCCTCGTTCCTTCCGCCGTCAGCAGCCTGCCCTTCTTCCAATCGTCGATCGTCGGCGTCGCGTCAAGGGCGCCGCTTACGATCTGCGTCGTCATGTCCGCGGACCATTTGATGTTCATGTTCGTGCCCGGCGCACTCGAGCCGAGCGGGGCGCCGCCGGCCGTCCACAGGCCGACCGCCCATGTCTCCATTCCCCTGCTGCCGGGGTCGACGTCGCCGATCATGCCTCGCCCGGTATCCTTGCCGGTATAGCCGCCGTAGATGACCTCTCCGGTTGCCGCGTCGCGCATGGAATAACCGTACGGAGCCCAAGCCCCGCCTTCGTGCACCATGAATATTTCCTTGCCGGGCCGCTCCGGGTCGATATCCGTCACATGCATCGCATCGCCATGGCCCAGTCTCGCGGTCGTGCCCGGCGCCGCGCTTTGCGGCGGCATGACATCCGTCGAGCTGTACAGGAGCGAGCCGTCATGGTCGATCGTCGCCGATCCGTAGACGATTTCGTGCCTGCCGTCGCCGTCCACGTCCGCCGCGCTCAAGGAATGGGCGCCCTGCGTCGTGATCGTGCCGAATACGGGATCTTCGCCGTCCCGGCCGTGAGGACCGTCGTTGAACGGATTCGACATCGGCGTCCAGCCGCTGTCCACGAACCACCGTTCCTTCAGATGCTTGCCGTCCCAGTCATAGGCGATCAGCGTCGATCTCGTGTAATACCCTCTGGCAAATACGGCCGATGGGGTTTTCCCATCCAGATAGGCGACGCCGGCGAGGAACCGGTCGACCCGATTGCCCGGCTCGATTCTGGCCATCGCGTAATCGCCCCACATCAGACCGTCGTCCGTGCGTCCCGGCTTGTACGGAACCGTCTCCAGTTCGGCGCCGCTGTCGCCTTCGAATACGGTCAAATATTCGGGCCCGTCCACGATAAACCCTTCGAACGCGCGCAAGTTGTTCCGGCTGCTGCGGCTCGGCGCGTAGACGTCCATGAAGTAATCGACCAAGCTTTCCGCATCGACGCGCGACAGCGGATATTCGTATGCCGGCTCGATGCCGAAGCTCTCCTCGAGCGTGGCCGGCCAGCTGCCGTTCTTTACTTCCGGATGGTCCGTCCAGCCCATGAACATTCCGACCAGGCGCTCATAATAATCGGCGCTGCTCATCCGGTAATCGTCCGTATGGCTGTATCCGGCTTTCCGGTCCTCCTTCGGCATCGTGACGTACTTTTCGGATTTCACGCCGCCCTGCTTGTCGTAGGCGATGATCTTCGTGCCCGGCGCGGTTTTGAGCATCGTCTCCGCCTTGCCGTTCCCGTCGAAATCGTACACCATGAACTGCGTGTAATGGGCGCCGGAACGAATATTGACGCCTAGATCGATACGGTACTTGAGCGTTCCGTCCAGCTCGTAGCAGTCGATGTACGTCACGCCGGTATAGCCGACCTGGGACACGTCCTTCGCATTGGACGGCTCCCACTTGACGAACAACTCGTACTGTCCGTCGCCGTCGACATCCCCTGCGCTTAAGTCGTTGGCGGCATACGTATACGCCTCTCCGGCGGGCGTCGTGCCATCCGCCGGCTTCCTCAGCGCCACGTCGGAATACGCATGGCCCCAAGGCGCGACCGCGGCGCTCCGATCGACCTCCTCCCCTTTTACGACAGCGCTTACATAATAGCGCGAAGCGGAAGTGCCGTCCTTGTCCAAATAGTTGGTGCTGTCTTCGATCGTCGCGAGCTTGACGCCGTCGCGGTACAAATGAAAGCTCGCCCCGGTCAGGCCGGCTTTCGAATAGCCGGTCGCCTCATTGGCGAGCAGCCTCCAGCTTAGAAAAACGCCGTCGGCGGTCGAGGCCGCCGTCAAGCCGCGGTCGAGGTATTCCAGCTGAATGCCGCGGGATTGCCCGACGTCGCCTTTCTTGTCGATTCCTTCGGCCGAAGCCGTAACGACGCCCGTAAGCAGAAGCGGTACGGCCAGCGCGCCCTTTAACAGTTTTCCCGCTAGCGGGGCATTTTTTAATTTCATTACTGCATCACCTTCCGCGAATGAGTTGTTTATGCCTGTAATCGCCGAACTTGTCCATGCGCCCCCTTTCCACGACTACATTATAGTCGGAATATTCCGACCCAAATAGGGAAATAACCGATGTTTTCCACTAAAAAACAGTGATTTTCGCCTGCACACGATGGTAGACAAGCGCCTTTTCCTATTTTCCGTCGCGCATGCCCAATCTACGAAAGCGGATTTTTCATAGAATAAACTATTGCTAGAGTCGGATGATTTGCTAGAATTCCAACGAGCATTCACGCCCTGGCAATCAAACGGCGATCAAGGAGGGATTAGCATTGAGCGGAAGGAATGCAAAGAAAAGCGTCGTGAAGAAGCGATCCGTCACCTTCACCAAGACGAAAACGGTCAGCACCGGCATCGTGAAGAAATACGCGACGAAAATGCGGAGCGCGCCGGGCAAAACGGTCGATTGCGGGCGGAGAAAACGCAAGAAGAGCGTCCTCGGCAAATTCTCCGCGTTCCGGGCGCTCGCGGAGCCAGGCCAGACCGTACCGGTGAATACGGCTGCACGGCTTCGTTTTCCGGCGGAAATTTTGGATGTCAACCGAGAATACAATCCCGGGACCTCTACCTTCCGTCCGAGAAGGAACGGCGTGTACTCGCTCGCGGCATCCGTCGGCTTCGTGACGACAAGCCCGATTAACGCCATTCTCGAAATCAGAGTGAACGGGCAGGATCAAATTTCCGATTTCGAATCGTTCAACACGCCGACCGGCATTATCGACGCGTCCGGCATTATTCCGCTGAAGGCTGGAGATCGGGTGCAAGTATTCGCGACCTTTACGGGGAGTACCGATCCGATCGGCATCTTCCCGGGTTCGGCCACACGGTTCGAAGGAGCGAGATTCCGTTAACGACAACATCATCAACGAGGGGGATTAACGATGGTCAAAAAGGTGGTCAAAAAAAGCGTCGTGAAGAAGCGCTCCGTCACCTTCACGAAATCGAAAACGATCAGCACACGCATCGCGACCAAATGCAAGACCAAAAAACGGTCCGCGCCGAAACGGGCGTTCAAACGCAAATGCCGCAAAATCGTCATCCGGAAAATCGCGCTCGGCAGGACTTCCGCGTTCCGCGCGCTCGCCAGTACGGCTCAGACCGCAACGACCAACGGCATAGACGTCCAGGTACGTTACCAAAACGAAGTATTGGATATAAACAATGAGTACAACCCGCTCACCTCGACGTTCCGCCCGCAGCAAAGCGGCGTATACTCGCTCGTCGCCGCTGTTGCCTTCATTAGCGGCGAGGAGACTTCGGTCAATGTATTTCTGTCCATCCGCGTGAACGGAATCGAACAAATCTCGGATTTCGAGACCTTCACGCTCGGCGGGTTGATCGACGCGGCCGGCATTATTCCGTTAAACGCAGGCGACACGGTACAAGTATTCGCTTTATTCAGTGCGGAGCAAGAAAGAGCAATCTTCATAGTCCCGGGTACGTTCACCCGCTTCGAAGGCGCAAGAATCCGTTAATCGGACAATGAGCAAACAGCCTTTTTCATATTAATGTGCATCTGACGATCGAGGGGATAAGTCATGACCAAACAGATGGTAAGAAAAAACATCGTGAAGAAGCGGTCCGTCACCTTCAAAAAGACGAAAACGATCAGCGCCAGCATCGTGACCGAATTCAAATCCAAAAAACGGTGCGCGCCGAAACGGGCGGTCAAATGCGTACCGTGCAAACACTTCGTACGCAAAAGCGCCGTCAAACGGACCTCCGCATTCCGGGCGACCGCAAGCCAAGTTCAAACCGTGACCGCCGGAGGCCCGTCCGTCCAGGTTCTTTTTCAAAATGAAGATTTTGACGTCAATAGGGAATATAACCCGCTCACGTCGACGTTCCGTCCGAGAAAAAGCGGCATCTACTCGTTAAGCGCGGCAGTCACTTTCGCTCTCGTTACTGCAACGCCTCCAATTAACGTCCAACTGACCATTAGAGTGATAGGAACGAATCAAGCGATTACGGATTTCGAAGTTTTCAGCACCGCGGCGGGAATCATCGACGCGTCCGGCCTTCTGCGGTTAAACGCGGGAGATTCCGTGCAAGTCTTCATTGGATTCAGCGGAACTGCTCCCGGAGGCAGCATCGGCATCCTTCCGGAAAGCTTGACGCGCTTTGAAGGAGCCAGGATCCGATAAAGCCGTTGCCGCGCTGAAGACGAGCATGAAAGTAAGGGGCAGCCCTGCAAGCCGTTATGGCTTAGGGACTGCCCCTCTATTTTCAACCTTTCCTTATTCCGCCTGCCGATAACTGACAAAAGCGATCCGCCGGCTGTCGGGCGACCAGGAATTGACGTTGATCGTCCCCTGCCCGCCGAACAGACTGACCAGCGTCCGATAGCCGCCGCCTCCGCTCGGCATGAGGCGGATCTCGACGTCCTTGTTCGCGGGATGGTCGCCTGGCGCAACGTCCCCCTTCCGGTAGGCAATATAGGCGACATGCCGACCGTCGGGAGAAACATGCGGAAACCAGCTGTTGCTCTCCTCGAACGTCATTTGCGTCTGCCCGCTGCCGTCCGCGTTCATCCGCCACACCTGCATAAGGCCCGTCCTGACCGAATTAAACCAAATATGATTGCCGTCCGGCGAGTATTCGGGTCCGTCGTTCAAGCCCGGCGAATCGGTCAGCCTCGTCTCGACGCCGCCTTCGGCCGGGATGACGTAGACGTCGTACTGCCCGGCCCGCTCCGCGCAGTAAGCGAGCGTCTTGCCGTCCGGCGACCAGCCGTGCAGGTAGCTCGGCGCAAGCGCCGTGACGAGAGTCGGATGCCCGCCCTCCATCGGCAGCACGTAGATTCGCGACCGGCCGTCCTCCTGCGTATGGTGGCTGACCGCGATGCGCGTATGGTCCGGGGAGAGAACGTGATCGTTGTTGCACCGGCTCGCGTAGCCGGTATCGATCACGCTGTTTGCCCGCGTTTCAAGGTCGAACGAATAGAGCAGCCCTTTGCTGTTATAAATAAGCCGTTTCCCGTCGCCCGTCCAATTCGGCGCTTCGATCAGCTCGCCGAATTCGGCCAAGAGCTCGATTTCGCCCGTTTCGATATCCACCGCCTTAAGAAAGCTGACCGTCTTGCTTTGCTGAATGTTTGATCCTAACGTTTCCGTCACTGCCGTTCCACCATCCTTGACCCGAATTTGTGAACGCGCGTTTACAAGTAGTTGAACATTCTGGCTGATTCATGCCCGTTCCTCTCATCGGGTTCATCATACTGAATCGGTGATAGCGCTGTCAATCCTCTTGTGCGTATGGGGCAGGCCAAGCGGAAATGCTGCGATTGATGCTTCGGAACGAGAAGCGCTGCCTGATGGCAGATCACGATGCGCGAGGCGATTTAGACGCATGAAGCATCATTCAAACCGGCAGAAAATCGGAAATGGCGATGCCGGGGGATAATTCCCTGGCATCGCCATTTCCGATTTTACGATTTAGCGAATCGTCAATCAAGCAAGCAACCTGCTTTTTGGATAGCCTCTTTCTTGTTAAGCGGGATTAGCCCCCGAATCCGAGCGCCTTTAACTGCTCCGTCGCGCTGTCCATGAGCGCCTTGTAATTCATGGAGGACTCCAGCGTCTTGACAAAGTCGTCGTACTCGGCGATCGGCCGCTTATTGTAAATAAACTTGGCGAACTCCTCTTCGATATAACGGTCCCCGTCGGCCGGATTATAGCCCTCCGGATTGTCGATGAAGCCGCCCAGCGTCTCGATGCGCGGCTGGTCGTTCGAGAACTGGATCTCCTTCGATTGCAGGGCGAATTTGGCTTGCAAATATTCCATCTCCGGCCTTCCCGTGAACTGGTACAGCCAGGAGTGCCCGACCTCGCCTGCCTTATCCGTCATCTTCGGCACGTCGCCTTCAAGCGTGTAATGCGTATCCTTCACCCCGAACTGCACGAGCATCGAGCCGCCGGCCGGGTCCGAAATATAGTTCAGCAGGTCGAAGATGCGCTGCAGCTTCTCCGGATCCTTCTCGAGCGCCTTCGGAATCGCGAACCGTCCGGGAGACGCGCCGATGTCCCACGTGCCGTCGAACTGCCCGCCAGGACCTGCCGGCGCCGCGATTTGCAGCCACTCGGCATTCGGATTGACCGTTTTGATCTGCTCCACGAACTGCTCCTTCGTCATGTTCGGCCAGTCGAGATATACGATGCCCGCTTGTCCTTTGATCGCCTTCTCCTGATGCTGCAGTCCGCTGTTGGCGAGCAGCTCGGGATCGACCGAGCCCGCGGCGACCATCTGCTGAATGAACGTTAGCGCGTCCTTCATGGCCGGATCGTACAAGGAATTGACGATCGCGCCGTCCTTCTCGTAGAACGTGCCCGGCCCGCCGACGCCGAACGCCCCGAATACCGGCCCGAACGCGCCAAGCTTGCCGCCGGTCAGGCCGATCGTATCCGGCTTGCCGTTTCCGTCGGGATCCTGCTTCGTGAACGCCTCGGCGGCTTTCGCCAGCTCCTCGATCGTCGTCGGCACGGCGAGCTGCAATTTATCCAGCCAATCCTTGCGGATCCAATAGGTGTTGTACGGGATTTGCGGCGATTTCGATACCGCGAACACTTTCCCGTCCACCGTCCCTTTCTTGACGCTGTCCTCGCCGATGAAATCGACCGTCTTCTGCAGTTTATCCAAATACGGCGTCAGATCGAGCAGCAGGCCCTGTTTGGAAAATTGGATGAGCTGCTGGCGGTCGACCATGAACAGATCCGGAAAGTTGCCGGAAGCCATGCGGACGTTCAATTGGTTTTTGTAATCGTCGCCGGAAGGATAGACGGTCAGGTTCAGATCGATATTGAGCGCTTTATCGAGCTCTTGCTTGATCATGTCCTTGTCCGGAGACGGCAGGTTGTTGCCGGTTTCGATCACCTCGAGCTTAATCGACTTCCCGCTCGCCTCCCCCGTCGGTTCGGCGGCGTCGTTGCTCGGCTGCGAAGCGTCGCTCGGCGGCGTATTGCCTCCCGTGTTGTTGCCGTTTCCGCTTCCGCCGGAGCAACCGGCTAGCATAGCGCCAAGCATCGTAACCGTCAGGATCAAGCTGTACACTTTTCTCATCTTCATGTCCCCTCTCAATAAGCAAGCTATTGAAAATAGAGGCCGCGCGGCTGGCCAGTTATCCGCGCAGCGCCTAGATCAACCTTTGATGGAGCCGAGCAGCATGCCTTTCGTAAAGTGCTTCTGAAGAAATGGATAGACGATAATGACCGGCAGGCTCGCGATCATGACGGACGCCATCTGCATCGTCTGCGTCGGCATCATGTTCTCCGCGTTCTCGAGCGGCTGCTGGCTCTGCATCAGAATTTCCCTGACGACGACCTGCAGCGGGAACAGCGTCCGGTCCGTCACGTAGAAGATCGCCTGAAAAAACTCGTTCCAGTGGCCGACCAGGTAGAACAGGCCGACGGTGAGCAGCACCGGTATCGACAGCGGCGCGACGATCTGCAGCAGGATGCGGAATTCCTTGGCGCCGTCCATTCTCGCCGATTCGAACAGCTCCTCGGGCAGCCCCTCGAAGAAGCTCTTCATGATGAGCACGTTAAAGCTCCAGATGGCGTTCGGCAGGATCATCGCCCAGATCGAATCGAGCAGCCCGAGCGATTTGACGACCAGGTAAGTCGGAATGAGGCCGCCGCTGAAGAGCAGCGTGAATACGATCATCAGAAGAAAGACGTTTCTTCCCGGCAAGTTTTTGCGGCTTAGCGGATAGGCCATCAGGCCGGTCAGCACGATGTTGACCGCCGTCCCGATGACCGTGATGAGCACGGTGACCCGGAAAGCCGACGGAATATTGGACTCCGTCAGCAGCGTGCGGTAGGCCGAGAACGTAATTTCCCTCGGGAACAGAATGAACCCGCCGTTGCGCAGCACTTCCCCGAAGGGGGTGATGGATACCGATACGACGTACAGAATCGGCAGGATCGCCGCCAGCCCGCATAAGCCGAGGATGACGTATACGATCGTATTGAATATTTTATCGTCCCAGCTTCTTACCATATGCTCTCGCCCCATTTCTTCGCGACGCGGTTCGCGCCGAGCACCAGGATCAGCCCGATGACGGACTTGAACAACCCGACCGCGGACGCGAGGCTGAAATTAAGCTGCTGCAGGCCGGTCCGGTAAACCCATGTGTCGAGAATGTCGGCGACCGGATACACTTGAATGTTGTACAAAATATAAATTTGATCGAAGCCCGCGTCGAGCAAATGGCCGAGCTTCAGCACGAAGAGCAGGACGATGATGCTGCGGATGCCGGGAAGCGTAATATGCCAGATCATGCGCATTCGGCTCGCGCCGTCCACCTTCGCCGCTTCGTAGAGCGTCGGATCGATGCCCGCCATGGCGGCCAGGTAAATGATCGCGCCCCACCCTAGATTTTGCCAGATTTCGGACCCGACGAGAATGCTTCGGAAGTACTCCGTGGAAGTGAGGAACGGAATCGATTCGCCGCCCATCTCCACGATCCACCGGTTGACGAGGCCCCCGTTCTGGGAGAACAGCGTCAGTAGAATGCCGAAAATAATGACCCAGGATAAAAAGTGAGGCATATACGTAAGCGTTTGCACGATCGACTTGAGCCATCTGATCCGGCATTCGTTCAGCAGGATGGCCACGATGATCGGCGGGAACGTGCCCCATATCAGCTTATAGCAGCTGATCAGCAGCGTATTCGTTAAGAGTTGGCTAAAGTACGGCGACTCGTAAAACGCTTGAAAATGCTTAAACCAAGGGTCCGCCCACGCGCTTCCGGTAATGCCGTCCATGATCGAGAAGTCCTTGAACGCGATGATGACCCCGTACATCGGAAAATACCGGAAGACGATAAAGTAAATGACGCCCGGGAGCAGCATGACGTAGAACGCCCGAAATCGCCAAAACGCTTTGAGCGCCGATTGCAGTTTCGTTTGCGAAGCGGGCTGCATGCGAGGGGCGTTGGTTTCGAGTTGACCCGTTCTCATAGATTCCCTCCTTTGATGAATGCGCTTCCATTTCTTGAATTAAGTATAAATCGCCCCCCTGCTGGTCCGATATACACAAAAACGTAAATAATGTAACGAAATAAACAATAAGGAGCCGCCGCTACCATCGTCGATGATGGTAGGAGACGGCCCGGTTTGTTCCGATTTGTGCAGCCCGTGCTGCGAATAACGGTCATTTATGGTCTTATTTCATTAGCTTATGCTGGGCTAACGGCAAATAAGGGAAACGATTGGCCTTATTCCTATCGATTAAGGCTCCGTAGGGCGATGAGCGGCTGAATAACGCCATATCTTTCCGCTATTTCGTGTCCTGGCGAGGAAAAAGGCTGCATAACGCCGTTTTTTTCCCTTATTCTGCTACGTGGCTGTTCTCCGCCCGACCGCCATGGCAAGCCTTAACTCAGAACGCCCATCTGCTCGTCGGTCTCCGTCAAAGCGGGAATCGCGACGCGGATGACCGTCCCGGCGCCCCGCGCGCTTCCGATCCGCAGCCCGTACGGCTCGCCGTAATGGATGCGGATCCGCTCGTGCACGTTGCGCAGTCCGATGCCGGTGAACCGGTACTTCGAACGCTCCTGCTCGCGCTCCTCGTCCAGCAGGCGCCGCGCTTCCCCGCAAGACATGCCCACGCCGTCATCGCGGACGTAGAGACGGATGATCCCGCGTTCCAGCCTGCCCTTGATCGTGATTTGGCCGCCGTTCCGAGGCGCGATGCCGTGAAACAGCGCATTCTCGACCAGCGGCTGCAGCGTTAGCTTCAAGATCCGGTACGCATGCAGGCCGGGATCGAGATCGAGGCGGTACCGGTATTGCTCCCCGTACCGCACTTGCTGGATGTGCATATACATGCGCAGCCCTTCCAGCTCCTCTTCGATCGACACGTATTCCGATTGCTTGTCGAAGCTGAAGGCGAGCAGCTTCACGAGCGAACGGATCGTCTCCCGCACCTCGTCCGTCCGCTGCTGCCTCGCCAGGCTGCTGATGCAAGCGAGCGTATTGTACAGGAAATGGGGAGCGATCTGGCTTCTCAGCATTTTGAGCTCGTATTCCTTCTTCTGCTCCTCCGCCGACTTCGTCTTCTGCAGCAGGCTTTGGATCCGCTCGAGCATCGCGTTGTAGCTTTGCGTCAGCTTCCCGATCTCGTCCTTTCTCGTCACCGGCAGCTTCGCCACGACCTGCACGTCGTTCAAACGATCCATCTTCTCGACGAAGCGGCGGATCGGATTCGTGAACGAGCGGCTAAGCAAGAACGCGCTGAACAAAAGGATGATCACCCACACGACGCTCGCCGTCCTGTAGTTGTAATTGAGCTGCTGCAAATCCTTGTAGAAGTATTCCTCCTCGATAAACGCCGCGAGCGACCAGCCAAGCCGGTTCGTCGTCGTCTTCACCGCCACGAGCGGCTTATCCGATACGCCCCGTATGCTGCTTACCCCGACCTTAAGGTCGGAGAGCCGCTCCCGGAAACCGTCCTGCAGCACGGGCGGGAATTCGCCCTGGCGGATAGGCAGCAGCTTGTCCCGCGAATCGAGCCGGTTAATGATGTTGCCGTCCTTGGAGAACAAAATGTACGATTGATAGATCATCGGAGCGATGCGCTCGGTCAGCGAATCGAGGTTGAGCTCGGCCGCGACGACCCCTTTGACCTGCTTCTTCTCGTCGGTCACCGGCAGCACGTAGGCGAGCGTATGGCCGGACATCGGCGAATAATAAGGCTCGCTCACGTTGATGGCGCCGTAATTTTGCAGCGCGAGCTCATATAGCTCCGGCAGCTTGGGGTTGCCGATAATCTCGTAATACACCTGCGTATTGGCGAGTACTTGGCCGTCCGCCCGGATAATATAGAGCGACTTCGCGAGCGAATTGTTGTAATTCGCGAATTTGCGCAGCGTATCGAACGCTTGCTCCTCGTTGCCCGGCTCGAGCAGGTCCGCCCGGGTGGAGAGCAGGAGCAGCATGTTCTCGACGTTGTCGAGGCTGGCGTCGATGTACTGGTTGGTCCGGCCGACAAGCAGCTCGGCGTCGCGTACGACCTGATTGCGCAGAAGGCTCTCCGCCTCGTTCAGATTGCGCCAGGCGAGCACCATGACAAGCAGCAGCGTTACGATGAATAGGTAGATGAATTGCTTGGTCGCAAGACCAAGTCTGCCGTACCAGCCGAGCAGCTTCGACATGTTCCCACTTCCCCGCGTTAGAATGGCTGATCCGATTAGTGCTGTCGTTTGAAATCCGTCGGAGATACCCCCGTCCAATTGCGGAACGTAACCGTAAAATAACGGTAGCTCGGAATGCCGACCTCCTCCGCGATCTCGTATACCTTCTTGTTCGTGCCGCGCAGCAGCTCGACCGCCCGCTCCATGCGCAGGCGCGTTATATATTCGCCCACCGAATAGCCGGTCTCCTCGCGGAACAGGCGGCTGACGTACTGCGGGCTTAAACCGACATGCTCGGCAAGGATCGGCAGCGAGATCGGCTGCTTCATGTTTTCCTGGATCCACTCGGTCGCGGCGCGGATTTCGAACCGCGGACGCCTGGATCCGCTTTCAATCGCTTCGATCTCGCCTTGCAAGGCCGCCGTCATCTCCCGCAGCGTGCCGGCCTCTAGCAGACGCTCGATGCCGGCGCCGCCGAGGCCTGCGGCGTCCTGCGCCTTCAGCCAGTCCACCCGCCAGCCCAGCATGCGCTGCTTCAGCTGCTGCGGACGGAAGCGCCGCTCCGCGCACCATTCGAAGAAGCCGTTCTGCAGGCAATCCTTCAGGCTTTCCGGCGACCGGCCGGATTTGCGCAGCATCTCTTGCATCTCCTTGGCGTGCTTATCCGTCATGTCGGCAAGCGGCAGCGGACTTCCGGCGAAGACGCCGCCCGCGTCCGCTCCGTCGTAGAACAGCGCTTCCTTCCATTCGTTCGTGCGCGCGAGCGCAAGCGCGAGCTCCTTGCCGCCTGCGAAGGGACCGCTTACGATCGCGTGAGCCGCCGCCGCATGCTCCGCTTCCCGAAGCCCCTCCTCGAGGCACGCCGTCAGCGCTTGCAATATCCCGCGCATCGTCTCCGCTTGCGCGTCGCCCGCCTCATCCGCGGGAAGGAGCACGAAATATTCCTTTTCCGTCACCGACAGCCAGCTTATCCCGCTTCCGACCGTTCCCTCGATGTCGTTGAGCGCATGCTGCAGCCGCTGCTTCGCCGCCACGTAGGCCGGATTCGGCGCGTGCAGGACGATACGGGCCAGGACGCGCCGTCCCGTTCCGTCCAGGCCTAGCTGCCGCCATTCGGCTTCGTCCGGCTCGCGGCCGTGCAGCAGCTTGCCGAACAGCGCCGCCTGCTGCAGCCGGCGCTCGGATTTCTCGCTGTCGCGGGAATGGCGATCCTTGGCGATGGCCGCCCTCACCTTCTCGAGCGCCTGCTTCATCTCCACTTCGTCCATCGACACCTTCAGCAAATATTCGAGCGCGCCGAGGCGGAGCGCTTCCTGCACGTAACGAAAATCGCTGTGGCAGGTCAGCAATATGATTTGAACGGCGGGATGCCGCCGCCGCAGCTCCCGTATAAGCGTAATGCCGTCCATGATCGGCATCGTAATGTCCGTGACGACGACGTCCGGCGCCTGGGACTCGATTTGCTGCAGCGCCTCCTCCCCGTTGCCGGCTTCCCCGATCAATACCGCGCCGCATTCCTCCCACGGGAATAAGCGCAGCTCCTGCCGCAGCGGCATTTCGTCGTCGACGATCAGAACGTTCAAAGCTTTAGCCGCCATAACATCCTCTCCCTTCGTGAATATTTATTATATTAGGGGCGGGACGTCCGGATTCCTCCGTGCGGCACCGAAAATGCAGCTGCCGGTTTAAGCCAAAAAAGGACGGCGCAGGTAACCGTCCCGAACAACTCTTCGATGCGAACAGGTAGAGACGATAAAAAAGCGGCCTGCCCGCAAAGGCATCCGCTTCATTCCGTCTATTCGCATCATGCCGGCAAGAACGGAGCGCTTTTCGCTTTACGCAAGCCCCGACTTCTCGAGCAGCGCCGCCGTCTCCAGCAATATAATGCCGCTTAGCTGCGAGCTGAGCTCCACGTCCCCGGACGGCGCTTCGTCCCATCGCAGCCCGAACAGGGCGTCCTCCTCGCCCGAGACCGCCTCCCATAACGCCTCCGCGTTTTTGGTCAGCTCCGCCGCGACTTCGCGCCCGTCTTCCATCGCGAGGGCAAGCTCTCCCGCGTAACGGACGAAAATCCCTTTGAACAAGCCCGCGTCTCCCCTGCCCTCCGCAGGCAGCAAGCCGGTGCCGGGCTCGGCCAGCACGTCGATCGCCGCGCGCCACGTCCGGATAGCGTCGCTCAAATAATCCCCGTCGCCCGTCAAGCGGTACAGCTCGACCGCGGCGCCGATAAAGACGCCCTGGCAGTAGGTGAACTTCCAGTCCTTGTCGATGGCGCCGTCGCCGAGCCGGTTCATGCCGTCCCATACGAATCCGGTAGCCGGATCGACGAGGTTGTTCTTCTGCCATTCATAAAGGTTAACGGCCCACTCCAAATCCTCGTCCCGGCCGAAGGCGGCGTGCAGGCGGGCCGCCAATATGGCGGCGGGAGCGTTGGCTGGCGTGTTCTTGTAATCCAGCTGCGTCTTCTGCCAGGCAATGCCGCCGCCCATATGATCGTTCCAGCCCGTCTTGATATCATCCCAAAGCGTCAGCGCCGCCGACTTGTACGCCTCGTCCTGCCCGATCGCGTACGCGCGAAGCCAGCCGATCGCCATCCATTCCATGTCGTCGTACAGATTGTTCGGCCACTTGCCGCCGTTGCGCCGCAGGATGCCTTCATGGAACGCCGCCAATCGCGCTTTGAAAAAAGGATCGCCCGTGCGGTTCCACCCGTCCACCTGCGTCTCGACCGCATGGGCCATCCACCAATAATGAAAAATCGTATTGCACGATCCGTCCGGGCAAGGCGTCTTAATGTCGTACATCCCGATCGCCGGATTCCAAAACCGGACATCCAGCGCCCGCTGAGCCCGCTCCGCCCTCGTTCCCCAAATTGCCGCCTTCACGTTGTTCGTCATCGCCACTCTCCTTATCCTATTCGTCCAGCGCCGTTCGCAAGTAAAGCGCTTACAGTTAATATACTATATTCGTCATATCAATATGTCAATATGCTAACCTTAAAATTTTACGATTTTAATGTTCGGTGAAAAGAATTGAAGAATCGTCAGCTTTTGAAAAATAAGTTTTAGACTGATCCAATCAAAAAAGCAGCGGCGGACCAAGACTTGATAAAATAGTCTTAGACTGCCGCTGTTGTCATTTAACGTGATTCGCTGATCATTAAATTATTGAGTCGTCGCGTAGTTGGTTTAAGAACGGCAGTCGAGCATTACCATTCATTGAGATGTTTACCGATTGATATTATGCATGATTGCATTGTAAAGAAAATCTGTTAAATCCTCGTTGCCATATTGATTAAAATAGTTTTTGAATCGCGCATCGAATTTGTAGGTATGGGCAATGCAAGCCAGTAACTCCGCATCGCATGTCATGAATTGCATTAGATTTTTTTTCCACTCCTCGATTAATCGCTGAACTTCATCGGAGGAAGGATCCTGATCGAAACAGGACGCAATTTGTTTGAATATTTCCTCCATGGACGAAAAACGTTCCTCTTTTTCATCTGGTGATAACTTTTCCAACGTTTCATTAAACGCTTTATACGCCTCTGTTTCGCCATAAATGAATCTCGCTTCGTTTGCATATTGTTCTTTCAATGGCAAAGAACTATTGAAGATTTGCAAATGACTAATATCATTTCCCGAAACGTATTCTTCGAGAGCTGCCATGATGGTTTCTAGTCTTTGTTTTTTCGCTAATAAGGTTTGTCTCTGCTTGCTTACGATTTGTTTCTGTTCTTGCCTGGTCAGCTTCAAAATGTCCGCAATCTCCTTCAAGGAAAAATCCAATTCCTTTAAGAACAAAATCGTTTGAAGTTTTTCCAGACTGCTTCGATCATACAGGCGATACCCTTTTTCCGTCAGATGCGTCGGTTTAAATAAATGAATTCTATCGTAATAATGCAGGGTCCGACCTGTAATGCCTGTAATCTGAACAATATCATTAACCGTTAATAATGGTTTCTTCATCCCAAAATCCTTTTACTTCGTCTAGTATTTGAGCAGCAGGCGTTATGGTGGCCTCAAAGATCGTTCTTCCTGTTTTTCTTAAATAATATTGGATTAAATAGTATCCGCAAGCGTAGCCGGCGCTATAAGGCATATTGACCGGTTTGAAGTTTTGAAGTTTGGCGATCTCGTCACCGTAAAGGTACGGAGCAAATTGATCAAACCCGGTTAATTGCAATTGCTCTCTAAGCACGGGCTTTATGCGCCTGTTAAGTGTTTCTGCGTTTGTTCTCGTTACCCAAGGGCCGAGCAATTCTTCTCCGAATAGGAACGTCGCATAGTTTTCGGCTAATCCTTCGCTTACGATTAGCTCGCCCAAATTAACGGTGTGATCCCACTGAATGAATTGGTATCGCACATTATGGTTGCATTCGTGCGCCAGCGCTGCCTTCATTCGAGGAATCGTGTACTCGTTCGGCAAGAGTGTACCCCAGATAAACCCGGGAATGCCTCCAAAGCCGCTATATCCTTCGTTTATTGCCAAGGCACGGCTTTCCGGATTCCCTAGTTGAATGGTAAACAAATATTCGGATACGGGGAGACTTATTTCATGTTCTATAAATAGACGGAGGCTTTTCGTTACAGCGCGCTCGCACTGTGACCAAAAAGAATCCGACGAAATCAACTCTACCTCAGGTGAAATTTGCCGGGTAATCTGATCCGGGGATCGATGCGTCATACTATTAAACGCAATAACGTCAAAACCGTTCGCCTCTTCGGCTCTGAAAGGGATCTGTTGAATTTGCCATTGTTTCATAAAGGGAGCCATCATTTCGTTTCTGAATAATTCAAGCTTTTCCTCGGGCGGGGCTTGGGCAACTTTTTGATAAATTCGGTCTGAACGCAATGTTTTTATATACATATTCTCACTCCTAGAATTTATAGAGAGAATTATGCACTATGACCTTACGTCATAGTCAAGAACTTTGAATCAAATAATGAAAATCAGGTACTTGGTTCTCCGCCACATCCCCCGCCAAGCCGGTCGCAAAAGAAGAAGCGCTCCGAAGGCTCGACTGCCTTCGGAGCGCCCATCGGCTCCTGCTCCCGTTCCCGGCGGCGCTGCGGCTCGGCTTTACGGGTTAACCGTCGACCTGCCGAGCACGATCTGATGCTCCACGATATGGTTGAGCGGCGTCTCCTCGCGATGGAGCCTGCTCATGACGACTTCCACCGCTTTCCGACCGATCTCGCGCTCGTTCTGCCGGATATGGGTGAACAAATATTGCCCGAAGTGCTGGCCGGGGGAGTCGAAGCAGACGATCTGGTAATCGTTCGGGATCGACTTGCCCATCGACTGCAGCACCTCCTGCAGAATGAGGCTCAGGTTGTACTCCGAGACGACGAATGCGGCAAGCTCCGGGTTCATCTCGACGAACCGCCGCACCGTATCGATATCCGGCTCCACGTTCACCTCTTCGAACGACTGGGGCAGCGTGCTGTACAGATTCGTCATGATATGCTCTTGCTTCGGGGTCCATCCGCGCTGGACGCAGGCGTCGGTATAGCCGAGCAGCCGGTCCTCGATCGTCGTCGTGCTGTCGGCCGGCGACGACAGGAAGCCGATCTGCTTCAGCCCTTTGTCCAGCAGCAGGCTGGCCGCGTCGAACGCCGCCTTCCGGTTGTCGGTGAACACCGCGCTCGCGGCGATGCCCTTCAAATACCGGTCGACGAGCACGATCGGGAACCCGTCCAGGACGAGCCGGAGCAGCTCGGAATTGTAGTGCTCCCCGTGCCCGGGGAAGACGATGATGCCGTCCACGCCGAGCTGGACGAACGAGCGGATCGCCGCCTCCTCGTCCTCCCGGTTGTCGTACGTCAGCTTCATCAGCATCCGGAAGCCGGAGAGGGAGCAGCACTCCTCGATGCCCCGGATCAGCTCGGCGCCGAACACGTCGCCGAAGTCGGGCAGGATGACGCCGATCGTCCGCCACTCCGCCACGGCTTCGCCCTTCGGCACGGCCGCTTCCGCCGGCTTCTGCAGCTTCATCTCCTTAAGCTCCGGAATGACCTCCGCGACGAAGGAGCCTTTGCCTTGAATCCGCTCGATCAGCTTGTACTGCGACAGCATCTCCAGCGCCTTCTTCGACGTAATCCGGCTCACGCCGAACTGGTCCGCGAGCTCCTTCTCCGACGGGACGCGATCGCCTCTGTTCAACTCGCCTTCGTTGATCTTCTGGAAAATATGATTGAAAATCCGCTCGTATAAAGGAATATCCATCATTCGACCTACCTCGTCATTTAATCTTGATATATCAACTATACCTCTTTCTTATTACGACATCAAGATTAAACAATCGCGCCATCGGCGGGCGCAGTTCCGCAATTGACGTTCCTTATCCGCCGCCGGGCTCCGCATGGAAACTCTCAGCATTTGTGACATGACCGGAATCGATTCCCTATACCTGGATAAGTTGATATACTATTCCCTCCCCATCCTTTCGAGCTTGGCGGCGGCCTCCAGCAGGAATACCCCGCTAAGCTGCACCGTCAGGTCGAGCGGCTCCGCATGGGGCCGGTCCCACGCCGTACCGAATAAGCCGATCTCTTCGGTGCTGCCCTTCTCCAGCAGCGCGTCGGCGTTATCATAAATCATTTGCTTGATGTCGTCGTTGCCCCCGGCTTCGTACAGGTTAGCCAAATACCGGATCAGGATGCCCTTGAACAGCCCGCCGTCCCCCGATCCCTCATCCTTCATGACGCCCGTTGCTTCGTCGACGTGGCGTGCCGTCGCGGCCGCGGCCGTCTTCTCCGCGTCCGCGAGATAAGCTTCGTCCTTCGTAAGCTTATACAGCTCGACGGCCGCGCCGATATACGTCCCCTGGTTGTACGTGAAGACCCAATCCTCGTTCACGTCGATGACGCCGTCCTCGCCCAAGACGAGTCCGTCGTACACGTTCCCGCTG
Organism: Paenibacillus arenilitoris; assembly: GCF_014705655.1. Lineage (GTDB taxonomy): Bacteria > Bacillota > Bacilli > Paenibacillales > Paenibacillaceae > Pristimantibacillus > Pristimantibacillus arenilitoris. The sequence goes on along the minus strand of NZ_JACXIY010000002.1, from coordinate 168,150 downwards.
ACCGGATCGACCAGATGCTCCTTCTCCCAGTCGAATATTTTCTTCGCCCAGGCAAGGTCCTCTTGTTCGCCGAACCGCTCGTACAGTCTGACCGCAAGTATGGCGGCCGGACCGTTCGAGCAGGCGTTGCGGTTATGCCGCTGATCCTTCTTCCACGCCATTCCGCCGAGATCGTCCTCCCACCAGGCCGTCTTGATGTCGCCCCACAGCTTGAGGACGTAATTTTTGACCGTCTCGCTTCCGCCGGCGTCATAAAGCCGCAGCGCCGATAACGCCAGCCACTCCATGTCGTCGTAAAATTCGTTGAACAACGAGCCGTTGCGCTTGATGATGCCTTTGACGATGTCCTCCGCCTTCGTCAAATAAGCCTCGTCGCCGGTACGCTCGTAGCCGTCCACCATCGCGTCGACGGCATGCGCCTTCCACCAATAATTCAGGTGGCCTTCCCTCTCTTCCGCGTAAGGATACGCGTTGTTCATGAAATTCGCGTCCCCGTTCCAATAATGCGCAATCAGCTTCTGCTCCGCCCATTCCGCGGCGTCGCCGTACTTAGCCGTTGCGCCTCCGGCGCAGCCCGCCAGGAAGAAGCTGCCCGCAAGCAAGATGCGCATGCTTCGCATAACCCCCACCTCATCCTTCCTTTCTCCCTCGCGAATTCAAACGACTAGCCGACGATGCCGCTGTGCTCGATGCCTTCGACGAGCGATTTTTGCGCGAACAGATACAGCAGGATGAGCGGCGCGATGACCAGCAGCGACATCGTATTGGTCAGCGTCGCCGTCAGCGGCTGGCCGTTCTTGAGCCCGACGGTGGCGCCCTCCAGCATGAGCCCTTCGAATCCGGTCATAAGGGAATTCGACAGCAGCTTCACCTGGCTGAAGAACATGGAGGAATAGAAGCTGTCGGTCCACTGCCAGGAGAAGGAGAACAGGAAGATCGTCACCATCATCGAGAACGAGATCGGCAGGATGATCCGGCCGAACGTCCGGAACAAGCCCGAGCCGTCCACGTACGCCGCTTCCTCCAGCTCCTTCGGAATGCCTTTGAAATACTGCCGCATGATCAGAATGTACAAGCCGTTCTTGAACCCGAAGCCGATAATCGACAGGACGGCCATCGGCCACACCGAGTCCATGAGCCGGACCGTGCCGCCGGTTACCGCGGAGATGAGCCCGAACAAGTCGAAGAAGCTGAACTTCATGTAGAGCGAAATCATGTACGTCTGCGGCGGGATCAGAATCGTCAGCACGACGAGCGTGAAGACGATTCCCTTCCCTTTGAAATTGAACCGCGCAAGGCCGTAGCCGACCATCGTGCAGACGAGCATCTGCAAGGCGCCGCTCATGAACGAAATGCCGAACGTATTCGCGAGGCCTTGGAAGAACGAGGTGTATTCGATGACCGTCTCATAGTTAAACCACGTCGCTTGCCTCGGGATGAAGCGCACCGTGCCGTCGATCAAATCCTGCCGGCTCATGAAGCTGTTCGACAGCTTGACGAGCAGCGGATACAAAATAAGGAACGCCAACCCGATCAGCAGCAAATAGCGCAGCACGCTCCAGAGCAAGCGGTTCGCGTACATCCATTTCAAATATTTGGCCCTGCCCGCCATCAGGCCGCCCTTGGCCGCCGTGGCCGCGACCGCGGCCGCTCCCGTCCGAACAACACGCATCCAGCTCACTCCCTATTCTGATAAAATACGAACCGGCTGACGAACAGCCCGATCACGATAAGAAATACCGCGGCGACCAGAAAATAAATCCACGCCATCGCCGAGGCCGTCCCGTACTGCCCGAGCTTCATCGCCGCCGTGATCCGGTCCATAATCTGATTGTTGCTGCCGGTGAACGAATCGATGACGGAATAAATGATGTTGACCAGAATAAGCGGGCTGATGAGCGGGAACGTAATTTTCCAGAAGCTTTCCCAGCCGGAGCAGCCTTCGATCTTGGCCGATTCGTAGATGGACGTCGAGATCGCCTGAAGCCCGGCCAGGAAGATCAGGATTTGCACGCCGGAGTGGCTCACGACGTCGTAGATGTTCTCCGCCGCCCCGACCGTAATGTTCACGAGCGCGGGGCTGAAGTCGAACATTTGGAACATATACCGCTTAAGCTGCAGGCTGCTGAACATGCCGCCGGCCGATTCGGTCACTTCCGCGATGCCGGTGTCGAGCCCCGGAATGCTCTGGTAGGCGTTCATGATCGAATTGCCGAGATCCGCCTTGTCGACGATGCCGGTCGCGAGGATGACCGGAACGAAGAAGATCGCCCGGAAGATCGCGCGCCCCTTCATTTTCTGATTGAGCAGCACGGCGATGAAGAGGCTGTACATGACGATGATCGGAATGTCGAACAGCATGTTCTGCACGGCCCCGTACAGCTGCCGGTTGAAATTGGGATCCACTCTTAAGATTTGATGAAAGTTGTCAAAGCCGATGAACTTCGCCGAGTAGCCGCCCTGGGACAGCACGTTCACTTCCATGAAGCTGAAGCGGAACGAATCGATGAATATCCCGAGGAACAGCAGGAGAAAGCCCAGCACGAAAGGACTTACGAACACCCAGCCCATCAAGTCCCGCTTCTGCGTCACGGTGAAGCTTATCCTCTTCTTGCCAAAGGCTGCAGACCGTTTGATCATAGTCGATGATCCTCCTCGCGGGGATTATGGGGTAACGGCCGCATAGTCGACCGGGCCTACCCGGATCCCCTCCACCTGAATTTCTTGATCGCCGTAGTTCACGATGACGGCTTTGCCGCTCTCGTAGGTCGTCTTGTACACCTGCTCCGCCAGCTGCTCGTGATCGACGATCGCCTGGTCCTGCACGTCCTTCAGCACCTCGTTCATCTCCGCGTAAAGGTCCGCGGCGGCGTCCTCCCAATCGGCGAACCGCGAGGCGTATACGTCATCGAACAGGAACGCGTCCTTCAGCAGGCTGCTGTCGCCGTAATTCAGCTTGAAATACGCGCCGCTGCCGGTTTCGAGCGCCTTCAGCACCGCCGGACGCAAATCGCTTGCGAGATTGAGCGGCTCGCCGGCATACCCGATATACCCGTGAAGCGCGATTTGCAGGAACGGTACCTGACGGTCTGCGATGGAGAGCGAGCTGTCCTCGTCCGGAAGATTCAGGATATGGTCCGCGTAAGGGAACAAATACGCATTGCCGCTGTCCGAAATTACGTTCCCGTAAGCCTCGTCCGCCTTCGCCAGCACCTCTTCGGCCAGCGCCATCGATTGCTCCCGGTTGACCTGGCGGTTGTTCTTGAAATTCGAATTGAGCGTATCGCCGAGCGACGACAGCGAGATCGCCTCCGGTTTGAGCGTTGCGTAATCCTTCGCGAACCGGTCGTAGTAATCGGGAATTTTGTTCGGATCGACGCCCCATACGCTGTTCTCGTACTCCAGCGTGGCGACGTTCAGAATTCCCTTGTAGCCGGTCTTCTGGAACAGCGAGCGGATGCCGTCCTTATGCGGCTTGAAGCCGTCGAAAGCCTTATTCGCCGAGACGGTGACGAAGTCGACGTCCGGATACAGCTCCGCGCCGCTCTCCCGCGCCTTTGCCGCCAGCTCCTTCATCCCCTTCGCGCCGCCGAGCACCTTCTCCACCTTCATCCCGCTTGCGGCGGTATGGAAATACCCGCCGTTATACCACGCGGTATACCGCAGCTTCACGTTGCTTACGCCCTTCCCCGTCAGCCGCTCCAGCATCCGGCCCGCCTCGTCGAACGAAGTGACGGCCGCCTGGCTGCGCGTCGGGATGCCGAACTTGCGGACCATCGTATCGACGGCGCCCATCGTATCGAGATAGAACGGGATTTGTTCCGGCGGGTCCGTCTTCTTCAGTATCCCTTCGCTGACGAGGTATTCGCGGTACGCGCCCGCCATGCCGGCGTAATCCGCTTCCTCGCCCGTCAGAATGAAGTAGCGCAGCGCGATGTTGCCGTCGTACGCGTTCTTCTCGTAAATGATCCACGGCGCCTGCTCGAACGCGTTCTCCTGGATGAACGTATCCTTGTTCCGGATCGTGAAGGACGCGTAGGCGGTATTCCAGGAATGGTTGATGTTGCCCATCATGCCATTGATTTCCGCGACCGCGTCGCCCTCCTCGATGACGGCAAGCAGCGCCGAGCCGTCCTTCTTGATCCCGTACACGGGCGCGCGGAACTCCTGCTTGAAGCTGCCCCTGTCCGCCTGCGACAGCGCGTAGTCGGGGCCGTACAGCTTGCCGGTCGTAAGCAGCGTGTTTTTGCTGCCGTCGTTGTTGAATCCGATGATCGTGCCCGAACCGTCCGGCAGGAACAAATAGCCCTCCTCGCCGCTCTTGCCCGCTCCGAAATAAGGCAGGACGGTCATCTTCACCAGGTTGAACCGTTCCTTATCGTATTCGATTTGCCCGTTGTGAACCGTAACGGACAAGCCGTCCTCCTGCAGCGTGTAATCGAGCCGCAGCTTGAAATAAGGGAACACGGCCTCATCGCCGTCGTAGCCGACCCGCTCGTAATCCTCCGCGAGCTTCTCGTACGTATAGCCCGCTTTCTTGACGGAGCTCTCCAGCACGCCCTTGTCCCGCTCCGTGATGGACGTCTTCAGCACGTAGATGTCTTCTTTCTCCAGTGCCGGATATTTGGCGAGCAGTTCCTTGCCTTTGGCGCCTTCCAGGTCCTCGCGGGTATACAGGATATAGAAGGCGAGAATCCGCCTCTTCTCCCGCTCCGCCTCGATGAAGCTCAGCACGTTCTCCTCGAAGCTCGCTTTCGCGATCTGCTGCGGGAGCAGCCGGCGCTGCTCCTCGCGGCCGAGCACCATCTCCACCGTGAGGCCCTGCTCCTGCTTGCCCCAGCCAACCTGGTCGAGCTTCATGGCATGGGTGTAGCTGTTCATTTCCAGATCGCCTTCCTTGCCCTTCACGTTATAGACGAGGCTGATCTGGGACATCAGCTCTTCCTTCGCCGCATCGCTCGCCTTCGCATCCTCCAAGGCGCCTAGCGGATTGGAATAGAACAGGCTTCCGGTCGCCTTGTCCTCGACGGCGACGCCGCCCGAGCGGTTGTCGAAATATAGGCGGAGCCGGTCGTTCTCGGCCGCGGGCGTCAAGCTGCCGTCCTTCGCCGGCTTCCGGAGCTTCGCCGACGGAGTCCCGGCCGCCGCCGGCGCATCGCCGCCCTCCGCGGCGGCGTCCGCCGCGCGGGCCGGCTTCCCGTCTCCCGGGTTCCACAGCGCGAGGGCCGCCCCGATGACGAGCAGCGCGCAGACGATCCTTTTCGCTTTCATACGGCTGGCCTCCCTTTCTTCCCGAATTTGCTATAGCCGAAACGCTATTTCATTGAAGATCGTCGTAATAAAGGCGTTCATGTTCTGCAAAATATTAATGAAGACGACGGTCAGGAAGGCGACGAAGCCCATCCCGATCAGCGAGATGACGGACGTGTACGCGTTCTTGAACGGATTGTAGTCGTTGGTCACCAGCACGCCGACGAAGATGAGGCCGATCGCCCAAGCGAAGGACAGCGACGTGAAGAACGTAATGAACGGCTGCTCCTGCTGGGAGGCGAAATTGCTGAAGATCGTGACGGGAATGCTGATCATGGCGATCGGCATGAGCGAGTAGGCGGATGCGATGAAGATGTCCTTCAAGCTTCCTTCCCCGTCCATCAGCGTCGTCAGCCCCCAGTTGACGCAGCACCATAGACCGAACGGAATCAGCACGCCGAGCACCGTGTCGTGCAGCTCGATGACCCGCCAATCGGTCGGGTACAGAATGTAGCCGCCGGCCAGCTTCTCGAACACGTCCGCCGCCATGACGAGCGCGACGATGAACACCGCCGCCCGCACGCTGCCGCGCTTCTCGTGCTTCAAATCCCAGAAGCCGTCGAACGGATGGAACATGACGTGGAACGCGTAGAACACTTCCTCCGGGAACGTTCGCTTGCCCGACTTGCGCCAGCCCGTCGCGTTGACTTTCTTCACGTATTTGAAAAACCGGGTCAGCAGCCAGAGGAGAAGGACCGCCGCGATCGGGATGACGAGAATGAGCTTGCCGATCACTTCCTTACGGTATTCGGCGAACGCTTTGAAATAATGCTCCCAATCGTTCGCGAGCTTGTAGTTATGCATCGCTTCCTCGTACTCGCCCTTGCGCATATTGGACTGGGCGACGCCGGAATAGGCCATTTCGAGCGAAGGGTTCTGGCCGAGCACCTTCCGCCACGCCGCGATGGATTCGTCGTATTTGCGGTTTTTGCGCGCTTCGATCGCCGCCGCGATGTTATCGCCGTAATCCGTCCGCCTGAACACGGTCAGCTTGCCGGTGCCCTTGTCGAGCACCAGCAGCCTCGCGTCCTGGTAGGCCAGCGCGGATACGCTTTGGAACACGCCGTCCTGGCTGCCGTAACCGCCGAAGGCGTACAGAAGGTTGCCTTCTTCGTCGTACGTGAATATTTTGTTATGGGTCGAATCGAGCGTGCTATACACCCCGCTGCCCGCAAGCGCGACGTCGATGAACCGGGACACGTCGTTCTTGACCTGGATGTCGCCGGCGGGCGGATAAGCGCCGTTGCGCTTCAGGATGTCGATGCCGAGATTGTTCAGCCGCTTGACCGGGGCGTTCCGGCTCGATTTGTCCCGGCTTTGGAGGGCGTTCAGCTGGGCCCTCGTGCCGAGCGCGCTGCTCGTCACGTAGGCGAAGCCGAGCTCGTCGATCGTAATGTTGTTGTACTCCGTCGGCACGTTCTTGGCCGTGCGGCTCTTCTGCTCCTTCGTCGTGATCAGCCGCCAGAACAGATCGGCCACCTTGGGCGCGACCTTCTCCGCCCCGACGAAGCCGTCGAAGCCGCCGTCCGCGTTAAGCGCGATGACGCCCATGTTCGTGCTCTTCGAAATGACGTAGATGCGTCCCGCCGGATCGACGCCGAGCGCGGACGGCTCGTAGATGAAGCCGGCCGGGAAGACGTCGGAATCCGGCGCCTCCAAGATGCGCTCCAGACCGCCGTCCTGCCGCAGAACGACGATCCGCGCGTTTTTGGAATCCGCGACGTAGATCAGCCCTTCCTCCGTGACGAACAAGCCCGTCGGCGCGTTGAAGCCGCTCTTCGTCCTGCCGTCCCCCAGCACGAACTCCTTGATCTCCTTCTTCAGCCGGTATTCCTCGTCGAGCAGAACAATCCGGTTGTTCCCGCTGTCCGCGACGTACACCTGCTTGTCGCCGTCCACGAACAGGTCGAGCGGCTGGTTCAGCGCCGCGTCCGGTATGCCCATGTCCCCTGCGCCAAGCACCCGCTCGGGGACGTAAGCGTCGGGAGAGACGAAATAATTGCCTTCATAGTCGTAAAAATACGTTTTATACGGAACCATCGCCGAGGCCGATTCTACGCCGAAGCTGCCCAGCATGACCATGGCGGCAAAAAACAAGATCCATTTGGTCCTGACCATACGTTTTTCCCCTTCCAAGCCTATTCTTTCATGCCCGACGCGGACATGGTCTCGATAATCTTGGACTGCGAGACGATGAACACGATGATCGGCACGATCATCATCAGCACCGCGGCCGCCGAGCCCGTCCCCGTCCGGGCGATGCCCCCGGCCAAAATTTGGGACAGCGCGTAGTTGAGCGTCTTCAGCTCCTCGCTTTGGATAAAGTGATTGGCTCCGATTCCCCACAGCCCTTGGATCGAGAAGATGATCAGCGTCAGCCAGGCCGGCTTGACCATCGGCATGACGATTTTCCAGAAAATATGCCATTCGCTGGCGCCGTCCATGCGCGCCGATTCGAGCACCGCGTCCGGTATCATCTGGTCCATGAACTGCTTCATGAGATACAGGCCGAGCGACGACGCGAAGGCCGGCACGATGAGCGCCTGATAGGAGTCGATCCAGCCAAGCGACGATATAATGATGAAATTCGGAATTTGGGTCACGACGCCGCTGAACATGAGCGACAGCACGACCATGCTGAACATGAGCCCCTGGCCCGGGAATTTGTGCTTCGACAGCACGTACGCGCACAAGGAAGCGAGCACGACGTGGCCGAACGTGCCGACCGCCGTAATGAAAAACGTATTGAACACGTACCGGCTGAACGGCACCCAGGAATCGCTCATGACGACCATCAGGTCGCGGAAGTTGTCGAGCGTCGGATTGTTGACGAGAAACCGGGGAGGAAAATACCAGATTTCCTCCAGCGGCTTGATCGAGTTCGAAATCGCGTAGACGAGCGGCATCATCATGAACAGGCCGAACAGCAGCAGGAACAAATAAATGCCGAAGTCGGCGAAGTAAGAACGCTTAATCCCGCTCTTGCTTCGATGAAGCTTTATTTGGATCAACTCATTCACCCACCTTCGACAAAAGCTTCTGGACGAGCTTGTTCGTCCCGATCATGATGATGAACAGAATCGTCGCGATCGCCGAGGCGTAGCCCATTTCGTACCGGACGGAGCCGTAGTCCTCGAGATGGTTCACGATCGTATGCGCCGCGTAGCCGGTGCTCGGCATGCCGCACAGCGCGGTGACGATCGCGCCCGTGCCGAACGCCCCGGTAATGCTCATGACCGCGCCGAACATCAGCTGCGGTTTCATGGACGGCAGGGTGACATACCAAAGCTCCTGCCATCTGTTCCGGACGCCGTCCATCGCCGCCGCCTCGTACAGCGTCCGGTCGATCCCCTGCAGGCCGGCGATAAAGGAGAGGAAGCTCGTGCCTACGCTGGTCCACAAGGCGACGACGATGACGAGCGGCATCATGTACTGCGGGTTCTCGAACCATAGAATCGGCGACGAGATGACGTTGTAGCGAAGCAGGATGGCGTTCGCGTAGCCGTAAGCGTCTTTGTTGAAGAAGATGCCCCATACCAAATAAATGTTGCCCGATATCGAAGGCGCGTAGAAAACGAGCGTCAGGATCGTCCGCAGCGACCGCGGCAGCTCGTTGATCAGCCAGGCGAACACGAGGCACATCAAATAGCCGATCGGGCCGACCATGACGGCAAGCAGGAACGTGTTGCCGATCGCCTTGATGAAGATGTCGTCGCCCAGAAACAGCCGGATATAATTGTCCATGCCGACGAAGATCGGCGCCTCCAGCAGGTTGAAGGAGAAGAAGCCGAGACCGAGCGAGACGATGACCGGCAACGCCGTGAAGGCGAAGAACAGGATCATGTACGGGGCCGCGAACAGGTAGGCGACCCTATTTTTTTTAACCGACTTCCAGCCTTGCGCGAGGCGCCTTCTGACGAACGGGTCCGGCCTCTTCGCGATAACATTTCCTCCTACTACCAACTCTTCCTTCATGATTGGAGTCCTCCTGAATCGGCAAAGTCACGGGTCGCGGTCATTCCAGCTTGAATTCCCGTCTTTTTCTCGTTATTTCATCGTCAACCTCTTTCACGTAGTCGAGCAGCGTCTCCGGATCCGCGTTCGTGTAGGCGAGCGCCGACGCGAATCCGATGTTGCGCGTTACGTAGTAGCCGCCCGGCACTTCCGGCGTGCCCGTCGCGAAGGACCATTGCGTCATGAGATGGTCGTACTCGGTTTTCGTCCACGGCATATTGTTAAGCGCTTCCATGTTGGCCGTAGCCTGCTTCGCCGCTTTGCCGAGAATCGCTTCCATTTCCGTTCCGAACCGGGATTGCGTCTCCGCGCTCGTCCACCAGTCCATGTAGCGCCACGCTTTGTCCTTATCCGCCGCGTCCTTCATCATCATGATCGCCGTTCCGGTCGACGGCGTCGCGCGGTTCAGCGTGCCGTCCGCCATGACCGTGCCCGGCAGCGGGACGAATTCCCATAACCCCCTGATCTCCGGCGCGAAGGCGATCAGCTGGTTGTACGTCGTATAATCCGCGATGCCGATCGGCATCTCGCCCGTCCGGAACCGGTTGGCGAAATCGTAGTCGCGCGGGAACTTGTACGTCGTGAACAGCTCCGTCTGCTTCTGGAACGCTTCGATCGTCGCGTCGTCGCCGAGTGTCGACTTGCTCCGCTGCGCGTTGTACAGCTCGGCGCCGTTCTGGTACAAGAAGATTTGCAAGCCGCTGATGTCCTGCGGGAAACCGATCTGCATGTTCTGCTTCTGGATTTCCGGAATGAGCTTGTAGAACTGCTCCCATGTCGTCGGCACTTCGAGCCCGAGCTCCTGCAGAATGTCTTTCCTGTAAAACAGCATCGGGAACGATTGCGTCTCCGGCAGGGCGTAGATCCTGCCCTCCAGCTCGTAAGGCACGAGCGAGCTCGCGTGGAACCTAGCAGCAATCTCTTCGTAGCCCGGCATCCGATCGATCGGCTCGGCGGCGCTGCGGAGCGCGTACTGCACCGGCTCCGCCGCGAGATTGCCCATCGCGACGTCTGGACCGATGCCGGCCAGCACCGACGGCAGCAGCGTATTATCCGGGATCAGCTTAAGCTTCACTTGAATGCCGGTCTCCGGCGTGAAGGTGTCGTTGATCATTTCCCGAATAATTTGCGATTGGTCGCGTCCCGAGGACAGCCATACCTCGATCGGCTCCTCCGCCTGCCCGCCGTCCGCGGACAGCGTGTTGTAATCGGCGAAGAACGACATCAGGAACGCCGTGAATTCGAACGCGAGCCGCTTCCAGAACGAGGCTTCCGCCTTCGGCAGCTTCTCGGACGGAGGCATGACGCTCATATAATCGACCGTCAGCGGCTGCTCGCCGACCGTCAGAATCCACGTGCCTAGCGCCCCTACGTTTTCCTTGAACGGCGTGAACGTCTTGGCGATGTTCGCTTCCGGATCCTTCACCATCTGCTCCAGCTGGAATGCGATCTTGTCGAGCAGCACCATGTTCTCGCCCTTCTGCCCGACGAGCGCCTCCATGTCGGCCGATACCTGCCTGAGCGCGGCGGCTTGCTCCTTCATGGACGCGATCGCTTCCGGAATCAGCTTCTCGAACCCGTAATCGCGGTACAAGTCCGGCTCCGTCCCCGTAATCATCAGCACCTGCCGATAGATGCCGTTCAGCTTGACCAGACTGTCGTCGACCCGGTTCAGCACCTCCGCCAGCTCGCCGAGCGTCACCTCCATCGTCAGCTCGTGCTCGCCCGCCTCCAGGTAGAACGCGAATTCCCGCTCGCCGTCGCCCAGCGCTTCTACCTGCCAGTTTCGGCCGTAGTTGAACTTGACGGCGCCGGCTTCCTTGAACGGAACGGCGCCGTCCAGCATGATTTTCCGGTTGACGTACATCCCCGCCAGCTTGTTCTGCTTGAAGCGGGACGCGATTTTGTACAAGCCGTCTTCCTCGACCGTGAACTTGTAAGTGATCCATTGCCCCGGCATCTTCCACTTGTCCCCGCCGATGCTGTTCAGGCGCAGCTTGGAAGGATCCTGCGGCTCCGTAATGGCCGAGGACCGGTCCGCGATGGGATACAGCGTGTTATCCGATTTCTCGTACGTATTCTGCGCTTGGATTTTGATCGTTTCCGCCTCGGCCTCTTCATAGCCTTGCGCCTCGTACTCCGCTTTCACTTCCTCGTAGGATTTGAGCTCCTCCGCCTTGTAGACGCGTACGGTATTTAAAACCACCGGCTCCCGGACCGATTCGAAACCGACGGTATGCTGCCCTTTTTCCAAATAAAACAATAACGGATCGTTGTAGTAGCCAAGCATGTCCTGAAGCGTTTCCTTCCGCCATCTAGGCGCTTCCGTCTGCTTCGGCCGCAGATCGTTGCCTTTGAAATCCCGGCCGATTTCGTTCATATCCTTCCAGATTCGCGACAAATGAATATATTTCGCCTCGTTGTACGGGACCTGCCCGTCGATCGTAACCATCCGCTCGATCGCGTTGCCTTTGCCCAGTACGGGATAATAGAGCACTTCGATGTTATACATGCCGCTCTCCGGCACGTCGACTTCCCATTCGATGGAGCCGCTCTCGCCCGTGTACACGGACTCGCCCTCCATCCCCTCGTAGTCGTCGTAAATCTCGATGTCAGCGCCGGCCTTCGCGTAGTCGCCGGCCTTCAACACGATATCCGCGCCGCCCGCGGGTTTGCCTTCATGCTGCTTCAAGTAATCCCGGTAGCTCGGCAGCTTGACCAGCAGGCCGTCATCGTCGGCCGAAGCGGGCGAAGGCCACATAAACGCCAACAAGCCCAACCCTAACGCCAACATACATCCCTTCATTAACGCCCGGCTCATAACCGTTCAGCTCGCACCGTCATATTGATTTCCCCCACATGGTTAAAGTTTCAATAGAGAAACTAGCGGATTATTTCGAGAAAAAAGGGGCGGTCAGACGGTTGCTCCGAATGATCCGGCCGTTGACAGCCCCCGTGCTTCGTTGCCGGCCCTCGCGGTTATTCCTTCTTCTCTTCCTCCGGCTTCGGCGAAGGCTCGACGAATTCGCCCTTCAGCCTGAGCGCCAGCTCCTCGAGGCCGATATTGACCGCTTCCTCGATTTCGGCCACCTTGGAAGCCGGCTCCAAATTTTGATTGTAGAAGCCCACGTCCGGGATCAGGGCGAGGCCGCTGTGCACATTGCCCTGCATCTGCTGGCCGATGAACGCCATGTCCGATACGCCGTAATTTTTCAGCTCCATCAGAACGTCGAGAGACTCTTCGTCGCGCAATTGGGTAAAGGCGATTTCGTCCATGCGGATCTGCTCTTCCTCCTGCGCCTTCCATGCGAGCGCTTCCAAAATCAGCCCCGTTTTGTCGAGCTCTTTGTTCGTAACCGGCACGGCCATGGACGGCGCGTCGTGGCTTACCCAAGAAAGATAATTGTCGGTATTATTGCCCATCGGCATCGGAACGAAGCCGAAGTCGCTTTCCATTTCGTAGATCGGATCGATGACGCCGCGTCCTCTGGAGTAAGCCAGGAACAGCGCTTTGCCTTCGACGAACGCTTTGACGTACGCGTCCATATCCTCGCCTTCCTTCTTCGGGAAAAATGTGTCTCCGGGCTTGGCCAGCTTCTTGATCATTTCGATCGTTTCGAACGCTTCCGGCGTGTTGACGGCGTACGTCATTTTGCCGTCGTCGGCGATATCGATGATTTTGTTGCCCGACGCCAGATAGAGCGCAACGCCGATATCCCAATCGTGGCCCGTCGCCAGGCCGTAGCGGTCGTTGCTGTCCATGACGCCGTCGCCGTTCAAGTCGCGCTTCGCCGCCTGCTCCATTTCGAGCATTTTTTCGAACGTCCATTGCTTGTTCTTCACGAGATCGTACGGATTCTCGAGACCGAGCTCGTCGATGATGCTCTTGTTGAACGCGAGCACCCATACTTCGTCCCCCTGGTTCGCGAACGGCGCGGCGACGCCGAAGGTCCGGTTGTCGTAGGTCAGCAGGTTGGACGTGTTGTATTCTTTCCAATAGGCGTTATCGAGCTTCAGGTTCGGGATTTTGCTCATGTCGGCGAGACGCTTGCCGTTAATGTGCCGGCCGAGCTCCCACGTCGGCGCGATGATGATGTCCGCGTATTTGTCGCCGGCAAGCACCGCGTTGCTGAACTCTTCCTCCGAATGCTTGCGAAGCTCGATCTTGACGTTGTACGTCTCCTCGACCCATTTGATCCGGTCGATGATCGCGTTGGCCAGGTCGGAGCTGCCTTCCTGCGGGAACCACCTGTTCGGGTTATTGTCGGCAACGACGAATTTGTAGCCGCCCAAATCCTGCACCGGAGGCGCGCCGTCGTCCGCCGGCGCTTCCTCGCTGGCTTCCGGCGACGGCGCGTTCGAGGCCTGTCCGGCATTGTTCTGCCCTTCGGGCTCCGTATTGCCTCCGTTCCCGCCGCCGCTCGTGCAAGCGCTTGCAACAAGCGACAAAACCAAAATCAGCATGACAAACCAAACTACTCTACTTTGTTTGCGCATTCTTCTTCCCCTTCCAACCTTTTTTATTTGTTATGCAGAGCCTGCTCGCCGGAGCAGGCCTGCCCTAACACGAATGAAGGCGATCTTACGCGGGCTCGCAAAGCCCGCGGCTCGCGGCAAAATCCAAGGCCTCTAAGGGTGAGTTTGGTCGTCGGTTACGCCTCGGAAGGAAACAAATGCTGCTTCTTTCCTTCGACGAGCTTGTAGATCAGTTCGCCGAACAGGCTGTTGGCCCAAGCGAACCACGGTCTCGTATATTCCGCGGGATTGTCCGCGTGGAAGCCCTCGTGCATGAAGCCTTCTCCGGCATCCGTCGAGACGATCATGGCGAGCAGCTCGCGGATCTCCTCGTCGTCGTCCGACGTCAGCGCCTGCATGGTCAGGCCGATATGCCAAATGTAGCCGGAAGGCGTATGCGGGCTTCCGATTCCTTTGGCCGCCTTCCCTTCGTAGTAATACGGGTTCTCCCGGCTCAGAATGAACCGCCTCGTATTCCGGTAGATCGGATCGTCCGCGGGAGCGTATCCCATGTACGGGATCGAAAGCAGGCTCGGCACGTTCGCGTCGTCCATCAGGTTGTAACGTCCGAGCCCGTCCGTCTCGTAAGCGTAAATATCGCCGAATTGATGATGCTTGAAAATGCCGTACGCTCTAATGCCGGCGTCGATCTCGCCGCAGAGCTTTCCGGCGGCGGCTTCGAGCGCCTCATCCCCGTAGACGTCCAGGGCGATCCGCTGCACGTACCGGAGCGCGACGACGGCGAACATGTTCGACGGAATCAAATAATGGTACGCGCAAGCGTCGTCGCTCGGCCTGAAGGCCGACCAGGTCATGCCGGTATACGCGGTCGGCGTACCGAGTCCTTCGTTCTTCAGCGTGTCGGATTCCGGGCAATTCAACCGCTGGAACCGGTATGGCGACCATTCCTCGTGCTTCTGCTCCGCCGTCCACAAGCCGATGATGGCGTTGACCGTCTCTTTGAAAGCGTCGTCGAACAGTTCCGTTCTGCCCGTCGCTTGCCAGTACAGGTAGGCGAGCTGGATCGGGTAGCAGAGGGAATCGATCTCGTACTTCCGCTCCCACACCCAAGGGCTGCCCTCGGTCAAATCCCCCTTGTGTCCCTGGTTGTTCGGCTCCTTGTTGAAGGCATTGGCATAAGGATCGATCCGTATGTACGACATCTGCCGCCTTATGAGCCCTTCAATGATTTGCCGGTAACGGTCGTCCCCGGCCGCCAACGGGATGTAATGGCGGACCTGGGCGGAGGAATCGCGCAGCCACATGGCCGGAATGTCTCCCGTGAAGACGAAGGCCGTCCCGTCGTCCAGCACTTCGGTCGTCGTCTCCAGCGTGTTGTAGAAGCAGTTTCGGTAAAACCTCGCCATCCTCGGCCATTGCTCCAGCCGGGCGATCACGTTGTCGTTCTTCGTTATTTCGTCTACTGATCCTTTCATCCGCAGCCTATCCCTCCCGAGCCATTCTATGTTGCCATGTTGTTATGTGTATTGATATAAGCGCTTACAAATAGTATATTATACAGAATGACTTGATATGTCAATATGTACACTGCACTTTTTTTGAGCCGGAATTGGCCAAGTGTAAACGGCTGACGTTACGCACGAACCGCTAGCTGCATCTTGCGCAGCTCGGTTCTGTGCCGTCCTTTGGCGGCATAAGCTCGTTTCGCGATGAAATAGAAGCTCATTTATTAGTGCAAAACATATAAGTTCTTATATTCGAACAAAAAAATCCCTTGCCGCTCAAGGAACGGCAAGGGATTTTCGATTGACGATAGCGGCGGGCGAAGCTTCTATTCCGCCTGCGCCTTCGTGCGCTTGATGAATAGCGAGAGCACGAGAGCCGCGATCGCAAAGGCGAAGCCGACGACGAAGGCGTTATGCACGCCGGACACCATCGCTTCGGACATTTGTGCGGGAGACGTCGGATCGGAGGACTCCTCCAGGAAGGAGCGCTGTCCGGACGTCATGATGCCGATGAACAAGGCGACGCCGATCGCGCCCGCAACCTGCTGCAGCGTGTTCAGAATGGCCGTGCCGTGCGGATAATACCGCTGCGGCAGCTGATTCAAGCCGTTCGTCTGGGTCGGCATCATGATCATCGAAATCGCGACCATTAGGCAGATATGCAGAATGAGGAACGATGTCTTGGACGTTTCGCCCGACACCTGCGTGAAGAACCACATAATGACGGCGAGGAACAACGTTCCCGGAATGACGAGCGCCCTCGGCCCGAACTTGTCGAACAGCTTGCCCGTCAGCGGGGAGATAAGGCCGTTCAGCAAGCTGCCCGGCAGCATGAGCAAGCCCGATGCGAATACCGTCATCAATAGGGCGCCCTGGAACAGGAACGGAAGCAGCGACATCGTCGAGAACAGCGTCATCATAAGAATGATGAGCAGCAGCGTCGTCAGCGTAAACATCGGATACTTGAACGCCCGCAGATCCATGAGCGGCTCCTTTAGTCGGAGCTGACGAAGCACGAACAGGAGCAGCGCGACCCCGCCGACGGCCACCGTGCCGTAAACTTCCGGACTCGACCAGCCGCCGTGGCCTTCGCCCGAGCTGCTGAAGCCGTAGACGATGCCGCCGAAGCCGATCGTGGACAGGATGAGCGACACGACGTCGACTTTCGGCTTCGTAACCGTCGATACGTTCTTCAAATAGATGGACGCAAAAATAATCGAGAAAACGGCGAACGGCAGCACGAAGTAAAATAACCAGCGCCATTCAAACGATTCGAGAATAAGTCCGGACAGCGTAGGACCGATGGCCGGGGCGAACATGATGACAAGCCCGATGCTGCCCATCGCGGCCCCCCGTTTCTCCGGCGGGTACAGCACGAGAATCGTGTTCATCATGACCGGCAGCATGAGGCCGGTGCCCGCGGCTTGCAGCAAGCGGCCGGCCAGCAGGAACGAAAATTCGGGCGCGGTTCCGCATACGAGCGTGCCTACGGTAAATAGAGTCATCGCGCCTAGGAACATCTGCCTCGTCGTAAACCATTGCACAAGCAGCGCCGAAGCCGGAACGAGCACGCCGACGACGAGCATGTAGCCGGTTGCCAGCCATTGGAGCGTCGGAGCCGATACTTGAAGCTCGACGAGCAGCTCGGGAAACGCGATGTTGAGGAGCGTTTCGTTCAATATGGAAAAAAACGCCCCGATAATAATCGAAATCAAAATCGGCAGCCGCTTCACGTTCCCAAGCTCTTCGGGAGCGGCAGCGGTTGCCGTACCAGCCGTATTCATTCTCTCTCCTCCTTAACTTTCGCGCGGCAATCATCGCTTTGGAAAGCAACCTCCGCGCCTTTCGCGATCTATATTTGTATGTCTGCCCGTGACCATACTAAGCAATTATAGTGCAAGAAACATCGCGATACAAACATTTCCATGGTAAATTTCATTTTAAATTAATATTGCTGACCGTAGCTGTCAGGGATTGACATGTATACTCCATTTTGAAAGCAAGCGATCAATCGAATGGAGGAATTGGCATGTACGAGAAATTGGAGCAATTCGCTTCGGAATGGGCGCAAGAGGCCAAATTGACCGAAGCCGTCATGAACGCATTGACCGATGAAGCTTTGTCGCGGGAGGTCGCCCCGAACCGGCGGACGCTGGGGCAGATCGCCTGGCATCTCGTCGCGTCCCTACATTATATGGCGTCGCTCGGACTCGCCTTCGAGGGGCCGCCGGAGGGCGATGAAGCCCCGTCTTCCGCGGCCGTGATCGCGGAGCGGTACCGGCAGACGAGCGAGTCGATGCTTCAGGCGGTCATGACGCAGTGGGACGACGCAAGCCTCCGGGCGACGGCGGAGATTATGGGCGAGCAGTGGGCGAACGGCGCATCCTTGCGGTTTACGGTCATGCACCAGGCTCATCACCGGGGACAGATGACGGTCTTGATGCGCCAGGCCGGCATAACGCTTCCGGAAGTGTACGGCCCGACCTACGAGTCATGGATCAGGCAGGGCATGGCGCCTTTAAAGTGAAGCCGCTATAATGGAAGCAACGAATCCAAGACATTCATGACGGGAAGGAATCCTCGACATGTCCAAGGCGGATAACATGCTCGCCATTCTGTGGCTGCTCCAATCGGGCAAGCGGATGACCGCCAAGCAGCTGGCGGACGAGCTGGAAATTCACGTGCGTACCGTATATCGCTGCATCGACTCCCTATGCGCCAGCGGGGCGCCGATCATCGCCGATTCCGGCCCGAACGGCGGCTATCGCATTCTCGGGCGCTTCGCCGAATCGCCTCTCCTGTTCGACATGGACGAACAGAAGGCGCTCGTGCAAGCCTCGACGTTCGCGCGGGAAGCCGGCTATCCGTTTACGGAGGCGCTGGACCGGGCCATCGACAAGCTGAAGCGGTACGCAAACGAGAAGCAGCTGGGCCACATGGAGCGCCACGGCGAAGGGATATCCGTCATCCAGCCGCCGGTTGACGACCGCGTCATGAGTTATCTCCAAATACTGGAGGAAGCCGCGGCGCAAGGCCGGTCGCTGCGGATGGCGTACGAAAGCGCCGGCGCCGATTGTCCCAGCGATCGGGAATTCGACCCTTACGGCATCATTCATTGGAAGGGCCATTGGTATACGGCCGGGTTTTGCCGGTACCGCGGGCAGCCGCGAAGCTTCCGCGTGGACCGCATCGCGGGCTTGTCGCTCATGGACCGGCATTTCGAGAAGCCCGCCGAATTTTCCGCCAAGCAGTTCCTTATGGGCGGCCTGCTTCCCGGGGCGACCGGCGAGAGCGGCCTGCTGACGGTTCGCATTCGCGCGGCCGAGCAGGCGCTGAACGAATTATGCCGGCATTGGATGTTCGGCCATGCGATGAAGGAGCGTAAAGACGGCGAAGCGACATTCGAGCTGAGCGGCTCCTCGATGCGCTACGTGCCTTACTTTCTGCTGCCGTACGGCAAGGCGCTAACCATTCTCGAACCGGACGAGCTGATCGGGAAGATGGCGGAGGTAAGCGCGGGCATCGCGGCGCACTACGATTCGATGCGCTCGGACCATTTAACTTGAGAGGAAGAGTGTGGGACGAAATGGAAAAGTTCACGATGTACGGGAAGCTGACGGCGCAGCCGGGCAAAAGGGACGAGCTCGTTCAAATTTTGCTCGAAGCGGCCGAGGGGCTTCGCGATTACGAGGGTTGTTTGTTGTATATCGTCAATGTATCGGACGAGGAACCTGACGCGGTATGGGTGACCGAGCTGTGGACGAACGCCGAAGCGCATGCCGCCTCGCTGAAGAACGAAGCCGCGATGGAGCAGATCAAGCGCGCCCGGCCGATCATCGCCAGTGTGGATAATCCGATCCGGCTGCGCCCCGTCGGCGGCAAAGGGTTATAAGAAGAAGGAAGACTCGGCGATGCCGGGTCTTCCTTCTTTTTTGCCTCAGAACGTGCTCGCTTTGGTCGTGTCGGGACACCATCTTGCCGAGCGGTAATAGCGCAGCAGGACGTCCACCGCTTCCGCCGTCCGCAGATGGTCCAGCGCCTCGCAGGCATAAGCGCGCACGTAGCGGTCGGCGCTTCCAAGCGCCCGCTCCAGCACGCCGACCGTGCCGCCGGCGGCGGCGTGCCCGCCGATTCGAAGCAGGGACAGCGCGGCCGTATAGCCGATTTTATTGCGGATATAGCCTTGCGAGGGGGCGTATTCGCTGGCCGGGTCCTTCTCGGCGGACGCCGATTCCTCGGCTAGCGATGCCGCAAGCGCCCTCATCAGCGCGGTCACCGCCCGGCCGGTAGGCGCCAGCAGCAGGCCGAGCGACTCGGCCGCGTTCCGCCGCACCCATTCGCTCGAATCGGCTAGCGATCGGATCAAGGCGGCCTCGACGCGGTCGTCCTTGCCGCCCGTCATGCCAAGCGCGAAGCAGGCAAGCGCCCGCCGGCCGTCGTCCGGGTGGTCCAGCAGCTCTAGCAGCCCGGCGATTTCCGCCCGGCCGGCGGCCTGCAGCCCGTATGCCGTATGCCGCATGCCGCGCCGCTACGCGCGAGCCGGAGCGCACCGCCTCCAGCAGCTCGCGGCCGCCCGCTTCGCCCAGCTTCGCGAGCGCGTAAGCGGCATTCGAAGCGGCCGCCTCCGACGGGTCGTCGAGCAGCTTCGCGACCTTCGCGCTTGCCGCGATGGCTTCCCCGCCGAGCAGGCCCAGCTCGCTTGCGGCATCGGCGCGTACCCGTCCGTCGGCATCGTTCAGCAGGGCGGCAAGCTCC
This sequence comes from Paenibacillus arenilitoris, assembly GCF_014705655.1. Lineage (GTDB taxonomy): Bacteria > Bacillota > Bacilli > Paenibacillales > Paenibacillaceae > Pristimantibacillus > Pristimantibacillus arenilitoris. The sequence goes on along the minus strand of NZ_JACXIY010000002.1, from coordinate 148,090 downwards.
TGGACGGCACGCTCGCCGGACGGCCGCTCCCCGGCGCCGTTCGCGCCGCTCTCTCCTCTCAGCCAGCGCCACACGTCCGTCCATAGATGAATGCGGGAATCGCCCTCATCCGCAGGGGCCGGAAACGCCGCTGAACGGTTGTTCCAGCTTGGAGCGGTCGGCGCTTTCAGCCTCGCGAATTGAAACTTAAGCATATACCGGTCCGCATTCGACGTGTTCAGCGACGCCTTATGCCACAAATCGAAGTGGACGAGCACCATCGTGCCCGCCGGCCCCGTCGGCAGCAGAAACGGCTTGTCGTTTCCCGGGAACCGCTCGTCGTACTGCGAGCCGGGCATAATGGCGGTCGGGCCTAGCTCTTCCGTTACCGGCTGCGTATAATAGAAAATCATCGCCCACCAAGGACGGTGGCTTCGCATCGCGCTCCAATAGCCGTCCTTATGCCAATTTCCGCCGCCCGGATTTTGATCCGCGGGCCGGTTGTAATGGCAGTGCCGATGCGGATGCATGTAATAGCCGGGACCTAGAATGCCGGTCAGCGCGCCTTTCACGACCGGCGTTTCGAACAGCTTGCGGATATCGGGCACTCTCGGCAAAATGTTGTTGCCCGGATTGCCTTCCTCGTGCAGCACGCCGTTAATCCGGTTCATGATGCCCTGGTGCAGCTCGTCCGGAATATCGTTATGCAGCACCAGATAGCCTTTCGCAATAAACTGGGCCATTTGTTCGTCAGTCAGCAAATAAGGATTCGGTTCCAATCGGATCACTCCTCGGATAATCGTGTCGTTACCCTATCAATTTATCCGAATTGCGGACCGATGTATTTAGCAAGCCGTCATTTATTTGCACAATCGTCAGGTAAATTTACGACTAGAATTCGGAGGCGTTCACCTGTGGATTTTTCGTCGCTGCACCCTTACGTCTATTACGCGACCCGCTATCCCTTCTCCAAGGGGCAAACGAGCGCGGAGAGAATCTGTTACGCCAGCTCCATCTATTTGATCAGCGAAGGATTCGGCGTATTGAAAACGCTCGGAAGAACGTACGAGACCGGCCCCTGCTCGCTCGTCTACATCCCGGCCGGACAGCCCCATGAATGGATCGCCGACGATCGCGAGCCGATGGTCCACGTGTGCTGCTACTTCGATTGGAGCTACGTGGACAGACGTTCGCTGTCCGAATGGGCCCATTTCATCTGCTACAATCCCGAACTGCTGGTGGAAAGTCTCGTCGGCGCCCCGTTCCCTTATCCGATCCCCGAGGCGGCGAAGGTCGATTCGCTGCGGACATGGATCGACCTGTTCCAAAGCTTCTACAAAACGGGCGAATACACGACCGGGCGTACCTTCATCCGCAACTTGACGTCGCAGCGCAATTTTCAAACGTTCATCGCTTATTTCCTGCAGTTCATGCTAAAGGATGCGCATATTCCCGATCCGCGGATAAGCGGGATACTGGACAAGATGGAGCAGGATCTGCTGAGCGGAGAGGACAAGCCCTTGTCGGACTATTACGGGCGGTTGAACATGAGCAGAGGCTACTTCTTCGAAATGTTCAAAAAAGCGACCGGCGCCTCGCCCGTACAATACCGGAACCGCTTCCTGATCGGGCGCGCCATGGAAGACCTGCTGCACACCCGCTTAAGCGTTACCGATATCGCGGCCAAATACCATTTCCGTTCGGTCCATTACTTCTCGCGGCTCTTTCATAAGGAGACCGGCCAATCGCCGAGCGATTTCCGGGCGTCAGCCAAGTACAGGTAGCCCCTTAGGGCTGCCTGCTGCCGCCTCCCGACCCGAACGATGAGGACACCTTCATCCTTTATGAGCCGAAACTTACTATTTTGATAGAAGACAGGGTGCTTTTACGAATTAATGAGGCAATCCTCATTCCCCGTGAGGCCAGCCTCATGACAAGTGAGGTTTGCCTCATTAATCCAACGATGCTCAATGACTGCCTGCCTATCCATGAGGTTTGCCTCACAAAACAATGCGGATGCCTCATTGATGGACGAATACGCAAAAAAAGGGCTACGCTTGGCCCTTTTTTCTAATGACCGCCACAATCCAGATCAGCAAGGGAAATACGACCGCATACGGGAAGGAGTAGGGGAAATCAATTTTGGAGGCGAAGCTGACAAAACTCGTTATGTTCGGATAGGCGATGACGGAAAGCACGATCAGGATCATGCCGAAAGGCAAATACAGCGGCCGCGCATCCTTCATGCGGAATAATTCGGCGAAGGTCATGATGGATGCGTAGAAGGCGATTCCGAGCTTGAAGTAGATCGTTATGAACCAAATTCCCGCCATGATGACCTCGAGCCTTTCCAGAAAGTTGCCGATACTGATTTTTTTCGCCAAGCTGTAGCTTGGATACATTTGCCTCGCCGTCAAATCCGCGCCCAAGACCAGAATCGATAAGGCGGAAATGATAATAAGCAGCACCCCTCCGATCAGGACGCCGGTCAAAAACGCTTTTCTGGCTTTAGGCGCGTTATTAATAAACGGAAAGATCATCAAGAAGATGACAAGCTCCATGTACGGGGTGCTTATCATCGGCAGGGAGGCCTTGATAACCGGTTTGATTCCGTATCCAAGTATGGGGGTTATGTGGTGAATATCAAATTTCGCCGGCAGCAGAAACACCATGATCAGAAAAAAGAAGATCATCCACGGAAAGAAAATTTCCGCCGTACGGGCGAAGGTCTCGATGCCGCTGCGGATGCCCGTGATAATGACGAGCAGGAAGAAAATGTGAATGTACTGGATAGGCGTGTTCGGCATCACCTGCGTCGTCAAAAAATCGCCGATATTCCGCAGCACCAGGGCGGCGAGAATGAAAAAATAGCAAAAATATAGAAACGAAACGATCGCTCCCGCCCACTTGCCGAGCACCTCCCGGCTGTAATGGACCAAGGTCGTATTCGGAAACCGGACGGTAAGCCTGTTGTAGAAGAAGACCATGCCCATACCGATCGCAAGCCCGACAGCCGCGGCTATCCAAGCGTCCTGCTTGGCTGCGTGGGCAAGACCGGAAGGCGCGATAAGGATGGAACTCCCTACCGTGAACAGTATCGTCAACACGGTAAACTGATGGACGCCGATCTTTCCTTTTTCAATCAATGCAAACCCACCTCTATTTCAAAAATGCGTTCATCATATCGCTGATCGGCTTATGGATCGCCGTAATGAGCGTCAACGGATTCGGTATCGGCAGCTTGACCGCTTCCATGATGCCGACCGCCGTTCCGATGAGCAGCACGATCAAAAAAATGCCCAATTCCTTCATCATTGCGTTTCTTGCAAGATTGGGCGCTTCCAGGTACAAAATAAAGCCGCTTGCAAGCAAAATTCCCGCTACCGTCCACATCGGCCTCCCGTCACTCCTCTCGGTCCAGCAATGAATTCGAAGTCGTACCCATGCGTCGAAATTTTGCGTTCACTTGAATGGAGACGTCCAATCGGGAGAAATAATCGTCCCAGTCCTTCTTCAGCTTCCTCCACGATTTCGGATCGGCATCCTCGATCTTTTCGCCAAACCCGAAAATATCCGCTTTATTTTTTTTCGCTTTCCTGATCGCGGCTTTCATCATTTGCGTGAGCTTCTCTTCCGCGATCTCTTCCAGCGCCTGAATATTCGCCTCTTTCATCAGATCGACTTCGCAACGAACCTCACCGATATTTTGCTCCACGAATAGATCGATATGGATGCTCGGTTGTCCTCGCGCCACCTTGCCTTTTACTTTTGATTCCGAGCGGGTAATATCCAGCGCCGCCGTTCCTCCACCGGGACAGGCGATATGGCCGGCTGAATTGTTTACGTTTCCCATAATATAGTTGTAGCCCTTGGCCTCTTCTTCGTTGAGCCAATCCACCAGCTTATCCTCCTTGAACAGGGCGACGCCCGAATAAGCCAGATTGACGTAAGGCGAGATGCGGCTCATGTTTTTTTTGGATTGACCGCTTTTTCCGTTTCCGGTAATGACGATGCCCGTCAGCACGGTATCCTTCGTCGGATTCGACAAGTCGGATATGAATTTATCCAATTGCATGCTTACGGTGGCCGCCCATAGCTTATCCGACATCTCCAGCGTGCTGAACATTTTGTTCGCCGGAATTTTATCGATCGGCGTCAATATTTTCATGACTTGTCCGGCCGTTGTCCCTTTGGCGACGACGATGTAGAAATCGCTGCGAAGCTCATGGTTTCGCGATATCCCGTCCATGACCTTCAGAATCCCTTGTCTGGCCAAGCCCTCGCCGATAACCAGAATACGCAAATGAGACATATAGACTTTTCTTGGCGCCACGACCGTCAGCTTTCTTAACGCTTCGATCGTTGTCGATTCCGCGACTTTCAGCGTCGTTACCGGCGGACTATAGCCTCCCCCGTCTTTTTTGGAGGCCACCTCGCCCGGATTCACGATTTGAACCGTAACCTGCGTCTGACCGCCCTGCCGATCAAGCCCCATTCCTACGGCAATGGCCAGATCGTTCAATTCACGGCGATCCCAGCATCCTGCTAGCAATACGGCGGCTCCGACCGTAAGCAGTCCAAGCCATGCGCAATATTTTCTCATCTTACTCACGCTCCTCCGTTCGACTTCCGTTCGGGCCTTGTTGTCGGAGCGTTGCGTTCTCGAATTCGATTATTTTTGCTCATTAGCCGCGGCCTGGCGAACAGCGCCCATTGGGGAAACCGGAGAATGACGTCCTTCTGATCCTCTACGATGAAGGGTCCCATCGGCGTCATGTACGGAACGCCGAAGGAGCGCAAGCTGCATAGATGCTGCACGACGCCGATCACGCCGACGATCACGCCGAACAAGCCGAAGGTGGCGCCGAAGATCATGAGAACAAACCGCAAAATTCGGATCGATATGCCCATATTGAAGGCGGGAATGACGAAATTCGAAATGGCGGTGATAGCCACCACGATGACCATCGCCGGCGATACGAGGCCCGCTTCGACGGCCGCCTGGCCGATGACCAAGGCACCTACGATCGAGACCGCTTGTCCGACCGTCTTCGGAAGCCGCACGCCCGCTTCGCGAAGAATTTCGAAGGTGACCTCCATAATGAACGCTTCAACGAAAGCCGGGAAAGGAATACCTTCGCGCTGCGAGGCCAGAGAGAACAACAGAGCGCTCGGAAGCAGCTCCTGATGGAAGGTGGTGATCGCGATATAGAGCGATGGCGCAAGCAGGGAGATGAAGAAGCAGCCGTACCTTAACATGCGAATTAACGTCGCAAACTCGGCCCTTTGATAATAATCCTCCGCCGATTGATAAAATTGGACGAACAATGCGGGCGCAAGCAGCGCGAACGGGGTTCCGTCGACGAGGATCGCGACGCGTCCCTCAAGCAGTCCGGCCGCGATGACATCGGGCCGCTCGGAATTGTACAGGGTAGGAAACAGCGTAAACGTCTCATCCTGAATCAGCTCCTCGATATAACCGCTTTCCAGGATGCCGTCTATTTCGATGCGTTGAAGCCGTTGTCTTACCTCTTCGACCACCTTCTCGTTAACGATTCCGTTAATGTACATGACTCCGATCCCGGTCTGCGTGAATTTGCCGATCGTCATCGTCTCGAGCCAGAGCTGCGGGGTTCTGATTCTTCTGCGGAGCAGCGAAATATTCGTATGTATGGACTCGGTAAAGCCTTCCCGCGGTCCTCTGACGACGGATTGCGTCGTCGGCTCCTCAACGCCGCGTTCCTTGCCCCCGGATGAACTCGCAATCAGACCGTAAGGGCAGCCATCGGCCAATATGACCGTCTCACCCGATAATATCGCATGATAGACGGCCTCCAAATCGGCTGCCGGTTCCGAATCCTCGACGGCCGGGACGTTATTTTGGATGAAGGCCAACTTGTCCTGCCGGTCATGGTCCGCTTCCTGTCGGAACGCCTTGACCGTCCTGATAAGCGGCTCTTTGATCATCTCATGGACGACCGAAGGATCCGCCAAGCCTTCCAGGAACACGATTCCTACGTTTCCCGAATCCAGATCGCCGTCCCGGATGAGGGCGGTTACGACATCCTTGCTGTTGCCGAAGGCTTGTCTGATCTTCGAGAAATTACGGCTTACATCCGGATCAAGCCGCTCCGGCTCCCGCCCGTCTTCCGGCTGTTGAGAAGATCCGCTCTTGTCGAACAGGTTGCGGATAAATTTCGTTAGTGCGCCCATAACATCCCCCGGCATCGAATTCTTTTTCTTACCATTTCCAAAATGGGGAAAATTATGACGGACCGTTATGCATCTACGATTCTTATAAAGGCTTCAAGCACGAAAAAAAAAGGACCTTCCGCCTCAGCGGGAGATCCTGTTTCTCATATATAAACGCTCGTTAAAGCCGAGCCGCCTGCGGAACCATCTCTGCTTCCTCGATTTGAATACGGAGAAGCCCTGCTTCTCGTACAGCCGTATGGCCTTGACGTTTGTATCGACGACTTCAAGCGTGAATACTCGATACGGCAAATGTTCGAGCAAATGATTGAGCAGCGCCGTGGCGATTCCTTTGCCCCGATAGGCCGGGTCCGTCGCGACGGCTTCCAAATAGCACTCGTCCTCCCCGAGTTCGAGCGGCGCATGAAATTGCTTCTCGAATATGCCGTGCAGCAGCCATCCTTTGAAACGCCCGGCGGCTTGCTGCAGCTCCCTTCGGTCGAACCGCTGGGAACGGGTCTTGTTCGTGGAATAGGCCATAATGCCGGCCACTCTTCCGTCTTGGATCGCCGCGTAGAACTGTTGCTTCACGAACGATTGCTTGATCAGCCGGGCGAGGACGGTTCGATCGCGGGACACCTCTTCGAGCTCCTTCCGGTAGCTGTCCACGAACACTTCCGCGGCCTGCTCGAGGCCGGCGGAATCCAGCTCGGCGAAACTTCTGATCGCTGCGGGTTCCATCAGCATCACCTCATCTCCTGATAGGAAATTTCCGGAGCCGAACGGATTGCAGCGGACGGCTCCGATGCCATTGTACCGGATACGGCCGGGAGGAGGAACCGTCTGCGGGTCGTCATTTCCTCCTTCTTCGGAAGGAGACGGGATATCTTTCAAGGACGGGTTCCACGTAACGCGGAACCGTAATCGGCCTTAAAACCGGTTATACGTGACGAACTCCCCATTCGGCTTCCGATAGCCGCGCGGCCGCTGGCTGGACGTGTCTTCTTTGCCGAGCGTGATGAGGAGAGCGGGAACAAACCGCTCGGGGATGCCTAGCGCTTGGATGAGCCGATCGGGATCGAAGCCGATCATCGGGCATGTATCCCAGCCTTTGTCCTTGGCGATCATCATGAACAGCATAGCCGACAGGCTCGCGTTGCGGATCGCTTCGTCGCGCTTGAACGCCTCGCCTCTGCTTTCGTACATCGCATGCACGCTGCTGACGGTATCGTCGAATTCCCGCCTGTCGATTACACCGAGGCTCAGCAAGCCTTCGTTGATCGGACCGACGTTCCGGTACGCCTCGAGGTCGCCGAGCACGACGATCGCCGCCGAGCTCGTCAGCACTTTATACTGCCGGAATGCCGCTTCGTGCACCTGCTTCTTCAATTCGCTATCCGTAACGGCCAAATAATGCGCATGCTGCAAATTAAAGGCCGAAGGGGCGAACTTCGCCAGGCTGAACAGCTCGTCCAGCTCCTCCCTGCCGATCGCAACGTCCGGTTTGAATTTGTTTGCCGATCTTCTCGATTTCAACAGCTCCGTAAATTCGCTCATGATAGTCTCGCTCCTTATTGTGTATATTGCCAACGATTTCCTGCCCCTTATCATAACATACTTACTTTACTTACGTAAGCTAGTAAATATAAAGCAGTAACAGATTTGCATTTTCGACGCGCCGCCTATATAATGACCGCAGTCATATATGACCACGGTCATTATTGGGAGAGATGAGAACCATACTGAGGGAAATCAAGAAAAAAAACACGAAGGAAGAGATCGTGCGGCAAGCGGTGGCGTTGTTCAAGCAGAAGGGCTACGATCAGGTGACGGTCGAGGAAATCGCGCATAACAGCGGAATCGCCAAAGGAACGTTTTTTAACTATTTTCCGAAGAAGGAGCATATTTTGCTGCACTTGGCCGAATCGCATTCGCAGCTTATGGGGCAAATCGTCGCCAGGCATAACGAAGGCGCCCCGAAGGAAAGAATATACCGCGTTTTGCGGGATCTGCTGGACATTTATTTGAAATATTCCGGACTGCTCCGCCTGACGCTTGTCGAGACGATCAAGTCGGCCGCCGAGTCGCGGGAAGCGCCGAGCAATATGGCCGTCTTGCAGGAAGCGGTCCGCGATTTGATCGAGGAAGCGAAGCATGGCGGATCCCTCCGGAGCCGGTGGGATTCGGATGCGGCCGCGTCCGTACTGGCCGGGGTATTTTTTCATACGCTCATTACCCATGCTTCGGATGCGCGGGAAGAAGCGATTCTCGAATCGCTGAGGCTGCAGCTGGACGTCGTCTGGGAGGGTATCGCGGATGAATAGGCTGAGGAGGGCATTAAGAAGCAAATTCGTTATTTTCCTCGTCATGCTGGTCGCATTCCTATACGTCAACAACGGTCCTCTCTTCAGCAAGCCGCGCTACGGCGATCCGCTTCTGCTTGCCCACCGGGGACTGGCCCAAACCTTTACGATGGAAGGCATCGCCGGCGATACGTGCACGGCCGAGCGCATTTACGAGCCCGAGCATCCGTATTTGGAAAATACGATCCCGTCCATGGAAGCGGCGTTCGAGGCCGGGGCGGACGTCGTCGAGTTCGATGTCCGGCCGACCGAGGACGGGCAGTTCGCCGTGTTCCACGATTGGACGCTCGACTGCCGGACGGATTTAAGCGGCTTGCCGAGCGACTACACGATGGCGGAGCTCAAAGCGGCGGACATCGGATACGGCTATACGGCCGATCAGGGACAAACCTATCCGTTCCGGAGCAAAGGGATCGGGTTGATGCCTTCGCTCGAGGAGGTGCTCGCCAGCTTCCCCGGCAAGTCTTTTCTCATTCATATGAAAAGTAACGATCCGGAGGAAGGCAAGCTGCTCGCAAGCTATCTCGGCAAGCTCCCGGAAGGGCGCCTCGCGAAGTTGTCCGTCTATGGCGGGGACGAGCCCGTCGCCTCGCCACTGTAGGCTCTCCCCGGCGTCCGCGCCATGTCGAAGGCGACGATGAAGAGCTGCCTGATTCCTTATCTCGCAGTCGGCTGGACCGGGTATACGCCCTCGGCCTGCAGCCATTCGCAGCTGCATATCCCCGAGAAAATCGCGCCTTGGCTGTGGGGCTGGCCGGATCGCTTTCTGAACCGGATGGACCGCGCGGACACCCGCGTCATCGTCACCGGCGGCGACGGCAGCGATTTCTCAAGCGGCTTCGACACGCCGGAGGACATACGCCGCCTGCCGTCCGATTATTCCGGCGGCATCTGGACGAACCGGATCGACCGGATCGCGCCGCTTTATCGATAGGGGCGGCTGCCGCCGCTTCGCCGCACAAAAACAGAGCCCGCGCAGCCTGCCGCCAGGCAGGTTGCGCGGGCTCTGCGCTCCTATCGGCTTTGCTCCGATTCCATATCAAGCACATGCCACCTATGGCCGTCCAAAATTCGCGAAGCCCGCGCCGTACTTCAGTATTCGATCCATCTGTTTACCGCTTCCGCTAGCTTTTCTTTTTTGGCCGCGACGTCGTCCATGTCCGTAAATTTGACGGTCGCGCGATCGGCGGCCGCCCACTCCAGCAAGCCTGTCTCGTCCTCGTACGTCTCCTTCGCCGCTTTTGCCTTTGCCCCGCGGTGGAAGACGAGCAGGAAGTACCCGTTGCCGCGCAAATTGAACGTAACGCGATCTTCATTCTCGTAGCAAAAGCTTGGCGCGTTCCACTTGATCTGTTCGGTCAGCCGGTCGTTGGCGCTTAATAGGATGCTGCGCACTTCCTCGATTTCCGCTTTCAACGGATGCTCGAGATCGTTCAAGAAGGCGACGACCCGTTCATGGCCGGTCGGCTTCTCCGCCTTCCTGCCGCCCGCTTCCTTCCTCCCCTTCGTTGTGGCCACGATAACCCTCCTCATTCCCCGAATTATGCTTGTTTCCAGTATCCTGTTTATCTTAGCATAATCGGCAACGCTCGATTTCTCTCGGATTGCTCTCGATCAGGAACAGGAATCGAGTCTGGCTCAACCGGACAAGCCTGCCCGTTTCGTCGTCCGGTATTGCGCCGGCGTTAAGCCCGTCCACTTTTTGAACGCGCTTTGGAAGGCGCTCGGCTCCGAATAATGAAGCAGGTAGGCGATATCGCTCACCGAGTGCTCCCGCTTGCTCAGGTAGCTCATCGCCAGCTCCTTGCGAACCGCCGCTGCCAATTCGTTGTAGGAACGGTTCTCTTCCTTTAATTTGACCTGGAGCGATCTCGCGCTCATCCCGAACGAATCGGCTGTCTGCGCTAGCGTCGGAAAGTACGACGGGATGCATCGGAGCATCCATTGGTATACCCGGTCGGACAGCGCTCTGCCTCCGATCAGCTTCTCGCTCGTTTCGGCCGCGATCGCCTCGAAGATGCCAAGCAATCTGGCGTCGGAATACATGATCGGGTACTGCAGCACGTCTTTGTCCATGCGCAAATAATTGCTGTCGACCCCAAAGCGGGGCTCGCAGCCGAATACGTCCGAGTAAGGCCCGGCGTCGCCCGGGGCCGCATGCGAGAAAGCAAGCTCGCGCAGCGGGACTCGCCTGGCGCTTAGCCTGCCGATCAGATGATGAAGCGAGCTCGCCATATCGTCCATGCAGTGCCTGGACATCCGCCCGTCCGGGCTATGCAGGTACAGTCGGAGCATGACGTCGTCCCCGTCTTCCTCCCATTCAAGGTTAAACCCGCTGCACAAAATGACGTTATACCGCCGGTAGGCGGCCAGCGCGCCGGCTATCGTCCCGGCATGCGTCATGACGTAACCGAGGATGCCGAGGTCCTCGATCTCCGTCAACCGCCCTTGGCGCAAGCCGAAATAATCGTCCCCCGTATAGTCCGCTGCCGCAAGCATCAGACGCTCCAGCTCCGCCCCGTCGATTCGGGCCTCCGTGTCCTGCAGCAGACCGGCATTAAACGATACATGGCGGAAAAAAGATTCCGGATCGCATCCTTTATGAACGAGCGTCTTCACGATCGGAAAAACCATGGATACCGCAACGCCTTGCTCCATCAAGCGTCCACTTCCCCTCTGCGCGATTCATCCTGTTTTATGCGTCTATGATCATTCATCTATCGCGTAAAAAGCCTTATGCTCATCTTAGACTTACACCCGTCTATCATATCATAAGAGAGGAACATGCAGATGAAATCGAACATCCTGGTCATTAACGGGCATCCCGACCCGCAAAGCTACTGCGCGGTCTTGGCCGCCGCCTATATCGAAGGCGCCGCAGGCAGCGGCGCCGTCGTTCGCGAGCTGCGGTTAAGCGAATCGAGCTTCGAACCGAATTTAAAATACGGGTACCGTCAACGGACGGAGCTGGAGGAGGAATTAATCGAGGCCCAGAAGCTGATTCGCTGGGCGGAGCATATCGTGTTCGTCTATCCGACCTGGTGGGGGGCGATGCCGGCCATCCTGAAGGGCTTTATCGACCGCGTCTTCCTGCCCGGGTTCGCCTTCAAATACCGCGAGGATTCGGTGTACTGGGATAAGCTGTTAAAGGGAAAATCCGCGCGGCTGATCGTGACGATGGATACGCCGTCCTGGTACAACCGGTGGATTTACGGCCATGCCGGGCATAAAGTGATGAAGCGCAACATTTTGAAGTTTTGCGGCATTACGCCCGTTCGCGTCACCGAGATCACCCCCGTCAAGCCATCGACGGAAACGCGGCGCGCCGTGTGGCTGGATCAAGTGAAGCGGCTCGGGTCGAGGCGGGGGTAGGCCGCGACGGCAGCATCGCAAATACAAGATGGGGCTTGCCAACGCTCCTTATGGGAGGCATCGGCAGCATCGCATTCGATCGCGAAAAAGAAAACGGCTTGTCCGATGTTCTTGCGGGCGCGCGGTGCTGCCGGTCCATGTTCCGGGCTCGAGGAGCAGAACCTGCATTCGTGCATCTTCTGCACCGCCGATCCCGATGCCGAACGGTCATGCCTGCAAAAGTACAGCCGGTCCACGTTCCGGGCCCAAGGAGCAGAACCTGCATTTGTGCATTTTCTGCTCCTCCAATCCCGATGCCGAACGGTCACTCCTGCAAAAGTACATCTTCCAAACCGCTTGAAAGGGATGTTCCGCTCGTTGGCCGCCGATTTCCTGCACAATCGCATCAATTTCCCTCCCAGCCCCGATTTCGGACGAAAATGCCTGCATTTTCGCAGGCTCACTCGCCCGACAACGCACCTTTAAGGGCAATCCAACGACAAAAGCCCCTTTAAGGGCAACGCGAAAAAACCTCGGTCTCCGGCGCTCGCCAAATACCGAGGCTCTATTCTTCTACTCGCATCGGGGGGCAGCGCCCGCCTTCGAATGCGACCGGACGCGTCTCGCGGCCGAGGCTACCGGCTCCAGCCGGTTGCCCGAACCTGCCCCGCGAACCGCTCCTCGTCGAAGTCGAGGCCGAAGCCCGCTTTGTCCGGGACGTAGAACAAGCCGTTCTCGACGCGGTAAGCGGATGCGTCCATGCCTTCGATCGCGATGTCGTCGTATTCGACGAATTCGAAGTTTTCGATCGCCGCGGCGACGTGGCCGAGCGCGTAAATGCCGTATGCGCTGCCGTAACAGTGAGGCGCCGACCGCAAGCCCCATTCGTCGAGACGAGCGCCAAGCTCAAGCCAGTGCGTAAAGCCGGGATAAATGATGTCGTATTGCAGCACGTCGACCAGACCCTTCTTCGCCCAGTTGACGAGATGGGGCGACGCGAGCCCTTCGCCGTCCGCGACGAGCACGTTCTGCCCGCGCCGGCGGAGCCAGTCCTTCAGATCGGCGTACAACGCGTCGTCCTCGTGGAACGCCTCTTCGATCCAATGCAGGTTGACGTCCGCGGCGGCCGCCAGCACCTCTTTCGTCAAGTTCAGATTATACGCGTTGTTCGCGTCGATCATGATCTTGCCCGCCGGTCCGGCGACTTCGGCAACGCCGTGAATGATGGCGATATCCCGCTCCGTGCCTTCCCGCAGAGGCATATGCCTGCCGCCGCGCCCGACTTTGATCTTGAAATTCCGGTGCCCTTTGGCGAAGCCTTGCGCCGCTTCCTCCTTCAGCAGCTCCACCGCATCCCGGTCGTTCTTCAGATGCAGGTCGTCGAAGTAAAGCGACGTATCGTAGCAGGGTACGACGAGCGGAGTACCCGGCTTGCGTCGTCCTGCAGACACCAATTCGTAGACGGGCAAGTTCCGCCTCCGGCCGATCCAATCCAGGATCGGATATTCGAGCGGAATGCGGTACCGTTCAAGCACCCTTCCATTCTCGTCGAACAAATCGATAAGCCTCATCCCGACGACGGCTTCCGCCATCTCCTCCGTCAGCAAGCCCGTGTTTCCGAAGCCGGCCTCTCCGTCGATCGTGACGCGGGCAACCCGTGCGGAACAGCTTTTGCCGTGATCGCCGAGCCTCCCGTTTGACCCCGCGCTCCTCGCCCGCTCTCCGTTCAACGTCGCAATCTCGATCTTTTCCACTTTCCAATCGGGCCGAATAAAAGAAATATCCATGAATCTCTACACCTTCCTCCCGGTTCTCGCCCTTCTCCATCCAATTCATTCGTTAATAGACTAATCAAATATCTCTCTATACAAATTATAAAAATCCGTCCTGAATATTGTCAAGACAATTAAACAGACCACTTAGCTTGAATCTTTTTCGTTATTTTGTTAGTATTTTAACTAATGAAAAGGAGCTGATCATGATCCGTTACCTGTCTACCGACGACAAATCGCTGCTCGTCTACGAAGCGCTGGCCTCGAGGCCGCGACTCGATATTCTCGACTGGCTCGCGAAGCGGCCGATGAGCGTGAAGGAAATCGCCGAGGCGCTGTCGTTCTCGTCCGCGACCGTTACCGTTCACGTCCAAAAGCTCGAGGAAGCCGGGCTGATCGTATGCTCGCCGGCTCCGGGGAAGCACGGACGGCAGAAGCTGTGCAGGCTTGCGGCCGACTCCTTCCAAGGAAGCATCCGCACCCGCAGCGGCTCCGGCTATCGGGATGACCTATCCTGCTCGATCCGCGTCGGCCATTATACCGATTATTCCGTCAAGCCGACCTGCGGGCTCGCGATGGCGTCCTCCTTCATCGGCCAGCTCGACGATCCCCGGTACTTCTCCGACACTCGCCGTTTCGATGCCGACGTGCTCTGGTTCGCCGAAGGATTCGTCGAATACCGGATCCCGAATTACTTGCTGCCCGGACAGCGGCTCGCCCGGATCGACATCTCGATGGAGCTTTGCTCGGAAGCGCCCGGCAGCAACGAAATTTGGCCGTCCGACATTTCGTTCGAGCTTGGCGGCGCGCCGCTCGGAGTATGGACCTGTCCGGGCGACTTCGGCGACAAGCGGGGGGTGCTCAATCCGGATTGGTGGCCAAGCAGGAACAAAACCCAATACGGGCTTCTCAAAATCGTATCGGTCACGGAAGAAGGCACGTTCATCGACGGCGTCAAACTGTCGGACACGTCGGCTCGCGACGTCCAGCCCGCGTTCGGCCAGCACTTGCCGCTGCGGATTTCCGTCCTCCCGGACGCCGGCAACGTGGGCGGCGTCACGCTGTTCGGCCGAGGCTTCGGCAACTACGATCAGAACATCGAGATCGCGTTCCAGGTCGCCCCTGTTTGATCTTGCAAACGAAGATAGGCAGCGCCATTCTAGCGGCAAGAGACGAAGAACGTCCCGATCCATTCGCCAAGCGCGGATGGAACCGGGACGTTCTTTTTTGGCAAACATCTGCCGCCTGACGCTCCCCTGCTGCCTATCGCTTTACGTGCCTACTAACACTGCGTATCGCTTCGCGTGCCGACTAACGCTGCGTATCAGCTGTAAATTGCTGCAATTGTACAGGTTTTCGCTCATCGGCAGGTAACCTATCGTATGTTCCTGCAAAAGTGCAGCTTTGTAAGAGCCATACTGTCCGATCGAGCGCGGATGCCCCATAATGCCTGTACTTAAGCAGGAATTTCATCCGGACCGTTCGAGAACGATAATAATAACTGCATTTTCGCAGGCATGATTGACCTAAGTCCATGCCGTTCATCGCCGCCCTGAGGGGACGGCTCTGATACGGCCGCGCCGCTTGGTCGGCCAATGACCGGCAACCGGCCGTCCGAAGGTGCACCTGTGATTAACCAGCGATTGGCAATCGAAGCGTTCTCGGCTATACGAACGGTAAGAGACGAAGAACGTCCGATCCATTCCTTGCGCGAATGGAAGCGGACGTTCTTTTTTTCATGCTTGCGGAAGAGGTGCCGAATATGAAAACGAGCTTCGAAGGGCAACATCAATCGTTTATCCAGGAGCATTTACGGAGAAGAACCGGCGAACGGAAAGGCCGGCTTGAGCGGGGGCACCAGGCTGCGGAAAAGTTGTTTTGCGGCAGCGTGTGGTGGCCGCTAAGGGGCAGCTTCGACGATTTGCACCCGGAATACGAAGTGCTTGATTGGCGGGGCATGTCCTATTTTTGCGATTTCGCATGGATCAAAAGAACGGTTAAGCTCGTCATCGAGATCAAAGGCTTCGGCCCGCATGTCAGGGACATGGACAGACAGAAATATTGCAACGAATTAAACCGGGAGAGCTTTTTGACCGCAATGGGCTTCCAGGTCGTTTCCTTCGCCTACGACGACGTCGCGAACCGCCCGGAGCTGTGCATCACGCTGCTTCGCCTCATTTTGAGCCGATACGAAACCTCCGCTTCATCGGTCGAGCTTCTTCGCTTAAAGGAGAGGGAAACGATCCGTCTCGCTTGCGCGCTCGCTCGTCCGCTGCGTCCCGTCGATGTCGAGACCCATTTGGGCATTAACCATCGGACGGCCGTTCGAACCCTTCAGACGCTATGCGAGCAAGGGTGGCTCACGGCGGTAACCGGAGCCGGCGGCAAGCATGTGGTTCGGTACGAGCTTCGGCCCAACGCGCTGCGTTTATTGTAGATTCCTGCGATTGTGCAGGCTTTCAGTCATCGACGCGTAATGCTTCGAATGCGCCTGCAAAAGTGCAGCTTTTTACAAGCACTGCTCATCGATCGAGCGCAGATGGATCATAAAACCTGTACTCCAGCAGGAATTTGTTCCGATTCGGTTGATACCGTTAAAAATAACTGCACTTTTGCAGGCTTGCTTCGCATACGTGGATGAGACAAGTCCAAACTTTTGCAGGCTTGCTTCAACCACTCTAATCCGATGGGTTCGGTGACGAGAAAGCCCTTGCAGCAATCGCAACGGCAAGGGCCCTTCCTATTTGGCGCTCTCCATTTCGCCGGCCAGCGCGACGAGCTTGCTGAGCGTCTTCCAGTTCCGGACCGTCGCCGGCGCGAGCTGCCTGAGCAATTGATCCGCAAGCTTGGAGTTTCGCACGCTCTCGCCGAACAGCAAGTACACGTCCCTCCCCGCGATCCGGTACCGGTCGTCCTTGAAGTCGTATGCCTTCAGCTTCTCAACGCGATCCGCCCTCGGCTCCTCCAGCAGCATCGCGACGTACAAGTGCTCCGCATCCGTCAAAGCTTCCGCCGCTTCGATTTCCTCCCTGGAGAAGGGACAGCCCTCCGCGATCGCCTTCAATTCGGCGGACGTCCGGATAATGGTCGCAATTGAAAGGCCGAACTCCTTCTCGATTGTCTGCTCGATCAAGCCGCGCAGCGCCGACTCTTCCAGGTCCGATTCGAACAATACGTTGCCGCTCTGGATATACGTTTGTACCCGTGACAGGCCGGCCGCTTCCAGCGCCTTGCGCAAATCCGCCATCTTGATTTTATTGTTCCCGCCGACGTTGATGCCTCGCAGCAAAGCGATCTGAATGGTCATAGGATAGATTCCCCGCTTCCCGATAGGATGCGTTAAGTTTATCACAACTTGGCTGCCGTATTGGAATCTTTACCCCGATAAGCTGCTGCCGACCGGATAGGCTTACTTATCTATAGAAACGGCTTGTTCCTTAACCAGCCGGCTCGATCTTGCCCGTTGCGCGCTCCGCTTGGCGCTTAAACCCTTCCATGAAGAAGCCGACGGCCTCCATCGCTTCCTCCAATGCCGCCGTCCGAGCGGATTCGTGCGCCAGCCAAAGCGTCGTTTCGTTCAGGGCGCCCGATAGGAAATGGGTCATCGCATCGAGCGGAGCGGGCCCGATAACCCCTTGCCGCTGCATCGTTTCGAGCTGCCCCCGAAGCAGTCGCATCGAATGGTTCTCGTCCATTGCGCGCCATGCTTCCCAGCCTAGAATCGCGGGACCGTCGATCAGCATGATCCGTTTATTCCGCTCCTCGACCGCGGCCGTAACGAAAGCGCGGCAGCCGAGATAGAGCTGCTGCCAGACGTCTTCGCTAGCCGCCGCCTCCCGCTCGACGCGGTCGGCAACCTCCTTCTGAACGGCTTCCAGCACGCTGCGAAACAGCTCCTTCTTATTCCGAAAATGATGATAAACCGCCCCACGCGTCAGCTTCGCCTCGTGCACGATCGACTCCAGCGCCGCGCCGGCATACCCATGCTCCGTGAAATGCGACCGGGCGATATCGATCAGCTGGCGGATCGTCTCGGCCGCTTCCTCTTTACTCCTTCTCATGATCCCGATCCCCGACGTACCCGGCACTGAACGATTCCGTCGGCGGGATGACGGTGATGACATCGATTAACAGGCCGTTCGGATCGGAGGTGATGAAATGTCGCTGGCCGAACTCCTCGCTTCGGATATCCTGCAGCAGGGGGAGCTTCGCCTTCCGAATGAGCCGATCGTATTCCGCGTCGACGTCATCGACTTCGAAATTAAGAATCATCCCCGTCGCCCGGGTTCGATACGGTTCCGGTACGGTCGGATGGCTGGCGTCGAGAACGGCCAGTTCGAACGGCATGCCGCTTCCGGACATCCTAAGGCTGACGTACCAGTCAGCCTCAAACACGCGCTCGAAACCGAAATGCTCCAAATAAAATGCGGATGTGGCGGCAACCTCCTCCGTCAAAATAACCGGATAAAAGCTGTTTGTTTTCATCGTGAATTCCCCTTTCAATGGAAGATGCATCCATCTTAACATACATACAGTGTGTATGTAAATGGCGGACTTTCGAATGGACCGAACAAAGGTTAGTTCAAATTTCTTGCGACATTAGACCTATTTCAGGCAGGAAATTAGAAAATTATGTAGAATTCTGTCTAAAACAAAACTCGCTGCCTTCTATCCTTCTGCAGCGGGAATTTTAAAAATGACGCAAGAGGAGCGCAATCGAATGAAGTCGTCAATGAAAATTAAAAAGAAAGCAGCCAGTGTTTGGTTATGCGCATGCTTGACCCTATCGGCATTCGGGTCGGCCTACGCGGCTGAACAGTCGAGCGGCATCGAGGATCACTGGGCCGAGTCGCAATGGCAAGCCTGGGAAGATAAAGAGTATCTTCCCGATCAATGGACGGGCAGCGACGACCCTGACGAGCCTGTCACGCGAGCGGAATTCATTACGCTTATGAACCGGGCCTTCGACTTCCAGGAAAAATCCGAAACTGCGGCAGCAGACGTCGGTCCGAACAGCCCGGACTACGAACAGATTGCGATCGCGCTTCATGCAGGCTATTTGAACGGCTTTGAAGACGGTTCGCTTCGCCCGTCGGCTAATCTGAACCGGCAACAAGCCGCCCTGATGATCGCCCGCGTATTGAAGCTGACCGGAGAGGATGCCGTATCGATTCTCAACAAGTATTCCGATGCGGCGCGCATTCCCGCATGGAGCAAGCCGGCGCTCGCAGCCGTCGTATCCAAAGGCATCCTGCTCGGCTACGCCGATCATACCCTCCGCCAAGAACAGAGCGTCACGAAAGCCGAGGCGGTCGTCATGCTGGACCGGGCCTTGTACGCCTCCTATTCGGACGTTTATAAGCAGGCCGGTACTTACGGGCCGGAGACCGGGGAACGGGCCGTCGACGGCAGCGTGCTTGTCGATGCAGCGGGCGTCACGCTCCGGAACATGAGCATCGAAGGCGATCTCGTGCTCGGTGCAGGCATCGGGGAAGGCGACGTCGAGCTGGACAACGTGACCGTCAAGGGCGACACGATCGTGAAGGGCGGAGGCGGGAACTCGGTTCATTTCAAGGATGCCGTGCTTTTCAAAATTATCGTGAACAAAAAAACGGGTGAAGTCCGCATCGTGGCGGAAGGCAGAACGACCGTTCAGCAAGTGAACGTGCAATCCGGAGCCAAAATCGATAATTCGAAGGCGACGAACGGCGGATTCTCGAACGTCAAATTGGAAGACAAGCTCCCTTCCGGCTCTAAAGTGTCCTTGCTCGGAAACTTTGAAAACGTCGATGTCGCCGCCAAATCCGTTTCGGTCGACGTGCCGAACGGCAGCGTCAAATCGCTTTCCGTGTCGGATAAGGCTGGCGGCACCTCCCTCAGCCTCGGCAAAGACGCCAAGATCGCCGATCTCGTCCTGAAGGCTGCGCTTAAGGTGACGGGCGAAGGTAAAATCGAAAAAGCGACGATCGACAAAGGCGCGGAAGGGACCACGTTCCAAACCAAGCCATCCGCCATGGAGGGCAGCGGAGCTCCTCCGACACCTGCTCCATCACCTACGCCGAGCGAACAGCCCGGCGAAGAACCGGGCGAGCAGCCGGGCGAGCAGCCGGGCGAACAGCCGGGCGAGCAGCCGGGCGAGCAGCCGGGCGAGCAGCCGGGCGAGCAGCCGGGCGAGCAGCCGGGCGAGCAGCCGGGTGAAGAGCCGGGCGAACAGCTCACTCCGCCTGGATTGATTTTTGATGCAACCGATATTGATACGTTCAATCCGATTGAGATTCAATTTATTTCCGATTCGAATTGGGAGAATGCGATCTACCAAATAACGGCTGATTCAATCCAATTGGATCCAAGCAGTTATACGATAACTCCCGGAAAAATTACTTTCCAAGCCGGAGCGATCGGCGAGGAACGCATCCTACTGACGGTATCGGCAGCAGGTTATACGGATGCCTCCGTCTATCAAAATGTATATAAAAGACCGCCTGTCGTAACTGGATATAGCAATGGATCAAGCATATTCCTTAATTTTGAACAAAATGAAAGTTGGAGCCGTTCGATTAGATCCGTAAGCGTCGGCTCGCAAGTACTAACCCGTCAAAATTCCGAATTGATTGTCGATACAGGCAGCATTTCATTTCCTTATACTTGGCCGGAATCATCTCCTGCCAACATCACGGTAACCATTGATTCAATTACATATTCTACGGTTTCCGTCCTTATCGCCAACCAACCCTGAACAACCGAACGCATTAAAAAGCAACTGGTTAATGGCCGATTGCCGCCTTTCCTTCGCAAATTGTGGGCGAGCAATTCATCCGTCCTCTTGGCTTACTTGTAATTTCAAAAACTGAAACAAAATGCGAAAATAGTAGGCTTCGAAGGCGTTTAGTTTCAAATTTTGAATATAAGTCGGTTTTTATTGAAAGGTAAATCACGTATAAAACCGTTTAATTTCAAATATTGAAACTAAATAAGGAATGAGCGATGTAAAGAGAAATTTAGTTTCATTTTTTGAAACTAGCGTATTTTTATCGTGGGTCCAAAAAGTTGGTGCAAAAAGTTGATGTTCGCCTTTGTTCGACCAAAATAAAGCCAAGCTCCCGGGAGCTTGGCTTCTTTTTTACTTCGGTGTATACTTCCTCCTGCGCGGTTGGTCCAGAACGATCTCATAATCGACGATATTGCCGTAACGGTCCGCTTCGATTTGGCAGCAGCTCGTCATAAGCTCCTTGATCATCTCCCGGGCGCGCTGCACTCTTGACTTTGCGCCGGAATACGAAATCGCCAAACGCTCGCTCACCTGTTTCTGGGACATGCCCGCCAGCTCGGCAAGCTCGACCGCTTCCCGGTATTTGTCCGGCAATAACGGCAGCACCGATTTTAACCCGGCGAGCGCTTCCCCTGCATAGTCCGACGGCTGCGCCTCCTGCGGCGTTTGCGCGTGATCCGCCGGAAGCTCCTCGGTCCGTTGTTCTTTCCGGTAATGATCCGCAATGCAATTGCGGGCGATCCGATACAGCCAAGCGCGTATCTTCGACTCGTCCTTCACATCCGCAAGGTGATCGAATGCCTTAAGGAATACATTTTGCACGATGTCGTCGGCATCGGGATGCCGGTTCGTTTTTTTATGGACAAAACGGCTGATCGGCTTATGATAATCGGCCCATAACGATTCAAGCTCCACCGAAAATCTCTCCTTTTAAAAAAAGTTTAAATTTTTTTGCGTCCATTTCCTTTTTCTCGCGTCAGCATTAGTGTAACTCATAATCGGATGGGAGAGAATCATATGGCAAAACAAACGAAAGTGCTGCTTATCGGCGACAACGGCGAGGCTCCTTGGCATCCGCTGGAACCGGCCCGGGCCGAGCTGGAGGTCATCCTCGGAGACGAATTCGAGCTTGCCGTCACGGAAGATTACGAACAGCTCGCCGGACTCGAACGGGAACGATACGCGGCCGTCATCTCGTATACCGACTGCTGGAGGCGGAAGCTTCCGGCGGAACAGACGGCCGGCTTAATCCGCTTCGTCGCCGGTGGCGGCGGGCTGCTCGCGATCCATAACGGCATTTCGCTGCAAGCAAGCTACGAGCTCGCGCAGCTGATCGGCGGCAAATTTACCGATCATCCGCCTTACCAGCCGCTGAACTACATCGGCGCAACCGGCGGGCATCCGCTGCTCGAAGGCGTGCCCGATTTCACCGTGGACGAGGAGCCTTACCTGTTCGAATTCGACGCCTTCACCCCAAGAAACGTGTTCCTGGAATACGAATTCGAGGGAAAGCGATATCCGGCGGCATGGGAGCACACTTACGGCTTGGGCAAAGCGGTATACCTGCAGCCCGGCCATAACGCCGGCTCCTTCAAGCCGGAAGCTTACCGGACGTTGATCCGCAACAGTTTGCGGTGGGTGACCGCTCAAGCCGAATAACGGCATTTGCCGGAACCGGTCTTACCGGACGGAACAAGCGCGAACGGCTGCCGAGCGGCGTGCCGCACGCATTCGCTAATCATATCGGCAGCCGCCGGAAACTTAACGTTCCGGCGGCTGCCGTACTTTCCTAATCGCCGATGATTTTGACGACCGTTACCTTATCCGTCACGATCCTACTTCTTGCGGGACAATGCTTCTTCTTCCGGCGCCGGACCGGGCATTTCCGCTTCCTGCGCTTCTTGATGGCCGCTTTCCTTCCCCGCGGCCCCCTGCGCCCTCTCGGACCTCTCGCTCCGGACTGGCCCGGCACCCCCTGCTGACCTTGCGGACCTTGCGGCCCCGGCGGTCCTTGGCCGATCTTGCCAATCTTCACGACGTAGGCGTCTGAAACCCCCGTCTCCGAGGTTTGGAACGCGCCCGGCGTGACGGGAAAATCGGAGGAGAACGTAAAACCGATCGCATAAGCGCTGCCCTCCGCATCCACGGCAATGCCGGTCCCGCGTTCCAGGCTGCTGCCGCCTAAATAGGAGGAGAACAGCAGCGTCGAACCGGTCAGGCTGAACCGCGTCAGGAACGCGTCCGGCGCCTCGCCCGGCAAGTCCGCGTTATACGTATCCTCGAAGGCATCCGGCGTGACGGGGAAGTTCGAGGAATTGGTCAGTCCGGTCACGTTCGCGTTGCCGAAGGCGTCCACGGCGATGCCGAGGCATTGATCGTCTACGTTTCCGCCCAGTAATGAGGAATAAACCAGACCCGAGCCTGCTGCGTTCAATTTCGTGACGAAGCCGTCGGAGAAACCGTTAAACGTCGGATCGAATGCCCTTGGCGTCGTCGGAAAATCGGCCGAGCCGGTCCCGCCGGCAATGTAGGCGTTACCGGAGGCGTCCACGGCGATACCCGCCGACGTATCGAACGAGGCGCCTCCGACGAAAGTCGAATAGACGAGCGCCGTACCGGTCGCGTTCAGCTTCGTGACGAAGGCGTCGGTCGCGCCGTTGTACGTCGTATCGTACGCGCCGGCCGTCGTTGGATAGTCGGAGGACTCTGTATCCCCCGTAATATAGGCGTTGCCGGCCGAATCGACCGCGATGCCGCTTCCGATCTCCTCGTCGCTTCCCCCGATGTACGTCGAATAGACGAGGCTCGCCCCCGCCGGATCCAGCTTCGTTACGAAGGCATCCTGCGGACCGTTCAGCATCCCTTGGAGGACGCCGGCGGTCACCGGAAAATCGGAGGAATCGGTCGTGCCTACGATATAGGCGTTTCCCGCTCCGTCAACTGCAATGCCGCTCGCGCCGTCCGGCGAGGACCCTCCGAGAAACGTGGAATACAGAAGCGTCGAGCCGGTAGGATCGAATTTGGTTACGAATGCATCGGCGGCGCCGGCAATCATCGGTTGATAGGCGCCGGCGGTTACTGGAAAATCGGCCGAGGACGTTCTCCCGGTCACATAAGCGCTGCCGGCTGCGTCCACGGCAATTCCCAGCCCCTGTTCAATATCGCTGCCGCCAAGAAACGTCGAATAGATCAGAGCCGTACCCGCCGCATTCAGCTTTGTGACGAACACGTCGTCCACGCCTTGAAACGTCGTTTCGAAAGCGCCGGCCGTCGTCGGAAACATAGCCGCTCTCGTAAATCCGGTGACATAAGCGCTGCCGGCTGCGTCCACCGCGATCGAATGCCCTTGTGTCTCGCCCATTCCGCCTAGATAGGTGGAGTAAAGCAGGATCGGATCGATGACAAGCGGCAGAGACGGATCATAGCCTGCTGCAAGCTCGAATCCGACCGCCGTCTGCCCGCCGTCCGCCGAACGGATAACGAAGCGGCATGCCACCGGCTGCCGGGCGCCATCGCATTCGTGGTACGCAACCGGCTTCAGGTCGGTCAACGCGCCGAACGGCGTTTCGATCAGCAGATTGCCGAGTTCGTCCAGCCGGATCGCTTCCGCCCCATCGAAAGCAAGGGCAATTCGGTCGACGCGGGCGCCCGGCGCCAGCAGCGCGTCATATTTGAGCCTGCCTCTCTCGCCTTGAAAGACCAAATCGATGCCCGGCCATAGCTCCCGGTACGCGATTTCGCGGTAAACCGGCAAATTTTTCATCCATTTATGCTGATCGTTGCCCTTTACATAATGGACCTTCCCCTCTTCCTCCCTTTGCCCTTCCGGCTGGCAATCCGGATTTCCGCCGAGGAAGCGCAAAGTCAGATTAAACCCTCTAAGTCCGGGTCGATGGCGGGAGTCGGACGATTCGTAAAACGTGAACAACGCTTCTTCCGATGCGAACGCGCACCGAAAGCCGCTGCCATGCGTGTAATAGCGCAGCCGATGCTCGATTTGGCCACGATTCGGGATGAAAGATACCGGCAGCATGCCATACGTTTGCAGCACAGACGCTTGGTATGGCCGGGACGGCTCGGTCGGTTCCGGGTCTTGCGCGGAATTGTACAGGGTGATCACTCGCCTTTTCGCAGAGATGGCATGCCGCGCTGGCGCGGACGGCATAGATGATTGTACACTCTATGCATGCTACCTATGCCGCGAATAAACGAACATCAGCCTTTTCCAAAAATAGGCATGACGGACGATAAAAGAAAGGGCTGTCCCGGAGGCCAATATAGACCTATAGGGACAGCCCTTGACCCGGATTTGCGGCGCAGCCCTTATAAGATAACGCTCATGCCTGAAAAGCGAAGCGCATCGCCACGTCCAACCCGCCGGCGCCCTCTTCGTTAACCGTTAGCAGAATGCGGTAATAGCGCTCTTCCTTTCCGTAATGATTCGAATACCGGCGCTCCTCCGTCGAAATGCCGTATCGCCCCGGATCGAATTCGAGCATGACGGCGTGGCGGACGCCCCGCAGCAGGACGCTCCCGTCCGCGACGAGCTGCGGCTCGCACCTCGTAATGACGACCTCCGTGACCGGTTCGCCTTCGCGGGCAAACCGGAACGCATCGTTCAGCTCGAGAACCGGCAGGCCGGTCTTGCGCCAAGTCAACCGCCGCCTGAACGAGGCGAGACCGCTGCCTGGGTAACAGGCAGCCAGCTCGAGCTCCAGCCTGTCCTCGTCACCGGAGGTATGCGCTTCGAGCACGGCGGCGGCGCGATCCGCTCCCGCCGCCTGCTCCCGGCCCCCGACGACCGGAAGCGAATGGCCGTGCGGTCCCGTGCAGTCGTAGGCGTACCGTCCGCCGCCGAAGTAATCGGCGGTATATTCGCCGCTGCCCAGGTCGGCCGCGAAGGCCGGATCGTCGTCCGCCAGCAGGATGAAATGGCCGACGTCGATATGGTTGTGCGGTTCGCCGTTCGACCCGCCCTTCGCCGCGAAGCCGAAGCTTCCCGCAGGCGAGACGGTGCGCGAGACGAGCCACTGGGCATCGGGCAAGTACCAGCTGCCCGGCCGCCAGCCGGCATCCCTCTCCGCATCCGGCCGGAACCAAATAAAATTGCGCAGAGCGGGGGCGAACCGGCTGCAATGATCGTCGGTGAAGCTTGCCCTTATCGCAAGCGGCGGATGCTCGGCCTCCTCGTATCGCGAAGCCAAATAATCCGACAAGCCGATATGGACGTTCACCTCGGGCACCGCGTCCGAGAAATTGGCGGGCCGGTTGCCGGCAAGGTAGCAGCGCTGCTGGAACAGGGCGATCGTCCTTATCTTATCGTCCCCCAGCAGATCCGCCCTCCCCCCGGTCGCGCGGGCGAGCAGATCCGCGAAATAAACGAAATAACCGAAGCCGTAGTTCCAGTAGCCCGGCCCTTCGAGGCAGGCGCCGTCGGCGCCGAAGCCGGACAAATAGTGACCCATGCTGCCGAGCGCCTTCTCCGCGATGGCCGCCGTCCGTCCGAGGTCCCGCTCGGCGAGAAGCGCCGCTGAGCCGATCGAGCCTGCGCATACCGCCGACCAGTTATGCTCCGCCGTTTCCCAGTGATACGGACCGAAGTTCAAATAAGGAACGAATAAACGTTTGTCCACCTGTTCGAGCATCGCCTGCCGGAGCCTCTCCGGCAGCCCGTCGCCCGTCATCGCCGCAATTTCGCATAGCGCGAAGCCGGTCTCGGCGGCGAACAGATCGATATGGCGGTCGATCGCCTGCCCCTTCAAATGCGCAGGCAGGCACCAGGTCGGCTCGATCAGGATCGCCTCGACGATTTCGACGAGCGACTCCCGGTACGTCTCTTCGCCCGGATACAGCAAATGCAGCAGGGCGAAGGCCGTCAGCCGGCGCCGCCGCTCGAAATAGACCGATTCGAAGGTCAGCCGGTTGCCGGTCTTCTCGAACAACCCGTACAGCTCCGGCGTCAGCTCGGGTATCGGGCTTTCCAGCAGACGGCCTCCCTCCTCCTCGACTTCTCTCGCCATTTCCGCGTAATGCGGCGAAGCGGCAATCGCCTGCCAATCCGTCGCCGCTCCCTCTTCCGCGTACATCCGCCGGTCTTCCGGCGGCCTATCATGCAACCATTCCTCCAGCGTATCCCTCGTCCACTTCACCTCAGGCATCTCCGTTCTCCTCCTTCGCGCGTTTCTTCCAAGAAACTTATTCGATAACCGTCCGCCCGGTTTCCTTCTTGTCCGAAAGAATCGTTCTCCGATAGAAGAAGGCGCCCCGGGAGCGAATACATTCGCTTTCCCGGGGCGCCTGCGGCTGCGGAGAATAGGATCCTATTGTTGAATGGCGTACAGCGAATTGCCGGCCAGCCGGTACCAGGCTCCGTTCAAGTATCGGAACTCCGCCGGACCGCCCGACACGCGCAAATGCGTATCCGACTGAGCGGAATAAAGGAATGTTTTGCCGTATTTCAAATTCCCGTAGTACACCGTATAAACCATCGATCCGTCCGCACCTAACTGATTGATGGTAAGACTGCTTCTATAGTACCACGACTGTTTCCAAGACTGCGGAGGCGTTTCGGCAATCGGTTTGATCTCGCCTTCCGGCGAACGGACATATAGAACCAAATTATCATTCGCTTTATTATACTCGCTATAGGCAATCCAGCCGTTATTGATCTGATAGCCCGATCTAGAGTTGAAAAAATGGCCATAAAAAGGATTCAGGGCTAATGTGGTAATATTATCGTCGGCGTCACGAAACCGGATTAACCACTTGTATCCGCTGCTGTACCGTTTGAGTACGCGGTAGATCGTGTTCGTTCCGTCCGTCAAAGGGCCGCCGTAGCTTAAATAGCCGTTAGGCAGCACATGCGTCGTCAACGTACCGTCCGGAAGAGACTTGTAGAGGTCCGAACTGTAAGTCGGATCCGTATAAACGACGGTTCCGTCAGCCGACAGATCGAAGCGATTCGTATTTTGAAAGCCCGAATTCGGCAAGCTGCGGGACTGTCCCGTAGCCAAATCCAGCACGCGGTTATTGAATACCGCAAAATTCCCTTTCACATCATATACATCCCCGTACGGGTAACTGCCTTCGATCAGATTTTGAACGTTGCCGTCCTTCCAATAATAAACGGAATGATAAGTAGGCCATCCGCTAGGGTCGGTATTGGATATCGTCAAGACGACGCCCTCCGCGGACAGCTTCGCCGAATGGATCTTATCGTTCGGCCCGGCGGCATCGTATACCTTTACCTCGCTTTCATCCGCGCGGTTAAACAGCCACAGCTTCTTATCACCGGCTTCCTTCCATACGATCCGGCTCTCGTCAAAGTCGAGAATCGTTCCGTTAAACTCGTGAAGGAGCACCTCCGAGCTCCATTCGTCGGCGGCCGCTACCTGCAGCGGCGACAGCAGCATCAGCATCAGCGACATTGCCCCGACGAAAAAAATCCACCGTCGTTTCATTCGAATACACCTCTCCTGTTCTCTTTTTGTTGCTTTCCCGTAAAAATGAGGAAAGCTTTCAAATATTATTCATTTCGAATAACATTATACGATTATATTATTCGAAATGAATATCGAATTTTGGTGTCGTATCCCGACTTTCTTTGTCAAAATAAAAAGCGTCCCGCAGAGGCTGCGGGACGGGCGTATAAAACGGTCACTTGATTTTGATCGTTCCTTTGAACTCGGCATGAAGAAGCTCATAATCCGGGGGGAGACCGTCCGATTGCCCCTTCCATGCCTGAATGCTGACGCGTCCGTCGTTTTCTTTCGCTTCCTGCGTCATGATTCGGATCGTATACGCTTCCCCGTTCAGGAGGAAGGAGCCTTGCATATACGCTTTTCCGTTTGCGGCAGCCATCCACTCGGATTGCACGCCGATCTTTTTGCCGGAGTTCGCTTTCAAGGTCCATTGCTTTTGAACGCCGTTCTTGAACTCCACGTCCAGATGAAGCTTCTCCTTCCAATCGTCGTCAAGCCCGGGCCCTGACGGAAGCTCCACATGCCCTTTCACCTTCAGCTCTTTGGGAGCTTTGCCAGCCACGGCCAGGCGAGATGCCGTGCCGGCGCCTATATAATAAGGATTGTCTGGAAGCGAGGCGCTCGCTTCATATAATCCTGCAGGCAGCACCGCCTCGGCGGAAGCAAGACCGGCAGCGTCGGTTACGGCCGTTGCCGCGTCCGTCGGAAGGACAATCTGCGTCATGGCCCCGTCCGGCTCGATTGCGTATACCGAGAAGGTAACCGTCAGTCCTCCCAGCGTCCCTTGGCTGCCATCCGATGGTTCGGATACTTGAACCGCAAGCGTAACGGGTTGACCTGCCGCTCCGAGCCGGCTGCCCTCATAAGCAAGGTCGGAATCTTCGCGCGATACCGTAAGCGACGCCTGGGAAGACGAGCCGCGAAAATATAAGCTCTCGCTCTGCGCATATCCGGCCTCCACCGCATACGATCCCGCGCCAAGCTGAATGGAATACGCGAGCTCCGCCGTCCCTTGTTCATCGGTTACGGCCGTCCCCGCCGGATCGCCGTCCACCAGGAAGGACACGGTCTCCCCGGTTATCGGGCTGCCGTTCCGGTCCGTCAATGTCGCGGCCAGCATGGCCGGATCGCTATACGCGCCGCTTGCTTGCGCGGCGGCAAGCATCGTGGAAGCGTACACCGCAAAAGAAATTTGCCGTACCGTTTGATTGGACGCGTGATCCTCCGCTTCTACCGTCAGCACGTAAGCGCCCGGCTCCGTGATCGCCGTGCCGCTGAGCCAATCCGAGCCGTTTAACCGGATCGACGTCTGCTTCACTCCGCTTCCGCCATCCGGTTCCTCGACGGACACGGCCGGCGTCGCTTGATCCGTATATTCGCCGCCATCCTCGACTCCCGTTACGGTCACGACGGGACCGGCTCCGTCGCTCGCGCCGATCAGCTTGGCATTGCCCCACAGTCCGCGATCCAGGTTGTTCCGGTTCGTGCCGTTCCATTCATACTGCCGCTTCCGGCTGTTTCCGTCTTCGCTCTCGTTAAACCCGAAGTCGAACAGAAATTCCCGGCCGCTCGCCGGCTGCATCCGCACCGCTTCCCACGGGATTGCGGCTTCGAGCACATAGCCTTGGCCGTCCGCCGCCGCTTTCCTGAACATCTGGATCGGACGCTGGCGTCCGGTGTTAAACCATAACCAGAAATCGGATTGCCCTTCAGCCCCCGGGCCCGCGCTCATAATGATCTGCCGGTCGTCGTACAGCAGCGGGCCGATCTGCTCAAGCTCGCTCGGACCGAAGAACAATTCCACCCCGTCGCCCTTCCATACGTTGCTGTTCGGGTTATTGTTCATCATCGGCGTCGGTTCGTTAATTTGGGCGGTCACGTACAAATGCTGCTCATCCCACGCGAAGGCGTAATCCGCGGTAATGTCGTCTCCGCCGCTGCCTCCGACCCGATTGTCGGCCGTAAGCGTCGCTTTTCCTGCGGCCCCTTCCGGATAGCCGTTTATTTCCCCGTCGAGCGGAATCGGCACGGACGTGTAAGGGATGTCGATCGTCAGATTATTCCCCGTACCGCCGCCCGGCGGCTCGTCGCCGAAATCGTGGAAGAAAGGTTCTTTTTCGCCGAACATCACTGCGTAAATGTCATGATGCGTCTGCATCACGCCGTCCAGGAACGTTTTGTAGGGCCGGTCCGCCACGTTGATCAATCCGGTGTTGTAGCGTTCCCCGGTTAACCCTTCGAACCAGCGTCCGGTCGCCGCCTGGTCGACGTAGTCGAACCAATGCGTACCGACGATATAGCCGAGAGAAGCCGCTCCTTCGACATAATTGCGGTAGCGCCAAGCGCGTTCCTGTTCGTTCGCGGCCGCTCCCGCCACGATCGGATCGAGCCCTTGCTCCGCCGTGCCGTAGCTCCATTCGCTTAACATGATCGGCTTGCCGCCCGACTTCGTGTAGATCTCGTTCAGCATCGTCACGTCAAGGTTAGGGGCATAGTGGTTAATGCTGATGACGTCCATATATTTGCCCGCTTCCTCGGCCAGAATGCCCCGAATCTTCGTATTCATCATCGGCAGGGTAAGCCACCGGTCGCCGAGCAGCAAATGGTTCGTATCGTATTTCTCAAAGAGACGCTTGACCGTGCTGTAATACGTGTCCAAATACAATCGGAAGAAGTTCTCGATATCGTTGCCGGCCGCCGGAGTGTCGATATACAGCTCCGCTTCGTTCAAATCCGTAAAGCTTGCGTAATCGGTCTCCCAGCTTGCGTTGAAGGCCGCAATATCGACGTACTTTTCCTGGAGCATCTGAACGAGCCGTTTCTTGATTCCCGTCTTGCTCGCCTTCAGCTTCGGAACCGCGGTGAAAAACTTCTCGTAATGGTATTCGTTGTCGACAAAATACCCGATCAGCAAAGGATCGTCCTTCAAGGCGGGCACCGATGCGGCGAGGGCGCTATCGATCCTCGCTTCCGCGTCGTCGGCAAAGATGTCGAATATTTTAATTTCGCTCGGCTTGCTCATCCCGTTGAGGGGAAGCACGAGCGTATACGGCAATCCGTTCTGCTTCGACAAAGCTCCCGAGCCCCACGCGCCCGCGCTGTTAAAGCCCCATTTTTTGAGCCGGTCGACCGCCTCCGCGAAAAACGCCTCATTCGTCGGCATCGCCCCGGTTTTCCTGTATTTGTTCGCCATGTAGAACGAAAAGACGTCCTGCGAGCCTTGGAACGCGCCCCCATATTCGCCGTTATAAGGAGGCACCCATTCGAACTTCGTCTCCTGGCCTTTGAGCAGAGTGAACGTTTCATTGTTCGTAATCCCGTTCATCCCGAGGCTGAAATAAGCTGCGCCGCTCGGCGATACGAGGATCGGCTTGCCGTTTACCTGCTGGATATTGAAGAACCCTGTGGCTTCCAGCTGAAGCTCTTCCTTGCTGCCCTTTAAACCGCCAAGCTCATCGAAGTCGGACGGAATCGCAAGACCGTCGTAATAGGCCTGATCCGACGCAACGTCTGCCTGCAACTGCGCGTCGCTTGTCACCTTCATCGGAAAATCGGCCGTTTTGACCTGACCGTACCGGTCGATCAGCATATCCGCTTGTGCATAGTACTTGTAGGTTTTGACCGGACTTGCTATGAGTCCTTCCTTGGTCGCATAAGTGTCCAGCGAAGTAAACGCGGCAAGCGACAGCGGCTCCGTATACGCGCGATATTCGACATCGTCATTCAGCTTATAAAAAATGGAAGCCCCCGAGGTGGCCGAGCTCAAGGCAACGGTAAGCGGCTGATCGCCGATCAGGCCGGTCGGCGGGTCCGCAACGACCGAGCCGACGTTCTGGTTGACGACCAGCTTGGATAATTGCGGCGTCCAGGCTTTGGTTTCTCCGATGAACTCGATTTTCAAATAGAGCGTGCCGGACGGCACTTGAGCGTCCTCGTATATGACGAGCTGCCAATTGTTCACCGGCGCGCCGGAGCCGAAGATTGACGGACTCACCTCGGTGAAGGCCGAGCCGTCGGCGGAAGCATAGAAGCGATGCCCGACCAGCGGCATGCCCGCGCCGATAAAGGAATAGCTGTAAGCCGTGAAGGAGTCGATCGGCGCCGAGGTTTTGTACAGCATATGGCCGGCGGCCGTCGTGTTGCGGACCATGCGGCTGGCATCGTTCCCGAAATAGTGCTGATCGGCTTTCTCGATCCGTATATTCGAGCGCTGGTGCACGAGAGCGAAGTTATCCATTTCATCAACGAACCCGCT
Source organism: Paenibacillus arenilitoris (assembly GCF_014705655.1). GTDB lineage: Bacteria > Bacillota > Bacilli > Paenibacillales > Paenibacillaceae > Pristimantibacillus > Pristimantibacillus arenilitoris. Next base: position 115,928 of record NZ_JACXIY010000002.1, on the reverse strand, counting down.
TTGTTCGGCTTGTACGGCAAGCCCCTGGAATCCAAGGGTTGCTAACAACGACCATATGCAAATGAAGGCGACTATTTTGCGTAAACTCATGATGTTGACCTCCCATTTCTATTTATATACGCTTTCAACCCCTTAGGTATGGGAAAGGGACACAGCCGCGTCTTGCCTGGCGCGTCCCTTTCTCCAAACCCTTGCTATTGCGACTGCTGCTGCTCCATCATTTCGTAAATATCTTTTGCCAGGAACGCGTTATCGCTGTCGTTCTCGTACCATTGCTTGAACCAGTCCTCGATCGCTTTCCCGTTTCCTTTATCCCACGTATCCTTCGCATCCTTCGTCGCCTGTTCGGCGGTATACCCGTCCCCGCCCAAAATCCCTTTGACGAACGTATCGTCGATCGGCTTCACCATCGGCGCGGAGATCGCTTCGATATCCTCGGGAAGCTGCGGCATATGCTCCGGATGGGTAATTTCGACATACGGTTTGCTCGGATCGGTGTAGATGTCCATCGCTTTCTTGTACATGTCGAACCCTTCCTTCTGCACCGGGTCGCTCAGGTTGAAGCCGGTCTCGAGCTTGCCGCACTCCGCATCGAGAATGGCGCTGCTCAGCATCTGGAAGTCGCCGTTCCATGCCACCTCTTCCTTGCGCTTATCCATGCTCGCCGGTTCCGGACAGCCATTGGCCCCAGCCTTCCAATGCTCGCCCTCGATCCCGTTTTTCAGCGTGTTCACCGTCTCCGGCTTCACCAGGAAGTCGACGTATTTCATGACCGCGTCGGGGTTTTTCGCGTCGGCGTTGACGACGGCCGTCGCTTGAACCGGATTCGAGAAGGCGGGATTGAACTGGCCGGCCGGGCTTTTCGGATAAGGAATCGGCGTCACGACGGCGTCCGGCACGTTCTTTTTGAGCGAGGTCAGTTCATTCTGGGCAAAGCCGACCCAGTTGATCTGAAGCGGATAAATGCCGACCTTGCCGTTCACGAAATCCTGCTTCGCCTTCGCGCCGTTCTTGTCGTTCAAGAAATCTTTGTCGATTATGCCTGCATCGAACAACCGCTTCTTGAAGTCGGTCACGGCCGTGAAGTTATCCCAGTTGCGGGTTACGGTTCCGTCCTTCACCACCCAGCGGGTCGCTTGAAAGATCTGATCGACCACCTGGCCGGATTGGAAGCTGATCGCGATCCCGTACGTATCGTTCTCGCCGTTGCCGTCCGGATCGTTCTCGGCGAACGCTTTGGCGACCTCGTACAGCTCCTCCGTCGTTTGGGGAATTTGCAGATTCAGCTTCTTCAGCCAATCCTCGCGGATCAGAAGGGCATGGATCGGATAGACCTCGGCCAGACGAGCGAACTCGTAAATTTTGCCGTCCGCCTTCGTGCCGACCTTCTTCAGCGCCGGATATTGCTCAAGCATCTGCTTATACGCCGTGCTATGCTCCTCGATCAGCTCGTCGAGCGGCATGAGCAGCCCTTGATCGATCAACGGGTTCTTAATATGAGGCGCATATTCGAAGATCAAATCGGGAGCGCTCGAGGAAGCGAACAGCACGTTCAGCTTCTGCTGCGATTCGAATCGCGGAACCGCGACGAACTTAACATTCGCCGGCCCCTGCTCGTTCAGCCACTTGGTCCAGCGGTTGTCTTCGATCGTTCCTTCCGCGGCGGGAACGGAACCGCGGTCGTAGACGGTTACGGAAATATCTTTTTTCGCTTCGGGCGTCGCCGCGTCCGTCGCCGCAGGCGCGTCCGTTCCGTCCTCCGGTTCGGGCCCGGCCGGCGTCCGGGAGCAGGCGGAGAGCAGCAGAACGAATGCGACGAGGAGCGCCGCGCATCTCGCAATCCATGGATTACCCGTGTTTTTCATCTTCATTCCCCTTTTTCGTTAGGATGGAAAACCATTCCGTCTTACGTATTCCTCCTTTTAAACGCTCATTCGCATCCCCCCTGTAACGACTTCACCCTTTTACCGAGCCCAGCAGCGCGCCTTGCACGAAATATTTCTGCACGAACGGATAGACGATGACCATCGGCGCCATTAACGTAATAATGCCCGCGGCTTTAATCCCTTCCGGCGTAATTTGGGCGGTGTCGTCGGCCTGCATCATTTGGGAGGCGACGACCTCCTGGAGCACGGATTGGCTTTGAATCATGTTTTGCACGAGCACCGTCAGGTTGTATAGATGCGTATCGTTAATATAGATCAGAACGGACAGGAACGAGTTCCAGAACCCGACCGCGTTAAACAGCGTCAAGGTAGCCAGCACGGGCAGCGACAGCGGAAGAACGATCGAGCCGAGCAGCCTCCACTCGCCGCAGCCGTCGATTCGGGCCGCATCCTCCACTTCCTCGGGCAGCCCGACGAAGAACGTCCGCAGAATGAGGAGATTGTACGTATTCACCAAAGCCGGCAGCCAGAGCGCCCAATAGGTGTTAATGATGCCGAGCGACTTCATGACAAGGTAACTCGGAATCGTGCCCCCGCCGAACATCATCGTGAACAGGAAGGCCAGCAGGAAGAAGCGTCTCCCGATAAAATATTTTCTGGCGAGCGGGTATGCGGTCAGCACCGTGACGATCATCGCGAGCGCCGTTCCTACGACCGTAATGACGACGCTGTTTTTGAACGAATCCATCATCCGCGTTCCTTGAAACAAGGATTGGAACGATTCCATCGTGAAGCCTACGGGCAGCAGCGATACTTTGCCGGACAGGATCGAATGCGCGTCGCTCATCGATAACGCCAGAATGTGCACCAAAGGCAGCAGGCAGCTTAATCCGAGCAGGAGCAGGACGATATAGTTCATGCCGTAGAACAGCTTTTCACCCGTGGTCGGTTTCATCCGCGCGCCTCCTTACCATAAGCCCTGATTGAATTTGCGGGCGAAATAGTTCGCCGACAAGACGAGCACGAGGCCGACGAGATTTTCGAATATGCCCATCGCCGCCGTCAGGCTGTATTGCCCTCGAAGAATGCCGATTTGGTAAATGTATAGACTGATGACGTTCGCGATGTCGGAGACGACGGCGTTCTGCAAATTGTAAATTTGGTCGAAGCCGACATCCATCACTTTGCCGACGGACAGGATCAGCAGCAGGATGATGGTCGTGCCGATGCCGGGAATCGTGATGTGCCGTATTTGCTGCCATTTGTTCGCGCCGTCGATGCTGCCCGCTTCGTACAAGTGCGGGTCGATGCCCGCCAAGGCCGCCAAGTAAATGATCGCCGCGAAGCCCATTTCCTTCCATATGCCGGAGCCCAAATAAATGATCAGCCAGGATACCTTCTCGTACATGAACGGATAGGGCTCGCTGAGCACGCCTTCCAGCCAGCGGTTGACCGTTCCCGACTCTAACGCGAACAAGGATAGGACGATTCCGCCGACGATGACCCAAGACAGGAAATGCGGCAAATAGACAAGCGTCTGCACGACCCGTTTGAACGCCATCTTGCGGACTTCGTTCAACAGGATGGCCAGCAGAATCGGCATCGGAAAACCGACGACGAGACTGAGAATGCTGATAATAAACGAATTGCGGATAATTTGGAGAGACTGCGCCTGGTTGAACAGCTGCACGAAATTGTCCATCCCGACCCAAGGGCTTCCGAATACGCCGTCGCGAAGATTAAAATCCTTGAAGGCAATGATGATGCCGCCCATAGGCGCGTACTTGAATATGACGTAGAACAAAAGTCCCGGCAAAAACATGATCATAAGCGGAATGTTTTGCTTGATAAGCTTGACGGTGCCGGCTTTAAGCCGTTTGCCCGTCCGGGGCGCCGAATCCGTCAGGCTTGACCGAACAGCCACCTGCATCACCTCGTCTGCGTATTTGAACCGCCGCCGTAGCGCTTATGCCTTTATGTTACCGGTATTTTGAAAGCGCTGCCTTGAATTACCTGACCAAAACCTGTAATTTTTTGAACCGGCCGATTTTTATGCAAAAATGCCGCTTCAAGGACGCCCTCGAAACGGCATGACGGTTACTAACGCTTGAACTGCTTGCGGTAATCGCTCGGCGACATTCGGTGGAGCAGGCGGAACACGTTCGAGAAGTAATTCGGGTCGTCGTAACCGACGGAAGCGGCGACGGCGGACACCTTCATGTCCGTATTCATCAGCAGAAACACGGCCTTTTGCATGCGGATTTTGGTCAAATAAGCGCTGTAATTGTCGCCGGTTACCTTCTTGAACAATTTACTGTAATACGCCGGGCTGACGTTAAACCGCTCGGCCATTTCCGTCAACGGGCATGTTTCCTGGTAATGCTCGTCGAGGTAATCGAGCGAAAGGCTGACGATGCTCTCGTTGTTGCGCTGTCTCCAATGCTCGAATTCCGAGAGGAATTTCCCCGCTTCGGCCAGCGCCCATTCCGCCGCGGCATGCCCCGACCGCAAACGCTGCAGCCGCTCGATCTGCTCGGCGAAGCCCGGCGCTTCGGCGGGCCGGTCCAGCTGCTGCCTGGCCGCGTTATTCATCGCGAAAGCAAGCGCCAGCGCCTCCATCTTGGCATCCTCGGCCGAAAGCGCGCCGATGCCGGACGCAAGCTCGCCTAATTGCTGCTCCAGCCTATCCGGCTGCCCGAGAAGGATCGTTCCGATTAGCAGCGTCTGGAGCTCCTTCACCCGATGCCTGCTTGCCGTCCCGCCGGACAAGGAGGCCGATTCCGTGCCTTTCCGTTTCGACGCCGGCGCTTCGCTCCTAATGAACGATTCGTAGAACGAAGGCGGATCGGTGAGACCCGCAGCCGGAGGGCTCAAGCTGACCGTAAGACCGATGCCGAGACAGGCCAGCACCGCTTCCTTCATTAAACCGCCGAGCGCGCTCGCCTCCCCGCCATCCTCGACAAGGAAGCAAAATCGGTCGGATTCGAGCGAAACGAACGGTCCGGTTAGCTGCCGCCGCTGCATCAGCTCCGTCAAAATATTGAACAAGGCGAATTGCAGCAGACCCAGATCGCCCGGCCCGTAATTTTTATGCTCGGGAAAATAATCGTTCACCGCAATGAGCAGCAGCCTGTTCCCGATTACCAATTCCTTCATTCTCCGCTCCTCTCCGCGGGTGGCGGGAAGCCGGAGAATTAACGCCCGCAGCAGCGCTTCCTCCTTCAAGCGAAGAGCCGCCTCCCTCTCCTCCCTTTTGCGAAAATCGGATTCCAGCCGCTGATGGGCCTTCTGCAGCACCTCCATCAACGCCCGATCGTCGCACGGCTTCAGCAGAAAATCGATGACGCCGAACCGGATGGCCATCTGCGCATATTTGAAATCGTCGTATCCGGTCAAAATGATCACGTCCGTATCCGCATGCATGGCTTGGATACGCTCCGCCAGCTCGATGCCGTCCATGCCCGGCATTCGAATATCCGTCAGCACCAGATTCGGCCGCAGCGCTTCGATCAGCTCGAGCGCGGCTTGCCCGTTCTCGGCCTCGCCGACGACCGTCCAGCCGAGGGCATGATCCTCGATCATTTTGCGGAGCCCTTTCCGGAACAACGCCTGATCCTCCACGAGCAGCAGTTTTCCGATCATCGCCCTTCCTCACCTCTCAGGGGCAAATATAAATGCACCGTCGTTCCTTGATCGGCGACGCTTGCGATTTCGAGCCGGTAAGGCTGTCCATACACCAAATTAATTCGACGCAGGACGCTTTGCACGCCAAGCGAGTCGCGTTCCCCGGCCATGCCGGGTGCGAGAATCGCGTCCACCTGCTCCTTGCTCATGCCGCAGCCGTTATCCTCGATTTCGATTTTCAGAAAATCGTCGATCCGGCAAGCGCGAATTTCCAGCACCTTGGACGAAGTCCGGTCCTTGAAGGCATGGACGAACGCATTCTCTACGAGCGGCTGCAGCAGCAGACGCTGAATTTCGCAATCGCAGACGTCCTCGTCCGCGCGAATGCGGGCATCGAAGCCGTTTTCCAGAAAAGCCTCCTGAATGCGCAAATAGTTTTCGACCTGCTCCAGCTCCTCGCGAAGCGTCGTTCTGTGGTGGATGCGCTCCAACGAATACTTGAGCAGCCTCGACAACGAGAACACGAGATTGGCCGTGTCCATGTCGTTCTGCAAATACAGCTTCCAATAGAGACCGTTCAAGGTGTTGTACAGAAAATGCGGGTTCAGCTGCGCCTGCAAAGCCTTTAGCTCGGCTTCCCTTTCGCTGATCTGGCTGACGTATACTTTTTGAATCATGTCCTGGACGCTCGCGGCCATGGCGTTGAAGCTTTCTCCCAAATAGCCGAGCTCGTCGTTCGAACGGGACCGGATCCGGATTTCGAAATCCCCTTCCCTCATCGTCCGCATCGCGCGTACCAGCTCCTTGAGAGGGGACAGCAGCCGGCCGCTGAGCAGCACAATGAGCAGGCTGCTTAAGCAAATACTGAGAAGCCCGAGCCATAGGCTTATATTCAGGATCAATCGGCTGTCTTGAAAAATATACGACAGCGACACCCGGCTGACGAGCGTGAACAAGATTTCTTTCGAGTAGGCGGAGGTATAAAAATAAGTCGTATCCCCCTGATCTTTCATTTTACTGCCGGTCGTGCCGATTAATAACCGTTCGGGTCCCTCCGCCTCTTCCGCAGACCCGTCGGTATAGAGCAGCGCGGCCCGCTGATCGAATAAATAGACGCGCCCGTCGCCGCCGCTTCCGATTTCCCGGAACGAGCGCGTCAGGAACGGTTCGTCGATGACCATGACGAGCAATCCGTAGGTTTTGCCATGACCGGCCTTCATCCACCGGGACGCGATAATGACGTCCCGGTACCCGCTTTTCTCGATTTGGCTCGGAATGGCTCTTCGCATCCATACCAATTCCCCGTTGGAAGAAGCCAGGGCGCCGTACACGTCGCAGAAAGCGGCTTCGCCGAGCGGCTCGACCGCTTCCTTCATCAGGCTGTAATAATAGTTCGTACCGGTCAAATCGTATAAATATAGCGAGAGCAGCTGCGGGGCGTCGAACTTGACCTGCCGGAGCTGCTCGGCGATCCGCTCCTGATCGAAGTGGCGATCCGCGAGCGATACCTCCTCCCCCGGGGAGGACAGTCTCGTCATGATTTTCTCGATTGTCGGATTGAACGCGATATAGTTCGAAATCCGGTACATCTCCATAATGCGAAGCTCCAGCTGCATCATCGCCTGTTCGCTGGCCTTGACATACTGTTCCGTAACCTCCTCCTCGAACAGCCGCAGGTGGGTGAGATAGGAGATAAGGCCGGACAGGTTGACCGTGAAGAAAATGATCGAGGAGATCCCGATCAGCAGCTTGCTTTTAAAACTGACCTTCTTCCTCCAGCCGGTCCACATGAAGGCAGCCCTCCCTTTCGCGCGGAGCAGGTCCGATACTATTCTTATATGCGGGCTGCGATCGTTTTTTTACAACGGAAGCCTGGCAGGGGATGGAATGGACGGCAAAAAGCCGGCGCGGCGGCCGGCTGATCGATCACGTATTTTTATTGCATCCATGCTCATTCAAAAGCCCGTCTTCGGAATCTCGGCCGGGCAATCGCGATACGGCTCCAGCTTGCCGATGCGGATCTCGTACATCCGCCCGTGCGCAAGCTTCATCGCCTCGACGAACGGCCGGTACGGTTGTTGGCACGCGTCGACGGCCCCGATCTGGTAGTTCTCGCCGTCGAAGCGGCCGAGTACCGGCTGATCGTTCAGCTGGAAGTAATGGACGCCGATCAGCTCCGGGATGGAAGCGGCCTGCTCGACGAAATGCCGGTAGGCCGCTCCGCGGTCCGCCTGCGTGGCCACGGCGCGAATGCCGTAAGCCGGCAGCCCGGCGTCCGCCGCGCCGAAATGAAATTCGCCGATCATGAGCGGTTTGTTCAGCCGTTCGGCGACATGGCGGATAAGCTCCCGCGACGGCTCGAATTGATAACAGTTGATGGAGAATACGTCGAAGTGCTCGCACCCCTCCAGCACGTCGTCGCTTCCGACCCATGCGTAGCGCATCCCCAAATTCAAATGGTTCGGATCCGCCTGCTTGCAATGCGTCGCCGGCACTTCCACGTAGCGCCGGATCATCAGCCGGTTGAACGCGGCGAAGTCCGCCTTCCGTCCCGGACTGTCCGGACACTTCTCGAGCCGCCCCCCGTCAAGCAAATCCTCGTACCGCTCCAGAGCGCTTCCCCAAGCGGCATTTAAACCGGCGACGTCGCCGTGCCTCTCCTTCAGCCATTCGACGAATCGCGCCTTGCTGGCGAATCGGACCGGCGAACGAAGCATCTGCTCCGTCAAGTCCAGGCCGTCGACGAACGCCCAATGCGGCTCGTTCCGCATAAAATAGCCGATCAGGCGGCGATCGTCCCGCAACGCGCGCAGCTGCTCCGCGAATTCGGCGGCGCCGCGCTCGTACGCCGGACTGAACACGTCGGGGAAGTCCCGGAAGATCGTCTGTTCCGTCGCCGGAAAGCCTTCCATCGGATACACGTACGGCAGGTCCGAATGGCGGATGAACGCCGGGCTCGACCAGTTGCCGATCGTGTTCATTCCCCACGACTTCATCCGGTATTCGGTAAGCTCCGCCCACTTCCCGTGCCATTCGTCGCCGAAGGCACGGATCAGGTTGGCGATGCCGAAGCTGTAGCCGCGGGCCAGCCAGGCGTCTCCGTATTCCCCGCCCTTGTCCGGAAGCGGCGGAATCAGATGCTCCATGCCGCCCGTACGCATCGCTTCGGCGGGATGGACGCAGTCCATGCCGGCGCTGAACAAGGCGCAGCCTTCCGGATCGACGAACCACCACCGCAGCCCGTCATGCTCCGTCCGGAAGTAACCGGTGGAGGCGAACCTGAGCCCCTTCCAGCCGCCGTAACGTCCGTATTCGGCTCGTACGGCGCCGTCCTCCCGCGAGCGCCGCCACTCCTCTGTCAAGGAGAGGACCAGCTCTTCGGGCGAGCCCGTCTTGCCCTCCCACTCCTTGTCCGCCCACTGCCCAAGCTCATCGATATAAGGCGTCTTATCGTACGGAAAGGACGGGACGGAGCGGCTCAATACCAGCTCCGAGACGTTCAGGCTTCTCGGCGCGACCGACGGGATGGTCTCGACCGAGAACCGCGCGATATCGCCCCGGTCCACGAACGCGTCCCCGCGCAGCACGGATTGCAGGACGCCGGGAAAGCGGTCCAGAAACAGCTTCTCTCCGTTCAGCGCCCGCAGCGGAAGGCAGATTCTTGTCTTTGCCCGCGGCAATACGCCGTAATGGACCGTGATCGAACGGCCGTCCCGATCGGCGAATGAGAACAAAACGACGAGCACGTCATGCGACTCATGGTAGACGTCTGCGGATAAGTAGCCGTACTCCGCCCATACGCCCGCCGGCAACGCTTCCGCATCAAGCCGAACGCTTCCGCCTTCCGGCGGCGTTTCCATGCGAAATCCGTGATCGCCCGGCAGCTGCAGCCTCGTACCGTCTCCGCAATGAAACCGTCCAAGCGGCAATTCGAAAGTTTCCACGCTCTATCACTCCCTATTATTCTTTGACCGCGCCAAGCACGATCCCTTTGACGAAATACTTTTGCAGGAACGGATACACGAGCAGGATCGGCAGCGCTCCGATAAAAATTTGCGCCGCTTTGACCGTCCGCTGCGACAAGTTTTCCATATCCTCGGGATTGATGCTCATCTTGCTGAAATCCTGCTGGACGACGACGGTTTGCAGAAACGTGGCGAGCGGATATTTTTTCGTATCCATCATGTAGATCAGCCCGTCGAACCAGGAATTCCAATGCCCGACCAGGGTGAACAGCGTAATCGTCGCGAGCGCGGGCGTGGAGACCGGCAGATGGACGCTGAACAGGATGCGGAACAGCCCCGCGCCGTCGATCAGCGCCGCTTCCTCCAGCTCCGCCGGAATCGTGCGGAAGAAGTTCATGAGCAGAATCATATTGTAGACGCTGAGCGCCCCCGGCAGGACGAGCGCCCATATCGTATTGATGAGCTGCAGCTCGGTAATGAGAATGTAGCCCGGCACCAGGCCGCCCGAGAACAGCATCGTGAAGACGAAGAACCACATATAGACGTTGCGGGACTTGAATGCCGCATTCCGCTTGGATAGCGCGTATCCGGCAAAAATAATGACGGCCATGCCGATCGCCGTTCCGAGTACGGTCCGGTATACGGAGTAGAACAGCGCCCTGACGAACGCGGGATTGTCGATCGTTTTCTCGTACGATTCCCACGTGAAGTCGACCGGCCACAGGTTGACGATATTGGCGGTCGCCGCGGACTTGCCGCTGAACGACACCGCAAGCACGTGCATGAGCGGCAAAATGCAAAGCAAGGACAAAATAATAAGAAACGTGTGGTTAAAAAGGCTGAATACTTTGTAGCCCGTTGATTTGTGATACATGCTCCATCCCCCCCGTGGTTAAAAAATCCGATAGTTGCCGAACCGGTACGCCAGCCGGTACGAGACGATGATCAGCGCGAAGCTGATGATCGATTTGAACAGTCCGACCGCCGTAGCGAAGCTGAAGTCGCCCTTAAGCATCGCCGAACGGTACACGAACGTGTCGATGACGTCCCCTTTGTTGTAGACGAGAGGGTTGTACAGGTTGAAAATTTGGTCGAAGCCGGCGTTCAGCACGTTGCCGAGCTGCAGCGTCGCCACGACGACGATGATCGGCAGCATGGCCGGCAGCGTCACGTTGATCGTCTGCTGCAGGCGCGTCGCGCCGTCGACCTCGGCCGCCTCGTACAGCGACGGATTCACCCCCGCGATCGCCGCGAGATAAATAATCATCGCGAACCCGAATTCCTTCCAAATATCGCTGACGACTACGACGAACCGGAACCAGTCCCCGTCGCCGAGGAAGAAGATCGGCTGGATGCCGAACCAGTCCGTCAGCATCCGATTGACGATGCCGCCCTTCACCGACAGGAGATCGATCAGTATGCCGCCCAGAATAACCCACGACAGAAAATGCGGCAAATAGACGAGCGTCTGGATGCCGCGTTTGATGCCGGTTTTGCGGATTTCGTTGAGCAGCAGCGCGATCGCGATCGGCACGAGGAGCCCGCATACGATTTTCAGCACCGATATGATCAGCGTGTTCCAAATGACCTGAACCGACTCGTCGAACAGGAACAACGACTCGAAATGCTTCAGGCCGACCCATTCCGATCGGAAAAATCCGAGCCAAGGCTTGTAGTCCTGAAAGGCCATGACGAGGCCGAAGATAGGCAAGTAATTGAAAATGATCGCGATCAGCGTCGCCGGCAAAATAAGCAGGTGAAGCGGCCATGTTTTCCTGATGCCCCTCCTCCAATTCGACTCCGGTTTGAGCGCGGCCGGCTGAACGACCGATGGTTGCGGTCCGCTTTCCATACGAAATTCCCCTCTCTACGATTGCCGTAATTGCACTTTCATCAGATCCTGCTACTATTATAGCAACGAGTTTTGACCCCACCTATGTTAAGGTCTTAACATCTATATCCCCTCTCATAACCTATTTCGGCAATCTCTCATAAGGAGGCGGAGCGCATGGTAAAATATAAAGTGTTTCAAAGACTGCTCATTATGCTGGCCTTTCTGCTCATTCCGGCGACCGTCCTGTTCGCGTACGCCAACCACGCCAGCAAGGATGTCGTGAAGAAGACGCTGGAAAGCTCGGCCTCGAAGCAGATGGAATTTACGATCCAGCAGATGGAGCAATCGCTGAGGCAGCTTGAGAAGCAGACGCTGCTGCTGGCGAGCGACGCTTCCATCCAATCGTATGCCAGCTCGTGGGAATTTCCCGAATATTTGAACCACCTGCTTATGCGCAAGACGATCGAGGAGAAGCTGGAGCTGCAAAGCCAGGCCGAGCCGCTCATTCATGAATTGACCGTCTACTGGCCGTCGATCGAAGAAGTCATCTCCACGTCCCGGCAGGCGCAATACGACTTGGAGGAGCTCGCGCGCAAGCCGGCAAACGAGTGGTTCGCCCAGGAGCGCGACGGGGTGCTTACGTTCCGTCTGCTGCTTACGAACCCGTCGATCGTCGCCCCCGATTGGAGCAATATCGTCTCGGTCGCGGAGACGGCCATCTCCGGCGACTACTTGCTGTCCGTGCTGAAAGGGCTGGATAAAACCGGCAACGGCAAATCGTTTTTTTACTTTGCGGGCCGCGGCCTGATCGCGAATGCCGATATCGACCGGAGCTTGCAGGACGCGCTGATGAAGGAGAACGTGCTCCAAGCCGGCGCATCGGCGCATCCGAACGTGACGGTGTTCGATATCGACGGCGTCGAATATTTGGTTCAAACAATGCACTCCCCGTCGTTCGGAGCGATGCTGGTCAGCTACATCGAATTGGACGAGTTCCTCGCCCCGCTGCAGAAGGTGAACTGGCTCGTCAACGGAAGCTTGCTCTTCCTGTTTATCGCCGGCGTTGCGATCTCGCTGCTGTTCTACCGGAATTTCCGTATGCCGTTCGGCTATTTGGTGCGCAAGATCGAAAATTTGGGCACGGGCGACTACGGCAGCAGGGCGACGCTTAAGACCAATACCGAATTCGATTATTTATTCGAGCGGTTCAACGACATGGCTTCCCGGACGCAGACGCTGATCGAGAACGTGTACGAGGAGAAGGTCCGAACGAGGGAAGCGGAATATAAGCATCTGCAGTCGCAGATCAATCCGCATTTTCTGTACAACTGCTTGTTCTATATCGTCAGCATGGCGAACAAATCGCCGGGGGCCGTCATTTCGATGGCCAAAAATTTGTCCGGCTTCTACCGCTACATTACCCGCAAGGCGGGGGAAACGACGACGCTCGCGGAGGAAATCCGCCTGATCGAAAGCTACCTCGAGGTGCAGTCGCTCCGTAACACGCGATTGTCCTACGCGATCGATATCCCGTCCGCCATGCACGGGCTGCCCGTGCCCAGCCTTCTGCTGCAGCCGATCGTCGAGAATGCCGTCGTTCACGGCATCGAGCAGAAGCGGGACGCCGGCAAAATCCTTATCCGCGGCGCGGCGAGCGGGAGCCTGTACGTCATTACCGTCGACGACGACGGGACCGGCCTTAGCGAGGAGGAGCTCAAAGCGCTGGGAGACCGCGTGCATGCCAGCTATCGGACGACCGACGAAATGGGCTGCGGACTGCGAAACGTTCACCACCGTCTGGCCAACCGGTACGGCAATCATTCCGGATTGTCGTTCTCGGGTAACGTTTGGGGAGGCTTCCGCGTTACGCTTCACATCACGAATACCAAGCAGGAGGAATCGGAATGAACGTGTTGCTGGTGGATGACGAGGATTACGTCCTCGATTATTTGGAGACCGAAATTCCGTGGGCGGCCCTCGGCGTATCCAACGTCTACCGCGCCGGCTCGGCGAAGGAGGCGCTCGACGTCGCAAGCAACGTCCCGCTTGCGGTCGTCATGACGGATATCCGCATGCCGGAGCGAAGCGGACTCGAGCTGATCTCGTCGCTTCAGCGGCATTGGCCGGAGACGAAGGTCATCCTGCTGTCCGGTTACTCCGACTTTTCGTACGCCGTGAAGGCGCTGCAGCTCGGCGCAGCCGACTATTTACTGAAACCCGTTACAGAAGACGAGGTGCTCGTCAGCCTGAAGAAGGTATTCGTCAAAATCGAGGAGGAGAAGCGGCGCCAAAAAAACCTGGAGGCGGCGAGCGACGTATTGAAGCTTGGGATCATCCGGATGCGGGAGCATCTGCTGCTCGATCTGCTGCTCGGCAAAAAATTCGGCGCGGATGAGCTGAAGCGCCATCTTCAGGCGCTTCAGCTGCCCCTCGAGCCGGATACGAATTGCGTGCTGGCTTTAATTCGGATCGAGACGGGCACGGAAGAGATGACGCGCGAGGATTACGGGCTGCTCAGCTACGCCCTGCTGAACATGGCGGAGGAAATCTATTTCGGGGAAATCGGCGAGATGCCTTCACTCTGGACATGCAAGGACGACCATCCATTCGTCATTGCCTTGCTGCCGGAAGGCGCGGCGGGCGACCGCCGGGAGCTTGTCGATCGAACCGGCAAGCTGCGGCAAGCCGTTCAAACGTATATGAAGCGGACCGTCTCCATCTTGCTGACGGAACCGTTCGTCTTCCAGCACGGGCTTCACCGTCAATATTTGCAGGCGATCAACGCGTTCTGGCGGTCGGTCGGGACGCGCTGCGGCGTCGTGCTCGACATGACCGGCGCCGGGAACGGGGAACGCGCGGAGCCCGCGATCAAGCCGCTCACCAGGCTTTACCAATCGCCGACGATGCAGCAGCTGATGGATGCCGGACGCTGGGAGGAAGTCGCAAGCAGGCTCGGCCATATTCTCGAAGAGCTCGATCAGCCGGATTACCGCACGCAGCAGCATTTGATGGAGGTTGTCTATTATTTGCTCAGCAGCTTCTCCTATATCGCTCACAAGCAGGGAGATTCGTTCGCCGAGATGGTCGACTCCCCTTCGCTGCAGCGCAAATCGTACCATTTTCAAACGACGGATCAAATGATGGAATGGGCGCTTCCGCTTATCGAGCAGTTCAAGCGGTCGCTGCAGGAGGTAGCGCCGAACCGCAGCCACATCATTCGGCAAATTCACGATTTCATCGAGCGCCATCTGCGGGAGGACGTATCGCTGACCCGGGTCGGCGAGCATGTGTACCTTCACCCGGTTTACCTCTCCCGCCTGTATAAGAAAGAAACCGGCGAGAGCTTGTCCGCCTATATTACGAGAACCCGGATGGAGAAGGCCGCCCGGCTGCTGAGCTCGACCAACATGAAGGTCGCCGACGTCGCCCGTGAGGTCGGCTACCAGAAGACGCAATACTTCATTCATATTTTCAAGGAGTTTTACGACTGCACGCCTCAAATTTACCGCAACCGATGATTCGATGGAAAGCGTGGGATTTGCGACTGTGCGGCAACCGCTGAATCTTCGCGCAAGGCTAGGTGAGTTGGCGTGTGGGCGTGGCGTCGCGCAACGGTGAGGTTGCATGGCGTGTGAGGGTGGCGTCGTGCAACGGTTAGGTTGATTGGCGTGTAAGCGTGGCGTCGTGCAACGGTGAGGTTGGTTGGCGTGTGGGCGTGGCGTCGTGCAACGGTGAGGTTGATTGGCGTGTGGATTTAGCGAATAGTGAGGCTGCCTCACTAATTTATGAGCTTAAGCTCACTAATTTAGTTCGATACTGGCACTTTACTCGAAATAATGAGGCAAACCTCATTCCCCATGAAGCCAGCCTCACGGGGAGTGAGGTTTGCCTCACTATTTCCTCAAGCTCAACGAATGACAACGAAAGAGTGAGGTTTGCCTCACTAATTAGAGAGGCTGCTTCACTACCAGCCGCACAACTTCCGTATCCGCGAAATCGTCGCACAAAAGTGAAGTTGGTTGGCGTGTGGGCGTCTCGTCGCGCAAGGTGAGGTGAGGTGGTGTGCGGATTTAGCGTATAGTGAGGCTGCTTCACTACCAGCCGCACAACTTCCGCAACAGCTAGACGAAGAGGCGGCCGCGAGCGCATAAGCACTCGCGGCCGCCTTTTGTCCGTCCGTTACGGATTTACGCTCTTATACCATTCGTTCACTTCCAGCTCGATTTGGTCGCCGCCCTTGCTCTTCCAATCCGAGACGAAGGCGTCGTATTTATCGAGCGGCTCGTTGCCGTAGATGATTTTGGCGAACGTCTCCAGCTCCATCGTTTTCAGGTTGTCGCCCTTGCTGCGCATCGTTTCGGTCGGCGCTCCGAGAAATTCGGTCGGCGCATTGATTCCGCTCATCTGATAGTTGAGCGACCCTGCGCGGACCATCTCCGGATCCTGGATCGAGATTTCCTTGTGCGCCCTGGTCTTCACTTCTCCGCCGTTGAAGATGTAATCGTAATCGGCGGAACCTTTGAACGGAATCGCCGGAACGTTCCAGAACAGGTTGTATTTGCCGGGCGAAGCGACTTTCTCAAGCGGCGTCGGAAATTTCGTCGAATCATAGACCGGCTCGCCGTCAACGATCGCATAATCGTAGCCTTCGAAGAAGCCGTCCTTGAAGTCGCCCGTTTCGAACGGATAATCGTAAATTTTATCGAAATAAGCGAAGAATGCATCCATATGCTTGAAATCTTTGTTGAACATCATCACTTTGCCTTCGTTTACGTAGCCGGTGTAGCGGGCGGACTTGCCGTCCGGGCCGGTCGGAAGCTTGTACGCCCTGAGCTTCGCGTCCGGGTTCGAGCCGGTCACGTCGCCGAGCGGCCAGCCGAACGCCCAGAACGGGGCGGCGATCATGCCGGACTTGCCTTGAATGAAGCTTTCCGTCGCCTTCACTTCATCGATCGCGGCCATCTCCGGATCCAGATACCCCTTCGCGTACCACTCCTGCAGCTTGCCGAGGCCGTCCTTGATCCCCGGCTGCACGGACCCGTATTTCAACGTGCCGTCCTCCGCCTTCTGCCACGTGCCCGGAATGTACTTGCCGGTATAGGCGCCGAATACGAAGCTGACGTCGGACATCCAGTTCGAGAAGCCGTTTCGGCCCGAGAGGCTGAAGCCGAACGTATCCTTCTTGCCGTTGCCGTCCGGATCCCCGTTCGTGAACGCGTCCATGACGGCTTCGAACTCCTCGATCGTCGTCGGCTCTTTCAAGTTCAGCTTCTCGAGCCAGTCCTGACGCACCCATAGAACCGGGTTCGTGCCGTCGCCGCCGGCGAAGATCGGGAGGCCGAGCAGCTGATCGCCCTTCTTCACCTGATTCATGGCCGCGCTGTTATTCGCATAAATGTCCTTGATCCGGCCGCTGGCGTATTTTTCGTAATCGTCGCCAATATCCTTCACCTTGCCGGATTGGATCAGGTCGGCGATCAAATTGGCGTCCTGCACGATGAAGACGTCGGGCAGCTGGTCCTGCGTCGTTAACGACAGCCTGAGCTTCGTATGGTAAGCGCCGTTGTCGGCCGTGTTCCACAAATCCTTGATCTCGATGCCAAGCTTCTCTTTCGCCCATTTATTATGGACGTTATTATTGATATCTTCCCCGTTAATGAACGTATAATCGGTTCCTACCGGGCGAGCGGTCGTAATCGTAACCGGCGGATCGAACTTGCCGTCGGCGTTTTGCGCGGATGGCGCGGCATCGTCCGGCGCGTTCGACGCGTCGCCGGCATTCGAACCTCCTCCGGATGAGCAACCGACAGCGCTTGCCAGGACAAGCGCAAGCATCAGTGAAACCCATTTCAGTCGTTTCATGTTTTTTCCCCTCTCTTCGACTATGCTACGGCTCTATCGTAACAAACGGCGCGAATTAGCGTACATGCCCCGATCTGAACAATCATAACCTCAAAACGATCGAACTTGCCAGGCATGCGATGCCATTTCCTTCGCTTTCCAGATCCATTGTGCCACGATATTAACGTCAAGCCGGCGTTCCGATCCCAGCACCCGCCCGCTTCGGACGGGATGGAGCCGTATCTGCTCAAAGTTGCTATAATGGAAGAAGAAAGGGGTGGCTTTGCAATGAGTCGACTTATCGATGACTATATACGCAGCGAGGATGAGAGAGCGAGGGCAGACCAAATCGATGAGCTGGCCGCCCGCTTCGCGGAGAGGGCGGCGCGGCACGACCGGGAAGGCTCGTTCCCGTTCGACAACTTCGCCGACCTGCGCGAGGCCGGCTATTTAAAGCTGACCGTCCCGAAGCAGTACGGCGGAGACGGACTGTCGCTGTACGAGCTCGTCCTGCTGCAGGAGAGGCTGGCCTGCGGAGACGGCTCGACCGCGCTGGCCGTCGGCTGGCATATCGGCCAGATTCTTCACCTCCGGACTTCCCGCAAGTGGCCCGAGCCCATGTTTGCCGATTTATGCCGTTCCGTCGTGAAGGACGGGACGATGATCAACACGTTCGCAAGCGAAGCGGGAACCGGCAGTCCCAGCAGGGGCGGCAAGCCGGAGACGGTCGCCGTCCCCTCGGAGGGGGGATGGCGGATTACCGGGCGGAAGACGTTCAGTACGCTGTCTCCGATTCTTGACCGGTTCGTCGTGACGGCTTATATTCCCGGCGAAGACTGCACGGGCGAGTTTCTCGTGCGCCGCACGGATAAGGTGAGCTTGATCGAAACCTGGGATACGCTTGGCATGCGCGCGACCGGAAGCCACGACGTGGTGCTGGATGACGTGTTCGTAAGCGAAGAGATGCGAATAACGGGGAAAGGCGAGGACGACGGAGGCGGCTGGCTGCTACATATTCCGGCCTGTTACATGGGCATTGCCGTTGCTGCCCGGGATTACGCTCTATCCTTCGCCCGTTCCTACCGGCCAAATACGCTGGAAGCGCCGATCGCCTCCCTCCCGTCCGTCCGGCATGCGATCGGCGAGATGGAGATCGAGCTGCGGACCGCCCGTTCGCTTCTGTACGCGTCGGCGGACCGGTGGGACCGGGAGAAGGACGCCCGGCCTTCGTTAAAGCCCGTGCTTGGCCTGGCGAAGTACGTGGCTACGAACAACGCCATTAGAGTAGTGGATCTGGCGATGCGGATCGTCGGCGGCGGAAGCTTGTCCCGCCATGCGCCGCTCGAGCGTTATTACCGGGATGTCCGCGCCGGACTGCATAATCCGCCGATGGATAACGCGGTCATTCAGACGCTCGCGGGCGCCGCTTTAGCGGAGACGGCCCTGTAACACAAATCCGCAAATACGGAAGCCAGCCTTCAGGAGAGTGGCCCGCGACGCCGCGTTCGAGATGCCGCAGCGCGCCGCGGGGACCCTTCCCGCCGAATAGCAGCGCTCCTTCAACCGCTGCACGAAATAGCTCCCGAACCCTTGAAGCCTGGCATTCTCTTTGACCTCCATGTACAGATCGGCGTAAGGCTTGTTGTAATGCTGGAGATACCCGCCGGTAGCGACGATCTCGCCCCGCGACGCGAGCACGAACTCGCCGACGGGCTCCAGCTTATGCTCGAATACGGCGTCGTCCTCCCTCCTTGGCCGAAATTCGGCATCCGGGATTCGCAGCCCGGCGGCCGCATCGTCTTCGAACAGGATCGCTTCCGCGCGGATATCGCGGCCGAACTGATAGAGCATGGAAGTGAGCAGCCGTTCGTTGCTCTGGCACTGGATGAAGGCCGCGCCGGAGGCTTCGAGCAGCTTCGGGAAGAACAGATGCGCCTTCGACCGGTAGGGAGGAAGAACATAAAACTCGAATATGGCGTCCCGATCCGATAATTGCTCCGCGCCTTTGACGGAGCCGTATCCGATGGGAGCGCCTTCCGCGGCGATCAGGTAAGAATCCGACATCTTCCGTTCATGGCACGCGTTGAAGCGAATCTGGAAGCGGTTCTCGCTCAAAAACAGCTCGCGAAGCGGCAAAATATGCTGCAGCTCGACTTGACGAACCATTATTTCGTTAACCATCCCATCCCTCCCAAAATGACTCGGGGCAACGCGGCGCTCGCCGGCGCCGCGTTGCCCCGAGGTCGTTATTCCCCGATCGTCTGCCGGTCCGGGGCGGAATACGCGATAATCATCCGGCAGGGCTCCCAGCTCGTCACCTTCGCGTTATGCGGAACGCCCCGCGGGATGCGCAGCATCATGCCCGGCTCCAGATGGATCGTTTCGTCGCCCAGCGAATGGTCGCATTCGCCCGACAGGACGAAGATCAATTCCTCGCAATTGGGATGAATATGCCGGTCGTTCGCTTTGCCCGCCTCGATGTAAACCATGCCGAACGTCATTTCCGCTTCCGGGTCGATCTCCTTGCCGCACAGCCACTGGATTTTTCCCCAGTCCATCGGCAAGACCCGTCCTTCCTCTTGTTTGCGCAAATCCGTGACCGTAGCCATCTGCTTTCACCTCGTTAAGCGTAATGATGAATCAATTTATAGACTCGCCCCGAACCCCCGCTTCATGAAAGCGAGGCATTCGGCCATCCCTTCCTCGATGCCGCCGCCGCTCTCCTCGTCCGCCGATACCCAGCCGCCGTAGCCGCTGCGGGCAATGGCCTCGAAGATCGGCCCGAAATCGATCCGCCCTCTTCCGAGCACCTGCCATTCCCCGTCCGCAAAATCTTTCAAATGATAGTTGTCGATGACGGTTTTGAAGCTGCGGATCACCTCCGCGCAATCCTCGATGCCCGATTTGACCAAGTGGGCCGTATCGATTGTAAGGCCTACCGTCCCTTCGCGGACGCGGTCGTAAAACCGGTCGAAGTCTTCCCGGTGCATAACCGGCTGGTCGTAATGATGGTGAAGCGAAAGCTTCAGGCCGTAATTCTGCGCTTCTTCGCCCGTATCTGACAACACGTCCGCGTAATTCCGGATATCGTCCGCCGTGACGCGGCTTCTCGGAACGCCGTGGCAGAATACGATCAGCTCCGTGCCGATCGCCCGGCCGAACCGGAACAGCTCGCGCAGCCGCCCCAGGCTTTCCTTGTCCAGGCTGCCGCCTGCAATAAGGGCGGATCCCGCTCCCTTCAGGCGCCCCCACTTCTCCAGAAACCGTTCGGGCTCCTTGACGTAAGGCGCGTATTGGCCCGCCTTCAGCTGCAAGCCGCCGTATCCCGCCTCGACGTAGCCGTTAAAAAGCCTGACCGCTTCGTCCTCCGACGCCGTCGGCCTGGAGAACGCGAACTTCACAGGCATGCCGAGCCTGCTTTCTTCAGCTGCACCGTTCTTTTTTCGCCCGCCGATACGTATGCGGCGTCAAGCATGGCGACGACGTTCAAATTGTCCTCGGCGCTGTTCGGCGCCGGCACGCCCGTCTCGATCCAGTCCAGCAGCTGTCCTACGTTTTCCAGGCTGTTCGTCTCCCTGGAGACGTCGACGATCCACCGCTCGGACGGCTCCCGGTCGCCGACGCGATGCAATTGAACCGAATGATGATTGCAGATTAAGGTGCCCCTCTCGCCGATGACGATCATCTCCGTCCGGTTCACCGCGGACGAGAAGCTTTGCGTATACGTGACGAACGCGCCGTTCTCGAATTGGATCTGCACCGTCGCGTCCGTTTCTCCCCGGCAGCCGATCGCGTCCGAAGAGCTCATCAAGCTCGTGACCGATTCCGCTTCGCAGCCGAGCGTTTGCCTGAAGCCGTCGAACCAGTGGATGCCCATGACGGAAAGCGCATGCCGCTCGCAATCGAGCCGCCAGCCGGCATCCTCCCGGAAAAACATTTGGTTGAATTGAATCGAAGTCACCTTGCCGATGGCATCGCCATCCACGAGTCGTCTTGCGACATCGAACGGAAAATGGCGCCTGAAGTTCTGGTTGACGGCAACCGGTATGCCGAGCCGCTTCGCCTTCTCCGTTATTTCAACGGCATCGGCAAGCGTGTCGGAGAACGGCTTCTCCACGAATACCGGAATGCCCGCATCGAGCAGCGGCATAACGACCTGCTTGCGGATCGAGGTCGGCGTGCAGACGACGGCGACGTCGATGCCGCTGTCCCGTATGAATGCGTCAAGGTCCGTAAACGTATTCGGAATGCCGTACTTTTCGGCGCGATAGCGAAGATTGTCCTCGTTCGGATCGCAAATCGCGACAACCTCGATCCGGTCCGGCTTGCCTTTGTAGCCTTCCAGGTGCAGCTCGGTAACGCCACCGGCGCCTACGAGTCCGACTTTAAATTTCTTCAAGCTTATCCCCTCCGTTCAACTACATACATTTAAATTCAACCGTGTTGAATTCATTGTACTCCACTCCCCATTATTCGGCAAGCGTTTTCATAAATTTGAAAGGGAAATAGAAGGCATGGGGGAGCGCCGGCGTTATTTTGCGGACTACTTCTGCTCCAAATTCCGCTCCACCTCTAGCGCCGCGAGAAGCAGCGGACCGACGCCCATATAATGATCCGAGACGACCGCTTCGGAAATGTAATAATCGAACGAGCCGTTGCGGTCATGGCTGAGGCCGGCTCCGTGGCAAATCTGGTGAAGATGAACGCCCTGCTCATCCTCGGTGACCAGCCGCCCGATAATGCCTTGATAGCCCTTCAGCATCACGGAACGCAAGCCGGAGTTCAAATACCCGAGCCGCTGTCCCTTCGCCATCGCATAAACGAACATGATCGAGCCCGTAGCCTCCAAATAATTGCCCTTCCGCTCGCCCTGATCGAGCACCTGATACCATAAGCCGGTTGCCGGCTCCTGTACACGCGCCAGAGCATGGCACATCCGCTCGAAGATGCCCATGATCGTTCCCCGTTTCGGATGCGTAACCGGATAATGCTCGAGGCAGTCGACGACCGCCATCGAATACCAGCCCATCGCCCGGCTCCAGAAATGCGAGGACAGTCCGGTCAGCGAGTCGGCCCATTCCTGCTCCTTCGATTCGTCCCAGCCATGATAGAGCAGGCCGGTGCGCTTATCGCGGGTTTTTCGCTCGATGAGCAGAATCTGATGCGCCGCCTCATCCATCAGCTCCGGCCGCTCGAACACTTTCGCATATTCCGCCAGGAACGGAGATGCCATATACAAGCCGTCCAGCCACATTTGGAACGGATATCTTTTTTTGTGCCTTCAAGATTTAGTAGCCCTCGGGATGCCAGCCGTCAAAAATGTGAATCACCCGGTAATCCGACGCTTCTTCCTCGGTCAGCTGACGCGACCAGGAAACCCGCCGACCCGGCGCGGCTCCCGCTCCTGTGCTTGCAAATTCCTCGTAGCGGCTGGTCGTCTCCCGGTCCGGCTGCCCCCAGTTATGCCAGCCCTCCGGCGTGATCGAGCCGTCAATGGCAGTGCGAATGAACGCCACATGGGCATAAGGCCGCCACGGCCTGCCCAAATAGACGTCGCGCACGCCTTCGCCGCCTGTAATCTCGCAATCCAGAAACACATAACCAAAAGCCGTGCCTTCCGGTGTCGACGCAGCCGTAATATAACCCCTCGACCGCTTGTTATGCAGTCTGCATCTGTCGAATACCGCAGTCGCTGCGCCAAAAATATAATCGACATCGCCTTCGATCCAGCATTCGTTGTAATACTGCTTTCCTTTGCCCGTATACAGCGTATCCTGGTCGCCTAGAAGGCTGACGCGGCGGAACACCGCCTGCCCGGCGTCGACGAAGGCAGCCACCGCTTGTCCCGTTCCCGGACCGGAGGTGTTGCGGATCGTCACGTTTTCTGCCGTGAACGATTCGGCGAAGATGTTCAGCGTTCCCGAGCGGAACGTTCCGAGCGGCTTGCCGTCCTCCCCCAGCGTATGGGCGTTGTCCGACCAGGTCAAAATCGTCTTGACCCGGTCCTCTCCAAGCAGAAGAATCGGCGGCGCGGAGGCTGGAACCGTCACCTTCTCCTCATAGATGCCTGGGCGTATGCGAATCGTAACCGGCTCCTCATACCCTTCCGGGATCGAGTCGATCGCCTCCTGCAATCGCACGAAATCGGGCTTATCTTCTGTATGTACAGATACGGCAATCAACATAAGGTCGAACTCCTTTCCAGTGTGGACGGAGCGGAATCGGCAGCTTCTTCTTCATGATCGAGAGATTCATAGCTGAACCAGTCGAAATCCGCATAATGCGTCCGGCCGGCCTCGCTGCATGCGGCGTACATGCCCATATAGGCGCCGGTGAAGCCTCCGGCAACATCCGTGCTCAAAATCGTGCCGTCGGCTTCCTCGGCCAAAGCCTTCCACGGCTCCGATTCATTCGTGCGCCAGTAAAAGGCGTATCTCTGGCCATGCGCCTCCGCTTTCAGCAGCAGGCTGTCGCCGCCATACGGAGCCGCCCCCAGCACCGACTCTTCTCCGCCCCTCCGCTCTGTAAGCCGAATTTCCGTAACGCCGTCAAAGCTTCCGTATTCCAGGCGGAATTGGTAACTAGCGTTTTGCAGCAGTACCAGCCCCGCCTTGTCACCCGATTGCTCCGGCGCGAAGCGCATCGAGGTTTCGGCGCGGAAGCTCATATGCTGCTGTCTCCGGCCCACGAAGGAAGAGTTCCCGTCGGCAGTGATGGACGCCTGCTTCAGCATAAGGCGCAGCGAGCCGGGATTGTCCGTCAAGCTCCAGAAATCACCGTGCGGCGTACGGATAAAGTTCCAGACCGGCGCCAGCTCCGCACGGTCGAAGTCGTCACGCGCAGGCTGCTCCGGCCACTTCGTCTCGGGCAGATCCGGCGCATCCGCGATCTGCTCCACGACCCCTTTTCCCGGACTGACGACCGGCCACTCCTGCTCCCATATTACAGGCACAAGGAAGGTTTCGCGGCCGAGGTTCCGGTAGTAACCGCCATATGGCCGCGAAGCGAGACAAATCATCCACCAGTCTCCCTTCTGCGTCTCGATCAGCTCGCCGTGGCCGACGTTGACGATCGGATAGCTGCGTCCCAGATGACGGTGAGTGAGAATCGGATTGCCCTTATAACCCTCGTAAGGTCCCGCCGGCGACTCGCTGCGCGCGATCGTAATCGCATGCGTATGTCCTGTGCCGCCTTCGGCGATCATCAAATAATACCATTTGCCGATTTTGTACAGATGCGGCCCTTCCTGGGCGTGTCCGACCTTGAGCGCTCCTTGCCAGACGCTCGTCTTCGGTCCGACGAGCCGGCCGCTCGCCAAATCCAGCTCCTGCTGCCAGATGTCCATATGCTTTGGATACAGCTGCCCTCCCGGGGGAACCCGGTTGCCCGTGTAATAGACTTTGCCGTCGTCATCGAAGAATAGCGAAGGATCGATACCCGGCGCATCCTCCAGCCACACCGGATCGGACCAGCTGCCGGCCGGGTCGGTTGCCGTGACATAAAAGTTATGGCACTCCTTCTCGTTATCGACGAAGGTTGTAATCAAATAATAGACGCCGTTATGGTAGCGAAGCGTCGGGGCCCAAATTCCCCTTGAAGGGAGAATGCCGTCCAGATTGAGCTGAGACGGGCGGTCCAGCACATGGCCGATCTGACGCCAATGCACGAGGTCTTTGCTGTGGAAAATCGGAACTCCCGGAAAAAATTCAAAGCTGGACGTGACCAGATAATAGTCTTCTCCGACGCGTACAGCGGACGGATCGGGATAAAAGCCCGGCAGCACCGGATTTTGAAACTTTCGCATGCTTCTGCCTCCCGTATAATCTGAAATGTAAGCTATTACAAGTATAGTTCAAGAAAACATCATAATCTTGAATCATTCATGCTTATTTTCTTGTTTCTTATATATCCATGCTTTTTCTCAATTCCACACTTCTGTGGGACAGTTAACTTCCCTTGCAATTATGTGTATAGTTAATACCGTAAAGGAGCGATAGCCATGAGGGGAGAAAGACAGCTGAAATTCCGTTTTTTTATGAGCCTGACTTTAATATCGGTCTGTTCGGTGCTTGTGCTGGCCAGCGCCTTGTTCTTCTGGTTCAGGGAAAAAACGGTCGATCATGTCAATCAGGTAAATGAAAGCGTTCTCCTAAATACAGAGACCGTGTTTACGAAGTATATGGACATGGTCCAGAACTATACGATGGATTTCTACCGCAATCCGAACATTAATACGGTCATGCAAAACGGGGACAACGGCTGGAGCGATCAGCTGTACAGCGCGCTCAGCCAAATGCGCGGCACAATTACGGTTAATGCGTTTCTGGAAAACGCCTATATTATGGGACAGGACGGTCCGGCGCTTATGTTTGAGAACAATCCGCTCAGCCCTTCGGCGAAGCGGGAGCTGTTCGAGCTCGTCCGCGACGGGGAGATCAAGCAGTCGCCGTTCGTCTGGAACGCGACGCTGAACAGCGGCGAGCAGGAGAGGCTGATGACTCTCTTCTACAACGACCGCGCCTTCGGCAGCAGCGAGTACCACGGCGCGATCGCCATGACCGTCAATTTGCGGAAGCTTCAGGAAAATATATTCGGAAGCAGCGAAGACGGCGATACGCGCTACGCTGTTCTGGATGCCGGGGGGCTTCTCCTGATGCAAAGCGGGCTGCCAAGCGCCTCCTTCGACGAAGCCATGCTGCGGCAAATCGCAAGCGGAGCAAGCAAAGCAGGCACGTTGATCTGGAAGGACGGCAGCGGCGCCAGGAAGCTGGTCGCTTACCGCCAGGCGCGGCAGGGCGGGCTTTGGTTTCTTTCGGAAACGTCCTACAAGGATAGCGTACGCGACATTGCCAATGCCTTGAAGCTCATGATCGGCCTTTGTCTGGCGCTGATCGCCGCAGCAGCAGCCGTTGCCGCTTTCGTCTCGCACCGCATGTACAAGCCGATCGGCACCCTGTTCGGCAACATCCGCAGCCTGTCCGGCGACCGCCTCGCCTTCGCGAAAGACGGAGGCTTCGACGAGGCGAACCGGGAGCTGGAGCGGATCGCCGGAGAATTCGGGGAGCTGAAGCGCGAGAAGGAGGACAGCGCCTTGCTGCGCTGGCTGACCTCACCGTATCGCTCCGGCGATCAGCTCCCGTCCGCCCTGCCTCCCCTGCAGGATTCTTCCGGCAGCGCGGCATTTTGCGTGGCGGTGCTGCGGTTGAACCGCACCGGCGCGGACAACGGAGTGATCGATGAGGAGAAAATAGAGAGAATCAGAAGCTTGCCTCAGCTGAACGAGCGGCTTTTTGACGGCAAGGCGGCCTGCCGCGGATTTTTCCCGCATCCGGATGCCGCCGTGCTCATTGTGAGCGAGACGGAATCGGGCAGCTTCGGCGATAACGGTCTCGTCCGCGAACGGTGGGAGCAGCTCAGCGAGGAGATCCGGTCTTGGCCAGGCACGGTCTGCTCGATCGGCGTCAGCCGCCTGTCCGCCGATGCCGGACTGCTGAAGCAGCTGTACGACGAGGCGAACGACAGCCTGCAGTACAGAAAGCTCCGGCCACAAGCTGCCGTCATCTATGCGGACGATACGTTTCACCTGAACGGCAGTCCGATGCCGGACAGCTCGCTCGAAGCCGTGCTGCAAATCGTGAGAAACCGGGAGTATAAGCTGATTCCCGGGGCAATCGAGCGTCTGCTGGCGGCGGCCGGCAGCTACCGGGCGGAGCAGGCGACGATCGCCTTGTCCAGGCTCGCTCTGGAGCTGGACAAAATAGGCGATACCGGTCTTGCGAACGGCATCGCTCGGCACTCGGACTTTCTCATGCATTATCAGCGGATTTGGCGGATAACCGATTATGTGGAGCTTGGAGTATGGCTGGAGCAGCTTTGCCTGAACGCCTGCGAGAAGCTGGACGAGCTGAATACGGTGCAGACCCGCAGCGCAGCGGACGAAGCGATCGCCTATATCCGCAAGCATTATAACGATCCGACGCTCTCCTTGAACGGCCTGGCGGACAAGCTGGCGATCAGCCCTCCCTATCTGAGCCGCATGATTACGGAAGCGACGGGCAGCAGCTTCCCGGACTTCGTCCATCTGGTCAGACTCGAGCATGCGCGCGCCCTGCTCATAAGCGATCCGGAGCTGGATATTCGTGAAATCGCGGAGATGTCGGGCTACAGCAGCAGCACCTACTTCACCACGCTGTTCAAAAAACGCTACGGCGTGACGCCGTCCAAATGGCGGTTGAACCATATTTTGCAGCAAGGTGACTAAATCAGGGTACCTGTCAGGAGAGATGATGGATCAGGCAGTTAATCTTAATGTCGTTAAATTGAATAAATCAGTCAGTCCCGATGCCAAGCTTCGGGATCTTTTTTTTGTAGATGTGCTGGCCTTTAGGCTGCAAATACAGCTAAAAGCCAGTTTTTTTATGCGATTTCACTTTTTTTAAGCCGGCTTTGAGCCCTTCATTTAAGCGTTTTCACTTCTTTGTGATAGCGCCTTCATTCCCAGTGGAGATATGCTGAGTGCAAGCAAAAGCTTCCTCCTCCCGCACCCTGCGACCGGCGGAAGTCCCCATTATACAGAGATCCTTAAAGGAGTGAATCACCTATGTCAGACGAAGCCTTACAGCGGTCCATAACGGCCGGCCGCAAGAGCCGGCTCCAAGCCTTGCGCAATGACAGCCCGCTGCTGCTGCTGGCCCTGCCCGGCGTTATCGTGCTTGTGCTGTTCGCCTACCTGCCCATGAGCGGACTCATACTCGTATTCAAAAACTACAATTACAACGGCGGCATCTTCGGCAGCCCTTGGGCCGGCTTCGATAATTTCGACTTTTTCTTCTCCAGCATGGACAGCGCAATCCGCGCCACTCGCAACACGGTCATGCTGAACGTGCTGTACATGCTAACCGGCACCTTCTTCTCGGTGGCGATCGCCATTATTCTGAACGAGCTGAGAAGCAGATCCTTCATTAAAATCACGCAAAGCGTCATGTTTTTTCCTTATTTTATTTCCTGGATCGTCATCGGCGCCATTCTGTTCTCTCTGCTCGACTTCGACAAAGGGCTGCTGAACCGCTTGTTCGAAACGGTCGGCATGCAGCCCGTCGACTGGTATTCGAATCCGTGGTTGTTCGTCGTCATTCTGGTCGCCGCGAATATATGGAAGAGCGCGGGCTACGGCGCGATCATTTATTATGCGGTGCTGCAGGGCATCGACACCTCTTATTATGAAGCGGCCCGAATTGACGGCGCTTCCAGAGTGCAGCTGATGACGCGGATTACGCTGCCGCTGCTCATCCCGTCAATTATTATGCTTACCCTGCTCGGCATCGGCGGCATGCTCAAGGGCGATCTTAGCATGATTATGGGGGTTACGTTCCTGAATCCGCTGCTGCTTCCGACGACCGATATTATCGACGTCTATGTGTACCGCACGGCGATCCGCTCCGGCGAATTCGGCTTTGCTTCGGCGATTACGCTGTACCAGTCCGTATTCGGCTTCCTGCTCGTCCTGATCGCGAACAAGCTCGCCGGCTGGTACGACAAGGAAAGTAAACTATTCTAGGAGACATGTGATATGGCTAATCAAGAAAATCGGACGCTTATCGTAATTTTCTATTTATGCATCGGCGTTTTTGCTCTTATCTGCCTGGCGCCGTTCGTGCTCGCCGTCTCCGGCTCGCTGTCGACGGAGGCGAAGCTTGCGGCGGAGGGCTACTCCTTCCTGCCCCGCAGCATCACCTTGGACACGTACAAATTTATGTTCGACTCGAAGGCGGAGCAAATTATCCAGGCTTATGTGGTGTCCGTCGCCGTGACGGTCATCGGCACGGCCAGCGCCGTTCTCGTCACGACGGCCTACGCTTATGTCATCACCGCAAAAGGCTTCCGCTACCGCAATTTCTTCGCCTTTCTGGCGTATTTCACGATGCTGTTCAGCGGGGGCACGCTGCCTTGGTATATTTTGAGCACCAAATATTATCATCTCGACGATACGCTGGCGGGGCTGTTCGTTCCTTACCTGCTCAATGTGTTTCTCATGTATTTGCAGGCCAACTATTTCAAAAGCATCCCGCATGAGGTCATCGAGTCCGCGCAAATCGACGGCGCCGGCCATTTCCGTATTTTCTTCCGAATTATGCTGCCGCTCGGCCAGGTCGGTCTCGTCACCATCTCGCTGTTCTATGCGCTGCAATTCTGGAACGACTTCTACCTGTCGCTGATGCTGATCTCCGACGAGAGACTATATACGATCCAGTACATGATGTACTTCATGATGGCGAACATCCAGTATCTCGCATCGGGCAACAGCGCGCAGATCGGCGGCGCCGTGGTCGCCCCGCCTCTCGAGACGGCCAAGATGGCGATGACCTGCCTGACCGTTCTTCCTATCGCCATTTTGTATCCGTTCCTTCAGCGTTATTTTGTCAGAGGCATTATCGTCGGCTCGGTTAAAGGCTGAGCCCCTGCTATCGCAGGTTGTACATGGTATGATGGAAGCGTGCGTTTCTGCAGAGTATCGGGCTTCCATCCGGCCATTGAACAATAAATAAACAGATCCATCACAGGAGGGTATACGCATGTCAAAGAAAAGGGTATGGGCAGTTTTGTTCCTCGCAACGACGCTTCTCCTCTCCGCCTGCAGCAAAGGCGAGTCCGGAGCCGCCACGGAGAATGCCACGGGCGAAAATAATGAAAGCGCTGGCAGCGGGCTTAAGCCGGCCAAGCTGAAGATCGTTCTCTACGGGGACGAATCGGCGCGGATGAAGGAGCTTGCGAAGACGGAGTTCAAGGATATCGTCAAGAAGGAGATCAACGCCGAGGTGGAGTTTCAATTCATCCCCTGGACCGAATACGGCGGCGGCAAAACCGACCTGATGCTGTCGACCGGCGAGGATTTCGCCACCTACACCGATACCAACTATATGGTCAAATCGGTGGCCAAAGGGCTGTACGCGGACTTGACCCCGTATATGGACAGCGCTGCGGCGGATATGAAAAAAACGGTGGATGAGCATTCGTTCAAAGCGTTCCAGCTCGGCGGCAAGCAGTATGCCGTCCCGGTCGGCAATAAGCCGAATTCCGGCGAATTCTACAGCGTGCTGGTACGCCAGGATCTGCTGGAGGAGGTTGGCATGAGCGGCGTTTCCTCTCTGACGGAGCTGGAGCAATTTTACGAAAAGGCGCTTGCCGCCCATCCGGAGCTTGTCGGCTACGCCAGCACGGACGCCCGCAGGCTGCTGATGTACGAATATACGGACAAAAACCTGTACTGGCAGAACGACTTCCTCGCGCTCGACGAGTCCGCCCAGGACGATAAAATCATCAGCTGGTTTGAAAGCGAGGAATTCAAGGCCTATACTCAAATAATGAGAAGCTGGTACGAGAGGGCCATCATTCCGAAATACGCCGCGACCAATACGCCGCAGCTGCAATCCGACTGGAACTCGGGCAAGGCCATGTTCTGGGCGGGAACCGCCGCGCGTCCGTTCGAAGGCGCCGCTACGATCTCGCAGGCCGTTCCGGACGCCAAGCTGACGAATTATTTTCTGAGCAAAGACCTGCCCAAGATCAGCCGCGGCACGTACAGCACCGCCTGGTTCGTATCGGCGAGCGCCGCGGATCCGGAGCGCTATGTGATGTTCTTCAACCTGCTGCAAAAAAACCAGGAGCTGTACGATCTGTTCGCATACGGCATTCAGGATAAAGACTATACGGTCGATGAGAACGGCCGCCTGACGCGCCTCACGACCGATGCGCTCATCCCCGATTGGCTGATGATGAACAAAAACTTTATGCGCTTCGACAAATCCGTGCCCGACGATTTCATTGAGCAGTATAAAGCCTGGGACGACGAAGCGGTCATTTCTAAAGGCGCGGGCTTCAACTTCGACAATACGCCGGTCAAAAACGAGGAAACGAAGATGGGCGGCGTCTTCTCCGAGTTTCTGGCCCCGATCGCCAGCGGCTTCCTCGACTACGACGAGAATTTCCCGCGGGCGCTGGAGAAGCTGAAGGCTGCGGGCTTCGACAAATATATCGCGGAATATCAGAAGCAATTTTCAGAATGGTACGCGGCGAAATAGCGTCGTAACGACAATGAGGCGAAACAGCAGCTTCCTCAAGCTCTGTTTCGCCTCTTGCCGCCCCGTAACCGATGCATGCTTCACAGCCGGATGACCAAGGAGGTCCTGCCAGATGAACGACCTGATCGGAAAAAAACATTCTCTCGAAAACGACGCCTTCGCCATCCAGCACATGCGCCGCTCCAGCTCCTCGGCGATGCCGCGCGCCCACTCGCATTCCTTTTATGAGCTGTACTGCCTGCTCGAAGGAGAGCGGGTCTATCTGATGAACGGCAAGGTATATACCGCGCAAAAAGGCGACGTCGTCGTCGTGATCCCCTACGACCTCCACTCCACTGCAAGCTCGCAGGTGGAGTTCTTCGAGCGGGTGCTTATTCATTTCACTCCGTCCTTTCTTCGCGGAGAAGACGAACGCCTTCTTCAGCTTCCTCCCTTTCAGGAATCCACCCTGCTCCGGATTCCCGGCAAAGAGCAGCCCGAGATCGAACGCCTCCTTGTGCAAATGGTCGCGGAATGCAAGGAGGAGCAGCCATTCAGCAAGCAATATGTGCGCCATCTGCTCGCCGAGCTGCTGATCCGGCTGAACCGGATGCATGCGGTCAGCCCCGCTGCGCCCGGCTCGAATCATCCGATGCATCAGAAGGTGTCGGAAATTACGACCTATATCCATTCGCATTACCGCGAAGCTCTGACGCTGGAGCAGATGGCCAAGCAGTTCTATATCAGCCCGGCTTACTTAAGCCGCGTCTTCCTGAAGCTGACGGGCATTCACATCGGCGAATATGTGCGGGTGGTCCGCATCCGCGAAGCGCAGAAGCTGCTTCGTACGACCCGCTTGAAGGTTCACGTCATTGCCGAGCAGGTCGGCTTCGAGCATATTTCGCATTTTAACAAGACGTTCAAGAAAGTGGCAGGCATCACGCCCGTCCGCTACAGGCAGACTCACAGCTATTAGCTCAACCGGACCGCTTTGACGTCTGCG
Organism: Paenibacillus arenilitoris; assembly: GCF_014705655.1. Taxonomy (GTDB): domain Bacteria; phylum Bacillota; class Bacilli; order Paenibacillales; family Paenibacillaceae; genus Pristimantibacillus; species Pristimantibacillus arenilitoris. The sequence goes on along the minus strand of NZ_JACXIY010000002.1, from coordinate 83,718 downwards.
CCTGCGGCCGCCGTTACGTTCCGGAGCGAAGGCGCCGTCTGCGGGTCGCGGCATTCGATGCGCGCGGATAAATCGCCGGACACCGCCAGCATCGTACCGGCCGGCTCCCCGCTCTCTCCGCCTAAGCGAACGAGCTCTGCATCCCGGCTTTGATGCAGCTTCACAAGCGGCCCTTCGGCTGTGTTCAGCCGGACATCCTCCAGCGTCAGCCGCTTCACATGATGACAGATGACGCCCTGCCGCGACGCAGCGGTGAAGCCCCGAACCGTCACTCCTTCCAGCGGCATCTCCGCCAGGCCGTTCACGAGAAACGCCTTTTCCGCGCCGTCGCATGCGACATCCTCGATGTGAATGCCGCGGAACACCGGCGTCTCGACCGTGACCGGATAACGCTCGTCGCGTGCCGATCCCGAGCCTTCCACTCCTTCATAGAACAAGTGAAAGGAAATCGCCTCGCCGGCGATGTCCGTCATGCGGATGCGTTCAATGACGATATCCTCGACGACGCCTCCCCGTCCTCTGGCGCTCTTGAACCGCAGCCCGATATCGGTGCCCATGAACGTGCAGTCGGCAACGTGCACGCGCCGGACGCCTCCGGACATCTCGCTGCCGATAACGAAGCCCCCGTGCCCATGGTAGACGGTGCAGTGCTTGACCGTAATATATTCGCTCGGCATGCCGAGCGCGCGTCCCGCCTCGTCCTTCCCCGACTTCACACAGATCGCGTCGTCGCCCACGTCGAACGAGCAGCCTTCCACGACGGCATAGCGGCAGGAATCGAGATCGAGCCCGTCGCCGTTCTGCCCGAACCACGGATTGCGCACCGTCACGTTCCGGATCGTAATATGCTCCGACGCCCACGGATGCAAATTCCACGCCGCCGAGTTCTGGAAGGTCGGCCCGTCCAGCAATATGCGGCTGCATCTCCGGAAGCTCAGCAGGTTCGGACGCAGGTAATCGCGGCAGGGCAGGAAATCCGAAGCCTCGCGCTTCCCTTCGCCAAGCAGCCGCTCGACCCGGCCGGCTCCTTCCATCGCTGCCGCAGACGGCCACCACATGCCCTCCGCCTCATCGACGATTCCGCCGGAGCTGCGCAGGCTCTCCCACTGCTTCTCCGTCATTTTCCAGCGCTTCACGGGACGCCATGCTTCTCCGCCGCCGTCGAACACGCCTTTCCCCGTAATCGCCAGATGCTCCGCGTCTTCGGCGTCCAGCGGCGACTGGCAGCGGATCGACGGCTTCCCTTCGAACTGGGAAGCGATCAACGGATAGTCCTCGAACCGCTTGCTGAACCGCACAACCGACCCGGCCTGCGTATGCAATTCCAGCCGGCTCGTCAGCTTCAGCGGTCCGGTCAGCCAGATGCCCGCTGGGATAACCACCCGGCCTCCGCCGGCGCTGGCGACCGCTTCGATCGCTTGACGGAAGGCTTCCGTATTGTCAGCCAGACCGCCCTCCACTGCGCCAAAATCCGTTATACTCACCGAATGCGGCGGAATTTCCGGAAGCAGCGCCTCCGGCATTGTCCAATGCAAGCCTGTTATCGATCCCTGCGATTTCATGGCCTTCCCTTCCCATCTTCCTGAGTCTTATGATTGCTTTTTTATTATAAACAAGATCAAATTTGCTGACTTGGCACATGCTTGTCTAATTCAGGCAGGATTGAACATAATTGACCGATTGCAATAAAGCTTCTATCGCTTTTATTGCCGCCCGGGCAAGCCGCCCTCCTTCGAGCCGGCGCGATATTCGCCCGGCGTCATGCCCGTCAGCTGCTTGAACCGGCGGATAAAGCTGCACACATTGTTATAGCCGACATCCTCTGCAATCGCTTTCAAGGTATGCGGCGTGGAAACCAGAAGCTCCTTAGCATCCGCCATCCTTAACGATGTTGTATATTCCAGCGGCGTCAGCCCGTTATTTTCCTTAAAGTAAGAGCTTAGATTCGGCAATGCCATTCCGTAGTGGTCGGACATGTCCTGCAGCGAAAACCCGCTGTTCCTGTAATTCCTTTGAATATATTGAAGCATATCTTCCGCCGAACGGGCCCCGGAGGGCTCCTCCGCTGCCGGACCGCAGTCGAAGGCGCGGCTTAGATCGGCGCTGACCGAGAGCATCAGACGCTCAAATTCGTCAATCGTTTCGAGACGCTCCAAATCGAAAATATCGGGATATTCGGACGGACTTTGTTCGTTCAGACCCATTTCGCGCCAGCCTCCGTCGACGATACGGATCATGTCAAAGCACAGCCCCCGCACAACAGCCAGGGGCGGCTGCCTCTCGCGAATAAACCCGATAATTCCGGAGATGGAGCCGTTGATCTTGCCGGTGTTCCCGGACTTTATCGCCAGCTTGAGAACTTTGAGATTCTTATGCGGATACTCCTCAGCCACCTCCGACCGGACCGGAATGTCCTCGTAAAAGATCGTCCGATTCACTCCCTGAATAAACCGGTAGCCGATCGCCGTCTTGGCTTCCAGGTAAGAGCGCGGGGCTCCGGTAATATCCGAGATGCTGCCCGCCCCTACAGTAACGACGCCGCCGGCGGACGCGCACAGAGCATCTCTGAACTGGTTCAAGGAGCTTCGGAATTGTTCCGGCGACAGATCCCGCTTATCCGTCATGAACACCAGCACATAACGGTTCATTTCAAAATGCTCCATTCCGTAAGCCCGAAACGGAGCAGCGGCCAGCTTTTCCATCTCTTCCGCGGACGGATACGCCCCGGGGCTCGCGCCGGCCGGGAATTCGACGATTGCCGTCGCAAGCGGAGAGCCGGATATCGGGAAGCCGTTCTCTTCCCCATAGACGCGAAGCTCGTCCTCCGTATCGAATTCCCCTTTCAATAAGGCCAGAAGCAGCTGCCTCTTCACGGCTTGGGACTGGGATTTGACCCGTTCGCCGAGCAGACGGTTTTGGCTGGACAACGTATCCAGAGCGTATTGCACCGTTTCGAGCTCGTTCAAGCCTTTCGTTCGTGCCGGAAGCACCCGGTCGCTGGCCAGCCTCAGCCGGTGAATCGGCCAATAGTTCCAACGCAGGCTAAAGAAAATAATAGCCCCTCCGAAGGCAAGAATACATACGACTCCGTACAAGTAGAACTGTCGTGCCTGTTCCACCTTCTGCATCGCTTCATTGACCGGCAGCACCGTCACGTATTTCCACCCGGTAAGCTCCGATTGCACTAGAAAAAAGTAGTATGATTTGCCGTCTATGGTCCATTCCTGGTTTGGATCGTCCCCTTGCAAAGCCGCATGCTCGGCTACGGAGGCTCCCGCCGGACCTAGCTCCGCTCCGATACCGGTAAGCGGCCGGCCGTTCTGGTCGAGTATCCATACGGCTCCGCTGGAGGGGGTGTAGGTCTCCATCAGGCTGTGCAGGGAGGCTTCGTTAATGAGAAAAACCATCGTGGCATCGGTATAATTCTGATAAGGAAACAGCGGGACGATCATACGCATATAACGCTCGCCGGAATTCAGATCGGTCGCGGGCGGAAGAATCGTCGTACGGGTTTCGGCGTTCAAATCCTGAAGCAGCTTCTCCTTCGGCCAGTCCTCGAACCGGTAGATCCGGTCAGCCAGCATCGACCGGGAGTACACGCTGCTGCTGGTGTACACCACTTCCTCTCCCCTGTAGGAGAGCCAAATTTCTCGGACAAACGGGGTGTGCATCCGGAAACGTTTTAATTCCCGGACGATGCCGAACGATTTGTAACCCCAGTTGTCCGAAATCCGGTACGGATACAAGCTGTTGTCCTCCACGACCAGCTGATTGGTCATTTGCTGAACCTGCTTCAGCTGCTCATCCATCGAATAACGCACTTTATCGAGCGTATTCAGATTGCCGGCGATCAGCTCCTCCTGAAGTCTGTCGACAAAGAAACCGAATACTACGAACGTCGTAATCGTAATGGGAACGAGCAGCAGGACGAGATGGGAAATCAGATATTTAAGAAAGATCCGGTACGTAATCGTTTGCAATGCAAGACCCCCTGTTTCGTAAAAAGGGTGAAGGGCCGGATACCCTGCAACGATACCCAACCCCTTTTGTGCCGCCGCTTCTTTATTTGGCCTGATAGCGGTCATAAGCCGCTTGATAGATTTTGATCGCTTCCTCGATGTTCATCTTGTTCAGCGTCTCGGTATATTTGCCGAACTGCTCGATCGGCTCGTTGCCCATGACGAATTTGAGGCGCATTTCCTGCACATAGGTATCCACCTCGCTCATAATGCTGCTGATCTGCTGGCTTTCATCCCCTTTGAACAGCAGAGGAGGCAGGAGCAGCGTCGAGTCCGCATTAAACCACAATTCGTTGGCTACCTTTTGAGCCGGCTGCTTCAGTTCGAAGGCCGCCCACGCATCGAAATCGAAATTTTGCGCCATGCCGTTCGTCGGATGCGCGTATTTGTATACGGCTTCCCAAGGGAGGAGGCCATCGGGATTATTCATAATTTCATCCGTAAATTTCTTTTTGCCGTCGACGACCGTATAGCTCTTCCCTTCAATCCCCCAGTTTTGCAGCAGGCTGCCTTCCGGACCGATCATAAAATCAAGCAGCTTGACGGCCGCGACCGGATCCTTTGCCTGCGAGCTGACAACGACGCCGTCCAAAGGCACATTTTGCACAAGCCGCGTGCTTTGGCTGTAAGGCTTGCCCGCCGGCCCGACAGGAGGGCTGACGCCGATCAGATTAAAGTCCGGAACGGTGCTTGCCAAAAGCTCTTTATAGGTGTTGATGCCCGTAATCGTGCCGCCGTACGCCCCTATCGTATTGTTGGAAAATTTGGCTTCAAACGCCTTTTTGTCAATGGCCGCGAATTCGGGGTCGATGAGACCTTCCTCATACCATTTGCGCATCGCCGTCAGGTAGTCCTTGTAGGCTGCTTCGTACGGTCCGAACGTAATTTTGCCGGTCGCGGGATGTACCTGGAAGCCGTTCAGCAATCCAAATGCCCCTGTAAAAGAGTTCAGGCTGCCGGCCCCCGTCTGGTCGCCAAGCGGGATTTCATCCGCCGCGCCGTTGCCGTTCGGATCCTTTTCCTTAAACGCCTTGAGCGCCGTATACCAGTCGTCGATTGTAACCGGCGCCGGCAGGCCTACCTTATCCAGCCAATCCTGGCGGATCAGATGGCCGCTCCACGCGTTCCGGCGCAGATCCAGCGCGAGCTCGGGGAATTTGGCGATCGTCCCGTCGTCCAGGGCAATTTGCCTTTTGACCTCCGGGTTCTCCTCAAGGATTTTTTTGAAGTTCGGTGCGTGTTGATCAATAAGCTCGTTCAGCCTGATTACCACTCCATCCTCCACCAGCTTGGCAATCCCGCCGGGGTAGGAGCCGCGCACGTACATCACATCGGGATAGGTACCCGACGCCAGCATAATATTAAACTGCTTGTCATCCGCCGCCTCCATGAAGTTGATCTTCGTGCCCGTCCTTTTTTCGATTTCCTTAAACGATTCCATATCGGAATAGCTTTTGATCACCTTGGAATTCACCTTGCCGTTCGTAAAAAAGGAGATTTCCACCGGCTTATCGCCGCTTTCTCCGCCTGCTCCCTGAGTATCGTTTGTGGTGCCGGACCCTCCCGAGCAGCCCACCAATACAGCCGCGCCGATCGCCGCCGTCAAAGAAGCCTTCATCCATGCCGTTCTCTTCACGTGATTTCCTCCCTGAATCGTTTATTAACTTCCTTTACTTTTAAGGGCATGACGCATGTGTACCGCTAAAATGGCCATCAGCCCTTCAGCGCTCCGACCATCACGCCTTTGGCGAAATACTTCTGGATAAACGGATAAATAACGAGAATCGGAAGCGTAGCGACGATGATCGTCGCGTATTTGACCACTTCTCCGAGAAACGGGTCGCTGCTGGCCGAAGACAACGTCGTCTCCGACGTCTGATTGTTGATCAGGATCTCGCGAAGGATCAGCTGCAGAGGAAACAGATCCCGATCCTGCAAATAAATGAGCGCCCCGGACCACGCATTCCAATGTCCGACTCCGTAGAACAAGAACATGACGGCGAGCAGCGGAACGGATAAAGGGAGAATGACCTGCGCGAATACTCTGAAATCCGTCGCCCCGTCCATCTTGGCCGCTTCCTCCAGCTCATATGGAATGGACTGGAAGGAGGTCCTCATAATAATCAGATTCCACGTCGCAATGAGCCCGGGAATAATAAGCGCCCACCTCGTATCGAGCATCCCCAGCTCCTTCACCAGGATATAGCCCGGGATCATGCCTCCGCTGAAAAACATCGTAATGACGACCATGATCATCATATGCTTTTTCCAGTACAGGTCCTTGCGGGACAGCACGAAGGCAAACAGCGAGGTAAAAAATACATTGAGCACCGATCCGACCACGACGTAAAAAACCGTATTTTTGTATCCGCTTACAATCATGGCGTTCTTTAGAACGAGCCTGTATCCTTCCAGGAAGAAGCCCTGCGGCTTCCATAGAATACCGGAGTGCTTCACAAGCTCGGACGGCACGCTTAATGAGGCAAAAACGACATACATAAATGGATATAAGGTGACCAGCATGAGGCCGCACAAAAAGATCGTATTGCAGGCATCGAATATTTTGTCGCCCAGGCTTCGCTTAATCATCTGTACAGAACCTTCTTTCTTACCAAAGGCTGGTATCGTTGATTTTTCGGCTTAACCGGTTTGCCATAATCAGCAGCAGGAAGTTGACGATGGAATTGAACAAGCTCACGGCCGTGCTGTAGCTGTAATTGGCCTCCAGAAGCCCCCTCCTGTATACGAAGCTGGAGATCACATCCGCCGTTTCGTACGTTTGCGAATTATAGAGCAAAATGATTTTCTCGAAGCCTACGTTCATCATGCCGCCAAACTGCAAGATCAGTAAAATGACGATCGTCGGCATAATACCCGGCAGCGTAACGTGCCACATCTGCTTCCACCGGTTGGCCCCGTCCACGGTAGCCGCATCGTACAGCTGCGTATCGATCGACGTCAGCGCCGCGAGATAAATGATGGAGCCCCATCCCACCCCCTGCCAAATGCCGGATGCCACAAAAATCGTCCGGAACAGGGACGGATCCAGCAGCAAATTGGCCGCTTCTCCCCCGAACAGACCGATGATCTGGTTGAACAAGCCTGTAAGTCTGGAAAAATCGACGATCATCCCGCATATGACGACGATGGAGACGAAATGCGGAAGATAAGTAACCGTTTGCACCATTCTTTTGAAAAAAGCTTTTCTTACTTCGTTCAGCAGCAGAGCCAGAATAATCGGAGCCGGAAACGCGAAAATCAGTTCATATACATTGATCAACAGCGTATTCCGGAGCAATCTCCAAAAGTAAAAGCTCTGGAAGAAGCCGGTAAAATGATCCAATCCGACCCACGGACTGCCCATGATTCCCTTGGTAGGCGCATAATTTTTGAAAGCGATAATGACGCCGTACATCGGAACGTAGCAAAAGATGAGATAGTACGCCAATCCGAACAAAGCGAGGACATATAAATATTTATTTTTGAAAAAGTCTTTTTTCAGCATGGCCATGTAACCGGACAGGCCCGAGCCCCGCTTGGCCGGCGCTTGCTTCCCCTGTAAAGATACGGTTGTTTCTGACATGCATTCACCCCCTGTCGTATTGAAGTTAGAAGCAGCCTGACTATAGCATCGTTGGCAGAAGGCCCGCAATTTCCAAAAATTATATATACAAGTTTTATATACGTCCCCATTATAAAACAGGCATTTTGAGGCCCACTGCCATATTCCTTGTCCTATTCCGGCCAGATTGTACATTCTTGTTCAATTCCGGTTGGCAACGCTTTCTTTCTTGACTTCGATGCTGCCGTCATGAAAAATGGGAACGTATAGCGGTACTAGATTGAGAGAGGGGATAGCGTTCATATGAACAAGCATGAGCCAGGGAATACAGCAGGCTATAAATTCAACTTTTCTTGCACGCCAAAAACCGGTTATACGCAGGTTTGCAGCGACGCCGGCGGCCGCGTTCCTTTGTACGATGAAGCTTCGGGCTTAGGATTTGTGGAAGAAACCTGCGCCGTCCCTCCAAGAGCCGTTCATGCGGACAGCATTCGGATGACCGAAGAGGGCTGCGTCGTTTGCGAAGCGGAATTTATGGAGGAGCCCGGCTTTGAGAGCGAGCACTACAATCGTTTCGGCATGGCGTTTCGGATGAAGGCTCCGGCGGGAGCTTATGAGATCCGCGTCAAAACCGCAGGAGCCGGGGATGCGGACATATCGGTGTCCGGCATGCATGGCGGCAAAATTCTTGCCGGCGGCTATTGGGACGTGGCGGGTCTCGTGCCGATCCGCTCCGTCGCCTCCGCAAGCGGCCGGGACTGGACGTATACGTATGTGAACGGCAGAGCGTTTATCGATATTGAAATCGAACCGAAGCAGATCGGCCTGGATGTGGGGCTTGCCGAAATCGAGCTTGTGCCTCTGCCGCCGAAGAGTCGCCCTGCGGGCGCTTTGCCGACGATTTTCACGCTGGGGGATTCTACGGTCAAATCTTATACCTTCGAAGAAGCGCCGATGAGCGGCTGGGGGCAGGTGTTTGACGATCTGTTCGATCCGGAGCGCGTTAACGTCGTTAATTATTCGATGGGCGGACGCTCCTTCAAAAACGCCTATTGGGAAGGCCGCTTGAACGATATATTGCTGACGGCCAATGCCGGAGATTATTTGCTCATCCAATTCGGGCATAACGACGAGAAGGAGGACGAGCTGCACCGGTTTGGCAGAGGGTCGCTGGAGGCGTCTTACGAGGCCTGGATCAAAGAAGCGTATATTCCCGCTATCCGCGCCAGAGGCGTTCACCCCGTGCTGGTCACGCCGATTTCGAGAATTAACGGGGAAATGAAGGTGACGGATGAATTCGTTAACTCCTTTAACCATCGAAAATTCCCGGACATTATGAAGCGCGTCGCCGCCGAGCTCGGTGTGGATACGATTGACTTGAACGCGGAGAGCCTTCGCTACTATCGGGAAATCGGCGCGGAAGCCGCGCTCGCCATCGTGATGTCCATCGAAGCCGGAGAAACGCCGGGCAAAACGAATGATGGCAGCTATGCCAACGGGCATCCGGCCAATAAGATCGACGGGACTCATTACAAAGAAGCGCTGGCCAAGCCTTTTGCCCGGATCGTGGCCGAAGGACTTGTTCTCCTTGAAGCCTCAGGCAGCTCTGCGGCAGCCGAAATGGCGGCCTGCTTGAAGGCTTCTGTCAAAGAGGCCATCGCTTCCGGCGACTGGTCGCACATTTATCCGGAGATGGCCGCTGATATCACGACTGGCCGCGGCTCCTATTACCGCAATCAGATCGAGAAGCTGCTGCAGCTCGGTGTGATGACCAAGGATGCAAACGGACTCTTTCATCCGGAGAGGGTCATGACCGTGCAGGAGTTTGTCTCCGCGCTGGCCCGCCTGATGAGGCTCGAGCAGCGGCTGTTCGCCGGCTTTGCGCCGGGCGGTCTGACTCGCGAGGTTATGGGCGCTATTCTCTTGGCAGCGTACGAAGCGGCCTTCAAAGCCCCTCCGAAATACATGACCGACTACAACGGCAGCACGGCCGTTCCCGGCAGTCCCGGCTACGATCCGAATCTCGATTCCGGAGCCCAAGGAGCCATGTACGATCCTCTTGTACCTTTTGACCGGCTGACGGATACGGACACGGTCGATCCGGCATTGGCTGTGCGCGTGAAAGCCGCGTACGAGCTCGGCTTGATCCGGTCGGAGGCCGGCATTGCAAGAGGACGCATGGTGAACGGCACCGAGCTGGAACCGAAGAAGCTGGTAACCCGGGAAAAAGCGGCCAAAGCCCTTTACTATATGTGGGTACTTGTACACCCCGTCCGTATTGAAAATGACTCGTCGCGGTTGGACGACGCTCTAGAAATTCCCCGTACGGTTACATAACTACGATTTCTGGGATTTGCGACCTCATTAGGCCGGCAAGTTCGAGCGGTTCGAGCAATGAGCCGATTATTCGGGACCTGGCCATTGGCCGGATTGCGACATGCTGCCGCTCGGGCGAATCGGAATCGACGGAGAGTATATGAAAAAACCTCCTACGAGAGTAGGAGGATGTGAATTTGGATGGTACGAGGAAAGCCTTGTCTCATCAGCCTCAGCGAATCCCGAGAGGCTATATATTTTCAAAAAATGAAACTAATTCTTCCCCATCTCCCCACACTTCCGATTTAACTTCAGTCTTTGAAATTAAATGGAAACATTCGGGTTATTCCATTTGGAACCAGCTGCTTTTATTTCAAAATTTGAAACAAATTCGCCAAAATCGTTCCTGCTTTTGCTCATTGTTTCAGTTTTTGATATTAAATCCCACTTGACACCACGAATCGATTTTCAGCAGCCCGTGCTTGTATAAAAAACGGACAACCTCGCCCTTATTGCATAAAAACCTTTCTCGTACAGATGGCGCCCGCCAAATGCTCGTTGTGGGTAATCGCCAAAATGCCGATCCCGTATTGCTTGGCATAGTCCAGGACGACATGCCAAATTTGGGACTGCGTAATGACATCGAGCATCGTGCTGATTTCGTCGGCGATAAGGAAGCGCGTTTCCGGCCGGAGCGCCCGCATGACGCATATTCGCTGAAGCTCGCCGCCGGAGAGCTCATTTGGATAACGGTCCAAAAAATGCGTCTTGACCCCAAGCTCCCTCCTTAGGCCGTCGTCGTATTCCCCTGCTTCCGCGAGTGTCTTGCCAAGCTTCCATCTCGGATTGACGGCAAGCTCGGGATGCTGGTAGATGAGTTGAACGGGCGAGTAGATCCCTTTCGGGACTGGCTTTCCGCCGAGCAGGACGTCGCCTTTGTACCCGCCGATTTGACCGGCCAATATTTTGCCGAGCGTGCTCTTCCCGCGGCCGCTTGTGCCGATCAGACCGACGACCTCGCCGGCTCGAATGTCCAGCGAGATATCCTCCAATAGCCATTCCGCGCTTCCGCCGTATTTGAAGTAAATATGATTCGCCTCGAGCTTCATGCGTCGTCCTCCTCTCCCGCATCGCAGCCGGCGTCGATTTCCTCCCCGTAGTCTTTGCCCCGGACGGAATGGAACCCGTTCTGCGGCAGCGCATGCCATAACGCTTTGCTGTAAGGATGCTTCACGTTGTCCGGGGAAGCCTCGAACGCCTTCGCGTCCGCCACCTCGACCGTCAACCCTTTATTGAATACCGCGATCCTGTCGGCAACGACAAAGGCCAGGTCGATGTCATGGGTGATCATCAGTACGCCTCGGCCGAGAGCGGCAAGCTCCTTCAAGGAGCCTAGCGTCTCGTCCACCATCGATTTATGGAGGCCGGGCGTCGGTTCGTCCGCGATAACGAGCTCGGCGCCCGAGGTGAGCGCGGTACCGATGAGCACTCTTCGCGCCATGCCGCCGGACAGCTGGAACGGGTATTTGTTCTTCGCGTCATCCCCGAGCTGAAACCGGTTCATGACGCTTTTTACGGCGTTTGCCGCCTTTCTGAGCGGACTTTCGATTTGCTTGCCCGTTGTCATCAGCGGGTCCAGATAGCTTACCGATTGCGGAATGAGCGAAATTTCCTTGCCGCGCAGCCGTTCCTTCAGGCTCTGGCTAAGCTCCTCCCCTTTGAATTTTAGGCTTCCGCCGGTTGCGGCATTGGATGGAAGGATGCCGAGAATGGCATGCGCGAGCAAGCTTTTGCCCGAGCCGCTTGCGCCGACGACCGCTACGATCTCGCCCGCATGCACATCGAGCGTAAAACCCGATATAACCCGCGTCTCGATCTGCTTCAAGCCTCGGCCGTATTGCTTGAACTGAAGCGTGAAGTCCTTCACTTCGAGCAGAGGTATTCGTTGTCCCATGCTTGCATCTCCTATTCGTGAGACTTGTATGGATTGTAGAGCGATTGAATGCTGTCTCCGAGAAGGTCGAACAGCCTGACGATGACGAGCAGGGATAGTCCCGGCATGAGGGCGGTCCACCACTGCCCCGCGCTCAAATAATTAAGCGATTCCGACAAAATGACGCCGATGCCCGGCTGATGGGGCGACAAGCCGAAGCCGAGAAAGGTCAAGGACGCCTCGTGCAAAATCGTATGCGGGAACATCAGGATGAGCCCGACCAGAAATTGCGGATACGCATGGGGAAGAATATGACGCAGGGCGATATAAGCATTGCTTTTCCCCATGCTTCTGGCGGCGATCACGTATTGGCTTGACTTCAGCTGCAGCACTTCCGCCCGGACGACGCGCGCCAGGTACGTCCAATGCGTCAGGATCATGCCGACGATAATGCCCTGGGGCCCTTTGCCGACGATAAAAGAAACAAGGATCAGAAAAATAAGCATCGGCACGCCCATGACGACGTCGATCAGCCAATTGACGCAGGCGTCGACCCTTCTTCCCCCGATCGCGGCCGCCGTTCCCATCATGAGAGCGATCAATCCGCTCCCGATCGTCGACAGCGCCCCGATTACGATGCTAAGCGACAGGCCTTTGACCGTTCGGATAAACATATCGCGCCCGAACCAGTCCGTTCCGTAAATATGGCCAAGCGAAGGCAGAAGGTTTTTGCGGGCGAAGTCGACCCGCGTCGCCTCCTCGGTCAAGAAGCTCCCGGCCGCCATGACGGCGATAAGGAGAAACGCGGAGAACGATGCATAGATTAACGTTTTTTGGCGCCTGTTCATATCCGTCGAGCCCCCTCCCTTATGCGGGGATCGACCGCGGCATATAACAGATTGGCAATAAAATTGCCAGCAAAAACGAAGGCGGACGCGAACAAGGCGATGCCGACGAGAAGCGGCAGATCGGCCCTGATCCCCGCTTCGACGACGGCTTTGCCGAGCCCCGGATAGGAGAAGATGCCTTCGGCGAGCGTTGAACCCCCGAATAATTCGGCGATCGTTCCGAATTGAAGCGTAATGGCCGGCAGCAAAATATTTTTGAAGCCATGCCTTTTGAAGAGCAGCCATTTGCCCGCTCCCCTCGCCTTGGCGAATAGGGCGTAATCGCTGTCCAGCACGTCGATCAATTTCTGCCTTGTATGCAGCGCGATACTCGCGACGCCGGTCAAGCTGAGCGTCAGGGCGGGCAGAATCAAATGGTATAGCCGGTCGCCCCAGGTCGCTTCGGCGGCCGTCGCGTCGATCGGCGCGCTCAGTCCGATCGGGAACCAGCCCAGCCAGACGGAAAAGACGATCAATAACAGGATGCCGACCCAGAAGATCGGCGCGGATGCGAGCGTCAGGCAGTACAGCTTGATGAATTTATCGACGAGCTTCCCTCTGTTCAGCGCCCCGATAATGCCCATGGAGAAGCCCAGAATGCCCGATAACGCCCACGACGTCCCCATGAGCAGCAGCGAGGCCGAGAACTTCTCCGCGATGACATCCGCCACCGGTTGATTGTAAACGATGCTCGTTCCCATATTTCCTTCGAGCAAGCCTCTGATCCATTTGACGTAGCGAACGGCAAAGCCGTCGTTAAGCCCCCAATATTCCCGCAAATGCTCGATTTGCTCCGGAGGCAGCGAGGCGTGCTCGCCGCCGATGTAGGCTTCGATCGGATCGATCGGCGAAAACTTCATGAGCACGAAGCATACGACCGAAACGGCAAACATCAGCAGCAGCAGCCTGAGCGCCTTCTTCCCCGAATAGCGAAGCAGGATGACGAAGCGCGGGAGGGCAAGCGGCGGGTTTGGCTTCAGCGGAATCGTCATCTTAACGCTTCACCCAATCTTTAATGTTTTCGACGGTGATCCAATAGGCGCCCCGGTGCGGAGCAGGCCGGAAGTCGCCGATTTCCACGCCGTCTTTGATATAGAACGTATGATGGAAGGCGACGATCGGCACGAACGGGCTGTCCCCCAAGGCGTTCGCGCCGTGCTCGCCGTCCCACTGCGCTTTCTGCCAGTAAGCCATCGCCTCGTCCTGATCCGTCGTCTGTATCGCCTTATTCAAATAGTCGTCCACGATTTCATTCTTGTAGCTGGGCGAATTGGTCGTGCCCTTCGCAATCCGGTCCGAGCTGAAGTTCGTGTAAATTTCAAACGGGCTGTCGGCGCCTTTGCCGAACAGGTAGGCTTCCTTGTAGATCAGCTTCTGCTTGCTGATTTCGTCCCATACCTTCGCCTCGAGGTTCACCTGGATCCCGATCTTCCGGGCGCTCTCCTGAACGCCGAGCACGACGGCCTGCCTCTCCACTTCGCCTGGCGTGTAGAGCAGCGTGAACTCCGCCATTATCCCGTCCTTCTCGACGATGCCGTCGCCATCGGAATCCGACCAGCCGCCTTCCTCCAAAATTCGCTTCGCCGTATCGATATCCGCGTTCGGGATGACGTTCGCTTCGTTATCCCAAGGCATGCCCGGGTTATGGGAATAGACCGGGCGCGTTCCGCCACTCAGCGCGTCCCTGCTTATCCCTTCCCGGTCCATCCCGTAGGACAGCGCCCTGCGGATCGCGCGATCCGCGGTTACGTCGTTGCCGATCGGCATGCCGTCCATCTCGTAAGTCCCCGTCCTGACGGTGGGTAGGCTGAGCGAGACAATATCCATCGTCTCGATGCTTCGCTGCGTGTAGCCTGGAATTTCCTTCCCTATGTAGTCCATGCTTACGCGCGCGATGTCGATCTCGCCCCGCTTCGCGCCCGCGAAGCTGGCGTCCATGTCCAGATACAGGAACGTGACTTTGCCGATGTTCGGCTTTTTGCCGTAATAGAGCGGATTCGCTTCGACAACCAGCTTTTGCCCCTTCTGCCACTCCACGAATTTATACGGGCCCGAGCCGATCGGATGCTGGGCGTAATCCGGGCCGTAGGCGTGCTCGGGGATAATCGCGATCCGGGTCAGCGTATATTCGAAGGTGGAATCCGGATGCTCCAGCACGAATTTGACGGTGTGATCGTCCACGGCAACGACCTCTTTGACATTGGACAGATCGATGTACGAGGTCGTCTCCCTCACCTTCCCGAACGTGAAGACGACGTCGCTTGCGGTGAACTTGACCCCGTCCGAGTACAGCACGTCGTCCCTCAGCTTCACCGTTAATTCCTTTCCATCCTCGCTAACGGCGCGCTCGACCGCCAGATCGTTGACCAGATACATCTCCTTGTCGAAGACGACCAGCTTGCTTTGAAACAGCGCTTCCCCGAGCCCGGGCCAGTCGAAAGCGGGATCGAAGCCTTTGGCCGGCTCCCCCTTGATCGAGACGACGATTCCGTCGGAAGCTTCTCCGGACGCCGTCTTCGCCGGCTCCGGCTTCGCCCCGTTCGAACAAGCGCTTATCGCGGCAGCCAGCGTCAATAGCAAAAATAGTTGCAGCTTTCTTCTCATCTTGCCCTCCTGAATATGGATTGGTCGGATATAATGTCCGAGATAATAGTAATTATTACGATTAAATTTGTCAATAGTAATCATTACGAATAATCCCGTCAGCAGGCTTAATTCTGCGTAAATTCGGCCATCGCTCGCGAAATCGGATGCCGTTCGCATCTCGTGCGCGCGCTTGCCGCATTGGGCGAATCGCAGCACAAACAGGCTGCCGAGCAAAATTCTCGGCAGCCTGATATTGTGCAACGCAGCCGGAGCCGGTCGCCTCAACCTTCTCATGAGATGGACCATCAGCACTCTCCATTGACCAAAACTAGATCAGCTTATGCCTGTACCATTTGTCCCCTCTGAAGCGCCAGAGGAAGATCGCCCCGCGCACGCCCCATTCGGCGACCATCGCCAGCCAGACGCCCATGATGCCAAGCCCGAGCGTTATGCCCAAAATATAGCCGAGAATGATGCGGAAGAGCCACATGGTGAGCAAGGAAGCGATCGAAGTGAACTTTGAATCGCCGGCCGCGCGCAGCGCAGACGGCATGATGAAGCTCATCGACCATAAAATCGGCTGCGCGACCGATATAAGCACGATTAACGCAAAAATATCCGGCACGATCTCTTTCGGCGGCGCGTACAGGCTTACGAGCAGCGGGAACAAAAGCAGCAGAATTACCGTAATCAGCACGAAAAACACCGTGGACAGCCATAGGAACGATTTGATGAACAGCCTGGCGTCCTCGATGTTTTTGCGGCCGATGCACTGTCCGACGACCGTCACGACGGCGACGCTCAGCGCGGTTCCGCCGATTTGAAACAGCATGGACAGCGAGCCGCTGATCGCGTTGACCGTAATCGCCAGCGTTCCGAGCTGGACGATGAACGTCTGCGTGAGCAGCTTGCCTCCGTTGAAGAACATTTGCTCCGCCGCAAACGGGATGCCGATGAACATAATCTTCTTGAGCAGCGACAGATGGAGCTTGAACGCGTCCCGCAGCTGGAAGCGGAGCGATTGGTTGTATCTCGTCAAATAAAAGACGGCCGCCGCCATGCCGAGCACCCGCGCAGCGATCAGGGCGACGGATAGCCCGACGACGCCGAGGTCGGCGAACTTGACGAGCGCGACGTTGAGCAAGAAGTAGGACGCGTTCAGGATGACCGACAGGACGAGGCTCGCCTTCGTGTCGGCCACTCCCCGGAGCACGCCGGTAACCGCTTGGTACACCGCAATGAACGGATAGGAGATGCAGCTTCCGATCAGGAAGATTTTAGCGTTATGCATGACGTCCGCTTCCGCCCCGCCGAACAGAAGGTCCAGCGCGGACGCGTGAAAAATAATGACGAGCGCGCTCATCAGGACCGAGGCGACCGCCACCGCGGATATCGCCTGCGACGCGGCCTTCGATACCATCTCCTGGTTGCCGCTGCCCTTGTATTGCGCCACGATGACCGTTCCGCCCGTCGCGATGGCGGCGAACAGGTTGATGATGAAAATATTGATCGAGTCCACCATGCTGACCGCGCTGACGGCGGCGACGCCGGAGGAGCTGATCATCGCCGTATTGAGCAGGGCCATCAGGACGATGAACGCCGAATCCACGAAAATCGGGACGATGATCGCGAAAACTTGTTTGTAGTCCATCGTGCTGCCGCTGAAATAACGGCTTAATACCGATACGCTTTTTTGTTGCATTCTGGCTCGCATTTGCTGCACTTCATCATCACTTCTTTTCTTGTTCTTCAGGTGTAATCGGCAGGATCGATGTGCCCTTCGGGCCCGTTAATCGAGCTGCTTCTTATCCTGTTTCCCCAGCCGGGTATAGGGGATTTCCCGTACGAATACGATTTCCCGCGGCATTTGATACCTCGCGGCCCGCGGGCGCAGCCAGTCCATTAACGCTTCCTCGGACAGGCCGGCAAGCTCGGCCGGCTGAACGTACGCCTTCAGCCTCTGGCCGAACATTTCGTCGCGCACGCCCTTCACGGCGACATCCTCCACGTCCGGGTGCCGGATGAGCAGCTGTTCGACCTCGATCGGATAGACGTTCTCGCCGGCCGATACGACCAGGTCATCCGCCCTGCCGCACAAGTAGTAATAGCCGTGCCGGTCCCGGTATCCGATATCGCCCGTCTTGATCCAGCCGCCTCCAACGCCCTTCGCCGACCATTTGTTTTTGACGCAAATTTGTCCGGCTATCCCGGCTTTCTCTTCCGTCCCGTCGGCATTCGCGATTCGAATCCGTGTCCC
Source organism: Paenibacillus arenilitoris (assembly GCF_014705655.1). Lineage (GTDB taxonomy): Bacteria > Bacillota > Bacilli > Paenibacillales > Paenibacillaceae > Pristimantibacillus > Pristimantibacillus arenilitoris. Next base: position 66,158 of record NZ_JACXIY010000002.1, on the reverse strand, counting down.
GACAATCGGACGGCCGACCGTCCTCGCGTCATGCGCCAAATCCTGCGGCGTCGCAACGAGGTTGAGACCGGCTTCGGAGGTGCCGTACAGGTTGTACAGAACCGGGCCCAATTTATCCAAAGCCTCCTCCGCAAGCTTCGGATTCAGCTCCGCGCCTCCCGACGCGACGCAAGCGAGCGTTTTCAGATCGCCGGCGCCGAGCTTCAGCATTTTGCTCAGCATGAGCGGCACGACGGTTACGACGTCGACGCCGTGACGCCGAATGAGGGTGCATGCCCTCCCGGCTTCGAAGCCGCTCGTCAGCACGATCTTCTTGCCGAGCGCGACGAACAGCAGCAGAATCGCGATGCCGTACCCGTGAAAGATCGGCGTTGCGATATAGGCCGTGCTGCAGTGTAGCAGCTTCAGCTTCGACAGCAGCTCCCCGAACGGTTGCAAGTAATTGAACAACGACGGCTTGTGCGCGATTTTTTTCGGTTTGCCCGTCGTACCGCCCGTCAGCAGCATGATTTTGCCGGAAGAAGCCCGCCTGCGCGGCCGATTCGTCTGTCTCGCTGCGCGCAGCAGGTTATCGACGGCGGGCAGCCGGTCATGGTAGCTGAGCAGCGCAGCTTTCGCATACGCCGATTGCTCGACGGCCGGCGTCAGCTCGGCATCGTGGATAAGCAGGTCGAAATCATAGTCGGCCGTCAGCTGCTTCAGCTGGCCGGCGCTCATCTCGGCGCTGAGCAAATAAAGATCCGCTCCCGTCATGGAAGCGGCGAATACGGACTTCACCAAAGAAGCATGGTTGCGGCACATCAACCCGACCTTCCGGCCTTGGCCGATGCCGTAGTTGTCCGCCAGCAGCCCGGCAAGACGTTCCGACTCGGCAGCCAATTGCCGGAAACTCAAACTTTCGCGGTCATCAGTCAGGGCGGTCTTCCCGCCATGCGTTCTCTCCGCAAGCCCCAGCAGCGCCATCGGATTGACGCCGTATCGATAGACGGCCGCGGCCAAGCCGTACAAGCCCTTTGGGGACAGCATGCCAATCCGGTACATGACGCGAGCCAGCGTAACGATGCTCAAGCGTCGGTTCCCCTCTTGCGCAGCCGGCCCGCGATGGCCGCTTCCAGAGGGCTCCGGAATGCGACGGAAGCGAGCTCGCCGAACGGCAGCCACCACGGCATCGCCCTTCTCCGCCTCGTATACATGCATCTTGCGATAAGCCGCGCCGCCTGCTCCGCGCTCATCGCGGGCATGCTCCGGTAGGCGGCCGTCGGAGCGATCATCGGCGTCCTGACCAGCGGCAAATAAACGGATGTCGCCGCGATGCCCCTCGCATGCAGCTCGGGCGCGGCGGACCGGAGCCATGTGTCGAACGCCTGCTTCGAAGCCTGATAGGCGGCGAAATAAGGGAACGGAACGAGCGACGTGTTAATCGTGGAGACGTTGATGATCTGCCCCTGTTTTTGTTCAAGCAGCGGAACGAGCGACAGAACCAGCCGGACGGGCGCGAAATAATTGATCGCCATCGTCCGGGTGAAGTCGTGATAGCGGTCCAGGGAATCCCCGATCGAACGCTTGATCGACAGGCCGGCGTTGCTGACGACCGCATCCACCCCGTCCGGCAGGCGACTAAGGAACGTCAAGAACGCGCCCAGTTCGTCCTCGTTCCGAAGGTCCGCGGCATATACGCTCACCCGCGCCGCCCCCTGCTCGATCTCCCGCTTCATCGCATCCAGCCGTTCCGCTCTTCGGGCCGCCAATAGGAGATGAACCGGCAGGCGGCCGAGCAAATAAGCGAGCCGCTCCCCGATCCCGGAGCTCGCCCCCGTAATGACGACCGTTTTCCCATTCAGGGCGTGAGCCAGCTTCTTCTCGTCCAACTGCACCCGCGGGAACAGCACGCTTTCCAACCAGTCAAGCTTGCGCATCGGCAGTATCCTTTTCCGTAAGGTTATGCTTCTATTGTCCTCCAATTGGTTGCGGGGCACAAGACAAAAAAAAGCCAGCAAGAAAGTATTCATTCTCTGCTGCCGTTCTAACGTCCAAATGATGCGTGATGGCCTTGCAGTTGAGCAGTCGATCAGATATTGGCGCCTCTGCGCGGGAGGTTATTTCAATAATTGAAACTAAGCGCGAAAGAAGGCAGCAAATAGAGATTTTGTTTCAAATTTTGAAATAAAAACGGTTAATAGCAAAGTGAAAGGCTCGAAAGGTACCGTTTAAGTTCAAATACTGAAACTACATCGTGAATAATTGGGAATAAGACCGATTTAGTTTCATTTTTTGAATTTATCATCGCCATCTCGTGGCTAAACGTCGTCGAAGAAGGTGGGCGTGTTTGGGAAGCGCGAAAAAGAGGGGCTGAACAAGAGAACGGGAATTTTTTCTCAGAAAATCAAATAGAGCTGTCCCTAAGGTCGCTTTTTATGACCTCCCGAGACAGCTCCATCGGCCGAAGCCTCCCGTCCGATTCACGTTACGTTGATCGGGATCGGCCCCGGTATTGGTATATTTGGTTTTGTTTTTTTTGGGCTATTAGGCGTTGCCCAGAATATAGGTGTCCAAATAATCGTTGCGGAACTTTCCTTGCGGATCGCAGCGCTTGATCAGCTGCCGGAACGCCGGCAGCTTCTCGTACAGCGATTGCAGCCGTGCCGGAGCCATCGCGAACAGCTTGCTCCAATGCGGACGGGCATCGAAAGGCGCCATCCGTTCTTCGATCAGCGGAAGCAGCTGCCGAACGGCCTCACCGTCCGCTTTCCACGTGAAATGGAACGCAACCGAATCCTGCTTATAGCACGGACTCATCCAATGATCGTCCGCCGCTATCGTGCGTACTTCGGATACATATAGAAGCGGCGCGATGCGCTCCTTTAACCGGTCGATCTCGCACAGCGCTTCGTAGGCGTCTTCGCGGCGCACGAAATATTCGCTTTGCAGCTCTTCGCCGGCGCTCGGGGTGAAATCCATGCGGAAGTGAGGCATCCGCTCGTACCAGGGACCGGGAACGCCAAGCTGACGGCTGCAGTTGTCCGCGCCTAAGCCCGGCACCGGATGCCGGTGCTCCGCAGCGGGCACCGCGGCGAAGAACGGGCTTTCCGGCTGAGCCGCCTTCGGATCGTCCGTCCTCCGTTTCACCCAAACTTGATTAAACGCCGATTCCTTCCAATCCGAGAACAGGCTGACGCTGTAAGCGCTTGAGAATACGGCGTCCAGGTTGTCGCGGAGCCGCGAGAGCGGCAGATTCTCGTAGACGCGCTGGCTCATCTCGAAGGCCGGGACCACGTCCAGCGTCAGCTTCGTCACGACGCCAAGCGCCCCAAGCCCGACGACCGCCCCGGCGAAGTCGCCGTCTTGGCCGCGGGTGAAGACGGCCGTCTCCCCGTCCGCCTTCACGAGCTCCAGCGCGTAAACCGCCGTCGAGAGGCTGCCGTTCCGGTCGCCGGAGCCGTGCGTCGCCGTCGCGCATGCGCCGGCCACGGTAATGTGCGGCAGAGACGCCAGATTGTGCAGCGCGTAGCCGTTGTCGTGAAGATAGCGGCACAGCTCGCCGTAGCGGATGCCGCCTTCGACCGTGACGCGGCGATTCGTCCGATCCAAATCGACTACGCGGTTAAGCTTGTGCAGCGAGAGATGGGTTGCGGTCGTATCGGCGATTCCATTAAACGAATGCCGGGAGCCAAGCACCTTGACCCGGCTGCCGCGGGCAACCTTCTCCCGCAGCTCTTCCATCGTATCGGGGGCGTGGAACTCCGCGGCGTTATATGCATAGTTGCCTGCCCAGTTTCGTTCGTTTTCCACTCGTTTGCGCATCTCCTTATCCATTAACGTACTCGTCTTCAGTATAGCACGGGATAGGATTCATGCGTCCACCGCAATGACCACGTTTCCTTTTTTGCGCCCCTGCTCCACATAGCGGTGAGCCTCGCGGATTTGTTCCAGCGGATAGCGCCGGTCGATGACCGCTTTAAATTTTCCCGCCTCCATAAGCTCCTTAAGGAAAATCAAATCCTGCGCCAGCTCCCTCGCGACCCCTTGCCCCTCGACCGAGACGAATTTTCCGTCCGTGGCCAGCGCGGCCTTTCCTTTGGCTTTCGGGAGCTTCCCGACGGCATCGAAGACGATATCGTAACGGTCTCCCCTTTCCGTAATATCCTCCCTCGCGTAATCGATGACCCGATCGGCCCCAAGGGATTTCACCAATTCCGCATTCGCCGCGCTGCACACCCCGGTCACTTCCGCCCCGTAGCACCTCGCCAGCTGTACCGCGGCAGTGCCGACCGCGCCGGAAGCGCCATAGACCAGCACCTTGTGCCCGCTTTGGATTCTTCCTTTTTTCAAAAAATGGATCGCCGATGTTCCGCCGAAAGGAAGCGCAGCGGCTTCCTCAAAGGTCGCATTGGCCGGCATGGCGGCCACAACGCCGTCTTCGGGCAGGCAGACGTATTCGGCATGGGCGCCGAAGCGCATGCCCGATAAAGCGAAAATCCGGTCGCCCGGCCCGAACCGCTTAACAGCTTTTCCCGCCGCTTCGACCTCGCCGGCGAGCTCCACGCCGAGAATCGGCTTTCTCGGTTTCCTAATCCCCAAGACGAGCCTCATCGGAATCCAATATGCGGGCGGGCATCTAAAGCCTCGAACCCGGCAGTCCCCCGAGGTCACCGTCGACGCGCGCACTTTTACCAATAGTTCATTGTCCTTTGGGACGGGCTTTTCGACAATCTGAAGCTCCAGTACGTCCGGCGACCCGTATTTTGTGCAAATAATCGCTTTCATTCGCTTCCCTCCTAAACGGCTTGCGCCATTTACAAGTAGTTTAGCTTACGAACCGGTATGGTCGCCTAGCTACTTAAGTAGGGGCGTTGCCGGATTACAGCAAGCCTAGCGAGCGGGCTCGCGCCACGGCTTCGGTTCTCCTGCGCACCTGCAGCTTGCCGAAAATTTGCTGGTTATATCCTTTCACCGTGCTCAAAGCAAGGAATAAGCGGTCGCCAATCTCGCGATTCGAACGGCCTTCGGCAATGAGCCGCAGCACCTGCAGCTCGCGTTCGCTTAGCGGCTCCATAAGAGGCTCAGCCGGTACACTGGAGTGTTGATCCGGCTGTCTGCCGCCTCCTTCTCCCTCTTCCGGCGGAAAATTCGCCAGAAGCTTCTTTATGTAATCCGGCTTCTTGCTTCGGGCGGCGGCTTCGCCCAATAACTCGGCCATTGGAAGGCCTTCGTCCACGAAGACGCGAATAAAGCCGCCGGGCTCCGCGAGCGTCAGCGCTTCGGCCAGCAGGCTCAAAGCTTCGCCCTTCTCGCCATGCGCATCCAGAACGACCGCTTTCAGGACGATGAGCCTCAGCCGCTCGTCCGCCCATTCTTTTTCCTCCGCCTGCCGAAGCATCGGCTCAATCGCCGCAAGCGCGCCCGGCGTATCTCCCGCAGCGAGGCATGCCCGGGCCATGCCAAGAATAAGCCCGCGGGTTCGGGCCAGCCGGCCTGCGGAAGCCGCATCGCCTTGGCGCAGCAGCGCCTGCACGCGTACGGCATCGATTTCCGGCATCCGTTCGGCGAAGTTATGCAGCCGCGAGAGCCGCTCGGCTTTCGCCGCCCGGGCGGCTGCGCCGGGCGCGTCTCCCTTTGCGAGGCTAAGGCGCGCGAAGAACAGCTCGCAGGCCACGACCCTATCCGTGTTTTCGATTAGCGGCGCAAGAGCCAGACTCCGTTCCCCGTAGCGCTCGGCGGCATCCAGGTCGTTCCATTCGCAATGAATGCGAGCCAATCCAAGGTATGCTTCGCAGACAGCCGGAAGCGGCGAGTCCTCGCCTGCGAGCTGCAGGACGTGCCGGTACGTTTGGGCCGCAAGCTCAAGCAGGTTGCCCGCTTCTTGCATTTGGCCGAGTCCCGTCTCGGCCATTACCCGGATGATGATATGCCCGATCTGCCGGCTAACGGCCGCTGCTTCGCGGTAGGCCTGGAGGGCTGACGCGCGATCTCCCTTAAGCTGGTAAGCGTACCCCAGCGCCCAAGTCGTGGCCGTCCGTACGGGCAGATTCGCTTCGCTCAAATTCGCCAGCGCAAGGCGGGATTGATAAAGGATGTCTTCCGCCCGATGCCGGCTGACGGCCATCGTTGCCCGTATGGATGCGATATGCCCGGCCAGGTCCCGGGCCGTTTCGCCAGACTCCCCTGCCTGCAGCGCTGCTTCCGCAGCTTGCAGCTTCGCTTCCACGCCCGTTGTTTCGCCGGCTGTCAACAGCACCGAAGCATAAATCACCCAAAGTGAGGGCTTCGCATTCATGACGCTTGGATGCAGCGACTCCAGCCAGCTCCGCACGGGCGCCACGATTCCGCGAAAATGGAGCGGCATCCCCCTCCCTTCGATCAGGCGCGCCGCTCGCTCCACGTCGCCCGCGGCGACGGCATGGCGGAAGGCATCGAGCTCCAGGCCGTTCGCTTCGTACCAGCCGCTGGCGCGCAGATGCAGCGCGGCATCGTCCTTCTCTCCGCTGCCAGCCGGCGAGCAGGAAGAGCGTTGCTGCCTCTGCCGCAGCAATTCGGCGAACAGATGATGATACCGATACCAGCGCCGCTCGTCGTCCAGCGGGACGACGAATAGGTTGGCGCGTTCGAGGTATTCCAGCATGTCTTGCCCGCTCGCCCGATCCGCGTCTCCCGCTTCTTCGCGTAGAACGGCATCGCAAAGCGGGCCGCACATACGGTCAAGGATCGACGTCCGCAGCAGAAACGTCTGGATGGCCGCAGGTTGCCGCTGCAGCACTTCTTCAACCAAATAGTCCGGCACGAGCCCTCGGCTGCCGCCGAATGTCTCGATCAGGCCGGCGGCGGCCGCATCTCTCCGAATCGAAAGCGCGGCTAACTGAAGGCCGGCGATCCAACCTTCCGTGCGGTCTTCGAGAAAGGCGACGTCTTCCGCCGACAGGCTCAGCCCCATGACTTGCCCGAGAAATTCGGCCGTTTCGGAGGCGGTAAACCGCAGGTCTGCGGCGCGCACTTCCGTCAATTGGTCACGGACGCGCAGCTTGGCAAGAGACAAACGAGGCTCTTCTCGCGTCGCGATAACCAGATGCATCTGCTCCGGCATATGCTCGACCAGGAAAGCGAGCGCGTCGTGGACCGGCTCGGCCGTTATGACATGATAATCGTCAAGGACGAGGACAAGCTTGCGCGGAATTGCGGCGACATCGTTCAGCAGGGCCGTAATAACCGTTTCCATGGGCGGCGGCTGAGGCGATTGCAGCATGCCGTGCGCGCCGTCCCCGACGTTCGCCTCGACCGTCCGCATCGCAGCGAAGAGGTAGTTCAGGAATCGCGCGGGATCGTTATCCGCTTCTTCCAGCGACAGCCAGGCGGCCGGCCGCGGGAAGCCGGAGAGCCACTGGCTGACCAGCGTCGTTTTGCCGCTGCCTGCGGAAGCGGAGACCAGCGTAAGCTTGCGGCGCATGCCATCGTTCAGACGCTCGGTCAACCGGGTGCGGAGGACGGCTTTGGGCCGGGGAGGAGCCATATAGAGTTTTGTGGTTAGGAGGAGCATGGACATGGTTCGTAATCCCCCGTTCCGCGCCGCCTGACGCAGCGCTCTTAGATATGGTAATAGGTTCGACGGTTCGTCCCTATTTCCCTTTCCCGGGGACCGGATCCTTCGCCCGCCATGCCGCAACAAAAAAACACGCCGCGGCGGCGTGTTTTTCCGTATGGCGTGCCTATTCAAATTTCTCGTTCCTCGACCGACGCAGCCTATGCGAGTCCATGTTCTTCGCGAATGTTGTACATGCCCTGCAAAAGCACCTCCGAAGGATCCCGATTCAGCAGCAGGTGCGTGAACAGCAGATGCAGCGGTACGGCGCATACATTGTTGCCGTCCTTGATCTCCGGGAATCCAGCCTCGAATACCGGGCCGTGCTCCTCGTGCAGCTGAAGGCCGGCGTGAACCTTCTCCCCTTCGAATTCCTCGCGTACGGCCGCCATGCATTGCGGAATTAGCACCTTGTCGATGAGCGCCTTGGCTTCGTCCTCGCTCGCAGGGGGCGTCGGCATCGGCCGTCCCCCTTCGGTCTTCATAAGCTCCACGAAGAACGAAGACATCCATGTTGCGGGATCGTTGCCCGACTGGAACTTCGCCACCAGCTCGCCCAGAAAGAAACCGCATGCATAAACGTTGCCCGATTCGTCCTTCACTTGATAAATAAAGACCGGGCCGTAGTTTTTCTGGTTCATGACCTGGCCCTCCACCTCGTCGAAATGCATTTTCAATGCGACGAGGCCGTTATGATGGACCGCCTTGACCAGTTCGGCCAGCTTTTGTTGCTGATCGTTGTCGGCTGATGGATTGCCGTTTACTTCTTCGTTCTTTGTCTCATTTGTCATCGTCGCTTCACCCGTTACTAAGTATAGCATTCGGTCATTTGAACAGTCCAGCCGCCTCGGACAAACCGTAATGTAAACTTATGGAAGGCGATCAAAGCCATAAAGTCCGGATGCCGCCGGTCGCCCGTCATTTCTCGTACTTCAGCGACACCATGTAGTTGATGCCGATTTGCGCTGCCCGCTTAGGCGGGATCGCGCTCCGTTTGTATTCCGTGAAGCCCAGCTTCTCGTATAGCCGCATGGCGGGAATGTTCGTGTCGGCGACCTCGTCGATCACGTACACCTTGTGCGGGAAATGATCAAGCAGATGGCGCAAAATTTGCGACGCCGCGCCTTGCCCCCTGTATTCGGGCGCCGTCCCGACTAATCCGATCGAGCACGCTTCGGAAGGGGGGAGCTCGGGAGGACGTTCGAATTCTTTTTTCAGAAAAATCGCGGCAAGGCTGCCCTTGAACAATCCCAAATGCTTTCTCAGCTCTTTGGCGTCCAGTCTTACCGGCAGCGCCTCGCTTTGCGTGAATGAAGCCATCGCGGCCACTTTGCCATCGGAGACCGCCACGTAGAACTGGTCCAACACGAACATGTGGGCAAACGCTTTGGCGATTCGGTTCTTGTCCTTGGAGAAAAAGACGAGCCACTGCGTAAAGCCTTCCGCGAACACGCGGGCGATCTGCTCCCTTGCTTCCGATCCCGCCCGATCGGCCCTCATAACGGTAAACATGGCGCTACTCTCCTTCCTTGAATAGAAAAGCGGTGAGAATGGACGGCGACGGCATGACGAAGCCGGATTTCAGCGTAACCTTCATGACGGCCAGCCCGTGCAGCGCGGAATAAAAGTAAAGCGCCAGCTCGAGCGGATCGCCGGGACGGAATTGCCCGAGCGCTTGCCCTTTCTCGATCATGCCGGACGTAGCCTGGAACATTTTGCCGCTTAGCCGCGCCGCCTCGCCCGGCTCCGATCCCCCTTCCGACAAAATCGACTCCGCCATCAGGATCAGCAAATTCGCGAGCTCTTCCCCCGTCGTCATATCGTTGTAGATTTCGTCGACGAACCGTCCGATCATCTCTTTCGGCGAGCCGTCCGACTCGAACATCGCGATCATTCGGTTTAGGCCCGCAAGCGCGAATTCCGCCAGCTCCCGGAACAAGCTCTCCTTCGTCTTGTAATGCCGATACAAGAGACCGATGCTGATTCCGGCCCGATCGGCGATGTCCTGCACGCTCGTTGCGCCGAACCCTTTATGAACGAAAAGGTGCATGGCCGCTGCTTCGATTTTTTGTTTCGTGGCGTTGCGCATTTCTTCGTACTGCTCTTTGGTGCGGGGCATGTTGCGCCTCCTGGTTTTTGAATGAATTTTCACTCATTATAAAACGAAATGAACGGATTGTAAAGTGTACTAACTTACTAACTCATTTGAGACCATTCACTTGCGATTGTAATTGCGATTGCGATTTCCGGCATTCTCGATGGCGAGACTATTGCCTGATAGCCGGATTCGCGCTACACTATTTTCAAATGGTCGTGAAGAACACGCCGCTTCGATACATCGTATCGGGGCGGCTTTTCTTATTTCCCGCTGAAAAAAAAGGAGTGGCGATTTGTCTATGTTATTCGAACGGAAGTATGAAGAATGGATGCGACTGAACATCGCGCAAGAAACGAATTCCAGAAGACGGGAATTGCTCGAGAAAGGGTTGGGTCACGGGACAATCGAGTTTTTGCGAGCCATATGGTTCCCTGCCGTTAAAAACTTCGACAACCTGCATCCCGAATGGGAAGTGCGCGATTTCAACAACGGATACCGTTACGTCGACCTGGCCTATCGGCCGGGCGGCATGAAGGGCGGCATTGAAATTCAAGGCTACGGACCTCATGCAAGAGATTTGGACGTTAGCCGATTTAAGGATTTATGCTGGCGGCATAGCCTGCTGGCGCTTGACGGATGGGTCTTTTTGCCGATTGCCTACCTTTCCGTCAAAGATGAACCTGCACGATGCAGGCAGCTCATTCTTTCCTTTATGGGATCCTTCGTCTCATCGAACGTGCCGCCCGAATTGACCTGGCTGGAGGCCGAAGCCGTTCGTTTCGCCCGTCGACTGCTTCGTCCTTTCACGCCAACGGAACTGGCAGGCCATTTGCGGATAACGGACCGCTACGTCAGGCGGATCTTGCACGGCTTGACCGAACGGGAGATCATCCTTGTCAAGAGCGGAGATAAACGGTATCGCACGTATGGCTTGCGATCCGAATAGATAAGTTATCCGACCGCTTGCCGGTCACTGGCCTTTCGAATGCAAGGAGGCTGGTCTCTCGGGGCGCCGTTCTTCCTTATGAAGCAGACTGGTCACACTCTCGGAGCACGATTCTTTCAGAATGAAGCGGACCGGTCACCTTCTCGGAGAACGATTCTTTCAGAATGAAGCGGACTGGTCACTCTCTCGGAGCACGGTACTTCCAAAATGAAGCGGACTGGTCACTCTTTCGGAGATCGGATCGTCAAACAAAGCGCCTACACCGCAGGCTCAATCGGCTAAAGAACTGAGCAGACCTTATTTGATGAAAAAACGAGCTCGAATCCATCTAACGGACTCTAAAGCCGCTATTTGTCCGATTCTGGCATCTTTTCACGGCTCGGGCGGGGAATAACGGCGCTGGAGTCCGTTAAAATGACGGTAAGCGCTTTAGATCCCTAATAGCGGCTGTGAGGTCCGTTAGAACAAAGACCATTAGACCGTTCGAGGTCTGTTTCAGCGATCGAGGTTGGTTTGAACAGCGAGGACTGTTTGAACAGCGAGGAGTGTTTGAGTAATCGAGGTTTGTTTGAGCAATCGAGGTTCGTTTGAACAGCGAGGACTGTTTGAGCATTCGAGGTCTGTTTGAGCAATCGAGGTTTGTTTGAACAGCGAGGTCGGTTTGAGCGAACCAGGTTCGTTAGTTGAGCAAGGTCCGTTGTAGAGCGAAGACCTTTAGAGGGGGCGACAATAACATTATAGGACAACGCCCTGTATTGAAAATAGAGTTTTTCACTTGCGAGGATGGATTATTATTGTCGACCTCGGACGGCGCAACGCAAAAAACCGCATCCATTCGGAGCGGTCGCCAATAAAAGATATTCGCATTGCGGCCGGAGGCGATTACCCGCGGCCGGCTTGCCCGTCATCGCCGCTCAGCTTCGCGTTCCCCAGCAGCTGCCGCCGCGTCCATTCGTTGCCGGCAAGCGGATCGCCGTCCGCCGTCAGCTGCCCGTGCAGCCGAAGGCGCAGCTCCGCAAGCGTCGCGGCAAGGTCAGGACTGCCGATTCGATTGACCAGCTCGGCCGGGTCTTCCTGAAGGTCGTACAGCTCGTCGATATCGGTCGTGTTCCAGACGTATTTCCACCGCGACTCTCGTATCATGCGCTGCGTATACAGGCCGAATTGCTGACCGTTATAGCTCGATACGACCGCGTCGCGCCAATCTTCGGGGGCGGCTCCGTCCGCCAGGAGCGGAAGCAGCGATCGTCCTTGCAGGTTGCCTGGATCGCAGCTATGCAGCCCGAGCAGCTCCAGCAGCGTCGGCGGCAGATCGAGAAAATTGTAGACGAACGCGTCGCTCGCGACGCCGCGCGGACAGCGGCCCGCAGCAGCCGGCAGCCGAACGACGAGCGGGACCCGCACGACGTCGTCGTACATGACGTAATGCTTATCCATCATCCGGTGCGATCCGCACAAATCGCCGTGGTCCGACGTAAAAATGACGAGCGTGTCGTCAGCCGCCCCCAGCCTCGCAAGCGCGTCCAGCACGCGGCCGACCGCGTCGTCCATTTGGCTGACGACGCCGTAATACCGGGCCACGATCTGGGCCCAATCGTCCCAATCGAAGCGCTCGACGCCCCAGCTCAGCAGCTGCTGGCGCTGGATGTACGGCTTGCCCTCGAACGTTTCGCGGAAGCCGGCCCATTCCGGCACCTCGGACGGGTCGTACATCGTCGCGAAGCGGCCGGACGGACGGGACGGCAGATGCGGCGCGGCAAAATGCAGGGCGATATGCCATGGACCGCCCGCCTCCTGAAGCTTCTCCATCGTCTCGACCGCACGCGCCGCGAACCAGTGCGTGTCGGCGTCCTCGACCGGAATCGGATTCGTCTCGCCGAAGTAGCCGTTCGCGAACCGTACGTCCGGATATCGCTCGGCCGCGAAGCGCCGGTATTCCGCCTCGCCGACGACTTCGCGGTAACCGAAGGCGGTGGCGTCGTGAACCGGATTGACGCCCCACTTGCCGAAATAAGCCGACGCGTAGCCGCTTCGCGCAAGCGTCTGCGTCCACGTATAGGCATCCGGCTGAAGCGCGGCGACCGGCAGCGCGCCGTCGTAGTTCCATAAGGCACCGAACGTCTCGGGTCTGCGCCCGTGCAGCAGCGATTGCCGAGCGGGCCCGCACACGGGCAGCACCGAATACGCATGCGAGAACGCGGTTCCCTGCGCGGCCAGGCGATCCAAATTCGGCGTGCGGACCGGGTAGCCTTTGGCGTAGCCGACGCAATCATGCCTCAGTTGGTCGGCCGTTATGAGCAGCACGTTATACGGGGCCCTCTTCATACCGTAATCCCGTCCTTTCGTTCGTTTCGTCCCGGCCGGGACGGCCGTCCCTTACGACCCGGCGCGGTATTCGCGCGGCGAACAGCCGGCGTGGCGCGCGAACAGGCGGCTGAAAAACGACGGATCGTCGTAGCCGACCATCGTCGCGACGGCGATCACCTTCTCGTCGGATTCGAGCAGCAGCCGCTTGGCGTGCTCGATCCGGATGACGTGCAGCAGGTCGAACACGCTCTTGCCGTATTCTTCTCCGACGAGCCGGTTCAAATGCCTCGTACTGACGTTGAATAGCGCGGATAGCGATTGGAGCGTGATCTTTTTGTCGTAGTTGCGTTCCAAATAGCCGTATATGCGCCTTGCGGTCAACACGCGGTCAAGCTGCCTGGACGCATCCTGGCTCCGCGCATGCCGCGTCATCGCGTAGCAGCGGGAGAGCAGCAGAAGCAGCTCCACCAGCTGCAGGCGGATGAGCGGCGCGTAGCCGATGCCGCGCGCGCTTATTTCCCCGATCATGCGCTCCAGCAGCGACAGGACGCTCGCCGCGTCCTGCCCGTGCAAATTCAAGTGATGATTGAACCTTGCTTCCTGCCCGAGGAACGGATGCACGTAGTAATAGTCCATCGATCCGGTAATCTCCAGATCGCTTAGCAGCGCGTCGGGAATAAACGACGGCATGAAGAGGCAGTTGATGATTTCCAGGGAGCCGTCCCCTTCGACGGTGTAGGCATGCGTCTCGCCGGGGTTGATGATGAACACGTCCCCCGCGCGGATGGCGAATTCGGCCCCTTGGAAAATATGAAACCCTTTGCCGCGAACGACGAATACCAGCTCGACGAATTCGTGACCGTGCTCGTCGACGGAACCGTGCGTCATGCGCGTGATCCAGAACGGAAATTCATCCTTCATGTAACGCTGGCTGCCGATGACCTGCATGCCGATGCCACCTTTCGCATATGTCGCCGCTTGCGCCATCTCCTGAATACGCCCGTCGGCCTGACGGCCTCGAGGCGCCCAAGCTTCCGCCGATCGCCCGGCCGTCGATGGACGGCTCCTTCGAGTCACCGGCGAACGGCCCGGTCGAATACTTCCCTTCGCGGATCCCGCCGCCAGTCCTCCCAAGTCAATCCCGCTTCGGACAGGATAAGCTCGATTCGCCTGCGGAACGGCAAGCCGGCTTCCCGCAGCTGGAGCGCGATCGGATCTTCGCGTCCCTGCAGCTTGCCGGCGATCCACGCTTCCAGCTCCCGCTCGAGGCGGTCTGCCAGCTCCGCCTGCTCCTCCGCCAGATTCACCGTCTCCTCCGGGTCCGTACTTAAATCATACAGCTCCCTCGGCGGCCTGTCGAACAATCCGGCGTCGTACGTGCGAATGAATTTGTACCGGTCCGTCCGGATGCCCCGCGCGGCTTGCCAGGCGCATTCGCTCAAGTAGACCCGCTCGTGCGCGCCGTCGCTCTCCCCCCGAATGGCGGGCCATAAGCTCCGGCCGTCCATGCCGTCCGGGCTCTGCAGCTTGGTCGCGTCGATGCCGGCCGGCGAGGCGCTTCTGGCGGCCTCGAGAATCGTCGGCATCAGATCGGCCTGCTGTACGAGACCGGGAACGCGCCGTCCCGCCGGAATTCGCCCTGGCCAGCGCATGATGACCGGAACGTGCACGGTCGGCTCGTACAAGCCGCAATGGTCCCAGTAAATGTCGTGCTCGGTCAAGCTTTCGCCATGGTCGCCGAACAGAACGAGCAGCGTATCCTCCCGAATGCCGAGCTTCTCCAGATGCTCGTCGAGCTCCCGCAGCCGGTCGTCCAAGTAGCGGATTTCTGCGTCGTACAGCGCGTCGTAATAATCGCTGTCCGTCACCTGCCCGATAAGGTCGTAATGATGATGCTTGAAGAACGGATAGGCCTTATGGTTATAGGCGCGTTCCATGCTTTTATTAGCCGGGTCGAAGGGATCGCGCCCGGCATCGTAGAACGACTCGACGTACGTCTCCGGCGGAAGATACGGCGTATGGGCGTCCCAATAATGCAGGAACAGGAAGAACGATTCGTCCTTGTGCTGCTCGATCCACGGCATGGCCAGCTCGTTCACGGTCCGTCCGTCGATCCACCGCTTATCCCCGACGCTGTTGATGTAGTAGCGATAGCCGCGGGCGAACCATTCCTTCAATTGAAACAAATTGTCCACAGCGCCGGTCGTGAATCCCGCGGAGCGCAGCAGCGACGGGAGCCAAGGCGTCGATTTGGGCAGCTGCATCCGGTCCGAGCCGTGCGAGACGACGCCGGTCGTGAGGCCGACCTTGCCCGTAAAAATGCCGGTATGCGCTACTTCGGTCGGAATGTCGGCGGCATACGCGCGTTCGAACAGCGCGCCCTCCCCGGCGATGCGGTCCAGATGCGGGCTGGTCGGCTTGCGGTAGCCGTATGCGCCCAGCCTGGAGGCGCGGAGCGTATCCAGCGACGCGAGGATGATCTTCATCGTTCGTCTCCTCCAATTGCCGCCGCTGCCGGGCGCTGCTCCCGGTTGTCGAGCCAGGCCAGAATGGCGGCGGTGTTGCCATCGATCGATCCGGCGGCCGTATCGATCGTAATGTCCGGGCTTGCCGGTTCCGCGAACGGATCGGTAATGCCGGTGAAATGAGCGATTTCCCCGCGGCGCGCCTTCGCGTACAGCCCCTTGACGTCGCGCCGCTCGCACTCGGCAAGCGGGCACTTCACGTAGATTTCCACGAATGCCGGCAGCTGCTCGCGGGCGTAAGCGCGCATCTCCCGGTACGGCGTAATCGCCGATACGAGCACGATGACGCCGTTGCGCGCGAGCAGCCCCGCCACGTACGTAATCCGCTTTATGTTCTCCAGCCTCTCCTCCCGGCTGAAGCCGAGTCCCTTGCATATCGTCGCCCGAAGCTCGTCGCCGTCCAGCAGCTCGACGCGGCGGCCCCGCATGCGCAGCTTCGCCGCGACCTCCCGCGCCGTCGTCGTCTTGCCCGCGCCGGACAAGCCTACGAACCATAATACGGAACCTTGCTCGGTGTCCATGTGTGTACGACCTCCTGCTGCCTTAGTAGGCTGGCACCTCGACGGGAACGCCGCCGGATTGTTGCGACCGGATGGCCGCTTCGATAATTTCCTGCGCGGCCAGCGCGTCGGCGCCGGAAGCTTCGACCGCTTCCGGCGGATCGCCGGCCTTGAGCTGCTCGATGAACCGTCCGACGCGATGCGTGAACGTATCGTCGAATCCTTGCATCCCGCCGAAGATCGGATTGCGGTATACGGTCAGCTCGTCGGACTGATGCGGGTAGAGCGTCGCGCTCTCGTAGACGTTGTCGATGACGAATCGCCCCTCGCTGCCCGCCGCTTCGCACCATTCGATCGGATGGCGCATCGACATGTCGTAGCTGCCGGTCAAATGCCCGACGAGGCCGGAAGCGAATTCCATGTTGACCGACGCGGTCGACCAGGAGGAGCGTCCCGGCGCCTTCGTCATGAAAGCCTGCACCCGCCTCACGTCGCCCGCGAAATAACGCATGACGTCGATCGAGTGCGGATGAAGCGCCCGCATGTGCAGCCATTCCGTATCCTCCTGCGGATTGCGGATCGTCAGGCGCATGTTCAGGAACAGCAGCGACCCGAGCCGGCCTTCCTCGATCCAGCGCTTCGCCTTGGCCGCGGCCGGCGTGAAGCGGTGGTTCAGGTTGCACGCGAGCCGCACCGACTTCTCCTTGGCGAACGCGACCATGCGGCGCGCTTCCTCGATCCGGTTGGAGATCGGCTTCTCGACGAGCACGTCCTTGCCTGCTTCGATCGCCGCCATGGCCGGCTCGAAGTGATGGCTCCCCTTCTCCTCGCCGGCCGTCGCCACGACGACCAGGTCGACCGTTTCCTTGCCGAGCAGCGCGCGCAGATCGGTATACGAAGGAACGCCGTACGCCCGCCCGGCCGCGTCCGCGCGCTCCTGCATCAGGTCGCAGACGGCGGCGAGCTCGGTGTCCGGGTGCTTTTTGTAGACGCCGCAGTGGATTTTGCCGATATGGTTCACTCCGACTACCGCGACCCGGATCATTGCGCGTTAGCCGCCTTTTCTTTGGCTTGGAGCGAACGCGCGACGACGATATTGCCGATATGAAGCGTATCGTAGGCCTCCTGCGAGGTCGCGAACGTACGGCCGGTCCCGTGCCAATTCAAATTCGTGTAAATCGGGTTCGTCCGGTTCGTCTCCTTCTCCCGCCGCGCGATGTGATCCTCCATCCGCTTGGTCAGGAACACAACGACTTCGGGCTCACGCTCCGCCACGTTGACCTTCTCCTCCGGATCGCTCACCAAATGGTACAGCTCGACCTCCGGCTTGAAGTGGAAGTCCGGCTCGAGCGAGCGGATCAGCTTCCATTCCGGCGTCCGCCAGCCGTGCTTGCGCATCCAGGTGCACTCGGTCAAGTAGATTTCGCTGATCCGCGCATGCTCCTCGCCGGCAATCGCGCGCGTCAGGCTCCGGCCGTCGAACGGCAGGCCGCTGTCGATGCCCATCAGCTCCAGCACCGTCGGCATGATGTCCGAGATGACCGTCGCGCCTTCGACCCGCGTGCCGGCCGGTACGCGTCCCGGAAACTTGATGATGAGCGGAACGACCAGCGTGCAATCGTACAAGCCGTGATGGTCGAAGTAGCAATCGTGCTCATACAGTGTCTCCCCATGGTCGGACGTAATGACGACGAGCGTCTCCTCCTCGAGGCCGAGCGCTTCAAGCTTGGCAAGCAGCGTCTGGATGCAGGCGTCCATATAGGCGATCGCACCGTCATATTGCGCGGACACGTATTCGTGATCGGTGACCCCTTCGGGAATCCACGATTTCAGGAAATCCGCGAACGGCTTGAAGCCGTAGACCGGCTCCATCGACTTGTTCGCGGGATCCTTCTCGTCGCCGCCGTAGAACATCCGCTCGTAAGGGGCCGGCGGCAAATACGGCGAATGCGGATCCATGTGCCGGAGGAACAGGAAGAACGGCTTATCGCTCCCCGCAAGCCGCTCCAGCTCGGGTACGGCAACGTCGTTCAAATTTTGCGCCTTGGGCGTCCGGCCGGTCTCGTCGGGCACCCACGATTCGTAATCGATGTACGTCCGGAAGCCGCGCGAGGACGGGTTGCCCGTGAAGCCGATGCAGGTCGTGTCGTAGCCGTTCTCCTCGAGCACCTCGGCGAGCGTCCTTACATGCCCGCCGAGCCCCCCTTGATGCCGGAGCGCCACGACGTCGGTGCCGAAGACGTCCATGCCCGTCAGCATCGAAGCGTACGCCGGCGTCGTCGGAATGCCGGGGCTGAAATGGTTCTCGAACAGCGCGCCTTGCCGCGCGATTTTGTCCAGATGCGGCGTCGTCAAGCGGGAATAGCCGTAGCCGCTCATATGGTCGCGGCGAAGGCTGTCGATGCCGAATACGATCAGGTTCGGATGTTTGTTGGCCATATCGGTTACCTCCATAATGTTCGGGATAATGTTCGCTACCGCGCGTTCAGCCGCTTCAGCAGCGCGTTCAAATAGCCGTACGATTCGGCCGCGACGATCGATACCTGCGCAAGCGAATGCTCGGGCGTCGCGCCGATCACCTCGAGAACGACCGGCCCGTCGTAGCCGCCGTCCGCCATCGCCTTGCAGTAGCCGTACAGGTCGATGTCGCCGCGTCCGCAAGCCTGCAGCTCGATCGGCCCCGGTCCTTGCTCCCGGCCTTTGCAATCGCGGATATGGATATGCCGCACGCGGCTCAGCACGGCCGGC
Source organism: Paenibacillus arenilitoris (assembly GCF_014705655.1). Classification (GTDB taxonomy): domain Bacteria; phylum Bacillota; class Bacilli; order Paenibacillales; family Paenibacillaceae; genus Pristimantibacillus; species Pristimantibacillus arenilitoris. Next base: position 47,464 of record NZ_JACXIY010000002.1, on the reverse strand, counting down.
AGCGCCTCCTCGGCATTCTCCCCGGCCCGGTGAATGTGGCTCGGGTCCATATCGATGCCGAACGCGCCGGACGGAATCGCCTCCATCGCCCGCAGCGTCGTCGCCGTATCGTAAATCGCGTTGCCGACATGCGCCTTCACGCACAGCTTGACGCCGTACGATTCGGCCCGCTCCGCCATCCTCGCCAGCGTCTCGATCGACGCCCGCAAATCCTCCTCTTCGCCGAGCTTGCCGCCGGGCCCGACGTTCACGATCGGGATGCCGATTTCCGCGGCGGCCTCGAACGCCGGCAGCAGCCGCTCCTCGTTCAGCGACGCGACCTCGGTCGACAGGAACGCGAGTCCGTTCTCCGCCGCGATCGCCTGCAGCTCGCTCTTCTGCTCCTTCCAGCGGCTAAGATCCAAATGCTCGCACATGCCCGCAATAGCGGCGATCTCGACGCCGTCGTAACCGGCGAGCGCGATCTGGCGCGCGGCGGTGGCAAAATCGAAGTGCTTGAACAGCACGGAATTGACGCCCAGCTTAATCATGTTTCGTTACCTCCCGTAAATGGTGATGGCGGATTTGAGCGCTCCGCCTTGTATTAAAGCAGCACATGCGGATCTCCGTGGAACGGCGGCAGCGGCTGCGGGCGGACGACCTCGCCGCCGCGCTCGTACGATTCCTGAACGGCGTGCACGTACTCGAGCACGGCCAAGGCGTCGCGTCCGCTGGCGCGCAGCCGGTCGAACGACACCTTGCCGCTGACGTCCTCCAGGAACGCGTGCAGCCGATGGTTGAACGTGCGGCCGAAGTCGCTCGTCCCGAAGTCGGTCACCTCCGGCGCGGGCTGGACGCTGATCGGGGCGATGCCCTTCTCGGCCTTCCAGAACGACACCTTCTCCACGCAATTCTCGATGCAGAACGTGCCGCGCGAGCCCGCGACCTCCAGGCTCCACCAGCCGCCGAGCCCGTACACCGCGTCGCCGCGCTGGCTGAGCAAATAGCCGACCGCGCCGTTCGCGAACTTCACGTGAATGCTGTTGATCGACACCATGACGTCACCCGCGTTCCGCCGGAAGCCCGGACGGTCGGAGAACGTTTGAATATGCGTGATGTCGCCGCAGAAATGGCGCATGACGCTGAACGGATGGGTCAGAAACGCGCGCATGTGGAAGTACGGATGGCCCTTGATTTTATCCGAGCCTGCAAGCGCGTAGTTCATCTCCCCGCCGTTGAAGCCCATCTTCGCCAAGCAATAGACAAGCTCGCCGACCTCGCCGCTGTCCATGTATTGCTTCGCCTTCTCGGCCGGCGGCGTGAAGTAGTGGTTCAGGTTGCAGCCGAGGTACACGTGACGCTTCTCCGCGAACGCGACGAGCTCCCTGCCTTCGCGCACGTCGTTGCACAGCGGCTTCTCGACCAGCACGTGCTTGCCGGCGGCGATCGCCTCCATGGCCGGCTCGAAATGCCAGCTGCCGTTGTCGATGCCGCCGGTCGTAATATCGACGACCTCCAAATCCGGCTCGTTCTCGATCATGTCCTTCAAGGTGTAGTAAGCCTTGACCCCGAACCGTTCCGCCGCCGCGTCAGCCCGCTCCTTCACGACGTCGCATACGGCGATGACGTCCGCCAGCTCGTCGTCCCGATAGCAGGCCGCGTGGTTGTTACCGATTCCGTTCATGCCGACAATGCCGATTTTCACTGCCATATCCTTCACATCCCTCTCCTTGACCGCAATTGGAAAACGTTTTCTGTTTCCATCATAATCCACTTAAACGCCGGATTCATGGCCGATCCGGACAATAACCGTTCCGATCAAGACCAGTTTCCGCCGCCTGTCGGAGCACACCCTGCCTTATCCCTTCACCGAACCGGTCGTCATGCCGGCGACTCATTGCATCCGCCTCCCGTCCTATGGTTAGCTTCATCATAAAAGGAATCGAAAGCGCTTTAACGGGGTGTTCGCGCCAATCGTATGCGGTGAATCCGACATCATGCCGGCGGATTGACCGTATTGGCGTTCGGCGGCGTTGTCTGCCGGACATAGCAAAGAGCCCGCTTGCGCGGGCCCCATGCGGACAGATCCATTTTATTCGAAAGCTAGGTTTGCGGATAAGGATCGATCGTCCGGATCGTTCCGTCCTCGTTGTAATGCAGCTCCGTATATTTGACGCACCGCTTATGGTTGACGCCGCCGGACAGGGAGCAGTCATGATAGAACAAATACCATTTGTCTTCGAACCGGACGATGGAGTGATGGGTCGTCCAGCCGATGACCGGCGTAAGGATCGTCCCTTTGAACGTGTACGGGCCCATCGGATTCCGGCTGACGGCGTACACGAGCTTATGCGTCGTGCCCGTCGAGTAGGACAGGTAATACCAGCCGTTATGCTTATGCACCCAAGGCCCTTCGAAATAGCGGCGATCCTCGTCTCCGGCCGCGATCGGCTTGCCGTCCTCGCCCAAGATCGCGATTTCCTGCGGCGCATCCTGGAACGACAGCATGTCCTCGCTCAGCGGCGCGACCCGCGGGCCGAGCGCCGGCGCGTCCGCGGCCGGTTCCCCTGCGTCCGGCTCGAAGACGCCGTTCTGCCATTTTTCCAGCTGACCGCCCCATAGCCCGCCGAAATAGATGTAGGATTTGCCGTCCTCGTCGACCAATACGGCAGGGTCGATGCTGAAGCTGCCCTCGATGTAATTCGGCTCCGGCGTGAATGGGCCGGCCGGCGACGGGCTGGTCGCCACGCCGATGCGGAAGATGCCGTCGTGGTCCCGAGCGGGGAAGAACAAGTAATAGGTGCCATTCTTGAAGGCGGCATCCGGCGCCCAAAGCTGCTTGGATGCCCAAGGGATATCGTTCAGATGAAGAACCTGCCCGTGATCGACGATCGGGGATTCGAAATTGTCCAGCGACAGCACATGGTAATCCTCCATGGCGTATTGATCCCCATTGTCGTTGGAGGGTCCGTCGTGGTCGAGGTCATGCGACGGGTAGACATAAATTTTGCCCTCGAATACATGTGCGGAAGGGTCGGCCGTGAAAATATGAGTGACGAGCGGTTGATTCGGTTTCGGTGCTTGATTCATGCGAACGACTCCTCTACTAAGTTTAATGAATAAATTAAGTTTAGTCTAAAATGTATGCGGATACAAGCATTCGTTTCGAAATAAAAGATTGACTTTCCTGCAGGGGGAAGGTTTATGGTTAACGTAAGCGATTCCGGCCGGAATTTGTTTAGAAAGGGTGTCTTCGTTGAAAATTGGTGAATTCGCCGCACGGAACAACGTTACTGCAAAAATGCTGCGGCACTATGACGAGCAAGATAGCGGTGCTATTCGCAATTTAATCGAGGATTCCACCGAAACCATTAACGAGGCAAGAAATATGGGACCAAACTCCGTTACCATTAAAGCTTATCCATGAAGCCGGCAGAGCTTGTCATTCCAAGGCATAAAGAAGGGCACTCGCCTATGAGTGCCCTTCATTTGACGATTGCTTCAATCCGATCAAGTCACCGGAGCCGGATTAAAAAGGGTCAATGAATTGTGCAGCCCCCAACGGTCTGCCCACGTTTGCTTGCGGCCGCTTGCAACATCCAGAATCGTGCGGAACAGCTCCCAGCCGACGTCTTCGATTGTCGCTTCCCCCGTCGCGATCGTTCCGGCGTTCACATCGATCAGATCATGCCATTCCTCGGCCAACAGGCTGCGGGTCGCCACTTTGATGACCGGCACCACAGCCAGTCCGTACGGCGTGCCTCTGCCCGTCGTGAATACCTCCATATTCGCGCCCGATGCAAACTGAAGCGTGCCGCATACAAAATCGCTGGCAGGCGTCGCCGCATACAGAAGCCCTTTGCGGGCCGCTTTTTCGCCTGGGGATAATACGCCCGTTATCGGACTGCTTCCCGATTTGACGACCGAGCCAAGCGACTTCTCCACGATGTTGACCAAGCCTCCCCGCTTGTTGCCCGGCGAAGGATTGGCGCTGCGATCGGCCTCTCCTTTGTCCAGGTACTCGTCGTACCACTTCATCTCCCGGATCAGAGCGCGGCCAACCTCCTCATTCACCACTCGCGGCGTTAACAAATGCACCGCATCGCGCACTTCCGTCACCTCGGAGAACAGCACCGTCGCACCCGCTCGAACGAGCAGATCAGCGGCATAGCCTACCGCCGGATTCGCCGTAACGCCCGAGAAGGCGTCGCTGCCGCCGCACTGCAAGCCCACGACCAGATCGGATGCGGAGCATGTTACGCGTCTTCGCTCATTCAGCTTCATCAGCTTTTCTTCCGCTGAAGCCATAATCGCCTGAATCATGCCTTGGAAGCCATGATGATCCTGCAGCGAAACGACGCTGCCGCCTTTGGCCGGAATCAATCTGTCGGGTACAAGCTTCTCGCAGCCAAGACCGATCACAAGCACCTCGCCTCCGAAATTAGGATTGGTCGCCATATTCGCGATCGTCCGGATTGGTATGATTGCGTCCGGAGCGCCGATTGCGACTCCGCAGCCATAATGGTGGGTCAAAGCGACGACATCCTCGACATGCCCATACCTTGGAAGCAGCTCCTCTTTCATCCGTTTTACCGCATAATCCAGCACCCCCGCTACGCACTGGACGCTTGTTGTGATGCCAAGTATATTTTTTGTGCCGACGCTGCCGTCCTCATTGCGGTACCCCTCGAAGGTATAGCCTTCAAGCGGCGGCAGCGCAGGCGGCACTTGATTGGCCAGCGGCAGCTCATCCAGCGCGGGAGGGGCGGGGAGCGTGACAAGCTGCTCCTTCACCCAGCTGCCGGCGGAAATCGGATCCCTCGCATAGCCGATCACTTCCCCGTAACGAATAATCGGCGCGTTCCGCGGCAAATCGGTCAAAGCGACTTTATGTCCTTGCGGGATGCTTTCCCGGAGCTTCAGGCCGCAGGCAAAGCTGGTCCCCGCGGGCAAGTCGCCGGTATTGACGATAATCGCCACATTGTCTTTGGCGTTCACTTTTATATATAAAGGCGCTTCCTCACCGCTATTCGCGCGTTCTGACATCGCTCCATTCCCCTCCGTCGCAATTGCATCCATAGCCAACAGTCCCTTCGCTTTACGATTTCGCTAACCGCTTGATTTCGTTAAATGCCATCAATAGAGGAGCTACGCCATGCCCGTTATTGTCCGCGACCGCCTCTCCGAAAATATAATAATTCAGGCTGCCGTCTCGCATCTCGCCCGTTTCCGGTTTTTTCCCGAGACCGGCGCTGCGGCAAATGCCGCCGAGCAGCACCTCGCCCGCCTCCTCGCGCAAATAACGGGCAAGCGTACCTTCAAAGGCCTCGACACCGTATTGTCTATAATCCGAAGACAAATAGCCGAGGCGCACGCCTTTCAACAGCGCATAAGCCAGCATTAGAGTACCGCTCGACTCCAGGTAGTTGCCCGGAGCGTCCGCCCTGTCGACCACCTGATGCCACATGCCGGAGCTATGCCTGTGCGGCAGCATGTCATCGGCAAGCTCTTTGAGATAAATACGCAATTCGCCGGGTTCGGCCGGTTCTCCTTCCAGCAGCTCCAGCACATCGACGAGGGCCATGGCGAACCAGCCGATCGCGCGCAGCCATACATTCGGCGATTGTCCCGTCTCCTTGTCGCACCATAACATGGCGCGGCTCTCATCGTAAGCATGGCTGTACAGCCGCTTCCCGCCATGGTAAATAAACTCGCGGACATTGCGGAATTGCTTCACCGTATCGGAATAATCCTTACGAGCGGCAAATTGCTTGATATACTGCACCAGAAACGGTTGTCCCATATACAAGCCGTCCAGCCACACCTGATAAGGATAGTTTTCCTTGTGCCAGAACGATCCGGCTTTCGTACGCGGATATACGGCCAGCTGCCCGTAGAGGCCATCCAGAATTTTTTTGTACCGCGGGTCCCGCTCCCGCTGCCATAGCGGAAACAGGCATACCGCCATCCGAATTTGGTCGATATTATAGCTGTCGGTTCGAATAGCGGGAATATCGCCGTTCTCATCGAATTGCCGATCGATAAATCGCTTGACGAAGCCGTAATCCCGCTCGGCGCCGCTTTGCTCATAGCTGTCCAAATACGCCTTCATAATGCAGCCCTCTATATAATGCCATCTAACGGAGAACCACTTTGTGTCCGTTCGGTACTGCTCTTTCAGTATCTCTACCATCTCTACCAGTTCTCGGCTCATCTGCAGCGCCCCCAATCCGTTCATCGTCTTGCAGCTATTGCGCGCGGGCATGCTCCTCCCGATATTGCCCCGGCGTCATGCCCTCCGTTTTGCGGAACGTGCGGATGAATCCGGTCGAATGGGTATAATTGAGGCGCTCCGCTATTTCGGTAATTTTCAGATTGCTGTCTCTAAGCCACAGCTTGGCCATATTCATGCGATAGTTCGTTAAATAATCAATAAACGTCATACCCGTCTCTTTTTTGAATACCCGGCTTAAATAGACCGGATGGAACCTGAACTGCTCCGCGCACCTCTCGAGCGAAATGTCCTGGTCGTATTGTTCCCGAATCAGCTCGACCATCGACTGGGCAATATTCATATATTGCGAATCGATGCGGCTTTGCAAAAAAGCAAGCGCGGGAGGAAGCAGCTGCGTCTTGAACCACGCCTTGATCTCCTCGGCCGTATGCAGCTTCATGAAGCGCATCGTGACCGACTTGCTTCCGACCAGCCCGTCCAGCGTTCCTCCTTGCTGCTGCACGAGCTGATAGATTTTCGAGACGAGCTGGAGCATCAGCATTTGAAAATCGTTAAACGAGACATTTTTTTGCAAAATGGCCGTCGTATATTGATTGAAATAGTCATACGTCGAAGCGGACTCGCCCGTTTTGAGCCCTTCCAGCATGCAATCCTCGAAATGCTGCCAGGATGCGGCGGGCTGAACGCTGCTCCGGCCTGCCGTTCCGATGTCCTCGTAATGCAAGATCAGCTGAAAGCCAAGGCTGATTCGCCGTTTGAGCGCTTCCAGCGCTTCCGAATAGGCATCCATCGCATCCGTATACTTGTGAAAAGGCCGGCTGATGCCGATGCTGATTTTCAGCTGAAGCAGTTCCTTCACCTTCGACTCGATCAGCTCCGCCATCCGGTAGAAATAGTTTTTGAGCTCGTCCGGGTCCTCCGATTGGCCAAGCAGCAGCGTTACCTGCGACTGGTCCAGCAGCAAATGGCCCAGCATGCTCTCGCGGGGAATCAGCTCTCCTACAACGTTATTGATCGCAAACAGCAGCAGCTCCTTCTCGCTGTCATTGTAGCGGGTATCCTCCAGCGAATCGATCTGCAGGGCGAGCACGCCCAGCGCCTTGCCCCTCTCTCCGAAGCCGTACGTTTCATACTTATAGGCAAACTCGCTCTCCGACACCTGCCCCATCAGCAGCTTCATCAGGAAAAAGTCCTTCACCTGTCCGCGCTGCGCCTTCAGCTGCCGCTGAAGCTCGTTGCTTGCGCTGAACAACGAGGAGAACCGCTCTTCAATGAGAGCGAATTCATCCCTTTTCGTTGTACCGGCACTTTCTCCTCCTAACGGCTTCGTCATATTGAACAGCTTGCGGATCGGCCTGTACATCCGGCGCGTTCCGTAGAAGGCGGCACAGGCTAGAAGCAGCAAGATGACGATGCATGTATTTAACGTAATAAAAGCAATTTTTTTCATCTCGCTTGTAATCGCTTTCAACGAAACGGTTGAAGCGTAGGTCCAGCCGTTATAAGCCGAAGCCCGATAATTGACGGCCATTCCCGCAGCTTCAAAGCCGCCTGTCCCGTCTGCGGCCGCTTGCAGCCGGCGGACGATGGCAGGCTGAACCCGCTCCGTGCCGGAGCCGGAAAGGAACGGCTCCCCGGCCCGGTTCAACACGTATATACGGCCTAGCTGCTCGGATTGCGTCAAAGTCGTCAGCAGCGATTCCTTCGACAAGTCGATAATGAGCAGCGCTTTATGCCTGCTGCCTGAAGCGATCATCGGCAGCTTGATCACAAGCTGAATCGTATCCTGCCCGGACAGGCGGTCGGCGCCGGCCGTCCAGAACAAATGCCGCGGCTGATTGGCGAATTCGCCCAGCAGCTCCGGATCGACTGGCTCATCCCCTTTCGAGAAGCCTATACTGCTGATCATCCAGTTATGCTCCAGATTAATCAGTCTCGTTTCGGCTACTCCCTCCAGCGAATGAAGATTGTACAAGCCTTTGGACAGAGAGTTGATCACCTGGAAATCATCATTTTCCAAGTTATCGTACAGATAATCGCTTACCAGCGACGAGCTGCTGTATTGTACGGCTCCCATCTCCGCATTTTTTAAGACCTGCTCGATTCTCATCTGATTTTGAAGCAAAATTTGGGCATTTCCGTCATTCACCTTCTCCCCGATGTCCCGGGAGGCAATGTAATAGGATATGAGTCCGATGGAAGCGACGGATACGGTGCTTAGCAGCAGCGAGAACACAAGCAATCGATACAAGTATTTAGGCAACGGTGACCTCTCCTTCCTATTCTTGCAAGGCTTATCGCATTACCATTATACCAGAGCTTGCCAGGTTATCGCCGCTTGCCGTCAGTTAGCGGGCAGGTTCACTGCTTTTGCTTCGCATAAGCGGCCGTATATTCCTCGATCACTTTATCTCCGCCGGCTTTTTTCCAGTTATCCACCTCGGCCAGCCAGCCGGCTTCATCCATTTTGCCCATAATAAATTTGGTTTGCGCATCGCGTATGAGGGTATCCAGCTCTCCGCCCTTCTCCAGGTAGGTGGCCGAGCTTAGCGTCAGCGCGAGATTAGGAACGACGTTCGGCAAATTTCCGGCGACCACCTCCCAGCCCTTCTCCTGCAGCGGGGATAATTTCAACGGCAGTCCCTGTCCGGTTACCTCGAATGACGGCAAGCTGTCGCGATAAGGCTTAACCTCCAGATTGAACAACGACAAATCCTTTAATTCGGCTTTCCCGTCGGCTGTTTTCGTATAATGCTTGCCTTCAAAGCCGCGCGTCAGCAAGGTGGACATTTCAGGATCGAGCAGCTTATCGAAGAAGCCAAGCAATTGCTCAAGCTCTTCCTCCGACGCCACGCTCGATTTCGGGAAGACGAAGAAGCCGTTATTCCCAGGCTCGGCCGGCACGCGATTGCCGAAGGGTCCGATATACGGCTCCACGTCGACAATGGAATCGGGCACCGTTTTTTTCAAATTTTCATGAGAAGTCGCGGCGGCCGAAGCTACCGTATTCACGCGTATGGCTGCCTGGCCCGCATTCCATTTGTTGTCGGCGTCCGCCGCCTGCACGACGGAAAAGTCCTGGTTAATCAGCTTTTCCCGGTACAGCTCACGCAGAAGCTTCATCGCGTTCAAATAAGGCGTCGTCATAAACTCCGGAATCAGCTTGCCGTTCTCTTCGCCCCATTTATTCGGCGCTCCCTGCGACACCGCAAGCCGGGTAAGAAACGTATTGCTGCCGGCGGGATCATTGAAGGATTTGTCCAGAAACAGGCCGTATGTGTCCTGCTCGCCGTTTTTGTTCGGGTCCTTCTCGGCCATCGTTTTCATCATCGCGTACCAGTCATCCAGCGTGACCGGCAATTTCAGGCCCAGCTCGTCGAACCAGTCCTTCCGGTAGACAAGGCCGGCTCGCCCCGTGTCCCGGTACAGCGGCAGCCCGTACAATTTGCCGTCCACTTTAATATTGTCATAATAATAATCGTCGAGCGCCGAGAGGTTTTTATAGTTTTGGAGCAGCGGTCCGATTTCCCAGAATAAGCCGGATTGAATGGCGGCCAGCGTCGTGGCGTTTGACGTAATTTTGAACGCTTTCGGCATATCGCTGGACGCAATCATAATATTTTTCTTATCCTCGAAGGCCGCGCCCGGAATCCATTGCATATCGATTTTGGAATTCGTATATTTCTCAATGGCCAGCTCCACCTCGCTGTCCTTCTTCGGAGCCTCGCCGACCTGGGGCGTTGCGATCGTAACGATGAGCGGCTTGCTGCCGTCCTGCTGAGCCGGCTTGTCCGTCTGCGGGCCTCCATTACCCGCGCAGCCCGCCAGAACGGCTGCAACGGCCAGCAAAGAAACGGACCCCTTCATAAAACGCTTGCGAAACATAGCGAATTTCCCCCTTTGAGTGGTTTATAGCCAGCCTTGCCTTCGAACAACCTTCAGCCCTTTACCGAACCCAGCAGCACCCCTTTGGCGAAATGCTTTTGCAAAAACGGATACACGAGCACGATCGGAAGCGTCGCCACGACAATCGAAGCCATCCGGATCGTCTGCGGCAAATAGTCGGTCGGATCCTGCTGCGAAGTCGTATCGCCGATCTGGTCCTGCGACAGCAGCACGATTTGCCTCAGGATGACTTGTACCGGAAACTTCTCCGAATCGTTGATATACATGACCGCGTTGAAAAACGTATTCCAATGGCCAACGGCGTAGAACAGCCCGAATGTCGCCATCGCCGGCATCGACAGCGGCAGGACGATGCGGAATAAGACGCCCAGATCGTTCGCGCCGTCGATTTTCGCCGAATCCTCCAGGCTGTCCGGAATTTGCTGAAAGAAGTTTTTGAGGACAATCAGGTTAAACGCGCTGATCGCCGTCGGAATCATGAGCGACCAATACGTATTGATCATGCCGAACGCCTTCACGACAAAATAAGTCGGAATGATTCCGCCGCTGAACAGCATCGTCACCAATATCATCAGCAGAAACAGACGTCTTCCTCTTAATCCGGCTTTTGCCAGCGGATATGCGGTAAGCGAGGTCAAAATCAGATTAATCAGCGTCCCGAAAACGGTTACATAAATCGAAATTAAGATTCCTCTCAGCATCGTATCCGTTGAGAAAATGTATTTATAGGCTCCGAGCGTAAACTTCGACGGGAACAAGAGCAGACCGCCCTTCGCCACCTCCTCGGAAGCTGCAAACGATACGGACACGATATATAGAAACGGAACGACCGTAAAGATCGAAACCAGAATGAGCAGCGAATAATTAACGATCGTAAAAAGCCGGCTGCTCCATTGCTTTTGTTCCGCGAGCATAGCGGCACCTCCCGACGCTTCTAGTAAATGCCTTCTTCGCCGAACTTCTTCGCCGCCCAGTTGGCTCCGAGCACAAGCACGAGCCCGACCAGCGATTTGAACAGCCCGACTGCGGCGCTGTAGCTGTACTGCCCCTGCGTCAAGCCCTTCATGTATACGTACGTATCGAACACCTCTCCGACTTCCCGGTTCATCGAGTTCAGCATCAGGAAGATGTGCTCAAACCCCGTATCCAGAAAAGAGCCGAGCCGCAAAATAAACAAAATGACGATCGTGCTGCGAATGGCCGGAAGCGTAATATGCCAAAGCTGACGCCAGCGGCCTGCTCCATCCATGCGGGCAGCCTCATAAAGCTGAAGATCGACGCCGGCGAGCGCAGCGAGGAATATAATCGTGCCCCATCCCGCTTCCTTCCAGATCGACTGGCTGACAATCATCGTTCTGAACCAGTCTTCGCTAAGCATAAACGGAATTTTTTCAAAGCCGAGCCTTGCAATGAATTCGTTCACGATGCCGCCTTCCGTCGTAAACAGGATATAGAAAATGCCGACCGCTACGACCCATGATACGAAGTGCGGCAAATAGAGCAAGGTCTGAGCAAACCGTTTAAACAGCTTCTGGCGGACTTCGTTCAGCATGAGCGCCAGTATAATCGGGAGCGGAAAGAAAAACACCAAATTATAAATCGCTAACAGAATCGTATTGCGGAACAGCATCCAAAACTGAGGCTCGGTGAAAAATCGTTCAAAATGCTTGAATCCTGCCCAGGGACTGTTCAGAAAACCCAAATGCGGCTGATAATGTTCAAACGCCATTATCAGGCCGAACATCGGAACGTATTTGAAAACAACAAAGTACAATAGGCCTGGCAAAAGAATCAAATACAGCCATCGGTCCCGTATCAGATCCTTCAGAAGCAATGCTTGCTTCATCGAATGGCGCTCCTGATTGCTTTGCAGCCGAACCGCCTGTTGCCCCTTCATCCGTCCTCCTCCTCTGCATGTATGTTGTGCGCATCGATCACACTCCAACTATAAATTTCAGGGCTCCGACAGGCAATAGTACTGATCAAACCATCTGCCTAACACACGGCACACGCGGGATAACGCTTATCGATTCAGAGCTGCAGCCTTCAGATAATAGAAGCGATTACCATTCTTTGCAGGGGATCGTACGAATTTAACCGCATCCTTCGGGCAGATATGGAGCTTCTCCTAAATAAAAAAGCTGAGCAAATTCGCTCAGCCTCTTATGGAACCTTTTAAACCCTCCAGACTTTCCGCTGCGGACCGGTCCGCAGCAGCCGATTTCGGCTTGCGGCGGCCCGCAGGCCCGACCAGCCATCGTCCGAAGGGCAGCTTGCCGAGCAGACTGGCTAGTCCGATCGCGCCAGCCGCAACCAGGACGAACGTGATCAACGCCGCCGGCAGATGGGCCCCGCTTAGCGTCATGGGCCGCGTTACCGCGCTCGCCAGCATAAGCACGAACGCGTGGGACAGAAATCCGCCGAACGAATGTCGGCCGATAAACCGCAGCATGCGGTAAAGCGCGCCCTTGCGTTTCTGTAGTAGGAGCGCGAACCCGTACAGCAGAAGCAGCTGGGAGACGATGATCAGGAACGTGGTAGGTTTTAAATAGTTGGAAACCTGCAAATTCATCCGCTCCGTCGAGAAGCGCAGTACATCGTAACCGAGCCAAATATAAGCCCCGATGAACACGAACGTCGTCCACCCCATCGCATCGGCCGCAAACGCCCGAAACCTGGCCAGGCCGAAGGCGCATACGCCGCCGATCAGGAAGTAGAAGACGTACATGACGAAATAATAAGAACGGTACGTGATCAGCCCTGCCCAGAAACCGTCCGCGGAAGCGGCCCAGCCGGGCATTTTGTAATAGGACAGCCACAGTAGCGCGCCGTACGTCAGGCAGAGCGCAACGGATGCCCACAAGGCCATTCGGAACGCTCCTCCTTCCGAATGGAGGGGCAGACGCTTCCGGAACGATGCGACCGCCTTGGAAAACAGCGGGAATAACAAATAAAACTGAAAGATCATTACAATAAACCACAGATGGTAGCCGTTAGTCGGCTTGACGAGCTGCAGGAAAATATTCGGCCAAGCCGAAGGCTGCATCAGCTTGGAGCCGATAACCCCTTCCACCGCGATCCAATAAACAAACGTCCAGCATAGGAAAGGAACGAAAATATCGCCGAACCTTTTGCGAATGAACGAACGATAATCCAGCTTCCCGCTGTAATTGTAAAATAGGATGAGACCGGACAGGAACACGAACGTCGGCGTTCCGAACCGGGTGAAATGAAACAGCATCGCCAGCATGATCGAGTCCGCCTGCATAATGTCCGGCCGGTAAATATATTCCGCTATGCAGTGCTGGAGCGTTATCGCCAGAAAGGCGAACGCGCGAAGCAGCGTCACTTCTTCGATCCGTTCTTTTTTCCGGCGAATATCCGGCTCGGACGCCTTTCTTCCATTTCCCTCTTGCGGATTAATCATCGCTCCCCCTCAATTCTTCATTGCAAATGATATTCAAATTGTAGCGGGCAAACCTTAGCGCAAGATGAAATAGGGAAATGAAAATTATTAAAATCGGGTACGATTATTCCGCGGTCAGTCTGTACAAGGCCGCCCCGTGCGGCGGAATCGCCGCCGAGAGCGCATCGTTCAGCGGGCCGAGCGCCTTGCCGGTCCACAGCTCCTTCGCGTCCGCCGCGCCGTCTATGCCTAGCTCGGCAAGCGTTACGGACACTTCCGCCGCCTCCTCGCCCGTATTGAAGAGAGCCGCGTAGCGCTCCCCGTCCGGCCCTTCGGCGACCCACACGACTTTGCCGCCGATGCGGCTCGCCCGGCGGGCGCCGAAGCTGCTGCGGTGCATATGCAGCACGTCCCGGTTCGTCAGCAGCGACAACGTCCACTCGTCGTTGTCGCGCATCTCGCCTCCGAACATGAGCGGCGAGCGGAAGATCGTCCACAGCGTCATCATCGTCAACTGCTCGTCCTTCGTAAAGTTCGTCATTCGATCGGGATGCGAGCAGCGCACGCCGATGCGTCCGAGCGGCAGCATGTCGCAATCCGGCCAGCTGCCCGGCTTCGGCCGCCCTTCCCACGCCTCGCAGCGGTCGAACATATCCAGCAGAAGCGGCCATCGATCCCAGAAGTCGTCGGTCATCCGCCACAGATTGGCGTTCGCCTCGAAGAAATCGGCATGCTTCACGGGAGCCGGTCCCGGCGACAGGCTCAACACCATCGGCCTGCCGGCATGGTCGATCGCCTTGCGGATCAGTTCGATCTCCGCCAGATGCGTCCCGCCGTGCAGCCACGAATCCGCGATATCGTCAACCTTGACGTAATCGACGCCCCACTCCGCATAGAGCTCGAATAACGAATTGTAGTATTCCTGGGCGCCTTCCTTCTTGGCGTCGACGCCGTACATATCGGTATTCCACCCGCAGAAGGAGCAGGTATGCGCGATGTCGCGCGCCGTCCTGTCCGTCCCCTTGATCGGCGTATCGTCATGGACCGCCTGGCGCGGAATGCCGCGCATAATATGGATGCCGAATTTTAGCCCAAGGCTGTGCACGTAGTCCGACAGCGGCTTGAACCCTCGGCCGCCTTCCGCGGAAGGGAACCGGTTCGCAGCGGGGACGAGCCGCGAATAAGCGTCGGTTTCCAGACGGACGAAGGGCCGGTAAAGGTCGGAGACCGCTCCGGGCTCGTACCATTGAATGTCGACGACGACATACTCCCAGCCGTACTCCTTCAGATGGCGGGCCATATAATCGGCGTTCCCGCGCACCTCTTCCTCGGTGACGGTCGCGCCGTAGCAGTCCCAGCTGTTCCAGCCCATGGGCGGAGTCGGGGCAAAATCCCGATGATTCATGCGTTAACCTCCTCAGATACGATTCCATAGTAATATATTGCAAACCTACTATCAGAATAACCGCTTGCATAATTATGATCCACCGTAATTTTGGTTCATAAATAGCACTATATTGCCGTTCCGCCCTTCAATCGAAGAAGAGACGGCTGTAAGGAAGCTCGGTGCCCGAACGGAATTGGGCGGGGGTTTGGCCGGTCAGCTTGCGGAACACTTTGATAAAGTAGCTGCCGCTCGAATAGCCCACGGAAGCGGCGATTTGTTCGATGCTCCGGTCCGTTTGGCGGAGCAGCTCGACCGCCTTCTGGATTCGTATCCGGCTTAAGTACTCGCCCGGCGTCATGCCGACG
The DNA here is from genome assembly GCF_014705655.1 of Paenibacillus arenilitoris. Taxonomy (GTDB): domain Bacteria; phylum Bacillota; class Bacilli; order Paenibacillales; family Paenibacillaceae; genus Pristimantibacillus; species Pristimantibacillus arenilitoris. The sequence continues at coordinate 32,186 of NZ_JACXIY010000002.1, read as the reverse complement.
AACCGGGCAAACGTGCGGAGAAAATGGTATTTGGACACGCCCAGCTCCATGGACAGCTGCTCCTGTCCGATCATTCGGTCGAAATGCCGCTCCATGTACCGGACGGCATCCTTTACGGCCGGCGGCCACATCGCGTCCGTCATGCCTTTGTTCGCCGAGAAACGCGCCAGCTCCATCATGAATCGGTAGGCGTGCGAGGAAGCGGCGTACGGGTCCGTAATTCGCCCCGCCCTCGCTTCCCGGTACAGATCGTTCAGCGCGGCAATCGGACCGCTGCCTTGCGGCAAGTAGGGCAGCTCGCCAAGCCTGGTCTTGGCTTCGTCCCACAGCGGGCCGACTAGCCGCGGACGAAGCAGGATATAGAGAAATTCCCAGGCTGCCGATCCGGCGGGAAGACGGTAACGATGATTGCCCGGGATCTCCACGAGGAAGGCTCTGCCCGGCTCGGGCCGGTAGAGGCGTCCGTCGATCTCGACTTCCCCGTATCCGTCCAGCGTATACTGAAAGAGCAGCAGCGGCCCGTCCGTTCGCGTCAGTCCGTTCCAATCGTAAGCGGCGCTGCTCTCCCGTTCATGCCCTACGGCGAACAGCCCGCACAGCGGCCGATCGGGCGATTCGGCAAACCGAAACCCGTAGGTCCCCCTCAGATGTCCCAGCGACAAAGCTGCATGCCTCCCTTCCAAAATCATCTATATTACTATCATCCTACCTTCCTGCCGCGACAGGGTCAATGATATTTGGCAGCCGAATCGACAAAAACCGCGCCGTACGGCGCAGTTTTTGATGGGTTCGTGCTTCTCATTTCCGGTGTTTACGCAAGAAGCCCGCCGACCAACGGTCGGCGGGCTTCTATCTCCTCTTTCTCGCTTCAAGCTTTAACCAGCTTCCTGCGGTCCGGCGACTGCGGCGGTTCCTCGAGCCATCCGTTTTCGATCATGAGCTTGGCGCCATGATTCGCATAGGCCGCAATCTCGGCAGTGAGCTTGACGTAGTTCGCGGCCACGTCCTTCCTCGGGCTCGCGGCCATGGATACGGCGTAGTTCGCCGTGCCTGCGGTAACCAGCAACGATACATGGAACAGAATGAGTTTATCGGAAAACGGAGGTTCCGTGGAGTCCATCACGTCCGGATCCCAAGTCATCGGCACCGGGATATCCTCGTCGAGGCATGTCTCGGAAAACGATTTGATATGGTTGTTCGAAATTTCTTTGCCCGTCAGCAAATAGTCGCGTATTTCCTGCGACCTGACGACTTGGGCGAATCCCATGAGCAAAGCTTTGCCGAGCGAATTCGTTTGAATATTGGCGAACAATTGACCGATTTCCATCGATAACAGAGGACGCTTCTCCCCGAATCCGAAAAATCCGCCGAACAGGAACGATTGGTTTTTCACGAAATCGATATGGTCCGGGGTCGGAATGGAAGGCGGCCTAATGTATAAGCCTTTGTTTTGCAGCACTTGGGTAACTTTTTTATCGAGCGTCATCGTCTCTCGAAGCGCGTCGCCGAAGAACGTCCGGGTATCGGCGCGCGATGCCATGGAATACGTCATGCCGTACGTCGTCAGGCCGACCTTGGACATATTTTTGATGTAATACAGAAAGAAGCTGTCCGAGAAGAGGCGCCTCGCATTCACGTTCACGTCTTCGCCGGTAAACCCGAGCGGAATCGGGAAATTCTCGGATTGAAACAGCTCCGTCAACTGCCCGATATGCGTCTCGGAAATCGACAGCGCCAATTCAACGACTCCTTTAATTTCCTTATCCTCGACTTTGCTGAGAAAGTAGCTCAATACGCATTTGGCCAACGTATCGTTCTGATAAGTCGTCCAAAGCGCGGCGATTTCCGTCGACGTTAAACGAATGTTATGTTCGGTTTCCATGATGCCCTCCAATTTCTCGAACGTGTTTAATAAGGTTGCTCCTCCAGGCGAATAATATTCATGTCATCGTCGTGCGAGCAGGAGCGATCTATCGGGACGTACTATTACCCTGCATAGGAAATGAATGAAATGATGCGGCAATAATCGTTCATTTCGCGATTTTGAGCGTTTTTTGGAGGAATATCGAATTTGAAGATCTTATAAATAAATCCTATAATAAGTTCATATGAACTTATCTATGATTAGTTCAAATTATTACTGGAGGTAAATTATGACTCTCAATATCGTACTCATCATTATTCTGATCGCGCTCACCGCCTTTTTCGTCGCCACCGAATTCGCGATCGTGAAGCTTCGGGCCAGCCGCGTCGATCAGATGGTGATCGAGGGAAGGAAGAACGCTTTAGCCGTTCGGAAGGTAACATCCAATCTTGACGGGTATTTGTCGGCGTGTCAGCTAGGCATTACGATTACCGCATTGGGACTTGGCTGGCTGGGCGAACCGACGGTCGAAAAGCTGCTGTATCCGCTGTTCCAACAAATCGGACTCGGCGAAAACGCCGGCCACATCGTCTCCTTCGCCATTGCGTTCGCTTTGATTACGTTCCTTCACGTCGTCGTAGGCGAATTGGCGCCCAAATCGATTGCCATTCAGAAAGCGGAGCTGGTATCGGTCTGGACCGCGCCGCTCATTATCTTCTTCTATAAGCTGATGTATCCGATTATTTGGGCGCTCAACGGATCGGCCAACGCGCTCGTGCGGCTGTTCGGCTTAAGAGGAGCGAGCGAGCACGAAGACGCCCACTCCGAGGAAGAGATTCGGATTATTTTGTCGGAAAGCTACGAGAGCGGGAAAATCAACAAAACCGAATACGGCTACGTAAGCAACATATTCGCCTTCGACGAGCTTCTGGCAAGAGAAATCATGGTACCCCGCACCGACATGGCCTGCTTGTACACGGACAACTCGCTCGCGGAGATCATCGCGATTATCAAGAAGGAGCAATACACGCGCTTCCCGGTCGCAAGCGGGAGCAAGGACAACATGATCGGCTTCATCAATACGAAGCAATTTTTTCTGCAGTACGGGAACGAACCGGATTTCGATATGAAATCGCTCATTCAGCCGCTTCTGACCGTACCGGAAGTGACGCCGATCAAGACATTGCTGACCAAAATGCAGCAGCAGCGCGTCCATATCGCTTTGCTTCTCGATGAATACGGCGGCACCTCCGGCCTGATCACGATCGAGGACATATTGGAGGAGATCGTCGGAGAGATCCGGGACGAATTCGACGCGGACGAGAAAAAGCCGATCGAGAAAATCGGCGATGACCGCTACCTTGTCCAAGGCAATACGTTAATCGACGAAATCAATCAGCTGCCCGGCATCTCCATCGATGACGCCGAAGTGGATACGATTGGCGGCTGGCTGTTCACCCAAAGCCCCGACCTGCAAAAAGGCGAACAGTTCCTTCACGGCCCGGTTACGCTCATCGTTCGGGAAAGGGAAAAGCATCGCATCAAGAAGATCGAGCTTGTCGTCGGCGCGGAAGCGCCGGCGGCGCATTAAATAGAGGAAGGCCGTCGCTTTGGGACGGCCTTCCTCTATTTGATGCGGTCGAATGCCTCTGTTCTTCCAGCTACCGGTATCGAATCTCCCGCGCCCGATTTGTTGCCGAACGAAAAAAACCGGCAGTCCGGTTAATCCGGCTGCCGCTTGTTATTGGATGTACGCGTTATAGGATCGATTCTGCTTTGCCGTCTTCCGCGGCAAGCGCGCGCATGCCCGCTTCCAGCGTCTTGATGATGCGGTCCGTATCGTAAACGCAGCCCTTCCACGTTCCGCCGCTGACCGACTGCAGCGCGGCCCATAGACGGGAGTCGTCCGGCAAATCCGGATCCTCCGCGAGGCCGGGATGCGGCGGCCTTCCGGCGAGGACGGCCGAACCTGCGTCCGGCGTATCCGGCCGCTCGCCGCAGCCGACCATATGGATCCATCCCTCCAGCCCGCGCGTATCGACGCGGATGTCGACCCAATCGCCGTCGCGAAGCCGGCCGACCGGACCTCCAGCGAGCGCTTCGGGCCCGATGTGGCCGATGCAGGCGCCGGTCGACACGCCGGAGAACCGGGCGTCGGTCAGGAGCGACACCTGCCTGCCGAAGGACAGATGCTTCAGCGCCGACGTCAGTTGGTACGTCTCCTCCATCCCCGTTCCCGACGGCCCGCGCCCGATAAGCGCCAGGATGTCGCCGGCGGCAATGCCGCCGGTCTTGATCGCGCGGATCGCTTCGCGTTCGGTCGTGAATACTTTCACCCGGCCGACATGCCGGAATACGCCGTCCGCGTCAAGCGCCGACGGATCGATGGCCGTCGACTTGATGACGGAGCCCTCCGGCGCGAGGTTGCCGGTCGGGAACGTGACGGTCGGCGTCAAGCCGGCCTCCTTCGCCCGGTCCGGGCTGTAAATGACGGTATCCGGATCGATGCCTTCGCGATCGGCGAGGTAGGCGCGCATGCGCCGGCGCCGCTCGGATGACTCCCACCAGTCGAGCGTCTCGCCGAGGGTGAGCCCCGCCGCCGTAAGCACGCTCTGGTCCAGCACGCCGAGACGCCGTAGATGCAGCATGACTTCCGGCACGCCCCCGGCGAGAAACACGCGCACCGTCGGATGCGGGACGGGACCGTTCGGCAGCACGCTGACCAGCCGCGGGACGCTCCGGTTGACCGCCGCCCAATCCCCGGCGTCAGGCGCCGCGAGACCCGCCGCATGGGCGATCGCGGGGATATGCAGCAGCAGGTTGGTGGAGCCGCCGAAGGCGGCGTGCACCGCCATGGCGTTGCGGATGGACGCGTCCGTCAGCAGGTCCTCCATCGCGAGCCCCCTGCCGGCAAGCGCCATCGCGGCGCGGGCGGATTGGCGCGCCATCGCCGTCCAGACGGGCTGGCCCGAAGGCGCCAGCGCGGCGTGCGGCACGGTGAGGCCCAGCGCCTCGGCCACGACCTGCGCCGTCCCCGCCGTGCCGAGGAATTGGCAGCCTCCGCCCGGCGTCGCGCAGGCGCGGCAGCCGAGATCGGCCGCTTCCTCGAGCGATAGCTCGCCGTTTGCGTAACGGGCGCCGATCGTTTGAATCTTCCCGGCGTCCTCGCCGTGCGTCGGCGGCAGCGTAACGCCGCCCGGCACGATGACGCCGGGAAGCTTCTTCATCCCGGCGAGCGCCAGCATCATCGCCGGCAGCCCTTTGTCGCAGGTGGCTACGCCCACGACGGCCGCGCGCGTCGGCAGCGAGCGGATCAGCCGGCGCATCACCATCGCCGCGTCGTTGCGGTACGGCAGCGAATCGAACATGCCCGGCGTGCCCTGCGAGCGGCCGTCGCAAGGATCGCTGACGTAGCCGGCGAACGGGATGCTGCCGGCGGCCGCGATTTCTTCCGCGGCCGCTTTCATGAGAAGTCCGATCTCCCAATGCCCGGTATGATAACCTAGCGCGACAGGCGTGCCGTCCTCGCCCCGGATGCCGCCGAGCGTGCCTAACAGGAGTACCTCTCTGCCCGTCAATCGATCCGCCCGCCAGCCCATCCCGACGTTCTGGCTCCATCCGAACAGGTTGCCGCTCGGCGCGTTCAGCAGCAGCTCCGGCGTTAGCGGCAGCTTGCCGGCCGGACCCGGCGCATGCGTCTCCACTTCGAAATAGGCCTCGTCGTCCGGGCCCATTACGGCTTGCAATTGATCCTGCATTGCGCATTCCCCTCCGGTCAAGGCTTGATGAACACCGTTTTCACCGACGTGTAGAACTCGATCGCCGCCTGTCCCTGCTCCCTCGAATGGGAGCTGGAGCTTTTCATGCCGCCGAACGGCGCCTGCAGCTCCACGCCCGCCGTCTCGGCGTTGACGCGGACGAGCCCCGCCTCCGACTCCTGCATGAACTTCAGCGCGCTTGCGATGTCGCGCGTATACAGCGAGGCGCTGAGCCCGAATTCCGTGTCGTTCGCGAGCGCGATCGCTTCCTCCAGGTCGCGCGCCTCGATCAGCGCCAGCACCGGCCCGAATATTTCCTCCCGCGCGATCATCATCGACGGCGTCACTTTATCGAACACGGCCGGCGTGACGAAATAGCCGTCCGCGAGCGCCGGATCTTCCGGCCGTCCGCCCCCGACGAGCAGCTCGGCGCCTTCTTCCTTGCCCTTGTCGACGTACCGCAGCACAGTTTCGTACTGCTTCCGGCTGGCGCACGGGCCGAGCCAAGTGTCGGCGTTCAAGCCGTCGCCGACCCGCAGCGCCTTCACCTTCTCCAGCAGCTTCGCCCGGAACGGCTCGTAGACGTCGCGAACGACGATGACCCGGCTCGTCGCCGTGCATTTCTGGCCGGTCGAGCGCAGCCCTCCGCTGATCGTTGCGTCGACCGCCAGGTCCAGATCGGCGTCCGCGGCGATCACGATCGGATTTTTCCCGCCCATCTCCAGCTGGTACTTCGCCCCGCGCGCCAGAGCGGTCTGTCCGACGCGCTTGCCGACGGCGCCCGAGCCCGTGAACGTGACGCCGTGAATGCCTGGATGCTCGGCGATAGCCTGCCCGATGACGGCGCCGTCGCCGATGACCATGTTCACCGCGCCTGACGGAAAGCCGGCGTCATGGAAGCACGCCATGATAAGCGACGCGGTGACGGACGTCTCGAGCGCCGGCTTCCAGACGACCGCGTTGCCGTAGATCAGGGCCGGAGCCATCTTCCAGATCGGAATGGCGACCGGAAAATTCCACGGCGTAATGACGCCGACGACGCCGAGCGGCGCGCGCGTCGTGAACATAAGCGCGTCCGCGTCCGTCGACGGGATCACGTCGCCGACCGGCCGCATCCCTTCACCCGCGTAATAGCGAAGAATGGCCGCGCCGCGGGCCGTCTCGCCCTTCGCCTCGCCAAGCGTCTTGCCCATCTCGCGGGTCATCGCCCGTCCGATCTCCTCCATGCGGCTCTCGAGCAGATCCGCCGCCTTGAACAGCAGCGCGCCGCGCTGGGCGCCCGTCAGCTTGCGCCAGCTGGGCCGCGCCGCTTCGGCGGACGCGACCGCCCCGTCCAGATCGGCGCGATCCGAGGCCGGCGCCTGCGCGACCGCCTCGCTCGCGCGGGCCGGGTTGACGCAGGTCACCCATCGGCCCGTCGCCGGCTCCTTCCACTGCCCGCCGATATAGTTATGAACCGTTATCGTTTCCGTGTTCGTTGCGTTTGCCATCGTTGTCTCCTCCTTAGACGCGAAGCGGAGCCTGAGCCGACTCCAGCTCATGCGTGCCGATTGCCGTATTCGTCAGCGTGCCGATGCCTTCGATTTCGATCTCGATCCGGTCGCCGGAAGCGAGCGTGAACTGGTTCGGCGGAACGAGACAGGTGCCCGTCAGCAGCACCGTGCCGTCGAACAGCTCGTTGTCCCGCTTCAGGAAGGCGACCAGCTCTTCCAGCTTGCGCTTCAGCTGGCCGGTATTTGCCGTCTCGTCGACGACCTTGACTCCGTCCCGGTAAATGCGGCAGGCGATCGCAAGCGCGTACGGATCGTCCACCGTCTCCGCAAGCCGAACGTAAGGGCCGATCGAACAGGAACGCTTCCAAATTTTCGCTTGCGGCAAATAGAGCGGGTTCTCGCCTTCGATGTCGCGGCAGCTCATATCGTTGCCGGCCGTATAGCCGACGATGGCGCCGGCTCGGTCCAGGACGAGTCCGAGCTCCGCCTCGGGAACCTGCCACGAGGAATCGCTCCGCAGGCAGACCGGCTCGCCCGGTCCGACGGTGCGCGCGGCGGTCGATTTCATGAACAGCTCCGGCCGCTCGGCTTCGTATACTTTGTCGTAAAACGTATCGGCGTCCAGCCGCCCTTCCGTCGCCTCGTAATTGCGCGCCTCGCGGCTGCGCTGATACGTCACGCCGGCCGCCCATACTTCCGGCGCATCCAGCGGCGTCGCCAGGTTCAGCGCTTCCGCCGGAGCTTCGATCGGCGCGAGGCCGCCCGCCAGGGCCGTCACGTACGCCGCGGTCGATAGTCCCGCCGCGCGGGCCGCATGCACGAGCGTCATCAAGTCCGGCGCGTCGAGCCGGTACGCCTCCCCGCTTTCTGTAATCGCTCCCAAATAGAGGCGCGAGTCTTCCTTGTAACGAAAAATACGCATAATGGCCAACCTCCTCAAGAATCGTTTTACATTATAAAACCTCGTTCTGACTTAAATGCGCGATTCGGCATAACTGGAACGCTCGCGTCTGTCCATTCGTTTCAATGTTTTATAATATAAAACTATGTTCTATTATATTTTATCAAACGATAGACTTGGCCGTCCAGTCGATTTTTGTTTTGCGCCGGTTACGGGCTTCATAGAGGCGGCACCGCCGGGTGCCGCCCGGATAACGTTAACCCGCGGCCACCCGTTTCTCCGCCAAGCGCCGGCCGACCAAGGTTAGGAAGACCATGGCGGATACGAGTACGGATCCCGCGCAGACGATGAACAGCGTCTCGTAACCGGCATATTGGGAAACCCAGCCGAGCAGGATCGAGCCGAGCCCGATGCCGAGGTCGAACGCGGTCATGAAAGAAGCGCTTGCCACTCCCCTCTTGTCGTGAGGTGCGAGCCTCAGATTTGCCGCTTGCAGAGCCGGCTGGGCGGATCCGAACCCGATCCCGTACAGCGCGGCGGCGGCGGCCACGCCGGCCAGCCCTTCCGAGAAGCCCAGAACGACAAGCGAAATGACGGTAACGACAAGTCCCGGCAGGATGATGCTCGCCTCGCCGAACCTATCGGACAGCTTGCCCGCAATCGGCCTTGCCAGCGTCAGCGCGAGCGCATAGACGAGGAAGAACGTACCGGGATTTACCCCGATCGAATTCCCGAACAACGGCACGAACGTCGTAATTCCGCCATAAGCGACGGATAAGAAGAAGAGCGAGACCGCCAGCGGCAGCACGGATTTCTCGAACAGCACGATTTTCCCCGAGGACGATTTGGGCTGCGTGGGCAGCGAGGTCGTGAATACGAGCAGCAAAGCGGCGATCGATAATCCCGTCGCGAGCCAGAACAAGCCGTGAAACGCCCCGTCGCCCAGCACCCATATGCCCAGCGTCGGCCCGATCGCCATGGCGACCGTCATCGCCATGCCGAACCAGCCCATCCCCTCGCCTCGGCGCGACACCGGAACGATGTCCGTGACCGCCGTACTGACGGCCGTCGTCGACAAAGCCCATCCGACGCCGTGCAGCACGCGCAAGGCAAGCAGCACGGCGACCGTGCTTACCCAATTGTACAGCCCCATAGACAGGATAAAGAGCAGAAGCCCTCCGATCATGAACGGCCGTCTGCCGTAACGGTCAAGCAGTCCGCCCACGAACGGCCGCAGGACGACCGCGGTCAGCGTAAACGCCCCCGCGGCAAGCCCGACCTGCGACTCCGTGCCGCCCATGTCTGCGATAAACAGCGGCAGCGTCGGCAATAGCAAATAAAATCCCGTAAATAACACAAGCATGCCCAGCGTCATTTGAATAAAGGATTTTGACCATAAACGTTCCATCGCGATTCCTCCTTGCGGCTTATTCCTCTTGCCGTTCCTTGATCCGCTCGATTTCGTCCTTGATCCACCGAGCCTCGACCTCCCCAAGCCGTTTGCGGTGATCGAACACGCGCAGCAGCTGGACGCGCTGCTTCTCAGGCTCGGGCTTGTACGCGATCAGATCGGCCTCGAATTGCGAGACATGCTTAAGGTTCTGCTCCAGCAGCCGCAAATATTGCTTCAGGCAGGCCAGCCGCGCCTCTCTGTCCACGTACTGAAAATAAACCATCTTCAAGCGCAGCGTATTTTGCGCCTCGGCATCCGGCGCATCGAAAGGCTCCGCCATCAATTGACGGAAGCGATCTTGTCCCGAGGCGGTGATACCGTATATTTTTTTCGTGCGTCCTCCCTTCGTTTCCTCCTCCTCCCGCAGTGTGATCCATCCGTTCTCCGTCATGCGGGACAGAAGCGGGTATAACGTTCCCGAGCTGATCTTTCTTCCGAGCCCGACCGCTTTCTTCAGCACTTCCTGCAGCATGTAGCCATGCTTCTCCCCAGTCATCAGCTCGCCTAACACAAACAATTCGTACACGTTCCAAACCTCGATTCCGTAATTCGTTATATGTCGATTCGACATATTCATTATATATCGAATCGACATATTTGCGCAACGGTGGTGCCGGAACGAAATTTTCCGCGCAAAAGAAAAACCACGCCGAATCGGCGTGTTTTCATTGACGTGTATGCCTCTCTTCGCACCGCGCGCAGCTCCCGGCGCGCGGTGTTAAGGTGCACGACGGCCGTCGGGGCTCAGCCCTTGATCGAACCGACGTACACGCCCTTTACGAAATACTTTTGCAGAAAAGGGTACACCATCAGGATCGGCACCGTCGAGAAGACGATGGCGCAATATTTAACCAGCTCCCGGAAGGCGGTCGAGCTCTCCGCGCTGTTGATGACGACGCCGCCGGCGCTGCCGATCGTCGTCGCGGTGGCGTCGTTGGCAACCAGTATCTCCTTGAGCAGCAGCTGAAGCGGGAACAGGTCCCGGTCCTTGAGCAGCACCATCGCGTTGAACCAGGAATTCCAATTGCCGACCAAGTAGTACAGGAAAATAACGGCCAGCGTCGCCTTCGACAGCGGCAGGATGACGTTCGTCAATATTTTGGCCTGACTCGCGCCGTCGATCGTAGCCGCTTCCTCCAGTTCCGCCGGAATCGCCTGAAACCCGGTCCGCATAATGATCATGTTCCACGTATTCAAAGCCGTGGGCAGGATCATGGACCATAAATTATTGTAGAGGCCGATGTCCTTCATGAGCAAAAACCAGGGAATCAAGCCGCCTCCGAAAAACATCGTAATCGTAATGACGATCATAATATGGCTTTTGAAATATAAATCCCGCCTCGACAGCACGAACGCGCCCATAATCGTCATGACCATGTTGACCAGCGTGCCGAGCCCTACGTATAGGATCGTGTTGCCGTAACCGACCAGCAGGCTGTTGTCCTTGAAGATCAGCTTGTAGCCGTCGAGCGTGAAGCCGAGAGGCCCTAGCAATAGGCCTTTGTGGGCAACGAGCCGGACAGGATCGCTGAACGACGCGAACACAATATGCACGATCGGATACAGGCAGCATAGCGTCAGCATAATGAGCAGCAAATAAAGGACCGTGTCGAACGCCCGATTGCCTATGGAATAATGTTTCTTCATGATCATCCGCTCCTTTCCTACCATAAGCTGGTTTCGGAGTGGCGTCTCGCCACCCGGTTCGCCGCCCAGAGCAGCGCGAAATTCACGATTGCGCTGATTAAGCCGACCGCGGTGGAGTAGCTGAGGCTCGCTTCCCTTAAGCCGCGCCGGTAGACATAAGAGGCGATGACATCCGCCGTGTCGTACGTCAGCGGGTTGTAGAGAAGAATGATTTTCTCGTAGCCCGACGCCATTAAGCCGCCGATCGCGAAGATGAACAGGATGACGATGACGGGACTGATCTGGGGCAGCGTAATATGCCACATCTTCTTGATTCGCCCGATACCGTCCATCTCGGCCGCTTCGTATAAGGACGGATCGATCGAGCTCATGGCCGCCAAGTAAATAATGCTCTCCCATCCGATGCTCTGCCAGATGCCCGAGAATGTATAGATCGGCCTGAAGAAGGAAGAGTAGCCGAGCAGCGACGTATAGTCCTTGCCCGTAAAGAGCTGCAAGAGCTGCGTAATGACGCCTTCATCGGCCGTGAAAATATGGATCATGCCGCACACGACGACCAAGGAAATAAAATGCGGCATATAGGTAATGGTTTGCACCGTTTTTTTGAATATTCCGGCACGGATTTCATTCAGGATCAACGCGAGGATGATCGGTGCCGTAAACCCGAACGCGATGCCCCATACGTTAAGGAGCAGCGTATTTTTGACGACGCGCCAGAAGTAAGGCCCCTCGAAAAAATCGATGAAATGCTTCAGCCCCACCCAATCGCTTTCGGCGAACCCGAGCAGCGGTTTGAAGTCCTTGAAGGCGATCATCACGCCCCACATCGGTCCGTAACAGAAAATAATGAACCACGCAATGACCGGAACGGCCAGCATATAGGCAAACCAGTTTTTTTTGAAGTCTTTTTTGATGATCAGTCGTTTCTTGGGAGGAGGGGGGACAGCCAATCGGCTGCCCGTCTCCTTGTTATCGCGAACGATTTCCATCCATCAACCACCTCATTCCAAGCTCTTCCCCAAACATTCGGGGCATCGACCTTCGGGACGTTGGATTTATCTTTTGTTGTAACGTTCGAGCGCCGCTTGATGGATGCTCAGGAACTCGTCCAGTCCCATCTTCTGCGCCTCGCTCAGGAACTTGTCGTAGGCGTCGACCGGAAGCTCGCCCATTATGATCTTGGCGAAGTACTCGCCGCGAAGCGTCGACAGCTGGTTCCCGAGCTCCGCTTCCCGCGACGCTTCCTCCTGCGTGAACGTAATCGGCGGCATCGCCATGCTCGTGTCCATGTTCTCCGTCCAATACTTGCGGATCTCGCCGGAATAGCTTCCTTTCGCCACGATCAACGGGTTCGAGTTATGCTCGTCGCGGATGTTCGGCCACGAGTGCATCCGGTACTTCACGATCGTCGTCGCGACGGGCTGCTCTTCCGGATCCTTGTAGATGTAGCTGTTTTCATGGAAATACGGCTTCCCGTTCTCATCCACCAGATGGACCTTGCCGTACTCGCCGTAGTTCGCGATCTCCCAGCCTTTTTTGCTGTAGTTGAAATCCAGCCACGCCATCGCGGCCTCCACGTCTTCGGCTTGGGTCGTGATCGCGGCCGACCGGCCCGTCCTCATAAAGTTTTTGTACGTCGTCGCCGCTTGGTCCCCGTCGCTTAGAATCGGGTTCAACGCGCCGACGAAGTCGATGTTGTTCTGCTGCTTCCAATAGCTCCACATCGTGTCCGGCGAATCCATCATAACGGCGGTTTTGCCAGAGATGGCGCTGGCCATACGCTGGTTGAAGTCGGCCGTCGCCCAGTCGCGGTTGAGCAAGCCTTCCTTGTTCCATTGCTGCAGGGTTGCCAGATACTCCTTCGCCTTCGGCTGAGCCGGACCCCATTGCACTTTGCCGTTGCTGTCGAGGAAGGTCCAATCCCATACGCCGAAAGCCCCGTTAATGATGCCCGTAAAAATTTGGCCGTACTTCGATCCGTAGTTCAGCGGCTCGTCGAAGCCGACTTCCTTGCATTTTTTCAAGAAGGCGTGCCATTCCTCGATCGTATTCGGAACCTCCATGCCGGTCTTGTCCAGCGCTTCCTGCTTGATCAGCATGCCGAACCAGATCCATTCCGAATAAGGCGAGATGCCGTAGAAGCCAAGCAGCCTCCCGTCGTCCGTCACCGTCGTTTTTCTTCTCATCTCGTTGGAGTTCCGCCATTCGGAATAGTTGGGGGCGTGCTTCTCCATCAAATCGGTCAGATCGAGGAAGGCGCCGTCGTTGACGCCCGCTTCGAGGCCTCCGGGGTACCGGTTCGGCTCGATGATGATGTCGGGCAGCTCGCCCGACGAGATCATCAGCGTGAAGGCGTCCGCTTCCTGCCCCACCGGCGGCGTAATGAAGTTCACCTTGATGCCCGTCAATTGCTCGATTTGCTTCTGAACGGCTTGATTGTTCATGTCCGGGATGTTGGAATCGGCGGGCACCCAGACGTCCAGCGTCACGTCCTTCTTGTACGGGTAAGCGGAGTAATCGTTCGGAATGACTTCTTCGTACAAATCGCCCAAGTACGTATCGTTCAGAGTCGTATTTACTTCGTCCATCTGCTCCTGCGTCGGCGCCGTATTTCCGCGAATGTTCTGGCTGATGTCGGCGAAGCTCGCCGCTTCGGTCTTCGCATTGCCGGCGTTGCCGGCGTTCCCGTCGTTTGCGGCCGGATTATTGGCCCCGTCGTTCGTATTGCCCGTGCATGCCGCCAATGTCGATACCGCCAAGCCCGATACGAGCAGCAGGCTTAGAAACCGTTTTTTCATCGTTCCCATATAGACCCTCCCGAATAGAAAAATTTTGCCACTTGTTGAAAACGCTTTCACAAAGGCGTGAGGCTGCCCGCAAGCGGCCCGTCAAAGACCGCCCGCCTCACTCCCCCGACGGAATGGCGATCGCCTGAGCATCGCCAAGCGGAATGCCGAAGTCCGGCGTTCCGTCCGGCTTCCAGCCGAACGGCTGTATGCGCGTCGCGCGCAGCGACGTTGCCGCGCCGGGAGCCGGCAGCGCATGATAGACGATCCAATCCTCCCGGTCGTCCGGCGATTTGGTGAAGCTGTTGTGCCCCGTTGCGTAGACGCCGTTCTCGACGCTCTTGCGGAACACGGGCCGCATCGATTTCGTCCAGGAAGACGCCGACATCGGATCGGCTCCTTCCTCCATCGTCAGCATGCCCAGGGCGTAATCCTCCGACCAGGTGGTGCTTGCCGAATAAACGAGGAAGACGCGCCCGTTCCGCCGCAGGACGACCGGTCCCTCGTTAATGGCCATGCCGCCCTGCTTCTCCCAGTCAAGGGTGGGCGCCGTAAGCAGCGTCTGCTCCCCTTCCAGCGTCCATGGATCGTTCATGGCCATCGCGTAGATCGCCGAGCCGTAATCCGGGAAATGGCCGTACCCGGCGTACAGAAAGTACAGCCGATCCCGCAGCTCCATCACTGTGCCGTCGAGTCCCGGAACGGGCGTCTTCAGCGCCCCCTTCCATGTCCATTCGCCTTCCATCGGGTCGGCCCCGACATTCTCGAGCACGCAAATTCGCCGCGACTCGTCGCCGCCGCCGTCGTTGGCGGTGTAGTATACGTACCATTTGCCGCCCAAATAATGGAGTTCCGGCGCCCATAAGTGATGGCTGTAGGAACCGCCCGGCTCCGGCCGCCAGATCGTTGCTTGACGCCCTGCGGCAATTCCGCTCAAAGTGGACGATCGCGTAAGCACCAGGCGGTCGCCTCGGGTGGCCATAAAGTAGTAAGAGCCGTCGCTATGCTTGTACACCCATGGATCGGCCGCCCGCTCCGCGACGGGATTGCAAAAGGTCGTGCGCTTGTCCATCCGCTCTCTCCTACCCCTTCTTGTCGTCATTTGCTTTCCTTGCGTCCTTGCCCTTCCATTATCCAAGACAACCTCCGCCGCAAGCAATTGCGAAAGCGCTTCAATTCCGATGCAAAAAACGGCAGAGCCTGATCGGATTCGTCGGTCGGAAAAATAAAAAACCGTCTGCGGGACGGTTTCAAGTCGACACTTTATCGAGCGATTGATTGCGCCATTCGAGCGGCGTGACGCCAGCCGATTTGACGAAATAATCGTAAAACCGGCTGGACGAGGTGAAGCCTACCTCGGTCGAAATCGATTCGATCGCCTTGTCGGTCTGCCGCAGCAGCCGCTTCGCTTCCTGGAGGCGCAGGTTGATAATGTACTGCTTCGGCGAGACCCCGATCGCTTCCGAGAACTTTTTGCGCAAATTGCTCTCCGACAAAAAATGCTTCGCGGCGAGCTCATGGACCGTGAGGTGGCCGGAGAAGCGGGAATGGATCTCCTTCAACACTTCTTGGACGATCGAGTCGCCTCCTGCGTTCCGATCCGCCGGCTTCTCGCTCCCCTTGCTCCGCTGGAACAGCATCAACGTCGTCTCGAAGGCAACCCGCATCAGGTTATCGGAATCGACCGTCGGCTCGCCCGCTCTCCACTCCTTCTCCAGCTGCTGGCAGCTGATCTCCGCCCATCGCCTGTCGTCTTCGGTAAGACGAGTACGATGGATCCTGCCGGACCCGCGATCCGAATGAAACAGGTACTGGCAGCGACTCGGCAGCTTGTCGCGGCGAAAATGGACGGACAGCCCCCGCCAAGGCTCGGTGCAGACGAATCCGTGATGAAGCCCGGAAGGAATCAGGATAAGATCGCCGGCGCCTACTTTGATGTTCTGCTCGGGAGAGCTGTAGTAGCCTTCCCCGCCTAGAATAAGCGTCAGCTCGTCATAATCATGCGAATGCGACATAAAGATCCCGTCTCCTTCCACCGAGCGAAAGGTATGCGGCTTAAAGCGATCGATGCTGATTACGAAACTTTCCTTGCCCTTGTACAATTTTCCATCTCCTCTTTCCTTGACGTCTGGAACGGCAGTCTGTTTTCCCTATCGTCACGATCGGAACCCTTCATCCCCAATCCTGTACAACTTCCATTCGGATAAACGAAACTCCTCCCTTCATCCGGCTTCCCGTTCGCGCTGAAGAGGCCGCCAAGACGCAAAAAAACGCCTCTTCCCGTATGGAAAGGGCGTCCTTCTATGACACTGGCAAACGTCCCGTCTCTCGCCTACTTCAGCAAGCTCAGCTTCTCGATCGCATGCTCCTCGGTCGGCACGAATAGGAAGGAGGCGCCCTTGTTGCATTCGAAAATGAAGGCTTGCATGCTCTCGCTCGCATACGCGGAGAAGTCGCCGACGACGGCAAGCTTCACGTTGTAATTTATGAACTTCTGGAGAATTTCGCCTGCCAGGCCGGTCTTCAAGTCGAAGAACTTTTCGCTGATCAGCGATTTGGGCATAACGATTCGATCGCTTTCCTTCACATGCCATGCGGTTGCGATCAGGTCCAGCGCCGACTGGACATCCGCGATGACCGTCTCGCTGCCGCTTGCGACGGCAATCTTCACGCCGTTACGTTCCTCTATCGATAAATTCATCCACTTTACCCTCCCTTAAGAAATCCGTACACATCGACTTCGCCTATCGTCCGGCGGCGACTCCTTTGGAGCAGTTTACGCAACGATAGCCCTCTTGTCAAGCCGCGGATATCGAATGTTCATCCAAGTTTTATCGGAAGCCTACTGGTTTGCGCCAGGCAGCCATCCCGTCAGCAGCGCTCCCCCGTACGTATCGTTGCCAACGGCAAGCTCGCCCCCGTGCTGCAGCATGATTCTTCTGGAAATGGTCAGCCCGAGTCCCGCGCCGCCCGTCGACCGGTTTCTCGACGCCTCGCCGCGATACAGCGGCTCGAACGCGCGTTGAAGCTCCTCCTCGGAGAAGCCCGGTCCCGTGTCCCGAATCGCGAACGCGACTTTCGCCCCGTCCTTGCGGCACCGGACGGAAATTTCCCCATGCGGGGATGTGTGCCGGACGGCGTTGTCGAGCAAATTGTTCATGGCGCGCTCCAACAAATGCGAATCGCCGACGACGGCGAGCTCCTCTTCGGCATACTCCGCAGTCACGGCGACATGCTTCCGTCCGGCTTGCGGGCCTAGGCTCTCTATCGCATCCCGCATAACCCGGTTAACGTCCACCGTGCTTCGATGAAGCTCCGCATCCAAATATTCCAGCTTCGTAAAGGTGAACAAGTCCTCGACCAGCCTGTCCAGCTGCGCCGACTTTTCCTTGCAGACCGCCAAATAACGGGCCAGCTTCTCCGGCGACCGGGCGATGCCCTGCTCCATGCCGTCCAAGTAGCCGCGCAGCGCGAACAACGGCGTCCGCAGGTCATGAGCGACGGCGGCGATGACGAATCGACGCTCTTCCTCCAATTCCGCTTGTTTGCGGGAAGCTTGGCGAAGTCCCTTCACCATGACGTCGAAGCCGTCCCGCACCTCGGCGATTTCCTTGATTCGGGACGAGGGCAGCCGCGCGTCCCAATCGCCGTCGGCGATTTGCCGCGCGGCGAGACTCATTCGCTCAAGCGGCTTCAGCAGAAACCTTCGCAGTTCGAAGCCGACGATAAAGAGCGCCAGCAGCAGTCCGGCGATCGCCGCGACCGCTTGAAGCGCATTCGAACCCGGCAAGTAGAGGACGACCCTTCCCAGCAATTGGCCGTCCGCTACGACGGAGAACCTCTCCGTCGCCGCCATAGGACCGTCCCGCTCAGGATCGGAGCGGAATAGCTCCTCATCGGACGCCGAGTATATCGCCGCATCCATCTTCGCTTGGCGCAGCCGGTCATGCAGCCGCTCCTGCCAATCCGGATCCGACCATTCGCCGGCGCCCGATTCGATCAACCGCATCATCTCGGCCGCTTGGCCGCGAAGGAGCCGTTCGTGCTGCGTATCCGTCGCGAAGCGGATCGTACCGTTCTCCATGTAATAAGCCGCAATATAAAAAATCCACGGAATCATAAAAATGGCGTACAAGCCTATAAAGGTAAACGTGCGAATGCGGATCGTCCTCATCCCTGTCCTCCCTCGAAGCGATACCCTACGCCCCATACGTTAACCAGGTATTGCGGCCGATTCGGGTCGGCTTCGATTTTGTCGCGGAGCCGGCTGAGATGGACCCGAATGGTATGCCTGTCGCCGACGCCTTCCCAAAACCGGTCGAGCAGCTGGTCGTACGTAAAAACTTGCCTCGGATGCTCGGCGAACAGCCGCAGCAGCTCGAACTCCTTCGGCGTGAGCGGCACGCTTCGCCCTTCGACGAACGCTTCCCGCGAGGTCAAATCGATCTTGAGCCGCCCGTCGCCGAGCAGGTGGCCGCCCGCTTCCCACCGGGAGCCTGCGCGCCGCAATACCGCCTTCACCCGGGCTACGATCTCGCCCGGCGAGGCGGTTTTGACGATGTAATCGTCGCCTCCGAGCGTGAGCCCCCGAATCTTGTCCACGTCGTCGCCGCGAGCGCTGAGGAACAGGATCGGAACGTCGCTCTCCGCCCGGATCCGCCGGCATAATTCGAAGCCGTTCTGTCCCGGCATCATAATGTCGAGGACGATGCAGTCAATCGCATGCTGACGGAATGCGGAGAGCGCCTCCATCGCATCGCAAGCGGTTTGAACCGTAAAGCTGTCGTTCTCCAAAAAATCCCTCAATAGCTCGACGATGCTCGGATCGTCGTCCACGACCAGAATCGTTCTGCTTTCACTCACGAATATTCCACCTATCCTTCGCTGCTCCCATTGCCGCGAGCTTTGCGCGCGTTCTCGTCCTAAGTCTATCACTTTTGTCGCGAGAAGAAACTTTGCCGCTTGTTTTGTGACGAAAAGTTTATCGTTTTGTGACTTTTATGCGGCCTCGTTCGTGATGTTCCGTTGGTATTCTACTAAGCAGAGATCCGGTAATCACAGCAGAATGAGGAGGAATAACGAATGCAGCAAGTTCAAATCGTGCTTTTTGACGGCTTCGACCTTTTGGATGCCATTGCGCCCTACGAGGTTTTCTGCGCAGCCGAATTTATGGCCCGCGGGACGCTTCGCGCGGAATTCGTCACGGCGGAAGGACCTCGGCTCGTGACGAGCGGCATCAACGGGGTGAAACTCGAAGCAACCGGCAAGCTGGACCCGAATTGTGGGGGAATCATTATCGTCCCCGGGGCGTCCGGCGAGGTATTCGGGGACGGTCCGAATTCGATTCCGGCCATACTGGGACGGGCGATGCGGACGGCATTGACCGGGCAGGTCGGAGAGGCGCTCGGACGGCAGAATACCGTGGTCGCCACCGTATGCGGCGGCTCCCTGCTGCTGGCCATGGGAGGACTTCTCGAAGGCCGGCCCGCCGTCACGAACCGTTTGGGAATGGATGTGCTCGGGGCGACCGGAGCGGTCCCCGTCTCCGCGCGCGTCGTGGACGACGGCAACCTGGTTACCGCGGGCGGCGTCACGTCTGGGCTCGATCTGGCGCTGTACTTGGTCGAACGCGAGCTTGGGCCGCGAATCGCGCATGCGGTCGAGCAGCTGTTCGAATATGAACGGAGAGGAACGGTATGGCGGGAGCAAGGGATGGCGCCCGATCCCCCCGCCGCGGCTGACGAAACGGCGGCGATGCATGGCGCACGGGAGGACAACCTCGCGGAAGCCTCCGGCTTCGACGGAGAATGGGACGCGATTATCGCTACGCCGGTCGGGAAGCTGACGGCCAGACTCCGGATTTCGACGAGCAATGGCGCGATTCAAGGTACCGCGACGCAAGGCGACGAGGTGAGCCCGTTTATAGACCCCGAGCTTAGGGGCGATAAGCTTAGCTGGTCTCAGCAGGTGACCAAACCGATGCGCCTTCATTTGAAGTTCGAGGTTGCCGTAAGCGGCGATCGCATGACCGGCACCGCCAAAGCCGGCGTCTTGCCGGCATCCAAGTTGACCGGGACGAGAGTAGGCTGAAATGGAGAGACGAAAATACGTATACGGGCTGCTAGCCGGCGTCAGCATCCTGTTTATCGTGTACGCCTTGGTCAAGAACTATATGATCGATCCGGGAGCCGAGGCGTTTTTAAGTCATAAAACCGATCTTAAGCGAGAGCTCAAGCTGCCCGTCTGGCTGA
This sequence comes from Paenibacillus arenilitoris, assembly GCF_014705655.1. GTDB lineage: Bacteria > Bacillota > Bacilli > Paenibacillales > Paenibacillaceae > Pristimantibacillus > Pristimantibacillus arenilitoris. Next base: position 12,033 of record NZ_JACXIY010000002.1, on the reverse strand, counting down.
ACGTCATGTACGTCCACGTCGCGTTTGCCTGCCTCGCCATGGCGGCGGGGCTGATCAACTTCGCGAGGCGCGTCTATGAGAAACGCCGCAAGCTTCACCGCGCGAACGGCTACGTCTATATCGTGTCCGTCCTGATCGTCGTGCTGACCTCCGGCTACATGGCGCCTTACGCCACCGGAGGCAAGGCAAGCAGCATGGGGTTCAACGCGCTGAACATCCTTTGGCTGATCATAACCGTTACGGCGCTTGTCCAGATCAGAAAGAAGCGGATCGTCCGGCACAGGGAGTGGATGATCCGAAGCTACGCCTTCTGCTTCACGAACATGATGATCCACCTGATCTCGACGGCGTTCCGTCAAGGTTTCGGGCTCGATTACGCTTCAAGCTACACGATCGGCATTTACGCCTCCATCGCGCTGCTGCTGATCGTTCCCGAGATCGCGATTCGGTCGAACAGGCAGCGCGCAAAGCCGGAGCAGGCATAAGCTCCGGCTTTGCCGCTTGCGCTGGCGGCTTCCGGCCGCAATAGGCGGCAGCCGGCCCGGCCGGGACCCGGCAGCTTCCTCCCTCCGCGCCTTCAAGTCGCGCGGATCCCTTCAAACCCGCTTGTGACCAAATACCGCACGTACGAATCGTCAAGCGGTTCGCCCGTGACGAGAAGTCGATAAAAAATCGGACCGTATAAGAGATCCGTGCATATGCCAATGTCCAGACCGCTCTTCAATTCCCCCCGCTCTACCCCCCGCTGGATAAGCTGCCGGGCCTCAAGCCGGCGCGGCCGGAAGAAGCGTGCCCGGTACTCCTCGGCCAGCGCCTTATCGAGCTGCCCTTCTCCGATAATTTCCGTTATAATGATCCCTTCGCGGCTCGTCAAGAACCGGGTTAAATTCGTGGCATGAATAAGGATGTCCTCATAGACGGAGCCCGAGTCCGGCACGGGCAGCCTTGCCGTCGTGGCGGACAGAAAACCGTCCATCACCACGGCCCCCTTGTTCGGCCACCATTTATAGATCGTCGCTTTGCTGACTTTGGCGCGATCCGCGATTTTTTCGACCGTCACCGCCGCGAATCCGTTCTCCAGCAATAAATCGTAGGAAGCGGACAGAATCGACTGCTGCGTTTCAAGATTACGCGGACGCCCTCTTTTGCCTTGCATCCGAACCCTCTCCTTCTGCGGCTGATTGCCTGTTCATCTATAAAGTAAACGATACGTTCAGTATACTCAAAAACGATCCGAAAGAAAAACGAGGTTCGCTATTTACAATACGATACGTACAGTATATTATTTAATTATCATTTAATGTACTGTACGTACAGTATTTCATTGGGAGCGGAGGATGAACATGAAAGAAAAACAAATTCAAAAGGATAACCAAATTTCAAGCCGGCTGGTCTTTCTTCTCGCGGCCGCTTGCGGATTGATCGTTGCCAATCTCTATTACGCTCAAACGCTTGTAGGACCGATCCGCATCGATACGGAACTCTCTTCCACGGCGGCCGGCTTGATCGTCACGGTGACGCAGATCGGATACGTCATCGGCCTGCTGTTCATCGTTCCGGTTAGCGATATTGTCGAAAATCGCCGCCTGACGGTCGTCTCGCTGCTGGCGGCAGCCGGTTCATTGTTGACGGCCTCCATCGCGACAAACGCGCCGTTATTCCTTGCCGCATCTTTGTTTATCGGTCTGGCGTCCGTAGCCGCTCAAATATTGGTGCCTTTCTCCACCTACCTGGCTGCCGAAGAACAGCGCGGCCAAGTCGTAGGGAATGTCATGAGCGGCCTCCTGCTCGGCATCCTGTTCGCCCGGCCGCTCGCAAGCCTTTTAACAAGCATCTGGGGCTGGCGCTCCGTCTTTGCTTTGTCGGCGATCGCGATGGCGTTATTGGCGGTTCTGCTGTCGCGCGTTCTTCCCCGGCGGAATCCGCTGCCTGCGGTATCCTACGGCAATCTGATCGTCTCTTTAGGAGCCTTGCTGAGACGAACGCCGGCGCTGCGCCGACGTGCGCTCTATCAAGCCTGCTTGTTCGGCGCGTTCAGTCTGTTCTGGACGGTCGTTCCGCTGCGCTTGGCGGACGATTTCGGCATGTCCCAGCAAGGCATCGCGTTGTTTGCTTTGGTCGGCGTGGGCGGCGCGGCCGCGGCGCCAATTGCCGGGAGACTGGCGGATAAGGGCTGGAGCAGTCGGTTAACCGGACTTGCTATCGTCGTGGCTGTCTTGTCTTTTGTCGCCGTCCATCTGTTTCGCGGCCATTCCGCCCTCTCCCTCATCCTGCTCTTCGTCTCGGCGATTACGCTGGATATGGCCGTATCGGGCAATCTTGTGCTCGGGCAGCGTACGATTTATGCATTGGGAAGCGAAGCAAGAGGACGGTTGAACGGGCTGTTCATGTCGATCTTCTTTGTCGGGGGAGCGCTCGGCTCTGCACTGGGCGGCTGGTCCTATGCCTACGGCGGCTGGAGGCTCGCTTCTATGATCGGCTTCGTCCTGCCGATGATCGCATTGCTTTATTATTTCACCGAGAAACGGACGGCGGAAGTCGGCGTGAGCGAAAAAAAGAGCGGATAGCCGGGAAATCCGGCTTCCGCTCTCGCTTGCGAATGCTCGTTCTTGCGGCCTTCCGCCCGGCGTGAGCCTCCTGCACCAGACGCTCCTCGCAATGCTTCAGATTGATCCGGCCTCCCAGAAAGACGATGTCGTCCACGCGCTTCTCCCGCATAATGCTCAAATACTCCGATTCCTTGGCATAATCCCCGATCGAATTGCCGAGCAGGAACGTATAACCGGCCAGCTGCGCCTCCGCCTCGGCTCCTGCGAACACCTAGGGGAAGAAGGGATTCGTCAAGGATTATAACAAATTCGAACTTTCAATTCGATTGCTTGCTCCATCCATCATACGAATAGTCGAAAGCGGATTGAGTCATCCTATAACTATTGCTAATAATCGCCAATTCATCCGAGTCATAACGCTCTCAAGGAGGTGGAACCCCATGTCTAGCGCGCAAAATTCAAGTTCATCTCCCGAAAAATCGCCCGACCACCCGTTAAGCGAATCGTTAGAGAAAAACGAACGCGCTCTCCGTCATATTTTTGAAAATTGCTACGATATTGTTTTTCGCCGGGTACACATCTTTGGACAAATCGATGTTCTATTGGTCTATTTGGATGGCCTGGTGGATACCAAGACGTTAGATAACGTGCTGCTGAAGCCATGGATGTTGGAAACGCCTCGTCCCGGCCTCGGCGAGATAAACGCCGTAGATTCGATGTTGGAGCAGCTCGTTTCCGTCGCAAAAACAAAAACAACGGAGACGATCGATGAGCTTGTTCAAAGCCTTTTATCCGCAAATGTCGTAATCCTGCCGGATGGCGTAAACGTTGCGGTGATCGCCGAATTGAAAGGCTTCGAGCAGCGAGCCGTCGAAGAGCCCTCCGTCGAGACGACGCTTCGGGGTCCGAGAGAGGGCTTTACCGAAAACCTTACCGTGAATACAAGCCTCGTTCGCAGGAAAATTCATAGCGCTAAACTTAAAATGGAGTCCGTAACCGTCGGCAATCTTTCGAAAACCACGATTGTCATCGCCTACTTGGAAGGCATCGCCAAAGATTCGATCGTCGAGGAAGTGCGAAATCGAATCCGTCGAATTCAGATCGATACGGTGCTTGGCGCAAGTTTTATCGAGGAGTTCATCGAAGATCACCCGTTCACCTTATTCCCGCAGGTGCAGAACACGGAACGTCCGGATATCGTCGCCGCCTGCCTTGCGGAACGAAAAGTCGCGATTTTCATCGACGGCACGCCTTTCGTCCTGATCGTCCCCTGTTCCTTATGGAGCGCATTTCAGTCGGCGGACGATTATTACGAGCGGTTTTTATACGCTACCGCGATCCGTTGGCTGCGGATGCTGTTGGTGATCACTTCGCTATTTTTGCCTTCAATTTATGTTGCGATCACGACGTTTCATTCCCAGCTGCTGCCTACTAATTTTTTGCTCAGCATCACCTCCGCCCGCGAAGGCGTTCCCTTTCCGGCGGTCATTGAAGCCTTAATGATGGAATTTTTATTCGAGGGCTTGCGGGAGGCCGGAATCCGAATGCCGAGACCGGCCGGTTCGGCGGTCAGCATCGTCGGGGCACTCGTTATCGGCCAAGCGGCCGTACAGGCGGGAATCGTATCGGCTCCGATGGTCATCGTCGTTTCCCTGACGGGAATCGCTTCGCTCATCACGCCAAGGTACAGTATGGGAATGCCGTTTCGGATACTCCGTTTCCCGATGCTCGTTTGTTCCGGCATGTTCGGCTTATACGGCGTTACGATGGCTTCTTTGTTCCTCCTCGTTCATCTGACGAATCTGGAGTCGTTTGGCGTTCCCTATTTAAGCCCGATCGCTCCGCTGACCGGAACGGAACTGAAGGATGTATTCATCCGCGCGCCAAGGTGGAATATGCATACCCTCCCGTTGTCCGGTTCCGCCCGAAACCCATTACGAATTCCCAAAGGTCAAAAACCCGGCGGGAGTCAAGGAGACGAAGCCTAATGAACCATCGCCCGGCAGCCTTCCTTCTTATGATACTGTGTATCGCTTTGACGACAGGTTGTTGGGACCGCGAGGAACTGACCGACAGAGCCTTCGATCTTGCCGCATCGGCCGACTTGAAGAAGGATGGGACGTATTTGACCGCCGCTCAATTTATTATCCCAGCCCGATCGGAACAAAGCTCGACGGGAGGCGTCGGCGGCGATAAATCGTTCTTTATCGAGACGGGCAGCGGCAAAAGTATTCTCGAATCCATTCAAAAGGCGCGGCAAAAGCTTTCTCGCATCATAACGCGAGGTCATCGGCGCAATTTTTACATCGGAGAGGATCTGGCCAAACGCGGAATCCAAGATATGCTGGATACGTTTTCCCGCGATCCGGGCAACCGGATTCGGCTGGACCTTTGGGTCGTCAAAGGAAATACGGGCTTGGAAGCTTTGCGAGTGTCCTACCCGCTGGAGAAAATTCCTTCCGTCGCGTCCGTCAAAATTCATAAAGCGGTAGGAGGCACGACGGGCACGTCCTATCTCGACTTTATGATGGCCTCGAGCGCCGAAGGGAGCTTCCCAACCTTGCCTGCGGTTGACCTCGTACAGGGGGCCTCTCCGCAACAAACGATCCGATTTTATGGCAGGGCTATTTTTAACCGCGATTTTCGTTTGGTCGGTTATTTGGATTTCGTCGAAGGCGCTTATCGGCAGTGGATGCTTAACGGAATCTCTTACTTCGACCTGGCGGAGGACATTCCCGAAGCGGGCGGGAGCGTTGGCGTCATTGTGACGAAGTTCGCAAGCAAGCTCAGGAGCAGCGTATCGAAGGCGAATAAGGTGAAGATGGAGATTACGCTAACCGGAGTGGGACATGTAGGAGAGAACAACACGAACCTGGATCTAAGCCAGCAGAGAAATTTGCAGTTCGTTCGGGATAAGATCAACAAGAAAACGAGCGAGCATGTTGTCGAGATGGTCAAGAAAGTCCAAAAACAATTCGGCACCGATGTACTCGGTTTCAATCAAGCCTTGAACCGTCAGCATCCGAAGGAATGGCACCGATTAAAAGGACAGTGGGATACGATTTTTCCGGACATCGAAGTCACGGTCAACGTCAACGTAAATTTAAAACATATCGGCTTGGTTGGGCCGTCGCTCCAATTAAAAGAAAGCGAGATAAAAAAATGAAAATTTCCGGCTATCAGCTCTTTTGGCTCATTTTCACGATGATATTCGGGATGACGGCCATATTCACCGTCTCTCCCGCCGTTTTTCTTGCCAAACAAGACACTTGGATTTCCATCATCGTCGCAACGCTGATCGGCTTGTTTCTTACGTTTGTTGCGGTCAAATTAAGCCTCCTGTACCCGGAGCAAACCTTTATCGAGTATAGTCAGACGATTCTCGGAAAGTGGCTGGGAAAAATCCTGCTTATTCCTTACTTCCTGATGTGGATTTCCGTAACCGGAATTATCCTTAGGGAATATGCGGATTTTGTTTTCATTTCCTTATTCAGTTCGACGCCGTTGTGGATGATTATTCTTATTATGCTAGGCGCTGTCGTATATGTTACCTGTACGGGAGGTCTCAAAAGCATCGGCCGATGCGGCGAAATCATCGGTCCCATAAGCGCGATAGGCTGTCTGCTCATCTTTATTTTTAGCGTGAAGGATTGGAACTGGCTTCGAATACTTCCGGTTTACGCCAACACGGGATTTCTGCCCATCGTGAAAGGAAGCTTCATTCCCGCCTCCTTCCTGGCCGAGTCCTTTATGGTCGTCATGTTAATCGCCTTTATGTCCAATCCCCGGAGAGCCATGCTCTCTTCCTTGGCCGGGGTCGCTGCCGCTTCCGTCGCCGTTCTGGCCATGACGGTCATCGTAATTCTCGTCTTTGGTCCGAATTTGCCGGCTAAATTCATTTATCCCCTTTATTCCGTCGTAACCTACATTTCCGTCATGGAATTTATCCAGAATGTCGATGTATTGGCCGTCTTGCTTTGGATCATCGGGATTTTTATTAAATTGTCCCTTTATTTCTTCATCACCAGCTACGGTACCGCGCAATTATTTCGCATAAAAAGATGGAAGCGCGCCGTCTGGCTGATCGCGCCTATTGTTTTTGTCATTTCGCTGCTGCCGCGAAACACGAACGACACGATGGATTACGCGAGGTTTTGGCTTGCGGCGGTCTTTCCCGTCAATCTCATTGGCATCCCTTTATTATTGTGGATGATCGGTACCATTCGCCAAAAAAACAGGGCGCACTAGCCGTCTCGCTGCATCCAGCCTGGTATGTCCGGACTGGACTCGGATCTACCGAGCCCCTCCTCCATTGAGATGGATAAGTTCCAGATCGGCGTGCGCCTTCTTCATGATGTTCACCATATCCGTATACGGCTGATCCTGCTGATTGACCAGGCCGAGATTGTAGCTCTCGCCGTCCGGACGCCCGGTAACGGGCTGATCGTAGTACGAAAACCAGCCAGAGCCGACAAACAACGGATGCGCGGCCTGGCTTTCCGCAAAGGCCCGGTAGGCCAGTCCTCTTTCCGCTATGCTTGTCGTCATCGTGACCACATTGACCGAGGAGAGCCCGCGTTCGGATACGCCGAATGAATGCTCCAAATTCAACAAGGGCTTGCCGAAAGCTTCGTATCTGGAAATCCAGCTTGCGTCTGTTGCATAACTGTCGACGGAGAAGGCATCGACGAACGGCATGGCCGCCTGATCCCACTCCAGGCTCGTTCGCCAGGTAGGAACGATGGACGTGCCCAGGAACAGATGGTTCGGATCGTACTTTTTGATCATGTCCCTGATCATCGAATAATACGTTGCGGACGCGAGCCTGATATACTCCGATACGTCGGCCGCCGGAACGTTGGCGATATCGATTCGGGTATCTTTCAAAGCTTCGAACGTGGCTGCATTCGTGCCCAGAGCCCGATTGACCTCGGCGAGGCTGCCGTTATAGCTCTGCGCGACAAAATCAACGAATGCGCTCTTTGCCGGAGAGGATGAGGTATAGTTGAGTACCTCCGCTACGACGTCGGCATTCCAGCCCGCTTCGTTATCGTAGGTATAGCCGATCAGCCACTTGCTGTTTTTCGCGTTCTGAAGCTGGGCCTTCAGCGCGTTCTCGATGAGGGGTCCGCTCTGCGGATCGAACACGTCGTACGTCCATAGAATTCTTCTCAAATTCGAAGGGTCCTGCAGCGATTGAATGTACGGAAAGACGATATTTCTCGGTTTGGTCCACTTGCTGAACGCATTGAAGCCCCAATCGATCAGACGCTTCCGGGTTATATCCTCCCATTTCGCCTCGAAGTCTGTTCCGTATTTCTTCATGGCATTGGCGATGACGAAGCTGACATATTCGCCATTCGCATCCTTGGTGTAGGCGGGAGCGTAATCGGCGCGATCGGGCAATTCCTCGAAAATCTCCTTCGGAGTGCCGTCCGCTTTCAGAATCGGCGTCTTGTAGCCGTACTCCCACAAGCTTGCGGCATCGATCCCTTTCAGAATAAAGGGATAGCCGTCCGGCGTTATAAACCACCATTTGCCGTCGATGGCCTGAAGCCTGAAGAACCCGGTGCTTGCTTGCTTCCCTAAGCTTTTGATGCCGCCGTACGGATCATATTTTGTCGTATCCAGCGAAACATCGGCCAATTCGGCAGCCTCGTCCGCATATTCCTGCTGCAGCTGCGAGTCGGAGGTCACCTTGTCCGGCCAGGCTTCACTCCTCCATTGACCGTATTTGTCCGCCGCCAGCGCTTCCTTCGTAAGTTCGGCTTTCAATTGTTCCGCGCTAAGCGCGGTTCCCGGAATGAGCTTATCAAAGCCCGTACCTCTATAAATTTCGACCTCCGTCAGCGGAATATGTTGAAAGGAGTGGGTACGCCTAATGTTCAATACGATAAACCTGGCCGTCTTGCCCGACATCGGGACGGTTACCGCGTAGTTCAAATCGGTTCCCGTTCTCGCATGTCTGTCGATCATGTAATAACCGGCAGCCGACTCGGGACGATACTTGATCGTAATGTCTTTAAAACCCCAATATTTGTTCGGTGAATTCATCACCAAGCGGATCTGGTTCAAGGGATAATCCTCCAGCAGGTCGATAACGACGCTGACCGTCGAGGGAGATGTCGCGCTCCCCATCCAGCCGGCATAGAGCGGTTCTCCGTCGAATAACACGCCATTGGTCGCAGATACATCCCCGGCTTCCTTCCAGTCGGGGGAGTTCCCTCCGTTAGGAGCATGACTGTAGATATAATTTCCCGTTTGCAGCAAGGTGCCTTCCGCTTCGATTTTACCGATCGGGACAAACACGGCGGTAACGACCAATGCCAGCAATAACGTGAAAATACAGCTGCGACCATACTTAAATCTTGTATTCATAGATGCAAAGCCTCCGGTTGATGTGATACTACGTTTATCGTCAACCGGGACGGCTATGTTTATAGTTATGAAAAAAGACCCGGTGAAAAAGAACGATTTTCCCCGATCGAATACGGAAGGCCGCCGAACATGGGCTTTAACGACCAGAACATAAAAAAACCGCGTCCATCGGACGCGGCGAAGGGTTATGACTTTTGTATCGTAAACGGTTAAAATAAATCTTCGAAAAGATCGAACACGGTATGTTTCTTCTTTTTGTGCTTCGGATAATGATGATGGTTATCTGATCCGTATTGCCCTTGCGGCGGAGAATACGGCCGCTGCGGCGGAGCTTCGTACCAATCGTCGTATTCCTTGCGCAGCTCATGCACGTCATTCGTTAACTTCTCCAGCTCTCCGCGGTCCAGCCATACGCCTTTGCAATCCGGGCATACGTCGATGTGCACCCCGTTCTTCATCACTTCACGCATCCTTACATCATGGCAAACCGGACATTTCATCGGTCTTCCTCCCTTTTAGATGAATGGAATACTACTATTCTACCTGATTTCACCCTTCGCGGCCATTCCAATAAAATAGGTCGCTTAACCCTATTATGAACCTTTCGGGATGACGATAAACGGAGTATCACACTAGCCGGAGGCTCTATATATGATGAAGACAAGATTCAAGTATAATCGCAATGGTATTTTGACGTACTTGTTGGCATTCGTCGTCGCAGCCATTTTCGTCCCAATCGGTACGATTGGAGGGGAAGGCTCTATGCTGAGGACAGGGAACTATCTTCACAGTCCCGCTCCGAACGGAGGGAATTCTCCCGACTGGAAGGGATCCGGGGTTATATCCGCGGCGGACGGCGTCTTGTTCGACGGAACCACCGCTTACGCAGGCTGGATGGGCAGCGCAGACTCGCATCCAACCGTCAATGTCGTGATCGATCTGTTGAAGGACTACCCGCTGGGCCAGATCCGCGTCGTGCTCAATTCCCCCAACAAATATTGGGGATTTAAGGACATTACCGTCAAGTACCGTCCCGAGTCGGCGACGGGGTATTACATTGCAACCAGACACGTAAGAACGGGAACCAATCTCAACTATTCGGTAACCGTCCCGATGTCGGGCAAGACGGCAAGGTTTATCGTGCTGAACATTAAGCGTACCCAAGCCTTTCAACATATTCCGCTGACGGAAGTCGAGATTGATAGAGGTACGGGCGCAGATAAGCTGCTTCCGGGACCCGCGCTTACCGCGGAACAATTGCAGGCCGAACTGAAGAAAGAGGCGCTGCTGGCGGACCGATTCGGCCAATGGATGAATGAAGCCTGGCCGGGCAAAGTGACAACCGAAGCTCAGCTGCGGCTGGAATATGCGGATGAGGCCGCCGCCTTGGCGAATGTTTCGCTGGATCCCGCATTATATGATCCATATGGCGGCATCAAAGGCTTAGGAAAGCAAGCAAGCACCGGCTACTTCAGACTACAGGTGATCAACGGAAAATGGTGGTTCATTACGCCGGACGGCTATCCCTTTATTGTTAAAGGAGTCGATGCGACAAGCTTGTGGGAGTCCGGCTACAAGACGCCGATTCTGAGGGCGGACGGAAACGTCAAGCAAATTTTCGAGGAATTGCCCGATCGGACGGCTTACGCTCCCGCCTACACCAAGGATGCGAACGGCGAATATGTCAGCTTCGTCGTCGCCAACGTCATGAAGAAATACGGCAGCGACTTCGAGGCGAAATGGGAGGAGATGACGAAGAAACGATTGATCCAGTGGGGCTTCAACACGTTCAGCAAGTGGACCAAACCGAAAAACGTCACGTTCCCGTACATTCAATCGCTGCAGGACCCCTCAAATTTGAGAAGGATCCTGTGGACGTACGACGTGTTCGATCCGCAGAGCGGGCCCCTCATCGAGAACGCCCTGAAGGCGCAGCTTCAGAACGCGAATGATAGCAAGTGGCTGATCGGCTATACCTACGATAACGAAGCGGGCTGGAATGCCGACATCGTAAAAGAGGTGCTTACCTACTCATCGTCTTCCCCGGCGAAAAGCGCATTCGTTGATTTTGTCGAGCAAAGCTATAACGGCAGCCTCGCCGCGGCCAATCAGGCTCTGGGCACGAAGGCGGCCTCGTTCGACGCTTTGAAAAATACCCGGATCGATATCGCCAAAGTTCCCGCGGCCGTCGTATCGGAATATATAAAGCTCGCTTCCGGAACGTACCATTCCATGATCAGGGATATAATCAAAAAATACGATCCGAACCATCTGTTTCTGGGCACGTCCATCGTTCCTACCTGGCGCACCAGCCTGGAGTGGGATCAGGCGGCCATGCCTTTTGTCGACGCCTTCTCCGTCGACAGCTATTCCAGAAACGCAAGCTGGATATCCAGATACGAAGCATTCGGCAAGCCCTTGTTGAATCTTGAGCATTCATTCGGCTCGTCCGAACGCGGACTTTCCTATATCAATGTGGGAACGATGACTATGAGCGTAAGGGACAGGGGATTGGCGTACCGGACTTTCGCGGAAAGCCAGGCCGCGCATCCGTTGTTTGTCGGTTCGGGCTGGTATGCCTATTACGATCAGCCGATTACCGGTCGTCCGGACGGCGAGAGCTATAACATCGGCCTCGTCAATCAGCAGGATCAGCCGTATGCGGAAATGGTCGACATTATGAAGGCGACGCATGCCAATTTGGAAAAGGTTCACCTTAATGGGCTGACCTCTCCTTGACCGTTCCGCTTAAGTTGAATGCCCAGATCCGAAGGGGCTGTCTCAAAGGCCGTGAAACAACATGAGAGTCAGCCCGTTTTGGCTTCGTCGGCCATGAGAGGGCGATTCAAATTTCAAAAAATGAAACTAAATTGCTCTTAACTTCACGCCTACCTTATTTAGTTTCAATATCTGAAATTAAACGGTTTTAAACGCGCTTCACCTTCCCCTATTAACCGATCTAATTTCAAAATTTGAAACTAAACGTCCACGAAGTCTCCTTCTTTTGTATTTTATTTCAGTTTTTGCACTAGCCATGCGACAAACCTAACATGATCTGAAAGTTTTCCTTTTCAAAAACAAAAAAGTTCCCTATTGTGAGAGTATG
>NZ_JACXIY010000019.1 GCF_014705655.1 Paenibacillus arenilitoris | reverse complement strand
TCTTCTGTTCCTCTCTCCGACAAAGGTTCTAAGCTTCTGAGTTTAAGTAACACGATTTGACGGCAATATTTTTGCAAGACTCAAGTATCTAAATAGGAATGCAGATAGCCCATTGTAAGATGGAGGGAGCCTATGATAGAATTCATCGTTGTATCGATCCAGTCTTGGTAAAGGAAAGGTTGTATGTATCATAAAAACAGGTCCGCTCTCTAGAGAAATGCTTCAGATGTATGCACTAGCGCTTCTATTTTTTACAGCCAATTCAGTCTTGACTGTCATTTTCCCTTTACAGGCAGCGGAGCATGGCCTCAGGGAAGGTGAAATTGGCATCATGATGGGACTGTACATGTTATTCTGTATGATCCTGCGTCCCTGGGCAGGTCAAATGATTGCCAAGTATAGCGTCTTAACGATCATGAAATGGCTCTTAGCAGGTCATGCGCTAGCCTTGCTTATATACGTTTGGTTAGGTGTGGAGAGCTTATATATCGTCCGTGCACTTCAAGGGATCGTGACGGCATTCTTCTCGATGTGTATGCAAATCGGTGTGGCTGATATATTGAGAGAGGAAGATCGAGGACAAGGCTTGTCTATGTATTCTTTATCTTCTGTGCTGCCGAGCTTGTATGGACCTGCGTTGGCTCTCCTGCTTTGGAACCCCTATGACTATTCCTATATCCTGCTTCTGATCGGAGTTTTGGCTGTGTTGCCGCTTTTCTTGTTATATGGCGCTCCACTGCCAGCAACGACAGTGGATAAAGGTACATTTACTTTCCGCGAGATGATTGCCGCTTTTATGGTTGCTTGTCGACAACGAAGTTTACTGGTTTCTGTTATTGTCATGCTCATCGGCGCATGTATTTTTGGTGCGATTTCAACCTTTTTGCCGCTGTATATGGTGACGACAGGCGATGGGAATGCGGCACTGTATTTATTTGTTCAGGCTCTTGTTGTGGTGCTGAGCCGGTTCTTGCTTCGACGATCGATCCCTTCTGACGGGAAGTGGTATCCGACATTTATGTCACTCGTATTCATGAGCTTGATTATTGGAACAATCTTATTGGGATTGCTGCCGCTGATCGGCGGCTTCATCTATGTGTCGGCCATCTTTAACGGGTTGGCTACAGCCTTGCTTTACCCAACGATTGTTACGTATTTGTCCTTTGCTATTCCCAAAGAATCTAAGCATATCTTGCTTGGTATTTTTCTTGCTTCCTATGATCTAGGCTTTGCTCTTGGCGGTTTAGTGATGGGATTTGTGATACAATCAAGTTCCTTTTCATCGATGTTTTTCATTTGTTCGATGATGGGTCTAATAGCCATTGTGTTCATACAAAAGGAGAATGATGATTGGAAATTGTCAGGGTAGGCATACAGGAAAAAGAGGAAACTGTGAAGTTTGTTATGAACATGCGAAAAGAAGTATTCCCGATGCTCGATCCTAACGTGATACCTATGGATTTGATGAACTTTGAGGCGAATTATATGGAGCCGTCGTCAGGCGGAGCATTTTTTATTGCGGTGTACGAACAAACAGGCATCGTAGGTTCGATCGGTATCGTGCCTTTCGATGATCGCTTCCAGGCTATTCAAGGATTATATGCATCAGGCACTGCTGCCGAGGTCGTCAAATGTTATGTCGATAATCGGTATAGAAGGCAAGGAGTAGGAACGAAGCTTGTCGGCAAAGCGTTGCAATACATCGAGGAAACAGGCTATCTTGCGGCTTATTTGCATACACACCGGTTTTTGCCTGGAGCGGTTTCGTTCTGGCAGCGCCATGGATTCCAGATTATTGCGGAGCAGAATGACGATTGGCAGCTCGTGCATATGGGCAGCGGATGAAGGGAAAGCGCTTGAAATTGATGTCGCGTCATTTTGTAAAATGGAGTAAAGCCCGTTGCACACCGATAAACCCCAAAAAAGTCGTCATACCCTCGAATATTGACCACATGGCTGTAAAGCGTTCCTTAATTTCAAACCACCGATTAGATTAATGTATGAAATGTGCATGAAGCGAAAGGTGGTTCATATGAAAAAAGGAATGCGAATCGCGGTTGGCGTCATCATTTTAGCTGGAATCGGATTTGGCGTATTCGCCTACCTCAACAGGCCGATCTCGAAAGAAGAGGTTACGGAAAAAATCGAACAGCATTTAACAAATGTACTTGAAAAAAACGAGTCGCTATCCAGCGCGTTATTGACCATTTCTTCTGACCAGACCGGTTACTTCGAACAATTTGCGGTAGGTACGAAAAATCACGCCTCGAATGAGCCGGCTCGAACCGACAGTCAATATCACGCAGCCAGCGTCGGCAAGACGATGTGTGCCGCTGTCTACGGCATGTTAGTTGACGAAGGTAGGATCAGCTTTGACGACAAAATAAACTCCTGGCTGGATGCGGACGTTCTTGAGGGTTTATTCGTGATAGACGGCACGGATTACAGCGATCAGGTAACGTTGAGGCACTTGCTGACTCATACATCGGGAATCGGCGACTATTTTGAAGGTCCGGTAACAAGCGGGAAGCCTTTATTAGAGATGATCGCGGCTAACCCGGAGCTATCCTTCACCCCGGAAGAGCTGATTGCATTTACTCGAGAAAATCAGCATCCTGTCGGGCGTCCCGGGCAACAATATTATTATTCGGATACGGGATATATTTTGCTTGGCCTTATTCTGGAAGCGATCGAGGGGAAACCGTATTCGGCTATTCTGGAAGAACGAATATTCGAGCCCCTGGACATGGACGACAGTTATTTAATGTTCTACCAGGATGAACCGGCGGATATTCTCGGGATCTATCTGAACGGCATTGATCTTAGCGGCAGGAACGCTTTATCGGTTGACTGGTCGGGCGGCGGTGTTGTGACCACGATGGATGATTTGCTTGCGTTCATGAAAGCTTTGGAAGACGGGACTTTGCTTTCCGATGAAGGGTATGGACAGATGAAGACCTTTCATCACCGCTATGACAAAGGGATCTATTACGGCATGGGCATGATGTATTTCGACTTCAGCGAGCTGTCATTCCTGTTAAGCTCCATGACGGATGTGTATGGCGGCGTCGGCGCTACGGGCACCTATGTCTTATATGATGAAGAAAAGGACACCTTATTTGTCGCTAACTTCGGATCGCTTGATTTTGCGGAGAAGGGCATCGAAGAATTGGTAAAAATAAGAATGATCTATGATAGAATGAAGGTTGAATAAATCATTCCGATGCGGTTATTGGGAGACACCTGATGGTTCAACTATTGTGTTCGAATAGAGTATATGAGAAGTTGAAGCAGGAATTATCGAAATACCAAATCGATATCAAGCAGGACAGTGATTTGGTGCTCGTGGAGAGCGGATTTGACCTCCCAAGAGAAAAGCTTTGCGTTGTATTTGAAGCGATCGATTACATGGATGTGATTAAGCTCCTCGTTTCCGGCGCTCGGGGAGACCTCCATTTTACGAATACGGTTACCGGCTTAAGCGATAATAAATTTGCGGTTATTGAACCAAGGGATGTTATATATATAGAAGCGGGTTCGGACGGTCTTCTGGCGCACACCAAGTCCAAGCCTTACAGTATCAAAGAAACCTTGCAATATTACGAGAGCCTATGGGCAGCCAGAGGATTTATTCGAATCAATAAATCGCAGATCGTTAACTTGCTGCATGTCAAAGAAATCGTGCCTTGGTTTAACTCCCGATACGTCCTTCGAATGGATAATCACGCAGAATTGGAAGTATCAAAAATGTTCTCAAAAAAGCTTAGGAACACACTCAACATATAGGAGAACCGGCATGGAGAAAATTCATTTCGAAAATTGCGTAAAATCGTTTTTTCTAGGTCTCTTCATCGGCGTGATCCTACAGTTGTTTGACCATTCGGATATGCTGTTCGAATATCAAGTTTTGACGGTATTAGCGAGCGGAAGCGTAGGCTTCCTTATCGGACTCGTTACGGAATGGCTAACCTCCATCCTCCCGATTCGTATGGCCAACGCCCGAACGTACTTCTTTATGAACAACTTGATTGCATTGGTCGTTGCAACGATTATAATGGCAGCCTTATACATGATCACAAGCAGCGAAATGGAGAGCAAGCGGGAGTTCATGCCCATCTTACTGATCGTGCTCGGTATGATCTGTATAGCAAATTTATTTGATTATATGATGTATCGGCGGGCTCAAAATAAATTAAAAACCTATCAGGCATCAATGGAATCATTGAAGCATGAGGGCACCGATTGAATGATAAGGTGCGGAAGGAGGAAGCGCTAAGGTGTTCGACCTACAAGGAGAAGCCAGTATGTCGCCCATTGCCGGCATGTTATATTCCGCGGTGAAAGAAAACAGTCAGCGACTGCAAGCAATCACGTCCGGCATGTCGCAGGATGAAGTGGATTACAGGGGTCCCCGGAATAACTCGAATAGTACCGCACAATTAATCAAGCATATCCTGTATGTGGATCTGAATTGGATCTATCGAATGAAAGGGGAGCCGCTTCCGCAGGCGCTAAAGGAACGACACGGCCCCATGATCGATGCCAGTAACAGGCTTCCGATGGTACAGGGCCAATCCTTGAACACGCTGATGTCTGATTATGAAGACGTGTTAACCATGCTGAAGGAGACCTGTACGCAATTAAAGGATGCCGATCTCGATAAAGTCGTCACCTTCGGTCATGACAATGAGAAGCGGGCGACCATTCGCTGGGGATTGTGGCATATGGCGGACCATAGCCGTTATCATCAGGCTCATATTAATCTGCTGCGAAAATGGTACCGTGAGAATGCGCAACCGGGCTTATACATGCCCTTCTGTTGGCATTCTCCTGGTTTTCCTCGCCTGCCTTTGCTGAAAAGTGGTTACTGATTGATAGGAAAAGAGAGTTTGAAGGGGTCTGGAAGCTGGTTGAAGCGGGGATATTGGCATAACAGCGATACAGACAGTGCGGAGAACCGTACCCTAAGTAAAAAAGAACAGCACCCTCTATTTTTATAGAGAAGTGCTGTTTTTGCTCTTCCTTAATATTCCCCTTTAATCACAAAAAACGATCCGCGAATGGTGCCAGCCAGCTTGGACTTCTGTCTGGCGAACTTAAACTTCCCTTCTAACTCCAAGGGAACTTCCATTCCCTCGGAGAGCTTAAACCCAACCGCGCGCTTCTTGGGGTCATCCACCGTATACATGACGTTGACCGCTAGGCCATCTTCATAGAAGACGAAGGCCCACTGGATATTTTCCACTTGAAAACGTGACGTTTCCAAAGGTTTGGCCGCAATGCGATGCCCCGTTCTTCCTTCAAAATCCGGTTTACGTATGCAAGAGTCTCCTGACTTTCGGCAGCGGGTGTAACCGTAAATTCATGTTTGTATTTGTTCATGAAGTAGCGGGCTTCATTGGCGCGTAATCCGGCCAGCGCTTCTTGTACAGGCGAAGATTCGAAACCGCTCGTGGACATCTGCTTAAAATCTACAGCGTAGGACATGACCATTCCTCCAGTATCCTGTTTATTTCCTGACAACGGGAATCCACACTTCACCGAATACTTGACCGTCACGCTGCCCCATCTCGACCGTCGCGTTCGGTCCGCCGACATAGGCGAAGTCTTTGGCTTCCGGCAGAACTTGACCGAAGGCGATTCCGGTCAGCGTATTGCTGAGCGCATCGGCCGACGCGGCTTCCCCTTTGACAACGAGGTACTCTCCCTTAGGAAATTGAATGACACGTGTTGCTTCTGGCAACGTTGCATCCGTCATGACGCCGGCATAATGCATCAACTTTTGATTCACCGCTTCGTTGACGGCGAAAATGTAGTCATTTGCGGCTACCGCCTTTAAAGCGTCAAGTCGTCCATCTTGTTTGACCGCTTGCCAGAAGTCCAGCTTCTCCTTGTTGATGCCGGCGTAGTCGTTATAATCGCTCTTCAGATCCGTTCCCATTCCTACAACGGTAAAGCTTTCTTTTTCTTCAAGGGTATAGTTTGCCATTTTTTCATCCATCCTTTTTCTAAAATTTTTTAAAAGTGATTTTCCTTTTCGCTTGCTGAGTTTATAATAGCCTTTAATCATGTCAGAAAATGATACTGTTTAGGAGGCCGCGATGAAAAAAGTGGAGCGGATCAATATCATCATGCGGTATATCAACAACCGCGCATCCTTCACCATTTCGGAAATCATGCGGGAATTTAACATCTCCCGTTCGACCGCTATCAGGGATATCAGAGAAATCGAAGCCATGGGGATGCCGCTTGTCGCCGAGGTTGGCAGGGATGGGGGCTATTTTGTCATGAATAATTCGGTCCTGCCGACCGTTCGTTTTACCGATAATGAGATTAAGGCTCTCTTTATTGCCTTTATGGCCACAAGAAATCAACAGCTCCCTTATCTGAAGAGCCGTCAGTCGTTGGCGGAGAAATTATTAGGACTTATTTCGCAGAACCAGCAAGATGACTTAGTTCTCTTAAATCAAATGTTGCTGTTTGAAGGGACCAACCCGAATAATCCGGACCTGCTGGAGCTGTCGGACCTTCCCCATCCTATACTAGAGAAGCTTATCCAAATCCTTCTATTGGACAGCTGCTTATTGATCACGGTCAAAGAAGGGAACGCAATAAAGTCGTATCCCATTTATCTCTTGCACCTTTATCGTGAAAAAAGCTTTTGGCTGATTGAAGGCTTTGACTTAAACGAGGAAAAAAGACAAATTTTTTCCGTCGATCACCTCGCCGATGTAGAACCGTACTCCACGAATAAGAGGTTAAGTCGAAAAAAGATAATGGAGAAGCTAAGCAAGCAGGAGGAAGCGATCAATCTTGTCCTGGAGCTTGGTCCCCAAGCGATTGCCCAGTTCAAAAAGTACCATCCTTTACAAGCTTCTATCTTCTTTATCGATCCTTTCCAAACCAGAGCCCTTCTCAAAATGCACATCAAAGTTAGCCATTCGGAAGAGCTGGACGAAATAACCAATTGGCTGCTTTTCCTGGGTAGGGATATCAAGGTCAGGGAGCTGCCGAAAGAAATGGGAGAAGGATTGCAACAGAGAATACATCTATACGATCCGTAAGGATAAAAGGAGACGAAATAACACAGCCCGAGGGCTGCGTTATTTCAGCGGAATAGAGAAAGGGAAGGATATCGGGGCGCATGAAGACGGAGAGTGAATTTTAGATGACTATCGCTCGTTCAAGCGGAACTCCGGAACAAAAATTTATGGTGCTCGTATCGAATCTGCCATTTCGTATGCGGGCGATTTTGCGAGTCTTTCTGCAAAGAGAGGAATGGCAGCGGCTTATCGTAAATTTGCATCTGCCTATTCGGCAAGGCGGCTGCCGTTTGTTTCATCCTCATATGCCCTTCAAAAGAAGAAATAAGAACAAGACATGCCGTAACCGTATCAAACAGTTTAATACCGACTTGTTTAATGCTTATCATAATATTCCATAATAAGAAAAGAATTGTTTTCATGGTTATTATCCCTCCCAAATGATCTGGTTAACTTCATTACACCAACGACTAATTGTGTCGTGTTCGGTTAAGCGGAGTTCTGGAATAACATTCGATTATTCTCGCACCAAATCTGCCATTCGGAACGCGGGCTGCGCTGCGTGCTTTTCTGTATGGGGATAACTGACGGCGGTATCATAGTATTCTGTTGCCTATCGGGTAAGACGGTTGTCGGTTGCTTCTGAACCAAGTACGCTTCGAACGAATAGACTCTTCCAAGACAGTCAGTTTTACTTGTATCCGATTGTTTGGCCATATCTCGTTTGACTACCATCATAAGTTTTAAGATAAAGAATAAAATAGTTTCCATTCTATTCCCTCCAAACTGTTTTAAGAGTTAACTAGATTGTATCAGGCTCGCTACGGAATTTCTGTCGAGTTATAAACCGGATCTAAAAAAATATTTAGACAAAAATCTTTGTCCGAACGTCGGCCCCTGCAGTAAGCTTGATTTGCTTCAAAAGGTAAAGAGGATAGGAGGAAACCGCTTGATTTGGTTGACTTTCAAATGATTTGCGATCGATCAACGATTACGTTCATGGCGATGATAGCTTAAAAGGATTGGAAGCCTTTAAAACAAAAATCGAGATCTTCATGTAATAATGTGTTGTAGCATTATGTTGGAAAAAGAGTCAAGCTATTATGGACAAAACTAGCAGCGCCGGGCAAACGGGTTCTTGTCATTTAGTCGCGGCACCGGACTTGTACGACGTCGTTGCATACTGGCGCATATAAAGGCGGATAATACAATTGGGTAAACTTCCCTGCAAAATCCTTTACGGAAGCTAAAGGACTTCAATTATGAAAAAAGGTGGATGGATAAGTTGCATGTTGCAATAGGTCTCTGGACGATATTGGCTGTATGGCGTTGGGGAGATTGGAGAAATTGGAAAAAGTACTACCCAACCATGCTCTATATGTCCTTAGGTGCTTGCGTGTATTTATTTTTATACGGACAAGATGCTCTCTGGAATCCAAGACCCTCTTTGCTGCTTGACAAGCAAAATGAGCTTTTGTATTTATTCGTAATTATGCCTTGCTCTGCTTTGCTTTACCTTTCAAATTTTCCAGCCAAGCTGAAAAGCAAGCTCATCCATATTTCAAAATGGATTCTTATTTACATCTTGGTCGAATGGATTGGATACCTCTTTCATGAGATTACCTATAATAGCGGATGGAATTTATGGTGGTCGCTTGTTTTTGACATGATCATGTTTCCGATGCTTATACTGCACCACAGGAGACCGCTTTTAGCATTGGTTCTAAGCGTTTTTGCCGCAATGGGGTTAATGGCTTTTTTTCCTCCGCATTGGGGTTAATGAAAGGAGTAAGTACCTATGGATTTAGCTTGGATTTGGAAATCCGCCGTCCTGATCATAGCGGGAATGATCCTTTTGCGTATAGCAGGAAGAAAATCGATCTCCCAGATGAGTGTAGCGACGACCGTTATCATGATTTCGATTGGCACGACCATTGTTCAGCCGATTGCCAATAATCACCTTTGGAAAGCAATCGGCTCTGCGGCGGTATTCATTATTTCATTAATCATAATTGAATATTTTCAACAAAAATTCGATTGGTTCGAAAAACTTATGAGTGGGAGCTCCAAGGTCGTTATTGAAAACGGGCAAATCATGCAAAAGAACCTTCGGGGCATTCGTATGACTGTCGACCAGCTTGAAATGCGCCTAAGACAAAAAGGTGTTGAAAATATTAGCGATGTTAAAACCGCTACAATAGAACCTAATGGTCAAGTAGGATATGAATTAATGAGACATGCCAAACCGGTTACAATCGGAGAATTAGAACGTATACTTGGCTTGAAACCGGAAGCAACTATAAAAGAAAGCACGCTTTTCAAGGAAGTTAGCGAAAATCACCATCCGACCTCAATCGATCCTAACCTGCAGTAAAACGCATCTCGAAAGCGAGATCCGGCCGATCCGATCGATTCGTTTCTGGATCTGATTTTTTTATAGGGAAATCAATTTTTTGGGTTGCACCTTACGTAACGTCATCTTTTATAATAAAGCTATCTACCGGTAACCAGTTAGCGCTAACGAAGGAGTTTCATATGAAACGATATTGGAAGGTGGGAGACCTTGCCAGACTGACAGGGCTGACCGTGCGAACGTTGCGATTCTACGATCAGATCGGCTTGTTCGCGCCATCGGGCCAGACGGAGTCCGGTCACAGGCTGTACGATGAAGCCGACCTGTCGCGACTGCAGCAGATTTTGTCGCTGAAGGAACTCGGCTTATCGCTGGAGGAGATCAAGTCGGCTCTTAACGACGGACAGTTCAGCCCGCTGGAGATCGTCAACCTGCAAATCGCCCGGATCAAGGAACAAATCAAGCTGCAGCAATCGCTCCTTGACCAGCTTCAGCATGTATCCAAGTCGATGCAGGGGAAGGAGCCGCCGGCGGTCGAAGACTTCACCGAGCTTTTGCAAGCGATGAAGAAGAGCCACGAGAAGCTGGTCGTCGAGCGTCGGACAAGCTGGGAGCACCGTCTGGATGGACTGGGCGCTTTTCTTGCCGGGGAAGAGGAATAATCGAAATTTAAGGAGGACTAACAAATGACCGAACGATTCGTTAAACACGCCACCTTCGTTGTAGAGCGGACTTACGCCGCAACGCCTGCGAAGGTCTACCAAGCATGGGCCGATCAAGCTGCCAAAGAAAAATGGTTCTCGAAGCCCGAAATTTTCGAATTCCGCGTCGGAGGACGCGAATACAGCCGCGGAGGTCCGCCGGAGGGGCCCGTCTTCACGTTTGACGTGTGCTACCAGGAGATTGTCCCGGAGCAGCGCATCGTCTACAGCTACACGCTGGATTCGGGCGACACGCGCATGTCCGTATCGATCACGACGGTCGAGCTCATCAAGGTCGACGGCGGCACGAAGCTGGTCTTCACCGAGCAAGGAGCCTTCTTCGACGGGCTTGATACGCCGGAGATCCGCGAGCATGGAACGAATGCTATGCTGGATGCGCTGGGCAAATCGCTCGAGCAAGAGGCATAGCGATGACGATGCCGGAGGAGTACCGCCTGGTACCCCTCCGGCATTTGCCGTTGCAGACAGCATGGATAACCGTATCAGTACGCCTTGCGCCATGGGCACCTTGAGCTGAAGCATCCGAGGATACAAAGGCACAACCCCTTTTGGCAAAATAAGTTATCCTTAGTATGAGTGGTATTTGTTGGAGGTATGCAAATGAAATACGCCCTTTCGCCGGCCGTTATACTTGGCAAGCGAAGGGGTGTATTTTGTTATCGCGGACTTCATTCCTTCGATGTCTTGAACATCCGTTATGAATTAGATATAATGCAGTCATATGGTAATCTTAATTGTTAACAGCGTTTTTCTTGTTTATTAGAATGTAATTATCAACTAGATGTTGTGCATAACGTAAAGGTCTGTCAAAAAGAAAATGGAGGTGCAGGATGAAAAGCGTCGTAGCCTACGAACGACAGGTGCAAATTATCGAGAGCGAGAAGCCGCTCATCAAGCCGAATCACGTGCTCATGAAAACCAGCTATTCCATGGTAAGCCCCGGCACGGAATTAACGATCATCAATCGGAGCGGAGCGGCGCAAAGCAAGCTCGGGTACAGCGCGTCCGGCATTGCGGCGGAGGTCGGCGACGGGGTGACGGATATTCGCGTCGGCCAGCAGGTCGCTTGCTACGGCGCGCCGTACGTGAACCATTCGGAATATTTGCTGGTGCCCAAGCAGTTGATCGCCCCCGTTCCCGACCATGTCTGCCTGAAGGAGGCTTCGGCCGCCGGTCTTGGCGCGATTGCCATCCACGGCTTGCGCCAGTCGGGTCTCGTATTCGGCGAATGCGCGATCGTCGTCGGTCTCGGCGTCATCGGCCAGCTGATCGCCCGAATCGCCCATGCCGCCGCCGTTAAGGTGATCGCCATCGATTTGTACGAGGAGCGGCGGAAGACGCTTCGGGAGTTGGCAGGCATTACGGTATGCGCGAGCTTCCAGGAGGTGGAGGAGGCCATTGGCGGCGTGACGAATCCTATCGGCGCGGACGCCGTCCTTCATTGCGCCTCCGGCCCGCAGAAGGAGCTGCTGGATCGCAGCTTCGATTGGATCCGCGATCGCGGGAAGATCGTCATCGTCGGGGATATGGCGATGGATTTCAGCCGCGGCCAAATGTTCAAGAAGGAAGCGGACGTCGTCATTTCCCGGGCTGGTGGGCCGGGGAGGTACGACGCGGAATACGAAAGGGAGGGGCGCGACTATCCGATCGGATTCGTCAGATGGACGGAAGGCCGCAATATGAGGGAATATATCCGCCTCTTGTCGGAAGGGCGTATAGCGGCGGGCTCGCTCATTACGACGCAAGTGTCTCTGCCTCACGCGGCGGATATTTACCGGGATTTTACGTCCAGGCCGGACCGGATTCTCGGAGCGATCATCTCGTACTGAGCTTCATGCAGCGCAGCGCAGGCGTCCGTTCGCGGGCGCCTTTTTTGCGATTGGCGTCTCTCCATGATGCGGCGGCCGCCTGCGCCCTGCCATCGGCGCTCTTGCAAGCGGGCTCCGGTTTGTGTATGATGCGGATGAAAATAGGGATCGGAGGTCGGGCGAATGTCGGACAAGCCAAGCAGAAAAACGTTCAGGACGCGGCTCGAAGAGATGATACGGACGCTGAGGGAGCAGATTATGGCCGGGCATTACGCGGTGGGCGAGTATTTGCCTTCGGAGCTGGATTTGAGCCTGAAGTTCCAGCTCAGCAACAATTCCGTCCGCAAAGGCCTCGACGTATTGGTAGAGGAAGGATGGGTAGAGAAAATTCCGAGAGTCGGCAACCGGATCAAGCCTCCTTCCAGCGAGGATCAAATCGTCATCCGGCTCGGCTATTATCCGATTATGGATACGCAGGCGGAGCTTTCTTCTTTACTGGAGCAATTTCAGAAGCGGCATCCTCATATTCGGGTTCAACCGATTCAGATCAGCGACGACCGGGGGTATGTGCGGGATTTGCTGGCCCACGACATGATCGACATGGTCATGATGAACACGTATTTGTATCAGGACCTTGTGGAGGAACAGGCGGTAGACATGCTGGAGCCGCAAGAACCGTTCGAAGAGCTGTACCCTTTTCTGAAAAAAGCATTTCAATATAAAGACGAGCTGCATGCCCAGCCGTTCGTCTTCTCTCCGGTTATTCTTTGTTATAACCGGGAGCACTTCGCCGAACTCCAGCTCCCGGAGCCGGACAGCGGCTGGACATGGGACGATCTGATCGCAAGCGCGTCCAAGCTGGCGATCCGGAACGAGCGGTTCGGCTTTTATTATCACCTGCTCAGTCCGAACCGGTGGATCCTGTTCCTGCTACAGAGCGGGGAAGCGTTCCGGAGAGACGAGGACGGACGATACCGCGTTCATGAGACGCGGCTGCTGGACGGCATCGAGAAGGTGCGGGACATTCTGTATGAGCCCGGCGTGTATCCGCTTCTGTTGTCCGCAAGCAGCAGGGAGGCGGAGAGGCTGTTCAAGGAGCGTCAAGTATCGATCATCATGACGACGTACTTTTCCATTAACAGCCTGAAGGAAGCGGATTTCGAATTCGACGTGGCGCCGCTTCCTCATTTGAACAGCTTGAACACGATCAATCTGACGATCGGCCTTGCGATTCACAAACGGTCAAAGGTGAAAGCCGCGGCCAAACAGCTCGTCGATTTCCTCGTATCGGACGATGCGCAGCGCGTTATCCGGAAGGAAACGTTCAGCATCCCGGCCCATAAGCAAGCGGCGCAGCGGACCGGGCAGCCGGTCTATCCGACCCGCTATCAGATGTACAAGGAGATTATTCCAAGCTTCAGCACGTATACCGACACGGGGCTGACGCTGAAGCAGCTGGAGGACATGCTGTCGGAGTGCAAGCTCTATTGGTCGGGTCTTCGGAGCAAAGAGAAGCTTGCCGCCGCAATCGAAGAGCTGTTGAATCAGGACCGGACCGGGCGAAATGCATAGGCCCGGTTCTTTTACGTTATGTTGAAATTCCCGTATTGCCGCTTAATGAGCTCCAACGTGAGGCGAACAAGCCTGTCGGATTGCTCGAGATAGGGGATCATTTGAGCCGCATCGAGTTTTTTGTTTCGTTTATAAGCCGTCAGCGACTCTTCAGGCGGCGAATGTACGAATCGAAGAATCGGTTCTATGGCCTTTTCGGCAGGCAGTCCGATTATGTTGTACATCAGCTTGACCAGCCGTTGAAGGAGCTTGTGGTCGAACGCTTCCGTCGCCCCTTTGGTTTGAACGGCTCCGGGATTGAACAGAAGATATTTGATATTCATATCCGCCGCGCTTTGGGCAAATGCCGCGCCCAGCAGGTTGTTGAGCCTGCTGCCGTGCATAATGGCTTTTATGCTGTTGAAGGGCCGCAGCGTCCGCAGCTGCAAATCCTCCCAATGAACGCCCCCTTTGACGCCGGGAGCGCAGACGTTAATAATAAGCGGGGCCGCGCTGCCGCGAAGCAGTCCTCGAAGCTGGAAGCTCAGAATAAATCGGCTTAAGTAATACAAAGCGAAATGATGCTCGAATCCTTCCTCCGTCTCCCGGTACACGCTGCTGAATTTTTGCGATTGCGCGCAGAGCAGCAGTAGATCGATTCGGCTTTCTTTTGCGCTTAGTTCATCGACGATCCGAATATTTTCTGAGACCAGGCTTAAATCGGCTTGGAGGAAGAGGAAGGCGTTCTCCCGGTTCGACTTGGCTGCCTCCAGACGCAACGCTTCGCCCTTCTCGGCACTTCGGCCGATAACGATGACCTGATCCCCGTTACGAATATAATGCAGGGCAAGCTGTCTTCCAATCCCGTCGGTTCCTCCGGTTATGACGATCGTACGCATTGCGATTTCCTCCTGGCGGTATATTTTGTTCCATGTTCGAATTGATACCAAGTATAATGAAAGCAGCAGATAGGCGAAAGAAGGCACTTTTTTCTTATTTAGTTTGCTTCAATGAAGCTGCTTACGATAAGTAATCGCGAGGTGAATCGAATGTATACGGACAGCCAGAGGGAAGAATGCTCGGCTTCCATGGGGGAAGCGATGCAGATGATGGGGAGCAAATGGATCTTCTGGGTCATCGGCGAGCTGGCCGCTTCTCCTCGTCGATTCAATGAACTGAGGAGGAGCCTGGGCCAAATCAGCACCAAATCGTTAACCGACGTATTGCGGACGTTGGAGCAGACCCATATCGTTCAGCGCGAGGTGTTCGCGACCGTCCCCGTAACCGTCGAATATTCCTTAACGGACAAGGGAATGGATTTCCTTCGGGTGTACTCCGCGATGCATGGCTGGGGAGAGAAGTGGAAGGACTATGCGGTTCAAGCTCAAGGGGATCATAAATAGAAAACACTCAAATTGCTTTATAAGGGTCGGGGGTTAATATAAGGGGACGTAATTTTACAGCTTAAGAGGCTGCCGGAATATCCGGTGGCCTCGTTAAGTGATTGGGCAGTTTAATGCAACAGGACATCTTCAAGGCGCGAGAGGAGTCGCAACGAATGAGACAAGTAAATATGCTGCTGTCGCTTGTCATTATGATTATGCTTGCCGGCTGCGGCGGAGACGGGAAGGCTGAATCATCCGAAGCCTATAGTTATTTAAAAAACAAAGGGTACCAAAATGTAAAGTGGCATGGCGATGGCGTGCAATATGTATTGAACGAGGAAATGCTGACCCGTATGCCGGATATGGTCGAATGGGGACTAATGGAAGGCATTGATCCAGCCGATTATATCGGCAAAACCATAGAGGTAGAGCGATTTAAGGCGATTGGAAGCCTAGCGATTGAGGGAGAATTTATCGCCTCGGTGTTTCTTACTGACGGCAAGCCGATCGGCGGCACCGAAACGGTTGTAGACATAAATGGGGATGGCATGTTCACGGAGGATGGCATGTTCTCGCTCCCTAGCGGCAAGCCGCTGCGGAGTATAAGTGGCAAGTCATTCGAGGAGTGGCAGCGCGACTGGCTGGACCGGTACGGCGGGTGACAAGAATACATCGGATTAGTTGGGATCGATCCTAAGGGGGATGTGAACGATGCTGACTATTTCGTGCAGGAAATGCAAGGCAAGTCATATTTATTTGCGATAGTATTTAACTCGAAGGGAGGGAGAACGATGGATTGGTTGGAGAGGATGAATAGCGCCATGGATTATATCGAAACGAATTTGGCGGACAATATCTCATATGATGACATAGCGCAAATCGCCTGTTGCTCTACGTATCATTTTCAAAGAATGTTTCCGTTCATTACCGGAATCTCGTTATCCGAGTACATCCGGCGTCGACGATTGACATTGGCGGCTTTTGAACTGCAGACAACCGATGCAAGGGTGATCGATGTAGCCATGAAATATGGATACCAGTCACCGGAAGCGTTCGCACGGGCGTTCAAGAATCTCCATGGGATCATGCCGATATCTGCGCGCGATAAAGGCATGTCTTTAAAGGCCTATCCTCGAATGTCCTTTCATATCTCAATAAAAGGAGATGTCGAGATGAATTACCGGATTGAACATAGAGAATCTTTTGAGATGTTCGGCGTTTATGGTCTCGTTAGTCAGGATTTGCAAACGGCATTTATTGAGGTTCCTCGGTTCCGTAAACAATGTGATGAAGACGGCAGTGTGGATCTAATGAACGAGCTACTGGGGCGGTTTGGCAATACCGTGTTGCACGCTGCCTTATTTGATCACACGGGAGAATCATTCAAGTACATGATAGGTTATCATTTGCCGAAGGGGCTTGAAATTCCAGAGAGATTTACAAAGCTTTCTGTCCCGGCATTAACATGGGCTATTTTCCCGGAGCCGCAATGTGATTTGCAAAAACTATGGGAACGAATATATTCCGAGTGGTTTCCGATATCTGGATACGAACAGGTTGAGGGTCCTCAATTCGAAATGTACTATGGAATGCCCGGGCATACACAGGTTGAGATCTGGATACCAGTAAAGAAAAAGTAGCGGTCGTGCTACGGGTACGATAGCGAAGTGACTATGTCAGGAGCAGGCACCGCGGTGCCTGCTCCTGATCGTTGAAGTAATGGGAGTTTAGCGTAATGAATTGCAGACGATTTTTATAGTAAAATTAATAAAATCTGTTAGGGTGGTGAGGAAGAATGCAACATCTTCTTTCCTCTGAAGAACGAATGAAATTCATCTCAAGTATTCATAATATAGTCGTCCTTCGGTATCGAACGAATGGTTTTTGTATATCATATGTATATACGGTTTGAAGGAGGTGGGGTATAATTGGATCATAACAAAGGAAAGGACATGATTCTAATGACAACTGCAACGCTCAGTAAATGGGGTAACAGTTGCGCAATCCGGATTCCGAATCAATTACTAAAGCGCCTTAACCTGGAAGAAGGTGCGGAACTTCAGATCATCGTCACACCGGATAACGATCTTCTACTTCGCCCTACGATAAAACCGCTAGAATCGAACGAGGAACTGCGGGCTCACTTGAAACTGCTGCTCTCGAAAATGAAGCCGGCTTCGCAGCGTCATGAAGAGATTGACTTCGGAATTGAAGGAGACGAACTGATTTGACCATTCCAGCACGCGGCGATCTAGTGTGGCTTGACTTTGATCCGCAAGCCGGACATGAACAAGCAGGCCGACGTCCCGCAATCGTATTATCTGAAGCAGATTTTAATGATTTAACTGGTTTTGCTCTCGTATGTCCGATCACGAATCAAGTAAAGGAGTACCCTTTTGAGGTGGCTCTTCCGGACGGACTCGTATTTACCGGTGTCGTCCTTACGGATCAATTGAAAAGCTTGGACGTGAATAAGAGCAGAATTAAAATCGCGGGTAACGTCGACGTTGAATCAGAATGTATGAAAGCCGTTCTTCGCAATACTCGATCTATTTTGGCATAAGAAAATCCCTTCGTTTCCGAAGGGACTTTTCTTATGTTGAGGCTTTTTATTATCTCATTGGAGGATTGAGAATAAATGAACGAATTAGTATACAGGAACTTTTACGAACGCTGTGGAAGCTTAAACGGATGGGACTTTAGCAAAGTCAGGTCTGCATCCGAGGGAGCAAAATGGGATTTTTATCATGAAGTTTCCCAAAGATGCAAGAAATCGGACATTTTGTTGGACATAGGTACTGGTGGCGGAGAAGCTTTATTGTCAATCACTGAGGCAGCCTTACTATTAGTGGGAATAGACAGTTCGGTCGGAATGCTTGAAGCCGCAAATGCTAACTTGAAATCCTCGAGGATTTCCAATGTTCGTATTTTGCAAATGGATGCTGACAAACTAGATTTCCCTCATGAGTTTTTTAACGTGGTATCTTCTCGTCATGCACCAATTAATTCGGAAGAAGTGGCAAGAGTTTTAGTAGATGACGGAATATTTCTAACGCAGCAAGTAAGCGAAGATGATAAAATTAACATCAAAAATGCTTTTGGAAGAGGTCAATCATTTGGTATTCAGGACGGAACGTTAAAAAATAATTATATTACAGAATTGCGTGAAGCAGGGTTCCATAATATTCAAGCGTTTGATTGTGACGCAACGGAATGGTACCAATCCTACGAAGATTTAATATTCTTACTGAAGCACACTCCGATCATTCCGAACTTTGGCCAAAGCGAAAACGACTTTGCTATACTTGATAAGTTCATTGGAGAGCATAAAACGAAAAAGGGGATCATGACCAATTCAAAACGCTTCATGATCATAGCAAGAAAATAAGGTGAAACTGCCCCTGTTCATTGAACTTACTGACTGTAATGTTTAACTATAACTGATAAATACGAAATAACAAAGTTGTCGGGGAGGATACATGGATATGGCTGACAGAATATTCGAAGAGTCAAGGCTTGCAGATGTTTACGATTTATTTGATTCGGCAGAACGTCCGGATCTTGCCCCGTATATCGAGATGACGCACGAATTCGGCGCTCAATCCGTGATAGATATTGGTTGTGGTACCGGTATCCTTGCTTGTCGACTTGCGGCACTTGGTAAAGATGTCACTGGCGTCGATCCAGCCGCTGCCTCTCTTGATGTAGCAAGACGAAAGGCTTTTGCAGATCGGGTCAGATGGATTCATGGAACAACTGAGATACTCTCTGGAGTTCAATCGGATCTAATCACGATGACTGGAAACGTCGCCCAAGTCTTTGTCACTGACGAAGAGTGGATCGCAACACTTCGTAAATGTCGCGATGTCATTCAACCTGGTGGACGGCTCGTATTCGAGGTTCGGAACCCTTCGAAGGAAGCTTGGAAGGACTGGAATCGTGAGCAGACGTATCAAGTGGTTAATGTGCCGGACATTGGAAGAATAGAAAAGTGGGTGGATCTCATCGATGTACAACTACCGCTAGTTTCGTTCCGTCAAACCTTTGTATTTCAGAAGGACGGGACGGTACTGACTTCGGATTCGACATTGAGGTTCCGGAATAAGTTCGAGATCATAGACTCCTTACGATCCGCTAACTTCCATGTCGATGATATTCGAGATGCGGTTGACCGGCCAGGACTCGAATTCGTCTTCATCGCTCGCCGTTAATGCTAAATGTGGACATTATCACGCTAAATTGCAGGATAGCGTAATGGAGCTTGTAGGAAATTCCCGCTGTCATGCCTTCAGTTCTAGCTAAATATGGTATGATGAAATTAACGTTTCATAATGGTTTACTAAAATCTCGAGGGAGGATCTTTATGAACTGGAAAACAGTAAGGGACCACTTTCCGGATCAATGGGTATTATTTGAAGCGATTACTGCTTATTCAGATAACGGAAGAAGAATTATTGAACGTATATCTGTAATTAACAAGTATGATCAAGGTAAAGACGCTCTTGATGAATATAAAGTGATTCATAAGAAAGAACCGAACAGAGAGCTATATGTAGCCCATACCAGTAAAGTGGATTTGGAAATTATTGAGCGAAAGTGGTTGGGAGTCAGGGTATGAAAACAGAAATTCATCTCTCTAACAGCGACTTACCATTCATCGAGATAACGGTTTATTATAATAATCAAAGTTTAAAGCTAGCTCATGTCCTTGTTGATACAGGATCTTCAAGCACGATTTTAAAGCTCGATCTTGTTGAAGAAATCGGACTGACTGTAGAACTCAATGATATATTAGGTACAATAAGCGGAGTTGGCGGAAGCGAATTTGTATTTTTCAAAACTATTGATGCTATTGAAGTAAATGGATTTCGGATTCAGAACTTCCAAGTTGACATCGGAACTATGAATTATGGAATCAATATCGATGGAATAATTGGAATGGACTTTCTATTAAGAGCAAAAGGAATAATAGATTTGAATGATTTGATACTGACTTGTAAGCAATAAAGACAGCGGTCTGAGCCATTGAAGTAACGGGAAGGATCACGTAAGAGTCAGGCATAAAAATCCTGTTCCGGCAAAATTACGACCCGGATGGTAATTTCATTGAAGTTTGGAGCTTACCAGAGGGTAGGGATTGATAATATTCAACTAACGAAGACGCTAGTTCAATAACAGCAGCAGTCTAAGACTTTATTTTTTTTAAAAATCATATAACTTTACGGAAATATAACTTTATGGTAATATGCAGGCATGAACAAGAATGCCCTATTTGAAGCGCTGGCCGAGCCCAATCGGAGGAAGATATTAGACCTGATTCTCGTTCGGGAACGTTCCGTCAGCGAATTGGTCGAATTGATGTCGCTTAGCCAACCTGGCGTATCCAAGCATTTGCGCATCTTGAGGGAAGCGGGTCTCGTTCGTCTTCGCAAGGATGCCAAGCACCATATGTACGGCCTCAATCCTGCCCCTTTGCAGGAGGTCTATCATTGGTTCGAGCCGTATCGGCAATATTGGTTGGATAAATTGGATGCCCTGGAGAAACAACTTGATGAAGAGGAATAAGAGCGATAGCGCCTAGTAAGAGGAGGAAAACATGTTAGCCGTTCTGAAACAAACCAAGGATGGATACGTTGCTCGCTTCGAACGTCATCTTAAGCACCCCGTTGAGAAAGTGTGGTCGTCCTTGACGGAGAACGACAAGCTGAAGAAATGGTTCTCCGAGCTGCAAGTGGATGACCTCCGAGAAGGAGGGATCATTAAGTTCGACATGCAGGACGGCACATTCGAGGAGCTGGAGATTATCGAGCTCAAAATGCACGCCGTATTGGAGTACACGTGGGGAGAAGATCAAGTCCGGTTCGAGCTGTATCCGGAATCGGACGGCTGCCGGCTGGTGCTGATCGAGAAGATCAATCGAATGACCGATCATACGCCTAGAGATTTGGCTGGCTGGCATGTATGCCTGGATGTCATCGAAGTTCTGCTGGATGATCGTACGATCGACTCGCGCAAGAACGAATGGGAAAAATGGTACAAGGAGTACTCCCAGCAAGTGGATAAACTTCCTAAAAACTGAGTAGTCTCGCAGCGTACTTTATAGTGAAGGAGACCCGAATGGAAAATCTAGACGTTCAGAACCACCTCGTCAAGTCGTTGGAAGAGATCAGAGAGCTGGTAGGATCGCCGCATGAAGCGGTCGTGAAGAAAAGCATCGCGATGATCGACGAGCAGGCCAAGTCTTAC
The DNA here is from genome assembly GCF_014705655.1 of Paenibacillus arenilitoris. Lineage (GTDB taxonomy): Bacteria > Bacillota > Bacilli > Paenibacillales > Paenibacillaceae > Pristimantibacillus > Pristimantibacillus arenilitoris. The sequence goes on along the minus strand of NZ_JACXIY010000019.1, from coordinate 142,601 downwards.
ATCGAGAAGTCCTCGATGATGTTTGTCGCCTCCTCCAACGAACGAGGGCAGTGCGACGTGTCGCCGCGGGGCGACGCGCCCGGCTTCGTGTATGTTGCGAACGCTAAGCAGCTCGTCATTCCGGATCGTCCGGGCAATAAGCGCGTGGATACGTTAAGCAATATTTTGAACAATCCGCATGTGGGGCTGTTATTCATCATCCCGGGCATGGAGGAAGTGCTGCGCGTGAACGGGCGAGCCGTCGTCATCAAAGAGCATCCGGTATTGGAGAACCTGAAGTTCAAGGACAAGGCGCCCGCGCTCGGCATCGTCGTCGACGTGGAGGAATGCTTTATCCATTGCCCGAGAGCCTTGAAGCATTCCGGTATCTGGGAGCACGACAGCTGGCTGCCCAAGGATCGGCGTCCTTCTTCCATGGATATTTTCCATGCCCATTTGAAAATCAACGGTTACGACGTCAAATAGCCGGCGGTCAATCTCTGCGGCAGAGTCATTCCTTCTCGAACAGCTTCTGCTGAATTTGCCGCTCGTAATCGGCGAACGCGCCGGACGCCGGCCAGCCGCGGTCGGCCATGAGCGACTGGTAGCGAAGCTTCTTGGCCGACAGCTCGCGCCGAAGCTTCGCGCGCTCGGCGTCGTCCTGGCAGGCGGAGATCAGATCGCCAAGGGTGATCATTTCTTTGCGAAGCTGCATTTCCTCGGGAATCATCCCGGCGTTCTTGAGCAGCTTGTAGCTTACCCGAAGCTCCTCCGGGACGCCGTCCATCTCATCGGGGGGAAGCGGCTTGCCCGCGCCGGGCAAATTGTCGAATTCTCCTCGGCGGGCGGCCTCGCGTATCCGCTCTTCCGCGATCATGCGCAAAAAATCCATCGGTTCATCAACTCCTTGCTTTCATTTTATCATAGGACTTCAACCGATACGCCCTCCGCGCACCCCAAATTTTTCCTTACCCGTTTGGCTCATTCTACCGTCCACATTTATTTTCAACTGTGCTACATTGTAGGAAACAGGCTTACATAAAAGAGGGACGCAACCGTGAATTCGGATTTGACCGCTGCTATCACGTTGGTTTGCACATCCGGCGTACTTAATCTGTACTTAGGCTTCTACGTCTTTGCCAAGCGTCACAACTATACCCATATCGCCCGTTTATTTATTTTGCAAGCGGTGTGCGTTACGATTTATTGCATGGCTTCCGCGTTCGGCTTAATGTCCACGACGCTTGAGGCCATCAAGTTCTGGACCGTCGTGCAATATGCGGGCATGCCGTTCTCCCCGCCGCTCGGGCTGCTGTTCGTCATGCAGTATTTGGGCATCCGAATAGCGCCGAAATGGCGGAACGCTCTCTTTATTATCCCCGCCATCAGCCTGATCATGGTGGCGACGAACGATTGGCATCAGCTCCATTACCGCGTGTTCGAAATCGACCCGGCTCTCGGCGCGCCTTACGTTCGCCAGGAGATTGGCGTATGGTATATGATTCACGGTTTATTTACGTTTGCCAGCATGTTCGTTGCTTTCCTGCTCATCCTCTCGCGCTGGAGAGAGACGGCCAAGGCTTATCGCCCGCAAATCGTCTCGCTGCTGTGCGGGCAGCTGGTGCCGATGCTGACGGCTTTTGTTTATTTAATCGGCTTCACGCCTCCGGGCATCGACCCGGTCCCGATGGTGCTGTGGCTATCTTCGCTGCTGTATTTGTGGTCGATCCGCACGTCGCGCCTGTTTACGATCATGCCGATCGCCAAGGACGCGATTTTCAACGGCATCAATGACGGCGTCATGGTGCTCGACGAGACTAATCGCTTGATCGAGTTCAATCAGGCGTGCAAAAGCATGTTCCCGTCCTTGCATAGGTCGATGTTCGGGACGGACTTTGCGAAGGTATGGCATGAGTTGGCCGGAGCTTCGTTTCCGTTCGGGCTGGATACGGCCGCGGACAACGGGGAAATACGGCTCCCGGCCGCCGACCGGTCCGAGCGTACGTATCAGGTTCGCACCTCGCCTTTGCGGCATGGCAACGATAGCAAAGGGTTATTGCTTATTTTTACGGATATTACGGAGCTCAAGCGGCTGCAGGTCAAGTTGGAGTACCAGGCCTATTATGACGAGCTGACGCAAATTTATAACCGCCGCGCGTTTTTCCAGTCCTGTAAGCGGGAGTATGCGGAGGCGCAAGAGCATGCATCGGCCTTTACGGTCATCCTGATGGATATCGACCATTTCAAAAGCGTCAACGATACGTACGGTCATGCGGCCGGCGATCAGCTGCTCGTGCACGTCGTTAACGTCTGCCGGTCCCAATTGGAGGAGGGGGCGCTCTTCGCCCGCTACGGCGGCGAGGAGTTCGTGCTGGCGCTTAGCGGATATACGGCCTCGGAAGGGGAGGCGCTGGCGAATCGGATGCGTGCCGGTCTGGAGGCGCAGCCGCTCGCGAAGGAGGAGGGCGTCATTCCCGTGACGATCAGTCTTGGCGTGGCCGAGGCCGAGAAAGGGACGGAGGAGACGCTGTATCAGCTTTTGAATCGGGCGGATAAAGCTTTGTATGCGGCCAAGCACGAAGGAAGGAACCGCGTGCGCGTCTACGGCGGAGTTAAGGCGTTTTAGGGGACGATTGTGATATACTGTATACGAGATACACAAATTCGGAGCAGCAACGATGATGGAGGTTTGGCTAACATGGCGAGCGGCGATGACGTCGATGAAGAGGTAATAAGCAAGCTGCCGGCGGGGGTAAAGCTGAGTTGGGGCATCGTGAAGCGTTCGCGCAGGGGGCCGAAAGGCGAGCTTACGGTCCCCAAAATCGTCGACGCCGCGATCGGGATTGCCGATCGGGACGGGCTGGCGGCCGTATCGATGGGCAAAGTCGCCCAATCGCTCGGCTTCACCACGATGTCGCTGTACCGTTACATCACGAGCAAGGAGGACCTGTTGGTTCTGATGCACAATGCCATCTGCGACATTCCGATTCCGCCGGAGGATGCGGAGAAGCCGTGGCGTCAGGAAATGAAGGAGTATGTCTGGGCTTGCGTCGGCGTCTTCCGGGACCATCCCTGGTTCGGCGATATCCCGATTACGGGCACGCCGCTCACGCCGGGCAGTCTTCAAGTGATTGACTGGGCGCTTCGAATCATGAAGGATTTCCCGTTGAACGAATTCGAGAAAATGTCGTTTCTGCTGCTCCTGAGCAGCTATTCGAGAGCATGCGGCCTGATTGCGAGGGATATGGACCGCGCCATTCGCGAAGGAGCGGACCCGAAGGAGTTCAGCGGCTCCCGTTACGGCGACGCGCTCAGACAACTGGTCAAGCCGGACCGGTTCCCGTATTTGCATCCGGTCGTGGCCTCCGGCGCTTACACGGAAGAAGTCGACAACCCGATCGGCGACGATCTGGATTTCGGGCTGGAACGGATATTGGACGGCTTCGAGCTCTACCTTTGGCAGAAATCGGGCTCATCATAAAACAGCGTCTCGGCGAAGCCGAAACGCTGTTTTATTGTTATTAAAATATACATCGCGAAACGAGCTTATGCCGCCAAAGGACGGCACAGAACCGAGCTGGGCAAGATGCAGCTAGCGGTTCGTGCGTAGCGTCAGCCGTTTACACTTAGCGCCCGCTGCCGCGGCGGCGGAATGCAAGCATCGACCAGACCAGCGCGATGACCAGAATCGCCGCGCACCAGCCGATGGCCCACCAGACGTGCTCCTTCACCGGCGTGCCGGTCAATAGCCCGCGGATCGTCTCGATCACCGGCGTGATCGGCTGGTGATTGGCAACCCCTTGCAGCCAGGCAGGCATCGTGCTCGTCGGGACGAAGGCGCTGGACAGATAGGGGAGGAACAGCAGGACGAAGCCGTAGCCGCCGGCGGAAGACGGGCTGCCCGTGACGAGGCCGATCGCGGCGAACAGCCAGGTGAAGGTGAGAATGAACAGGACGATGACGCCAAGCGCGCCCAGCCATTCGAGCGTCCCTGCAGCGGGACGGAACCCGACAAGCAGGGCTACGCCGATCACGATGCCCGTCGCGAGCAAATTTCTGGCGAGGCTGGCCGCGACGTGGCCGGTGATGACGCCGAGGCTGCGAATCGGCATCGTCCGGAAGCGGTCGATGATGCCGTTCGTCATATCCGTCGCGACGTCGACGGCGGTGCTCGACGAGCCGAAGCCGGCGCATAATAGAATGATGCCCGGAACGACGTAATTGACGTAATCGCCGCTTGGGTCAATCGCTCCGCCGAATACATAGGTGAACATCAGCATAAGCATGACGGGAAGCAGGATGGCCATGAGCAGAGATTCGACGTTGCGCAGGCTATGGCGGATGCTGCGGCCGATGAAGACGGCGTTGGTTGCCGCGAAGGAAGCGGACTTTGCATTCGGTTGAAGCTTATTCATGCGTGGGAAACCTCCTTTTGTTCTACGGTCGTGAGGGCCAGGAAGACGTCGTCCATGCTGGGCTTGCGAATGACCATTCGCGTATCCGGCGGGCACGACGAAGCGATCTCGTTCAGCGTTTGGCGAATGTCGTGGACGCTCCCGCTCGTCGGAATCGTTCGAATGACTTCATCCTGCCGATTCCGCAGCTCGACGACTTCGCCTCCAACCTGCGCCTTCAACGTCTCGGCCGTCCCCGTCGCGACGATTCGTCCGCCGCTCAGAACCGCGATTTCGTCGGCGAGCTGATCGGCTTCTTCCAAATATTGCGTCGTCAAAAAAATCGTGATCCCTTGCTCCTTCAGCCCTAAAATCGTATCCCAGAGGGCTCGGCGGCTGACCGTATCGAGTCCGGTCGTCGGTTCGTCCAGAAAGAGCACCGGACGGCTAACGACCAGGCTTACGGCGAGATCGAGCCGGCGGCGCATGCCGCCCGAATAGGCTTTCACGCGCCTGTCCGCGGCTTCCTCGAGCGCGAACCGCTTCAGCAGCTCCGCCGTCCGCATGCGGGCCTCTCCCCGCGAAAGACCGCATAGCCGGCACATCATCGTGAGGTTCTCCCGGCCGGTCAGCACTTCGTCGACCGCTGCGAATTGGCCGGTAAGGCTGATCGACCGGCGGACCGCGGTCCGGGAGGAGACGACGTCGTATCCTTCGATTCGCGCGGCCCCGTCGTCCGGATCGGACAGCGTGGACAAAATATGGATCAGCGTCGTTTTGCCAGCCCCGTTCGGTCCGAGCAGCGCGAAGATCGTTCCTTTCGCCACCGACAAGCTTAGTCCGTTCAGGACGGTGCGTTTGCCAAAGCTTTTGCGCAATCCGGTTACTTCAATGGCGCAAGCATTCATTCGTCATCACCCTATTCTTTTAAATTGTATATTATATAAACAGTATATTGTGTATACAGTTAATTCATCCTCCTTCTCCGGACCGATTTTTGATCGGACCGCAAAAGGAGGCCGTCCCGCTAAGGACGACCTCCTCTTTCTTCATCTTCATACAAACCGGCCACATCCAGCGCGCTTTGCCGAACGGCTTCCGCGATGCGGGCCGGCCCGATGATCGTCAGGTTCGTTTGGAAGCTGAGCAAGAACCCGATCATCGACTCGAAATCCTTATAATAATGCCGCGTCCGCACGATAAGCGACCCGTCGGGCTGCCGCTCCATGTCGGCCGGATCGAACTGGTCCATCGCGGCGACGACGGCCTTGCCCGTGAACCGGAGAACCAGGTCGACCGATTCCTGCCGCCAAGCCGCCTCCCATCGTTCGTTCACTTCCGCGAGCGGCAAGGAACGGCGACGGAAGGTATCCGGCAATATGGCCAGGTCCCGTATGCGCGAGAAGCGGAACAGCCGGTAATCGTCGCGCTTCAAACAATAGCCGTGTAAATACCACGTATATCCCTTCAGCACCAGCATTTGCGGTTCGACGCGGCGCTCCGTTTCCTCTCCGTTGCCGTCGGTATACGCGAACCGGATCAGCTTCTTGTCCTGAACGGCGCTATGCAGCGCCTCGTACAGCGCGCCCGAAGCCGCGCCGCTCGTCCATGGCGTCAAATCGATCGCGACTTGATCGGTATCCGCCATGTGCTCCCGTTCCGCCTTCGAAACCAAGGCCCCGACCTTCTCCAGCAGCCGGTCCATGTTATGCCGCTTCATCGCCTGCGTCGATTGCAAGCCCCGCAGCGCGGTGAACAGCGCGTGCAGCTCGTCGAACGAGAGCATCTGGCGGTCGAGCCGGAAGCTTTCCATAATTTCAAACCCGCCTTCGTTGCCCGAATAGGACACGATCGGAATGCCGGACATGCTCAGCGTCTCCAAATCGCGGTAAACGGTACGCAAGGAGACCTCCAGCCGGTTCGCCAGCTCCTGGGCCTGCACCCGCTTGCGGTTCAGCAGCAATATAGTGATCGCCATCAGACGCTCGAGCTTCACGATCATCACCTCCGCTTAGCCTCATGATAGACGATTTCGCCAGGTGAGTCACGCCGTCCGATTATTTCATGAAAGCAATCCCTGACCGGCGTTGCTTATGCCCGTACCTTACGGAAAAACTCACGGACGTCTTGTACGAGAAGCGAGGGCTGCTCCATGGCGAAGAAATGGCCGCCCCGATCGAACTCCGTCCAATGCACGATATGGTGGTCCCGCTCGGCGAAACGGCGGATCGTGACGTCATGGGCGAGGGAGAGCAGCACGCCCGTCGGCACCGTGCCGCGCTCCTTCGGCTCCCAAGCCGAGTAGTCGTGCTTCGATTCATAGTAGATTTGGGCGGAGGAACCGGCCGTTCCTCCGAACCAGTACAAGCTGATGTTCGTCAGCATCCGGTCCCGGTCGACCGAATCCTCCGGCAGGCCTTCCTCCGGCTCGGTCAATTCCTTGAATTTCTCGACGATCCAGGCGAGCTGCCCGGCCGGCGAATCGTGCAGGCCGTAGGCCAGCGTCTGCGGGCGGAGCGACTGGACCTGCAGGTACCCGTCATTGAAGCTCTCCATCCTGGCGTAGCGCTCGCGGTCCTCCTCGGACAAGGCGTCCATCTCGCCCTCTTCGCCGATCGGGAAGGTGAGCATGGCGTTCACGTGGATGCCGATGATGCGGTCAGGCGCTTGCTGGCCCATCTCCGGCGCCACGAACGAGCCCGTATCGCCGCCTTGAACCCCGTACCGGTCATAGCCGAGCCTCGCCATCAGCTGAATGAACGCGCCCGCGATCCGGCCGACGGTCCAGCCCGGCTCGCTAAGCGGGGCCGAGAATCCGAAGCCGGGAATGGACGGAATGACCAGATGGAACGCTTCGGCGGGATCGCCGCCATGGGCGCGCGGGTTCGACAGTGGTCCGATGACGTCCATGAACTCGACGAACGACCCGGGCCAGCCGTGCAGGAGCATGAGCGGGGTCGCGTCCGGCTCCGGCGATTGAATATGCAGGAAGTGAATGTTCTGGCCGTCGATCGTCGTCGTAAATTGCGGATATTCGTTGATCCTGGCCTCGTGCTTGCGCCAGTCGTACCCGCTGCGCCAGTATTCGGCGAGCTCCTTCAAATAATCGGCGGGAACGCCCCGGCTCCAGCCGACGCCGGGCAGCTCGCCGGACCAGCGGGTACGGGCCAGGCGATCCTTCAAATCGTCGAGATCGGCTTGCGGGATGTCGATGCGGAACGGCCTGATCGCCGTGTCGGCAGCTGCTTGGGTATTGGTATTCGTCATAATGGTATGCCTCCTTGAATTGATCGAACATAGTTGTAGTATAAGGAGGCGTTGTTGACAACAGTTTGTCAACTTTGAGCAAGGCGGGGACGTGCGGGGACATTTTTTTCGCCGCGAGTCGGCCGGATGTGGTATTTTTGACTCAAAGGCCGCAAGAAAGGAGAATCCGATGAAGGAAGCGTTGCTCAAGTATATGGCCAAATTTACGTCGCTTAGCGCAGAAGAACAGCAAGCGATCGTCGATGAGATCCAGATTGAGAAATACGGGAGGGGAACGGTCCTCCTCCGGCAAGGGGATACGCCTACCCGATGTTATTTCGTGCTGAAGGGGTGCGTGAGGCAGTACTCGGTCGATGAATCGGGTAGGGAGCGCACGTCCAATTTTTATACGGAGGAGCAAGCCATCGGGATGTTCAATCGCCATCGATCGGATAAGTCGTCCGAGTACGCCTTTGCCTGTCTGGAAGACTCCGTGCTGGTCGTGGGCGAACTGAGCGCCGAAGCGGACATGTATCACAAATATACGGAGCTGGAAGCGATGACGCGCAGGATGATCGAAGAAAGCTTCGGCCAGGTCCAGGATGAATTCGCTTCGTTCATGGCGTCTACGCCGGAGGAGCGGTTCAAGGCGCTGCTGCGGAATCGGCCTCAGTTAATCGATCGCGTGCCCCAGCATCAACTGGCGAGCTATCTCGGCATTACCGCCGAGTCGTTAAGCCGGATCAAGAAGCGGACTCGGCAAGGGAATGCGTAAGCGGAGGCTACGCCTTCGCGGACGCTTTCCCTCCCTTGAACAGCAGCCACAATCCGAAGCCGAGTTCCCCCGCCGTCATCGGTACGGCAAGCGCGTATTCAAACACCGTAACGAACCTGCCATATTGCGGAAGAAAGGCGGAACCTAGGTGAATGATCATATAGCCGATCGAGGCAATCAACAATAAGACGCCGAGGAGCTTCGGAATCTCGCCTGATCGGAGAGCGAGCCAGCCCGCAAGCAGCAGATGTGCTCCGAAAACGATCAAACCGACGGACCAGATCAAATCGAATGCCGCGAGTTCCAGCATCACTTGGGCTGCAAGACGATCGGTCTCCATTAACGATAACGCGTCCGTACCGTTCGCGAGGAGCGACGCCAGAAGCAAATGCGAGACGGCGATCGCCAGAATGGCCGTGTAGATTAGGCGAAGCCACGCGCAGAGCAGGGAAAGACTTCGATGAACCGGCTTCAGATAAATAGAAAACGCCCAAGCGACGATGATGTCGCAGATCAGGATGACGAGCCAACCCAGAATTTCCGCATGGAACAGCATCCCGGATGACGCGATGTTGCGAACGGTTGCAGCGGCATCCCCTTCCGCTACAAGACTTCCATGGACATAGCCGTATGAAAAAAAGGCGGCGAGCGTCATAATGATCAGCGCGATGCCGGCAGCCAGGGCGGCGTTTCGCAGCTCGTTCCGTTCCTTCCCCGAGGCAACCATTCCATTTTCCCTCCCCATTTTCCGTGAAATCCCCTTTATTGTAACGGGCAGGCAACGGCGGTTCATTGACTTAAGTCAAGGGACGGGTCCTATTGGGACTTTGCGCAGCAAAGGCTCAGGGTTGCGTCAGGCAGCGTCGGCGATTGCTCTGGCTTTGTAATTCGCTTCCCAGCGATCGTAAAGCATAATGATGCCGACGGGCACGACGTATCGCAATATGGTCAAAAACAAATTCCAGCGGTAGTAGACCAACCAGCCCATGTAGTCGGAGAAGACGGCTACGGCCGCCCCTACCAAAGCGATTGCGGCAAAGACCAGCGGCTTTCGCTTCCGCGGCGTCATGGGAACGAAGATCGTGCAAAGCACGGACAAAATATCGCCGGAGACGAGCTCCGCGAACCGGCAGTCGGCCATGAAATCCTGGAACAGGCCGGGCTTGAATCGATACAATTTGAGTATGGGCAGGGCGAAGACGGCGCTCGTCCACATGAGGATCATATGCGAGAAACAGAGCAGCCGGACGCGGTACGGAACGGGCGGATCGTAGGTTGCGATGCGGGGGGCGAGGTAGGCCCCGAAGCGAAAACCGGCGACGTAGAAGAAGGCCGACAACCAAATATGCCAATGCACGTACGTCATATACCCCAATTGCAAGTAAACGAGCTCCATGACGATATGGGCGATTGCGAAAGGAAGCGATATACGCCAAGGATGGTTCGATCTCGAAGCGTAATACACAAAAACAATGAGCGTAAAGGGAAGGATGAGAAAGTCGGCGAAAATAACGCCAAGCTCGTTGGCGTAATAAGGATCCGCTCTTAATTGGGTCGGAAACTTGTAAAGCCCAAGAAAGAGGTTAAACAATCCTTCGAAAAGATCCGCGCATCCCACTCCGATTACGTATGCGGTTACGACGGCATGCGTCGAGAGCTTCCGTTTGCATAGCACGACGATTAACCAAAGCGTAATAATGCCTAAATTAATCAAATATAACATCGCTCTATTCTCCCGATTTCGTTTTTATACTATTGTGTATAATTTTTGCCTGTTTATGCGAAAACCCGGGCGGCGAAGACGATGGGAGCGGGGGGTAACGGATAGCCGGCCGCGGAAGCGCAAAAAAGGAGGATACCGTCGTATCCTCCGCCAATGAGCGCGATAGCGATTTTATTCTGCGGGAACGGCCGCCAGACGTCTGACGTTCTCTTCCTGATCGGCGTCCAGGCCGTGGAAGCAGGCTGCGTAATAAATACCGTTCTGCTTCCAGAAATAATACGTCTGGCTTCTGATCTTCGTCTTGTCATGGCCGTTGCCGAGGTAGGAAGGGCCGACGTAGACGTGATCGGGGTCGGCGTAAGCTTTGATCTCGACTCCGTCCGCGTACAGCGTCCGAACATAAGAGAGCTTGGCCGCGTCGAACAGCGGTTCCTTGCTTTGGTAGAGCCAGAGCTCGTCGTTCATGTCATAGACGGCCGAGTCGTAAGGCGCGCGGTACGAGTTCCAGAGGGCGTCCGCGCCGTGACGGAACGCGAAGCCGGTGTTCCGGTCGCCTTCCCGAAGCAGAACGGAATTGCTTATCTTCAGCTCGGTATCGGGCAGGACGAGCGGGAACTTGACGTCGACGCCCAGAATCGCCTTCGCGTCCCGCAAGTCCGTCTCGTCGTACAGCGGGAACGAATTGCCCTCGCCGTCATAGCGGACGTTCCGGACTTGCCGCGGGTCGGTAAAGGAAAGCACGATTTTCTCCAGCTCTTCCCTCGGAAGATCGTCTTGCAGCTTGGGCTCTTTTTTCAACCGATAATTTTTGCCGTCGTAATTGACGGCGTACGATACGCCGTCCTCTTCTCAGACGAAGCTTTTGGCGTTATCCGTCTTCGTTTTGGTGAACAAGGTGCCATGAATCGGGCCGATCGTCATCGCTTCCTGCCGGAACGATTGCGCATCCACCTCGGGCCGCCCGGTATTCGGGGTTCCCTTCAGCAAGCCATGCTCCTGCAGGCTGCCATTCCCAATGGCTGCGACCGCCTCGAAAATTTGCTCGTCGTCGGTTCCGTATCGGGATACGAAGGTCATGGAGGCCGCCTCGATAAGGTCGGCTTGTTCGGCTTGAGTGAAATACGTGTTCAAATCCACGTTTTCAAGCCGGAAGCCTTCGGGCGCGTAGTCGGGCACTTTAAAGTCGAAATTGGCGAAATCGAGCGCCCGATCCAGGCGGTTGAACCATTTGAACGAGTCGATCAGCCTGACGATTCGGAACGAAGAAGCGTTCTGCTCCTCGGCTTCCGCAGCGTGCGAATTCGCGTCCGTTTTGGCGACCGTTGCAGTCGTAAGCATGACGGCGCCGAACGAAGCGATCAGAACGATGGCAACGGCGGACAGCTTGTACGACCCTTTTTTAAATTTGGCGATCATCGTGATTCTCCGTTTCATATCATTGTCGTTCGCTAAGAAATGCGCGAGGTTGGCCTTAATTGAGGCGTTCCCGGCGAATAAGCGCGACAGCATCAGGAGCGTCATGCCGTAGGACGAAGCTTCCCGCTCGTCCAGCGCTTCCAGCGTACGCGCGTCGCAGGCGACCTCCTGGTCGGCTTTCATTCGTTTGACGGCGAGCCAGGCGAGCGGATTGTACCAGTGAAGCATGACCGCCAGCGTCCACAGGAAGTTCGCCAGCAGGTCTTTCCGTTTCAAATGGGTCAGCTCGTGCAGCAGGATATGCGCAAGCTGAGCGCTGTCCGCGATCGCGACGATATCCTCCGGCAAGTAGATGCCCGGCTTCGTCAAGCCGTAGGCGCACGGGCTTCGGAGCAGGCTTGTCTCATAGACGGGAATGTCCGTCTTGATGCCCAGCCTCGCTTTGCACGCTTCCAGAATGGCGAGAATTTCCGCGTCCACGGCTTTGCGCGAAGCTATGATCCGCTTGCGGAATCGCAGCGCCGCGAACAGGTAGCCCGCACTAAGCGCCAGCAGACCGCCAAGCCAGACGAGCGAGGCGATTGTCAGCAGGCGGCCCTGCCCGTCTCGATCGCTGTCTCCGGCATCAGGCCGAGGAGAAGTATCCGAGACGGGCGATTGCGCCTCTTCCGTCCGACTCGGTCCGGCTGAAGTGGCAGCGGCGCTTCCTTCCTCGTTCCGCAGCGGCGATGCCGCAGGCCCGCGCACCGGTTCCGGTGCAGCATCCCGGCCGCCGTACCCCGAATAAGCGATCCCGTTCTCTTGCACCGCCTGCGGCAGCAGATTATACAGGCTGACGGGGCTTTCCGGGGCGAGGGGAACAAGCAGCTTAACGAGCACGAGCAGCCACAGCACGGGGACGATGCCGGGGCCGAAGCGGTTGTTCAGCGGCTTCCGGATCAGAAGCAGCAGCAGGATGGCGAAGCTCGCGGCAAGAGATGCGGCAAGCAGAAGGGAGAACGCCGATTCGAGGAGCCTCATGCGCCCGAACCGTCCTTCTTCCTTTGGTCCAGCAGCCGTTGAAGCTGCTCGATATCGCGATCGGAGAGCTTCTCTTCCTCGAGAAATTTCGCGCACAGCATGCCGACGGCCCCGTCATAGAACCGGTTCAGGAACGATTTGTTCTCCGCCTTCAAGTAGTCGTCGTGCGACACGAGCGGGTAATACAGGTAGGTGCGGCCGGACTTCTCGAACCGGATCGCGTTCTTCTTGTGCAGCCGGTTCAGGAACGTCTTGACCGTCTGGTCCGACCAGCTCATCTGCTCGGTCAGCTTCTCGATAATCTCGCTCGCGGACAGCGGCTCCTTCTGCCAGAGCAGCTTCATGACTTCGCTCTCCGCTTCGGTGATGCGGGGGGATGGGTTCAATGGCTTCACCTTCTTCGCTCTTTATGTTTACATATGTAAACGATGATTAAAGTTTACGTCTGTAAACGACAGGTGTCAAGCGGAAAACATTCCCGGCCGACAATCTCTTAACATTATCTTTATGCCGCCGCGAGAATAATTGAATTGCGCGTCGCAATAGGAATGAGTAAGGCTGCAAGTACGAAGTCAAGGCGGATCGGTTTTATTTTAAATTAACAAAGCTGTGTTATTTTATTTTCGAATGGACGGCACAAGGCGGATTTCGATAACGGAACTATTCGAGGAGGTTCAAGCATGAGAATCGCGATCGCTGGTGGAGACGGATTTTGCGGTTGGCCGACGGCTTTGTATTTATCGAAAAAAGGACATGAAGTCACCATTATCGACAATCTGATTCGCCGCAAGTGGGATGAGGAGCTGCGCTCGAATTCGCTTACGCCGATCGCTTCGCTGAAGGATCGGATCGCCGCTTGGCGGGAGAGGACCGGGCGGGAGATAGGGCTCTACGAAGGCGACCTGAACCATTATGATTTTCTGAGAACCGCGCTCGAACAAACCCGCCCCGAAGCGTTCGTGCACTTCGCGGAGCAGCGCTCCGCCCCGTATTCGATGATCGACAGGGAGCACGCCGTGTTCACCCAGGTCAACAACGTCGTCGGCACGCTTAACGTCATATACGGCATCAAAGAAATCGTTCCCGACTGCCATCTGATCAAGCTCGGCACGATGGGAGAGTACGGGACCCCCAATATCGATATCGAAGAGGGGTATATCCGAATCGTCCATAACGGCCGGGAGGACGTGCTTCCCTATCCGAAGCAGCCCGGCTCGATGTACCACCTCTCGAAGGTTCACGACAGCCATAACCTGATGTTCGCCTGCAAGGTTTGGGGGCTGCGCGCGACCGATTTGAACCAAGGCGTCGTCTACGGCCTGCATACGGACGAGACGCTGACGGATCCGGTGCTCGTCAACCGGCTCGACTACGACGGCGTGTTCGGTACGGCGCTCAACCGGTTCCTCGTCCAAGCCGCGATCGGCCACGATTTGACGGTATACGGGGAAGGCGGCCAGACGCGCGGGTTTCTGAACATTCGCGATACGATCCGCTGCATCGAGATTGCCGCCGAGCATCCGGCCGATTTCGGGGAGTTCCGGGTATTCAACCAATTCACGGAGGAGTTCTCGGTGATGGAGCTGGCCGAGAAGGTGCGCGCGGTCGCGCGGCGGGAAGGCTTGCAAGTGGACATCGCCCGCCTGGACAATCCGCGCGTCGAGAAGGAACAGCATTACTATAATGCGAAAAATACGAAGCTGAAGGCGCTCGGCCTGGAGCCGCATCTTCTGACGGACGAAGTGCTGCTGGACATTTTGCTGACCGCCGGACGGCATAAGGACCGCATCATTCTTCAGAACGTCCTGCCGCAAGTCACCTGGAAGTAGAACGGGGCCGCTCGGATGAAGATTGCCATCGTAACCGAAACGTTCCTGCCTTCAACGGACGGAATCGTCACCAGGCTGTGCGCTACCGTTCGCTGGCTGCGAGAGCAAGGCCATCACGTGACCGTCATCGCGCCCGACCTCGGCGTCTATGAATACGACGGCGTCAAGATCGAAGGCATACCTGCGCGCCCGTTCTTCCTGTACCCGAGCAAGCGGCTGGCGCTGCCGAGCCCGAAAGTCGGCGCCCTGCTGGAGAGGCTTCGTCCGGATCTTGTTCATGTCGTCAACCCTGCGGTACTAGGCGTGGCGGGCATCTATTACGGCCGCAAGCTGAAGCTGCCCATGATCGCTTCCTACCATACCCAAATTCCGAAATACGCCGATTACTATCGTCTTCCGTTTCTGAAGCCGATTTTGTGGTGGTGGTTCCGGCTGCTGCACAACAGGGCGGATGTGAACCTGTGCACGTCGCAATCGGTGCTGGACGAACTGAAGGGCCGCAAGTTCCGCAGCGTTCATCTGTGGAAGCGGGGAGTCGACGTAGAGCGCTTCGGACCGGGGCATCGGCATGCGGAAATGCGCGGCCTGCTGTCCGGCGGCCGTCCGGACCGAACCGTGCTGCTCTATGTCGGGAGGCTTGCCGCCGAGAAAGGGATCGAGCAAATTCGGGAAGCGCTGGAAGCTTCTCCGGAGCTGTGCCTCGCGCTTGTCGGCGACGGTCCGCACAGACCTTCGTTGGAGCGCTATTTCCGCGGCACGAACACGGTGTTCACCGGCTTTCTTCACGGCGAATCGCTGGCCGAGGCATACGCTTCCGCCGACCTGTTCGTGTTCCCGTCCACGACCGAGACGCTGGGCCTTGTCATTCTGGAGGCGATGGCTTCCGGACTGCCGGTCGTCGCGGGCCGTAGCGGCCCTACCTGCGAGCAGATCGAGGACGGCGTAACGGGCGTGCTGTTCGACGGGGATCGCCCCGAAGCGCTGACGGAAGCGATAGCCTCCTTGTCCGAACCCGGCCTGAGGGAGACGATTTCGGCCAACGCTTACGCGGCGGCGGGACGCGTGGGCTGGCACGAGCCTTCCGAGCAGCTGCTCGGGTTTTATGAGGATGCGCTTCTAGAGAAGGCGGCTCGTTCCGCGGCTCGCCCGTTTCCGCTTCGTTGGCGCCAGGAACGGCGCCATTGAAGTTTGCTTACTTGGCGGTGCCAGGGGATTATCCCTGCACCGCCAATTTTTCGGCTGGCTGCCGCCTTCTTAAGCGGCCGATGCGACTCGTGCCTAAGCCGCTGCATAACCTGCCTCCAGGCAGCGCGTCTTATGCCGAAGCCTGCAAAAGTGGCAAAAGTGCAGGCTTTTGCTCGCTCTTATGCGTGCTGCGAAGAATTGCGTGCGAAAGTGCATCTTTTGTCGTTTGGTAAGCACAAAAGGGGACCCGCGTCCCGAAATGCCTGCGCATATGCAGGTATTTCGTCCGGCCGCTTCATCGACGGTGTAAAGGCTGCACAATCGCAGGCTTTTCGCTTGGCAAGCCGTTTTTACAAATGGGAAAGGGGCGTCCTTCCGTCATCCGGCGATGACTTCAGGGACGCCCCTTTTTGTTCAAATCGTGAAACGAGCTTATGCCGCCAAAGGACGGCACAGAACCGAGCTGCGCAAGATGCAGCTAGCGGTTCGTGCGTAGCGTCAGCCGTTTACTTCCCGAACCGAAATGTCCTCCCGGTTGATCGGCTAAGCGGTCGCTCTCGGTTGAGCCTTGCTGCCGGCAAGCTCTCCCGATTGATCGGCCAGGCTGCGGGAGGCCGCATTCCGTCTCTTGTGGTAGAGCGCATAAGATCCGAAGAGCACGGCGAACACGGCGACGAAGAACAGCGCTCCGCTAACTGGGCCTCCCGCCGCCAAGGTGGAGTACATCGCGCCCGCCAAGTCGAAAGTCAGGCCGGCGTAGGCCCATTCTTTGATCCGCGGGAAGCCGGGAATCAGGATCGCCGCGACGCCCAGCAATTTCGCGATCCCCAGGAAAGGCAGCAGATATTCCGGATAGCCCAGCTGGCCGAACAGCGCGACCGCGTCCGGCGCTTTCATCGCATCCGAGACGGCGCCCATGCCTAGAAATACCGACAACAGAACCGTGCTTACCCAGTACAAGACGTTTACTTTTTTCATTATTCATTCCTCCAATTTGGTTAATTTCGATCTCTTGAACTCAATATACTCCATTAGGAATATTCCTGTCAAGGAATATTTTGAACGCGGCAAAAATCGATGGCGGGACTCCGCAAAGCGACGAAACCGCCGCAATGGGGCCGTCCGTAAAAGGACAAGCACGCCGGCGCCATCGTCCCAAACTAAAAATAGCGGCGCGGGAAGCTGCTCCCGTACCGCTATTCTCCTCTATGGGCTTGTCTCCACGAGCCTGCGTTGTCTTTTGTGCAACCAAACCGGGCCGATAATTTATTCAAAACGACGGAAGACAGCCTGATGTGGAGCCGTCCACGCTCAAATCGCAAATCAACAGCATCTTGAAAAAATTCGACAAGAGCAGCGTGCAGGAAATCGTGCCCGTCCTTCGGGAGCTGCATATTCCGCAAATTCTGTCGCAGCGGAAAGGGAAGCTGCAGGAGTAGGCTTAACGTATACGCAGCGATAGGGCTGTCTCAATAGGCCATGAACCGGCCTGAGAGACAGCCCTGCTTGGCTTCGATGACCAGGAGACGGCGATGCTAATTTCAAAAAATGAAACTGAATCGTTCTAAACCCCGCACATCCCTTATTTCGTTTCAATATTTGAATTTAAACCGTTCCATTCGTTCATAACCTTTCAATAATAACCGCCTGAGTTTCAAAATTTGAAACTAAACGCCCACAAAGTTCCCTTCTTTCGCATTTCGTTTCAGTTTTTGAAATTTATAAGTAGCTGTCTCAAACTTAGGAGCGAGCAACGAAAATGCACCGTCGGTTCGAAGAATGCGGTCCCCTTTTAAATCTACAGTTGACAACCGCCAACAGAAGCTATATATTATTTGTCGTATGATATTGAGAATCATTATCGTCTATACAAAAGGGAGAGCTATCATGAAGAACAAATTATTCGTCGTCATTTCCTTGCTGCTGATGGTCGTCGTCAGCGCGTGCGGCGGCAACGCCGCGAACAATAACAGCGCGGGCGGCAACGCGTCGTCGCCTTCGCCGGAGGCGAGCGCGCCGGCGCAGTCGGAAGAGCCTTCCGGAACGGTCACTTACGATTCCGAGAACGGCCCGATCGAGATTCCGGCGAACCCGACGCGGATCGTCGCGTTGACGAATGCGCCGAACGTGCTGTCGCTGGGCGTATCGCTGATCGGGGTAGACGAATGGACGGGGAAGAATCCTCTCTTCACCGAGAAGGTGGCGGGGGTTGAAATCGTAGGGGAAGCGGATCTGGAGAAAATCTCCGCGCTCGAACCCGACCTCATCATCGCCGGCTCGCATATGCAGACCATCGAAGAGCTGAAGAAAATCGCGCCGACGGTCGTATACACATGGGGCAAGCTGGACTACTTGACGCAGCAGGTCGAGATCGGGAAGCTCCTGAACAAAGAGGAAGAGGCGCAGGCATGGGTCGACGACTTCAAGCAACGCGCCGAAGCGGTCGGCAAGGAAATCAAGGCGAAGCACGGCGAAGACGTCACCGTAACGGTATTCGAGACCGATTCGAAGAACTTCTACGTGTTCGGCGACAAATGGGCGCGCGGCACCGAGATTCTGTATCAGGCGATGGGACTCGGCATGCCCGAGAAAGTGACGGCGGACGCGCTGGAAGCGGGTTACTACACGCTGTCGCAAGAAGTCATTCCCGACTATTCGGGCGACTTTATCGTGATCAGCCGCGCCAAAGGCGGCGACAATTCGTTCATGGACACCGAGCTTTGGAAGAACGTTCCGGCCGTCAAGGCGGGCCAAGTCATTGAGATCGACACGGAGGCGTCGACCTACAGCGATCCGATCACGCTCGATTACTTGCTGGACATCTTCAAGAAAGGCTTCCTCGGCGAAGCTTAAGGCAGTTCTAACGGAAGCTCAACGCGAATTTCGAGCATTCCGTCATCCAGGGCGGCGCGCGCAGCGCCGCCCATTTTGTCCGTCAACAGCCGAACGATCGACAAGCCCAGCCCGGTGCTGCTTCCGCTCCTGGCTTTGTCGCCGGTATAGAAACGATCGAACAGCCTGTCGGCGTCAAGGGCGGTGGACGGATCGACAAGATTCCGGATCGACAGGACGGCTTTGCCGGCAGCATGCAGCCGTATGTCGATATCGCCGGCAGCGTGCTGCAAGCAGTTGCGAAGTAAATTTTGAACGATCCTCGTCGCCATCTCCTTATCGGCATGGATCCAGACGGGCGGCGCATCCTCGAGCTGCACGGCCAGACGCCGCTCTTCCAATGCCGGAACGGACGCGGCCAGGCATTCCGCAACCAGATTGGTCAGGTTGATCCGTTCCGTCCGAAGCTCGGCATTTGCGTTCAGCAGATAGGAATATTCGAAAAATTGCTCGATCAACCGTTCCAATTCATCGGCGTGCTTCTGGGCGACGAGTAGCTTCTTCCGCTGATCGGCGGTCAATTCGCCGTTCATCGCCAGCTGCTGATAGCCTTTGATGGCCGTAAGCGGCGTCCGCAAATCGTGGGAGATGTTCGCGATCAGCTCCTTGAAGCTTTTTTCCTCGCGAATGCCTTTAAGGCGGAGGGTCTCCTCCGCCTTCAGGCATTTGTTCATATTGACGGCGAGTGCGTTGAGCTCCCCGCTCTGCAGCTCCAGCCGAATCGGCTGCCTCGTATGCTCGGACAGCCGCTTATCGAGCTGGCGGTTGATGCTGCGCAACTGCCGGCGAATAAAGGCGACGTACAGCAGGAGCATAAAAATAACCGCAGCCAAAGCGCAAGCCAAGATCGTCAACGCCTTCCCCACCTTTCCGTTACTTCAATTCCGCTCTCCTGAACGCGGCGTACGTGACAGCCGTCGTGACGATCATAAACATGAAGCTGACGACGGCGGTTGCGAGCATGTCTCCAGCTCCCGTCTCCAGACTCATGAAAGCATGGCGCCCGCCGTACGGCGTCGAGGAGAAGAGGGAGCCGAACCAGTGGGAGCCGTCGCCGAGCCTCATGAGCTGCGCGCATAGGATGGAGAAGCCGTAATAGATCGCGACCACGAAGATCGGCTTTCGAAGCAGAAAGGCAAGCGGTACGCAAATACTGAGCTGCGCCGCATAGACAAGGAGCAACGTCAGTATGATAAATACGGTTTTCCAAATGTCCGCCGCGGCAAATGCGGAGCCGCCCTCCGCCGTCAGAAGATGAAGGAAGCCCAGAGCGACGTTCTCCATGCCGAACGGGTGGCCAGTGCCAAGCGCCACTGCCGTGACGACGGCATACGGCAGCAGGACGAGCGCCACGGCGACGCCGAGCACGGCCGCTTTGCCGATGACGATCGCGGCCCTCCCGAAGCCGCTCGCGATGGCGTCCTGAATCGTTTTGTTATCGAAATCCCCGCAAATGAGAATGCCCGCGATGACGCCTCCGAGAATGCTGATCATGTTCATATCGGAGAACATGAACCCGATGCCCGTCATGCTCGCATCGATTTGGCCCTGCGGGATCAGGTAAGCCATGACGGCCATGACGGTTGCGCTGACGGTCGTCATGGCGAGCAGTACTTTGATCGCCCGGGACTTGCGCAGCTTATACAAATCGGCCTGGATCAAATTAAGCATGTCGCTCGCCCCCTATGACGGAAATGAAGTAATTTTCCAACGTATCGCCTTCGATTGAAAATTTCGTCGCGACGATGCCGTTCTCGAACAACGTCCGGGCTACGGCATCCTTCCGATTCAAGTAATCGTACAGCTTCACGGTCTTGTCCGGCATTACCTGGAACTTCGTCGTGTTCAGCTGCGTCTCGAGCACGCCCGCCAGCTTCTCAGGCTGGTCGCAGCCGATAAGAATATGATGCTTGCAGTTCTCGTCCAGCTGCTCCTGGGTAAGGGTCTGCTTGATTTCGCCTTGGTGGATGATGATGTAATCCGTCGCTGTCTGGTAGAGCTCCGGCAAGTTGTGGCTGGAGATCAGTATCGCCATATGCCGCTCCTCGCACAGCTTCTTCAGCAGATTGCGGATTTCGATGACGCCGAGCGGGTCGAGCCCGTTGATCGGCTCGTCCAGGATCAGCAGCTCCGGATTGCCGAGCAGCGCGATCGCGATGCCGAGCCGCTGCTTCATGCCGAGCGAGAAGTTGCGGGCTTTCTTGTTCCCCGTGCCGGCCAGCCCTACCAATTCGAGCAATTCATGCTCGATTTCTTTATTCGGAATGCCCCTCATCGTACGGTAAAGCGTAAGATTTTCCTGCGCCGTCATATGGGGGACGAAGCCCGGATGTTCGATCATGCAGCCAAGACGCTTCCTCTCTTCACGCAAGGCGCGTTCGCCGCCGTGGCCGAACAGCAGTATGCTGCCCTCCGTCGGGAAGGAAAGCCCGGCCAGCAGCCGCATAAGCGTCGTCTTGCCCGCGCCGTTCTGCCCGATCAAGCCGTATATTTTGCCGGGCTCCATCGCGATCGATACGTCGCGCAGCGCGACGAAGCCGCGGTAGCGCTTCGTCAGGCCGTTCGTTTTCAACACATGGGATGTCATATCGCTCACCTGTCCTTTCTAACGCTTAGTGTAACGGCCACCGGTTTAGAAAAGGTTAAGGGAAGCGATCGAAAGGTTAAGAATTCGATAAGTTACGGCTTGCGCAGCCGATAACCGAGGCCCCACAACGTCTCAATGTACTCCTCGTCCGGGTTTGCTTTCTTAAGCTTATTGCGCAAATTGCTCATATGCGTCTTCACCGCGTTATCGTCCCCTAAGTATTCCTCGTTCCAGATCGATTCGTAGAGATTCGCCTTCGTGAACACTTTCCCTTCGTGCTTCAGGAGCAGCTCCAGAATGGCATATTCCTTGGCCGTCAGCTCGAGCTCCGCGCCGCCTGCGGTAACGCGCTTGGCACGGTCGTCCAACGTGACATCCTTGTAGCGGTAAACCCGGCTTGGCTGCGCCTGCTTGCGGAACCGCCGGAGATTGGATTCGACCCGCGCCGTCACCTCGCCAAGATCAAAGGGTTTTGTGATATAGTCGTCCGCGCCGAGCTTCAGAAGGTCGATCTTCGTGCCGACCATGTCCTTGGCGGAAATGACGATGACCGGGGTATCGGAGAAGGCCCGCGTTTCTTTCAATATTTCATCCCCGCTTTTGTAGGGAAGCATAATGTCCAGCAGAATCAAGTCGTACGAGCGGTTTTTGATTTCGCGCATGCCGTCAACGCCGCTATAGGACGAGGTGACGCGATAGCCTGCGTCGGTCAAGGCTTCCGCAAGCATGAGATTGACGTCTTCCTGATCTTCGATAATGAGGATGGAGCTCATAGAAACCTCCGGTCGGGATATGTCCAAGTCTCCTGTCTGTTGAGAATCATACTTGTCATGATGATTATATCGCATTCCATTTTATGTACAAAGCGGAACATGTTATCCTTTGCATAGAACGCAAACGAATCGGCGGGAGGCTGGAGAAGCATTGAAACTTTTATCTCTGTTGTCGTCTGAGGCGGGAGACAGGACGCAGGAGTCGAACGAGCGGGTTGCGGCGATGTGCCTGGAGAACCCCGGCGCGCTGACGGAAATCGCGGAAGGGTTGAAGCAGGCGAAGAAGCCGAAGCTGGCGGGCGACTGCGCGGAGGTGATGACCAAGGTGGCGGAGCGTCAACCGCAGCTGGTCGTACCGTATGCGGATGAGCTGCTGGCGAAGCTGAATCATCGAGCGGCGAAGGTCCGCTGGGAAGCGGCGCACGCGCTCGCGCTGATCGCGCCTCTCGTACCGGCGGCCGTCATCGGCGCGCTGCCAGTCCTTCGGCAAATGCTGAGCTCCGATGCCAGCATCGTCGTCCGCGATTATACGATCGAGATGATCGCA
Source organism: Paenibacillus arenilitoris (assembly GCF_014705655.1). Classification (GTDB taxonomy): domain Bacteria; phylum Bacillota; class Bacilli; order Paenibacillales; family Paenibacillaceae; genus Pristimantibacillus; species Pristimantibacillus arenilitoris. Next base: position 120,235 of record NZ_JACXIY010000019.1, on the reverse strand, counting down.
TGCGCCGCGAAGGCGGGGGAGGATGAAGCGCGGACCGTGTTCCCCTTGCTGCAAGAAGCGTTAACGGTGTGGGAGGGTCGGCATCGCGGCTTGGTGCTGAAGGGGCTCGTCCACGTATCGGCTTCCGCCCCCGGGCTAAGGCCCGAAATAAGTAACATCGCGGCAGCCTATGCGGCCGATGCAAAAACGGCCGTAGCGAAATCGGCCAAAGCGCTCATGAAGAGCTGCGCGACATAAAGAGGCAAAGCGTACGAATCGTTGCGAAGCCGCCTTCCGACCGACGGAAGGCGGCTTTTTGTCTGCGACAAAAAAAGCAATTGACAAAAGCGCCCGAAGCTTCTATTGTTTTAGGTGCACTAGTCAAATAGTGCACTGGTTTATTGATGCAAGGGGGTGCCGGACATTGCAGCTGGATTTTAACAGTTCCATGCCGATTTATTTGCAGATGGTGAACGAAGTGAAAAAGGCGCTGGCCAGAGGAGAGCTCTCGCCGGGCGATAAAATACCTTCGCACAAGGAGAGGGCGCAAATGTCGCAAGTCAATCCGAATACGGTGCAGCGGGCGTACCAGGAGATGGAGCGGGAAGGGCTGACGGAGACGCTGCGGGGGCAGGGCACGTTCATCCGGAACGATCCGAGCCTGCTGCAGCGCATTCGTTCGGAGATGGCGCAAGCGGCGGTGCGGCAATTTATCGAAGAGATGCGCGGACTCGGCATCGAGCCGGAGGAAACCGAGCGCATGCTGCGCAACGAACTACATAAAGGGATGGAGGGGGAGTAGCCCGTGTCCACGGAGGATCAAGACATTATCATTGAACTGAAGGGTATTCATAAACGGTATTTGCTGAAGCAGGCCTTGACCGGAATCGATCTTAGGATCAGAAGAGGCAGCATCGTCGGCCTGCTGGGGCCGAACGGCAGCGGCAAGTCGACGCTGCTGAAGCTGATCGCGGGGATGATCTATCCCACGTCGGGCAGTATTCGCGTGAACGGGAGGGAGCCCGACGTACGCAATAAGAGTCAAATCGCCTATTTGCCCGAGATCGACAACTTGTACGGTTGGATGACGGTGACGGAAACGCTAAATTTTATATCCGGCTTCTATGCCGACTGGCAAGCGGACAAAGCGGCCGAGATGCTGCAGACGATGGAATTGGAAGGGAAGCAGAAGGTTCGGAGCTTATCGAAAGGGATGCGGGCGCGGCTGAAATTGATCGCGGCGCTGTCCCGCAAAGTGCCGCTCGTGCTGCTCGACGAGCCCTTCTCGGGCATTGACCCGTCTTCGCGGGCCAAAATCATCCGTTCGATCCTTTCCGAATTTCAATCCGACGAGCAGACGATCGTGCTGTCGACGCATTCCGTCAAGGAGTCGGAGCCGATGTTCGACGACGTCGTCTTCCTGCAGAACGGCTGGATCAAGAAGTTCGATTCGGCGGAGAACTTGCGCGCGGCCTACGGCTGCTCGCTCGAGAACCTATGGGAGAAGGTGTACGCGTAGATGGGCTTCCGGAAATTATTCGCGAAGGAATTGAGGAGCGTTCTCCCGCTGGCGGTCGTTTTTGCGGTCGCCATCGTTCTGCTGCATTTTTTTGTTTTGTACAAAAGCCCGGTCTGGGATGACGATTTCATTATGGTCATGTCGCTGTTCCTGCCTTTCTTGCTCACGGCGGTTCTCGCGGTCGGCGCCGGCTACTACCAGCTCCATATCGAGTGGAAGACGAACTCGATCTACCTCCTGCTCGCCCTGCCGATTCGCGGCTGGAAGGTGATGACCGCCAAGCTGGCGGCCGTTCTTACGATGTTCGTCTGCAGCGTGCTGTGGATCGCGATCAGCTTCGCCCTTATTTTGCTGCGGTCAAAATGGGACGAGGTGAGCGCCGCCGAGGATATGACGGAGCTGGTGCCCGCCATGCTCAATTTGGCGCTGCACACCTTCTGGATGTACGCCCTTGCCGTTCTGTTTCTCCTGGCGGTCGTCCAGTTCGCGTTCTTGTGCGGGCAGCTCGTCGCGAGGTTCAAGGGCGTCGTCGTGCTTGCCGCTTTTCTCGGCGCGCTGTGGCTCGTTCTTCGCGTGACCCCTTTGCTGTCCCAGCTGCTGGGGTGGATGCCGGATATTTTTTACGGGGGCGCGAGCGACGCCGATGCCGAGTTTTTACATGCGGGCCCGTTTGTCGTCCTGTTTCTGATCAGCATCGGATTCATTTGGCTGAGCGGCTATATTTTCGAGAAGGAGGTGGAGGTGTAGCGATGGTTTTCAGGAAAAAAAGAACGATTCTTCTCGCATCGGTCGCCGTCCTGCTCCTGCTCTCGATTCTCGACGTCGCGTTCAGGAAAGAAGAGCTGTTCGAAGCGTTCGGCGATCAATTTTTAAACAATCCGCGGACGGAGGCGTACGTCAAAGCGCATCAAGAGGCGGAAGCGACGGCCGAGCGGCAGCTCGAGTGGAAGCGGCAGGACCTCGGCGATGTGAAGCTGACAAGCGCGAGAGGGAGGATCGCCGTAAAGCGCTCGCCGGACGATACGATCCGCCTGCACTATACGGTCGCGGCTTCGGCGAAGGATAAGGAGACGGCGGAACGCAAGCTGGAAGCCGTCAAGGTGGAGGAGCGGACGGCCGACGGGCGGCTGTCGCTGGCCGCAACGGCGAATGGCAAGCCGGTCGACGACGGTTCCGTCAAGCTTGGCTATGTGCTTCATATCCCCGGCGGCATGAAGCTGTCGCTCGAGAGCGAGAACGGGTTCGTCACGGTGGACGGCGTTCAGGGGGATGTCGAAATCGCTTCTTACAGCGACATTCTGGAGCTCACCGGCGTTTCGGGCTATGTCGCGGTCGATGCCTCGTACGGAAGTCTTTATTTGTCGGGCATCAAGGGAGGCCTTGACTATAAGAACCGATACGGCGAAGCGACGATCGAGGATGTCGAGGGCGCGATCGCGCTCATGAGCAGAACCGGCTATACCCATCTGACCGGCATTGCCGGCAGCATCGCGGCGGACGCGGAGTCGGGTTCCCTGCATCTGCGCGATACGACCGGACCGGTACGCATCGTTGGGAGGGGAACGGCGCTCCAACTGGAGCAAATCCAAGGCGACATCGACGTATCGACCGATTCGGGCGACGCGACGTTCATTTTACCCGAAGCCGAAGGCTATGCTTTAAGCGCGTCCGCGCAAAACGGCGCGATCCGCACGTCGCTTCCGTTCCCGGTCGAGCCGGCCGCAGACGACAGCGGCAAATCGTTGCTGGAAGGCGTAATCGGAACGGGACGGTGGAGCATCGACGTGCAGGCGGTTTCGGCCGATATCATCCTTCATGCCAAGCCGTCTTTACAACAGGCAGATCATAAATAAGGAGGTTCCCATATGAGCCAAGAACCAATCGTAAGCTTGCGAGGCGTGACCAAAAAAATCGGGCGGGCCACGATCATCGACAACTTGTCGTTCGACGTGCCGCAGGGGGAAATTTTCGGCTTTCTCGGCCCGAACGGAGCCGGCAAGACGACGACGATCCGCATGATGGTCGGCTTGATGTCGATCGGCGAGGGCGAAATCCGGATTAAAGGGAAAAACGTGAAGAGCGAGTTCGAGCAGGCGATCCGCCACGTCGGCGCGATCGTGGAAAATCCGGAAATGTATAAATTTTTGAGCGGCTATCATAACCTGATCCATTTCGCGCGGATGATACCGGGCATCTCGAAGCAAAGAATCGACGAGGTTGTCTCGCTCGTGAAGCTGGAGAACCGCATACACGACAAAGTGGGCAAATATTCCCTTGGCATGCGCCAGCGGCTCGGCGTCGCGCAGGCGCTGCTGCACAAGCCGTCCCTGCTCATTCTCGACGAGCCGACGAACGGTCTCGATCCGGCGGGCATTCGCGAGCTGCGCGACTATTTGCGCCAGCTGACCCGGAGAGAAGGAATCACCGTCATCGTATCGAGCCACCTGCTCTCCGAGATGGAGCTGATGTGCGACCGGGTGGCGATTTTGAACAAAGGGAAGCTCGTCGACGTGAAGCTGATCGGCGATTTCATCGGCGCCGGCGATGCGTCGCAAACCTTCCTGATCGAAGCATTGCCTTCCGAACGGGCTCTCGCCGCATTGTCTGACATGGAGGGCGTGGGGGCGGTTCATCGCGCTCCGGAAGGACTCGAGGTGACGGCCGAGCGGGATCGCATACCCGAGATCGTGGAGCGGCTCGTCCGGAACGACATACGCATATACGGCGTCCGCGCGCGGCAGCAGTCGCTGGAAGACCGGTTCCTCGAAATGACGGGAGGCGAGCAAATTGGTTAATTTGATTTTGAACGAAAATATGAAGCTGTATCGCCGCTGGCGCACCTGGATCATGGTGGGCCTCATGATCGGGGCCGTTCTGCTCGGCAGCATCGTGGAATGGTATTACGACACGAAGGAAGCGCCGGAAGGCACGTGGCAGGAGCAATTGACGGAGGAAAACCGGCAGTATGCGGCGAACCTGAACGATCCGGACACGGAAGAGGAGAACAAGACGTACATCCAGAGGCAAATGACGGTCAACGACTACCGGCTCGCGCATGACATCCGGCCGGAGTCCGGCACGATGTGGGACGGCATTAACGGCTCGGCCGAGCTGGTCGTCCTGATCACGCTGTTCACCGTCATCGTGGCCGGGGACAGCCTGGCCGGGGAATTCACGTCCGGCACGATCAAGCTGCTGCTCATCCGCCCCGCGAGCAGGCTCAAAATTTTGTTGTCCAAATATATTTCGATGCTCATGTTCGGCTTGCTGCTGCTTGTCATCCTGTTCGTCGTATCCGTCATGGTGAACGGCCTGCTCTATCAGTTCCAGCATATGGGCCTGCAGCTCGTGACCGTTGACGGGCAAGGGCAGATCGTCGAACGGAACATGTTCGCCAATCTGTGGCAGTCGTATTTGCTGAACGGCGTGTCCACGATCATGTTCGTCACGATGGCCTTCATGATTTCCGCCGCGTTCCGCAGCAGCGCCATGGCGATCGGCTTCTCGATCTTCGCCTTATTCGCCGGCACGCTGCTGACGGAGTTTATCCGGCGCTACGAATGGAGCAAATACGTCCTGTTCGCCAACATCGACTTATCGGCGTATTTGGTCGGCCGTCCTTATCAGGAAGGGATGACGCTCGCCTTCTCGATCGCCGTATTGGCCGCCTATTTCATCGTGTTCAATCTCGTCTCCTGGCTCGTGTTCACCCGCAGGGACGTGGCGTCGTAAGCATGCGCAATGCTATTCAAGTAGATAAACCGGATCCGTTCCGCGGCTTCCCCGGGCGGTGGCTGGGCGGGGTGGCATGCCTTCTAGGTCCGCTATTGCTTATGATTGGCGTAGCGCTCCGGTACAAGTTTCATTTTTTCTTCCCCGACCAGCTTTTGGCCTATCAAGAACATCCCGCGTTAATGACCGCGTCCTACAGCGCGTTCGCGGCGGGGAATATCCTTCTGCTGCCGGCCGTTATTCTGCTGTCGAAGAAGATAAGCGCGACAAGGCCGGGCTGGGCGCTATGGGTTCTCGTTCCTTGCGGCGGCGGGGCTGTGCGCCGCGTTCCTGCCCTTAGGCGTGCAGGTTCTTCGAGAGGGTCCCGCGCCCAAAGGAAGGACGCTGTTTTTTGGGATACTCCTGACGCTGCTATTGCTGGGCTTCTTTTATTTTTTCGGTCAAGCAGGTTGAAAAAAGAGAACGAGACCGCTCCGCGCGCAAGCCTTGCGCATGGAGCGGTCTCGTTTCGTTAACGGCTATCCGGCCGTAATCGCCGCCCGGGCCGGCTCGAGCCCCGGCGACTCGGCCGTCACGACGATCCGGCCCGCCGAAGTCGTCGCGCGGACATAAGCGAGAAGCCTGCCGCGATAAGCTTTTCTCGTCCTGGAGCTGTAAGGCTCCAAATCCTGAACGTCCCCGTTCTCCATCCCGATGATTTCGCCGGGGCCTTCAACGGACAGCGTAATCGGATGATCCGCCAGATAGACGGGATTGCCGTCGCGGTCAGCCACCTGGATCTCGACGTGGGCGATATCCTGGCCGTCGGCTTTCAGCTCCGCATCATCGACGCTAAGCGCAAGCTTCGTCGGCTTGGAGGCCGTATGAAGCGCATACGAATGCAGCTTGCCGTCTTTGCCTTTGGCGGCGGCTTCCAACGTCCCTTCCTCGAATGGGACTTCCCATGTTAGGTACAGCCGCGGCGCGTCCGCAAGCTTCCTCGTTCCCAAAGATCGTCCGTTAAGGAAGAGCTCCGCCTCCTCGCAGTTGGTATGGCAGGCGACTCTCAGCCGCTCGCCGGCTTCCCAGTTCCAATGCGGGACGCCGCCGCTCCATCTGCCCCTTGCGCCAAGCTCGGGTTCGTCCTGCTTCATCGCCGCGAGGAAGACGGCCGGCTCCTCGCTCCATAAGCTCCGGCGGTAGTGGTAGCTCGTCTTCTTGAAGCCGGCAAGGTCCAGGAAGCCGGCCTGCGCGACGCGCACGGGCCATCCCCTCGCCTCGCCTAAATAATCGATGCCGGTCCAGATGAACTGGGCGCTCATCGCGTCGTTGTCCCTGACGGCGAGCCAAGCTTCCAAGCCGGAGCCGCTCTCGCTGCCGTAAATGACCCTGCCCGCCTCTTCCGGTTTATTCATAAGTTTAAGGAAGCGACCGGCACGACGCCGGTGAAATATTTGACCGATAACCGCATGAACGAGGCGAAGAAGCTGCTCTTGGAGTCTTCCCTTAGCGTCAAGGAGGTCGCCTCCATCGTCGGCTACGAGAATCCTTTGTATTTCAGCAGGGTGTTCCGCGGTTCGGTCGGCGTGCCGCCAAGCCTTTATAAGAAGCGATTCGTTTAAGAAATTCATCATTTGTTTTTCATTGAACATCATGTAATAATGGCAAATAGAAGGGGATTTCCTTTCAAATTATGGCAAATCAGGAGGGAAGAACATGTCAAAGCTGAATATCGGAATTATTTTGGGAAGCACTCGCCAAGGGCGCGTTAGTCCACAGGTGGGGGAATGGGTGAAGGGCATCGCCGACAAGCGCGGCGACGCGAATTACGAGATCGTCGATATCGCGGAGTACAAGCTTCCGCTGCTCGGCGAAGCCGACGCGACGGAACAAGCGGCGAAGTGGAACGAGAAGCTGGCAAGCCTCGACGGCTTCGTCTTCATCGTCTCGGAATACAACCACAGCATTTCGGGCGCCTTGAAGAACGCGCTCGATTACGCCCGCGAAGCCTGGAACGACAAAGCGGCCGGCATCGTGAGCTACGGCTCCGTGGGGGGCGGGCGCGCGGCCGAGCATCTGCGCGGCATCCTGGGCGAATTGTCCATCGCCGACGTGCGCATCCATCCGGCTCTGTCGCTGTTCACCGATTTCGAGAATTATACCGTGTTCAAACCGGCGGATTTGCATCTGACGAACGTGAACGGCATGCTCGATCAAGTGCTTGCCTGGAGCGGCGCTTTGAAAACGTTAAGACAATAGGACAAGAATGGCCCTTCCGCGAATCGAGCGGAAGGGCTTTTTTTCATTGCCTCTCGCCGGCGGCGCGGTAGCCTCATCGCCCCCCGTCCAGGTCCGATCGAATACTTTGGCCCGATTCCAACCATAATGGTGATAACGCGTCCGATCACATCTTGCCCGGGAGGCCTGTATGCAGCTGCCGCCGCTACTTCAATTGAGAGTGAATTTACTTGCGGGGAACGCCGTTTGGTTCCTAATACCGGCCGTGCTTTGCGTCATTTTGCTTGCTTATACCTTATGGAAGAAAAGAGACATGAAGCTCGTCGCGTTATTTTTTTGCATGAGCGGCATGGCGGGCTTTTTGGAAAACATCATTTTTTTCTGGCTGCAAAGCTACGAATATTATCCGCAAATATTAGAGAACGGGTACTACGATATGACGCTGGGCGCCTACATTTCGCAGCGGTTTCTCGTTTCGACGGTAGCGGTGTCCATCGCCGCGTTCGGGCTCGGCGTTGCGCCGGTCCTGCTGCTGACCGCGATGTTCGTCGGCATCGAGCTTATTTTTCTGGCGATCGGCATCTATAAGCTGAATTGGTGGAATCCGGCGTATACCGCGATAGGCTTGTTCCTTTATTTTCTGATGACGAAAAAGTGGTACGACAGCCTGCTTTGGGTATCGTCCCGCTTTATTCGGTTTTTCACCTTGTTCAGTATGACCTATACGCTTTATACCGATATTATCGCAATCCCGACCTTGGCCGGCCATTACCGGTTTGCCGTCCATTGGTTCGACGATCCGGCAAGGAACACGGTCATGGTCATTCTCATCGATTGCTTTATCGCGAGCTTCCTGGTGGCGGTCGTTTGTTATTGCAGGCTTCATTGGGCGATCAAGGCGTCGGTTCCGCTCGCGATGTGGGCAAGCTACTTCGTCCTGATCCGGCTTCAGCTCTTTACGTTCACGCACGTATGGGATTTACTGGTGTTCGCGGCTTCGGACGTCGCGGTGCTGCTTAATTGCGTCTATTTCGAACGGGTATTATCAAGTGTTAGGAAGTAATGCTCGAGGCTCGGGCGGCTCCCTGATGAGCGGTTTCAAGCCTTTTTCTTTTTTTCCGAAACCGCCTTGACCTAGAGCGGGCATCCGATAAGCACAAGACTGCGATTGTGCAGTCTTTGCGCCATCGATGAGGCAGTCGAACGGAGAGCCTGCGGAAGTGCAGGCTTTCCGGGACGTGAGCCTCTCTTTTGTGCTTACCACGCGAAAAAGGCTGCACATTCACACGCATTTGATTCGCAGCGCGCATGGAGCGACCAAAAGCCTGCGCATCTGCAGGCTCGGTATGAGACGCGCTGCCTGGGGGCAGATCACGTCGAGGCATAGGCATGAGTCGCTTCATCTGCGAACCGTTCATCCCGCAAACAAACCGGCATTCGGGACAGTCCCCTTCGTAGTTCGCTTCAGTCCCGCCGCGGCGCGAACGGAACCCGGGCTTTCTTGGGCAGCGCGAGAAGCGGCTGCAGCTTATAGCGGAAGGCATGGTAGACGATGCCGAACAGTACCCAGGACAAGCCGATCCATAGCGCTTGGCGGTCGAGGAGCGACAGCAGCCAGCCGATGAAGCAGGCGCCGATCAGCGGGCAGACGAGGTAGAGCAGCGTCTGCTTGAAGGAACGGCGCTTCTCCTTGATGTAGAGGCGGACGATGACGGACAGGTTGACGAAGGTGAAGGCGGTCAGCGCCCCGAAGCTTACGCATTTCACCGCGATGTCGAGGCTGATGACGAGGGCGAGCATCGAGAAGGCGGCGACGAGCGCGATATTGACCGCCGGCGTCCGGTATTTCGGATGCAGCGCCCCGAACACCTTCTTCGGAAGGACGGCGTCGCGCCCCATGACGTACAGCAGCCGGGAAACGGTCGCGAACGAGGACAAGCCCTGCGTAAAGATGGCGAACACGAGCACGGTGACGAACAGCGCGGACAGCCCCGAGCCGCCGACGAGCTTCACGAGCTCCATCCCCGCCGTATCGCTATGCTCGAACGCCAGATTCGGATAGATGAGCTGCGTTAAGTAGGAAGGCGTCAAATACAAGACGCCGGCTAATGTAATGATGATGAGGATGGCGCGCGGGATGGCGCGGCCCGAATCCTTCGTCTCCTCCGACATCGTCGTAACGGAATCGAAGCCGAGGAAGCAGAAGCAGATGACGGAAGCGCCAGCCAATATCGCCGTCAGCGGGATGTCCGTCTGGGCGATCGGCTGCAGCGGATGGACGGCGGGGCCTCCGGACAGGTTTTTGATCAGGAAGAAGCAGAAGACGCCGACGAACGACATTTGAATCCAGACGAACCATTTGCTGATTTGCGCGGAGAAGTTGACCCCGAGGATGTTGATGGCGGCGAGAACGACGTTCAGCCCGACGATCCATGCCCATACCGGAACCGAAGGGAATTGGGCGTTAAGGAAGATGCCGAACGTCAGGCAGGCGATGAGCGGCGAGAACAAATAGTCGAGAAGGATCGCCCATCCGACAAGGAAGCCCATGTAGGGATGGATGCTCTTGCCCACGTACGTGTAGGACGAGCCCGAGGTCGGATACGTTCTGGACATGATGCCGTAGCTTACGGCGGTGAAGAAAATGGCCACGAATGCGAGCAGGTAAGCTTGTGTCAGCATACCTCCCGCGCTTTCGTAAGCGACGCCGTACACGGTGAAGTAAATCATCGGCGTCATCCATGCCAGCCCCAAATAAACGATATGGCGCATCGAAAGCGTCCTGCGCAAGGTTGCGTGTTGATCGGTCATCCTCATAATCCCCCAGTCTTACTAGTGTAAACGGCTTCGCCGTACGTTGGCGGAGAAGCTCGTTTCGCGGTGAAATATAAGCGGAGTATAAAGAGAAACTTATACTTTCTTATATTTTTAAAAAAATAAAGCCCGGGAGGATATCAATGGATATCTCTCCCGGGCTTTTGTCCCTCCGTGGACACGGCGCGCGCCGTGCGTCTTCTCTCGGACCAGGCCGGCGAGGCGCCGCGGAACCCTAGAAGACATCGTGTATGAGGTTTGATGTAGTGTAATATAACATGGGTTTTTTGATTTGAAAAGAGTTATGTTAGGTATTGTTACAAAAATTGTTGACGGAGTTCGAGTTGTGTGTTACCTTTAGTCACATAAAACCAAACCGAATAGCTAGTTTACTAGGGTTCCGCCGGCGAATGCCGGGACTGGTCCGAGAGTAAACCGCCCCCCATCGCGGGAGCGACACGGAAGGATAAAAGCCTGGGAGATATCGTCAAGACGCCACGTCTTGCGATATCTCCCTTTTTGTTTCTCCGCGGGGCGGCGCGCAGGCGAAGAATCGATAGCGAAAAGGAGCGAGTGCCATGACGAAAGGCGAGTGGAGCATGACGATCAGTCCCGGAGGAAAGTGGTCGGGCAAGATCGGAAGGGGAAAGCTGCTGCGTTTTGCCGCGCAGGGGGCGGGAGCGAATGTGTCGCTGCTGCTCTTCAACTCGGACGACTTGACGGAGAAGTACAATATGCCCGATACGCTGAAGGCGCAGCATACGGCGCATTTGACCCGCGGCCACGCGTTGCTCAGCGACAACGGCCGGGTTCTGGCCAGCATCGTCGAGGACAGCCTCGGCTGGCATGATGCGATGGCCGGCTACACGTCGCGGGCGGAGACGGACGCGAGGTACGGCGCGACCCGCTATCAGGAGATGCGCAACGATTGGCTGCGCAGCGGGGAGGAGAATCTGAAGGTCGAGCTCGTTCGCAGCGGCCTTGGTCCGAGGGATCTGTCGCCGGTCGTCAACTTGTTCTCGAAGGTAAGCTGCGACGACGAGGGCGGCATGCGGTTCGACGCCGATCATTGCGAGGCCGGGGCGACCGTCACGCTGCGCACGGAGATGGATGTGCTGCTCGTACTGTCCAATACGCCGAATCCGCTCGATCCCCGGAAGACGTACCCCTCCGTGCCGGTACTGATGACGGTCGAGCCGGCGGAAGGGGAGGCCGGCGACGACGATTACTGCGTCCGGTTCCGTCCGGAGAACCGCCGCGCCTTCGAGAATACGTGGAGTTATTACGCGCTGCAAAGCCGTCCATAGAGCAACTACCCATGAACCAAGGAGGAATTCATTTATGTCCGCATTTCATCGAGTGGAAAGTTCCCGCATGCCCGAAACCGCCGTCTACGATGCCGTCATTCCCGCGGGAGACGGCTGGATGCATGAGCTGAAGGCCGGGCAGGTGCTGCGTATCGTCGACCTGGAGGGCAACCAGGCGGCCGATACGCTGTTCTACGACGCCGACAATCCGGAGGACCATTACAGCGCGGCGAGGACGATCGTGGGTCAATCGAACATTTACTTGACGGCCGGCTCCGTCCTGCGGGCCGAGTCCGGCAAGGAGCTGCTGACGATCGTCGCGGATACGTGCGGGCGGCACGATACGCTGGGCGGCTCTTGCTCGGCGCAGAGCAACACGGTCCGGTACGCGCACGATAAGCTGCACATGCACAACTGCCGCGACACGTACATGCTGGAGCTGGCGAAGCATCCGGAAGGCGGCCGATACGCGAAGCGGGATTTGGCGCCGAATATTAACTTTTTCATGAACGTGCCGGTGACGGAGGTTGGCGGGCTGACGTTCGCCGACGGCGTGTCGTCGCCGGGCGCTTACGTCGAGCTGCGGTCCGCCTGCCGGACGATGGCGCTCGTCAGCAACTGTCCGCAGCTCAACAATCCTTGCAACGCCTATAACCCGACGCCGATTCGGGTGTTGATCTGGGATAACTGATCCCGCGCCGAAAGCGGCGCGAAATTCGCAAACATCGATTTATTGACAGGGAGAGTGGTCGCATATGTTCACCAAAGTGCTCATTGCCAATCGAGGGGCCATTGCCGTCCGCATCGAGCGCACGCTGCGGAGGCTCGGCATCGCATCCGTAGCCGTCTATACGAAGGCGGATCAAGACAGCCTTCACGTCGACGGCGCCGACGAGGCGGTGCCGATCGGGGAAGGGCCGGCCAAAGAAAGCTATTTGGACGCGGAGCTCATTCTGCGAACGGCGCTCGAAGCCGGGGCGGAGGCGATTCATCCGGGATACGGCTTCCTGAGCGAGAACGCCGAGTTCGCCCGGGCCTGCAGGGAGCGCGGCATCGCCTTCATCGGCCCGGAGCCGGAGCAGATGGAGACGTTCGGGCTGAAGCATTCCGCGCGCGAAGCGGCGGAGCGGGCGGGCGTGCCGATGCTGCCGGGCACGGGATTGATCGCAACGGCCGGCGAGGCGACTCGCGAAGCGGATCGGATCGGTTATCCGGTCATGCTCAAGAGCACGGCCGGCGGCGGAGGCATCGGCATGCGGGTATGCGAGGACGAGGAGGCGCTGCTCGCCGCGTTCGACGCGGTTCGGCATCTGGCGGCGGCGAATTTCAAGAACGGCGGCGTGTTCCTGGAGAAATATATCGCCAAGGCCCGCCACGTCGAGGTGCAAATTTTCGGCAACCGGTTCGGCGAAGTGGTGGCGCTCGGGGAACGCGACTGCTCCATCCAGCGGCGGAATCAGAAGGTGATCGAGGAGACGCCGGCGCCCGGATTGCCGGACGCCGTCCGCGCGCGGATGCTGGAATGCGCCCGCAGGCTCGCGGCCGGGACCGGCTACCGTAGCGCGGGCACGGTGGAGTTTTTGTACGACCCGGCCTCTTGCGATTTTTACTTCCTTGAAGTCAATACCCGGCTGCAGGTCGAGCACGGGGTAACCGAGGAAGTGCTCGGCATCGATCTCGTCGAATGGATGGTGCGCGAGGCGGCGGACGAGTTGACCGGGCTTGCGGAGCTCGTGCCGCAGCCGCAGGGACACAGCATTCAGGCGCGCATCTACGCCGAGGACTGCCTGCAGGACTTCCGGCCGAGCGCCGGCCAGCTGGACCGGGCCGAATTTTCGGCGCAAGCCCGCAACGAGACGTGGGTGCGCGACGGCTTGACCGTCACGACGCTGTACGATCCGATGCTGGCGAAAATCATCGTGCGGGGGGCGGACCGGGCCGAGGCGATCCGCAAGCTGGGCGAGGCGCTCGCGGAGACGCGCTTCTACGGGCTGACGACGAATTTATCCTATTTGCGGGCGCTGCTCACGAGCGAGGAATGCTTGTCCGGCAACGTCCATACGCGAATGCTGAACGGATTCGCCCCTTCGGAGCGGGCGATCGAGGCGCTGGACGGCGGCGTGCAGACGACGGTGCAGGACTACCCGGGCCGCGTCGGACACTGGGACGTCGGGGTTCCGCCTTGCGGGCCGATGGACGCCTTGTCGTTCCGTATCGGCAACAAGCTGCTCGGCAACGGCGACGACGCGCCGGGGCTGGAGATGACGCTGCGGGGCGGGACGTACAAGTTCCGAAGCGGCATGACGTTCTGCGTGACCGGCGCCGACATGAATCCGGCGCTTGACGGAGAGCCCGTGCCGATGTACCGGCCGGTCACCGCGCGCGAGGGCCAGGTGCTGGCGTTCGGGGAAGCCGCGGTCGGCATGCGCGCGTACTTGCTGGTCGCGGGCGGGCTGGATATGCCGCATATCCTCGGCAGCGCCTCCACGTTCACGCTCGGCAACTTCGGCGGCCATGGCGGGCGCGCGATCCGGACGGGCGACGTGCTCGGCGTCAAGCAAGAGGCGGGGGAGGCATTCGCGTTGGATGCGGACTTGGCCTTGCGTCACCGGCCGGCCATGACGAATGAATGGACGATCGGCGTCGTCCCGGGACCGCATTGCACGGAGGAGTTTTTGCGGCCGGATTATTTGAAGCAGCTCGCCGAGACGGAGTGGGAGGTCCACTTCAACAGCTCGCGAACGGGCGTGAGGCTGATCGGACCGGCGCCGCTCTGGGCACGCGAGGACGGCGGGGAGGCGGGCCTGCACCCATCGAACGTGCACGACAACGCCTATGCGATCGGCACGCTCGACCTGACCGGCGACATGCCGATTCTGCTCGGCCCGGACGGCCCGAGCCTCGGCGGCTTCGTCTGCCCGGCCACGACGGCGACGGCCGAGCTGTGGAAGCTGGGCCAGCTTCATCCCGGCGACAAAATCCGGTTCCGGCTGCTGACGCTTGAGCAGGCGGAAGCGATGCGCGCCCTACAGGAGCGGAACTTGCTTATGATCGGCGATGGGGAGCGGGAGCTTCTGGAGCCGGCCGTCCTTCCGGTATCGGCGGCTTCCGATTTCCGTACCGACTATCCGGTGCTGCTGCGCGAGTCCGCGGGGCGGGATTTTCCGATTGCGATCCGGTGCTGCGGCGATCAATATTTGCTCGTCGAATACGGCGCGATGGAGCTCGACTTGAAGCTGCGCTTCCGGGCGCACGCGCTCATGCAGGCGATCCGGGAGAGCGGAAGCCTGCCGGTGCTCGACTTGACGCCCGGCATCCGCTCGCTGCAGGTTCATATCGACCCGTCCCGGATAACGGTCGCGGAAGCCTGCGCGCTTGTTGCGGAGATCGACCGCGCGCTGCCGCCGCTGGAGTCGATCCGGGTGCCGTCCCGCATCGTCAACCTGCCGCTCTCGTGGGACGATCCGGCAACGCGGGCAGCCATCGAGCGCTATCAGCAGAACGTCCGCCCGGACGCGCCTTGGTGCCCGAGCAACCTCGAATTCATCCGCCGGATTAACGGGCTTGCGAGCGTCGATGAGGTGCGGCGCATCGTGTTCGACGCGAACTACCTCGTGCTCGGGCTCGGGGACGTGTATCTCGGCGCGCCGGTTGCGACGCCGACCGATCCGCGCCACCGGCTCGTGACGACCAAGTACAATCCGGCGCGCACCTGGACGCCGGAGAACGCCGTCGGCATCGGCGGAGCGTATATGTGCGTTTACGGCATGGAAGGGCCGGGCGGCTACCAGTTCGTCGGGCGGACGGTTCAGATGTGGAACCGGCTCCGGCCGACGGCGAGCTTCATGCCGGGGCAGCCTTGGCTGCTGCGCTTTTTCGACCAGATCCGGTTCTATCCGGTATCCGCCGAAGAGCTGCTCGTCATGCGGGAGGATTTCCTCCGCGGACGGTTCGAAGCGGATATTGCGGAGACGACGTTCGACCTCGGCGAATATTTGCGCTTCCTGGATTCGATCGAGGATAGCGCGAATGCGTTCCGCGACCGGCAGCGGACGGCTTTCCAAGAGGAGCGCGAGAACTGGAAGAGGCTGGGCCTCGCCGAATACGTAAGCGAGCAGGAGAGCGCGGAGCCGGCCGAGGAGGAGGCGCTTCCCGCCGGCGCCGTCGCCGTCCGAAGCGCGATGCCGGGGAGCGTATGGAAGGTGATGGCGTCCGAAGGGCAGGAAATCCGGAAGGGCGACACGCTCATCATCCAGGAGAGCATGAAGATGGAATTCGCCCAGCAGGCGCCCTGCGACGGCGTGGTCGGGTCGATCTTCGTCAATCCCGGCGAATCGGTCCAATCGGGCCAGCTGATCGTCAGCATTTTGACTTAAGGCGGTAAGGAAGGGGACTGAGCGATGAATAAGGTGGAACTGCCCGCGGTTCTTACGGTGGAAGGACTTCGGGAGCTGTACCGGAGCGGGGAAGCGTCTCCTCTGGAAGTGGTGGAGGAAATTATACGCCGCTCCCGCGCGGACGAGGGGATGAACATCTGGATTACGCCGCCGGAGCTGCCGCGCATTGAGCCGTACTTGCGCGGTCTTGACGTACTGAACCGGGACGATGCGCCGCTGTGGGGCATTCCGTTCGCCGTCAAGGACAACATCGACTGGTCGGCGGCGCCGACGACGGCGGCTTGCCCGGCGTTCGCCTACGAGCCGGCCGCGGACGCCGCGGTCGTGGAGCGGCTGATCGCGGCGGGAGCGATCCCCGTCGGCAAGACGAATCTGGATCAGTTCGCGACGGGGCTCGTCGGGACGCGAAGCCCGTACGGCGAGACGCATAACGCGCTTCGCCCGGAGCTGATCAGCGGCGGCTCGAGCAGCGGCTCGGCCGTCGCGGTGGCGCGCGGCCAAGCGGCGTTCGCGCTCGGGACGGACACGGCGGGCTCGGGCAGAGTGCCGGCGCTGCTGAACGGCCTGGTCGGCTACAAGCCGAGCCTCGGCGCGTGGCCGGTCAGAGGCGTCGTTCCCGCCTGCGAAAGTCTCGATTGCGTGACGGTGTTCGCCGCGGAGCTGGGCGGCGCGCTCGCGGTCGACCGGGTTGCGAGAGGCGCGCATGCGGACGACCCATGGTCGCGCGAGCTGCCGGCTTCCGGGAGCGCGATGCCTGCGCGCATTTGCGTGCCCGCCGCCGGAACGCTCGCCTTCTACGGCCCGTTCGCGAAGGCGTACGAAGCGGCATGGGAGCGGTCCGTGGATCGGCTAAACCGGCTTGGCGCAGCGGTCGAAGAGACGGACATCTCGATTTATAGCGAAGCGGCCTCTCTCTTGTACGAAGGGCCTTACGTGGCGGAGAGATGGGCGGGACTCGGCGCCTTCGTCGAAGGCAACGAAGGGGCGGCGCTCGCGGTCACCGAGCGCATTCTGCGCTCCGGGGTGGAAGCGAGTCATACGGCCGCTTCGCTGTTCCGGGCGATGCACAGGCTGCAGGCGCTGAAGCGGGAAGCGAGGAAACGATTGGAGGGAGCCGTGCTGGCGATGCCGACGGCGGGGGGCACCTGGACGCGCGAGCAGGTGCGAGCCGATCCCATCGTGACGAACAGCGCCATGGGGCGCTATACGAATCATTGCAATCTGCTCGACCTGTGCGCGGTGGCGGTGCCTGCCGGCGAGGCGGCGGAGGCGCTGCCGTTCGGCATCACGTTGTTCGCCGCCGCGGAGCGCGAAGATCTCATTCGAGGCGCCGCGCAAGCTTTCCTGAACAGCGACGGCGTCGAATCGACGCTTCAATAAACGCAGAAAGAAGGTGCAAGGCATGTCCTTGGAAACGACGCCGGTCGCGGTATGCGGCCTGCACATGAGAGGGTATCCGCTGGAGAAGCAAATGCGGGAGCACGGGGCGGTATTCGCCTACGAGACGGTGACGGCGCCGCGCTACAAAATGGTGAAGCTGCCGACCGAGCCGGCGAAGCCGGGGCTGCTCAAGCAGCGGGAAGGCGGCGCTTCGATCGCCGTTGAAGTATGGACGATGCCGCGCGAGGCTTTCGGCGCCTTCGTGATCGGCATTCCGTCACCGCTCGGCATCGGCAAGGTCGAGCTCGTCGACGGCACCGAAGTGCCCGGCTTTATATGCGAAGGCTATGCGCCGGAGATGCCAGGCGCCGAGGACGTGACGGCTTCCGGCGGCTGGCGGAACGTGATCGCTTAACTTACGCCGCCGCGGCGACCTTTCCCGCGGCGGCTCTTCGTATCCGCAGCGCCATCAGCGAGGCAATGAAGCAGACAAACCCGGCAAGGACGAATGCCTGCGAGTAGGTGCCGAACCAATCGCGCATGACGCCGGCGCCATAGGCTGCCGTGGAGGCGCCGATCTGGTGGGCGACGACGATCCAGCCGAAGATCATGCCGGATTTCTCCTGGCCGAACGTCTGGCCGGCCAGCTTGGCTGTCGGCGGAACCGTCGCGATCCAGTCGAGCCCGTAGAAGACGGAGAAGACGACGAGCATGGCTGGCGTAGTGTCCAGCGCGTACGGCAGGAACAGCAGCGACAGTCCGCGCAGCCCGTAATACCAGAACAGCAGCCAGCGGTTGTCGAAGCGGTCGGACAGCCAGCCGGATATCGTCGTGCCGAACAGGTCGAAGAGGCCCATCATGGCGAGCAGGCCAGCGGCGGCGACCTCCAGCATGCCGTGATCGCCGCATGCCGCTATGAGATGCGTGCCGATCAGGCCGTTGGTCGAGAAGCCGCAGAAGAAGAAGGTGCCGGCAAGCAGCCAGAAGGCGAGGCTCTTCGATGCCAGCCGGAGACTTTGCAGCGGCGCGAGGAACAGGTTGCCCGTGAAGGCAGCAGGCTTCACGATCTCATCCGTCCCGTACGGCGCGGCGTTCACGTCGTACGGGTGGTTGCGCATCCAGATCGCGACCGCGATCAGCACGAGCGCGATGCCGGCAACAGCGGCGTAGACGGCCGTCCTCCAGCCGTAATCGGCCGACACCTTGGCCATCGCCGGCAGGAACAGCAGCTGTCCGGTGGCGGCGCTTGCCGTCAGCAAGCCGACGACGAGCCCTTTGCGCTTCACGAACCATAGATTGCTGACCGTAACGCCGAGCACGTTGGCCATCATGCCCGTCGCAAGGCCGGATACGATCCCCCACAGCAGCTCGAACTGCCACAGCGACGTAATAAGCGGCGTTACGGCCAGGCTGACCGCAAGGATAGACAGCGCCGAGGCAACGACCTTCCGGGTGCCGAACTTCAGCAGCATCGCTGCCGAGAACGGTCCGACCAGGCCGTAGAGGAAAATGCCGATGGAGATGACGCCCGAGATGCTTCCCCGGCTCCAGCCGAACTCGTCCTGGAACGGGACGAGCAGGACGCTGGGCAGCGAACGGATGCCGGCGGAGACGAGAAGCGTGGCGAACGTAAGCAGGACGATGATCCATCCGTAATGAAAGCGGGGCTTTCGGTTCGATCGTTCGGGCAGAGCGGTTGAGCTCATCCTAACACCTCATTCTTATGTTGTTTGTACATACAAAATAATGAGCAAAAAAAATTACCTCTCCAGCCGCTCGCTCGTCGTTTCGAGATCGAGCGTCAGCTTCTCGGCCATGTCCTCCCCAAGCACGGCGACGTAAGCTTCCTTCAGTTTTTTGGACGCTTGGCGGAGCGCGGGAACCAGCTCGATTCCTTGGCCGGTCGGATAGACGAGCACGGTCTTCCCCTGCACCTTGCGCTCGACGAGCCGCTTGCCCTCCAGCTTATCGATGAAGCGCGTCAGCGTCGAAGGGGTAATGTAAAGCTTCTCCGACAGCTCCTTCTGCGTGATGCCTGGCTTGCCGACCACGAGACGGATCAGATAGCCGTATGCCGGCGTTAGGCCCGTCGTCGCGAATGCTTCGTCCGCCATGCGCGTGATGGCCCGGCTGAGCCGGTTGGCCGTGAAGTACATGCAATTATGCAGAAAGGCATCGTCCGGCCCTGTCGAGCGGTCCTCTGCCGGGTTTGATTCCATTGACATTTGCAGCCCTCCTTGCGGGTACGCGATTGACAGCTATTTCTTTTGTATGTACAACGAACGATAATGTATTTCGCCGCTTTTGTCAACCGCCTGCTCTCCGGGGCATGCCGCGCGCCTGCGTGCGTGCTGCCTTGCGGAATGCGGGTTGGCTCAGTATATATACGGGATCAACTTGCTCGTTTGTTTCCGGTAGAGACGGAAGTCTTCGCCGTATTTGCTTTCGAGATGCCGATCGAGCATCGGGATGTTGTAAAAAGCGAATAAGCCGAACAGCGCGGCGGGAATCGCCAACGACCATAGGTTCCGGGTCAGCAAGGCCAGCGCCAGTACCCACAGCAAGTCGCCGAAATAATTGATATGCGCGCAGTGGCGGAAAAGCCCCGACGCATACAGCTTTCCTTTATTTTCAAGCCTTCTCTTCCACCGGTCCCGCTGCAGCTCGGAATAGGTGTTGATGAACGACCCGGCAAGAAAGAGGGCGGCGAAGAGCGCGTCCCATCCGTCCAGCGCCGATTCCCGCTGCTGGCTAAGAAGAGGGAAGCCGACGTAATAGAGCGCGAAGGCGAGAGGAACGGCGAACGCTTCCTGCCATGGCACCGCCCGCTTAAGCAAATAGAAGAGGGTGAAGAGCATCCTGGCGTAGACGAAGGCAATGAGAACGAATAACAAAACGTTCCGATCCGTGCTGCCCGCGCCAAGACCGACATGAAACCAATCGTTGAGTCGCCGCGGGCCCTGAAGGAGAAGAAGCCAAGCCGATGCGGCCAGAATGAGCGTTTCAAGAAAAAGCAAGGTCAGGCGCGGAAAAATCGTGTTCGTTTGTTGATTGTATAAAGACGGCAAAATCGGATCGCTCCTTTAGTTTTGAAATTAACTAACCCTATATTTCATATTATGGTCGATCAGCGGGTAAGTTACAATGCCATTTTGAAATTTAAGTTTAAATTGTTTCAAAATCCGGATAAGATGGTAGGGAGGTGAGCGGGTATGAACGGTTTCGGCAAACAAACGGAAAGGAAAAGATCGGCGATCATCGAAGTGGCCGGGCGGAAGCTGGCGGAGCTGAGCTATAACCGCGCGACGATGAAGGAGATCGCCGCCGATGCGAAGGTATCCCAGGTGACGATTTATAATTATTTCGGGAGCAAGGACGAGCTGCTGATCGAAGCGGTAAGAGGAATGATGGACGAGCAGCTGGAACAATACCGGCGGCGCCTGTCGGAAGAGGCGGATTATTCGAAGCTGGTCGGCGGCATTATGCTGGAAGAGGCCCGGTTCGTGAAGAGAATCATAGCTTGCGTCCGGCAGTCGGCCGATTCGGGCTTCGTCCATGCGCGATTGCGGGAATATCAGGACGTACAGCTGGCGCCTTTCCTCATCGAATTGGTGAAGAAGGGGGTACGCGAGGGCCGTATTGCGGAGGATTTGACCGAAGCGGAGCTTCTGTTCTACTTCGGGATGTATCAGAGGGAGATGATCCGGATGCTCGACGGATCGGATAGGGAGGAGCGGACCGGTGCGGCCGGTGCCGTATCGGAGGAGCGCTTTATCGATTTTTTCTTTCATGGGCTGCTGAGCCCGCGTTTCCGCGTATAACGACAAAGCAGCCTCCGGTCCGCATGGATCGGAGGCTGCTTCGATTCGACGCCTATCGCCGGCTTACGGCAGCACGTTGCCCGCCGCGCGCAGAATGCCGTACCAGTCTTCGCGGGACAGCTGAACTTCGCTTGCCCTGCAGCAATCGCGCAGGCGCTCGACGTTCATCGTGCCGGTCACCGGCTGCATGCGGGCCGGATGGCGAAGCAGCCACGCGATCGCGATCGTCGTGTTGCTGACGCCGTGCTTCTCCGCGACTTCGTCGATCTTCTTGTTCAATTCCGGGAACTTCTCGTTGCCGAGGAATACGCCTTGGAAGAAGCCGTACTGGAACGGGGACCAAGGCTGGATCGTAATGTCGTTCAGCCTGCAGAAATCCAGGATGCTGCCGTCGCGGTTCACGGCCGCTTCGTTCTCCATGTTGACGTTGAAGCCGTTCGTGATCATGGTCGCGTTCGTGATGCTCAGCTGCAGCTGGTTCGCGACGATCGGCTGCTTCACGTATTTTTGGAGCAGCTGGATTTGCATCGGATTTTGGTTGGACACGCCGAAATGGCGCACCTTGCCCGAGCTTTCTAGGATGTCGAACGCTTCCGCGACTTCTTCCGGCTCCACGAGCGTATCCGGACGGTGCAGCAGCAGGATGTCCAAATAATCGGTTCTCAGGCGCTTCAGAATGCCGTCGACCGACGCCAGGATATGCTCCTTCGAAAAGTCGAACATCCCTTTGCGAATGCCGCATTTGGACTGCAGGATAATGTTCTCGCGAACGCTGTCGCTCATATGGATCGCGTCGGCGAAAATTTCCTCGCAATTGCCCCCGCCGTATATGTCGGCATGGTCGAAGAAATTCGCGCCTTCCTCCAGCGACGTTTGGACGAAGCGCTCGGCTTCGGCTTTGTCCAGCGAATTGATGCGCATGCAGCCGACCGCGACAACCGGCACTTCGAGCGCGCTATTTCCAAGTTTAATCGTTCTCATGGGTAAGTCCTCCTTCATTGGTTCGGTAACCGGGGCTCGTACAAGCCTCTTCCACAGTGAAAGTATAGCGGAAGAAGCGGACGAGCGTAAGTGCTGAAAAATTATATAGTAGGTAAAAGCAACGTAACCAAGACCGCAATCCGGAAGAAATACCGGCGCCGCTTCTGTGGTATTGTGAGGAATAGAAGAAGGACGTTTTGCCAATTTATAGATTGAAGGAGAGATGGAAGATGGCGGCAAAAATCCAAAAAATCACCCCCAACCTGTGGTTCGATCGCGAGGCCGAAGAGGCGGCGAATTATTACGCGTCGATCTTCGAAAACTCGGAAATCGGAAGGGTGACCCGGTACGGGAAGGAAAAGAACGAGCACCACGATTTCTCCGAAGGGGATGTCATGACCGTGGAGTTTTTTCTGGACGGACAATCGTTCGTCGCGTTGAACGGCGGACCGCATTTCCGGTTTACGGAGGCCATATCGTTCATTGTCCATTGCGAGACGCAGGAGGAGCTCGATCATTACTGGGAGAAGCTGTCCGAAGGCGGCGACGAGAGGGCGCAGGTGTGCGGCTGGCTGAAGGATAAGTTCGGCGTATCATGGCAAATTATACCGGCCAACCTGACCGAACTGATTACCGATCCCGATCGGGAGAAGGCGGGCAGAGTGATGGAAGCTCTTCTGGCAACGAAGAGCAAAATCGACATCGCCTCGCTTCTGCGGGCGTACGAGAGATAGCGTGCCGCCTCGTCCTTTATAATCCATTGCCAAGCAAGGTGCATCGCGAATCGCCTCGGGCGATCTGCCGCGGGAAGCGGAGCAGCGCGCGCGGGATGAGCTGGCGCGGTTCAAGCTTGCGAAGGCGGGATAATCGGGGAAGCGGGCCAGCGGCTTCAATTGCAAACGACTGCCATCACGAGGAGATGGCGGTCGTTTTTTTGGAGACGCGGCCGGGGTAAGCGGTGTCTGCGGAGGCGTGGGCAGAGAACCAGGCGTCAGGGGAGCGGTACTTGTCTATTTAGTTTCAAAAATTGACATTAAAGATGGTTGAGACGGACGGAATGGGGGATTAGTTTCAAGAATTGTGATTAATCCTCCTAAGTCGGGTTGAGTGACGCTCTGTTCGATTGGTTAGTTTCAAATTTTGATACTAAATCCTTAATTAGCTCGGTCGACCGGGTTAGAGTTTCAATTTTTGAGTCTAATGACGGGAATGAGCGAGGAGAAGAAAAGGCTTCAGCGCCGCAGTGGCGCTGAAGCTTCGGCAGTGAGAGGCTAGCAAGCCTGCCGCGAGTGGCTGGGCATGAGTAAGTAGCCTAGCCGGCAAGCTTGCCGAATGAAGGCGGTCATATGCAAGTAAAGGTGCCCGCAAGTCAGCCGAAGGAGACATTGGCAATCGTGTTGGCAAGCCAGCCGCGAGGGACCATGAACTGCATAACGGTCAGCCTGCATTGAGAGGCTATGAACGGCGTAACCAGCCAGCCGCGAGGGCGAAAGGCTTAAATCACGCTGCTCGTTAGCCGCTCATGCGAGGCGCGTACGTGCTCGGCATACCTTCCGGCCTCCCGCGCGATATAGTCGTCCGTGCCCCGGTCGGCGTCGTACATGACGAAAGCGGGGAGGTAGGTGCCGTTGCACCGCGTAATCGTGCTCTGGATGGGCCGGAGCAGCTCGCTGAGCGTGAACCAGTTGTCGCCGCCCGAGCGGTAGCCCCCTTCGGTGCCGCCCGTCGTCGTGGCGACCATGAATTCCTTGCCGGACAGATGGTCGCCGCCGGGCCCGAAAGCCCAGCCGTACGTCAGTACGTCGTCGAACCATTTTTTGAGCAGAGGCGTGCAGCTGTACCAGTAGAACGGGAACTGGAATACGATCCGGTCGTATTGAAGCAGCGCTTGCTGCTCCTTCTCCACGTCGATTTGCCAATCGGGGTATTCGGAATAAAGGTCGCGGACATGAATGTCGGTGTACGGCTCAAGCGCAAGCGCGAGCATGCGGTTAGCCCGGGATTGCCGAAGATCGGGATGCGCCGCGATAATCATGGTTTTCAAAACGATCACCCTTTCTGGATATTCGCGAAGTCGCGATTTACAGCCCCATTATTGCGGAAAACCGGATGGCTGAAAAGTACGCTTTTTTACCGTACTAAGTCCTATCAAACGTAGCATGGGCGGCGACTGCGCCCCGGGTATAGTACGAAAAAACGTACTAGGTACGGAAAATCGTCGTACTAACGGAATTCCGGATACTGTGCTAAAGTAGCAGGTAACCGTAAACAATCGAAAAGCAGGCGGAAGGAGCTGGGCGCGGTGACGATAACAAACGGCGATTCGAATACGCAGGGAATTTTGGCGACGCTGCAGGTCATCGGAGGCAAATGGAAGCCGCTTATTTTGTTCATTCTGCTGAATGAAGGGACGAAGCGGTTCGGGGAACTGAGGCGCATGCTGCCGAACATTACGCAGGGCATGCTGACGAATCAGCTGCGGGAGATGGAGCGGGACGGCCTGATTGTGCGCAGGGTGTATCAGGAGATTCCGCCCAAGGTCGAATACGAGCTGTCCGAGCACGGCAACTCGCTGAGCTCGGTGCTCACCGATATGTGCGGCTGGGGCTTCAAGCATATCGAGTTCATAAACGGCAAGGACGGGGAGGGTGAATCCCGCCGGGAATCGCGGTGAGAGCGGACTTGATCGATCGCGCGCAATAGAAAGAGGTGGATGCGCCGAACATCCGCCACTTTCTATTGCATCATAATTTCGCCAATTCCTTGCGCACGATCGGCGCGACCTTGGTGCCGAGCAGCTCGATGGCGCGCAGCACCTCGCGATGCGGCATCGTGCCGACGTTGACGTGCAGGAAGAAGCGCGTCACGCCCAGATTTTTGCGCAGCAGCACAATTTTCTCCGCGACGAACTCGGGATCGCCGACATAGAGGGCGCCTCTGAGGCTGCGCGCGGCATCGAAGCTGTCTCGCGTATAAGGCGGCCATCCCCGCTCGCGGCCGATGACGTTCATTTGCGCCTGGGTGGGCGGGAAGAACATATCGGCCGCCTGCTCGGTCGTATCCGCGACGAAGCCGTGCGAATGCGTGGCGATCTGCAGCGTATCCGGATTATGGCCGGCCCGCGCGGCAGCTTCCTTGTAGAGGGAGACGAGCGGCGCGAACCGCTCCGGCATGCCCCCGATAATGGCAAAGGCGATCGGAAGGCCGAGCATGCCGGCCCGTACGGCCGATTCCGGGTTGCCTCCGCTCGCGATCCATACCGGGAGGGGGTTTTGCACGGCGCGCGGATAGACGCCGAGGTTATCGATGGCCGGACGAAGGCCGCCGCGCCAGGTCACCTTCTCCGAAGCCCGGATGGCGAGCAGCAGCTCGAGCTTCTCGTCGAACAGCCGGTCGTAATCGTCCAGATCGTAGCCGAACAGCGGGAACGATTCGATGAACGAGCCCCGTCCGGCCATAATTTCGGCGCGGCCGTTCGAGAGGCCGTCAAGGGTCGAGAACGATTGGTACACGCGAACCGGATCGTCCGAAGACAGGACGGTGACGGCGCTCGTCAGCCGAATCCGCTTGGTCGCAGCCGCGGCTGCCGCGAGTACGACGGCCGGCGCCGAGCCCGCATAGTCGGCGCGGTGATGCTCCCCGACGCCGTAGACGTCGAGGCCGACCTGATCGGCCAGCACGATTTCTTCCACCGCGTTGCGAAGCCTCTCCGCGTGGTTCATCGCCTTCCCGGTCGCCGGGTCGGTCGTCGCCTCCAAAAACGTGCTGATTCCTATTTCCATTTGTGCTGTATGATCGGTCATGTCGTTTCTCCCCCTTTTTTGTCGTTAGCTCCAGTGTACTAAATTTTTTATTGTTTCTCAATTATAGTAAGTATAAATGAAGAAGTCGTATATTTCCAGAATCACGGTCGCCGTCAAAGAGGAGCAGATCATGCTGGCCGAGAGCAAATATTCGGTTATTATCATGTCCAGCGCGCCGGTGCTGCTTTTTTATCCGTTCATCCGGAAATATTTTGTGAAAGGTGTTATGATCGGTTCTATCAAAGGTTAAGAGGAGTGAGCTTCGTTGAGCAATAACAGGCCTAATATCGTGCTTATTCAGACCGATCAGCAATCGGCGGAAACGCTCGGGCTGTATGGCAACGCCATCGTCCGTACCCCGCATTTGCAAGCGTTGGCGGAGAGAGGCGTCGTGTTCGAGCATGCCTATTGCAATTACCCGGCTTGCTCGCCTTCCCGTTCGTCCATGATGACGGGACGCTATGCGTCGACCATTCGCTGCCATGCCAATCATATGCTCATTAACCCGACCGAAACGACGCTGCCGCAGGTGCTGAAGGAATCCGGCTATCAGACGGCGCTTATTGGCAAAAATCACGCTTTCATGGACGGCACGCGGGTTAACGAGTACGCGGCAAGCGGCGAGGAAGGGAAGAAGGCCGACACGCTTCGAAGCGTGTTCGATTATGTCCGGGAGGGCACGCACGGCCATTTGGTCGACGGTTACCGGGACGACCCGGAGGTGAAGGCAGCCCACCAGTGGGCGGTCGATCATTGCTGGAAGAGCCCGCTCGGCCATGGGACGAACCCCGCGCCGTATGAGAAATGCAGCACTTACCTGCTGGGCGAGACCGCCCTCGAGTACTTGGAGCATGCGCGCGACCGCGAGCGGCCGTTCTTCTTGTGGTTGTCCTTCCCCGACCCGCATACCCCTTACCAGGCGCCTGAGCCGTATGCAAGCCTGTACAAGCCGGAGGACGTGCCGCTGCCGCCGAAGGACGACCTGTCGACCAAGCCGGAGCGCCAGCGGGTCGCGCATATGATGGATGCGATGGACCGCGCCGACGATCAGACGCTGCGGAAGGTCCGGGCGATTCATTACGGGATGATCAATTTCGTCGACGACGCGATCGGAAGAGTGACGGCCAAGCTGGACGAGCTCGGCCTGACCGAGGATACGCTCATCCTGTTCACGTCCGATCACGGCGATTCGATGGGGGCGCACGGGCTGATCCAGAAGCATAATATGTTCTACGATTCGTTCACGCAAGTTCCGCTTATCGTCTCCTGGCCGGGCAAGGCGGCAGCCGGGCGATGCGGGCATCTGATCGAACTCGTCGACCTGATGCCGACCATTCTGGAGGCGGCCGGGTGCCGCGTTCCGGGAGGGGTGCAAGGGAAGAGCTTCGCCTCTTATATGCGCGGAGAAGACTACGCGCCGCGGGAATACGCCGTCATCGAGAGCGGCGAGGCGGGCGAGCCGATCGGATTATCGGAAATAAGCGCGAGACCCGAGCATCCTTACGACGAAAGCTGCTTCGTCTGGTGCGCGTGGCGGGAGGCTTGGCTCGGGAAGGGGAAGAGCATACGCACCCTGGAATGGAAGCTTAACCTGTACGAGAACGGAGAAGGGGAGCTGTACGATCTGGCCGGCGATCCGGACGAGCTGGTCAATCTGTACGGCGATGCCCGCTACCAAGACGTCATCGCGTCGCTGGAGCGCAAGCTGCTGCAATGGTTCATGCGCAAGGAGGACGCGTCGCCGGCCAATTCAACCGTGAATCTGAACTACCGCGAGAAATACAAAACGAGCTAACGAAGCGATAGACATAGGGGCTGTCTCTAAAGATCGTGAAGCGACCGGAGAGACAGCCCCGTTTCGTTGAGGTGGCGTTTCAGCGACGAGATGGCGATACTAATATCAAAAAATGAAACTAATTGCTATTAACTCTACACACGTCTGCTTTTAGCTTCAATATTCGAAATTAAAAGGTATCACTCGCGCTGTTCCATTCGGTTTTAACCGATCTAGTTTCAAAATTTGAAACTGAACGTAAATATAACCTCCTTCTTTCGCCTTTTGTTTCTGGTTTTGAAATTAAAAATTGTGCTGCCGGCATGCCGCCGTCAGGCTTTTTTTCTCGGACGGACGCTTTTATTCCAAAGCCGCATCGGATCGGCGCCGAGCCTCGCTTGGTTGCCGATGACGGGCGTATGTATGATGAAGGCGAGCAGAAGGGCGGACACGGGCAGCGTGGCGGGCGGATAAATGACGTAGACATCCTCCCATTCGGGCGAAAATTTGTTCTTGTAATCGTACAGCCCCTTGAAGTTGTACAGCTTGTTCGCGTAGTTGTAAAGCAGCCTGACGATAAACGAATCGTCCGCGTTCGCGAAGGGAGCCATGCCGAGGCTGCATACGTCGAAGCCGTTCTCCCGCGCCCATTTGAACAGCGACAGGAACAGAACGTCCATCGTGCCGTGCGGACATGCCTTCGCGTAGCGCATCAGATCCACGGTTATTCGCCGGGAAGCGGCGCCGGCGCCCGCATCGGACGAAGCGGCTATGGGCCCGTGATCGCCGGCGATGGACGCGAACGCCTCGCAAGTGCCGTCCGGACCGGTCAGAACGGCCACGGGGAACCGGTTTATATATTCCGGCGAGAAGGCGCCTACGGAGAAGCTTTTCTCGCTTCGGCCCTGAAGCCATTCATCGGATATCGCTTGAAGACGGTTCAGGAACGGCTCCGCATACGGGGGATGAAGCACTTCGAAGGCGTAACCGCCTCTTTCGAATTTATTCAGGCGGTTCCTAAGCTTCAGCCATTGCTTGCCGTTCGTATGGAAGCCGGTCAGGTTGATTCGGGCTTCCTCCCCGATCTTGATGCTTTGCAGACCCAGGCGGTGATAGAGCGGCAGATTGGAAGCTTTGGACTGATAGAAGACGGGCACCTGCCGAAGATTGCGGCAGTCCGCGACGAACTGCTCAATGACGCGTTCAATCGCCCGGGGGCTGCCGATCGGGTCGCCGAGCACGATTCTTCTCGTGCCGACCGACCGGTACGCGATCAGAGCCTCATGCTCCGAATCCCAGAACCACTCCTTGTCGCCGAGATAGTACAGATGAGCGTGTGAATTGTAGCCGCAGCGCGCAAGCAAGCGGTTCAGCCGTTCTTCGCATGTCGTATCGATCAAAAAGGGAACCTCCAATGTCGGTAAAATCTGGGATGACGGAATAATCGCAATGTAAACCGGGCGCACGCCACCGTATAGGGCGGCCTCCGGCCGCGCCGGCGCCGGGGCGCTGCCCGCGGTACGCGCGGCGGCGTACGACTTTTTTTAACACCAATACATCGGTCTTAATTCTAGTAGATTGAAGACCACTAAGCCAGTAGAAATCTGGAAGCTTGCCGGAACATGGCGGTTTTCCGGCAAGCCATACAGAAAACGAGGCGCATCTCGCGCCGAAGCCGCCGCGCGACGCGCCCTGGCAGCGCGCCTAGCGCCGAAGCCGTCGCATGACGTGCCCCCGGCAGCGCGCCTAGCGCCGAAGCCGCCGCGTGATGCGCCCAGGCAGCGCGCCTAGCGCCGAAGCCGCCGCGTGACGCGCCCCCGGCAGCGCGCCTAGCGCCGAAGCCGCCGCGCGACGCGCCCTGGCAGCGCGCCTAGCGTCTGAGCCTGCAAAAGTGCAGGCATTTGGTCGCTGCATCCGTGCTGAGAAGGAAATGCCTGCGAACGTGCATCTTTTTCCGTTTGGTAAGCTCGATAAAGGCTTCGCGTCCCCGAAATGCCTGCACTTTCGCAGGCGTTTCGTCGGGGTGCCCCATCGATTGCCCCAAGGCTGCACATTTGCAGGCATTTTGCCTAGATAGTCGTGTTGACGTCCAGCGTATAAATTTGTTCCCTTTACAAATGGAAAAGGGGCGTCCCTTCGGCCATCTAGCGATGACTTATGGACAGCCCCATTGTTGCCTTACCAATAGCGTCTTGCTTTCCGCTTCTTTTTGCCGATCCATTTGTTCGTTGCGGTTCCGCCGCCGCCGACGGCATGCTGCTGCTTCGTACCGGCGCTTTCGATGGCGGAGTTGGTTCCTCCCGTGCTGTACTTGCCGGCGCCGCTCGCCACTTGCGTAGTCCCTGCGGCCTGTTGGCCTCTAGGCAGCTTGACGATCTGGTCGTTGAAGACAAAGACGACTTCTTTGCCGCCGCGCCGCTTTTTGGCTCCGTAACGCGGCTTGCCATGTCCGCCGTATCCTCCATATCCTCCATGTCCGCCGTAACCGCCGTATCCTCCATGACCTCCAGATCCTCCATGTCCGCTATGACCGCCATGACCGCCACGTCCGCCATGACCGCCACGTCCGCCATGACCGCCATGACCGCGATAGCCGCGATGCTTTCCGCCTTTCACGCTGACATTCCTCGCCGTACCGCCCGCTCCGACGCTCTGCTGCTGCTTCGTATGCGGCGACTTGATGGCCGCGTTGCTGCCGGCGGCGCTGCTGCGTCCCGCCCCGCTTGCGATCTGCGTCGTGTTCGGCGCGTTCGTGAACTGCCGGTTGATGACGAATACGAACCGTTTAACGCCGGACAGCGACGTTTTCGTAATAATGCGCTTCCGTCCTTTCTGGATGATGACGGTGACGCGGCCCGATTTTTTTCTCATTCGGACTCTCCCCCTTGCGTTTCGTTTTTCTCTTTATTTTATGAATCCAAGCCTAATTCGTAAGGGACGAGCGCCGATCGGGCGCAAATTTGGGGGGATGCCCGCGGGAATGTGCCGATCATACGGTCAATATGATAGGATAGAGGCAATAAGAAGAAGGAGGCGTTGTTGATGGAAGAAAGCGTTGTATACGGCCGGGCTGCAGCACAAGGGATGGGGAATACGCATCGCTAGCCCGTCAACCTGCGGATTTCCCCGATAACGAAAGGGGCATTCCTACATGAAAGCGAACGGTTCGAACGAAGAAATCGTACTATCATCGGATAAGTCGGTGTATCAAAAAGGAGATATCGTCCTTCGGCCGTCGGGTCCTTGGACCCCGGGCGTGCACGCGCTGCTGCGGCATCTGCGGCAGGAAGGACAGCCGGTTCCGCCCGTGATCGGCACCGGGGTGGACGAGGAGGGCCGCGAGACGCTCGGCTTCATGGAAGGGGAGTTCGTGCATCCCGGCCCGTGGAGCGACGACGCGATCGTCGAGGTCGGCCGGATGGTCAGAAGGCTGCATGACGCGGCCGCAACGTTCGAGCCCGCTCCGGACGCGGCGTGGAAGCCGTGGTTTTTGCGAGGAGTGGGCGGGCCGGCCGTCGTATTCGGCCATGGCGACATCGCGCCATGGAACATGGTGACGGAGGGCGGCATGCCGATCGCGCTCATCGACTGGGAGTTCGCCGGTCCCGTCGATCCGATGGCCGAGCTTGCGCGCGTATGCTGGCTCTTCCCGCAGCTGCACGACGACGACGTCGCCGAGCGGGTTGGGCTGCCGCCGGCCGGGACGAGGGCCAGGCAGCTAAGGCTGCTGACGGACGCGTACGGGCTGTCGGCCGATCGGAGGCGCCGCTTGTACGACTTGATTCTGGAAGTCGTCGTACGCGAGACGGCCGAGGAGGCCGTCGAGCAGCGGGTCGGGCCGGACAGCGAAGGCCCGCTATGGGGCATCGCTTGGCGGGCCCGGGCGGCAGCATGGATCATGCGGCATCGCGCGCTTCTGCAAGGAGCGCTGGACTAGCGGAAACAAACAAGCGGTCATTCCTGTGCGGGATGGCCGCTTTGTTGCGTCATGCGCACGCGCGTTGACGGGAATCCGCTTGAAGTGGATCCGGCTTCAGTCCTCCTCCGATAGGGTCGAAGCCGTCCTTGATTATTCGAACTTAACCGCGCCCGGCGGCGAAGGGACGAAAGTTTCCTTGCCGCGCGGAAGCTGCGGTGAATAATTATTGTCATAAGCTGGGACAATTAAATTAATTGTGGAAAACGCGCAGGTAGGGGGATGCAGGTGGAAGGGAACGAGCAGGCGCGATGGCCGCGCGCGCGGATCAGCTCTAACGGCGTCACGCATATTCGATGGATCAACCCGCTTATCGTGGCATGGTGGTCCGCGGCGTTTCCCGGCTTCGGCCATTATTTGCTGAACCAGTACATCCGCGCAACGTTGCTCACGTTGTCCGAAGTGGTCTTTAATACGCTCGCTCACATCAACGAGGCGCTGGTCTATTCTTTCTCCGGGAATTTCTCGCTTGCCGTCGGGGTGCTGGATCCGAGGTGGGCATACGGTTATTTGCTTGTCTATATGGTCGCCATCTGGGACAGCTACCGGTCCAGCTTGCAGAACAACCGTTTTTTTCAGTTGGCGGAGCTTGAGAATAGCCGGTTGAAACCTTTTTTTCTCGGAAGGATGGAGGTTCAGTATTTGGAGAAGAAAAGCCCGGTCAAGGCGGCCCTGTTCTCCGCCGCATTTCCGGGAATGGGGCATTTGTACAATCATCGGGTCGGCCTTGCTTTTTACGCGATTTTCTGGTGGTGGTTTTATTTGACGGCCTCAAGGCTGCATACGGCTTGCTATCTGCTGTTCTACGGGAGAATTCAAGCGTCCACCCAAATTTTGCACCCGCACTGGCTGCTCTTCATGCCTTCCGTGATCGGGGGGGCGGTCTATCATTCCTTCACGACCGCCATCGAGCATAACCGGCTCTTCGCCATTGAGCAAAGGCAGTATTTCGCCGAGAGATACGGGAATTGTTCCATCCGGATCTTTCCGCGGCCGAGGTGACGATATGCTGATCGTAGGTACATTCAATCATTGCACGGAGCTCGAACTCGCGCTTTCGCTGCTTGAGCGCAACGGCATCGACAAGAGCCGGATCATGGTCGTGCCGATGGATTTGAACCGCGACTCGAAGTCCGCGTATTCCCCTAGGATCGCCACCGACGCGGAGCGGGCGTTCGAGGTCGGCATGGCATTCGCCACGGCCATGAGCGTGATCGGCGTCAGCATCGGATTCGGGCTGAAGCTGGGGCCGCTGCTGTGGGGCGTCATCTTTGCGTTCGGCGGATTCTTGGTCAGCTTCGGCCTCACGATAGGGATCAAGCGGGCGATCAGGCGCAAGCGAAGCCGGCTTTCCGGCAAGACAGCCGCGACCTATGTGAAAAAAACGAACCGCCCCGAGCTTACGGTGCTTATTGAATGCGAGGAGGAACGGGCCGAGCATGTCAGCCGGATTTTGTGGGAGCATGAGGCCATATCCGTCGGGAGGGCCGGGCACGGGTAGAACCGGCGCGAAACGCCGTCCGTCCGGTTATTGATTCAAAGGGGCTGGATGGTGTTAAAATAGGGATGAGACGATAAGAAACCTCGGAACCTCCATTCCGGGGTTTTCGATTTTTCGGAAGGAGCGTGATCGTTAGATGTTGAAGATTTTGATCCTCATCTTCGGAATCCAGATCGTGTACGTGTCGGCCTTCACCTTGCGCATGATCTTGACCTTGAAGGGGCAGAAGTACGTCGCGGCGCTAATCAGCACCATGGAAGTGACGATCTATGTGCTGGGTCTGAATTTGGTCTTGTCCTACTTGGATCACTTTGCAAGCCTGGCGGTATATGCGATCGGATACGCCTTGGGCGTGCTCGCGGGTTCCTGGATCGAGGAGAAGCTTGCCCTTGGCTATATCACGCTGAAGGTCATCTGCAACAATCCGGATGTGAAGCTCGCGCAGGCGCTTCGTCAAGCGGGCTACGGCGTAACCTCCTGGCTCGGCGCCGGGCGGGACGGGGACCGGCTCGTGATGGAGATACTGGCCAAACGCAAAAATCAGAAGCATCTGAACGATTTGATCCTGGAGCACGATCCGAAAGCGTTCGTTATTTTCCATGAGCCCAATCAGATTCACGGCGGCTTCTGGACGAAGGCGATCAAAAGATAGGGATAAAAAAAGAAGCAGCCGGCCGTACGGCCGCGCTGCTTCTTATGTGCGGGACTATCGTCACGCACCCTTCTTCAGCTGCTCGTCCTTGCCGCGCAGCCATTGCTCCAGCATCTCGACGCTCATGCTTCTGAGCATGTCCGCGTGATCGTGGATGGCATGATGCCACATGGCGGCTTCCGCCTTGTATTTATCGTCTTCCGTTGCGGCAAACCCGCAGTTGCAGGATAAAGTATGCATGGTCGCAATCGTCTCCTCTACATGGATTTAGTGCATAGCCTGCTCGGACCAAGGGTCTTTGCCCGGATCCATTCCTTGCCCAAGCGTCTGGATGCGGGCCATATAATGCGTCCAGCCCTGCTCGTGCGAGGCGATTTCCTTCGCGGTCGGCAGACCGTAATGCGTCAGCGTCAGCAGCGTCCCGTTACGATGGGACGTCAGCTTGAATTCGACGGTGCTGGATCCGGGGGGCACGGTCTTTGATTTCTCCCAGCCCCAGGTCATGACGATCTTCTCGTTCGGAACGATCTCCTTGTACTCGCCCATCGCGATGTCGCTGCCGTTAATATCGATCCGGTACTTGCCGCCGATGCTCGGATCGAGCAGGACATGGCGTCCCATCCATCGAACGAGCTTGTCCGGGTCGGTGAAGAACGCAAATAACGTCTCCGGCCGGCATTCGATAAACAGTTCTTTCGTAATCGCATCATTGCTATGGATTGGATTCATGCTTTCTCCTTTCTTCTTCTTCCGCGGCTTCCTTCAGGCGCAGCAAGCTGTCGTCCCAGAAGCTCTCGATCAATTGTCTGATTTCCGCGAAGCCTTCCCTCCTAATGCCGTAAAATCGTTTGGTGCCCGCCCGTCTGACGACGACGAGGCCGGCTTCCTCCAGTACTTTGAGATGCTGGGAAACGGCGGGAGCCGAAATGTCGAAATGCGACGCGATGGCGCTGGAGGCAAGCTCCCCGTCGCGCACGAGGTGCAGGATTTCCCTGCGCCTCGGCTCCGCTATGGCTTGGATGGCTTTATCGATCATGCCATTAATTTAGCATACACTTAATTAAGTGTCAACTAAAATAATGCTTGCAATCGGAATGAACATCCTATATTCTGACCTTGGATGCGGCGGCGATACGCGATACGCGGCGTCCTGCGGGAGATAAAGCGCGAAGGAGAGGAATTCGATGCCGGTATTGCATACCGATGATGGGCATACTGTATTGAAGACGAACGGGGGACCGGGGCCATGGTAGACGTACGAACGGAAATGATCATTCAATGTCCGCGCGACCGGGCGGCGGCCTATGCGGCCGATCCGGACCGCGCCCCCGAATGGTACGAGAATATCAAGTCGGTGGAATGGCGGACGCCGAAGCCTCTCGCCGTAGGCTCTCTGGTCGCTTTTCAGGCGGACTTTCTAGGGAAACGGCTTGCCTACGTTTACGAGATCGCGGAATACGTCCCGGGCGAGCGGCTCGTCATGCGAACGGCCGACGGGCCTTTCCCGATGGAGACGACGTATGTCTGGGAAGCGGTCGACGACCGATCGACGCGAATGACGCTGCGGAACAGGGGCAATCCGAAAGGGTTCTCGATGATCGCCGCCCCGTTCATGTCCGTCATGATGCGGCGCGCCAACCTGAAGGATTTGAAAAAAATCAAAAAAATACTTGAAAACCGAAGCGTCAGTCCCTAGGATGGGTACTGATGCTTTTTTTGAACGGAACGTCAAGCCATTACGCGAACAGGAGCCATCGAAATGCCGGATCTCGACCACGAGCAGCGCGCTTTGATCAACAAAGTGCTGGACTATATCGAAAGCCATCTGGATCAGCCGTTAACCTTGGAGAAGCTGGCCAAAATATCCACGTATTCGCCGTCGCACTTCCACAGGCTGTTCGCCGAGCGGATGGGCGAGACGCCGGCCGATTACGTGAAGCGGCAGCGGCTGGAGAAGGCGGCCCACGACCTGATCTACGAGCCGAAGCTGTCCGTTACCGAAATCGCCTTGAGATGCGGATTTTCTTCTCTGTCCTATTTCGCCACGGCCTTTACCGAGCGGTACTCGCACAGTCCGAGGGCGTGGAGAGAAGGGACGTATTTGGAGAAATTCCCGAGGCGGTATCTCCATGGCAAGAAATCGAAACAAAATAGCAGAAACGAGCAAGAAACCGATGCCGATAAAAGCTATACTCGTTTCCAGTGGGTCGACCTGTCGAAGGTTCGGACGGAGGTGTATCCGGAAGCCTTAACCGTTCTCAACCACCGGTTCGGAGCGTATACGGAGCAGCTCGAGGCGGCTTGGGAGCGAATCTACCGCTGGGCCGAAGCGAGGGACTTCATTGCGCCGGATACCCGGCTGCTCGGCGTGCCGAGGAATAACCCGTACCTTACGCCGATGGACAAATGCCGGTACGATTGCTGCATTGCCTTGCCCGAAGGGGCGAACGTCGGCAGCGACGCCGAGACGGCCGTCATACAGGGGGGCAAATTCGTCGTTTACGAATTCGAAGAGCCCATCGCTTACAGCCGGCGCGATTTGCTGATCGAGTGCTATTCGGAACTGTACAGCTTCTGGCTGCCGCGCAGCGGGTACCGGTACCTCGGAAACCCGGTGGAGCGGGTGCGGATTACGCCGAAGGCGGGCACGCTCGATCTCGACTGCCGGATCACGGCCATTACGCTGCCGATCGATCCGAAATAACGATTGTTACGGAGGAGACATCATTCATGGCCATTTCTTTCGCCGATTTGAACTATTGGGCCGTGCTCGCGGGCGCCGTTTTCTACATGGCCTTCGGCGCGCTGTACTTTTCGCCGATTCTGTTCGGGGGGAGCTGGACGCGTCTCAACAACATCAAGGACGGTCATATGAGCAACCCGCTCATCTATGTCGCGTCTACGGCAACGGCGTTTCTGAGCTCGCTTCTGATCGCCGTTCTCGTACAGGCGACGAGCTCGGACGATCCGGCAACGGGACTCGCGACCGGGCTGATCGTCGCGCTCGCGATCGCGCTTGTTTATTTGAAGAACGCGGCGTTCGGCCTCATGCCGAAAAAAGTATACGCCATCGCCGTCTGCGAGCACGCCATATCCTTTGCGGCGCTCGGGCTATTGCACGGCTTGTGGCATTGAAACGAGGAAGAGCGCCCGGTCGGGGCGCTCTTTTTATAAATATAAGAGTTTAAAAGTTTTGCACTTATAAATGAGCTTATATTTCATCGCGAAACGAGCTTTTGCCGCCAAAGGACGGCACCGAACCGAGCTGCGCTAGATGCAGCTAGCGGTTCGTGCGTAGCGTCAGCCGTTTACACTTGATTCGCCGCCGTAACGGGCCGCTGCCGTCGCTCGCAGTTCATTTCAGAAATTGAAACTATTTTCAAAAATAGCAGACTCCGCAGCCGTTTAGTTTCGATAACTGAAATTAAACCGCACGATAGGTGGTTCGTACCACTGTTTGCCGAGGCTTAAGCGCAATAATTGAAATTATTGCACCAAATTTAGAGCCAGATGATCGATTAGTTTCAATGATTGACACTAAGCTCGGCTTCCGATTGCTTCGATTGAAACTATCGATCGGTGTCAGTCGCGTTAGGCGAATTTATCGCCATCATGTGCCCATCGGGCTCGGGCAAGCCGACGCTAATGAACGTTAACCCCCATCCTGCCGCTATGCAGGTTTTGGTACGGGCGGGTTTTTGTTCAAAAATCGAAGTTATCCGGATCGGGGCCGACGCGGCGATGGCGGTTCAATCCGTCGATTCGCGCCATATCCTCGGGGCTTAGCTCGAAATCGAATACTGACGCGTTCTCGATCATGCGGCGCTCCTTCGTCGATTTCGGAATCGTGACGACTCCGTGCTGAAGATCCCAGCGCAAAATAATTTGAGCGGCGGATTTGCCGTATTTGGCCGCGATGTCCGCAATCGTCGGATTATCCAGCAGCCCGCCTTGCATGAGCGGCGACCATGCTTCGAGCTGAATGCCGTGCGCCGCGCAGAAGGCGCGCAGCTCCGGCTGCGTTAGCCGCGGATGGAACTCGACCTGGTTCACCATCGGTTTGATTTCCGCGTCCCGCAGCAGGTCCTCGAGATGGTGGATATGAAAATTGCTGACGCCGATCGCTTTGACGCGCCCCGTTTTGTACAGCTTTTCCAGTGCTCTCCACGCCTCTTTGTATTTGCCCTGCACGGGCCAATGGATCAGATATAGATCGAGGTAATCGAGGCCAAGCTTCGCAAGGCTCGTCTCGTAGGCGGCCAAGGCCGATTCGTAGCCGAGATCGGCATTCCATACCTTCGAGGTCACGAAGAGGCTTTCCCTTGCGAGGCGATGCTCCCGCATGGCCTCCCGGAGTCCTTGTCCGACGCTCGTTTCATTATCGTATATGGCAGCCGTATCGATGCTGCGGTAACCGTGCCCGATCGCGGTCTTGACCGCCTCCGCGAGCTGCGGACCGTCCTCGACCTTGAACACGCCGAGCCCGAACCAGGGCATCTGCGCGCCATTGCTAAGTTTGACCGTATCTTGCAAATGTTTTGCCGTCATGATGATTTCCTCCTACACCGAATAGGTTTGGTTAAGCGAGCCGTCCTTCTTGTCCAATGCGCGGGCCCATCCCGTCAGGACGACGGCCCCCAGCACCATTAAAGCGCCGACCCATGTCGTATGAATGAGCCCGATCGCGTCCGTCACGACCCCGCCCAGGTAGGCGCCGATCGCGATGCCCGCGTTGAACGCGGCGATATTGACGGCGGACGCGACATCCTTCGCCTGCGGCGCGAAGCGTTCGGCCAGCATGACCACGTAGACCTGCAGGCCGGGCACGTTCATGAAGGCGAGCAGCCCCATGAAGAAGACGGCGATCAAGCCTGCGATCTTGAAAGGCGCGGCGAAGGCCAGCGCAAGCAGGACGGCGGACTGGACGAGGAACATATAGAACAAGGCCGCTACGGGCTTGCGGTTGGCCGCTTTGCCTCCGATGACGTTGCCGATGGCGATCGCAATGCCGTACAGCAGCAGAATGACGGCAACCGTCCGTTCCCGGAACCCGGTTATCTCGTGAAGAAGCGGGGATAAATAGGTAAAGACGACGAACGTTCCGCCGTATCCGAGCGCCGTAATGGCGAACGCAAGGAGCAGCCGGCCGTTCGCGACCAGCTTAAGCTGAGCGCTAAGCCGCGTCTTCGCTCCCTTGCTTAACCGGGAAGAAACGAGCAGCAGGTTCGCCAGGAAAGCGACGATGCCGACGCCGACGATGGCGAAGAACGCGGCCCGCCAGCCAAGCTGCTGCCCGATGAACGTGCCGAGAGGCACGCCGGTCACCGTAGCG
Source organism: Paenibacillus arenilitoris (assembly GCF_014705655.1). Classification (GTDB taxonomy): domain Bacteria; phylum Bacillota; class Bacilli; order Paenibacillales; family Paenibacillaceae; genus Pristimantibacillus; species Pristimantibacillus arenilitoris. The sequence goes on along the minus strand of NZ_JACXIY010000019.1, from coordinate 81,050 downwards.
ACGGTCAGGCCGGAGAACATGATCGCGATCGCGCTTGCCCTCCGGTCCTCGGGCACCAGATCGGCCGCGATGGTGGAGCCGATCGACATGAAGACGCCGTGCGCGAGCGCCGAGACGACGCGCGCGGTCAGCAGAAGGGCGATTCCGTCCGCGGCCGCGGCGAGCAGGTTGCCCGCGATGAAGACGACCATGATCCACAGCAGCAGCGTTTTGCGCGAGATGCCGGAGGTCAGGGAAGTGAGCACGGGCGCCCCGAAGGTTACGCCGAGCGCGTACAGGGTGACGGTTAATCCCGCGGTCGTAACCGATATATGAAAGTCTTCAGCGATAAGAGGCAGCAGCCCGACGCTGATAAACTCGGTCGTTCCGATGGCAAAGGCGCTGACCGCGAGCGCGAGAAGCGCCATGGTGCTCCTTTTTTTCTCTATCTTCATTCGTTCCACTCCCGAATGGTTGTATTGGCCGGCCGGCAAATGCTATTATGGATTATTCGGTTGTCCATGAACAGTACGTACTTTGAAGTGATATAGGCACCAAAAAGTACTCTATAGGCATATTTGTAGCAAATGAAGGATGAAGAGGCGGCGCAAATGATCAAGAAAAAATACAATATTTCGGTGGAAGCGACGCTCGAGGTGATCGGCGGCAAATGGAAATGCGTCATCCTGTGCCATTTGACGTACGGGAAAAAAAGGACGAGCGACCTGAAGCGCCTCATGCCCGGCATTACGCAAAAAATGCTGACCCAGCAGCTGAGGGAATTGGAGCAGGACGGCATCGTGAACCGGATCAGCTACAACCAGGTGCCGCCGAAGGTCGAATACGAGCTGAGCGAGTACGGCTGGAGCCTCAAATCGATTTTGGACTCGTTATGCGATTGGGGAGAGAAGCATATCATTAAGGAATACGGCGACAAATACGCGGTGCTCGAGGACAATATTTTGAATAAGTGACCTGCCTATGAAATTTCTGGGATGTTATGGGGAAATATGATAGAATCATCACAAAATCTACGATAGGGGGATTATCCAATGATCGGTCGCAGCGGCAATCCGACATTGAAAGAAAGCACGTTCAGACAAGCGGGGCATTACTCCGGCCAGAACGCCATGACGATCGAAGGGACGGTGAACAAGGCGTTCATCATGCTCGCCCTGCTTCTGGGCGGCGCGTTCTCGACCTGGTCGATGTATTTCAACGGGCAGAACGTCGTGCCCTACGCCGTCGGCGGGGCGATCGCGGGACTCGTCCTTGCGCTGATCGTCAGCTTCAAGCCGACCTCGGCACCTTATTTGGTGCCGGTATACGCCGTGCTGGAGGGCTTGTTCCTCGGCGCGCTCTCGGCCAATTACGAATCGCTCTACAACGGCATTACGCTGCAGGCGGCGCTGCTGACGATGGGCGTGTTCGTCGCCATGCTCCTCGCCTACAAAACCAGAATCATCAAGGCGACGGAAAATTTCAAGCTCGGCGTATTCGCCGCCACGGCCGGCATCGCGCTCGTCTACCTGCTCAGCTTCATTCTCGGGCTGTTCGGCGTCAATATCCCTTACCTGCACGATAACAGCTGGATCGGCATCGGCATTTCGCTCGTCATCGTCATCGTGGCCGCGCTCAATCTCGTGCTCGATTTCGACTTCATCGAGAATGGCTCGCGGCACGGCGCGCCGAAGTACATGGAGTGGTACGGCGCATTCGGCCTTATGGTGACGCTCGTATGGCTGTATATCGAGATGCTTCGCCTGCTCTCGAAGATTTGGAGCCGCGACTAGCCGCCGGTTAGAGGGGGGCCGCCGCCCTCCGCTATTTTTTGTTCCATCTGATCCAGGTGAGACAGGATAGCAGGAGCGCGGCGGCTCCGAACGCCATGGACACGACCCACGGATAATGAACGAACATCTGCGCCCCCCAAGGCCATAATACGTCCTTCACTTAAGTTCCCTCCTTCAGCTTCTTACTCTTCTTCCACGCAAAGGGCAGCAATAGGACCGGAATTCCGATCATGAGCGGTATCCAGACGTAATATTGCAGCTCCTCGAAGCCCGATTGGATATGCTCGACGATGTCGTTGGACATCGTAATGCCTACACAATACGAGACGGCGGCAAGCGGAACGATAATGCGCCGATCGTTCTTGACGAACGCCAATTGCCGAAAGGCGAAGACGCAGCCGAACATATAGAACGACAGCTTGAAGAACGTCGTGACGATGAAGAACATGAGGCCGAGCGCGTCCAGGTTCTCGATGAAATCGCCCACGCTGATGAGCCGCAGCATCGATATGGTCGGATAGATGCTTCGCTTGTACACGCCTTCTCCCAAAGTCGTAATGATCAGGAGATTCAGCACGGTCAGAAATAATCCGCTGCAGAAAACGACGGACACCGATACTTTGGCTGCTTTGCGCCGGTTGACGACGAGCGGCCAGAACATCGCGAACAGGAGCGTCTCTCCGAAGGACTGCATAACGCTGAGCGGCCATACGTTCCGCCAGATGCGCGCCCAGCCTTCTCCGGCCACGGGCAGCAGAAAGTCCGCATGCATCGTGCCGGAGGACAGAAGCAGGATGATCTGCAGCGCGTACAGCGCCGTTACGATCGGCACGAGAATGCCGGCGATGCGGAAGAGCACCTCGATTCCGTTGAACAGCATATAGACGGCCACGAGCATGAACATGGCCAGCACGGCCCATTCCGGCGTGTCGGGGAGCATGATCATATTGATCGTGAACTTCAAGTCGGCGATGATTCGGCTCGCGTCGTAGAAAAACAGGACGAAGTAAAGCCAGGCGATCGGCACGCCGACATAGCGGCCGAATAAGGCGGGGAACCATTCGGTCAGCATGAGGCCGTCCTGCAGCCGCATCAATACGGTGAACAGATAGACCAGACACGCTCCGAACGCGGTCGAGAGCAAGGTGCAAATCCAGGCGTCCCTGCCCGCGCCGGAAGAGAACCCGAAGATGATCGTCGTGCCCTGCTGGAAAAACAAAATGCCGCAAAACAATTGATAGAGCGAAATTTTCGTCATCGGTTCACCGTCCTCCGGCCAAGGGCCGCACCCCATGTAAATTCATTCCCTTTCGGTAATCGGCTCGTTGATCATTCCGACGCGGACGATATGGACGTTGGCGCCGACCTGAAAGTCGAAAGTCCGCAGCGATTCGTTCCATCCGGACCGATGCTGCTTCCACTGCCCGGGATGCGTCATGTACAGCGAGCGGCCAATCCCGATAAAATCCGTTTCGTATTGCTGGGCCTTCCGGCAGGCCGTCAAAATCCGGTTCTCGATATCGTGCTTGAACAGCGATTCCACATAAGTCAGATTGTTCAATTCCTTGAGCGACAGCGGCGACTGGTTCTCGTAAATGTCCAGCTCGGTTTCGACGCGCACGTCCACTATGAACGATTGGCCCGCCCGACGGACCTTGAGCCTGGAGCGCGCCTTCTGAACCTCTCCGCTTATTTTGCCGCCGCCGCGTTCATCGGGGATATCGACGGTGATGACCCCTTCCTCCATCTCGTCGCGAAGCCAGAGCACCCCTCTCGTCTCCTCGGCATTGAGCCATCCGATCAGCCGGTTCCCGCGCATGACGCCCATGCCCGTCAGCTTCAGACTCGTCAGCTTCTCCTTCGAGGCCGATTTCACCTCCGCCGGGACGACCTCGATGCGGGGGGCGTACGCCTCCCGGCCTGTCTCCAGAAACATATTGATGAACTCGTTCAGTCGCACGTGCACATTGACGCCCGTCTTCATCTCTTCCTTGATGATCTCGGCGGTCAGCTTCTCGAATTTCGGCTTGAACCGGAGAATATCCGCCGCTTCCTTCTTCGTGAACAGGACGTAACTGCGCATTTGCGTCTGCCTGGAGCGCTGGAAGAAGTCCAATATGGCCAAAATGTCGGACTTGGCCAAGCTTTCCCCGATGACGATCGCCCGGTTGTGCGGATAAAAAATGTTCCGCGGCAGTTTTTTTTGAATATTGCGGAACGCGTCCATGATCGTCTCCCCTTCGTCGGACACGACCCAGCCGGACGTTTGCTCAAGTTCCCCGCCGCCGCCCTGACCGGTATTGCCCACCGTTCTCGGGACCGCCAGCAGCAGGGAAACCTTCAGCCGGCCCGACTTCAACCGGTCAAGGCCGGTTGCGGTTACGATGGCGATATCGTTCACCTCCGTCCGGCTCCAGCAGCCGGTGAGCAGGCATGCCAGGGCGATCACGGCGATGACCGGCGCCGACTTTGCCATCCCAATCGCCTCCTTGTTCAGCCCTTGCGTTCCGGTTTGCGCGGACGCAGGCCTCGTTTCATTCGGTTCGGATTCATGCGGGCCGTCTCCATCGGCCGCCACCACATCGCCCACCACGGCGCCCGGATGAGGACGTCCTTCAGCTCGCTCGCCCGCAAGGGGGAGACCGGCGACAAATAAGGCACGCCGAAGGAGCGGAGGCCGGCGAGATGGATAAGCAGCGCGAGCAAGGCGAGCAGGATGCCGTACAGTCCCATCGTCCCCGCAATGATCATAAGCGGGAACCGGAGAAGCCGGACGGCTACGCCTAAGCTGTAGGCCGGGAAGATGAAGGAGGCGATCCCCGTGAACGATACGACGATGACCAGGGTGGCCGACACGATGCCGGCTTGCACCGCCGCCTGGCCGATGACCAGCGCACCTACGATGCTTACGGCTTGACCGACCGGACGAGGAAGACGCACGCCGGCTTCGCGCAAGCCTTCGAAGGCCAGCTCCATCAGGAACGCTTCGACGATCGCCGGGAACGGCACCGCCTCGCGCGAGGCGGCGATGCTGAGCAGCAGGGAGGTCGGCAGCATCTCCTGATGGAACGCGGTGATGGCGATATAGAGGGACGGAAAGACGAGCGCGCTGAACGCAAGCCATAACCGCAGCCATCTGGTCACCGTCGACGGGATGAAGCGCTGGTAGTAGTCCTCGGACGCTTCGAGCAGATCGAACATCGTAACCGGCACGACGAGGGCGAAGGGCGTATTGTCGACGAGAATGCCGACCTTCCCTTCCAGTACGAGGCCGGCTACCCGATCGGGCCTCTCCGTATTCATGATTTGAGGGAAGATGGTGAGCGGGCTGTCCTCGATCAGCTCCTCCAAGTACCCGCTCTCCAGAACGGCGTCGATGTCGACGCGCTTGATTCTCGCTTTCACCTCGTCGACGAGCTTCGGATCGGCGATGCCTTCCACGTAGACGAGCACGATCTGCGTCTTGGAAATCCGGCCGGTCTGCATCGCCTCCATCTTGACGTTCTTGTCCTTCAGCCGCCTGCGGATGAGGCTCGTATTCGTCCTTATGTTCTCCGTGAATCCGTCTCTTGGGCCTCGGATAACCGGCTCGGAGGGCGATTCGTCGATCGATCGCGACTCCCATTTCTGGGTGCCGATGAGCAAGGCTTCCTTGACGCCGTCCAGCAGCAGCGCCGTCTTGCCGCCCAGGATATGATCGGCGATGCTCCCGATAAGGCGGTCCTTCGTCGTCTGTGCGGCATGCACAATCTGCTCGTCGATGCGGCCGAGCATGGCGTCCACGGGCGCATCCTTCAGCGCCTGCCCCGTCGATTCCTGCAGCAAAGCCTTGAGAATATCGGTATCGATCCGGCCGACGTCGCACATCCCGTCCAAATAGATAAGGGCGGCTTTGCGCGGGCCGGCCAGCCGGATTTCCCGAAACACCATGTCGGACAGGCGATCGAAGCAGGATTTGAACGTTGCCAGATCGGACGCGAGGTCGCCGCTTAGCGCTTGGCCGTCCGCTTCTTCCTGCGCGGGAGCTGCCGCGGCCGCGTCTTTGCTCTTATCCGGCTTCCAATCGCGGCTGCCCTTGAACCTGAGCGGCATAGCGGCCTTCCCCCCATCTCCCTTAAGGATGTATGACTTGGGTTATTATGGCCAAAAAGGCGGGTTTTATGAAGAAGAAGCGGACGGAAATTGACAACGTTTTCCGCTTTCCTATACAATCTTCCTATCAGACAGGCAGTAAGCTGGAGGCGTAGATAGAGAGAATGAGAAAAATACAAAAGCTGCTCGTGCACGAGCTCGTATCCCAGGAAATTCAAAACTATATTCAAGAGAAAGAGCTGAAGGAAGGGGACAAGCTGCCTTCCGTGGAAGAGATGACGCAGATGTTCGGAGTCGGCCGCTCCTCGCTCAGGGAAGCGCTGCGCTACCTGGAGGCGATCGATATCGTCCGCGTGGAGAACGGCAAAGGGATTTTCGTCCGGGACGTCGACACGTTCCGCTTCACCGGCAAGGTGAAGGTCGAGCGGGAGCGGGATTTTCTGCTGAGCACGCTGGAGGTGCGCAAGGCGCTGGAAGGCAAGGCGGTCGAGCTCGCTTCGAACCGGATAACCCCGATTCAGATCAAGGAGCTCGAAGCTTGCCTCGAGGAATACCGGATATTGAAGGATGGCGGCAAGGATACGTCGCAGATCGACCTGGCGTTCCACCGTTACGTCATCAAGGCGGCGGATAACGTCATTCTGGAGACGGTCATGGACTCGATCTCCGGCTTATACGAGAAGTTCTTTAACGAGCCGCTCGGCGACAAGCAGCTGTTCGACGAAACCTACCCTTTCCATATTACGATGTTCGAGGCGATCGCCGCGCACGATACGGAACGGGCGATGGCCGAATTCAATAAAATGATGGCCTGCATCGAAGAAAAAATAAGAGCGTTTCAAATGTAAATTTTTTGTTGACACCGCCGAGAAGGCGCCCCTATAATCAACCTATCAGACAGGGTGACTGTATGATACATTTGGGAGGGGGACGATAGAGCATGACGGGTTACAGGAAATGGCTTGCTCCTGCGCTCGCCGCGGCCATGACGACGGCTTTGCTGGCAGGCTGCAGCGGCGCTAAGGAGAACGACGGGTCCGGCACCGGCAACGGAGCGGGAGAAGAACAAGTAACGCTTCGCATGATCGAGAGCTTGACGAGTCCGAAGCGGACCGAGCTTATTCAAGCGATGATCAGCAAGTTCGAGGAAGCGAATCCGAACATTAAAGTCGAATTTATTTCACCCCCGTTCGATCAGGCCGACAACAAAATCAGAACGATGCTTGCGTCGAACGAAACGCTCGATATTTTGGAAGTCAGAGATTTGAACGTGGCCGAGTTCGTCAACAACGGCTACGTCGAACCGTTGAACGCATATACGGAGAAGTGGGAGGATTTCGCCACGGTAGGCGCCGTGCCGAAGTCCGTCGGCGCGGTCGGCGGAGAGCTGTATTTCGTGCCGAACGGCCTCTACCAGCGCCAAATGTTCTATCGCCAGGATTGGCTGAAGGAAAAGGGGCTGAACGTCCCGAAGACGTGGGACGAGCTGTACGAGGTCGGCAAGCAGCTGACCGATTCGGCCAAGAACCGGTTCGGCTTCTCCTTCCGCGGCGGCCCGGGCGCGAACGGCAACTCCGACGCGATGATTCTTGCTTTTAACGGCGACAACGTGAATCTGGACGACTCGATGTTCACGAAGGACGGCGCGACGATCTTCTCGACGCCGGAAGCGAAGACGGCGCTGGAGCTGTACCTCAGCCTCTACAAGGACGCGTCGCCGCCGGATTCGATCAACTGGGGCTTCCAGGAGCAGGTGCAGGCGTTCACGTCGGGCGTAACCGGCATACTACTGCAGGATCCGGACGTCATTCAGGTCGTGACGGAGAAGATGGAGGAGGGCACGTGGGCAACGGCCCCGATGCCGACCGGACCGGACGGCAAGGCGCTCATCTCCGCCGGCGGAGCGGGATGGGGCATCGCGGCGAACTCCGAGCATAAGGAGGAAGCCTGGAAGCTGATCGAGTTTCTGTCGAGCCCGGAGGAGAACACCGGCTTCTCGAAGGATTTCGGCCTCATTCCGATCCATACGAGCGCGACGGAGGACGAATTTTTCAAGACGGGCCCTTACAAGACGCTCATCGACATGACGAACAAGCCCGATACGTTCGTGAACTATAAAGCGCCGTTCGAATACCCGGGCACGGGACAATGGGGACAGGTCGCGATGGAATCGGGACAGTCGTTCCTGCTCGGACAGACGGGCGCGGAAGAGATTCTGAAGCAGTGGGACGCCTATTGGGTCGACCAGAAGACGAAATTGAACAAGTAAGCGAAGATGGGCGGTCGAGGCCGCCCATTATCATTTTGTCCGAGGCGGTGAGGTCTTGAAGAGGCAAAGAATGTTGATATTGTCGGGGCTGATTCCGGCTCTGCTGCTAGTGCTTGCTTTCACCTATTATCCGTTCCTTAAGGGCATCGTGATGGCCTTTCAGGAATATAAGCTGTTCGATCTGCGCAACGTGCGCTTCATCGGCTTCCGCAATTTTACGGCCGCGTTCTCGGATCCGAAGTTTTTGTCGGCGCTGCAGAACAGCGGGTATTGGGTGTTTTTCTCGCTCGCGTTCCAGTTCCTGTTCGGCCTGACGCTGGCGCTGCTGCTGAAGAAGCCGTTCAAGGGCCGCGGCGTCTACCAAGGATTCATCTTCTATTCCTGGGCGCTGTCGGGGTTCATCATCGGCATGATCTGGAAATGGATGTTCAACTCCCAAATCGGCGTCATCAACGACCTGCTGCTTCGGATCGGCCTGATCGAGGAGCGGATCGGCTTCCTGTCGGATCCGAGGTGGGCGATGTTCTCCGTCATCGCCGCCAACGTCTGGTACGGCGTCGCCTTCTTCGCGATCATGCTGCTGGCCGCTCTGCAGTCGGTGCCGCACGAGCTGTACGAGGCGGCGGACATGGACGGGGCGAGCGGGGCGCGCAAGCTGTGGAACGTCACGCTGCCGTACATTATGCCGACTATTATCGCGACGACGCTGCTCCGGGCGATATGGATCTTCAACGACCCGACGATCATCTACGGACTCACGAACGGCGGGCCTGCGGGCAGTACGCATATTTTATCCTCGCTCATGCTGGACAAGATCATCTACGGCGGCGATTACGGGGCGGCATCGGCCATCGGGGTCATCATGATCGCGGTCCTGCTGCTGTACACGATCTTCTTCTTGTCGGTCACCAGGGCGGAGAAAGCGGGGGATTTCTGATGAAGCTGCGGCTGATGGGCCTATCCAAAATCGTTTATTTGACGCTGCATCTGCTCGTGATGGTATTTCCCCTGTACTGGATTATCGTTACGTCGCTGAAGCCGCAAAAGGACATTTTCTCGTTTCCGATCCGGTACTGGCCGGAGCGGCTGTCGTTTGAAAATTACGAGAATATATTCAAAATATCCAAGTTCCACGTCTACATCGGCAACAGCCTGCTCGTGTCCGTTACGGCCGCCGCGATCGTGCTCGTCATTTCGATTCTGAGCGCTTACGTGCTGGCGCGCTTCGCCTTCCGCGGGCACAAGCAGATCATGCTGGCGTTCATCGCCACCCAGATGCTGCCGGGGTTCGTCGCGCTCGCGCCGCTTTACTTCATGATGAGCAGCATGGACCTGATTAACAGCCGCCTGTCGCTGATCCTGATGTATACGGTCGGCCTCATCCCGTTCTCGACCATCATGCTTCGGGGCTTCTTTCAGCGGATTCCCTCCTCGCTCGAGGAGGCGGCAATGATCGACGGCTGCTCGCGCTGGTCGGCGCTCGTCCGGGTCGTCATCCCGGTCATGCTGCCGGGCATTGCGTCGACGTTCATCTTCGCCTTCGTGCAGAACTGGAACGAGCTGTTTCTGGCCGTCATGTTCATCGACAGCGACGCATTGAAGACGCTGCCGGTCGCGATGAACTCCTTCATTTTGAAATTCGACGTGGATTGGGGAGCGATGTCGGCCGGAACGGTGTTATCCATTGTACCGACCATTCTCTTGTTTGCGTTTGCCCAGCGGTTTATTGTGGAAGGCTTGACGCAAGGGGCGGAGAAAGGATGAAGAAGAAGGAGGGCTGCGAGGCATATGAGACAAGAAAGAGAGCGTTTTTTCACCAAGGCGGCCTATGATCCCGTTGACGAGAGGCATCACGGCGCGATCCACGTTCCGATCTATCAGAACAGCCTGTTCGCTTTCGGAGGCTACGACGAGTTCGAACGGGCCATGAACGGTCTTCAAGACCATCATGTCTATTCGCGCGGCAATAACCCGACCGTGCAGTATTTGGAGCGAAAGCTTGCGGACATGGAGGGGGCGGAAGCGGCCAAATGCTTCGCGTCGGGCATGGCGGCCATCTCTTCGGCCATCCTGTCGGTCGTCGGCCAGGGGGACCACGTCGTCGCGACCCATCAGGCTTACGGTCCGACCAGGCAATTTCTAAGCCAATTCTTAAGCCGGTTCGGCGTGGAAACGACGTACGTCGACGGCAGCTCGATGGCCAATTGGCGTGCCGCCGTACGGCCGAATACGAAGCTGCTCTACCTGGAGAGCCCGACGACGATCATGTTCGAGCTGCAGGAGCTTGCCGAATGCGCGAAGCTTGCGGGAGAGATCGGCGCGCGGACGATCATCGACAACACGTGGGCGACGCCGTGCTTCCAGAATCCGCTGGCGCTCGGCGTCGATCTGGTCGTCCATTCGATCTCGAAATACATCGGCGGGCACAGCGATTGCATCGGCGGCGTCGTGCTCGGGTCGAAGGAGCTGATGGACCGTGTCGCGGACAACGAATACATGCTGCTCGGCGGCATTATGACGCCGCAGACGGCGGCTCTCGTATCCAAGGGGCTGCGGACGCTTCCGCTGCGCATGCAGCGGCACGAGGAGAGCGGGCTTAAGGTAGCCGAATATCTCGGCAAGCAGGACTACGTTGCGCGCGTCAACCATCCCGGACTGTCCGTCCATCCGCAGCACGAGCTCGCCAAGCGGCAAATGTCGGGCTCCAGCAGCCTGTTCTCCTTCATCACGAACGAGCCGAGGGAGAAGCTGAAAGCGTGGGCAACCCGGCTGCGGTATTTCAAGATCGCCGTCAGCTGGGGCGGGTTCGAGAGCCTGGTGACGGTGAACAAGCTGGCGGCAGGCGCGGAGGAGGAGACGTCCTCGGTCGTCCGCCTGTACGTCGGATTGGAGGATCCGCGGGATCTGATCAACGATTTGGAGCAGGCGTGGAAGGATGCCGCCGAATAAGAGCAGAACGTATAAATTCTAATAGTTGAAGAAAGCCGCCCGGCTTCCGGAGGCCGCTATAACGTCCCTTTACAGGTAAAAAGGCACAGTTTCTCAAATTTTGAGGAGGCTGTGCTTTTTAATTATGTTCCGTCGGATCAACGGACTGGTTGACTTCTCATTTGTTTATGGGCAGCATCATATGCCCATCGAGCCTTCCCCCGATCCATACTGTGCATAAATACCAATTATCTTCGAAATAATAAGCAGAATTAACTCTTTGTTACAGGACTGAGATTCCGTCATGACAAAATCACTCTTCCGCAATAAGCAGACTAAGAAGCTGCAAAATGTTTCCCTACAGGAAGACCTCGCCTTGAGTGAGAATATGAATGCCACTCAGGCGCTGCTCGAGAAGGCGTTTGAGAACTGCTCGGATGTCGTATTCCGTCAGGTGAACCTTTTCGGGGAGCGCAAAGCTCTTCTGGTGTATATCGAAGGGATGGTCGACCGCCAACTGCTCGATCAAGGTTTGCTGCATACGGCATTGAACAGCCTTAACGGATATCAGGAAGAGCCGTCAGTCAGCATGAGCAGCCAATTGGATCAGGCTTTGACGGTCGGCCGAGTTTTGGCGGCTTTGACATTGAATCAGCTTGCGAAAGGCGTACTCGACGGCAATGTGGCGCTAATACCTGACGGCGCGAAATCCGTTCTAATCTCCGGCATGGATCAGGCGCCTTCGCGCAGCGTGGAAGAGCCTCAAATGGAGCCGCTTATCCGCGGTCCGCGCGAAGGGTTTATCGAACAGCTCCAAACCAATATTATCATGGTGCGTAAACGGCTGAAGACGCCTCGTCTGAAGATCGAATCGTTTACGGTCGGAGAGCTATCACAAACAAAGGTAGCAGTCGCTTATATCGAAGGCATCGCCACTGACTCGGTCGTGGAGGAGGTGCGCAGCCGCGTGTCGCGCACCCGAATTGACGCGGTCGTTGAATCTGGCTATATCGAGGAGTTTATTGAAGATCTGCCCTACTCTCCATTTCCGCAAGTGCAGAACACGGAGCGGCCTGATACGGTTGTGGCCAATCTGCTTGAAGGTAAAATTGCCATTCTCGTTGACGGAACGCCTATTTCCCTTCTTGTGCCGATGACATTATGGACTGCGATCCAAAGCTCGGAAGATTACTATGAACGCTTCATGATCGGAACGTTCCTTCGATGGGTGCGATTTGTTTTTTTTCTTATCGCCCTGCTGCTGCCCTCGATCTATGTTGCGATCTCGACGTTCCATCCGGAGATGATTCCGACCAATCTATTACTCAGCATTGCCGGTGCGCGCGAAGCAAGTCCCTTCCCGGCGCTTGTGGAAGCGCTGCTTATGGAAGTTACATTCGAAGCGCTCCGGGAAGCCGGAGCCCGCTTGCCGAGGCAGGTCGGCTCGGCGATCAGCATTGTCGGAGCCCTCGTTATCGGGCAGGCTTCTGTCCAGGCAGGCATCGTATCCGCCCCGATGGTTATCGTCGTTTCCATCACAGGGATCGCAAACTTCGCCATTCCGCGGTTTAATGTGGCGATCGCCGTCCGTTTGCTGCGCTTCCCGCTCATCCTGCTCGCCGGTACCCTTGGACTGTACGGCATCGGTATCGGACTGCTCGGCTTATTGATTCACCTAAGCTCGCTTCGGTCGTTCGGCATTCCATATTTATCGCCAGTGGCTCCGTTAACAGCAGGCGGATTGAAAGACGTCTTGATCCGTGCGCCTCATTGGGCTATGAAGCTCCGCCCCCGGTTGACAGGTTACCAAGAACCGCTGCGCGTTCCGCCGGGACAGAAACCGGGTCCGCATCATTCGGGAAGGAACGAGGGGGAATGAGACATGTTTCGTAGAGGATCGGTCGTAATTATTCTTATTACCATGATCTTTGTATGCACGGGCTGTTGGGACCGTATGGAAATCAACGATATGGCGCTGGTTATGGCTTCCTCCATGGATCTGGAGGAAAACGGCCGCTATTCGGGTACGGTTCAAATGGTCATACCGGCCCGACAAATCGGCAATACATCGCAAAAGACTAAGCAATATTTTGTCGAATCGGGAACCGGATCCAGTATTCAGGAATTGATTGCGACAGAGCAGTCTAAGCTGTCACGCAGGCTGTTCGTCGCGCATCGGCGGGTCCTGTTTATTGGGGAGAAACTCGGGCGTCAAGGGATCAAGGATTTTCTCGACCATTTCGGCCGCAACCCGACGACACGTCTGCGTACGTATGTGGTGCTCGTTAAGGGAGGAGAGGGGAAAAATGCGCTTAACATCGACTACCCGCTTGAGTTCGTCCCGACGGAAGCGGTCAGGGAGATGGAGAAACTGGTCGGCGGCATGGCGGTAACGATGCGTGATCTGTTCCTGGCAGCTTCAGGGGAAGGAATAGAGCCGGTAATGGGCGTCGTTGAATTGACGCGAAGCTCGGAGAAGGTTAACGCGGGGAATACGAGAAAAACGTTCAATTTGACCGGAACCGCGGTTTTCAAGGATTTGAAGCTGGTCGGTTATTTGAACGCCCGGGATACGCAGCTGATGATGTGGGTAACCGGAAAGCTGAATTCCGGCATGCTGACGGCCAGGCTGCCTGATCGAAAAGGCAGCGCCAGCATAAGACTGACCTCCGCCAAACGGACTGTCGTGCCATCGATTCAGGGCGGCAAGGTGAAATTTACGATTCAACTGGAAGGGCAGGGAACGGTCGAAGAGAATAAGAGCGGCCTTGATCTGGCAAACCCCAAATACTTGCATCTGATAGAATCCGCGCTCGAAAAATCGGTCCCCGGCGAGACCCGGAAAATGATTGAACTCGTGCAAAAAAAATATAATTCCGACATTTTCGGGTTTGGCGAGGTGCTGCATAAGAAAAAACCGAAAGTCTGGAGAAAGCTAAGACACAGTTGGGATGAACTATTTGCGAATGCTGAATTCATCGTGAAGACCGACTTTGAAGTAACACGGGCGGGAATGATAGGACCGCCGCTCCAGTTGAAGGAGCGAGAGATCGTGAAATGAAGGCTCAACGGATTGCAAATTCGATAAAAAAAGGATGGTTCTATGGAACGGGGTAATGAACAAATCCCCAGCACCGGGCTCGCTGCGGTCATGTTTATGTTTATTGTGGGAAGCTCCCTCACCGTGCCGCTGGCGGCCGTCGCCGGACACGACGCCTGGATTTCCATTCTTCTCGCCATTGCCGTCTCGTGCGGCATCGTCTGGGTGTACACCACCTTATGCCAGCTGTTTCCCGGCAGGTCTCTCGTTGAGATCGGCAGCGATCTATTCGGCGCATGGACCGGTCGCATTCTCGGTCTTTGCTATGCGTGGTACAGCTTCCATCTCGGCGTGCTTGTTCTTCGCGCATTCACCGAATTCATTATGATGGTCGCCCTGCCAAAGACACCGCCTCTAACCGTTTCCGCTGCCATGATGGCCATCGTCCTTTGGGTAACCTATTCGGGCGTGGAAACGGTATGCCGCTGCTCCCTCGCCATCCTTGCCTTTGTGTTGCTGGAAGGCATTGTTTCCATGATCCTTATGGGTGGAAACTTTGAAGCCGGGAACTTGCTGCCGATCATCGATAGGGGGTGGAGTCCGATTGTACAGGGAATGACCGAACTGGTCGGTTTTCCGTTCGGAGAAACGATCTTATTTGCCATGATCATCCCGCATCTGAACAAAGTCGGGCAGGCGAAAAGAACCGTAATTTGGACGCTTATAGCCGCCGGCTCACTGCTGCTTCTCGTCAATTTGCGCAATACGCTTGTATTGGGAGAGCTGTCGTCCAGATTGATCTATCCGAGTTATACCGCATACCAGTACATTTCCATCGCCGATTTCATCGAACGGGTTGAACCGATTGTGATCGTAACATGGGTAACGGGCGTATTTATCAAATTGAGCGTCTGCTTGTATGTGGCTGCCAATTCGCTTTCAACGGCTCTGGCCGGCAGCCGGTTCCGAACGTATCTTGTTCCGCTCACTCTATTGATGATCGAGTTTTCCCGCTTGATATATCGGAACAATACGGAACTGATCCAATTTGCAACAAATGTGTGGCAGTGGTATTCCGTACCTTTTCAAATTCTCGTTCCGGTGCTTCTGCTTTTGGCTGCGTTGTTTGTAAAAAGAAAACGAAATACGGCCCGCCGTTGCAAAGAAGAAACCGGATCGACGGAGGCCGCTATCGAATGAAGACATTAAATATCGCTTTATTCACTGTTCTTGCTGCAGCACTCATCTATGTGCAACTCCTGGCATTGCTCCCCGAAGGAAAGAAGAAGGAGGCGGCCTATTATGCGGTGCTGATGCTTGCGGCCGTAGTGATCGGCTCGCTCCTAATTGCCGGCATCCCGGTACCGAGCCCAGCCTTTCCTTTACGGGCAGTGTTTGAACCGGTCGGCCGATGGTTTTTTCCCGAATAGCCGATTTTCGCAAAAAAAGCTGCCGCTTCAGCTTACTGCGGCTGGGAAACGCCGGATTCTGGACGCGGCAGGTATGAAAGGCAAGAATTGGTTCACAATAAAACAGGAACATCCCTATTTGCCGACAAAAGGAGAAGAACGATCATGAAAAGCAAGCTGTTAAAAATGGTCCTGGCGGGCATGCTCGCCGTCTCGATTCTAGGTTTAGCTGCGGCGGGAGCATCCGCATCCGCGGAGGACTACCATCATAGGCCTGAACACGGCATTACCCCTGCGATGGCAAAGCTGAAGGGCGACATGAGAAAGCTGTGGTTCGAACATGTCATCTGGTCGAGAAGCTTTATCGTCAGCGCTCTTGCCGGGTTGCAGGATCAAGATAAAGTGCTGGCGAGGCTGCTGAAGAACCAGCAGGACATCGGCAATGCAATCAAGCCGTATTACGGCGACGCGGCAGGAGACCAGCTGGCCAAGCTGCTGACCGAGCATATCGAATTGGCCGGACAGGTGCTGAACGCGGCGAAGAGCGGCAATCAGAGGGAGTTCGACAAGGCCAATAAGGAATGGTACCGGAACGCCGACGATATCGCCAAGTTTCTGAGCGACGCCAATCCGAACTGGAGCAACCAGCAACTGCGGGAGATGCTGCACGTGCATTTGCAATTGCTGTGGGCCGACATGGAGGCGAGGCTGAAGAAGGATTGGGACGCGAGCATCGCCGCCTTCGACAAGGGCGAAGATCACATTATTATGCTTGCGGATGTGCTTGCGGACGGCATCATCAAGCAGTTCCCGGACAAGTTCAGATGACGATGACGAAGAGCGCCCGAGAGGGCGCTTTTTTGATTCCTTCAAGCGAATTGCCGGGCTCTGCCACTTGTGTTCGCCTGTATATTTTGGGACAATAAGAAGCAGATTGTCAGCTGCGGCAACGCGGAAAAGAGGGTTAACATGAACAAGCCATCCATTTATGGATTAACATTAGAGCAATTGACGAATTGGCTCGGCGAGCGCGGCCACAAGCGGTCCCGGGCGGCGCAGGTGTGGGAGTGGCTGTACCGGAAGCGGGCGACGGATTTCGCGGAGATGCACGACGTGAATCCGGAATGCCTTCGGCTGCTGGCGGACAGCTTCGCCGTCTCGACCTTGGGCGAGCATACGAGGCAGGAGTCGGTCGACGGGACGAACAAGTTTCTGTTCCGGCTGGCGGACGGCAATTTGATCGAGACGGTGTTGATGCGGCATAAATTCGGGCTGTCGGTATGCGTCACGACGCAGGTCGGATGCAATATCGGCTGCAGCTTCTGCGCCAGCGGGCTGCTTGCCAAGAGCCGGGACCTCGCGAGCGGCGAGATCGTCGAGCAGATCATGAAGGTGCAGCTTCATCTGGACGCCGCGGGGGAGGGCGAGCGGGTTACGCATATCGTCGTCATGGGCATCGGCGAGCCGTTCGATAATTTCGCGAACATGGTCGACTTCCTGAACGTGGTCAAGGATCACAAGGGGCTTGCCGTCGGCGCGAGGCATATTACCGTATCGACGAGCGGGCTGGCCGACAAGATCGTGGACTTCACGGACGCGAATCTGCAGGTCAATCTCGCCGTTTCGCTGCATGCGCCGAATAACGAGCTTCGGACGCGCATCATGAAGATTAACCGCGCCATCCCGATCGAGAAGCTGATGGCGTCGATCGATTATTACCTGGAGCGCACGAAGCGGCGCGTGACGATCGAGTACATTTTGCTAAAGGACGTCAACGACTGCACCGCGCATGCCGAGGAGCTGGCCGGTCTGCTCGAAGCGAGGAAAGAGCTCGTCAACGTGAATTTGATCCCGTACAACCCGGTCGACGAGCACAGCCAGTATCAGCGCAGCGAGCAGGAATCGATACTGGCGTTCTACGACGCGCTGAAGAAGCGGGGCATGAGCGTCAGCGTCCGGCTGGAGCACGGCACCGACATCGACGCCGCCTGCGGGCAGCTCAGGAGCAAGCAGATCAGGAAGGAAGACCGGGGCGGCACGGGCGGCGTGGCGCTCGGTTAAGCCAAGGCGGGAGAGAAGGGCGCATCCGACGACGGATGCGCTTTTATTTCGTCACGGAACGAGCTTATGCCGCCAGAGGACGGCACAGAACCGAGCTGCGCAAGATGCAGCTGGCGGTTCATGCGTAGCGTCAGCCGTTTACACTTTGTTTGCCGAAAGCTATATCCGGTTCTTGTCGAAATATGGTATAAGTGATAGAGAAGATTAACTTCCGACAAGGACGAAATAGCTATGAAAAAATTATATTATGGGCCTCTTGTCCTACTCCTGCTGCTCGCGCTGCTCGGCGGCTGCTCGGCGCCGGGGAACGCGGATCCGGTGCCGGAGGCGAGGGCGGGCACGATCGACCTTCGCGGCTGGTCGTTCGGCGACGACGGGAGCGCGAAGCTGAACGGGGAGTGGGCGTTTTACGACGGGAAGCTGATCGGACCGGATGAGCTGCCGCGGGAAGGCGCGGGCGGCTATGCGAAGGTGCCGGCCTTCTGGAGCAACCACGGCTACGTGAAGGCCGGGCACGGCCACGGCACGTATCGGCTGCTCGTGAAGCTGGACGAGAGGCTGCAAGGGCGGCTTATGGCCGTCTATATGCCGTTCGGGATTGAATCGGCCTACAGGCTGTGGATTAACGGCAAAGAGAAGGCGGCGGCCGGCAAGGTCGGGACTTCGAGGGCGGGGATGGAGGCGAAGTACCTGCCGCAGACCGTCGTCTTTCCCGCGGCGGATGAAGTGGAGCTTGTCATCCAAGTATCCAATTACGTCCAGCGGACGGGGGGCATATGGGACGAGCTTCGGCTCGGGTACGAAGAGGAAGTGACGGAATTCAGGACGATGCGCGTCGCCCAGGAGCTGTTCGTGGCCGGCGGCATCGTCATTATGGGCATGTACCATCTCGGGCTTTATTTTATTCGAAGGAAGGATTTGACCCCGCTCTACTTCGGCGGCTTCTGTCTCCTGTTCGGCCTGAGGTCGCTGTTTCTCGGCGAGGTCGTCATCCATCATGTTTTTCCGGATATGGGCTTCGAGCTGTACAAAAAAATCGAATATATCGGCCAGTACTTCGGGCCGGCCCTGTTTCTGCTGTACGTGCGGAAGCTGTTCCCGGAGGAGACGCACATCGGAATGGTCCGGTTCGGAACGGCCGTGTACGGCGTGCTCGGCGTCGTCGTAGTGGCGGCAAGCGCATCCGTCTTCACGCCGACGCTCGTGCTGACGCATATTTTGCTGCTCGTTCTGGCGCCTTACGTCGTGTCGGTGTTCATTCGCGCCGCGATCCGAAGGCGGGAAGGCGCCTTGTTCTGCTGCGTGCTGTTCGTCATTATGGCGCTGACGATCTTTAACGACCTGCTGTACTACAACAGCCTGATCCAGTCGATCGATATGGCGAAGTTCGGCGTGTTCGCGTTTATTTTCGCGCAGGCGTTCCTGCTGTCGAGGAAGTTCTCCAAGGCGTTCTACGCCGTCGAGGAGCTGTCGAACAAGCAGGCGCGCTGGTCGCAGGAGCTGGAGCAAACGGTCGATGCTCGGACGAATGAGCTGCAGAAGACGCTCGGCGATTTGAAGGACGCGCAGCGGCAGCTGGTCGAGTCCGAGAAGATGGCGGCGCTTGGCGCGCTGGTGGCCGGGATCGCCCACGAGATCAATACGCCCGTCGGCGTCAGCGTGACGGCTGCGTCGCATCTGGGGAGCAAGACCGACGAGCTCGCGGCCGCGCTGCAAAGCAATAAGCTGAAGAAATCCGATCTTGACCACTACGTGAAGCTGGCGGGCGAGTCGTCCCATATTATATCCTACAACCTCAAGAGGGCGTCGGAGCTGATCAACGGCTTCAAGCTGGTCGCCGCCGACCGGTCACACGAGAGCAAGCGGTCCTTCAACGTCAAGTCTTATTTGCGGGAGGTGCTCGTCAGCCTGGGGCCGAAGCTGAACAAGACGAAGCTGGAAGTGATTCTCGAAGGCCCGGACGATGCGGAACTATTCGGTTACCCAGGCGCGTTCTCGCAAATATTGACCAACCTGCTCATGAATTCGATGATCCATGCCTACGAGCCGGGAGAGGAAGGGGTCATCCGGGTTGCCGTCAGGAAGGACGAATCGACGCTGATCTTGACGTACGCGGACGACGGAAGAGGGATGGCGCCGGAAGTCAGGGACAAAATTTTCGATCCGTTCTTCACGACGAACCGCGGCGGCGGCGGCACCGGGCTCGGCATGCATATTATTTATAATTTGGTTACCCAGACGCTGGGCGGCAGGATCGAGTGCGAGAGCGAGCCGGGCCGCGGCGCCGTCTTTACGATTAATTTACCTCTGGAGGAAGATGAACATGATGTTTCGGACAGATGAAGGGCTGCAGTCGCCGGAGGAGCAAGACGAACTCGTCTTCCTGGACGAATCGGACGATCCGGCGCGCGATCCTTTGCGGGAAGGCTGGAACATACTGATCGTCGACGATCATGACGAAATCCATAAGGTGACCTCGCTCGTCCTCGGCGGCTTCGAATTCGACGGGAAGCGGCTGCGGCTTCTTCACGCCTATTCCGGGGCGGAGGCGATCGCCCTGCTGCAGGCCGAGCCGGATATCGCGCTCGTGCTGCTGGACGTCGTCATGGAGAAGGACGATGCGGGACTGCAGGTGATCGAGTTCATCCGCCGCAAGCTGTGCAACGACACGGTCCGGATCGTGCTCCGAACGGGGCAGCCGGGCCAGGCGCCGGAGCATGAGGTCGTCCTCAAATACGATATTAACGATTACAAGGAAAAGACCGAGCTGACCTCGCAGAAGCTGTTCACGACGATCATCTCTTCTCTTCGCTCCTACAGGGATTTGCGGATCATCCAAAGCAACAAGAAAGGGCTCGAGGACGTGGTTCGTTCCTCCTCCTCGATCATGAACGTCTATTCCGTCCACGAGCTGGCGCGCGACGCGCTGGCGCAGATCGGCTCCATTCTGGGCGCCGGGGGCGGCTCCGGCGGCCTCGTCCTGCAGAAGGACGCGGGCGGCTGGAGCAAGCTGGCGGGCAGCGGAGCGTTCGCCGAGGCCGCTCTCGAGGAGCTGCCCCCCGGCGTCATGGCGGAGGCGGAGTCGGCCGCAGCCATGCGGGAGCGCGCCTTCTACAGCGAAGGCTTTACGTTCTATTTTCGAAACAGCGCGGGGGGCGAGAAGGTCGTCTGCTTTAAGTGCGGGAAGGCTCTGACGGAATGGGACCGTTACCTGATCGAGGTTTACTGCGCGAACATACAGGCGGCGTTCGAGAATATCGACCTGAACCGCGAGATCGAGAGCACCCAGAAGGAGATCATCTATACGCTCGGCGAGATCGCGGAGACCCGTTCGAAGGAGACGGGCTTCCACGTCAAGCGCGTCGCCGAATACACGAAGCTGCTCGCGCTGAAGCACGGCCTGCCGAAGGAAGAGGCGGAGCTGATCAGCCTCGCGAGCCCGATGCACGACATCGGCAAGGTCGGCATCAGCGACGCGATCCTGAACAAGCCGGGCAAGCTGACGGGCGAGGAATACGAGATCATGAAGACGCACGCGCAGTCCGGCTACGACATGCTCAAGCATTCGGGCCGGCCGATCATGAAGACGGCGTCCATCATCGCGCTGCAGCACCACGAGAAATACGACGGGACCGGCTATCCGCAAGGGCTTAAGGGCGAAGAGATCCATATCTACGGCCGCCTGACCGCTCTGGCGGACGTGTTCGACGCGCTCGCGAGCGACCGGGTCTATAAGAAGGCGTGGCCGCTGCCTGACATCATCGGTTTGTTGAAGGAGCAGCGGGGCAAGCATTTCGACCCCGTCCTGACCGACCTGTTCCTTGCGCATCTGGACGAGTTTCTCGTTATTCGGGAGAAGTACGCGGACGAGAAGGTGTTCTAAGTTGCGTACGGATCGGATCGGATGGGATGCACCAATAAGGGAACAAAACGGCGCTATCCGGCACTTATCGCATAGATGGATTGAAATAACGGATAAGTTTTCCGTTATTTTGTCGGATTTGAGAAGAGTGGCTCCCATTTGGCATAAATAGAGCCGATCTTTTCCCTTATTTGCACGGCGAAGGCTGCGAGTGGCCGGAATAAGACCATTAATTACCGTTATCCGTATCGGCCTAAAGAGCCGGCACCGTCCGCGTGCAGTCCTCCGCCGCTGCAATGCTGGATGGTCAAGACGAGGCCGCTCGAAGCCGGGACGGACGGAATGGATGGATGTCGGGGGCATGGGCGGGACGACCGTCAAGATGGAAAAAAAGTCCTGACTCTCCTATCGATTAGAGAGCAGGACCATTATTATTAAACGAAATGAGTTAGGATTGCCCTTCCTCCTCGTTGCCCCACAGCTTGCCTCCGCCCATCGATTTTCTCCAGGCGTCGCGCCACCGGTGGACGTCCCTTGGCTGAATGGCGGGCATATTCTTCCGGCCATCCCGGTCAGGCAGCTCCGGGAACGGCTTATGCGGCTCGCTCTGGTACCAGTAGGCGACGCTGGCGATATCGAGCGTCAGCACGTTGGCGTGGCCGTGCTCAATGCTGGAGCGGAGCGACTTCCCGAATATGACGGGATCCTCCAGCAGGAAGCGGTAGCAATGGGTGCGGCCCATCCAGCCGAGCTTATCCGGCACCTTGGCATAGCCGAAGTAAGGGTGCGCGTATACTTCGTTCGGACACCAGGCGGAGTTGAAGAAGTCTTCCGTGCCCGTGCCGTGCAGCGAGCCCGGCCACGGTTCTCCGTCGACCATCCACATGTCGTCGCCCTCGCCTTACCACATCGGACCCGGGCTGTCCACGTAATAATTCACGCCGACGAAATGGCCGCGTCCTTCAATATCGGCGAACAAATAGTTGTCCTTGTCCGAGACGTTGGAAGGCGGCGGAGCGAAGGTGCCCCACTCGTTCTCCCGCTCGATCGACGGCTCGGTAACCTCGCGGTTCCACCAAGCGTGAAAGCGGCCCGCGTTGTCCGGTATGGCGGCATGCTCCTCGTAATCGACACAGAAATAAAAGGCCATGACCGGGAATTCCGAATCGTTCTCGATCGTCATTCTTGCCCCGCTGGCGAAGGGCATCGGGAAGTAGCAGTTCAGCCCTCTTCCGTTCTTCGGCGCCGCTGCGAGCGGCAGGGACGCGTACGCGTAGTTCTCGCCCCAGCCTTGGCCGAAGAAGTCGCCGAGCGGCGATTGCACGCTTGGCTCCTCCTCGCCGTCCCAGTACATTCTGAGGATCAAATTGCGGTTGTACATCGGGTCCTCCGAATTGACGGTAATCCAGATGTGCTTAATGATGCCGGCACCCGGAATGTCGGCGATGACGGCCGTCTCCCCGGCCTGAATGGGGATTCGGTCGTCGTTTCCTCCGGAGCGGTCGTAGCTCGATACGCGCTTCGTTTTTGCCTCGCGGAATTGGTACAGTCCGCTTAATGTGCTGTTCACGGCTTCATCATCTCCCAATTTCACTTTATCGATAAAGCGATTATAAAATGAGTCGCGATATAATTGCAAGCGCTTTATTCTGATCCGCAAGGAGCGATATTCATTTGATTTGACTGGAACGGCCACTTATAATTAACTTATTCGTTAATTTGCTCCCTATTACGATCATTTGCTCAAGGAGACTTCGATAAGATGAAGAAACGGGTAAAACTTGCGGATATCGCAAACGAGCTGGGCTTGTCGAAGATGGCGGTCTCCATGGCGCTAAGAGGAGACACCTCGATCAGCAAGGAAACGACGGAACGGGTGAGAAGCAAGGCGAGCGAGCTTGGCTATACCCCCAATCGGATGGCGCAAGGCCTCGTTCGCGGCAAATCGTATACGATTGCCCTCGTCATCGCCGGGCCGTTTCATGACGATTACCAGAATCAAATCATTAAAGGCGCCGTGCCGTATGCGATGAAGCGCGGGTATACGATCTCCGTCAGTCCGATGGCCGGCAATCCGGAGCGTGAAAGCTCTTATATCGAGAAATTCAAAGACATCGTCGCGGACGGCGTCATGGCCTTCCCGTCGCCGGAGGTCAAAAACTACCGGAAGCTCAAGGACGACGGAATGCCTTACGTGCTGTACACGAAGTTTTTCTACGACCTCGAGAGCGACTATGTCGTATGCAACGACGAACTGGGCGGCTACCTGATGACGCGCCATTTGCTCGAGTTGGGCCACGTCGACATCGGTTTTGTATACGACGAGAAGCTGAAGGAATCGTCTGAAGTCGTCGAGCGGCTGAAAGGAATGAGACGGGCGCTGGCCGAGCAGGGCATCGAGCACGGCGACGATAGGCTTCTTCCCTTCGCTCTGCACTATAATCTCGAGGATATGGACGACAACGCGATATTGGAGTCGAATCCGGCATTCGAGCGCGCCCTGCGGAGCGGCAACCGTCCGACCGCGCTGTTCGTATGCAACGATATTACGGCGACGTCAGTCTATATCGCGATCAAGAAGATGGGTCTCCGCATTCCGGACGACATCTCGATCGGCGGTTACGAAGGGGTCTATTTGGGCTCGATCGTCGATCCGCCGCTGACCACGGTTGCTACGCCGATCCAGGAGATGGGGCGCAGAGCGTGCGAAATATTGATCGACAAAATCGAAGGCAAGTCCGATTCCGACCAGATCTTCCGGTTAAAGCTGGATCCGAAGCTGCTTGTCCGAGCATCCACGAAGGCCGTATCGCCCGTCGCAAAAAAAGAGCAAGATTAGATCTTGTTTTTTTTACTTGAATACTTTACCGTTAAAGTCATAAAACCCATATCAATCGCGGAGGGATGAAGATGTCGAATCCGAACATTTTGGTTATTTGCAGCGACCAGCACCACCCGCTGATGACCGGCTATCGCGGACATCCGCATGTGAAAACGCCGAATCTGGACGCGCTGGCGTCGGAGGGCACCTGCTTCACAAGGGCTTACTGCAATTCACCCGTATGCACGCCGAGCCGGATGAGCTTCATTACCGGCAAGTACACCCATCAAATCGACAGCTGGTTCATCGGCTGCCCGCTCGATCCGGAGGAGTCGACATGGGCGAGGAGACTTCACGAAGCGGGCATTCCGTCGACGATGCTCGGCAAAATGGATTTCTGCGGCGACTATCAGGACGGCGGCTTCACCGAGCATCGCATAATCGAGAGGCGGGCCGCGTTCCAACCCTATCCGCGCGGCACGCCGATGGATTCGAGGCTGAACGGCTATATCCGCCCGGATAAGCGCAAGCATTTGGAGCATGCGGGCATCAGGGAAAATATCGTTACTGACGGCCATCACGGGCACGACGACCGCTTCGGCTTCTACGATCACGACCGGATCGTCACCGGGTGGGCGGTCGATTATTTGAAGCGGAAAGGACAGAAAGCGGAGAGGAAGCCTTGGGCCTTGTATGTCGGACTGCTCTATCCGCACTGGCCGTTCACGGTTCCGGAAAAGTATTTCAATCTGTATGATCCCGACAACCTTGACATGCCGCACGACGCTTCGTTCCCGAATGACCGGCTGCATCCTCAGCTCAAGCATTTTCAGAACGCGCTCGATCTCGGCGACGTGAGCGAGGAGACGATGCGCAAAACGATCGCCGCTTATTACGGCATGATCACCGCGATGGACGATATGATCGGACGCATCGTCGCGGAGCTGAAGGCGCAGGGCCTGTACGACGATACCTATATCGTCTATATGTCCGATCACGGCGAGTCGCTAGGCGAGCACGGGCTGTTCTACAAGCAATGCTCGTACGAAGGCTCGGTCGGCGTGCCGCTGATCGTGAAAGGACCGGGTCTGCCTGCGGGACGGCGGATCGATCATCCGGTAACGCTCGTGGATCTGTATCCGACCGTAATGGAGATGGCGGGTCTTGCAACGGAAGCGGACCGTCCCGGGCGCAGCTGGCTGCCGCTTATTCAGGGGCGGGAGCATGAACGGCCGGATTACGCGTTCTCCGAGTACCATGGCAATTTTCTTAAGCAGAGCTGGTATATGCTGACGGATGGCGATTATAAATACACGTACTACGTGTTCGACAGGCCGAGCCTGTTCCATGTGAAGGAAGATCCGCTCGAGATGAACGACTTGGCCGGCGACGCGCGGTATGCTTCCGTGCTGGAGCGGTTCGAGCGCCGGCTGAGGGACATTGTCGATCCGGAAGCAGCGGACTTGCGCTCGAAGAAGGATCTCGGCCTGATCGGCAAGGACGGGACGGATTATACGCTTACGATGTCGGTGACCGAGTTGGAGAGAAGGATCAAGCTGGGCGAATTTCCAAATGAGCCGGGCTTTCCGGTATGGCGATAAGAGGACCCGGCTTGACGGAATGTCAGAAGAAAACCCGCGGGCGGCATAGATCCGGTCCGTTTCGAATACGAGAAGACCTGATCGGAAACCGATTGAAGAGAAGGGTTAAGCCCGCTGCGTCCTTACGATATGATCGGCCGTGCGAATGGCCGCGGCCGCCGCGGTCAAGGAAGGGTTCGCGGCTCCGATGCTCGGCAGGACGCAATTGCCCGCGGCATAGAGGCCGGCAACGCCATGAATTTGCCCGTACCGGTCGGTCGCGGAGGTGGCGGGATTATCGCCCATCCGGCATGTGCCGTGTTCATGAAAGTCGGCTCCCGGGGGCAGCAGGCACAAATCCGGCCGTCCCTCGGGTCCCGTCAGCTGGATGCCCGCGGCGCTGGCGATCCGGGGGATAGCCGCTTGCAGCTGCTCGATGACGGCGTAATCTCTCGGACCGTAGGAGAAGCTCACCCCGATGTTCGGCATGCCGTTCTCGTCCGGCCTTCCGGGCTCCAGATAGACCCGGTTCTCGAATCGCGGTTCCACCATGCCGAATCCCCCGAAAAAGTTAAATCCCCATTCCTCCTGAATCATTTTGTCCGTATCGTGGTACCAATAATATGGGCCGGGACCTTGAATTTGAACCTGATAAGGATGCTCCTCCGTTGCCGGCACCAGGATGGCCAGCGTTCCCATCACCTCGGGCAGGGTAGGCGCCCGGAGCAGCCCGTTCGTGACGACGAACGAGTGGGACGAGAGATAATGGCCGATCGCTCTGCCCGGAATTCGCGAATGCAGCAGCAGCCTAGGCGCCTGCAGGGCGCTCGCGGCCACGATGACTGTCTTCGCCCGCAAATAATAGGGCGTCCCCCCGGGCGCTTTCGCCTCGATTGCGGCCACTCTGCCGCCCTCTATGAAAATGCGCGTCGCGCAAGCGCCAATGGCAAGGTCGAACGGAGCCAGGTTTAGCGCCTTGGCCACAAAGTCGATGGAGCTGAACGCGGCGGAAGCCGCTACCTCCCCGTACTTGGTCGGATTGTGATTGACCGCCATCGGGCTGTTCGTCGCCTCCGGGTAGCCGTTCATCCATAATCTCTCCAAGAGGGTTTCCGTAATCGTGGAATCCTCGCTGTAGGCTTTGGAGATTTTCATGACCGTCTCCGCGATGTTGTAATAGGGCTCCATCTCCTCATAGGAAATCGGCCAACGGGTGAAGTCAGACCGCCTTAGCCGGGGGCTGACGGTGCCCCAGAAAGCCGTTCGTCCGCCAAGCGCGTACACCTCCCTCGCCCCGGGGAACTGCGGCAGCGTCCGGCCGATCGGATAGGCGACGGCGGGATTGGCGAAGAGCCTGCCGGCCCGCTCGTTATTCAAGGTCGGCACGTTCCAGCTGTGGGTTTGCAGCAGCAGGCCGCCTTTCTCGATGACGCCGATCTTCTTGCCGCAATCCGCCCATTGCTGGCACAGCCGCCACAATGCGGCGCCTCCGCCCATGCCCGTGCCGATAATGAGCACGTCGTATTCGGCTTCCTGCATTTGGCCGATAGGCGTTAGCGGCACCCAGCTGTTCAAATAGGGGAACGGCTCCGCGGGGGGACAAGTGAACAACGTGCCCGCGGCGGCGGCCGAAGGGAGCTCGGGGATTTGAACGGGCGTGCCGGCCGTAATCGCCCGGCTGCCGCGAATATGGGGATTG
Organism: Paenibacillus arenilitoris; assembly: GCF_014705655.1. Classification (GTDB taxonomy): domain Bacteria; phylum Bacillota; class Bacilli; order Paenibacillales; family Paenibacillaceae; genus Pristimantibacillus; species Pristimantibacillus arenilitoris. Next base: position 53,517 of record NZ_JACXIY010000019.1, on the reverse strand, counting down.
GCCTCCAGCAGCAGCCGCTCTTCGATGCCGTAACGATTGGCGATCGAGCCGGGCGTATCGCCATTGGTTGCGACATATCGTCTCACGAAGCCACTTCCTTTGCCGTTGTATTCTTTGTATGCTTATGAATCGTAACGGGCACATATGAGTAGGGGAGGTAGGTACGCGCGGGGTCCTTATTTTGGAAATCGGACCGAAATAGGTTAAAATAGAAGAAAGAACGCAAATGGGAGCTGTTATGATGGCAAACGACGAAGTCATTCTGACGAAGGAAGGCTTGGCCCAGCTAGAGGCCGAACTCGACGACTTGAAATACGTGAAGCGCAAGGAGCTCGCGGCCCGGATCAAGCTGGCGATCAGCTACGGCGACTTGAAGGAGAACAGCGAATACCATTCGGCCAAGGAGGACCAGGCTTTCATGGAGACGCGCATCCTTGCGATCGAGCGCATGCTGAAGAAAGCGCGGATCGTGAACGCGGAGAGCATGGACTTATCGGTCGTGAGCATCGGAACGGTCGTCGTGCTTAACGACGTGGAATTCGCCGAGAAGATGGAGTATAAGATCGTGGGCACCGAAGAGGCGGATGTCGCCGAGAACAAAATTTCGTACGAGAGCCCGCTCGGCAAGGAGCTGATCGGCAAGCGCGTCGGCGATGTCGTCAGCGTCGACGCGCCGATGGGCATCATTCAATACGAGCTGCTCGAAATCAAAGCGTAATCGGCCGCCGGAAGGCGCCGTTTCCCCGTTCGGGGGGATGGCGTCTTTTTTCGCGTTTAAGCGCGCCGTTGAGGCAAATATTGACACGGGATAATGAGAAAATATTAACCGGCTATGGGTCCCAAGCGGGATGCGCGCTAACACCTTGTGTGGCAAAGTAATACTTAACAGAGTTTCAGCTGGCATAGGCGGATTAGCAGGGTGCGGGCTTTCAAGTGTAAACGGCCTTATGCCGTCCTTTGGCGGCATAAGCTCGTTTCGCGATGAAATATAAGCTGATTTATAAGTGCAAAACTTATAAACTCTTATATTTTCAAAAATACACTCTTTGTAGGAGGATGGCCATCATGAATTATCATTTCTTAGTAGGCAACGACAACGGGAACAGCGAGCATGATCTGATTATTGACGGCAGACTCATCCAACAGCCGAACGTGAACTGTACGGTGGACGAGCTCCCGTGGAGCGAGGAGCAATCGCCGGAGAGCTTCATCAAAAATTTGCAGGATCAATTGGTCGTCACCATCGATTCGCCATCGGCGCGGCCGGGGATGTATTACGTCGGCAAGTTCGCGCTGGAAAGCGGCGAGATTTTGGATAATTTGCAAATCGGCATCGATTTGAAGAGCGATATGGACTTGCCGCTCATCAACACGCTCGCGCAGATCGCGGCGGTTGCGGTACAAAAGGCCTATGAAGAAGAAAAACAAATTCCGGCGCAAATCGACGTGGAGGTCGATATGGCGACGGCGCTCCCGGTGACGCAGCATACGGACGAGACGTCGGCGAAGTTCGAGCGGCGGTTCACGGCGGGCACCCATCATGTCACGGTCCACTTGGGCATCCAGCGGGTCGTCGTGAAAGTCGCCATTCCGTTCGCCAAGGTCGTTCCGGAGGCGACGCCCGTTATTTTCACGCTGCAGAAGGATGCGGAAGGGAATTGGCGGGAAGGGGATATTTTCGACGAATTCCTGAAGGAGTACGGCATCGAGAAGAAGTTCAACGGCAGCTTCTTCAAGGACAAGCGCATCCTGCATGTCGATATCGGCGACGGCTCGACCGAATACCCGATCACCGAAGGCAACAAGTTTCTTCGGCAATTCGTCCATGGCAGCCATCACGGCGCCGGCTACGCGATCGAGGAGGCGCTCGACGAGTTTAACCGGCTGATCCATCTGCCGAACAGTCCGAGGCAGTTCTTCAGCGACGTCATCAAGAACCCGAAGCATAAGTACCATGCCCGGGCGATCAAGACGCTCAGAAGGCCGCTCGAGAGCCAAGTGAAGCAGATCGTCCAGAACGTGAAGCGTCAGCTGACGAAAGCGCGCAACGAGATCGATCTGATCTGCGTATACGGCGGCGGAAGCATTCTGATGCGTTCGATGCTGTACCCGCAAATTAAGGAGCTGTGCGCCGAGCGCGAGATGCAGCTGCTTTACATTCCGGCGGAGTACGCCGTGAAGCTGAACGCCATGGGGCTCGACGCCTTCGTGCGCGGCAAAATTTACGAAGCGCTCAAAAACAAGGCGTTTCAGCCGGCGTAACGGCATGTTCTCGCAATTTATGGGTACCGGCAGGTGACTGATCAGTGAAGAAAACGAAGCTTCCCGGCGAAAACATTAGCCTGAAGACGAAGAAATCGGAGGATCCGCTCGTCATGCAGTGGCTGAATGCCCAGTCGAACTTGATGGATTCGCTCCGCTATTTGATCGAGAAAGAGATTTACCAAAACGGCGTCCGCAATTTGCAGGCATACGTTCCGGCCGAGCGGAGCGTGCTGCACGGCGGTTCCGCCGAAGCGCAGGAAGTCGCGTTCGTTCCGGTTGCGGCAGGCAAGCAGGAGACGGCCGCGGCGGCCGAAGCGGCGCAGGAGGCGGAGCGGCTGCCCGATGCTCCGCAGGCGGCACCGGAAGAAGAGATCGACGAAGAGGATATCGAAGCTTGGATTTGAGCGAGGAAAAGGCCTGGTGCGGCTATGTCGTACCAGGCCATTCTTTGTAATACATAGTAACACTTAATAATACTAAGTATTTCTAGGTGTTGTTGGATCGTGCCATACCATTAGCCGATCGAGTCGAATTCTGTCGTTTAATGTAAAAGTTTCACTTGAATCGGCGGCAGAGAGCATGTACGATAGACGAGGTAAACCTTCATAACACTCGTATATTAATGGGAATATGGCCCATTCGTTTCTACCGGACGACCACGATAATCGACCGACAATGAGTGACGGCGCAGCTTGACTCGAGCTTCAATTGTGCGTATCGCGCGGAGGTGGCGAGAAGATAAGGGCAAGCTTCACTTGAGAGATACGGCTCAAGGGAAGCTGCTCTTTTTATTTTTTTTCAAGAGGAATTGGCTGTTAAGGCCGGCAAAGGAGAGGTCGAGTCAAATGAAAATGCTTGAGGAACGGATTCGCGAGGAAGGGCTGATCTTGTCGGACAAGGTGCTGAAGGTGGATTCCTTCCTGAATCATCAGGTCGATACGCGGCTGGCGCTGGCGATCGGGCAGGAATTCGGGCGGATCTTCGGCGGCGGGCATCGCGCTTGACGTGCTGTTCGTCTACGCGAAGAAGAAGAAGGCGGTCACGCAGTCGGATGCGGTTCATACCGCGCAGGTTCATTCGTTCACGCGACAGGAAACGTATCAAATTACCGTCTCGCGCCATTATTTGAGTCCGGACGACAACATTCTGATCGTCGACGATTTTCTCGCGACGGGCGCCGCGCTGGTAGGTCTTGTCGATATCGTGAAGCAGGCTGGCGCGAAGCTTGTCGGCGTCGGCTGCGTCATCGAGAAGAGCTTTCAGGAAGGGCGCGGCCTGCTGGAGGCGCAGGGCGTGCGCGTCCATTCGCTCGCGCGGATCGCGTCGATGGCGGCGCCCGGAGAAGTGCATTTTATCGAAGAAGACAACATGATTCGTCAAGCATAAGGAGAATGTCGAATGTTAAGCAAACAAAAGATCGTTACGCTAGGCTTCCAACACGTGCTCGCGATGTATGCCGGAGCCGTCATCGTGCCGCAACGTATCCGGCTCGCTCACCGCTATTATTTTGAATTTGTGCCTATCGGGCCTCAAGGAGAAAGCCTCCTCGGTCGAAACCTCGATAGAAGCGGCATAAGAAGAGTCGTTCCCGTGCTTTTGACGCAGGGACGGCTCTTTTTTGCATGTGCGGGAACGAGCGGTGTACGTTCATTGGTGGTTTGAGTGGATTTTGTCCAATCAAAATGGGGCGATAGGAAATGACTGGCCGGTTTGATTGGATGGAGTCCAATCAAATTTGCGATATTGAGCTCATACGGAGGAAGATGCGGCTATTTGATTGGAAGAAATACAGCCAAACCCGTCAGAGGCCATTCAGGAGCGACTTTGATTGGATAAAATACAGTCAAATTATAATGCCCTAATTATGGTAAAATGGAGTGAAACGAGTGGTGAGCAAACGAGTTGAAACGGAGGCGATTTCGTGCAAATACTTGGCAGTTACAGCTACATCCCGGTAAGCAATCTTCAAGAGGCGGCACGCTGGTACGGTAAGCATCTGGGCTTACGCGTCGTTCGGGAAGACGAGCTGTTCCTTGAGCTCCGGTCCGCGTCGGGGGTCAGGGTGCTGCTCATTGGCAACGATGACGCCCGAGTGACCTTTCACATGAACGACTCGACAGGTACGCAAGCCTCGTACGGTTTTGTCGTTCCCGACCTTCGGGAAGCACATCGCCAATTGGCCGAATCCGGCATTACCGTTGGCAGCGTGACGGATTACGAAGCCCTCTCGTTTAAATTTCACGATCCGGACGGCAACATCGTCGAGCTGTGGAGCGACTATCCCGATCCGGCGGCCGGGTGGACGGTATTCGAACCGCTGAACGGCGGACAGGAGGAGGATTCGTGAACGGAGCGAAAATAACGATCGCCGTGCTCGCGGTAACCGTCGCCGCACTGGCCGCAGCCTTGACTGTAACGCTAACGTCTGACGGAGGGGAGTCGCGGCGCGAGAAGAAACAATTCGTCCTTCATCGCTTTGACCGGCAGGACGCGGAGCGTCTGAACGAAATGGTCGGCCGTCACGCGGACGGGAAGGGCGACTATCTGATGCTCATTCCGCCGATCGTCGACGGCGGGTACTGGATACACGACGTACACTCCGACGGCCGGAACATCACGTGGACCGTGGACAATACGCGCGACGGGATGAGCAGTCAGCAGGGAAAAACGGTATACCGCTGCAAGGCGGTCAGCGTGGACGAGCAGGACGAGCGTTACGTCTATACGCTTGAACAGTGCGAGGGCTATGACGAGCAGAGCTTGCCGATTCTGGCCGTCCCGAAGGACGGCTGGTAAGCGTCTTACTCCCGGTAAGCGGAATAGACTTCCTCGAGATAAGCGGTAGAGACCGCTTCGGCCGCAAGGTTCGGCTTCGCTTCTGAGAAGCGGGCGCGCAAGTTTTTATATAAATTAATGGTCGTCTGGAGCGCGTCGTAGCAGCTGCGCACGTCATGGACCGGGACTGTCCGTTCGAGCTGCTCGATCTCGGGGCCCTCTAACATTTCCAGCTTGCGGACGCCGTTTATCGGCCGGCGGTGAAGCGTCGCGATCATCGGGCCGAGCACCGACCTTCGCATGAAAGAGACGCAGTCGATCAGCTCATATAGCTCGCCGCGCCCCAGCTTCGTCGCGCCGTAATGCACCCAAACCCAGAAGCGGTCTTCGATCCAATGGATGTCGAGCTCGGGCCAAGCCGGCGCGGTTCGCTCGAAGATTTGCGTTACGGCAGATTCCTTTTCCCATAAAACAAGCGGGTTTTCGACGCGGCTCTCGAGCTCCGATAAGGTGACGAATTTAAGATCGACATGAAGCGCCGGAGGACCGTACAGACAGATGATCAGGCGCGGCTCGCCGACATGCTCGCCCGTGAAGCCGGACAACAAGCTGCCGAGCGATTCGGCAATGCCGATCCGATCCGCCATGACGGCATCCCGATACCGGACATCGTACGCCAATACGAGATCCAGATCGCTGAACCGGTCCATCGTCCCTTCCTTCATGGAGCCGCCCGCCAGCAGGGCGACGAATCGGCCGTCCTCCCGTAACCGCGCCTTGGCATTTTCGATAAATTGTTCGTAAATCGATACGTTCATAGCGAACACCCCTATTGGATAAGACCCATTCCATGGAAATGGGTATTACGCCACCATATCACCTGCCGATACGGAAGTCAACCCGCCGCGAGAAGCGGCTTAGACCATCCCGCCGTTGACGCGCAGCGTCTGCCCGGTGATCCACCCGGCTTCCTCGCTCAGCAGAAACTGGACGACGCCGGCGACGTCCTCGGGCTCGCCCAGCCGGTTGAACGCGTTCATTTGCTTGAAGCGCTCGATAAGCTCCTCCGACTTCCCGGCCATAAAAAATTCCGTCTGAATCGGGCCTGGCGCGACGGCGTTAATCCGAATCCCTCTGGGGGCGAGCTCCTTGGCCAAATGCCGGGTGAACTGCTCGACGGCTCCCTTCGACGCTGCGTACAGGCTGTAGGCCGGCAGCATCAAGCCGATGACGGAGGTGGAGAAATTGACGATGGATCCGTCTTCCTTCATATAGTCGGCCGCCAGTTGGCTGGCGAAGTAAGAGCCTTTCACATTCAGGTTGAACACGCGGTCGAAATCCTCCTCCGTAATCGCTTCAACCGGCTTCATGATGCCGAGTCCCGCGTTGTTGATCAGAATATCGATCCCGCCGAAATGGCCGGCCGTCTCCTCGAACAGCTTCCGGATATCGCCCACCTTCGAGACGTCGGCCTGGACGGCGACGGCTTGACCGTTCGTGCGGCTAATCTGCTCGGCGATCTCTTCGGCTTGATCCCGGTTGCTGTAATAGTTGACGGCGACCTTGGCCCCTTGCGAAGCGAGCCGCTGGGCAAGCACGCGGCCGATGCCGCGCGACGCTCCGGTTACGATTGCGGTTTTCCCTGCTAACGATTGATTCATTGGATTGGCCTCCTTAATTGCAGATTGGTTATACTCGAAGAATAAAGCCGTTTCGAACGGGCAGCAAGAAGGCACTTTTAAGTTGGGTAGTTACTTTGAAGTTAGATTTTCGCCATGCGGGGCCGCGGCAACGAATGAACGAAAGGGTGGATAATATGACCAATGAGCAGGCGGCAAGCCGATTCGAGCATGATTATGAATGCTATGAGAACGTGGCGGCAACGATCGGCGTCATTGGCGGCAAATGGAAAATGCTCATTATGTGGCATGTCAACCAAGGAAGCATCCGCTATAACGAGCTTCGCCGGTCGATTCCGGGTATTTCCCAGAAAATGCTGTCCCAGCAGCTGAAGGAGCTGGAGCAGGACGGCATCATTCATCGCGAGGTCTATCCGGAAACGCCCCCAAGGGTGGAATATAACATTACCGATTATGGCCATACGCTCGATCCGATATTCGACCTGATGGATGCATGGGGAGAAACGCACCGGCAGACGGTCGGGCGGGGGCGGACGCCATAGTCCCCGTGGGTAGTCGGAAACGAACGGCATGGAGGGCTTTTCCAAAATTAGTCGAATAAGTATAACCATTATCGTTCAATCGAACAAGACGGGGTGAAGATTCGATGGGGAAGCAATTTGAAGCGATTCTGCCGGAGCACGAGGCCTTTATCGGCCGGCAGCATATTTTTTTCGTAGCGTCGGCGCCGTTGACCGCCGAAGGGCATGTGAACGTATCGCCCAAGGGACACGACGCGTTAAGGATATTGTCGCCGAACCGCGTCGCTTACTTGGACATGACCGGGAGCGGGAACGAGACGAGCGCGCATGTGGACGAGAACGGAAGAATCACCGTCATGTTCTGCGCCTTCGAGGGTCCTCCGAACATTTTGCGTCTCTACGGCACCGGTACGGTCGTGCTGCCGGATACGCCGGAGTGGGATGCGTTATATCCGCGATTCGTCTCGCTGCCGGGCGCGAGGCAGATCATCGATATCGACGTCCATTTGGTGCAGACCTCATGCGGCTTCGCGGTGCCGTTCATGGCTTACGAAGGGGAGCGGGATACGCTGCAGCGATGGTCCGTTCAGAAGGGCGAGGAAGGCTTGAGGCAGTATAGGCAGGAGAAAAACAGCCGCACGATCGACGGCATGCCGACGCCGCTCGGCAAGTCGCTCTGAGTCGTCACAAAAAAAGAAGGAGGGGCGTGCATGCCCCTCCTTCTTTCCTTACTGATTAATGAACCAGCGTGAACAAACCGTTGATATGCGACAGGTAGCGAATGTTGCTCGCTTCCTTCATCAGGGTAGCCGGAAGGCCTTTCAGCTGCGTATTGTTGCCGCCGATCGTGCCGACCGCGTCTTTGCGGCCCAGGCTGCCCAGCGTTCCGGAAAACACCGGATTGAATTTGTCCATGACGCCGCCTTTGAACAGGACGGATACGTTGTAGCCGACCGTCTCGCCCATTTGCCAAGCCAGCTGGGCCGTCGGAGGATATGGACGCTCGCCGCCTTCAGGGAAGACGACCGCGCAGTCGCCGGCGAGGAAGACGTCAGGATGCGACGTCGATTGCAGCGTAGGCGTTACCGTCGCGCGTCCGCGGTCCTCGGCCAGACCGCTGCTGCCGACGACCGGATTGCCCTTGACGCCGCCCGTCCAAATAATCGTGCTCGCTTCGATCGTGTTGCCGTCCTTCAGCGATACCGTATTTTTGGTCGCTTCGGTAATGGCCACGCCGGTAATGAACGTCACTCCGCGCTTCTCGAGGCTCTCTACGGCGCGCTCGATCAGGTTTTTCGGGAAGATCGGCAGTACGGCAGGACCTGCCTCTACGCAGTACAGCGATACGTCGGCAAAGTCGATGCCTTTGCTGCGGCAAACCTCGGGCAGTTTGTCCGCGAATTCGCCGACCAGCTCGACGCCGGTGAGACCGCCGCCGCCGACGACGATCGTCGCGTCGGCTTTGTTGCCGGACGCCTTGTACGCGTCGAGCTTCGCTTCGACATGCGCGCGGATGCGGTTCGCGTCCGCAACCGACTTCAGCACGAGGCTGTTCTCTTCGAGGCCCGGGATGCCGAAATAATTCGTTTCGCTGCCGAGGGCAACGACCAGCGCGTGGTAGCGCTGCACTTGGCCGCTTTCCATGACGACGACCTTCTCGTCCGGCTTAATTTCCTTAACCGTATCGACGACGACATTCACGTTTTTGTCGCGCAGCAGCTTGTTCAGCGGAAGCGCGACGGCTCCTTCGGCAACGGTGCCGCCCGCAAGGCGGTGAAGCTCGGTAATGATCTGGTGGGTTGGAAACCGGTTAACGAGCGTAATGCCCGCTTCCGAGGCCGACAGATGCTGGCGGGCCGTAAGGGCGGTCAGAATGCCGCCGTAGCCGGCGCCTAGAATTAAAATTTGCTTCGACATGTTCATCCTCCGTTCGTTCTATGCGTTAAGCGTATTATGCCTTTTCATTTCTCCGCTCGGCGAGCACGTTCAGGAAAGCTTGCGCGAAGCGAAGCGTACGTTGCACTTCCGGATCCTTGAGCATCTTGAGCATGGCGAACAAGCCGACCGTCGCGCCGGCCGCTTCCGCTTCGTGCGAGCGTTCGCCGGCTTCCATCGCCGCCGTCGCAAGGCCCTTGGCCTTCTCTTGAACCGGCTTCACGAATTCGCCGATCCCTTGGGCGAAATCATTGATCAACACTTTATCGGTCGCGATGCCGTAAGCGAAATCGTAAGCTTTCGTCATCATCGTGACCATCTCGGCCAGCTTCGGCAGGTTATCGACCAGAACCGTCAAGGACTGTTGAACCTCCGGCTTCATTAACTGGTCAAGAACGTCTAATGACTGCTTTTCTTCCGCTATGCTTACTGCTACTTGCTCGGTAGATAGTTGTGACATTAGAGAATGTCCCCCTTTGCGTAAGTTTTGAAGGTAAGTTTGGAGTCAATCATGTCAGGCCGCTAATGAGGTAGGCCACACCTCAGAACATTGTTACACTTTTCACAAAGTAATCGAAAAAAAGGGACCGTTATTTTCTTTCGACTTGTGACTGCGGTGGAGGGATACGGCGTTAGCGTGTATGACCTAATCGGTTTCAAACCCTTTGCCTCTATTCTACATCGTTTGGAGCAAAAGTGAAAAACTTTTTTCAAACTTTTCGAAAAAAAAACGAAAAAATTCCGCCGACTTTGTAAATCGCCGAGCATCGGGGACGATGAAACGGCTGTTTTCCTAGTATGCGCAGGCGTGCGCAGCTCCTATTCGGCTTGCGGGCTGTCTTGTCCCGGCTTTTTTTGATAAGGTAAGGGAACAACGAACGCCAGCGGAAGGAGAGAACGCGGGATATGCAGCCGTTTACGAAGAGGGTGATCGACATCATCAGATCGATACCGGAAGGTTATGTCATGACTTACGGGCAGATCGCGGAGCAAGCGGGAAGCCGCAGGGGGGCCAGGCAGGTGGTGCGGATTCTTCACTCGATGAGCGAGGCGCACAAGCTGCCTTGGCACAGGGTCGTCAACGCGAAAGGCGAGATCGCGATCAAGGACGGGGAAGGACGGTTCATGCAGACGCTTTATTTGAACGGCGAGGGCGTCGAGGTAGATCGGGACGGGCGCGTCGATCTGGCGGCGTACCGGTACGGAGGTGGATGAAGGCGAAGTTGAAGGCTAATTCGGTTCAAGCGACCGGATTGGCCTTTTTTGAAAACGGCGATGCGGACGGGCTTGAATGGAAAAATAAATCGCCTATTGACCCTCACGTAACGTGATACCTTAAAGTAAAAGCCAAGGGAGGCGAACCGCCATGAAAGTAAAGGAAGTGGCCGATCTGGTCGGCATCAGCGTGCGCACGCTGCATCATTACGACGAGATCGGACTGCTGAAGCCCGGGGGGCAGACGGACGCCGGCTACCGTCTCTATTCGGACGACAACCTTCAGATGCTGCAGCAAATTTTATTTTTCCGCGAGCTCGGCTTCCCGTTGAAAAAAATTAAGGAGATCGTCGACAATCCTTCCTTTGACCACGAGGAGGCGCTTGAGATGCACCGGCGAATGCTGCTCGACAAGCGGAGCCAGCTCGACCGGATGATCCAAACGATCGAATTGACGATCCGGCACGCGAAGGGAGAAATTCATATGACGAACAAGCAAAAATTCGAAGGCTTTGATTTCAGCAGCAATCCATACGAACGGGAGGCGCGCGAGCGCTGGGGCGACGAAGCGGTCGACCGGTCGAACGCGAAGCTCGGGAAGCTGTCCGCGCAGGAGCAGGCGGAGATGGCGGAGGAGATGAACGGCATCTACCGGAAGCTGGCTTCGCTGCGGCACGAATCGCCGGCTTCGGACGAGGCGCAGGCCGCAATCAAGGAATGGTACGACTTTCTGAACCGGATGGGCAGCTATTCGCTCGAAGCGTTCCGCGGTCTTGGCCAAATGTACGTCGACGACGGCCGCTTCACGAAGAACATCGATCAATTCGGCGAAGGCCTGGCCAAGTTCATGCAAGGCGCGATGGCCGAATATGCCGACCGCAACGCCTAGGGCGTAAGAGAGAGTGGCGTCCCTGCCGGCCGATTCGGGCCGCGGGGACGCCACTCCGCGTTTCATGCATCATTATAAATCTCTCATAAAGTCCGAACCGGATCTTCCTCTACGAATGATTATACTGATACAACCCATTCGGAAGGGAGAACGATTCGATGACGACGGATGCCGCGCAAACCCAATTGCGCAACTTTACGATATCGACGGAAATCTTTTTTAAGCCGAACCTGGACATTTATTCGCAGATGACTTACATCGTGCTTAGCTCGCACACATCGGATACCGCGTCGCTGTCGCTGTCCGAAGTGGCCAAGAAAGGCCGCATGACGACGAAGCAGGCGATCAAGGCGATGCAGGAGCTCGTCGACGAACAGCTCATTCCGCATAAGCTGTTCCGCAAAATGATCGGCGAATTCCAGGACGACCGCCTGTCCTGGGCCGCCAAAGGCCTGCTGACCTATTGCAAGCAGCACCGCAATATTACGATCGACGAGCTGCTCATGCTGTCCGACCAATCCGGCGAAGACGAGCACAGCATCCGGAAGGCGCTCTCCGAGCTTGCGCGCAACGGTTATTTGGAGGAATATCCCGAGCTTAGAAGGCTGGCGAATTAGGGAAAGGGATCATTCCCCGCCGATGCGCTCCAGCATCGCGTCGCCGCGTCCGTTCACCCTGACGTAGGCGTACTTGGCATTCCGCTCAGCGTCCCGGCCGGTGCCTTCCGGAACGAAATACGTTTCGATGCCGTAATAGACGGTTTGCCAGCCGCTCGCCTTGCCTTTGATCATGATTTCGCCGTCCGCCAGCTTCTCGCCGTCCTTGTACAGCCGGTCGAAGACGTACGCCCCCGAGGCGTCCGGACGAAGCACGACCTTGATCCGGCTTAGGCCCGGCCGGGATTCCAGCTCGGCCGCAATCGCCTGCGGCGGCGTAGAGATAGCGTAGCGGAGCGTCATGTAATCGCCCTGAAGCATCGATCTCGGGTCGACCGGTTCGATCCGCAGCTTGATCTCGGTGCCGCCCGTGAGCAGAGACTCGCTTGCCGCCGCTTGATAGCCGACGTAGCCGAGCTGCAGCGCCACGACGACGGCGATGAGGACCGGGCTTCTGCGCGGCATGAAACGGGAACGGCCCGCCTCCTCCGGCGCGCCCGCCCGCGCCCGGTAGGCGAACGCGTACGTGATCGCGATGAAGAGAAGGCCCAGCACCGCGAGCGTGATCGATTTGTGCAGCAGCGACCATAGCAGATCGTAATATTTGAAGGCGACGAACGCGAACCAGAACGTCAGGCCGAGCGTCGTCCCGTAAGCTTCGCCGCGCCGGACGAACAGGAAGGCCAGCCCGGTTACCGCGATGAAGTTGAACCAGTTGAACAACAAATTCGAATGCGGATAAATATTTTCCATGAACGTCAGCCAGAACAGGAACAACAGCGCGTAGAACAGTCCGCCCTCCCACAAATGCCGCCTTGAAGGGCCGTCCCGGAGCAGGAACCGGCAGGCAAGGACGACCGCGTTCAGCACCGCGAGAGCAAATACGATATAAGTTGGCGTGTGCTCGATTCGGTCCATGAGCTGGAACAGCACGATCGCGGCATTCAGGTTGATCAGCGAATAGGTGAGGAGATGCTGGGCGCGTCCCTGCAGCCGGAACCATCCGGCGGCCGTCACGAAGAGGAACAGCAGCGACAGGCCGGCCGAATCGATCCAGATGACGGCGACGATGCCGACCGCGTAGCCGATCGTCAGCAGCGTATAGCGAACGACGGGATTTATTGTTCGGAGCCAGAGGGCCGGGATGACGAACAGAACCCCAAGGACGAATAACGTATATTGAGGGTCGGCGTCCCCCGAAGCCATCACGACAAGTCCGATGAGGGATATGCTGCCGATCAGAATGCCGATAACGGTCACGATCATGGATACGATGCTGCCGACCGCCTCCTTCTTGCCGGGCGCGGCAGGCTCCTTCACCGCTTCTTCCCCGGCGTTATCCCCGCTATGCCCCAGCCGGTTCAAATACCGGAAGAACATGACGTTCCCCGCGAGCAGCAAAGCCACGAAGAGAAGGCCGCAGACGAAGAAAGCCGTCGACAAATGCTCCGCCATGAGCTTGATGAATTTCGATACGGCGTAGGCGGAAGCCGCAAGCGCAAGCAAAGTGAGCATCGTTTTGTCCAATCGTACGCGGATGTAGTAGTAAAACCCCGCCGCGATCCCCGCTAGGGCGGCGATATTGGTCCAAACGTTGTACGGGGCCGGCTCGAAATAGTTCGCGAGCACAAGCAGAGAGACATGCAGGACAAGGAAGCTCAGCACCTTCAAGGGAGCGGACTTCAGTGCCTTCGTCTCCGTCAGCGCGAGCAGGACGAGATTGAGCAAGGCGAACAGGCAGCCGATCAGGAGCATATGCCAATCGGTATGCCGGATATACAGTGAAGATGGAAAGAAATATTGCCAAATCGTCATATGCCCAAGCGCGAAGGCCAGGATGTAGAAGGCCCCGCTGCGCGTAATGACGGCAAACAGCAGCGCCGGCACGGACCAGACGAGGAACAGCTCGTACGTATCCACCTGGGAGTGGTAGATTTGGTGCAGAAGCGCGACGGCCGCTCCGAAGGAGACGCAGCCGCCGACGAGAAAGCTGGCCGACAGGAACGAGTGGTGGCCCAGCATGATTTTCATTTTCGAGAAAAAATAAGACGCCCCGTAGAACAGCACGAGGATGCCGGCGGAGCAAAGGATTTTGTCGGCCCGTCCGAAGCCGTCCCAATTCGCCGCAAAAAAGTAAATGACGGACGCAAGCAATAAGGAGACGCCCATCAGAAATCCGACGCGCGCCACATTTAATCGGACCATCGCGTTCACATGCCTTTCTTGGTTGGTATGTCTGTATTATAGTGACCGTTCCCACCGCAAACTAGTACTCTCTTTTTGTAGTACCGCCCTCGGAATTGCCTCTACAAAACCAGGACGAATTTCCCGATAAAAGAGGTATCCGACCTATTTCGGCAGCGATCACCTTAAATTGCGCGGCCATCGGGTAGTACCCTGGAAGCAGGGAGTAGTAAGCGATTACATAAGGGGATGGGTGACAGGCATGACGAACATTTACAGGAACATCCGAACGGCTGCCAAAGAGAGGGACAAGCTTCTATCCGCTAGGGACCGGGACATGGTGCGGCGCAATTCCGTCGTCATGTTCGCCAACGTTTTCACGCTGGCCGTAACTTTGATGAGCATGATCGCTTTTCTCGGGAAGGGCAATACCGACGGCAGCGCGTATACGGTCATCGGGCTGCAGCTTGCATTGACGGGACTGTACGCGTTCTTTCACTATTCCCGGAAGCTGATTCAATCCATCGGCTACATTGCCGTTCTCGGCACGGCCGTCAGCTCGGTCTCCTCCATTCTTCAATCCCCGAGCGTAGCCAATACGTTTTCGATTTTCTATATGCTCGTCATTTGCGTCATATTCATGCGGCTGTGGTCGCTCATTCTCGGACTCGTTATCGGATTCGCCCAGCTGCTGTACATTCTGATCGGGCAGCAGGAGCAGCTAAAGCTGGACGAAAGCGCGATTCCGACCTTCGTGATCCTGTACGTCCTGATCGCGGCGCTGCTGATCGGGCTAATCTACGTATCGTCGCGCCTCATAGGCAGCATGGAGGCTTCGCGGGATCAAGCCGAGCGGCTGTCCGCGCAGCAGGCGGAGCAGAAGAAGGCCGTGCTGGACAATGTAGCGGAGGTGTCCGCGCATCTTGGCGGCGTCACGCAGGCAGGCGAGGACAATAACTTCGCCTTCGTCGAGATGAACATCGCGTTCCAGGAAATTTCCCGGGGCGCTTCGGACCAAGTGGATTCGACGCTGGCAATCAGCGATTCCATCCAAGAGATGAACGTGCTCGTCGGCGAGATGACGAGCTCGATCGAGGAGCTGCTGGGCAAAACCGGAGAAGCGGCCCGGCTGGCGGACGAGGGCAGGAGCAAGATGAACAGGCTGTCGGAGACGAATGCGGGCTTCGCGAAGGACATCGAGTCGGTTACGGAAGAGACGTCGCAGCTGATCGACCGGCTTGCGGAGACGAGCCAATTCAGCGTGACGATCAGCGATATCGCGAATCAGACGAATCTGCTGGCGCTCAACGCCAGCATCGAAGCGGCGCGCGCCGGCGAACACGGCAAAGGCTTCGCCGTCGTGGCCGCCGAGATCCGGAAGCTGGCGGACATGACCTCGCTGGCCGCGGCGCGCATTACGGAACAGCTGGAGGAGTTCGCCCGGCAGTCCGAGTCGACCCGCGGCAAGCTGAACGAAGCGGCTGCCCGCACGCAGGAGAGCGGCGCGATCACAGAGCAGACGAAGCAATCGTTCGAGTCCATTACGGATTCGGTCGCGCAGCTTAACGCGCTTACGTCCGGGTACAGCGGCCTGATGCACAAGATCGGCGGCTCCTCCGGGGTCATCGCGGATTCCACGTCCAATCTCGCGTCCATCAGCGAGGAAGCATCCGCGACGCTCGAGCAGCTGTCCGCGACGCTGGACAACCTGCTGCAGAACAACCGCGCCAGCCTCGACCGGATCAAGGAGGCGGAGACAAGCCTTCGCGGCATAGCCGGATAAGGATGACAAGCCCCCTGACCTGCCGTTGTCAGGGGGCTTTTGCTGCCCGTTAGGGATAGGGAAGGCGGCCGATTACAGCCGCAGCCGCCAGACGCCCGCGCATTCGGGCACGACGGACAGCCTCCGCTTCGCGACTTCGTCCGCCAACTCGTCGCCGAAGAAGAAGCGGATAAGCTCCTCCGCCTCGCCGGCGCTCTCAAAGCGATAATCCATGCGGATCCATTGGTACGAGAAGCCGTATTCCTTCTCGAGCGCCGCGTAATATTGTTGCAGAAAATCGGGCGGATGAGGCGTTTCATGGCCGGTCCCCATCGTTTCGAAGACGAGGGCGGCGCCGCCCGGGCGAAGCACCCGCTTGATTTCGCCGATGACCCGGCGAATGTTTTGTTCCCAGCCGCGGGTTCTGGAATCCCCCAAGTAGCCGATGCTCCAGCCGGAGACGATGAGGTCCGCGCTTCGGTCCGCGAGCGGCAGGCTGCGGTGGTCGGCGACCTTCGTGCTCCAATTCGTGCAGCCGGCGTGCCGCAGTCTGGCGGCATTTACTTCGAGCATCGCTTCGGATGCGTCGAGCGCGATAATCGATTTCGCTTTCGCCGCCAGAGGGACCGTCAGCCTGCCCGAGCCGGCTCCCAGATCGACGACGTCGAGCCCTGCGGGGGGGAATAGCTCTTCAATCGCTTCGCCCAGATCGGGCTGCTTCGCGATAAGCCGGTGATACCGCTCGGCTTCTTCTTGATAGATGGTTTGATGGTCTGGCATGTCGGCTTCCTCCTGATCATTCGCGTAATCGCCTTTATCGTAAAGGTTGACGCGGCGTTAAGGTCAAGCCGTTATTCCGAAAAAGCGTTGTCGAGGGCGAAGGTATCTGCTACACTGGGGTTACTTTATTCGAACGGAGGGGTTACGTGTGGTAGATTTTTCCCGATTGAGAAAGGCCCGCGTCTAATTGCGGCTTGCTCATCGCTCTGCTTGTGCGCGGAGCAATCGGGATACGTATGTCTATCCGCGGATACCCCCTGTATGGCTAGTAAGAATGGTAACGTAACGGACATCACGCCGATGGGCGGATGGTTTGTTTCGTTAATCCATAGCCTATAGGCATACGATTCTTTGGGTTTCCGATAATCCGATTGCGACGAACACGGGCGGCAGCGTCTGTGTTTTTTATTTTGTCTAATTTGAAGGAGCGGATGCCAAATGACAACTTTACAACCGAACGAATATACGAGCGTGAAACAACAATTGCTGACCGCCGCGGCGGCCGGCGGCTTGCGGATTGAGGAGGACAGCCTCGACATCAACGAGTCGGGCATGGACTTCCTGGTGGCGTTCGCGAAGGACGCCGGCGGGGCGCGCTGGGTGCTCCGCAAGCCGAGACGCGCCGACGTGCTGGAGCGAGCGGAGAACGAATATAAAGTGCTGAAGCTCGTGCGGGAGCAGCTGCCGATCGACGCGCCGGACTGGCGAATCTTTACGCCGGAGCTGATCGCTTACCCGCTGCTCGGCGGCAAGCCGGTTGCCACCGTCGATCCGGCCGCGGGCGGATATGCCTGGCTGTACGAGCAGCATTCGCTGCCGGAAGCATTCTTCGACTCGTTCGCCGAAGCGCTGGCGGCGCTGCACCGCATCGATCACGGGAAGGCGGCCGAGGCGGGGCTTCGCGTGAAAAGTCCGTTGGAGGCGCGCCAGGCGTTCGCGGACGTGATCGAAGAGGTGAAGCAGCATTTCGCCGTGCCGGCCGAGCTGCTGCAGAGATGGACGACTTGGCTGGCGCGCGGCTCCTACTGGCCGGACTATAGCGTTCTTAACCATGGCGATATGCATCCGCCGCATATTCTGATCGACGAGCATCGCCGGGTGACGGGCTTCCAGGACTGGACGGAAGCGGAGGTCGGCGATCCGGGCAAAGATTTCGTCATTTTCTACGCCTTGTTCGGCGAGGAGGGGCTGCGGGATTTGCTCAAGCGTTACGAGAAGGCGGGCGGCCGGGTATGGCCGACCATGCATGAGCATATCGCCGAGCAATGGGCCGCGTATCCCGCGATGGTGGCCAAATTCGCGCTGATGACCGGGAAGGAAGCGGATATGGAGATGGCCAAAGCTTTTATGGGCCTATAAGGCGGTGACGCTTCACTCCGCAAAGGATGTCCGATATAATGAAAAATGGTAACGATGTCCAAGTCAAAGGAGTGGAGAAGTGCATGTCGAAGCAAACGATCAAATGGGCAATTCTCGGACCGGGCGGAATTTCGTCCACGTTCGCCAAAGATTTGGCCTATGCCGAAGGGGCGGAGCTGATCGCCGTCGGAGGACGGAACCTGGAGAAGGCGGAGCGCTTCGCCAAGGAATATAACATACCGAGGGCTTACGGCTCGGTCGATCAGCTTGCGGGGGACGAAGACGTCGATATCGTCTATGTCGGAACGCTGCATCCCGCGCATAAGGACAATGTGCTGGCCATGCTTCGCGCGGGCAAAGCCGTCCTCTGCGAGAAGCCGTTCTGCATGAACGCGGCGGAAGCGAAGGAAATGATCGAAGCGGCGGGCGAAAACAAAGTTTTCCTGATGGAGGCGATGTGGACGCGGTATTTGCCGCCGATCGTCAAAGTTCGGGAATGGATCGCCGAGGGACGAATCGGAGAGGTGCGGCTGTTGAAGGCCGACTTCGGCTTCAACATCGGCTGGCAGCCGCAAAGCCGCTTGCTGGATCCGGCGCTTGGCGGAGGCGCGCTGCTGGACGCGGGCATTTATCCGGTATCGTTCGCCTCGATGATCTTCGGCGGGCAGCCGTCCAAAATCATGAGCAGCGCGAGGATCGGCGAGACGGGCGTGGACGAGCAGTTCTCCCTTCTGTTCGAATACGAAGGCGGACGCGCGGCGGCGCTGAACGGAGCCGTTCAGCTCGGCATGGTGAGCGATGCCTATATTTACGGGACGAAGGGGCATATCCACGTTCCGAATTTCCTGTTCGGCAAATCGGCCTCCCTTCACGTCGCGCAGGAAGAACCGGTCAAGTTCGAGGACGACCGCCAGTCGAAAGGGTACGCGTTCGAGGCGGAGGAAGCGATGGCCTGCTTGCGCGAGGGCCGGTTGGAGAGCTCCGTCATGCCGCTCCGGGAAACGCTGGACATCATGGCGACGCTCGACGAGATCCGGCGGCAATGGGGACTTCGGTATCCGGCGGACGAGTAGCGTTTTTTGGGGAGCTTAGTTGCCCGCGTTGTAGGCGGCCAGCGAGACCTTGTTGGGAGCAGATTGGTTTAAATATTTGAAACTGACTCTCGTGTTGTTGGGATAAAGAGGGATTTAGTTTCAGTTTTTGAAAATAAAGGGCAAGATAGCGATGGACGAGCTTGTTGGCGAGCAGATTTATTTCAATATTTGAAACTATATTTCAAAATGGCTGGTTTGAGGGTGACTTAGTTTCAGTTATTGATCCTATACCGTTTCCTCGTCGCCTGCCAGCAGCTTATTTCGGAATTGCGGAGTCGTCGCTCGTCGCTCGACATTTCCCGGATTCGTATCATCATGCAGAAAAGCCCCGAAAAGGGGCTTTTCTCTATTTTGCCCGTCTCGCTCGAAGGATTCGACAACGACCTTGCCGATCATGCGGCCCGATTCGACCAATCGATGGGCTTCGGGCAAATTTGCGACATTGATGGGTGACAGCCGCTTGTTCAACGTCGTGCGAAGGTTGCCCGCATCGATGCGGGCGGCATGCTCGGCAAGCAGCTTGTGCGGCTCGATCATGTCGGGCGTCTCGTACATCGATCGGGCGAGACGAACAAAAACAAGCAGAAAACGGATGTTGGCGCCAATCACGCAGAGTAGTCGGCTCCGTTCCGAATATTGTCAAGGAAGGCTTCGCCGATCGGCAGGCCCAAATGCTTCATCGCGAGCAGGACCGAGCCGACGACCGGCGGGAAGGCCGGCTCCGCGACGGCGAAGCGGCCGTTGTTGCCGCTCTTATCGAGCTGCGCGCGCAAAGTCCGGTAGAAATAAGGGCTGTTCGCGACACTGCCGATGAACGCGACCGGAATGTCGCCTCCGCCGAGCGAGGGGGCGATAAGCTCGATCCCGACCTTCGTCTGCAGGATCGCCCGGTCGCAGACGCGCCTGGCCGTCGAGCTGCCTTGCTCGGCGGCACGGGTAAGGATCGGGGCGAAATCGCCGAAATGCTTGTCCCGCTCCCGGCGGTCCGGATGAAAGCCGCGCTTGGCGACGTCTCCGAGCTCGCTAAGCGAGCGAACGTTCCAGTGGCCGAGCATCGATTGGACAAGCTCGGCGTCGGACTCGTCGGCGTTGCCGGCAAGCGTCTCGTATACCGCGTCATAGGCAAGGAACCGGGCAGCGCTGGCGGCGTAGTGGTGAAAATCGTAATTGCGCACGACCTCCCCGTCCAACGTTACGCCTACGATAATGGAGCCGGTTCCCGCAATGACGACGATGCCGGGCTCGCCCAGCAAGGCGCCTGCATGCGCGGATACGGCGTCGTTGACATGCCATTTCGGGCAGGCAAGACCGGGCAGCTCCGTGGACGGCCGAATCCAGTCCAGATCGGACGGTTGATCGTACCCCGCAATGCCGGCGGCAAGTCCGATCGCTTGCCCGGCCGCGCAGCCTGCCTGGCTAAGCGCCTCGCGTATTGCTTCGCGCACATTCTGTGCCGCGCGTTCGTCCTTATGAAACGAAGCCGACCCTCGTTCGACGTAGGCCAGCGCGTTCCCATCCGTGTCGCATACGAGGACGCGGGTATGCGTTCCGCCGCCGTCAATGCCGATGACCGCTTTCTTTTCGTTCATTTCTCGTTCCTCCTAAGGTTTGCGCAGCAAACCTGCTTCGAAAGCGTACACTAAGGTTTGCGCAGCAAACCCGCCTCGAAAGCATACGCTAAGGTTTGCGCAGCAAACCTGCTTCGAAAGCGTACGCTAAGGTTTGCGCAGCAAACCTGCTTCGAAAGCGTACGCTAAGGTTTGCGCGGCAAACCCGCTTCGAAAGCGTACGCTTTGCTTTGTATTCCTATTTTAGCGTATTTGCTTCGAATACTGTGGAGAATTTTTCCTGTATGACCTAAACAGGCTGGAGAGTTTCCGTATCGGCCCGCGAACGGGAAAGGGGCCGCTCCGCAGATAAGCCCGGGAACGGCCCCTTGAACCGAGCCGCCACCGTTATGGCGACAGCGCTTCATGGATATAGCGGTACAGCTCGGCGTTCAAGCCGAATTGGAGCGAGCTGCCGGGATGATCGGTATGGAACCGCTCCGCAGACGCCACGATGCCGGCATCGCCGCCGCCGAATACGTCGAAAATTTCTTTCCAGCTCCTCGCCAAAGCTGCGACTTCCGGGTCGCCGGCCGGCACTCCCTCGTCCAGCTTGCTTTGCAGCCCGGCAAGCAGCCTCGTCCAGTCCTGCTCGTACTGCCGCTGCCTTTCAGGGCTAATCCGGCTTTGAATGTTCTCGATTGCTTTCAATTGCTCCGGCGTAAAATAGTTTTCCGCGCTCATCGTAATCACCTCGATCGTTTTGATAAATTGCTCCGTCGTTACATTATGGTTCTCCTTCAGCAGCTGCTGCAGATGCAGCAATCGGCCTCGAAGCTCCTCCTGCAGACGAATATGCTCGTTCAGCTTCTCCAGCTGCAGCCGGATGACCTCTTCCGGATCGAACCGCGGGCTTTCCATGAAACGTTTGATCTCGTCCAAGGCGAAGCCGAGCTGCTTAAGCGATACGATCTGCTGCAGCTTCGCGATATCCCGCTCCGAATAAAGCCGATGCCCCGCCTCGGTATGGGCCGAAGGACGCAGCAGCCCCTTCTGATCGTAATGATGCAGCGCCCGGACCGTAAGTCCGGTGCTCGCCGCCAATTCCCCGATTTTCCAGCCTTGCTTCCGAATGACCATCCCCTCGTTTCGCGCGTGTTTTATTTACCGGTACCCCTACTATAATTCCTGACGCTGTGTCAGAAGCAACCCCTTTTTTGCGAAAAACGGCAAGCCGTTTAAATTCCGTTTAAACTGACAACGTACAGTAAGGAACGTGGATGAGAGAATAGAGATAGGGGAGTGAAGCATAATGACAACTAAAAACAGCAAAGTCCGCCGCTTCGTCGGGCTTATGATGGAAACCGACCCGCCCAAGGCGCTGCTGGCCGTCGCGGCGGCGCTGAGCGTCGTGACGACGCTCGTCAGCCTGACGATACCGCTCTTCACCAAAAACCTCGTCAACGGCTTTTCGTTCGGCTCGCTCGGCTCGGGACAGATCGCCTGGCTGGCGGTCGCTTTCATCGCGCAGGTCGTCTCCGGCGGCGTATCGGTCTACCTGCTGCATTACGGCGGCAACAAGATCGTCTCGTCCATACGAGAGCGGCTTTGGAGCAAGCTGCTGAAGCTGCCGGTGCCGTATTACGACAACAAATCGTCGGGCGATACGATCAGCCGGCTGACGAACGATACGGTCGTTTTGAAAAGCCTCATCACGGAGCATACGACCGGCTTTTTTAACGGCATTTTATCGATTATCGGGGCGCTCGGCATCCTCTTCTACATGAACTGGCAGATGACGCTTCTGATGCTGATCGTATTCCCGGTCGCGGCCCTGGTCATGGTGCCGATCGGCCGCGGCATGTACAAGGTGTCCATGTCGACGCAGGAGGAGAACGCCCGCTTCGCCTCGGTCGTGAACCGGGTCGTATCGGAGATCCGGCTCGTGAAGGCGTCGGGCTCCGAGCCGGCGGAATTCGAGCAGGGGCAGACCGGCATCCGGAACCTGTTCCGCTTCGGCCTGAAGGAGGCGCGGATGCATGCTTTGATTTCGCCGATCGTCACGTTTATCGTGCTGCTGCTGCTCGTCAGCCTGATCGGGTTCGGCGGGGTGCAGGTATCGTCCGGCGCGATGACGGCCGGTGAGCTGGTCGCTTTTATGATGTACCTGTTCCAAATCATGCTGCCGATCACGCAAATTTCGCAATTTTTTACCCAATTTCAGAAGGCGATGGGCGCGACGGAGAGTATAATTGGGATTATGGAGTCGGAAGAGGAAGCGCAGGACAAGGGACTCGCGGTGAAAGAGATCGGCCAGACGCTGAAGGTGGAGCGCGTATCGTTCGCGTACAAGCCGGATGAGCCGATCTTGAAGGACGTCAGCATGACGATCGAAGCGGGCAAGGTTACCGCGCTCGTCGGTCCGAGCGGCAGCGGCAAGACGACGCTGTTCTCGCTGCTCGAGCGGTTCTACGACCCGACGTCCGGTTCGATCAAGCTGGGCGCGATGGACATTCGCGACGCGTCGCTCCGTTCGTGGCGCAGACAGATCGGCTACGTGTCGCAGGAAAGCCCGATCATCGCGGGAACAATTAAACAAAATCTATGTTATGGCCTGGACCGGGAGGCCAGCCGCGCGGAGATGGAGCAGGCCGCGCGCATGGCTTATGCGGACGGCTTCATCGAGGAGCTGCCGGACGGCTACGATACCGAGGTCGGGGAGCGGGGCATTAAGCTGTCCGGCGGCCAGAGGCAGCGGATCGCGATCGCCAGGGCGCTGCTGCGCGATCCGCAGCTCCTGATGCTGGACGAAGCGACGTCGAATCTGGACAGCAAGTCGGAGGAAGTCGTGCAGGACGCCCTCAAAAACTTGATGGTCGGCCGAACGACGGTCGTCATTGCCCACCGGCTGTCGACGGTCGTCGATGCCGATTCGATCGTCTTCATGGAGAAGGGCGTCATT
This sequence comes from Paenibacillus arenilitoris, assembly GCF_014705655.1. GTDB lineage: Bacteria > Bacillota > Bacilli > Paenibacillales > Paenibacillaceae > Pristimantibacillus > Pristimantibacillus arenilitoris. The sequence goes on along the minus strand of NZ_JACXIY010000019.1, from coordinate 29,933 downwards.
ACAGGCGTCGGCACGCACGAGCAGCTGTACGCGAGCCACGCGATGTACAGGGAATTCGCGAACGGACAGCTGCGGATGAACAAGTCCGCGTAACGCCGGTTCGTCAGGAAGCGAGGGAGCAATAAATATGGGCTATGTGCTAGTTGTCGACGACGATCCGCATATCCGGGAGCTGGTCCGCGTTATTTTGCAGAAGGAAGGGCTGATCGTGCAGGAGGCGGAAGACGGCGCGGCGGCGCTTGCGCTTATGGAGGCTTCTCCCGCGGATATGGTCATCCTCGATATTATGATGCCGAACATGGACGGCTGGGAACTGTGCAGGGAGCTGCGCAGAAGCTATGACATTCCGCTGCTCATGCTGACGGCCAAGGGCGAAATGGGCGACAAGGTGCGCGGCTTCAACCTGGGCACGGACGATTACCTGGTGAAGCCGTTCGATCCGGCGGAGCTGACCGTCCGGGTGCGCGCGCTGATGAAGCGGTACCGGATCGCGGCTTCCCGGCAGGTGACGGCGGGGGAGCTGCATTTGGACCGGCAGACGTACGAGGTGAAGGTCCGCGGGGAGCAGCAGCCGCTGCCGCCGAAGGAATTCGAGCTGCTGTTCATGCTCGCGGGCAATATCGGCCGGACACTGACGAGGAACCAGCTGATCGAGGCGATCTGGGGCTATGATTTCGACGGCAACGAGCGGACGCTCGACGTGCATGTGAACCGGCTGCGCGAGCGGTTCGCCGCCTGGGACGCCGCGGTCAGGATCAGCACGATCCGGGGGCTCGGCTACCGGCTGGAGGCCGTGAAATGAGGCGGAAGTTGACGAAACCGGCCATTATGCTGCGCAGGACGGGTTCCGTCTTGACGATGCTGGCGGCAAGCGGCTGCGCCTTCTCGATCGGCTATTGGCTGTCGCGCTGGTACTACAAGCGGCACGAGGTGGACTGGCCGGATTACGCGGTCCAGTTCGTCAATTGGTATTTGGGCATCTTCATCCTGCTGCTGATCTTTGCGATCGTAATGGCTCTTGCCCATCCGAAGCAGAAGGCGCTCTGGCAGGAATTGATCGGCGCGATGAGAAAAATCGCCAAGGGCGATTTCAGCGTCGTTCTCGACCGGGACAACAAGATGCACGGGCAATTCGGCGCATTCGTGCAATCGATCAACGAAATGACCCGGGAGCTGAAGCAGATGGAAATGCTCCGCCAGGAGTTTATCTCGAACGTCTCGCATGAAATCCAATCGCCGCTCACGTCGATCCGCGGCTTCGCGAGCACGCTGCAGCGCGACGATCTAAGTCCGGAGGAACGGAATCGCTATTTGTCGATTATCGAGAAGGAGACGTCCCGGCTGTCCAAAATAAGCGATAACCTGCTTAAGCTGACGACGCTGGAATCGGGGCAGGAGCAGCTGGACGCGAGGCGGTACCGGCTCGATCTGCAGCTCGAGGGCATCGTGCTCGCGAGCGAGCCGCAGTGGCTGGAGAAGGAGCTGGAGCTGGAGCTCGAGCTGCCGGAGACGGATATAACGGCGAACGAAGAGCTGCTCGGCCAGGTATGGGTCAATTTGATCCATAACGCGATCAAGTTCACCCCTCTCCGCGGGAGCGTGAAGGTGCTGCTGCGCCGGGACGGCGATGAGATCAAGGTACGCATCGAGGATACGGGGATCGGAATCGCGAAGGACGATAGGCAGCGCATATTCGAGCGGTTCTACAAGGGAGACAAGCAGCGTACTCGAACGGTGGAAGGAAGCGGACTCGGCTTGTCGATCGTGAAGAAGATCGTCGAGCTTCACCATGGGCGCATCGAAGTCGACAGCCGTCTGGGCGAGGGCTCCGTTTTCGAAGTGGGGCTGCAGGCGGAGCCTGGAGAGCGGCCTGTCGATTTAACGAAAAATTCACACAACCTTGGCGGAGGTTGAGGCGTATACATCACTATCGGTTAAAAAGTTAAGAAACGACCGAGCAGCAAGTAAGAGGGGGATGACGGATGTTTATTCTAGCAGGGATTATAGCCGCGTTTGTTATTGTCGTCTTTTTGGTGCTGCGTTATTATCCGGCGTTCGGGGCGGGGCCGTCCGAGGAGAGGCGCCTGCGGCTTCGCCGCTCGAAGCAGTATGCGGGGAGCAAATTCGTTAACGCGATTCCGACTTCGATGGACAGCACGACGAAGGAGAAGCTGGAAATTCTCGTTCAGTTCGTCAAAGGCAATCCGGCTTCGAGGCCGGCAAAGCCGCTGCAGACGAAGAAGTTGAGCGGGAACGACCTCGCGCCCGCCAAGCAGCCGAGCGTCACGTGGTTCGGCCATTCGGCGTCCATGCTCCGGCTGGACGGCAAGACGCTGCTGCTTGATCCGATGTTCGGCAGCGCGCCTTCGCCGTTTCCATTCGTTGGCGGGAAGCGATTCAGCGACCGGCTGCCGTTCGAGCTCGACGAGCTGCCGGTCATCGATGCCGCGCTCATCTCGCACGATCATTACGACCATCTCGATTACGGGTCGATCGTCAGATTGAAGAATAAAGTAAGGCGATTCATCGTTCCGCTCGGCGTCGGTCCGCATTTGGAGAGATGGGGCGTCGATCCCGCGGCGATCGAGGAGCACGACTGGTGGGACGAATTCGAATACGAGGGGCTGAAGCTGGCCTGCGCGCCGGCGAGGCATTTTTCGGGCAGAAGCCTGAACGACCGCGACGCGACGCTATGGTGCTCATGGGTCATCGAGGGGCGGGAGGCGAAGGTGTTCTTCAGCGGCGACAGCGGCTACGGGCCGCACTTCAAGGACATCGGCGACAAGTACGGTCCGTTCGACCTGACGCTGATGGAATGCGGCCAATACGATCCGAGATGGGCGAATATTCATATGATGCCGGAGGAAACGGTGCAGGCTCATCTGGACGTGCGCGGCAGCCTGATGATCCCGATCCACTGGGGCGCCTTCACGCTCGCGATGCACGACTGGACGGATCCGGTTGAACGCGCCCTGGCGGCCGCGGCGCGTCTCGGCGCGACGGTGCTGACGCCGAGAATCGGGGAGCCCGTTCCGCTCGGCGATACGGTCTATCCGACCTCCAAGTGGTGGGAGGAGGCCTTGGCTCTCAAAGGCGCGGCAGCGGGCAAGAGCAACAAAGAGCGGATCTGTACTTGAGCCGCGCTTGACAGGTCGATAGCGGCAGTCGGAGATGCATGCGGGATGCTTCCGGCTGCCGCTTCCTTTTGTCGTTCGGGAGCGATTCGATACGTACGAAGCGGAATCGATCGGCAGCTGCGGTGGGCTGATGCGCGACGATGGCAGTTTTAGTTTCAAAATTTGAAGTAAATACTCGTTCGAATGGGGGAATGATGCGCGATAGTTTCGAGAATTGAAATTAATCCGGACCATTTGCGAGCAAACCCGTTCACTTTCCTGTTGTAGTTTCAATATTTGAAATTAGCACCTTAACTTACGTTCAACTTAATTAAGTTATTTCAATTTTTGAAACTGACGGCTTTCATGCCGGCTAGTTCACGCAAGCTCCTGCCTCGCCTGACCCCGACGTCATGGTCGCTTACGCCCTCGCAATCACCCCCTGCGCTTCATCCCACCGCCATATAGGCGATCGTCCCTGAAGATGGACGCCTCCGTACCACCGGTCGATTCCGTTAAGCGCGATCCAGTCGGCTTCCCCGCTCGCCAGCTTCGCCCCAAGCGGCGTCAGCCGCACGCGGCGGGTGAGGAAATCGCCGGGCGCGTCGTGTAGCCCAGGGAAGCGGCCGTCCCCTTCGACGATGAGCATCGGATGCTCGGCCTCCGCCAGCAGGCGCAGGACGCGCCAGTATTGGATGTCGCCGAGTCCGAGTCCGTTCAGCCGGTCGCCGGTGCGCCGGAACAGCTCCAGCGTCCGGTCGACGCCCGCTTGAAGCAGCTCCAGCGTCGTCTGCTCGACGATGCCAAGCCCGTTATGTACCGAAGGGAAGCGGCGAAGATGGAGCAGGAACGCGTCATGCAGAAAGGCGAGCGCCGACGTATCCTTGGGAAGCAGCGCGGCCAGAGGCTGCGGCGTTCGCGATGCGTACGCCTCCCAAGCTTTCCTCCCGAGCTGCAGCTGCCGTTCCCCAATCTCGCTCCAAGTTCCCGCAAGTCCGGCCAATTGCCCGGCGGATAGCTCGCCCAGCCCGCGGAAGAGCGCCATGCCCGGATATTCGCCGATGCCAAGCAGGTGCAGCCTCGTGCCGCGCAGATCTTGCCCTGCGAACCAATGGAGCAAATAAGCGAGCATCGCTTGATCGAACAAGTCGTGCTCGAACCAGAGCACGACGTCGCCATGCCGGCGGAAGTCCGCGAGCCGCCGCTCCTGCGCCTCCGAGCCAAGCTGCCACTCCCGCACCGGAATGCCAAGGGCCTGCTCCAAATACCGGCCTCTGGCCGCTCGATGCTCCGGCAGCTCGGGCCGAAGGAAGACGGGGCCTTCCGAATAAATTTCCCGCCACGGGAGAACGTCGCCCGGTACGCCTCCCGCCTTCAGCTTCTCGGCGACGACGTCGCCGTTTACGATATGAAGCATGTTCATTTCGCCTCCTTTCCTCCGATTTTGAACGAACCGATAACCGGATGCAACCGTCCGGCATAAATCGAAACGGCCGGGCGCAAAATAATTTTGATAAAACATATTGACAATAGCATGAAATTGATTTATCTTTAAATCAAGATAATTAACTTAAAGATAAATGCGAGCGAGGGAAGGAGGGAAGCTGAGATGGCGGATGCGAAAGCGAACGATGCTCTGCAGCTGTTCATCGCGCTGTCCAGGGCGAGCCAATGGGTGAACGCGCATGCGGACCGGGACATTCGGCGGATGGGGCTGAACCGGACGGAGTTCGGCGTCTTGGAGCTGCTGTATCATAAGGGACCGCAGCCGCTTCAGCAAATCGGCGGGAAAGTGCTCATGAGCAGCGGCAACATTACGTACGTCGTGGATAAGCTGGAGAAGAAGCACATGGTGCGGCGCAGAGCTTCGACGGAGGACCGGCGGCTCATCTACGCGGAGCTGACCGAGCAGGGCGCGAAGTTCATCGAGGACGTGTTCCCGAGTCACGAAGCCGCGATCGGGGAGGCGGTAGCGGGATTGTCATCCGAAGAGAAGCAGCTGGCGAGCGTCCTGCTCAAGAAGCTGGGCAAGCACGCGCAGGAGCACTTTAAGTAGCCGATCATAGCGGAGAAGAAAAGCCGCTTTTTATGTTTCACCGCGAAACGTAAGCTCCGCCTCCAAAGACGGCGAAGCAGTTACGCATGACAAATATCTTAAATTAGAGATTCTTTAAATAAAATATTAATAAATTGGAGGAGTTTAAAATGAGTTTGGCACTTGGATTGTTGATCGTTCGTTTGGTAATCGGTTTGTTGTTCGTCGGGCATGGGGCGCAAAAGCTGTTCGGCTGGTTCGGCGGCTATGGACCGAAGGGGACGGGGAGCTGGCTGGAATCGATCGGCGTGAAGCCGGGCGTCGCGATGGCTGTCGTGGCCGGATTGCTGGAGCTGACCGGCGGTTTGCTGTTCGCAGCGGGACTGCTGACGCCGCTCGCCGCCGCATTCATCGTCGCAACGATGCTCGTCGCGATCGCGAAGGTGCACGGCAGCAACGGCTTATGGGCGACTGCGAACGGTTATGAATATAATCTTGTTCTGATTGCCATTGCTATAGGTGTCGCATTAACGGGCGCAGGCGCTTATTCCTTGGACGCTTTGATCTGGTAATCCGATTAGTCATCCGTCAATAAGCAAGTATCGCTTCAGTCAAACGTTCGATAAAAACGAGGAGAGTGGAAGTCATGACAACACCAACAGCGGGTATTCACCATATTACGGCATTCGTTCGGGATGCGCAGCGAACGGCCGATTTCTATGCAGGCGCGCTTGGCCTTCGCTTGGTCAAGAAGACGATCAACTTCGACGCTCCGGAGGTGTACCATCTATACTTCGGCGACGAGGCGGGCAGCCCGGGCACGATCATTACGTTCTTCCCTTTCCAGCAATCGCGGAAGGGACGCATCGGCGGCGGACAGGTCGGAGTGACGACCTACCTCGTGCCCGAAGGCGCCTTCGGCTTCTGGCAGCAAAGGCTGGCGAAGCTGAACGTCGCGGCGGAAGTAACGACGCGGTTCGGCGAGACGTATCTGGCGTTCGAGGATCCGGACGGCTTGAAGCTGGAAATCGTCGAACGCCGCGAGGGCAGAGCGAGCGCATGGTCGTTCGGCGGCGTGCCGGCCGATAAGGCGATCAAAGGGTTCGGGGGCGCGATTCTGTACAGCACCGCTCCCGCACAGACGGCCGATTTGCTCGTAAACGTGATGGGGCTGACCAAAGTCGGGCAGGAGGGCGCCTATATGCGCTTTCAATCGACGGCCGATATCGGCAACCTGATCGACGTCAACGTGACGCGGATGGAGGCCGGCCACGGCGGAGCGGGCACCGTTCACCATATCGCTTGGCGGGCGAAAGACGACGAGGAGCACGAACGTTGGAGAAGCCATGTCGCGGGCAGCGGGTATCAGCCTACGCCGATCGTCGACCGGCAGTATTTCAAAGCGCTGTACTTCCGCGAAGCAGGCGGCATCCTGTTCGAAATCGCCACGGATCCCCCGGGCTTTGCCCGTGATGAAGAACCGGCTAAGCTCGGCGAGAAGCTGATGCTGCCGGAATGGTTCGAGGCCAGTCGCGGCCAGATCGAGCAGCTGCTGACTCCGTTCGAGGTCCGGGTATTGGAGGAGGATAAACAATGAAGCATATATTCAAGCAAGGCGATAATCCGAATGCACCCGTACTGCTGCTGCTGCACGGTACGGGAGGAACGGAGCGGAACCTGCTCCCGCTCGCGGACCGGCTGTCGCCCGCGTCCTCCGTTCTCAGCGTAAGGGGGAACGTGCTGGAGAACGGCATGCCGCGCTTCTTCCGCCGGCTGGCGGAAGGGGTGTTCGACATCGAGGATTTGCGGTTCCGCACGAAGGAGCTGCATGCGTTCCTGGACGACGCGGCGGCGGAGCGCGGCTTCGACCGCGCGAACGTGGTAGCCGTCGGCTATTCCAACGGCGCCAACATTGCCGGAAGCCTGCTCTTCCACCATAAAGGCTCGCTAAGAGGCGCGATTCTCCATCATCCGATGGTTCCGGATCGCGGCGCGGACATTCCGGATCTTGCCGGGGTGCCGATCTTCATCGGAGCGGGTACGAACGATCCGATCTGCGCGGCGCAGGAGACCGAGGAGCTGGAGCGGCTGCTCGGCGGAGCTGGCGCCTCGGTAGAGGTGCACTGGGAGCGTTACGGCCATCAATTGACCGGCACCGAGGTAGCCGCTGCGGAAGCTTGGTTCAAAAAAACGTTCTGACGCCAGGTGAGGCGAGAGAGGATGGAGACGATGGGCGTCCTATCGATTGACCCTGCAAGCCAGAGCGCGCAGGACAACTACAAGCTGTTGATCGGCGGCATCATTCCGCGGCCGATCGCCTTCGTAACGACGCTGTCGGGCGAAGGGGTATGGAATGCGGCGCCGTTCAGCTTCTTCAATATCGTAACCGCGAACCCGCCGATGGTGTCGGTATCGGTTCAGCGCAAGCCGGGCGGCGTACAGAAGGATACGGCCCGGAATGCGGCTGACGCCGGCGAGTTCGTCGTCCATATCGCCGACGAGCGATATATCGAGGCGATCAACGTAACGGCCGCGAGCCTGCCGCCGGAGAAGAGCGAGGCGGAGCTGGCGGGCTTAACGGCCGTGCCGAGCGAGAACATCCGTGTTCCCGGCGTAGCGGAGGCGAAGATCCGCATGGAATGCGTGCTGGAGCGGTCGCTGCCGCTTGGCGGCACGGACGAATCGCCCGCCTGCGACCTGCTCATCGGCCGCGTCGTACGGTTCCACGTCGACGAGTCGCTATACGAGAACGGGCGCATCGACGCGGCGGCGCTGAAGCCGGTAAGCCGGCTGGCCGGCAGCGATTACGCGAAGCTCGGGGAGCGGTTCTCGCTCGAGAGGCCGGGCTGATCGAATAAGGCGAATAATAAGGAGCATCCGCTGCGGATGCTCTATATTTTTGCCGTTCGGAGGGAAAGCTACCGGAATAAGGGGGAATGAAAGTGGTCCTGTATATTTCGGTGGCGATTATCGTCGTATTCGTGCTTTGGGGCGCCTTCATGCCGTCTCAGCTGGCCGATACGGCAGCGATAGTGTTTCAATTTGCGATCGATTCGTTCGGCTGGTTCTATCTGCTCGCGATGTTCGGCTTCCTTATTTTCTCGCTCGCGCTTGCTTTCGGCAAATACGGGCGGATCAAGCTCGGCGACGACGACGATGAACCTTCCTATTCCTTATTCGCCTGGTTCGCGATGCTGTTCAGCACGGGCATGGGAATCGGGCTCGTATTCTGGGGCGTAGCCGAGCCTCTGTCGCACTTCCTTACCCCGCCGGAGGGGGTGGCCGGGGGGACGGCGGAGGCCGCCCGCGTCGCCATGCGTTACTCCTTCTTCCATTGGGGGCTGCATCCGTGGGCGATCTATACGGTTGTCGGCTTGATTCTGGCGTACCATCAATTCCGCAAAGGGCGGAAGGGGCTGATCAGCTCGACCTTCTATCCGCTGCTCGGCCCGCGCGCGGAAGGGCCGATCGGCAAAGCGATCGATACGCTCGCCATCATCGCGACCGCCTTCGGCGTCGCAACTTCGCTTGGCCTCGGCGCGCTGCAAATCAACGGCGGCTTGAACGCGATGTTCGGCCTCAGGAACGGTACCGGCCCGCAAATCTGGATTATCGCGATCGTGACGGTATTGTTCATGCTGTCGGCGACAACCGGCTTGGACCGGGGCATCAAGCTGCTGAGCACGACCAATCTATGGATTGCTTTCGCGCTGCTCGTCTTCGTCTTTCTGGTCGGGCCGACCGCCTTTATTCTGGATACGTTGACCTCGACGCTCGGCTTCTACGTTCAAAACCTCATCCAAATGAGCCTGCGCCTGTCTCCGTTCTCGCAGAGCAAGTGGATCGGCGACTGGACGTTGTTTTACTGGGCCTGGTGGATCGCCTGGGCGCCTTTTGTCGGCACCTTCATCGCCAGGGTGTCGAGAGGAAGAACGATCAAGGAGTTCGTGCTTGGCGTGCTGCTCGTGCCGAGCTTGCTCGGCTTCCTCTGGTTCTCCGTATTCGGGGGTACGGGGCTTCATATGGAACTGTTCGAGAACGTGCCGCTCGCGGCCGCCGCCGAGAAGGACGTGACCTCCGCCTTGTTCATGACGCTGAAGCAGCTGCCGCTCGGCATGATCGCCTCCGGCATCGCGACGCTGCTGATCGTTATTTTCTTCATCACCTCCGCCGACTCGGCCACCTTCGTCCTAGGGATGCTGTCGCAGCAGGGCAATCCGAATCCGACGAACAAGGTGAAAATCACCTGGGGCGTTCTGCAATCGACCATTGCCATCGTCCTTCTGGTCAGCGGGGGATTAAACGGGCTACAGACTGCCTCGATCGTGACATCGCTTCCGTTCGCCGTCATTATTGGCGGCATGTGCGTCGCGCTGCTCAAGTGCTTGAGCGAGGAGGACCGGGAGCACCGGAAGCGGGAGAGAAAGCGGCAGAAGAAGCTGGATCAGCTGATTGCCGAGAGCGAATAGACGCCGATCGGGACCGGGCCTGCCGGAAGCTAGAACGAGAAATAAGCCTGCGACAGGCCGATCATGTACGAACGCTCCAAGGAGGCGTCGACGTCTCTTGGCCCGGACGGGCGGCTTTGGAGCGTGCCGGCCAAATCCGACAGCGCGGCTAGCGCGAGCTGCATCCTGTCTTGTCCCCATGCCTCATTCTTGCCTTGCGCGTAAAGCACGGCGTCTGGGATGGAGAGTCCTTTCAGCCTCATGAAGACGGCCGCCCAATGCGTGATATCCATGGTTTGCTTCGTGCAGGGCAGGATCGATTCGCTCCAGCCCCTGACGCCGCCGCCTGAAATTTTAAATATAACGAACATACATGCGCGGTCGCGTTCGGGAATCGCGTCTCCGAACCATTTGGCATCCATCCGAAAGATTTCCATGGAGCCGATCTTGCAGTCGCTCGTCATACTATTTTCATTTATACCGGATAACGGCTCGGAGTATCCGTTCATCGCGTTCATCTCCTTGCGTCCTTTTTTGAGTTGAATATACGCTTACGGACTTGAGGAGTAAACCGCGATGCAAGGATGGATCGGGTCGTTTAAGGCGCCGCCGGGCAATGAAAGCGGATGCATCGGGGAGAATCATTTATTTGCTATCGAAATGACGGGATTCGCTCCGTTTTTTAGATAATCGAAGAAATAGAGAGCATTCAATAGCAAACCGGAGATCGAATCCCGCTTGATCGTCTACGCCGTCCAAATAAGCTTGAATTGAGCTATAGCATTTCTTTACAGATATAAGCTGCGGGAGTATGATTCATTTCATGAATTGAAAAACAAAGTTTCTTTGAAGGATCGCTTAATTTCCTTGTCCGGCAAGGAAAGCGGGGGAACCATTGAAGCGATGCGCGAGCGGTGTGAGAGCCGCCTGCCGTATCGCATGGGGTGAATCCCGGTACGGATACCATGGCATTCCGTACCGGGTAGGGCGACTCTCACCGCCCGAATCCGACAGCTAACCTCGTAAGCGTGGAAGGGCAGCTTGCCGCTGCCTCAGGAGAGAGGATGATGAAACTTGTGATCGGGACGCTGACCACAGGGTTTATACCTCTGTGGTTTTTTGCTGCCTTTTTTGAAAAAGTAAAGATCCATTTGCAGAAAAAACGATGGGATAAACATCTTTATCGCTGAGTCCTTGAATGGAAAAGGAACGGGGGAACCGACGGAACGCGAGCCTTCAACTATAAGAAGCTCGCGGCTCCATGGGGTGAATCCCGGAAGCGCGGCCGCTTCCGGGTAGGGCGACTCTCACGCCCGAATCCGACAGCTAACCTCGTAAGCGTATGGAGAGAGGCAACGATTTTGTCGTGCTTGGTCTGACACGGTTTTCTTTTCCGTGCCGGCAGGAAGCCGCGAGAAGAGCCCTCTTCGCGCAGGCTTCTTTTTTTGTTGCCTCTCCGGAGAGAAAACAGGAGGAGATACCCGGATGTTGTACGCAGATGACGAAAGGATTCTGGTCTCCGCTCCGAATCGGGCGGGGGAAAATTTCATCAGAACGCTGAGGGCGAAGCAATTGCCGTTCGCGGCGCTGGTCAGCAGCAGCAGGCAGCAAAAAAGCATGGAAAGCTTGGGAGTAAAACCAATTATTTACGTGGATACTACAAAGCACGATAGCTGGATCATACCCGATTACCCGATCGGGAAGGTGTTTATTTTCGAAGATTCCTTGCCCTTGTGCTGCCGTTATATTCAGATCTGCAGAGGATGGACATCGAAGGCGATGTACGTCATCTCCCATCGGGGGAATCCGAGGATGGTGTATCGGGGATTGGGCGCGAACCACGTCGTTTTTGCCAACAGTGAAGATGTTTCCTATTTAATCGAAGCCTGATGAGGAGGTCGAATATACAGATGCTGGACGCCTTAATGGTTGCGAGCGTTATTGTTCTTGCGGCGATTGCGGTCGGTTTGATGAGTTGGGCCGGAAGCGTGATCTCGGAAGGAAGTGAGAAGCGATGATAGGGGGACTTGCCGTTATCGTCGTCGCGATGTTTGTTTATCTTGCCTACGTATTGATTAACCCGGAGAAATTTTAATTTCGCAACCTTCCATTCGGAAGGACGAAGCAGGAGGCATGCGTTAAGATGGTTACCGCTATTTCGATCGGCATTACGCTTTTGCTCGTATTGCTGCTTGCGAGGCCAATGGGGCTGTACATGGCCAAAGCTTTTGATTACGAAACGACGGGATTGGATAAATGGTTTCTGCCGCTGGAAAAGCTCATCTACGGCATTGGCGGCATCCGGAGGGAGAACCAGACCTGGAAGCAATATGTGCTTGCGATCGTGATGAGCAATACCGTCATGATCCTGCTTGTTTTTCTAATCTTCCGGTTTCAGGGGAGTCTGCCGCTGAATCCGAGCGGGATTCCGGGCATGGAGCCGACCTTGGCGTTCAATACGGCCATCAGCTTTATGACGAATACGAACCTGCAGCATTATAGCGGAGAAAGCGGATTGTCGTATCTTTCTCAAATGGTTGCCATCGTATTCATGATGTTCGCGGCTCCCGCGACGGCTCTGGCCGCGGTCATTGCGTTCATTCGCGGAATGGCCGGCAAGCCGCTCGGCAATTTCTTTGTCGATTTGACGCGCTCCATTACCCGGATTTTGCTGCCGATCTCGTTTGCGGCTGCCCTTGTTTTTATCGCCTTGGGCGTTCCGCAGACGCTGGAGCCGACAGCCGTTGCCACAACGGTCGAAGGAGCGGCGCAGGAGATTGCCCGCGGGCCGGTCGCTTCGTTTCTATCCATTAAAGAGCTGGGCAATAACGGCGGCGGCTATTTCGGAGTAAACTCCGCGCATCCCCTCGAGAATCCGAACGCTTTAAGCAATATGCTTCAAATCCTGCTGATGCTGCTCGTTACGACGGCCACTCCGTTCACCTACGGCAAGATGGTAGGGAACGCGAAGCAAGGACGCGTCTTATTCGTTTCGATGGCGATGATGTTCATTGTCTTCCTCGGGATTTCCTTGACCGCCGAGTATGCCGGCAATCCGGCGTTGAATGCGCTTGGCATTCAGCACGAGCAAGGCAGCATGGAAGGGAAGGAAGTCCGGTTCGGGGTCGCGCAATCCTCCTTGTATTCCGTGGTCACGACCGCATCGGAGACCGGCGCGGTCAATACGATGCACGACACGCTGACTCCGATCGGCGGATTGATCGCCCTCTCGAACATGATGCTGAATACGGTATTCGGCGGCATGGGGGCGGGCTTCCTGAACGTATTGATGTATACGATGATCGCCGTCTTCTTGTCGGGTCTTATGGTAGGACGGACGCCCGAGTTTTTGGGCAAAAAAATCGAAGGCAAGGAAATGAAGCTGATTGCGGTAACGATGCTGTTCACGCCGATTCTGATTCTGGCGCCGACGGCGCTGGCCTTGTTCACGAATGCGGATACGATCTCGAATCCGGGTTATCATGGGCTGACGCAAGTGATGTACGAATATACTTCATCGGCGGCCAATAACGGATCCGGCTTCGAAGGATTGGGGGACGCGACGCCGTTCTGGAATATTTCCACGGGCATCGTCATGTTCCTGGGGCGCTATTTGTCCTTGGTCACCTTGCTTGCCGTTGCGGGATCGTTGGCGGCGAAGAAAGCCGTCCCCGAAACCGCGGGTACTTTCCGGACGGATACGGGCTTGTTCGCGGCCGTATTTCTGGGAACCGTCCTGATCGTGGGCGCGCTGACGTTCTTCCCGGCCATCGTGCTTGGACCGGTTGCCGAACAATTGACTTTAACGCCTTAAGATAAGCGTTTATTTGGAGGAATGACGACGATGAGTCCAAAAAAATCGATGATGGATGCGGCTTTGATCCAAAAAGCGATCCTGCAAGCGTTCTATAAACTAGATCCCAGGGTAATGATCCGCAACCCCATTATGTTCGTGGTAGAGGTAGGCTTCCTCATTACGTTGTTTCTCATCTTCGTGCCGGACGCATTCGGAGGGACCGTTTCCACCGGGTTCAATGTCGCCGTCGCTTTGATTCTGCTCTTCACCGTCCTGTTCGCGAACTTTGCGGAGGCGCTGGCGGAAGGAAGGGGCAAAGCGCAAGCCGATACGTTGAAAAAGACGAAAAAAGAAATAACGGCCAATAAGCTGGTCGGAAGCGACATCAAGCAAGTCCCTTCGGCCGAGCTTCGGAAAGGCGATATCGTGCTGGTTTCCCAAGGGGAGATGATTCCCGGCGACGGGGAAGTCGTCGAGGGGCTTGCATCGGTAGACGAGTCCGCCATTACGGGCGAATCCGCTCCGGTCATCAAGGAAGCCGGAGGCGACTTCAGCTCGGTTACGGGCGGTACCCGCGTCGTCAGCGACCGGATCAAAGTAAAAATAACGAGCGATCCCGGAGAGTCGTTCCTGGACCGGATGATCTCGCTCGTCGAGGGCGCCAAGAGACAGAAAACGCCGAATGAAATTGCCCTTAACACCGTGTTGACGAGCTTAACGCTGATTTTCCTGATCGTTGTCGTGACGCTGCCGTTTTATGCGGACTATTTGGAAATACGGCTTGAAATCCCCGTTCTCATCGCCTTGCTCGTTTGTCTGATTCCGACGACGATCGGCGGCTTGCTCTCCGCGATCGGGATCGCGGGGATGGACCGGGTCACGCAATTCAACGTGCTCGCCATGTCGGGCAAGGCGGTCGAAGCCTCCGGCGATATCAATACCATCATTCTCGATAAAACCGGCACGATCACCTTCGGCAACCGGATGGCGAGCGAGTTTATCCCCGTCGGGGACGCCGCGGCGGAGACCGTGGGTTCATGGGCGGCGATCGGCTCCGTGCGGGACGAAACGCCCGAAGGCCGGTCCGTCCTCGAGCTGATGAAGAAGCAGGGCATTCCGTATGACGCGGCCGCGGCGGACGGAGCCGAATTTATTGCGTTCAAGGCGGAGACCCGGATGAGCGGCATGGATCTGAAAGACGGACGCAAAGTTCGCAAAGGCGCGGTCGATGCGGTGAAGAAGTGGGTCGTGTCGCAAGGAGGCGTTATACCGGCAGATCTGGATAAAAAAAGCGACGCCATTGCCTCCGCAGGCGGAACGCCGCTCGCCGTAGCCGTCGACGATACGATTTACGGGCTCATTTATTTGAAGGATACGGTAAAGCCCGGGATGCGGGAGCGCTTCGACGAATTGCGCAAAATGGGAATCAGAACGATCATGTGTACGGGCGATAACCCGCTTACGGCGGCTACCATCGCGAAGGAAGCCGGCGTAGACGATTTTATCGCGGAAAGCACGCCGGAGGACAAGATCGCGGTGATCCGCGGCGAGCAGGCGGAGGGCAAGCTGGTCGCGATGACCGGCGACGGCACCAACGACGCTCCGGCTCTCGCCCAAGCGGACGTGGGCATCGCGATGAACAGCGGCACCGTTGCCGCCAAAGAAGCGGCGAATATGGTCGATTTGGATTCGGACCCGTCCAAAATCATCGAAGTCGTCGCGATCGGCAAGCAGCTGCTTATGACAAGAGGGGCGCTGACGACGTTCAGCATCGCCAACGACATCGCCAAGTATTTCGCGATTATCCCGGCGATGTTCATGCTCGCTATTCCGGAGCTGGAAATTTTGAACGTCATGAAGCTGGGCTCTCCGAATTCGGCGATTTTGTCGGCGCTGATCTTCAATGCCGTCATCATCCCGCTGCTCATTCCGCTTGCGATGAAAGGGGTCGCTTATAAAGCGATGAGCTCCTCGGAGCTGCTGCGGCGGAATCTTCTGATATATGGCCTCGGAGGCGTGCTCGTTCCGTTCGTCGGCATTAAGCTGATCGATATGGTCATTCATCTCTGGGTGTAAAGAAAGGATGGAACAAGTATGAGCCTATTTCTAATTTCCGTAAGATGCACCCTGATTCTCATGCTGCTGTTCGGGCTCGGGTACAATCTGCTCGTCACCGGGATTGCCCAAGGCTTGATGCCGGGCAAAGCGGACGGAAGCTTGATTTATAACCGGAATAACGAGCTCGTCGGCTCCGAATTGATCGGGCAAGCCTTCGCCGACCCGAAATACTTTACCGGCCGGGTGTCCAGCATCGATTATAACGGGGCGGGTTCCGGCACGCCAAACTATGCGCCTTCCAACGAAGATATGATCAAGCGGACCGCGGAAGCGGTCGAGGCGTGGAAAACCGATAATCCGGACGTCCCGGTCGGCGAGCTTCCTATCGATCTGATCACCAACTCGGGATCGGGTCTGGACCCGCATATCAGTCCGGAGGCCGCAGAGGCGCAAATTCCCCGGATCAGCAAATTGACGGGCATTGCCGAAACGCAGCTGGCAGACCTGGTTCGCAAGCATACGTCCGGCAGGCAGCTTGGTTTTCTTGGCGAGCCGACCGTTAACGTGCTGAAATTAAACTTAGAGCTGGATGCCAAAATGAATCAATAATAGAACGCCCGCCCCTTCTATGCCATACCGGGGGCGGGATGTTCGGTTTCGCTCCATTTGTTCACCCATCGGAAGGGGATTTTCTCATGATCACGATATTTTCATTTTCGTTTATTACGATTTTTGTCGCCGTACTTTTCTTGTCGTACTTATTCGGGAACAGCAGCCAGCCTCGGCATAAAATGTTAAAACAAAGACTGATCTATTCGTTCGTTCCGGCCATGCTCTTGTCAGCGGCCATCACGATGGTTCTGAGATGAAGGCAACCTACAAGTCGCGAAGGATGACGTTATAAATGGAAAGTTTCAAGCGGAAAACGCCCGAAGAAATTTTAAAGTCCATCGCCAAGCTTCATTACGGACGGTTAAAAATTTTGATCGGCGCGGTAAGCGGCTCCGGCAAAACGTATCATATGCTGCGGGAAGGGCAGGCGCTCAAACAACAAGGGCTTGACGTCGTGACTTGCGCGGTCGCCACGAACCGAAGACCGGAGACGGTGGAGCAAAGGGCCGATCTGGAACGGGTGCCGAGCATCCATTGGACGAGGGACGGCAAGGAACGGAGAGACCTCGACCTGGAGGCGCTGCTGCGGCGGAATCCGGAGGTGGTGCTCGTGGACGGTCTGGCCCACCGGAACCGTCCCGATGCGCGATTCCCGTCGCGGCTTGAAGATATTCAGTTTCTTCGCAGCCGCGGAATTAGCGTCATTACGACGGTCAACGTGTACGAACTGGAAGGCGCCGCCGGAATCGCGAAGAAAATGACCGGTATTGAAGCGGAGGAGACGGTTCCTTCGGATACATTGGACCTCGCGGACGAAGTGAGACTGATCGACGTAACGCCCGAGACGATACTGGGACGCATGGCAGGCGGCGGCGCTCCCCTGAATCAAGACAAGGCGGTATTCAAAAGAGGCAACTTGGCCGTCCTTCGCGAGCTCGCTCTCCGTCTGGTTGCCGAAGACGTGAACGAAACGCTCGAGAAGCATCGGGAGGAGATGGGGTTCGTCGGACCTTCCGGCGCAACGGAACGAATATTGGTCTCCGCCCAATATCATTGGAACGGCTCCATCTATGTCCGCCGCGGCCAACAAATCGCCAAACGGCTGAACGGCGAGCTGCTCGTCGTCACTTTTGTGGATAAAGAGAAGAAGCTGGGCAAGGAAGCGGAAGCCTTCAAGCGATCCATCGTCAAATTGGTCGAAAAAGTCGGCGGCGCATTCGAAGAGCTGCCCTTGTGTTCGCGCAGGGAGCTTCCGGAAATTTTGGTGAAATACGCATTGGAACATAGCATTACCCGCATCGTGCTGGGCCATTCCAAACAGACGAGATGGCAGGAGTTTTGGCAAGGCTCGATCGTCCATGATCTATCGAACAAGACGAGAAACATCGATGTGTTCGTTGTGGCGGACCGAGCGGAGCACGAAGGGGAACGAATTATGCCGGTCAAGGTGAGAAGCCCCAGGAACGGCGAGCTTTATCGCCGCCTAAGCACGACGGAAATGACGGAGAGAGTGGAGAAAATCAAGCGGGGCCACTTCAAAGTATACATCGGAGCGGCGCCCGGCGTAGGAAAAACCTACACGATGCTTAGAGAAGGCAACGATCTGCTGCACAAAGGCATTGACGCGGTAATCGGATTGCTGGAGACGCACGGACGCAAGGAAACGCTTGCCCAGGTGGGCGATCTCGAGACGATGCCGCGCAAGGTCCACAGCTACCGGGGGGCGAATCTGGAAGAGCTCGATACGGAGGCGATTCTGCAAAGGTCTCCCGAGGCGGTGCTGATCGACGAGCTGGCTCACACGAACGTGCCGGGAAGCAAAAACAAAAAACGGTACGAAGACGTCATCGAAGTACTGGATGCCGGAATATCCGTTATTTCCACCGTAAACGTGCAGCATTTGGAGAGCCTGAACGACGCCGTGGAGCAAATTACCGGGATCCGGGTCAGAGAGACCATTCCCGACCATATTCTTCGAATGGCGGACGAAGTCCAGCTGATCGACGTGGCTCCCCAATCGCTCCAGGAGCGTATGAGGGAAGGCAAAATTTACGCCATGGACAAAGTCGATCAGGCGCTCGGCAATTTTTTCAAATCGGGTAACCTTATTGCTCTCAGGGAGCTTGCGCTGCGGGAAATTGCCGACGACGTGGACGAGAGGCTGGAAGCCTGGGAGCGCAAAAGCTCGCTCAGGGGGCCTTGGCGGCGCCAGGAAGTGATCTACGTATGCGTCGAATCAACGCCCCAAGCGGAACGATTGATACGGCGGGGCTTTCGTATCGCCCACCGGCTCAAAGCGGAGTGGTACGTGACCTGCGTGAAGCCCGCCGACGAGCCTTTGACGGACGAGATCGCCATTAGGCTGGAATCGATAAGAAAGCTGGCGAACCGGCTCGGCGGAACGTTCGAGATTCTGAAGGCAACAAACCGCAAAGGCGTCGCCGGCATTCTCGTCGACAAAGCGAAGGCATACAAGGCTACCCAGATTATCCTGGGCCAATCCAAAGCGACATTATGGCAGCGGCTTCGAAGAGGCTCTATTCTGAAGAAGCTGCTCCGTGCGGCGCGTCATGCGGATATCCTGGTCGTCGCCGATTATGAGCCGATGAACCGGAGCCGTCATCGGGATTAACGGGCGGTGTAGGCGTTGCGGCGCGGAAGCAGGCGCCGCCGTAACAAGACAAACAGCAGCTCCTGGCCGGAATGGCCGACGGAGCTGCTGTTTGTCTTTGCATTAACCTTTCACCGCGCCGGCGACGACGCCTTTGACGATGTACTTCTGCAGGAAGATGAACACGACGATCGAAGGCAGCACGGCCATCACCATCGCGGTCATCGCGTATTGCCAGTCCGACGTGTATTGTCCGACGAAGGTGTACGCGGCCAGCGTCAGCGTCTTCGTGTCCGGCGAGCCGTTCACCATGAGGAGCGGCAGCAGGAAGTCGTTCCAGATCCACATGACGTCGATGATGACGATCGTCGCCGTGACCGACTTCAGCAGCGGGAAGATAACCAGGAAGAACAGCTTGAAGCCCGATGCGCCGTCAATCTTCGCGCTTTCGTCGATCTCCTGCGGTATCCCCTTCACGAAGCCGTGGTAGATGAATACCGCGAGCGGGGCGCCGAAGCCCCAGTACAGCAGGCCGAGGCCCCAGGTGCTTTCGGACAGGTTGATGTTCTTGGCCAGCTGCAGCACCGTCAGCATGATCGACTGGAACGGGATGAGCATCGGCATAATGCACAGCATGTACAACAGCGCGCTCCAGCGCGATTTCGTCCGGGCCAGCTTATAGGCCGCGATGGAGGAAACGAGGATGATGCCGGCGAGCCCGAGGCCCGTAATGACGAAGTTGTTCAAGAACAGCTTCGGATAGTTGATGAACGACCATACGTACGAGTAGTTCTCGAAAGCGAGCTGCTTCGGCAGCGCGATGACGTCCGTCATGACCTCGCCGAAGCTCTTCAGCGAGTTGTTGATGGCGAGGAACAACGGATAAAGGAACACGAGCGAGAGAAGCACCATAACGATCTCGAGCGTGATGCGTCCCGCCTTTGCTTTGCTGCGTTTATTCATTAAGCCTCAACCTCCCTGCGCTTGAAGAGCGTCAACTGAATGATCGTTACGATCAGCACCGCGACGAACAGAATGAGCGCCTTCGCCGTTCCGTAGCCGTACAGGTTGTTCTGGAACGTGTCGCGATAGATGTCGTATGCGATGCTGTACGTCGTGCCGCCGGGACCGCCGCCGGTAAGTGACAGAATGACGTCGAACACCTTGATGGAGTTCGTGAGCGCCATAAAGACCGAAATTGTGATCGACGGCGCGAGCAGCGGCAGCGTAATGCTGAAGAAGCGTCTGAGCGGGCCGGCGCCGTCCACGGTCGCGGCCTCCTTCAAATCGTCCGGCACGGATTGCAGGCCGGCGATGTAAATGACCAGATAGAAGCCGATCGACTGCCAGATGGATACGAACAGGATCGAGATGAACGCCAGCCCCGGCTCCCCGAGCCAGCTCATTTCGAAGATGCCCCAGCCCGTGCTTTCCGCAAGCGATTCAAACCCCTGCATGAAGATGAACTTCCAGATGAAGCCGACGATAACCAGGCTGAGAATATACGGGATGAAGAACGCGGCCCGCAGCCATGACGACGTTCTCAGCTTCATATCGAGCACGACGGCCAGCAGAATCGCCAGCACGTTCACCAGCACGATATACAATACGGCGTATTTGACCGTAAACCACGCTGAGTTCGCGAAGTTCGCGTCGCCCATGAAAATTTGCTTGAAGTTATCGAGGCCGACGAATGTCGGATGCTTGGAAATGCCGTTCCATTTCGTCAAGGAATAGCGAATCGTCATCGCGAACGGGATATAGAAAGCGACGGCGATACAAATTAATACCGGCAAGGTGAAGATGCCGAATTCGAGCTTCTCTCTCCACTTTCTTACAAATGCGTTAAACATCGAAGCACCTCTCTTTATTCGCAGTTCGTGTACGGACCCCCAGTCCGACCGCCTACACAACCAATCGGGTTCGGCTATAATGTGTATTATAATGGAGCGGCCAGAGAGCAAAAATGGATTTAACAAAACAGTTAGGGGTAAAAAGGTGAACTTGAATGTTGTCGGAAGAAAAGCAAGCTCCGTCTTGCATAGCGCCGTAAAGGCCGCGAGGGGAATCGGCGAGCGCTTGTCGAGAAAGCTCGTGAACAAGCTTATTTTGCTATTCACGACCATTATTATTCTCGTCGTCGGCTCGCTTACTTTTATTTCGTACCAGATGCTGCAGAAGGAGTCCGTCGCAAGCAGCATCGCGAGCACGTCGAACAACCTGCTGCTCGTCAACCAGAATCTGGAGGAATACCTGGCCGACATGGAGCAGCTGTCGCTGCCGCAAATCCGTTACGACGAAATCGTCCACGCCATCAACCATGAATCGGAGGATTACGCTTCGCGAATGTACGTGGAGGATTATTTGCGCGAGCTGTATTATTCCCGGCAGGACCTGGAGGCTATTTATTTGTACGTCGTCAAGGAGAAGAAGTACTACGCTGTGACCAAGGAGAACTACAACATTACGGTCCGGACGGGAACGGACGCGGTCGTCGAGAGCTTGCCCTGGTACGAGAAGGCGATGAAGAGCCCGTTCAACCGCTCGTACCAGTCGTTCGTGCTCCCGGGCGCGGAGCCGGGCTATAGCCTGCAAGCGGAGAACAGCTTCATGGCCTATCACCGCGTGCTGCGTTCGATCGTTACCCGCGAGCCGCAGGCGGTGCTGTCCTTTTATTACGACTCGTCGGTCAGGGATGAGATTCTGAAGGACATTCCGTTCGGCGAAGGCCAGCATCTGCTGTTTCTGAGCCCGGATAACGAGCCCTTCTACGCGGACGAGCCTTCGGTCTACGAAGCGATGGAGAAGGCGGCTCTCGCGGGAGAGCTTAAGGGCGGAGGCGACGGCAGATTGACCTGGTCCATGGGGGAGCAGAAATATCTCGTCGTCTATGACGTGGGAGAGCGCGAGGGATGGAAGCTGGTCAAGCCGATTCCTTATTCGCAAATATACGAGGCGGCGACGACGACGAGAAACTTGAGCTTCGCCATCGGCGTCGCGTTTCTGCTGCTGGCCGTCATTCTCGTCACCTACTTCTCGAACGCAATCACAAGGCCGCTCAAGAAGCTGTCCTTCCAGATGAACCGGTTCAGCGCGGGGGACTTCGACGCGGAGGCGGAGGTGGTCGGCCGGGACGAGATCGCCTATTTGTCGCGCCATTTCAACCAGATGGTCCGAAGGACGAACGACTTGATCAACGAGCGGTACAAGATGAAGCTGGTGGAGAAAAACGCCATTCTGAAGGCGCTCGAGGCGGAGATCAATCCGCATTTTCTGTATAACGCGCTGCAGGCGATCTCGACGAAGGCGCTCAAGCACGGGAAGGACGACATCGCCGACATGGTCGACGCGCTGGCCTTGACGCTGCGGTACTGCATCAGCGGGAAGGATATCGTGAAGGCGAGGGAAGAGCTGAAGCATATCGAGCATTACTTGTCGCTGCAGAAGGCGCGCTTCGGCGCCAGGCTGCAGGTGACTTACGACTGGGACGAGGCGCTCATGGAGCTGGAAATGCCGAAGCTCTCGATCCAGACGCTCGTGGAGAACGCGATCAAGCACGCGCTCGAGAAGGTGTCGAGCACGATTACGATCGGCATTCGCGCGAGGCTGACGGAGGAATACGCGGTCATCTCGGTGCAGGACAACGGGCCGGGCTTCACGCAGGAGCGGCTCGAGCAGGTGCTGGCGTCGTTCCGGAGCGGCTGGGAGGAGCGGGAACGCGAGGGCGAGAGCATCGGCCTCGTCAACTTGCATACCCGACTGAGGCTCCTGTACGGCGAGGAAGCGGAGCTGGCCATCCGAACGGATAAGACGGTCACGGAAATGGAAATGTTATTACCGCGGGGAGGTGTGAATCATGTATAGGGTGCTTATCATAGACGATGAAGAGCCGCTGCGCGAAGCGATACGTATACTCGGCGATTGGAAGGGACTCGGCGTCGAAGAGGTGCTGGAGGCGACGGACGGCAAGGCCGGGCTCGACATGCTGAAGAAGCACAAGATCGACCTGGCGATGATCGATATGAAGATGCCGGAGCTGAACGGGATGGAGCTGCTGCAAATCATCGAGCGCGACTATCCGGAACTGCTGACGATCGTGATCAGCGGCTATAACGATTTTGAATATACGCGGCAAGCGATCCGCTCGAAGGTGGTCGATTACTTGCTGAAGCCCGTGAACCGAGCCGACCTGAATCAATCGCTGCGCAAGGCGATCGACGTGCTGGAAGCGAAGCGCAGGAAGGAGAGCGAGTTCATTAACCGGAACATTACGCTGAACATGTCGCTTCCGCGCCTGAAGGAGAAGGTGTACCTGTCGATCATCGAGCGGAGCTTCAAGAGCCAGACGAACGAAGCGTTCCTCCCCCTGATCGGAGCGGACGACCCGGGCAACCGGTTCATGGCGGTCTCGCTGCGCGTCCTTAATTTGGAGCAGGTTCGCAAGAACCGGTTTCACGGGGATACCGATCTGCTGCATTTTGCGGTAGCGAACGTCATCGACGAGATCGCCGGCGACCATTTCGACGCCTTCAGCTTCGCCAGCCCGAAGCAGGAGCGTGAGCTGATCGCCGTCCTCACGGTGAAGGGCGGCTACCGCGAGGACATCGCCTACCGCTCCATGCAGCAAATGAACAAGGCGGCCGCGACGCTGAACGGGCTGCTGGGCATCATCGCCGCCATCGGGGTCGGTCCGAGCTATGCCGACGCGATGGCGATCGCCGATTCCTACGAGGCGGCGAAGGCGGCCGTGAGCGGCATCGACCTGGCGAAGCTGAAGGGGCCGGCGGTGACGGACGGCGCGGGCCAATCGGCTTCGGCTTCGGCCAAGGAGTCCCAGTCGCAATCGCTGACGGGCCGCATGGCGATGATCCGTAGCGCTCTCGAGAACGGCAACCCGCAGAGCGCCAAGACCATTTTGCTCGAAATCGTGCATCGTCTCCGGGCGCAGGACGGCTTCAGCTTCGGCGACGCCGACCGGATGCTGCGCGAGCTCGTCATTCTGCTGAACGACGCGGCGCTGGAGCTGGGCGCGGCGCGGGAGCGGCTGCCGATGAGAGGGGAGCAGGAGCTTCTCCCGCTCGGGATTTGCACTGATTTCGTCTCGATCGGGCAATACGAGGAGCTGCTGCAGCGCATCGTCGACTATTACGGCGGGGAAATCCGGAAGGCGCAGAAGGCGAATCAGCCATTCGATGCGGGGGATATTAAAGACTACATCGACAATCATTATTTCGAGGATATCAAAATATCGATGTTCGCCGACAAATACTTTTTGAGCAGGGAATACTTAATGAAGCTGTTCAAGCAGCAATTCGGCTGTGGCATTCACGAGTATGTGCAGAAGGTTCGAATGGATAAAGCGAAGGAGCTGCTGGACGATTCCTCCTTGAAGATCCAGGACATTTCCGAAATGCTGGGCTACAAGGACAAAAACTATTTCAGCAAGGCATTCCGCAATTACTATTCGCTCTCCCCTTCGGAATACCGAGCGGGCGGCAGTGGCTAAAAAGCGAACCGGCTTGAAGGACTTCGCTTTTTTACCCTTAACTATTCACTTATGTGCATTCTTATCCTGTTTCTGATTCCTTACAATAGACACCGTAGACAACATTCAACAAGGGAAATGGGGGCACGACCATGAAAAAGAAATTTCTCTCCATGTCGGTAAGCTTGGCGCTCGTCGTCGGCATCCTGTCGGCTTGCGGCGGAAATAACACGGCAGGAAACGAAGGCGCGGCGGGCAACGGCGAGGCGGATCCCAACGCTCCGGTGACGATCAACATGTTCACGGCATCGCCGGAATATACGGACGCCTTCAACGCGTACATCGCCGAATACAAAAAAGTAAAGCCGAACGTGACGATCAACCTTGAAATTATGCAGGCTGACTACAATACGGTGTTGAAGTCGAGAATCGCGGCGGGCAGCACGCCCGACGTGTTCCAGACGACGGCCGGCGGCGATATCGACACGTTCGCGGAATATAGCGCGGACTTGACGAACGAGCCGCTTGCGGCGGCGATGACCGACGCCGTGAAGACCAACATGAGCTCCTCGGACGGCAAAGTGCTCGGCCTTCCGGTCAAAGGCAACCTGATGAGCATGGTGTACAACAAGAAGCTGCTTGCGGACGCGGGCATTACCGAAGTGCCGAAGACGACGGCCCAAATGGAGGACGCGATCGCGAAGCTGGAAGCCAAGGGCATTACGCCGTTCGCCAACGCCTACAAAGAGTGGTGGGTATGGAAGCACATCTTCCAAAACTTCGTGAACGCGGCCGCCGAAGACGCGGGCACGACGCCGAAGGAGCTCGTCGGCAAGTTCATCGCCGGCGAAACGACGATCAAGGATCATCCGGTTCTGTACGACAACTTCTTCAACTTCATCGACATGACCGTGGAGCACGGCACGAACAAGCCGCTCGAGCGGGACAGCAACGCCGAAGTGAGCGACTTCGCCTCCGGCAAAGCGGCGTTCATGACGGGCAAGGGCGCATGGGACGAAGAGGCGATCAAGAAGATCAGCCCGGACATCGAGATCGGCATCGTCGGCTATCCGGTCAGCGACAAGCCGGAGCAGGCGCTGCTCGTGACGGGCGCCGACCAAGCGCTTCGCATCAACAAGGATTCCGCGGCGGCGAAGGAAACGATCGCGTTCTTCAACTGGCTGTACACGTCCGAATACGGCAAAAGCTGGTTCTCCGACGTAGCGAAGGTTATTCCTCCGATCAAGGACGCTCCGCTTCCCGATCTGGATATGCCGAAGCAAATGGAAGAAATTCTGAAGACGGAAAAATCCGGCGACCTGACGGTGAACTACTCGCTCGATACGTTCCACCAAAAATTCGGCGAGCTGATGCAGGCCTACATCGGCGGAAGCAAGTCGAAGGATCAGGCGATCACGGAAATTCAGCAAGCCTGGACGCAATTCGGATCCGCGCAATAACGGTTCGATAAGGAGGGAAGCTTAACTCGGCGCGATATCCGTGCCGGGTTAAGCTTTTTTAATAAGCAATTCACTGTGGAGAGGATGGCAAACGATGAGTAAGAGGATTGAACTGGCTGAAAATGGCCTTCATCTCGTTATTGAAGTGACGGAGAGCGGCGACGTCTTATTTCTTCATTTCGGCGCGCAGCCGTATGACCCGGCTATGCTCGGGGGTAGCCAGAAGGCGGGCTTCCGGCTGATGGAGCTGCAGCTGACCGGCGAGGACCGCGCGGAATACCACGGCCGGACGCACCGGGCGTCGTACCCGGGACTGCGCATGGTTTACGACGGACATGCCGATAGGCGGGAAGCGCTCGGCCGCAAGCTGGAGCTCCGGCTGCGCGACGAGGCGACCGGCCTTAAGGCGACGCAGCACATTCAGTTCTATAACGGCGTGCAAACCGTTCGCTGCTGGGTCGTGCTGGAGAACGAAGGGGAAGCGCCGGCCGAGGTGGAATACGTCTCGTCGTTCGCGCTGACCGGTCTCGACAAAGAAGGCGCACAGGATCGCGACGAGAAGATGCGGCTGTACGTGGCGCATAACGGCTGGCAGAGCGAGCTGCAATGGCGCTCATACAAGCTGCCCGAGCTCGGGATGTCGCATCTCAAGGACCGGGGCTCGAAGCGGGTGTCGTGCAGCAACACCGGCTCCTGGTCGGCGGCCGAGCATATTCCGATGGCGGTGCTGGCGAACGAGGAGGCCGGGACGAGCCTGTTCTGGCAAATCGAGCATAACGGCTCGTGGCATTGGGAGATTATCGAGCAGTCGGATCTGCTGACCGTGCTGATCGGCGGACCGACGGAGCATGACAATCATTGGTGGCTCAGCCTCGCGCCGGGCGAGCGGTTCGAATCGGTGCCGCTGGCGGTCGGATCGGTCGCCGGAGGCTTCGAGGAGTCGATTGCGCAGCTGACGGCGTACCGCCGCCTTATCCGCAGGCCGAACGACGACAACCGGCTGCTTCGGGTTATTTTCAACGATTACATGAACTGCCTGTGGGGCGACCCGACAACGGAGAAGCTGCTGCCGCTCATCGACGCGGCCGCCGACGTCGGGTGCGAATATTTCTGCATCGACGCGGGCTGGTATGCAGCCGGCGAGTGGTGGGACGGCGTCGGCGAATGGCTGCCGTCCGGCGAGCGGTTCCCGGAGGGCATCAAATATGTGCTCGATTACATTCGCGGCAAGGGGCTTATTCCCGGCCTGTGGCTGGAGCTCGAGGTGATGGGCGTCAACAGCCCGAAGCTGGCGGAGACCGACGACAGCTGGTTCTTCATGCGGCACGGCAAGCGGGTGAAGGACCGCAGCCGCTACCAGCTCGACTACCGCAATCCGAAGGTGATCGCGCATGCGGACGAGGTCATTCGGCGGCTGGTTGAGGATTACGGCGTCGGGTACATCAAGATGGATTACAACATCAATGCCGGCATCGGGACGGAGACGGACGCGGACAGCGTCGGCGACGGCCTGCTTCGGCATAACCGCGCTTACATGGCCTGGCTCGACCGCATCTTCGCGCGGTATCCGGAGCTCGTCATCGAGAACTGCTCGAGCGGCGGCATGCGGATGGATTACGCGATGCTGAGCCGGCACAGCATTCAATCGACGAGCGACCAGGAGGATTACGTCAAGTACGCGGCGATCGCGGCGGCTTCGCCGGCGGCGCTGACGCCCGAGCAATCCGCCGTCTGGTCGTATCCGCTGCGCGAGGGCGACGACGAGGAGGTCGTCTTCAACATGGTGAACGCGCTTCTGCTTCGCGTGCACCAGAGCGGGCACTTGGCCGAGCTGAGCCCGCGGCGTAGAGCGCTCGTGAAGGAGGCGCTCGACTACTACAAGTCGATTCGCGCCGACATTCCCGAAGCGCTGCCGTTCTGGCCGCTCGGCCTGCCGAAGCAGCAGGACGACTGGGTCAGCTTCGGCTTGCATGCCGGCGACCGGGTCTACGTCGCGGTATGGCGCACCGGCGGCGAGGCGGCCGAGGTAGAGCTGCCGCTTGAGCGGTGGCGGGGGCGCGAGCTGACCGCGCGCTGCGCCTATCCGGCTGAAGCGCCAGGCACGGCGTGGCGCTGGCTTCCGGCGGAGGGCGCGCTGCGGGCGAGCCTGCCGGCCGGCAGGACGGCGCGGCTGTTCGAGCTGCGCGCGGAAAAGTAACGATACATTGGCGGCGGAGCTGTAGGAGCTCCGCCGCTTTCTTTGGGGGGAGTGGAGTGCTCGGCTGGCCTTCGATTTGGTTGAGTTGGATAGCCTAGCTTTTGCTTGCTTTGGGTTGGCTTTGCTCGAACTGGTTCCGTAGGATGCGTTGCCTGACTTGCTTCACTTCACACACCATCACTCAACTTTACATCACCCTCACACACCCTCACCCACCACCACTCAACTTCACACTCCTTTCCGATACTTACCTACTGGTTTCATTTGATTCGCTCCTTGACTTGGCCCGGCTCGGGTTGAGTCGGCTCGGGTCGGCGTACCGCGGCAATTTCCGGCTCTGATTCGTTTGGCTGTATTTTATCCAATCAAATGGTACAGATCGTCCCCAAAGAGCGGGTTTGAATGGATTTTTCCAGTCAAAAAAACGGATTTCGCATGTATGTGGGGGTTTCAAGCGCTTTTGCCTGTATGAAATCCATTCAAACGTTCCAAAGGAGGCTCGTATTCGCTATTTGACTGGATATTTCCACTCTAAGTGAATGCGGAGGGGAGAACGGGGTACGTGGTAGTAGGATGGAGAAGCCAACTCCTTACGAGAGCGGGGATGAGCTTGGCAGAACGGCTGCGGTGCGGAAAGGATGACGAGTGTTGCGCGGCAGCATGGCGGCGATGGGGACATGGCAGTTGAGCGCGCAACTTGGTGAAGGTGCGGATAGCAAGGCAAGTGTTGCATGGCAGGACGGCTGCGGTGAGGAAAGGATGGTGAGTGTTGCGCGGCAGCATGGCGGCGATGGGGACATGGCAGTCCCCCTCTGTCAGAATAGTTGTCGTACCCCTTAAATGAAAGTATAGTGGGGATAACGAGGACGAGGTGAGAGACAATGAACCAAGTGAATGAGAAGTTGAAACAGAGCATTGTACAACGAATGCTGCCCCCGAACAACGAATCGGTTAGTCGGATTGCCAAGGAAAGCGGTCTATCGGAGACGACGCTATACAAATGGAAAAAGGCGGCGAAGGACCAAGGGATGACGATGAACGGTGATGTGTCACCTGAGCGATGGAACACGCGTGAGAAGTTCGCCATCGTCATCGAAACGGCAAGCTTAAGCGAAATCGAGTTAGCAGAGTATTGTCGGACAAAAGGGTTGTTCGTCGAGCAGGTTGAAGCATGGCGTGATGCCTGTATGCAAGCCAATGGCGGAGTTACCGCGCAGGCGGGCAAGCTGCAGAAGGAACTGCGCACGAAAGAGCAAGAAAACAAAGCCTTAAGCCGAGAGCTTAAACGTAAAGAAGCAGCGCTCGCTGAAGCAGCCGCCTTGTTGGTGCTGCGAAAAAAGGCCCAAGCGATTTGGGGGGACCAAGAGGACGAATGATCAGTGCCTCAGATCGCAAGGAAGCTATCACACTGATTCAAGAGGCGGTCGCCGCCGGCGCAAGAGAAGCCTTTGCTTGCAAGGAACTCGGACTGACGCAGCGGACACTGCAACGCTGGCGTAAGCAAGGCGGCGCCAAGGACGGACGTCCTAACGCCATGCGGCCAGCGCCTGTCAACAAACTGAGCGAGACGGAAGAGCAGCAGGTGCTGAATATTCTTCAGCAGCCGCAAAACAGGAGCCTGCCGCCAAGCCAGATCGTGCCTGCTCTGGCTGACGAAGGCATCTATATCGCCTCCGAATCAAGCTTCTATCGAATCATGCATAAACATAATCAACAGCATCATCGCGGGCGTAGCAAGAAGCGCACAGCAAGGCCGCTTACCAGCCATGCTGCGACCGGACCGAATGAAGTATGGATGTGGGATATTACCTGGCTGCCGGGGCCTATAAAGGGGCTGTTTCTCTACCTGTATCTCATATTGGATTTGTACAGCCGTAAAATCGTAGGCTGGGAGATTTGGGAGGAAGAGTCGGCTGAGCATGCCAGTCAGTTGATTCGTCGCACCGTCATTCGAGAGCAATGTGTGATCCGTCAGCAACCGCTCGTGCTTCACTCGGATAATGGAAGTCCGATGAAGGGATCCACGTTACTATATAGACGGTACTCAAGATTCATAGTTGAATGCATAGCCTATCTACGGTCTTCATTGGTGTCTTGTTAATTTCATTAATAAAG
>NZ_JACXIY010000018.1 GCF_014705655.1 Paenibacillus arenilitoris | reverse complement strand
CTCGCGACCGAGCGCGGCGAGGCCGCCGCCGCCGCGCGGGAGGCGCGTGCCGCCGCCGGCCGGTGGGCCGGCTGGCTTACCGCGCGAGCGCTGCCGCCGGACATGTCGCCGGCCGCCGCGCTCGAAGCGTTCGAGCTTGCCGAGCAAGCGCTGCAGCGGCTGCGCCAGTACGACCGGCTGACGGCGAAGCGGGCCGCAGCCGACAAGCAAATCGCCGCCTTCGGCGAACAGGCGGCGGCGCTGTGCGGCCGGTTCGGGGAGGCGGCTTCGCAGGTCGCGGCGGACCCCGCGGCCGCGCTCCGGCTGCTGCATGCCGAGACGCGCCGCCACGCCGTGGCGAAGCGGGAGGCGCTCGGCATCGAGGCCCGCCTGGGCGAGCTCGCGCTCGCGCAGCAGACGGCGGAAGCGAGGCTGGGCGAGCTTGCTTCGGACATGCAGGCCATACTGGGCGACGCGGGCATGGAGAGCGAGCCGCAGTACGCCGCGGCGCTGGAGCATCGCCGGCTGCTTGCTGCGATCGATTTGGAGCTGTCGAAGCTCGAGCTGGAATTAACGGCCGGCTTATCCGCGGAACGCGCGGCTGAGCTGGAGGAGATGTATGCGCGGCATGACGAGGAACAGCTTCGATCGAGGCTGTCGGCCGCGCAGGCGGAGGTTGCCGGTCTGGATCAAGAGAAGCGCGGGCTGCTGGAGCAGCGGGGAAGGCAGCGCCAGGCGATGGAGCATCTGCTCCTGGAAGAAGAGCATCGCAAGCTGCTCGATCAGAAGGAAATGACGCTCGCCCAGCTGAAAGCGGATGCGGACCGGTATGCGGTATTGTCGGTGGGCGCCGCGCTCCTGCGCGGCACGAAGCGGATTTACGAGGAAGAGCGGCAGCCGGTCGTGCTGCGGAACGCCTCGCGCGCGATCGCGAGGCTGACGGAGGGCAAATACGTTCGGGTGCTGGCGACGCCGGACGAGCCCGGCATCCGGCTGGAGACGGCGGAACGGCGCGTCATCGACAGCGCCTTACTGAGCCGGGGAACGGCGGAGCTTGTTTATTTGGCGATGCGCCTTGCCTTGGCGGAAGAAGCTTCGCATTCGGTTAAGCTGCCGCTGCTGCTCGACGATGTGTTCGTCAACCTCGATCACGAGCGCCTGCAGGCGGCCGCAAGGCTGGCGGCGGAGATGTCGGGCGAGAGGCAGATCATTATGATGACCTGTCACGGGCATATCCGCGACGCGCTGCTTGCTCACGGCACAGGCGCGCAATTGGTCCGGCTCTGATCGTTCGCTGCAAGAGCTACCGTTGCGCGACCTTTTTGCGGATAATGAGGAACAGCCAGCCGAAGCTGATCAGTCCGAACAGCGGGTACAGCGTCGAGAGCAGCGTGCCGAAGCCGATTTGGCTCGCGACGTAGCAGACCGCCAGAATGAGCAGGACGATCAGGCTGCGCGCCCATTTTAACCGTTCGTGAAGCTGAAGGGTGAGCCCGTATATATCGGCGATGAGCGTCGTGAAAATTTCCGCGAAAATAATGAAAATATAAATAAACTGCACGCTGCTTCCGAGCTCGCGGGCGATGCCGCCCATCGGGATGGCGAACTGCTGGATGCCGGGCATATGAACGGACAGCGCGATATGGCCGGCCAGCAGCATGAAGCCGA
This sequence comes from Paenibacillus arenilitoris, assembly GCF_014705655.1. Classification (GTDB taxonomy): domain Bacteria; phylum Bacillota; class Bacilli; order Paenibacillales; family Paenibacillaceae; genus Pristimantibacillus; species Pristimantibacillus arenilitoris. The sequence goes on along the minus strand of NZ_JACXIY010000018.1, from coordinate 178,458 downwards.
TGCCGATGCCGCCGACCCACGAGCCGGCGACGATCGTCTTCCGGTCGTTCACTTCGGCCCCGAGCGGCACGAGCACGGCCTGCGCCATCGACAGGTTGAAAGCGGCGTACAGGAAGGGGGAGGCCCAGGCGGCGAAGATCGAATGATCGCTGGTCAGCGTCAGGAACCGGTCGGCCTCGGGCGTACGGAACGTGTCGAGGATGATCAGCACGGTGAACAGCAGCATGATGGGGACGACGATCGCGTTCACCGTCAGGATGGCGTTCAGCCCTTTGCGCAGCAGGAAGTAGCAGGCGCCGATCGTAATGAGCAGGCCGGATTGATACGAAATATTCCAATGCTCGTAGAAGATCGTGCCCGCTCCCGCCAGCATGACGGCCGTCACGCCAAGCAGGACGACCAGCATGAAATGGCTGATCCATCTTCCGTATTTCTCGCCGAACAGCGCCTTATTCAGATCCTCGTACGATTTGGCGCGTATTTCGCTTGCGATCAGCATCATCTTGGTGCCGAGCCATATGAACAAGGCCGTTGCCAGAACGATCATTGCCGTTCCCCAGTTGCCGAAGCGGGTGAAAAACTGCAATATTTCTTGGCCGCTGGCAAAGCCGGCGCCTACGACCGTTCCCATATAAGTCGCCGCGATTTGCAGCACTTTACCGATTCGTTTCCACATCGTCAACCTTCCTTTCGATCCTGGCGCTTCTTATATAGAAGGTATGTCCGAATCGGGACAGGCATGACTTATTTCAAAATATACGCCAGGAATCGACTGTCAAGGAGCAAGCTTGACGCTTATATGATGGAAGCCGAAAAAAAGAAAGCCGGAAGCAGGCGCCGGCCATCTTTCCGGCGTCCGCTTCCGGCTATTCGAAATCGGCGGCCCGCTTATTTGACCGACGAGAGCCTGTTCGGCACTTCGGTCAGCTTGCCGCGAGCAGCTTGATCGATACGATTTCGTTCTGACCGGGGTCCAGATCAAGCTTAAGCAAAGCGCCGTCGGCTTCGTAAGTCAGCAGATAGGCCGTCTGCTTCTCCGGCTTGCCGAGCAGCTTGACCGCCGCATCCGGCTTATCCCCGATCTGCAAGCCGCTCAAGCCGGCAGACAGCCCGCTGCCGAATAGTTCGACGTATTGGACGGTCTGCTCGCCGTTCATGCCGACGGCGAAGCCGTCGTATTCCAACACTTGAATCTTATCGGATTTTTCATCGAGCGTGTAACTGTCGATCGCCGCGCCGAATCGCCGAACGACCTGCGCCTCGCCGTCCCCGATGGCGACGCCGTGAAGCTCGGGCTCGGATGCGTCCCAAGCCTTATCTTCGCTCTCGGTTTCGACGGCTCCTTTATCGTCTTCGGAATCATGAAGCGTCGAGGTTTCGGCGGTCGCCTCGTTTGTCGCACCGGCCGGATTGGAATGGGGCTCTTCGGCGGCGAGATTTTGGCCATTCTGCTCCGAATACGTTTTTTGAGGGCTGTCCGGCGTCTGAGCCGTTTCCTTGCCGCTGCCGTCGAGCTGGCCGATATACGTGTTCGGCGGCGTCTCCCGTTCGCCCTGACAGCCAGCGAGCAGCAGCGCGATCGCGGCAACCGCCGCCAGCATGGCGGCTTTCGACGTTTCCTTGCGAGCATGCGCCATCTTCCGCACCCCTTCCTTTTCCGCATAATTATTGTCTCTTCCTATTATTCTATCATGTTAATTAGACGTATATAATAAGGATAAAGTTTCTCTTTTTTACAGATAATTAGCAATTGTTCCGAAACGCCGTTCGTTTTTTCGAACCGGAGCCGCCTCCGCGTTTTATTGAGGTTGCATGATTTGCCCGACCTATGGTACGTTAACGAAAAGGATTTTGGCGGAGGTATGAGAGATGGAAAGCTTAAAGAAACGCATATTGGAGGAGTCGTCGGTCGTATCGAACGACGTGCTGCGCCTGGACGCTTTGATTAACCATCAGGTGGATCCCGCGCTTACGATGGAGATGGGACAAGAGTTCGCGAGACGGTTCGCGGAAGAGAAGGTGACGAAGGTCATTACGGTGGAATCCTCGGGTATTCCGGCCGCATTCGCCACGGCGCTCGTGCTCGGCGTGCCGCTCGTGTTCGCCCGCAGGAAGAAGACGCTCATCGCCGATCCGGACGCCTACTGCGAACGCGTTCCATCGTTCACGAAGGGGATGGTTACCGACATTATGGTATCGAAGCAGTTTCTGTCGGAGGAGGATCGGGTCCTGTTCATCGACGATATTATCGCCAACGGCGATGCGGCGCGCGGCTTGATCAAGATCATCGAGCGCTCGGGCGCGACGCTCGTCGGGTTCGGAACGGTGGTCGAGAAGTCGTTCCAAGCCGGCGGAAGGACGCTTCGGGAGCAGGGCATCCGGGTGGAGCCGCTCGTAAGAATTTCGTCGCTCGAGAACGGCGAAATCAAATTTGAGTAAGATGTTCCAGTACAAATGCTCTTTTCCAAGCCGGCATTATCGCGTATAATGGTACAGAACCAACCGAGGGGAGGCGCAAGTTATGGGGGAAATGTCCGCACAGTTTTTGTATGCGAAGCTTGGCGACGCGAAGATTCACTTTGAGCGCGCCTTAGATTGCAAACATACGGAATTCGATGATTTGTATCCTTATATGATTGAGCATCCGCAGTTTTTCTGGTACAAACGCTACGTCGCTTGGTCGGAGCTGCTCACCATCGTGAAGCTTTGCGACGAGCTGAAGGTGGAATGGCACGAACAGTTCACGGACCGTCAGGTCGAATATATCGGCAAGCGGGTCATGTCCTCGCGCGTGCTGGACGAATGGTACGAAACCAACGATGCGAAGGAGCACGCGGGTTAATCGATAAGCCGGATAACAATTGGATTGGGAGCCTCAATGCGACTGCGCGAGCAAGCATTGAGGCTTTTCGCAGATACGGAGGGAATGCGGTTGGTAAGCGAAGAGCAGTTGGATCAGTTCCGCCTTAGCGGCGAGACCGTCAGAGTCGTTCGGGACGCGATGGAAGCCAACGACGTACTCGGGATCGTCGTCGCTTGGGACGAGTCGTCGTTCGTTGTCCGGCGCCCGAACCGGCGCGTCGTGAAGCTCAGCAGGAGCTATACGATCGTGCCGGCGTCGGAAGAGCGTCCGCGGTTGTTCTAGCAGACGTTCCGGCCTACAGATGGCGGATGAGGACTTATTAATAAAGGCAGCTGCCGAATCGTCATCGACGTTCGAAGCTGCCTTTCGCGGTTTTCAAACGATATGAAATAAAAAAGAACCGCTCTCTCCGAGGGCGATTCCGTTCATCTGTGAATTGGTGCGGTCGAGAGGACTCGAACCTCCACGGCTGTTACACCACTAGAACCTGAATCTAGCGCGTCTGCCAATTCCGCCACGACCGCAAATCAATGTGTCAACAAAAAATATAATAGCATGGGCTGGGCATGATAGTCAAGCTATTATTTTATGTTTTTTTTCGCCTTGATAAAGCCGGCCGTTTGACAACGATAACAGCATGTAACTATAATGCTTACATACAATCCGAACGAGACAGGCGGTGTTTGCAATGACGAGCAACCGGTTTGCGATGGCGGTCCACATCATGACGCTGCTCGATGCGAATAGGGCGGCCAGACTGACGTCCGATTATATTGCGGGCAGCGTGAACACGAATCCCGTCGTCATCCGCAGAATCATGGGCATGCTGAGCAAGGCGGGACTCGTCGCGACAAGCGCGGGAGTGGCCGGAGCCGTCATGACCCGGCCGCCGGAAGCGATTACGCTCCTTGATATTTACCGCGCGGTTCATCACAACGGTCAGGAGGAGCTGTTCGCCGTGCACGAGAAGCCGAATCCCGATTGTCCGGTCGGCCGCAATATCCAATCGAGCATCGAGGCGGCTTTCCAGGAAGCGCGGAAGGCGATGGAGCATAAGCTGTCCCAAATGACACTGGCGCAAATAACGGCGGATGTCGCCGGCAGGTTGTAACGGTCTTCATCAACCCTGAACGAAAAAACAGCGCGTTCTTATCCGAGAGAAAAGAAACGTGCTGTTTTCATGGAAAAATAACAATCTATAGTTTGGCACTGAATTTGCCGCCAAGAGGATGGCGTCAGCCGTTGCTCCTGTTACGGTTATTTAAAGGAGCCAAGCCAGTTGGTCAAGTTTACGATTTCTTCCTCGGTTAACCGGCCCTCGTAGCCCGGCATGCCCCCGCCGCCATTTACGATTTGCTTGTATATCCGCTCCTTGCTCATTTCGGCTCCGACCTGCTTAAGCGCGGGTCCCATCGCTCCCTGAAATTCATCGCCGTGGCATGCCATGCAGTTGCTTTTATAGATGGATTCGGCGCTTGCGATATCAACCGGAGTGTCCGGTACGACAATCGGATGGCTGTCCTGCGCGACCTCTTCCTTTTCCGGAAGATTGAACAGAAGCAAAAATACGGCAAGCAAAGCAGCAAAGCCTAGCATGATCGACATAACCCGCTTTTGCATGAAAATCCCCCTTTCCGTTACATTCCCATTCAGTATACTTATTGCAGGACAGGTTGGCCATAGCTCGAAAGGGTCATCCGCCTTAGTGATGGTGATGTCCGCCTGCGTCGGCGGGGGCGGCCGTCCCGGATTTCTGCGCCGCTTCCATTACGGCGAGCTGCTCGACCGCATGAGCGCCGATCGCGATGCGTTTGGCCGGCATGACCTGTTCGCCGTCGGCGTTTATGCGCGATTGGATCAGATAGATCCCTTCCACTTCGATCGTATGGCTGACCGAATAAACGCCAGGGGACGTTTCCTCCGCCTTGACCGTAACGGCGGACTCCTCCTTGCCCTCCGGCCAAATGACGAAATCCGCCTGCTCGGCATGCCGAAGCGGCTTGCCGCTCTTTGACACCTTCACGAAATACAGCCCGGGAATGCCGGTTTCCGGCTTCTCGGGCAAGCTAAGGTCGACCGTTACATGCGGCCGGAGGCCGTTCTCGTCCGTCTCCGTCGTATTTGCGGTGCACCCGCAAAGCGCGAGGACGAGCAACAGCGGCCATGCCCACGAGGACAAACGGTATAGGTGTGCTTTCATCGGGATAATCTCCTTGCCTTTAGATTGAGAACCAATGCCGCAGCGATTTTATTCTGCGAAGGATGAACAGATCAAGCAGCAGCACGAATAGGAGAGACGCTCCGACCAGCGGCATGGCCGCGCCGCACGCGAGCATGATGAGCAGCACGCCAAGCGTCGTTTTGTTGCTCTTCGGCTTGGCCGGTGCGCCCAGCTTGCCGCTGGGCTTACGCTTGCGCCACATGACGTAGGAGCTGAACGCAATCAAGATAAGGCCGGCGCATGCGATGAGACCGATCAGCTGATTCGCAAGGCCGAATAAGCGGCCTTCATGGAAGGCGATTCCGTAAGTGATCGCTTTCGCCATAATGCCGTAGTCCGCGAAGCGGACATCCGTCAGAACGGCGCCGCTATATTGATCCATGTGCAGCGTCGCGTTTTGGCCCGGAACCGTGTGCGAAGTAGAAACCGTGAACACGCCTCTTTCCCCGCTTGCCAACGTAATCGTGTATGGCTTCTTCACGTCTTGCCGGTCGGCAATGGCGGCAATTTCATCAAGGCCAAGCGGAACGTAACCGCCGGCGGCGGATGACGGGACCGCGATATTTTCGGCCGCCCAAGGCAAATCCTCCGCTATATCTTTGGCCACGGTGACCGATTCCGGCTTCTCGCCGAAGCTATACGCATAAGGAGGGGTATTCGTATTCGTCGAATTGGCCAGCTTGTCGATCTGTCCGCCCATAATGCCCGACCATGGCAGTCCTCCGGCGATGATGACGAGCAGAACGAGGGAAAGCCAGAAGGCCGGCACCGCGTGCAAATCCCGCCAAAACTGGCGGCTGCCCGGCTTGCTCAGCCTTGGGAGAATCGTTCCCCAAACGGCGGATTTGCTGCGCGGCCACCACAGAAAAAGACCCGTCAATAGGAGAATGACCGCCCAGCACGCTGCCAGCTCGACGAGCCGATTGGCGATCGTTCCGCCGACGACAAGCTCGCTATGCAGTTTTTTGAAGAAAGCGGAGAACGTTTTGTCGCTGTCCATCATGCCCAGCGCGTTGCCGGTGTAGGGATCGACGTACATCGTCGTCGATGTTTCGTTGCGGGTCACCGACAGCTTGTAGCTCGACTCCGGTTTGCCGGCAAGGGTGATGGAGGCTACCGTTGTGCCCGGGTAAGCTTTCACCGTCTTCCCGATAATCGCTTCGGGCGACATGGGGGATGAGCCCGCCTCGCGTACGGTCAGCATATCCTTGTATAAATAATTTTCGATTTGCGGCTTGAACAAATACACGGCGCCGCTGAAAGCCAGAATGATCAAAAAAGGCGCAAAAATAATTCCCGCGTAAAAATGCCATCTCCAGACCGATTGGTAGATGGCCTGTCGCAGTCCCGATGAAGGCCGGATAGCCGGTTCGGTCTGCGAAGGCGGATTTAACTTCTCTGCTGGCATTGCACCCATAATCATTACCCCGTTCCACTTCGTTTTAAAATCTTGTTCATTATAACGGAATAACTCGCCCGATTGGATGACTCGTTAGAGCTATTCTAATTGACAATCCTCCGAACTTGTCTTCCGATTCGGATCGGAGTGGCCGTCCTTAGGCATGAGAAAAGGCCCGCAAATCGCTGCAAGAGCAATTTGCGGGCCTGTCTGATTAAATAGGGAAATGCGGTCGAGAGGACTCGAACCTCCACGGCTGTTACACCACTAGAACCTGAATCTAGCGCGTCTGCCAATTCCGCCACGACCGCATGCAAAGAAATTACGTTCCTTATAGTAGCATGGCGCAGCGCGAGAAGTCAACAATCCGCAATAAGTTTAAATATTCAGCATATTTTGCGTCGCCTCCACAAACAATGAGGGTAAAAAAGCGAGGTGCGTGCATCGATGATCAGACATCAGAGGCCTCATCATTCCGTCGCGGACTTAACGCCGCATGAAAACGAAAGGAGCGTGCGAACCGCACTCTTATTCGCCGCGAAAACCGTCTTGCTGCTCGCTCTGGCCGGACTTGGCTGTATGCCCGGCAGCGCAGCCGCAAGTCCCGCCCCGCAGGCGAAGCACGGATCATCCGGAGCGGCGGGGGAGGAGCAAGACCAACGAACCGTCGCCATCGTCATCGACGACTTCGGAAACGACATGGACGGGACGGAGGAGATGATGAAGCTGCCTGTCCGGTTTACCGCCGCCATCATGCCGTTCATGCCGACGACGAAGCGTGACGCGGAGGAAGCGCACCGGCGCGGTCACGACGTCATCGTCCACATGCCGATGGAGCCGGTCAAGGGTCTTCGGAAATGGCTTGGTCCCGGGGCGCTCACGACGGATCTGACGGATGCCGAAATCCGGAAGCGCGTTGAGAACGCGATCGACGACGTACCGCACGCGATCGGCATGAACAATCATATGGGCTCCAAGGCGACAGCCGACGTGCGTGTTATGCGGATCGTGCTCGAGGTGTGCAGGGAGCGCGGACTGTTCTTCCTCGACAGCCGGACCACCTACAAAACGGTCGTACCGAAAATCGCGGAAGAGGTCGGCGTCGCGATCGTGTCCAACGACGTTTTCCTTGACGACGTGTACACCGTGCAGCATATTTCGAAGCAAATCGGCGTGCTCCGCAAGCATCTGGAATCGAACGCCAGCTGCGTGACGATCGGCCATGTCGGCCCGCCGGGGAAAAAGACGGCGTCGGTGCTCGCCCGGTCGATCCCCGGCATGCGGCAAAGCGTGAAGTTCGTTAAGCTGACGCAATTGACGAAAGGCTCAATCGGCGATCCATTTATATTGCCGAATTCCTGAAGCGATCGCCGCCGCGATCTCGGTCTGGCGGCGCGAATCGGTCAGCATAGCCCGATCGCGAGGGCTGCTAATAAACCCCATTTCAACGATAACGGCCGGCAGCTCTACGCGGTTGAGCAAATAATACGGCTTTCCTTCCCTGGGCAGGAAAGCCGTATTCTGCTGCCGGTTGAGCGTATCCTGGATGCAGAACGCAAGCAGCGCGCTTTCGCCGGCTTTTTGATGCAGAACGAGCGGCCCGTACTGCGAGCCGTTTTTGGACCAATTCACGTGCAGGCTGACGAGCAGCTTGCCGTCGATTTCCTCGGTAAGCTGCTTGCGCTGCGACAGATCTTTGCGGTGCCGCGATCTCGTCGCATGCCAGCGGTTATCGTCGCTCAGCGCGTAATCGCCCGTACGGTTCAGAACGGCCGCGATGCCTTGGCTTTGAAGCAGGAGGTACAGCTTTTTGGCGATAGCGAGGTTGATGTCCTTCTCGAGCACGTTCGCCGCGGTCGCCCCGCCGTCGATGCCGCCGTGGCCCGCGTCGATAATGACCTCCGCGCGCGGCAGCGCCCAATCCCGTTCGGTCGCGGCCGGCAGCTGCGGCGAAGCGGCGGAGACGCAAGCCGCCGTCATCCATAAAGCGGCGGTTCCTGCAATGATTTTTCGAAGCATGACGATTCGTTTCCTCCTCTTGCTGTTTTATAAGTAGCGTGGCTGTTTGAAGGAAAACTCATGCATGTTTACGTTCGATTCGTCCGGGGCAAACTGAAGGTATCATTCTACTTAGCGAGGAGTGGGCTGGAATGGCTAAGATCAAAGGCGATGAATACGTGAAATTCGTAACGGAGCAATTCGTGCAATATATCGAAACGCCGAAAGCGGAGCGCAAACAAACGAGAACGTCAGCCAGGGCGCAGAGGGAGCCGTGGCTGACGCGATGGTTCGGCTGGGGGCCGATGAGCCTTATGCTCTGGTGGCGGGGCATAACGCACCGTCAGCGGTAAAAACGGCCGAGCTCCTCAAGCAGCGGCAGCGGGATATACCGGCGGTCGGAACCGTCTTCCCCCGTTTCCAAAGCGAGATAGAGCTGTCCGGTATCCCATTTGTTATAACCGACGACGGACCACACATACAGCATTTGTCCTTCGAACAGTTCCGCGGTATAGCGGAGCTGTTCTTTTTTGTTAATTTGGGCGAACAGGGGCATGTAACTGCCTGCTTTCAAAGGAAGAGGAGCTTTCGTCAGCCACGGCAGCTTGGCGTAGGGATCGAATGACGGCAGCGTAAAATGCTTGATCAGCTTGGCTGTAGAAGGAGCTTGATCCTTCTCGTTATGTTGGAGCGGAGCCGAAGCGGCAGCCAGCCATTCCGCCGGCTGGACGGGCAGCAGCTCGCCGCTCGCGGCATCCGTCAAATAATACTCGTCGGCTGCGGTCACTTGCCAAGCGGCAAGCAGCGGATGGGCGTACAATCGTTCGGTCGGGCCAGCCGGCTCCTGCAGCTCAAGCTGCATGAGCGATCTCGACAACGTTTGCTCGTCGAACGGCGGGCGGCTGCCCGTGCCGTATTCGCCCAGCCGGTATCCGCCGTCCTCGGTCGCATGCATAATCAAATAGCCGACCGTTATCGCGTTTTGCTTCACGATGACGAGCCAGCCGTGGGTGCCGGGACCGATGGGGGCGATGCGAAGATCGGACTGCTTCCAGTCCGCGAATTGCGGCTGAACGGCGAGCTCGTCCACGTAATGCCGGGCTTGCGCCGCAAGCGGTTCGACAGCCGCCTTTGGCGTATCGGCCGCGGTTGCCGTCGCGGCTTGCTGCTGGATTCCGCCGTAATATAACGCAAGAGCGGTTAATACGCATGCAGCTGTCAGTTTGATGAACGGTTTGCGCATCATGGATCACCTCGTTTCCATTGTATCGGACAAGCCGCAAGAAGGCTGTTGCTTCCTGTCGCCAGGCGGCCGTCCGAAGACCGCCTTTTTTTGGCGTTTCGCCGGGGAAATCGTCTAATGAGCGTCAATCGATTCCTTCCAGGTGAAAGATGCCGCAATTAATGGCGGAAGCGGTCACGCGCGGCTCGTACTGCCAGCGAATCTCCGCCTGGCGCTGGGCGTATTGTTCCTCGATCTGAGGCTTATTCTCTTCCGGCGCGTTCTGGATCAGCGGCTCGTAATAGCTGCCGATTCGCTCCAGCTCTTCCCGCAGCCTTGCCGAGGCATCCTCCGCCCATCCGTAGTCGTAACCGCGAAGCCTCCTTTCCAGCGTCTGCTCCACGATTCCGAGCGCTTTGTTATAGGTTATTCCGTTTTTGGTCACGTGAATATTGGCCGGCAGCCTCGGCGTGAGCTTGCGCGTCAGGAGCCGGTCGTGGAATTGTTCGACGCATTGGCCCGTCGCAAGCGATACGCCGTAGCAATGAATTTCCTCGCGCTTGCGGTCGCAGGCGAATTCGACGCGAATATTGACGCCAAGCCAGGCGGTATAAGGGGTCGAGCTGAACGGGTCGATGCTGCGCTTCTCGGGCTCCTGGAACAAATAGACGAAGCTGCCCTTCGCTTTGGCGGCGTCGAACAGCTGATCCAGTCTGCGCGCGCCGAAATACAAATCCTCGCGCGGCACCCGCGCGGGCGCAGCCAAGCTGCCGTGCAGGAAGCCGAGCGACCGCCCGAGCGCGGCGTTCGCGGCGGCGTCCTGGGCAGCTTCCTCGGGATCGGGCAAAGGCGCCCGCGCCTTCCTCGATTTTTCTTCCTCGATGGCGTCGTATCTGTTTTTGTCGGTAACGAACAGGAAAGTCATCGTCTCCGGCTCGGCCCCAACCCGGTCGACGAAGCTCCAGTAGTAAGGACGGTTGGTGAGCTCGCGGTCGGCGACGGGAGACAGCTTGACGGTAAAATGAACGGGCGATTTTTCCAAAATCGAGCATTCGGTCGCATCCAGATATCGGTTCACGAACTTGTGGACCTGCTTCTCGTTCACGGTCTCACCTCCACGGATTGTCCCAGCTTATCCATCTTCACGAGCAGATCGGGGGCGGGCGCCGGCGCGTACGGATTTTGCCCCGTTCGCACCTCGGAGCGGATGCGGCTGAGCGAGGAGCCGAGCTCGCCGAGCCGTTCCTTCAGCGCCGTATCGCTGCCGGCCTCCAGCAGCATCTTCGCCAGCTTCTGCTCGAGCGTGCCTTCGCCGTTCTCGAAGCGCTCCAAAATATGGTCCAGCTCGCCGATCACGAGCTCGAACAGGTTGATTTTTTCATGCAGCAAGTTGACGATATGCTCCTCGATCGTGCCGAGCGTGCACAGATTGTAGATCTTCACGTCCTCGGTCTGGCCGAGCCGGTGCACGCGTCCGATCCGCTGCTCGACGCGCATCGGGTTCCATGGCAGGTCGAAGTTGATCATATGGTGGCAGAACTGCAGGTTGATGCCTTCGCCGCCGGCTTCCGTCGCGATCAGCACCTGCGCGCGGCCGCGGAACAGGTCCATCATCCAATCCTTCTTGCCCCGGTTCATGCCGCCCCGATACGGTACGGCGATCATGTTGTGCTGCTGGAAGAACTGCAGCAAATATTCCTGCGTCGCCCGGTACTCGGTGAAGATGATGACCTTCTCGCCGAATTGCTTGACGAGCTCCATCGCTTTCTCGGCTTTCGTGTTCGCCTTGATGTTTTTGATTTTCTCGACGAGCTCCCATATTTTCGGGCGGACCGGGGAATCCTCCGCCGTCTTCTTGAACAGGTTGACGAGCGTCAGGAACACGGCGTCGCGGCTGCTGCATACTTCGCGCTGCAGCGTCACGAGCGACAGCATGCTCGACAGATCCCCGCCGCTCTCCTCGTAACGCTCCTTCACGAACCCGGTAACCGCGTCGTAGAGCGCTTTCTCTTCGTCCGACAAGGCGAGCGGCACGTTCTTGACGAACCGCCGGGTGAAATGAATGCCGCCGTCGCCGCGGCGGTTGCGGATCATGACGGACGACAGCGCCTCCTGCAGCTGGTCTTCGTTTTTCGGCAGCCGCTTGTCGACGACGAAGTTGGCCGCGAATTCGCTTTGGCCGCCAAGCTGGCCCGGCTTCAGCAGCGTAATGAGGTTATACAGCTCGTCCAGGTCGTTTTGAATAGGCGTCGCCGTGAGCAGCAAACAATATTTTTTGCGCAGCAAATTCGCGAATTGATAATTCGTCGTTTTTTTGTTTTTCAGCTTATGCGCCTCGTCGATAATGATCAGGTCGTAATCGGAGCCGAGGACGATGTCGCGGTGCGGGTCGCGCTTGGCCGTGTCGATCGAGGCGACGACGACGTCGTAACCCCAAGAATGCTCTTTCTTCTGAGCCACCGCGGGGATGCCGAACTTCTGGTTCAGCTCTCTTACCCATTGCAGCACGAGGGAAGCGGGAACGAGAATGAGCACCCGTTTGGCAAGGCCGCGAACGATATATTCCTTCAGTACGAGCCCGGCTTCGATCGTTTTGCCGAGTCCGACTTCGTCCGCCAGGATGGCCCTTCCCCCCATTTCATGGACGACCTTTCTCGCCGTGCTGATCTGGTGGGGCATCGGCTCGAACGACGGAAGCGAGCGAAGGCACAGCAGCTGCTCGAAGCTTTCGATCCGTTTGGCCTGCTCGGCTTCCATCGTCAATTGATAGAGCGTCCAGTCATCCCAAGGCCCGCCTCTGGCCAGACGGTTTTGCAGCTCGTCGAACCAGGCCCTGTCGCATTGCAAATCAACGAGCGGGTGAAGCTTGCGTGTTACGGAAGCCGAGCCGGATTGGGCTTGACCGGCCTGCGGCGTAGTAGGTTGCGACATTATGTACAGCTCCTTCCGCAGTAAGGGGATAAGATGTAATCAGTATTGCCTTTCCGTTCCATATTAATAAGAAGACGTTCAAAAAAAGAGAACGGACAAGCTGCGGCCCGGAAGAGGAAGCTTGTGCGGAATCGGTTGTTAAAATCAACCAAAGGCTCGGATGATTTACTATATATAGTGTGCTATAATCAATTAATAACACTACATCTTGTTATTTAGTGGCTGAGAAGCATCATTAGACATGGGAAGACGAGACCTAAAGGAGGAACGGACGAACGATGGAGAGAGCGCGGGGCAAGCGGCTGAAAGGGCTAAGCGAGAAGATTTTTTTGGACAGGTATGCATGGAAGAACGCGGATACGAGCGGGGCGAAGCCGGGAGACGTCGTGCTCGTGCTGACGAAGGACGATCCGAAGTTTCCGGCGAAGGAAGTCGGGGAAGTCGTCTCGCGCGACGGCCATAAGGTGACGGTGCGTCTGCAGAACGGCGATCTCGTCGATTCCGTCGTCGAGAAGCTGACGCTGACGATCGAGAAAACGCCGGAAGAAATGTGGGACCGGCTGGCCGGCGCCATGGCTTCGGTGGAGACCGTCGAGCAGAAGCAGAAGGAATGGCAGGAAAAATTCAGATATATTTTGGATGACTGGAAGCTGGTGCCCGGGGGCAGAATCGCGGCGGGAGCCGGAGCCAGCGACGAGCTGACCTTGTTTAACTGCTACGTTATTCCGTCGCCGAAGGACAGTCGCGGCGGCATTATGAAGACGCTGACGGAAATGACGGAAATTATGGCGCGCGGCGGCGGCGTAGGGATGAACCTGTCCTCGCTCAGGCCGCAACGGACGATCGTGGCGGGCGTGAACGGCTCGTCCAGCGGCGCGGTATCCTGGGGCGGCTTGTTCAGCTACACGACGGGGCTGATCGAGCAGGGCGGCTGCTTTGGACCCGAGGAGCGAATCGCGACTAATAAAGGGTTGATCAAGGCTGAGGAGCTTGCAGACCGGATGGATATGGGTGAATCGTTCCAGGCTGCGACGCACGCAGGAATGCGCCCCATAACCTTTTCGTTCAGAAACGGCATAAAACCTGTATTCCGCGTTCGAACGGCTCGAGGCTATCAGGTGGATGTGACAAAGGATCATAAGATGGGCATTTTACAGGATGGTATAGTGAAGACGGCTCCCTTGAGAGAATTAAATGTAGGTTCAAATACGCTTTTGCTCATTTCGGAGCAACAGATGAATCAGTCCTATGCCGGCTTGACAGAACTGGTATATGAACGTTCCGCCATGAGCACGAAGCTGAAGGAAGTGGTTAATTTCCCGGCAGAACTCGATGAACGTCTAGCTTACGTTCTCGGCTACTTTTACGGAGACGGGTATGTTCATTGGGGTCGTAAAGTGACCTGGGAAGCACCAAAAGCGATTAAACTGGCGACTGCCGATGACAGGCCTCTCATTCGGGAACGACTGACCCAATATATCCGTGAGTTGTTTGGACTCGAACCGATTGTCGAGAAAGGCGACGGAGCATGCTCGAACGTTACCGTTTATTCTCGTCAATTGGTGGAGTGGCTGTCCCAGAACGGAATTCTGAAACAAAAAAGCGGGGAGGTGCGTGTCCCCGAGCTTTTATTCAAATCTCCTTCCAGCGTAATGGCTTCGTTTATTAGCGGTTATTTCGACGCGGATGGCTGCGACAGAGGATCAAAGGGCGGGTACGGCTTCGATTCCATAAGCCAACCGATGCTGCAGGACGTACAGAAGCTGCTCGCTGCGAACGGAATTTTATCGCATATTAATGAATCGGTTAGAAGCACCTCAGGCTGGCAAACGATTTACCGTTTAGCCGTAACCGGAGCTGAGTTCAAGCAGCGGATGAACGAATTTATGGTCATGTCTGTAAAAAATAAAAGCAACGCAGGACGGCGGAATCATGGGAACGGATATCCGCGGGAGGTTTGGAAGCAGTTGGAGGTGCCTGGCCGATACTATCAGGGCGTATGGGATTCGACTAAACCGAGCATATCGTATCGGGCGCTTAGCCGAATTAAGGAACGTTTATTGGAGGATAGCCAAGTTGCATTGGCAGCCAGAGTAGAGGAATTATTGCAAACCGTACCGGATACGATCGTCTCTATCGAGCCCCTCGGTACCATGAAAGTGTACGACTTTGAAGTTGACGATGTCCATATGCTTAGCGGCAACGGGTTATATACCTCCAATAGCCGGCGCGGCGCCTTAATGCTAATGATCAACGATTGGCACCCAGATGTGCTTGATTTCATCACGGTAAAACAAACGATGGGTCAGGTCACGAATGCGAACCTGTCCGTCTGCGTTAGCAATGCTTTCATGAGAGCGGTGAAGGAGGATCTCGAGTGGGATTTGGTCTTCCCGGACACGAAGGAGGAGGGCTACGACGAGCTTTGGACGGGCGATCTGGAGCAGTGGCGCCGCCTCGGCAAGAAGGTGAACCATTACAAAACGGTGCGCGCCCGCGACATCTGGCACTTGATCATCGAATCGGCCTGGAAGTCGGCGGAGCCCGGCGTCGTGTTCATGGATTATTACAACCAGATGTCGAACAGCTGGTATTTCAATCCGATTATTAGTACTAATCCGTGCGGAGAACAAGGATTACCCGGCTGGGGCGTCTGCAACCTGTCCGCGGTGAATCTCTCGAAGTTTTATGATGAGGAGAAGCACGACGTCGCTTGGGAGGAGCTGGCCAAAGTAACGCGCTGGTCGGTCCGTTTTCTCGATAACGTCATCGAGAAGACGCCTTATCACTTCGAAGAGAACGAGCACAATCAGAAGCGGGAGCGACGCATCGGGCTCGGCACGATGGGTCTCGCGGAGCTGATGATCAAGCTGGGCATCCGTTACGGCAGCCCGGAATCGCTTGTCTTTCTCGATAAGCTGTACGGCTTCATGGCCCGCGAATCGTACTTGTCTTCCACCGAAATCGCCGCGGAGAAAGGCTCCTTCCTCGCATTCGAGACGGACAAATACGTGCAAAGCGGCTTCATGAAGCATATGATCGCGGCCTATCCGGAGATCGGCGAGGCGATCGCGAGGAGCGGCATGCGCAACGTGACGGTCCTAACGCAGGCGCCGACCGGCAGTACGGGAACGATGGTCGGCACGTCCACGGGCATCGAGCCGTATTTCGCCTTCGAATATTTCCGGCAAAGCCGCCTCGGCTTCGACAAGCAGTACGTGCCGATCGCGCAAGCCTGGAAGGACGCGCATCCGGGCGAGGAGCTGCCGGATTACTTCGTAACGGCGATGAGCCTGTCGGCTGAGGATCATATCCGGGTGCAGGCCGCCATTCAGCGGTGGGTCGACAGCTCCATTTCAAAAACGGCGAACGCGCCTTCGGATTTCACCGTCGAGGATACGAAGCGTTTATACGAGCTGGCGTTCGAGCTGGGCTGCAAGGGCGTCACGATCTATCGCGACGGCAGCCGCGACGTTCAGGTGCTGTCGACGAAGAAGGAGGAGCCGGCGGAGGAGAAAGCCGTGTCGAAAGACGATGCGAAGGAAGCGGATGCGCTGCCGGCTGCGGCGATCGATGCGCCGTTCGCGGAATCGCGAGTGGAGCCGGCGGTGCCTGCCGCGGCCAAAGGCGATCTGGTGCTGGATAAGCAGTACAAGAGCCGTCCGCAGGTGCTGAGGGGGGCGACGTATAAGGTCAATACACCGTTCGGCATGGCCTATATTACGATCAACGACCTGAACGGTACGCCGGGCGAAATTTTCCTGAACGTGGGCAAGGCGGGATCGGACGTGTTCGCGATGGCCGAGGCGCTTGGCCGGGTATGCTCGCTGTTCCTGCGCTACGGCGATCATGGCAACAAGGTGAAGCTGCTCATCAAGCATTTGAAGGGTATCGGCGGATCGGGCGCTATAGGCTTCGGCGTGAACCGCGTGGAGTCGATTGCGGACGCGGTCGCGAAGTCGCTTGAAATCCACATGGAAAGCGGCGAGGAGCAGGCGGCTTCCGTCGAGGCGGACGCGCTGCCTGCCTACGAGGCGGGGGCGGCTGAGCCATCGGCAGCGTACGACAAGCATGACGTGTCCGCAAGCGCCTCAAGGGATCTCTGCCCGTCCTGCGGCTCCGCGACGCTGATCAACATCGAAGGCTGCAAGCAGTGTTCGAATTGCGGATACAGCAAATGCTCGTAAGGAAGAGCCTGGGATAAGGGAAAAGACGCTAAAGAAAGGCGTCTAATCAGTAAACTGCACCCCCATTTGTTAGACACGACTAACAATGGAGGTGCAGTTTTTTTTGCATAAATTGAGTTTAGATAGACGTACTCCACTATTTGAACGAGAATGGGACGTCTCCAAATGAAGTTGGGCTCAGTTAAAGCTCTACAAGCTGAATTAGAACGTTTGTGTATGGAAAACGCCTACATAATTATAGGAGCTTACAAGGTCAAGTTAGCGAGTAAAAGCGCGTCTTTAAAAAAGTCGTTCAGAAGCAAACGATATGTAGAATTTGGAGTAGCGATTTAAGGACATTATATATAGAATGATTAATTAATAAAATGGACACATAATGCTTTCTGGGAGGTCCTTACCGTGAATGCTCTGTTGCCACATCTATCGAGGAATTCTTTACGCTTCAAGTTGACAGCGTTGGTCGTGGCTATTATTTTGCCCATACTTGCCTTGTTGCTATACAACACCTTTTATGCCATTGACGTCGTTAGAGATCAGGTTGCACAATCGAATAAAAATTTGATATCCCTCTATATGGGACAGATCGATGACCGCCTTGATGATGTCGATAATTATTTAATCAGTCTGGTTGCTACCAATCTGGATTTGCAGAACATGCCGGACAATCGTTCTCCAAAAGAGGAACTGTTAAGTCAAATCCGGCTTTCCAGAAAATTGTCCAATGATGTGCTGGTCTATAAAACGATTGACTCTTTGTTTATATATACGGGAAAGGATGATTTGCTGGAAGGCATTAACCTAAGCGCTTCTTATAAACAGAGAGAAGCGGTGCGTGGTTATTTAAAGAATGACCTTCATTCAACTGATCAGCTTTCCATAGATTGGAATGTGCAAAAACTTGGTGATGAATATTATCTGTTACGTATACTAGCTACTGAACATGCCTATGTAGGTGCATGGGTAGATATCAATCAGTTGCTGATGCCTTTAAAGCTAATAAATCTCGGTGAGAAAGGCGTTTCTTTGATGGTAACGGATAAAGGTATACCGACGATTCATGCGGAGCTTGTAAATGAGAATCGAGTCGATTTAAATCGAGGCTTCGACAGTTATTATATGTCCGGTGATAAAAATCGTTTTCTGGTCGTAGGCGACCGCTCAATGAAGGGGAATTTCAGCTTGTTAGCGCTCATTCCAGATGAACAAATATTGGAAAACTTGCCTTATTTGCAGCAAATTGTCTCTTTTATCTCTCTGGGATCGATCTTACTGCTGCCAGTTTTCCTCATTATGCTGCGCAAAACGGTCCTGCGTCCGCTCAATCGAATCATCACAGCAATGAAGTTGATTGGAGAAGGAAACTTGAACATTCGCATACAACCTTTCCGTACAAGTGACGAGTATCAGGTCGTAAACAATTCGTTTAATTATATGATGACTCAGATCGAGGAACTGCGTATCAGCGTTTATGAAGAACAGATCAATAAACAAAAAGCAGAGCTGCAGCATCTGCAGTTACAAATCAATCCTCATTTTTTTATGAATTCACTAAATATCGTTTATACGCTTGCCCGATCGGGTAAGACGAAGGTGATCGAGGAGATAACACTCTGCTTGGTTCAATATTTCAGATATATGTTCAGAAGCAATCTATCGGTCGTGCCGCTCCAGGATGAGCTTAAGCATGTACGGAATTATTTACGAATTCAGGAACTACGGTCGCCAACTGGACTTGTTCCGTCCATTGAAGTTCATGAAGACGTTGCGGATGTCTTTGTCCCGCCTCTTCTTATCCAGTCGTTTGTGGAAAATACGATTAAGCATGCCGTAACATTGGATACACCCGTATATTTGTTCATTGACATTCGAATGGATCATAGCGGGGGAGCATCGAGAGTGCATATTAAAATTAGAGATACGGGAGAAGGCTTTTCTCAGGAAATGCTTCAACGGCTTAGAGGAAACGAACCGATTCGAGACGAACAGGGCGAGCATATTGGCATTCGTAATATTCAACAGAGGCTTTACCTTCTATATGCTGGACAAGCTGATATCCTATTTTACAATGGAAATCCTACCGAAGCCGTTATTGAAATTCATTTGCCGCTCGAACCAAACAACTTGAAGAAGGTGGATAATGGATGAATCTGCTAATTGTAGATGACGAGAGTATTGTAATTGACAGCCTTATATCCGATATTAATTGGTCTAAGCTGGGTATTACGGGTGTGTACACAGCATTCAACATTCGGCAAGCGAAGGAGCTCTTCGAAGGTACGGCCATTGATATTATGCTATGTGATATCGAAATGCCGCAAGGAAGCGGATTGGATCTGCTTGAATGGGTGAGGGAACATTCGGAGACAACGGAATCCATTATTATGACTTGCCATGCTGACTTTCATTTCGCCAAACGGGCGATAAAGCTCGGCAGCTTGGATTATATATTGAAGCCCCTTCCGTATGAGGAGCTTGAGTTAGTCGTAGCGAAGGCAGCAGACAAAATTATAAAAGATAAAGAAACCGTCAACCTGGGCGAGAAGTGGTTCCGTCATCAATCCATATTGATGGAGCGATTTTGGATTGATGTATTGAATCGTTCTATTTCTTTGCAAGCTTCTCATATCGAAGAAATTGCAACGGAACGCGGTATACCGTTTAATGCTTTAGATAAATTCGTGCCTGTGCTTATTCATATTCAGAGATGGCACAAGCCCATCAATCAACGCGATGAACGCATATTGGAATATGCGTTAAAGAACACGGCTGAAGAGACGATGAAGGGCGAGTCTTCCGTAATCCAAGTTATTCCTTTCACAAAAGGATCTCTGCTCGCAATCATATCTTTTGATGAAGCTAACTATAAGGAACAAGAGCTAAACCGTCTTTGCGAGCAATATATTACAGCTTGCCGCAGTTACTTCTTCTGTGATCTCACCTGTTATATTGGAGGGCAGGTTTATGTGAACCAGCTTTCCGAGCTTGTTGATGAGCTGATCGTTACCCAGAGAAATAACGTGGCGCATCATAATAAAGTTATGCGAATTGGGAGCGAGCCGCTACGCATTAGCTCGGCGATCCGAAAACCGGACCAGCAGATGTGGACGGTGCTGCTGCGTGAAGGGTCACAGCAAAAAATCGTGATGGAAGCGGAGCGTTACTTGGTGAATCTTGCACATGATAACGTGCTTGACGCGAGCGCCTTGTATCTTTTTCAGCAATTTATTACACAGACTCAGTACTATATGATGAGACAGGAAGGTGCCCCGTTCCAATCTTTGTTCGGAGATATTAAACTGATGGAACTGTCCGAGAATGCAACGCGATCGATTCCTGATTTCATTGCATGGATTTCCGGCTTCTCGGAAACAATATCTGCATTAAAGAAAGAAAAGGACCCGAATCATTGCGTGATAGAGCATATTATGGCATTTATCGCGCAGCATCTGGACATGCCATTAACCAGGGAAGAGATCGCTCAGCAGGTGCATTTAAATCCGGATTATCTAGATCGCTTATGCAAGAGAGAGAAAGGAATGTCCGTAACGGAATTGCTTGTGTTGGAGCGTCTAAAACTTGCGGAATCGCTGCTGCTGAAAACGGAGCTGCCAGTCAGCAGGGTAGCCGTAAGCGTCGGATATTCGAATTTGTCGCACTTTTCGAGGAGATTTAAGAAGCATACCGGGATGAATCCGTTAGAATACAGGCTCAAGTCTCTCACGTAGTCCCAAGGTGAAACGGCTATCGCCGTCCTTGGCGGCGGAGCGCGTTTCATTCCGGAGAAATATAGAAAAAGTATGAGGGTATCTTATACTTTCCTATATTTTAAAGCCGACCGTTCCGGTCGTTTTTTTTTTTTATTTATTCGAAAATATTATTGGTCGAGATCAGGCAAATGAAAGGTCGATCACGGAGCAGTTGGCTTGTTCCATTCGCATTACTATAGAGAATATACAACAAGCGAGATGAGGAAAGGGAGGATTGTTCGATGACACAGGTCATGAGGGCACAAGAGAAGCAGATCGGCGTGAAGAAAAAAACCATGAAACTAAAGAAATATATGCCGCTAATATTGATGACGCTGCCGGGTATTTTGTATTTGATCATCAACAACTATTTACCAATGTTCGGAATCGTAATCGCCTTCAAGGATGTTAATTTTTCGAAGGGCATATTGGGCAGTGAATGGATCGGCTTCAAAAATTTCGAGTATTTGTTTAAGACAAGCGATGCCTTCATCATTACGAGGAATACGATCCTGTACAACACCGCATTTATTATGATTAATTTAATTGTAGCTGTAGGCATCGCTATTTTGCTCAATGAAATTCGAAATCGATTTCTGTCGCGGTTTTATCAGAGCATTATTTTGCTGCCGCATCTTATTTCCATGGTCATTGTCAGCTATCTTGCATTCGCTTTGTTAAGCGCTGAAACTGGATTGATGAACAAAACGATTCTTCCAATGCTCGGGCTAAACGAAATTTCCTGGTACACGGAATCGCAATATTGGCCAATTATTTTAACCGTCATCAATGTTTGGAAAAGTGCAGGTTTTCTGTGCGTTGTTTACTTGGCTGCAATCATCGGCATCGATCAGGAGTATTATGAAGCAGCTACGCTCGACGGCGCATCCAAATGGAAGCAAATCTGGTTGATAACGATCCCTTTAATTATGCCGGTTATTACGATGATGACGCTGCTCGCGATCGGGCGTATTTTTTATTCTGACTTCGGCCTGTTCTATCAGGTTCCGCTAAACGCCGGCGCATTGAACAGCACAACAAACGTTATTGACACCTATGTCTATCGAGGCTTGATGCAGCTTGGTGACATCGGGATGTCGTCTGCTGCCGGCGTTTACCAATCGATTGTCGGTTTTGTATTAGTTCTAATGTCCAATTATGTCGTTCGCAAAATCAACAGTGATAACGCTTTGTTCTAGAGAGGAGCTTAACCATTATGAATGCAGAAAATCGGATGATCCAATCGGTTGGCCATATTACGATGATCATCATTTCGGGTGCATGTCTTATACCGTTCCTGCTGCTGGTCGTTTCCTCATTGACGAGCGAGCAATCTATCCTTAGCAATGGGTACTCGTTTTTTCCGCAGGAGTGGAGCTTTTCCGCTTATGAATATTTAGGGAAAGCATCCGAAGAAATTTTGAGGGCATACGGAATAACGATATTCATTACGCTGGCTGGCACGGCGACAAGTCTAGCCATCACCTCGCTACTTGCCTATCCAATGTCAAGAAGAGACTTCCCTATAAAAAATCAGCTTGCCTTCTTCGTCTTCTTCACGCTTCTGTTCAATGGAGGTCTAGTTCCGACATATCTGATCTACACGCAATATTTTGATATGAAAAACACGATTTGGGCGCTGATTATTCCAGGACTGCTAATGAATGGCTTCAACGTATTGCTCATGCGGACGTTTTTCATGACTTCCATTCCGCTGCCGGTTATCGAGTCTGCCAATATCGATGGAGCAGGAGAGTTCAGGACATTTTTTTCTATTGTCATTCCGCTCTCGATGCCAATCATAGCCACCATCGGATTATTCCAGACGATCGCCTATTGGAACGACTGGTTTAATGGGCTTGTTTATTTGACAGATCCGCAGCTGTTCAGCATTCAAAACATTTTGAACCGAATATTGACGGATATCCAGTTTTTATCGAGCGGGATGGCGGACTCGAGAGCCAGCGGTTCGGCACAGCAGCTGCCAAGCACGTCAGTACGCATGGCAATTGCCGTAGTGGGTGCTATTCCCATATTGATTGCTTATCCTTTTTTCCAAAAGTACTTCATTAAAGGAATTACGATCGGAGCGGTAAAAGGATAATAACTTTTTGATCCGAGGGAACGAACACAAAGTCGATATGGTGCAAATCAGAGGTCGAGCTCGGAGCAGAGTGCTTGGAAGCATGATTATATAATGGGTACACAAGCCGGCGGGGTTCAACAATCTGCATGGAATCGCTATCAAATCGCTGGTGATACTATACACAATGAAATGGGGGATTCACGATGGTTCAGAAAATGAAGTGGTTGTCCGCATTAATGGCTCTTTGCATGATAGTGCTTTCCGCATGTTCTTCAAATGGAGACAGCAATCGTGAAACGGCAAGCCATTCTGGAAGCGAAGGAGAAGAGCCTTACGAGCTAAATATTGTATTTCCTATTTTTGGCGGTGTGCCGACCGATCTGCAAGCTGTACAAGATCAAATCAGCAATTTGGCTTTGGAGAAGATTAACGCGACTGTCAAGCTGACTCCGATTAATTTCGGCGCTTGGGATCAGCAAACGAATCTGATGCTGACAAGCGGCGAGAAGATTGATCTTATGATGCTGTCCGGCAATACGTATCCGCTTAAGGTGGCCAAGGGCCAATTGACGGCGCTGGATAACTTGATTGAAGAGCATGGTCAAGGGATAAAGAAGGTATTCGATCCTGCTTATTTATCTGCCAGCCAAATAGACGGAAGCACTTACGGTGTCCCTTCGAACCGCGATCTCGCAACGAATTATTCGTTTGCGATGAGGAAGGACATGGTCGATAAATATAAAATTGATGTTACGTCCATTAAAACGTTAGATGATGTGGAAGCGGTTCTGAAGACGATTAAAGAAAACGAGCCAACTATGGCACCTCTTATACCATCCGCAGTTGGAGCATCGATCGCAGACAGCTATATTACTTATGATAGCTTGGGGGAGTCGTTCGGTGTATTGCCAAATTTCGATAATGGGTTGAAGGTCGTCAATTTGTACGAAATGCCCGAATACGCAGAGCTATTGAACAAAATTCATAGCTGGTACAAAGCAGGATACATCCTTAAGGATGCAGCTACGAATAAAGACAGTCAGTTCGACCTATTGAAATCGAATCGCGGCTTCGGCTACTTGGCAAAAACAAAGCCTGGTTTTGACGAACAGGAATCAAAGAACGGCGTTGCCGTTGTATCCGTTCCGCTTACCCTGCCTGTCGCTACGACATCTTCCATTACTGGAATTATGTGGGGGATTCCAGGCAGCAGCAACAATGCTGATAAAGCGATGCAATTTTTAAATCTGATGTATACAGATAAAGAAATCGTAAATCTATTCGATTGGGGAATCGAAGGCAAGCATTATGAGAAAGTATCGGATAACGTGATCAAATTTCCGCAAGGCGTCGACGGGACGAACAGCGGATACAATTTGTTCATGGGCTGGTTGTTTGGCAACCAATTTCTTTCTTACACCTTTGAAGGCGAGAACCCTGACATTTGGAGCCAAATGGACGAATTCAATTCTTCGGCGTTAAAATCCAAAGCTTTAGGATTTATATTTGATGTTGACCCGGTAAAAACGGAGTTTGCAGCCGTGACAGCTGTTAGTCAGGAATTCCGTCTCGCACTTGAAACGGGGATGATGGATCCGAATAAGCACCTTCCTGAATTTATTTCGAAGCTGAAATCGGCAGGAATCGACAAAATTATAGCTGAAAAGCAAAAGCAGCTGGATGAATGGGCGAAATCGAATAAATAAAAAAGATGAGCCCCGGACCACTGGGCGGGGCTCTCGTTTAGAACAGAGGTCAAATCGGCGAGTTTCGAACATATATGACAATAATAGCGAGGTGCAGATGATATGAAGCAATTACCCTATCTCAAAAATGAGGATGGATTAACAACTTTGTACGTGGACGGAGCACCCTATATCGCTTTAAGCGGTGAGATTCATAACTCCAGTTCGTCCAGTCTCGAATATATGAAAACGAAAGTTTGGCCGAATTTACGAGGCTTGCATTTGAATACCGTGATCGTTCCCGTATTTTGGGAACTAATGGAGCCCGTTCGAGGTCAGTATGACTTTGCTCTAGTTGACGGCATTATCGAGCAGGCAAGAGAAGAAGGCGTAAGACTTGTCCTGCTATGGTTCGGGCTGTGGAAAAATGGTCGATCTACTTATGCACCTTCCTGGATGAAAAAAGATGATCAAACCTATTTCAGAGCGCGTTATCCGGGCGGAGCGGCATCGGATACGATATCACCGCTATGCGGCGCAGCCGTTGAAGCGGACGCCACGGCGTTTCATTCTCTGATGAAGCATTTGAAGGAAATAGACGGGGAGGAGCAAACCGTCATTATGATGCAGATCGAGAACGAAATTGGTTTTCTGGGCGCGGAAAGAGATTACTCGGATATGGCTAACAAGCAATTCGAAGAGGATATTCCTTCGGGTCTTGCTGCCCTATATCGTAATAACGGGAACTGGAGAGAGGTATTTGGCGAAGCAGCCGCTGAAAATTTCATGGCCTATCACTATGCTTGCGCAATAGAGAAAATTGCTAAATCAGGTTCGGAAGCGTATCCGCTGCCTATGTTTGTTAACGCGTGGCTGGAGCAATATCCTTGGAAGGCTGGCACTTATCCGAGCGGCGGTCCAATTGCGAAGGTTATGAAAATATGGAAGCACGCTGCTCCGACCATCTGTCTGTATGCGCCTGATATTTATTTGCCTAATTTTGCCGAGGTTTGCGAAGAGTATACGGCAGACGGCAATCCTCTCTTCATTCCGGAAGCAAGAAGAGATATGGTGTCGGCAACGAACGTATTTTACGCCATCGGAAAGCATAATGCACTATGCTTTGCCCCGTTCGGTATTGAGGATTTTCTTGCTACTGAGATTAATGAAGACGGGCCGGATTTCGGAATCATGATGGCGCTTAATATCGATATGTCAGCCTTCATCTTAAACGGTACCGGACCTTATCTGGCCGAAAGCTATAGATTGCTCAGCAATATGATAGGCATTATTCACCGGTATCGGAGTACTGGGAAAATGACCGGTTTCCTGCAGCATCATAACAGCGGATGCTTGCTGAATTTCTCGAAATATGATGTGAAGCTTACCTATAAACGGCAGGAGGACGGCAAGCCGGTTTCAGGGGGGCTGGTTATCGAGGTTAGCGAGGATGAGTTTCTATTCGCGGGAATCGGGTTCTCGGTGGAATTTCTTCCGAAATCGGGAGAAACGGATAAGATCGGCTACATTCGAATCGAGGAAGGCGAGTTTAGGAATGATCAATGGATTAGAGGCAGAGTATTGAACGGTGATGAAGCTGCCTATATGATTTCGGTAGGTCGAAAACCAGCTGCTCTTAAAGTGGAGATGTATAAATATAATTAGAAACAGCGAAACGAAGGGATGAAGACGATGGCGATAAAAACCGGGATTTGAAAGTCCGCTTGGCTTTTCCATGATCTGCAAACCATTTCAATACCCATCTGATTTCCAGTGGATTATGGACAGGGCTACCTACGATATCTATTGTAAAGGATTTTTTTGTGCACACATTTCGTTGATAAGGAAAATTATGGAAAGACTTAACGCTCTCCTTGAGGTAAGTACCTGTACTAAAGGTGCGTACTTACGTCTATGAAGGAAGACCGTTATACTCAAGAGGAGACATGAATCTTGAGGAGGACGAAGCCTTGAAAACGCTCGTTATCGTAACGCACCCAAGCCTGGAAACATCGGTAATCAACAAGCGATGGGTAGAAGAACTGAACAAATATCCGGAAAAATATACGGTACACGAACTGCATAAGGTTTATCCTGACGGAACCATCGATGCGGAGCGGGAGCAGCGGCTTATTGAATCGCATCGGAATCTCGTTCTGCAGTTCCCGATTTATTGGTTTAATTGCCCGCCGCTCCTCAAAAAATGGCTGGACGAAGTATTCGCTTACGGTTGGGCCTATGGCTCAAAGGGAGATAAGCTGAAAAATCGCAAGATCGCCTTGGCGGTGTCCGCCGGGATCAAGCAAGAAGACTATCGCGAAGAGGGAAGATACCGCTATACGCTTGACCAATTATTAGCCCCTTTCGAAACGACGTTCCTCTACTGCAAGGCGGATTATCGTTCGTTCTTTGCGTATTACGGTACCGAATCCGCGCCAGGCGAGAATGTGCCCGGCGCGGAAAACGAGACCCCTGCAAACAAATTGGAAACAAGCGCGCAGCAATATTTGAAGTTTATCGACAATCTGTAAGTGGCAGACTAACGAAAACTACAAAAAAGAAGGATTTCCCTTTTGGGGAGATCCTTCTTTTGCATGCATGAAATTGGCCTATGCCTGCCGCTTCGTTGCCTGTTGAGCCGGCAATCTGTTTGTCTCTCCCCATTCGCACATCATGTGTAACACCGGAATAAGAGATAGACCCCGATCCGTTAACGAATATTCGACCTTAGGAGGGACTTGGGGAAATTCCTCGCGGAGGATAAGTCCGTCGCTCTCGAGTTCTTTCAACATGACGCTTAACGTTTTGAAGGAAATGGTATCGATTCGCCGCTTCAGCTCGTTATGCCGCATCACTTTTTCCGCTAGCAAATACAAAATGATCATTTTATATTTGCCGCCGATTAACGACAACGTATAGCCAAAGCCGGTGTCTATTCCTTTCACTCCGGCCGGGACACAGGTTTTTTGCACCGATTACACGCTCCTTCCGGTAAGTTGACGAGATAATTTCTACCTTTTACAGTAGTACATAATGTCCGATTATGCAAAGGGCGTTCCTTCGTCAAAATCAAAAGAAAGCCGCCGTTCCGGCCAAAGGAACGGCGGCTTTCTATTTTAGAGCAGCCAGTCGATCGCCATGCAGATCAGCCGATTAAAGTCGTTGGGATGGCGAAGGACCAGGCTTCCCCACAGAATGGCGCCTATGACCGTCCGATAAAGAGGGCGTATTCTTTGCGGGTACTGCGTTTATCCTTCCTTAATAAAAGAATGCCCGCGGCGTTGAATACGACGAGCAGCGAGAGGAGGCCCGTCATGCCGGCCTGTTCCCGCTGTTCTGACCCGATATTTTCGAACAGGACGCAATTGCCTTCAAGGATATGCTTGACGGCTTCGTCGACGCCGGCGAGCGGCTTCGGGGGAACCGCCTTGAGTGATAATGATTCCCGCATTTACAAACCTTCCAGCTCCAGGTAACAATAGCTTAACACTGCCTGATTATCCTTGTCTGTGTAGAGGATCCTAATTATAAGGAGTGGACAGGTTGAGCAAAACTATCGACCGTAAAACGTTTCTATCGTACTTAGGGACAGGGGCGGCCGCGCTCGCGACGGCATCGGCAGGTCTCGGCGTATTGAACGGGAAGGCTTCCGCCGCGTCTAAGACGGCTGATCATTTGTTCGGGTTCAGCACGAACCGCGTCAGCGGCTATTTCGAGCCTATCGAACCATCCATGGAAGACCAGCTTCTGCTTCCGAACAACTTTAAATACGACGTTGTCGCCGCGTTCGGCGACGTCATCAACGAAGCGGGGGAGAAATTCGGATCCGGCTGCGATTACAATGCGTTCTTCCCGCTTAACGGTTCCAATACAAGAGGGCTGCTTGTCAATAACCACGAGTACAGCACGGTCTTCTCGATCGGTCCGGTGAAGGACGGCAAAATGACGGCCCAGCAGCAGAAGGACAATTTGTACTATCAGGGCATGTCCGTCATCGAGGTATACCGCGATGAGAAGGGCGTATGGAAGATGGATACGAAGTCGAAGCACGCCCGACGCATCAACGGCTTCACGGACTTCGACATTACCGGTCCGGCCAGGGGCGGTTCCGCGCTCGGCGGCGCGACGAAGGCAAAAGGCACGTTCGCGAATTGCTCCGGCGGCGTGACGCTGTGGAATACCGTGCTCTCTTGCGAAGAGAACTTCGCCGAGACGGCTGCCGCTTCGAGCTTGCCGGAAACGCATTACGGCTGGGTTGTCGAGGTCGATCCTTTCGATAAAGCCTATTTGAAGAAGCATACGGCCCTCGGGCGCTTTAACCACGAGAATACGGCGATGGGACTGGCCGCGGACGGACGTGTCGTCGTGTATATGGGCGACGACAAGAAGGACGCTTGCGTCTACAAGTTCGTGAGCAAGGGCAAATACGACAAGAGCAAAGGACGCGCGAATTCGGCGCTGCTCGAGGACGGAACGCTGTACGTGGCGAATTTGAAATCCGGCAAATGGGTTCCCGTTACGCTGGAGGAGGTCAAGAAGGCCGCCAAGGACAAGCCTGAAGCGCTGAACAAGTTCAAAACGCAGGGCGACGTCGTCGCTTACTGCCAGGAAGCAGCGCTGCTCGTAGGCGGCACGCCGACCGACCGTCCGGAGGACATCGAAATTTCGCCGTTTGACAACACGGTATTCATCTGCCATACGAACAACGATAACCATGGTAATATCCATGGACATATTACGCGCATTTTCGAGGCGAATAGCGATCTTGGCAGCCTGGCATTCGATTTCGAGATTTTTGCCGCAGGCGGCCGCCAATCCGGTTTCAGCTCGCCGGACAACCTTGCCTTCGATTCGAACGGCAACTTGTGGGTCGTCACAGATATTTCGAGCTCCAGCCAAAACAAAGGCGTGCACAAGTCGTTCATGAACAACGGCCTGTTCGTCATCCCGACCAGCGGTCCCGACAAGGCGGTCGCGCTGCAATTCGCTTCCGGCCCGGTCGAGAGCGAGCTGACGGGTCCGTTCTTCACGCCGGACGAGCAGACGCTGTTCCTGTCGGTCCAGCATCCGGGGGAGAACACGACCGATATGAACAAGCCGACGAGCACATGGCCGCATCGTCCGGGCGAGAAAATGGCAAGATGCGCGGTCGTCGCGATCAGCGGCTTCAAGCTCGGTTAACCGCAAGGACGATTATTCGCGTCACAGCCGTAGACTGCCGGTCTGCGGCTGTCATTCCATCATAAAGGAGCGATTCATATGCCATTCGGCAATATTGGAATCGGAGGTTTGGTGTTAATCCTTATTATCGCGCTTATCGTCTTCGGACCTTCCAAGCTTCCGGAGCTTGGCCGCGCATTCGGACGCACGCTGAGCGAGTTCAAAGGAGCTACCAAAGGACTCGTAGGCGGCGAAGACAACGAGGAACGCAAGGAAGAGGAGAAGCCGAAGGCTGCCGCGGCAGCGGGCAAGTAAGATGAAAAATCCGAATGAGCAGAGCGTGATCGGCCATTTGGAGGAACTGCGATCGAGACTCATCCGGACGCTTGCCGCATTCCTCGTGGCGATGGCCGCAGCCTTCATTTACGTGAAGGATATTTATCAGTGGCTGGTCAGGGACTTCGATCAAATGCTGGTGCTGCTCGGGCCATCCGACGTCATCTGGGTATATATGATGATCGCGGGGGTCGTCGCGATAGCCATCACGCTGCCGATCGCAGCCTATCAGACGTGGAAATTCGTCACGCCGGCCATGCCGCAGCAGGCGCAGCGCGCAGCGCTCGTCTTCATTCCCGGAATCAGCATGCTGTTCATCGTCGGCCTTTGCTTCGGCTATTTCATTTTGTTCCCGATGGTGCTTCACTTCATGAACCAGATGGCAGGGGAAGAATTCGCGACGATGTACACGGCGCAAAAATATTTTACGTTCATGATCCACATGACCGTCCCGTTCGGCCTGCTGTTCGAAATGCCGGCGATCGTCATGTTCCTCACGAAGCTGGGCATTCTGAACCCCGCCCGGCTGGCCAAAGCGCGCAAGCTGGCCTACTTTATTCTGGCAATCGTTGCGATAACGATCACTCCGCCGGATATTATATCGGACATTATCGTCATCGTGCCGCTGTTCCTGCTGTACGAGATCAGCATCTCGATATCCAGGTTCGTGTACCGCAAGCAGCTGGCCATGCAAAATGATGCGATGGCGTAAGCTAAGTCAACGAAAGGGCAGCCTAGCGGCTGCTCTTTTTTCATTAAGATTGCTTATTGAGCCTTCCTTCATCGATAACGGTATGGGCTTCTGCCGTTACCTGGCCAGCCTGGTCTTCATAGACTATTTCCGAGCCTAACTCTAATAGAGGAAAGAGAGCGAGAAATGAAAATTCCCGTTACCGGATTTATGATGGAATCTTCAGATGATAACGATAGCAATCATTCGCACAAACTGTATATCACGTCTTGGAATGGCAACCCTGTCCACGTTCATGCTTTTTCCGGCGTAACATCCATCGATGACGGACATTCTCGTCAATATGCGAGTTGGACCGCACCCGCTCCGACAGGGGTGCCCCATGTACATGGCTATCATACGGTTACTGCTCTGAGTCAAGGCCATACCCACGTCATTCAAGGAACAACCGGTCCAGCCATTGCTCTCCCCGGCGGTGGCCACTATCACTTATTTGAAGGATTTACGACAATTAACGGCGCTCATCCTCATTCACATGCCTACAGCGGGCGAACCGGCAACGAAGTAAGCGGTATGTGAAGAGGTAAAGCGGTTTTTTCAGACGATGATCCATAGCAGGATGATGGAAAGGAAAGAGTTTCCGCAGGCGGTTTTCGGAGACTCTTTTTTTTATCAGGTCGACTTGAACGATTCGCCCTATTGTAACCCGCTGACGAAAGCGTTAGACTGACCCTAAATGGATAGAAGGGGGCTGTCAGCGATGAATGAGGACAAGCTCGAGCTGATCTACGAGAACAAGCTCGCTTCGGCCGAAGACATGCAAGGCTTCAAGCTGGAGGGACAGGCGAAGCTTGCTTTTCCGAACGGGCGGCTGCGGATGGAGAACGCGCTCGATCCCGCCTTGGAGCAGGCGGCGAATTTCGTATTATGGTGTCCCGAACCGTTTCCGGGCGACATTCAGGTCGAGTGGGAGTTTTGGCCGCTGCGCGAGCCTGGACTTTGCATGCTGTTTTTTGCCGCTGCGGGGCTGAACGGGGAAGATTTGTTCGATTCCGGCCTGAAGCCGAGAGCCGGCCAATACGAGCATTACACGCAAGGCGACATCCGCACGCTGCACCTATCCTATTTCCGCCGGAAATATGCGGACGAGCGCGGATTTCATACCGTCAACCTTCGCAAGAGCAGAGGCTTCCATCTCGTTGCGCAAGGAGCGGACCCGATTCCGAACGTCGAGGACTGCCAGCCGCCGTACCGGCTCAAGCTGAACAAGCGGGGAGCGTCCGTCCGCTTCAGCGTGAACGAGCTGTCCGTATTGGCCTGGAAAGACGACGGGGAATCGTACGGGCCCGTTCTTGGCGGAGGCAAGATCGGATTCCGCCAGATGGCGCCGCTGATCGCGGAATACGCGAGCTTGAAGGTCTACCGGCTGACGTAAAAAGGGGGAGCAAGCGACAGCATGGTTCTGACAGCTAATAAAGCACGAATGACTGCGGATGCTGAGCATGTTATAGAAAAACGAAGGATAAGGATGTAAATGATTGTTTTATGCGCTTACATTGTGGAATTGCCAGGTAGTGAACGGAGAACCTACTGTGTATACTTAGTTTCAGTGAACATCGGCCCCGATCTTTCTGAGAGTGGAAGATCAATAATTTAGATAAAGAAGGAGTTTATTTGTCTTGCTTAAACAACTGAAAACGACGTGGCTCTTCAATGCGAGAGGAGACGTTCTGGCCGGATTGACCGTCGCGCTTGCGCTCATTCCGGAGGCGATCGCCTTCTCCATCATTGCGGGCGTCGATCCGATGGTAGGCCTTTACGCTTCGTTCAGCATCGCCGTGCTGATTTCGATTTTCGGAGGCCGTCCCGGCATGATTTCCGCCGCTACCGGCGCGATGGCGCTTCTGATGGTTACGCTTGTAGCGGACCATGGCCTCGAGTATTTGTTCGCTGCGACGATTCTGACCGGACTTATCCAGTTTTTGTTCGGCGTTCTCAAGTTCGGGCGATTTATTACGTTCGTGCCTCATCCGGTCGTCATCGGATTCGTCAACGCGCTCGCCATCCTTATTTTTATGGCGCAGCTCGTCCATTTTAAAGGCCAGGGCTGGCTGATGTGCGTACTGGTCGGCGCGACGCTGTCGATTATTTATATTTTGCCCAAATTTACGAAAGCCGTTCCCTCGGCGCTTGTCGCCATCATCATTATGACCGTCATTACCGTATGGGCGGGGCTGGATGTCCGCACGGTCGGCGACATGGGGGAAATTACGCAGCAGCTGCCGATCTTCCATATTCCGCAAATCGAGTGGACGTTCGAAACGCTTGCGATTATCTTTCCGACTTCGCTCACGATGGCCATCGTCGGCTTGCTGGAGTCGCTGATGACGGCGACGATCCTCGACGAAGCGACGGAGACCAAAAGCGACAAAAACAAAGAAGTGCGAGGGCAGGGCATCGCGAACTTCGTAACGGGCTTCTTCGGCGGCATGGCGGGCTGCGCCATGATCGGGCAATCCGTCATCAACGTCAAATCGGGCGGCCGGGGAAGACTGTCAACATTTGTGGCAGGCACGTTCCTGCTGTTCCTGATCATGGTGCTGGGCAAGGTCGTCGTGCAAATTCCGATGGCGGCGCTCGTCGGCGTCATGATTATGGTATGCATCGGGACGTTCGATTGGCAATCGGTCCGCCAGATCCGTAAAGTGCCGCTCGCCGATTCGCTCGTCATGATCGTTACGGTGGCGGTCGTCGTCTACACGCATGATTTGGCCAGAGGCGTGCTTGCCGGCGTCGTGCTGAGCGCGATTATTTTCGGGTGGAAAATGTCCAAAATCCAGGCTGCCGCATCCGTCAAAGAGGACGGGACGAAATATTACGCGATCCGGGGCCAAATGTTTTTCGGGACGATGAACCATTTCGGCGAGCTATTCGACGTCGCCGGAGACCCGGACAGCATCGTCATCGATTTCACGGCCTCGCATGTGTGGGACCAATCCGCGGTGACGGCCATTTCGAAGGTCGTGCAAAAATACGCGCAAAACGGGAAAAAGGCCGAAATCATCGGGCTGAACGAAGAAAGCCAGCGCATTATCAACCGGATAGGTCTTGCCGCTACGTCAGGACACTAAGAAAACGGGAGAGCTGTCTCGCAAGGTCTTCAAGGACCTTAGAGGCAGCTTTGTTTTTTTGGCAATATCATCCTCCATGCCGTTCTTGACAACCTCGCCCGCCACTATGGCTCGATGATCGCTTTTTAATTTCGATTTTTGAAATTACTTCCTTTCGCGGAGGAGACGATATACGATCAACTGCATGCACATCCCGCTTTCGATTCGACACCATTAGACGAATTCGTCAAAATAAGATATGATAATAGATAAAATAGCCTGTTCAAAAGTGAATAATAGGTATACTGAACTAGTTCCTCATTGTCGTAGAACGATCCATTCCTTCCACAATTCCGAGGTGTAGGAGGTCATTATGGCAAAAGTTCTGATTGCGGATAGCTGCAGCAATGTTCGGTTCCTACTTCACGAAATTATGAGGATCGAAGGCCATGAGGTGGTCGCTTCCTGCCAAAGCGGCAAGGAGGTCCTTCAACTATACTCCGCCATAAGGCCCGACATCGCGATCATGGATTATGATTTGCCCGAGGTGGACGGATTAAGCGCGGCCAAGCAAATCCTTCTCTCGGACGAGCGCGCGGGGATCGTCATCTTCGTACCGGGCGCTGCCGACTGGAAGCGTAAGGCTGCGAAGCTAGGTGTAAGCGCTATCATCAAGCCGTTCGACGTCGAGGAGCTTAAGCGGGAGATCGACGGGCTGCTCGGCAATAACCGGTCGTTCGCGACCGGTCCGGATAATGTATAATGGAACAAAAACGAAGGAGAGTCCAAATATGTCCGACATGCTGGTTAAGCTGTACGAGCTTCCGGAGCTTGCGCCGGTCACGAAATCGCTGGCCGAGAAGGGGATCGATATCCGCCGCGCGATCGCGCCCGAGAAGCATATCGTCGTCGAATGGGTGCGAAGAAACTTTAACGACGGCTGGGCGAGCGAATGCGAAGCCGCCTTCGCCAATCAGCCGGTCTCGTGCTACCTTGCCGTCAAGCAAGGCGAGCTGATCGGGTTCGCGTGTTACGAGGCGACCTGCAAAAACTTTTTCGGGCCGACGGGCGTTGCGGAGAATGAACGCAAGGCGGGCGCAGGCAAGGGCTTGCTGCTCGCCTCGCTGCATTCGATGCGCGCGCTCGGATACGGTTATGCCGTTATCGGCAGCGCGGGGCCGAAGGAGTATTATGCCAAGATGGTCGGCGCCACCGTGATCGAAGGCTCGTCGCCCGGCGTTTACAAGGGCATGCTCTCCAAATAAACAGGAAGAGGCCGGCCAGAGCTCGATGCTCTTGCCGGCTTCTTCCTTGTCTAGCGGAAGTCTTTTACTTCATCGCATCGGTCGAAAAATTCCGTCTGCAGCTTCAATGCCGCCTCGTTGTTTTTAATTTCCTTGACGGCTTTCGCGAAATTGGCCGCGCAACAGGCGAGATAGGCTTCGCCGTAATCCGCGGAGGAGAGCGACGGGTCGCCCGCGATCTGGTTCGGGTACTCCATGTACCAGTGGATGCCCGCGGACAGCCCGTGCTCGGCAAGCGAGCGTCCTCGTCCCGTGGACGTCCATCCCCCCGGATTCAGCCGGTCCATATGGACGAGCGAAGGCGCGATATGCAGGATCTGCGAAGTTTCCATATGATCGGCATGGCCGTAATCGTCCGGCGTTCGGAACCGGCTCTCCAGCTCGCCCAGCTGCTCGGCGGACAGCTCCCACAGATGATAGACGTAGACGATATAGTCCTTGCGCTCGTCGAGCATCGTCTGCGCGAAATAGTGCAGCCAGCTGTTGTTGCCGCCGTGACCGTTCGCCAGGACGATTTTTCGAAAGCCGTTGCGCCTGATTTCCTTGCACACCTCGCGCAAGAGAAGCATTTGCAGCTCGCTTCCCAGCGCCACGGTGCCCGGGAAATGCTTCACCTCGGATACCTGGCCGAAAATATAGTAGGGGAAGACGACGAAGGGCTCGGCCTCCGCCGTCTTCTCGACGATCTCGCGGGCGATCATCATATCGGTTCCGAGCGGGAGGTGGTCGCCGTGCTTCTCGAGACAGCCGATCGGCAGCACGCATACCCCGCCCGAAGAGCGGACCGCCTCTTCGAATTGTTTGACGGTCAAATTTTCCCAAAGCATCGTTCTCGTCCTTTCCTGAAAGCGAATGCCTTATTTCGCGGCTTTCGACAAATAGACGGCGACAATCCGTCGAAGCTGGGCAAGGTCCGCCGCCATCCGTTTCTTCACTTCCTCGTTCACGTACCGATCGCCGGCGATCCCCTCCGTCAATTTGGCGATGTCCTTGATCGATTTCGCCGCTTCCTTGGCGGCCGATTTGTTATCCTTCCAGCCTTTCTCCAGCTTTTCAAGCTCCTTGACGTACGTTTTGCCGCCCTTGATGCCGCCCATCGGGATGTAGATTTGTTCGATCTTGCGCCGCATCTCGCCGGCAATCGTTCGCACGGACAGGAGCGGGTCGCGATCCGGCACGATCGCCTTCTTGCTGTAAATGCCCGCGAGCAGCGCGCTGTCGTAGCCGTTGTTGAACAAGGACTCGAACTCGAACAGAGCGGAGCCGCTGACGCCCCGATCGACCGATTGTTTGATCTGGTCAAGCAGCATTTCCTTCGTCAAGCCGAGATTGGTTCCGACGCCGATGACGACGAGCGATTTGCCGCCAACGAGCGCAACCGAGCTTGCGGCGTCGGCCGCGACGGAGACCGCGTCGAGATGGTAGGACATCGGGAAGAGCTGGTCGATTTTGTTTTTGGCCGCCCAGTCCTTCGGCTCCTGGCTCATATACTCCGGCCCGCGTTCGTAATTCGGCCATACGGCGGCCGATACTTTGATGCCCGGCTTGATCGCCTTCGCCTCGCCCGATACCCGGTAGACGAACTCGTTGATCGTGTTCTTCTTCAGGTCCGACCAGGCGCTCCACAGCTCATCGCCGGGATGCAGCTCGATCGGGTCGACGCCGTGCTCCTGCTTGAACAGGTCGCGGGTATACGGATCGAAGCCGAAATCGTTCGTATAGTCGCCCGCGTCGGGGTAACGGATGTAATCCAGATGCAGGCCATCCACGTCGTAATTTTGCAGAAGCTCCCTGTAAATGCCGGCCACGAAATCTCTGACCTCCGGCAGGACGGGATTGAGGAAATAATAGCGGGTGCTATAGAGCGGCACGTCCTGGAAATCGTCGCCCTTCCTGCTGATCATAGACCACTCGGGCTTCAGCCCTTTGACCGGCCCCGTCATGCCCGTTACGCCGACGAAGAAATTTTCGACCCACGCATGCACCTCGATGCCCGCATTCCCCGCTTCGTCGATATACGCCTGCAGCACGTCGAAGCCGCCGTACATCGGATTCTGGGCGGCGAGCGGGTTGCTCGTCGGAAAGATCGTATAGCCGTTCCACCACGTTTCCAAATAGATCGAATTGATATGCATGGCGGCCAGCTTCGCGATATGTTCCTTTACTTGGGCGCGGCTCGTTTCCTTCGGGCGGATCCAGATCGACCGGTGATCGACGGCCCTCGATTCGTACGTCATGAAGCCGGCTCTGTCGACGCCCTCGGCCAGCTTGGCGAAATCTTCGGCGAAGCGCTCGAAATTGCCTTGCCTTATCCGCTCGCTTAACGCGCCGAGGCCTTCCTCCGCTTGCGCAAGCTCCCGCTCGATACCGGCGTAGTCCACGTCGAGGAACTGCCGTTTGGCGTCAAGAAGCGCTTGCCCGGCGGCGTCGATGCCAATACGGCCTTTGTCCAGATAAGATTCCGGCGTGAAGAGGAACAGCGCTTGCTTCTTCTCCGCTAGCAGCTTGAAGGCGCTTCCTACGGCGACGTGCTCGCTCAACCAATCCGCTTGGACGCCGTGGCCGGAAATGACGTAGCCGCCGGCAGGGATCGGGGAATCGTTGCCTCCGATGCGGGTCACTTTGCCATCGGCGTTCACGGTCACCTCGTAGCCCCACGGATTCGTTCCGGTCGAGCTTCCGTAGCTGCCGTCGTAGACGATCAGCTGATCGGCTCCGCGATGGCCGGGGAACGGGGCGTTGCTTCCGTCGTCCCAGCCGCCCGGATTGTCTTCCCTCGTCTTCGGATTCAGGGCGTCATAGCCCGTCTTGTACGCTTGAATAAGCGATTCGTTATCGGTATGCAAGTCGATCGGATCTCCTTCCCGTACCGTCCCGTTCAACTGGCCGTAGTGCGGGCTGTCCGCTTGGATGGATAGCACGTAGCCGCCGGGAGGAATAGGCGAATTATTGTCCAGCCAATTGCCGCCGGCGTCCTGCGCGATGGCGACGATTCGGGTCACGGTGCCGTTCTCCACCGTCAATTCCATTCCCCACGGGTTCGTTCTCGTCGCGGAGCCATAGGACGGAAGGTAGAGCACGATATCGGCCGGGCCGCGGCCGGCGTTGATCTGCGTGATCGGCACGACGGCGCCGCCTATGGAGAAATAGCGGTCAGGAAGAGCGGGAATCGGGAAGTTTGCCGTTACCGAGTCGCCTACGCGAAGCGCATCGACGATGGCCGCGGCGGCGCCGGTTCCGGATAGCACGTATCCGTCCGGCGGAATGTAAGTGCCGAATTCGCTTCCTTCGTATTTGGCGGCGACGATGCCGCCGGCGACGATCGCGTCGCGGGAGGGGAGGCTAGGCGGTGGCGTTTGCTTGCCGGAGCGGACGGTGAAGAGCGACAGCTTGCCGTCTTCCCTGCCTTCGTCGATCAGGTCGATGACATGGGCGGTTCCGTCTTCGAGCGTTACGGCAGGGGGATCGGCGGATGCGGGGGAAGGCTCGGAATAGGCGGCCTCGGCGGCGCAAAGCAGGAGAAGCGAGAAACAAAGCGCAAGATTCCAAATCGGTTTGATCTTCATCCTATACACCTCGTTTTCTGGATTTAGCAGTAGTGTAGCAGCAAATGGATAATTCCGCCACATTTTTTATAAAAAGAGGATATTATATCCGTTCTTGGTTCGCACACGCGGAAATACGATGATAGAGGCGGCAACGATCGGAGCCGTATGAAAATCCGTTCGATTCTACTATGGTATAGAGATTATATCCGCCAAATATGATAAAATTAAAAAAAAAATCTTTTTTTCACGATCTTATCCCAGCGAAAAGCGAGTTGATCCGATGAAACCGGCAGGACAGAAAATTAACCAATCGAATACGCTTTTACTTATATCAAGCATTTATGCCTCGCTTACGAAGGCGGAGAAGAAGGTGGCCGATTACGTGCAGTCGAATCCGGAGGAGGCCGTCATGGCGACCGTGACGGACCTGTCCGAGCTGGCGGGCGTCGGGGAGACGTCCGTCATCCGCTTCTGCCGGAAGCTGGGCTTTAGGGGCTACCACGAATTCAAGCTGTCCGTCGCGCAGGATCTCGTCAGCAAGCCGGCTTATTCGAACGTCGAAATCGAAGAGGAGGACGATACGCTGACGATGGCGGGCAAAATTACGATGAGAAACGAATGGATGCTGAAAAACACGCTGGAGCTCATCAATCCCGAGGAGCTGGACAAGGCGGTGAAGCGAATGCTGGCCGCGGACAAAATCTATATTTTCGGGGTCGGTTCGTCCGGCATTACCGCGCTCGACCTGCATTACCGGCTTATGCGGATCGGGCTGAACGCGGAGGCGCACCGGGACTCCCACATTATCGCGATGTCCGCTGCGCTCGTGAAGAAGGGGGACGTCGTATTCGGCATTTCGACCTCGGGCAGCACGAGGGATCTGGTCGATCCGATGCGGCAGGCAAAGGCAAACGGCGCGGAAATCATCTGCCTGACCAGCCATATGCGATCGCCAATCACGGCGCATGCCCATACGATTCTGCTCGTGCCGTCGCGCGAGATGCCGACCGAAGGCGGCTCGTTGTCAACGAAGATTACGCAGGTGCATCTGCTCGATATTTTGTGCACGCTCCTTGCCCAGCGGAAAGCGAACGCGGCGGAGGCGCTCGAACGGACGGCGCGCGCCGTGGCCGACAAATTATACTGATCCCGCGCGAATAGCCGGGCGATCTCGCGATCGCCCGGCTATTGTGCGTTTATGCGCCGCCGTTTATTGTCCGGCTTCGTCTTTCATCTCTTCCGCGAATCCTTGAATGCTTTGCTTGCGGCGCTCGTTCTTCGCCTCGATCGCCTGCTTCTCATCGGCGGAAATTTCCCCGGCGAATTCGTTCAAGTATTGCTCCGCTTCATGAAGATTCTGTTCCGTGTCGTCGAGATGCTGCTGCAAGCGCTCGGCGTTGTTCGAACGGTCATCCGGCTTGGCCATGTTCGTTCCTCCTTTCCGCTACGGCATACTTCGTTAACATACCCATATCGGCTTCGTCTATGCGGCAGCAGGCGAATGAAGAATAAAGGCATATTCCTTTACAATATAAATGAATAACGGAGGAAAAATCCTGAGGGATGCCGCATTGTTTTTGAAGAAAAATTTTTCGTCCACAAAAAATAAAATTGTTGAACATTTCCTCCAGAGGTGCTATCTTTACATTAACATAACGAATTCAGCCGCAGTCCCGGCAGCAGACGCAGACCGATCGAGAGATCAGCTTGATAACCGCATAAGCACGTCAGCCGATTTCCTTCCAAGGAAGCGAGGCAAGCAGGCAGCCAAGAGGGGTTGGAACTTGAATCCGGGTAACGGGGAGGGATGACCGAAGCAAGAGCCTGAAACGCACCGGCAAGGCAAGCGAAGAGAACGACTTGCAATTCATACATTGGAGGGGTTTTCTATGCGGAAAGCAAAAGCGTGGGCCATGGGGTTGACGGCATTGACGCTGGTTTTTGTATCGGCTTGCAGCAGCGGACAGACGGGCGGAAATAACGAAGCGTCGAACGCGCCTTCGAACGATCCGGCCGAGGCGTCGACGGCGCCGTCGGCAACGCCGACGCCGTCTGCGGAACCTGCGATCGACATGAACGGCGAGACGCTGAAGATCATTCACTGGATCGACGGACCTTCGGAGGATACGCCGGAAGGCGCCGCCACGCTCGAGAAGTGGAGAGCGGCCGAAGAGAAGTACAACGTGAAGATCGTATGGGAGAAGGTCCCCTGGGGCGAGAATATCAAAATGGTCACGAACGCCGCGCTCTCGGGCGAATCGGTCGCCGATATCGTTCCTCTCGATTATTACTTCGCGGTACCCGCCATCAATCAGGGCTTATTCATGCCCGTAGACGACTTCTTCGACTTCGACGATCCGAAATGGCCGGAAGGCCTTAAGCAGCACGGAATGGTGAACGGCAAGATGTACGGCTTCACCTCCACGATCAATAACGCATCGGGCATTTATTACAACAAAACGCTGTTCGAGCGCGAAGGCCTGCCGGACCCGCACGACCTGATCGCGCAGGACAAATGGACGTGGGACGCATTCCTCGACATCGCCAAAAAAGCGACGAAGGATACGAACGGCGACGGCGTCATCGACCAGTGGGGCATCACGAACATCGCAACCAATCTCTCCAGAATTTTGATTCATTCCAACAATTCCTCCATGATAACGCTCAAAGACGGCAAGCATGTCTACAACTACGACGACCCGAATTTGCTGGAAGCTCTTCGTTTCTTCGGCGATTTGTTCAACGTGCACAAGGTCGTCGCTCCCAACAAGAACGAAAATTTCGAGGATTACAACGAATCCCAGACGCTGTTCAACTCCGGCAA
The DNA here is from genome assembly GCF_014705655.1 of Paenibacillus arenilitoris. Classification (GTDB taxonomy): domain Bacteria; phylum Bacillota; class Bacilli; order Paenibacillales; family Paenibacillaceae; genus Pristimantibacillus; species Pristimantibacillus arenilitoris. The sequence continues at coordinate 137,147 of NZ_JACXIY010000018.1, read as the reverse complement.
AGCCGCAATGGTGACCGGCGAAGTATGGGAAGGGATGACGAGAACGACCATGACGGACGAACAGGGCTTCGTCTACTTCCCGAAAGGGCCGAAAGCGACGACTTGGCAGGGCAGCATCGAGAACTACGTGCAATTCTACATTCCGGCCATCGTGAAGCGGGCCAAAGAAAAAGCGTATATTTGGGAGCAAATCCAAATGTGGGACCGCGTCGACCCGATCAACCGCGAAGAGGCGGAGAAGCAGCTGCTCGCGGACGAGAAGGATATCGAAACGATGCTCGATTCGCTCCATTACGCGCAGCCGATTTTCCTTCCGCTCGGCGGCGCGCTGACCGACATTTCGTACTCGATCGCGAATCGCGGCGAATCGCCGGAGACGGTGCTCGAGCGGAACAAGCAAATCGCGCAGGACGCGATCGACAAGGAGCTTAATACGCAGGGAAGCGCAGCGGCGGCGCAGTGAACGGGTACGGCTGAACGAAGAGGCGGCGCATCGGGAATCCCCCGCCTGAGGGATTCCCTCCCATTTATACGGATGACCATACCAGAGAGGAATGAGGGGTTCGCATGCTGAATGCAGCCACGAAAACCAAGAGAGCGGCGGTCGCCGCGCTGGCTCTGGCCTTCCTTGCGACAATCGTCTCCGTCGTTCCCGCGAATTTTACGTCAGGAAGCAGCCTTGTGCTGGAGCCCGTCAGGACGATGCCGGAGCTTGCGGCAGGCAAGACGGCCGCGCAGGAGGAATCCGGCAGCCGGTACGAAGCCTATGCGGCAAAGTATTCGGATGCGGCACGTCCTTCCATTGAACGAACGATCGAAGCGGAGAGCTATGCCGCTGCCGAAGGAATGGAAGCCGTCGTGATCGACGGCCATGAAGGCGCGGATACGCCGGTCGTCGCGACGGGCGAAGCCGGCGCCATCCATTTCGACATCGACGTGCCGGAGGACGGCTTATACCATATCGGTCTGCGATACTATCCGATGGAGGGCAACACCTCCCAGATCGAGAGGGAGCTGCTCGTCGACGGGAGCGCGCCGTTCGAGGAAGCTTCCAGGCTCGTCTTCTCCAGGGTATGGCGGAATGAAGCGGCATCGCCGGAACGGGATGCCGGGGGCAACGATTTGAGGCCGCGGCAAACGGAGAGCCCGCAGTGGCAGGAGCGCGTGCTGCGCGATGCGGAAGGCTATTACAGGGAGCCGTTCTCGTTCTATTTCTCGAAAGGCCGACATCGACTATCGCTCGTTTCCCTCAGGGAACCGATGATCATAGACTACTTGAAGCTTTACCGGCACGATGACGCACCCGCGTACGAACAAGTCGCGCAGGGCTACGGGGAGAAGGGCTACGAACCGACGGAAGGCGTCTTCGTCAAAGTTCAGGGCGAGGACGCGGCGTTCAAATCGAGCCCCTCCCTATATCCGCTTAACGACCGTTCCAGCCCGGGAACCGAGCCGTACCACGTATCGAAAATCCGAATGAACACGATCGGCGGCGTCAATTGGAAAATTCCGGGCCAATGGATTAGCTGGAACATCGATATTCCCGAGGACGGCTTGTACGAATTCGGTCTCCGGTATAAGCAAAACACGGTGAGGGGCGTCAACGTCGTGCGGGAGCTGACGATCGACGGCGCCGTTCCGTTCGCGGAAGCGGCGGCGATCCCGTTCCCTTACGACGGGGCTTGGCAGATCGGGATGCCCGGCGAGGACGGCAAGCCATACCGGTTTTACCTGACCAAGGGCACTCATCAGATCAAGCTGGAGCTGACCATGGGCGATTTGGCCGACATCATCCGCATGGTCCGGTCAAGCATCGGCCGGCTGAACGATTTGTATTTGAAAATCATCATGATCACGTCGGCCGCGCCCGATCCGCTGCGCGATTACGAGCTGGACCGGAAAATTCCCGAGCTGAAGCGGGTATTCGAGGAGGAGAGCGAGCGGCTCTCGCTCGCCGCGGATGTAATGGACGAAATGGTGGGCGGCACGAGCGCCAGCACGACGATTCTTCGGACGACCTCATACCAGCTGAACGATATCGGCAACCGGACGGAAACGCTCACCTCGCGCCTGAAGACGTTCAAGGACAACGTGACGGCGCTTGGGACTTGGCTGCTGACGGTGAACGAGCAGCCGCTCGAGATCGATTATTTGTTTTTCAAGTCGCCGGACTCTCCCGTACCCGACGTCAGCACGGGGGCGGTCGGCAAAGCCGTCCACGAGGTCATGTCCTTCGCGCGATCGTTCTCCGAGGAATACAACCAGGTCGGAAGCGGCAAGGAAGCGGACAAGGACGTCACCGTATGGATCGCCGCCGGACGCGACCAGGCTCAGCTGCTCCGTTCCATGATCGACAATTCGTTCACGCCGCAAACCGGCATAACGGTCAATTTGCAGCTCGTCAATCCCGCGGTCGTGCTGCCGGCCACGCTCGCGGGCAAGGGGCCGGACATCGCGCTCACCCAGGGCGACGTCGTCAACTTCGCAATGCGGAGCGCGCTCGCGGACCTCTCGGATTTTCCCGGCTTCGACGAGGTGAAGAGCCGGTTCAAGGACAGCGCGTTCGCCGGCTTCCGATACCGAGGCGGCGTCTACGCGATTCCGGAGACGCAATCGTTCCCGATGCTGTTTTACCGCAAAGATATTTTGGAGGAGCTGGGGCTCGAAGTTCCGCAAACGTGGGAGGACATGTACCGGATCATCCCCGAGCTGCAGAAGCATAACATGGACCTGGCGCTGCCGCACGGCATCGTGTTCGAATCGATGCTTTACCAAAGCGGCGGCCAGTACTACCAAGGCGACGGCATCGCCACCGATCTCGATTCGGACGTCGGCATCGAGACGTTCCGGAAGTGGACCGAGCTGTACACGAATTACAAGCTGCCGATCGAATTCGACTTCATCAACCGGTTCCGAACGGGCGAAATGCCGATCGGCATCGCCGACTATACGACGTTCAACTTCCTGACGATATTCGCGCCGGAAATTAGGGGGCAGTGGCACTTCGCGGCCGTTCCGGGCATCCGCGGCGCGGACGGCGGCGTCCGGCACGACACGCTCAGCACGTCGACCGGCACGGTCATGTTCGAGAACGCGAGAAACAAAGAAGCCGGCTGGGCCTTTATCAAGTGGTGGACGGACAGCGAGGCGCAGGCGACGTTCGGGCGGGAGATGGAGGCGATCCTCGGCGAATCGGCGAGGTACGCGGCGGCCAACACGGAAGCGCTGCGCCGGCTGCCGTGGTCGGCAAGGGAGCTTGCGCAGCTGACGGACGAATTGGAATGGGTCGTCGGTAGACCGGCCGTTCCGGGCGGCTACTCGCTGGACCGCCATCTGAACAACGCCTTCTACGAGGTGTACACCGAAGGAAGCGAGCCGCGCGAGACGCTGGAAAACTACGTGCGGACGATCAATCAGGAAATTGCGGTCAAGCGCCGGGAATTCGATTTGCCGACGAAGTAGAAGGGAGGGATACGCATGATCCCGCTTGTCAAAAAGGCGAGTGCGGGTACGGGGCGCGGGCCGCTCGCGCCGCTCCTCGCCCGCAAGTGGAAGGAGGCGAAGCGCAGCAAGGCGCTCTACGCGATGCTAGCGCCATTCTTCCTCATCTTTTTCACGTTCACCGTCCTCCCTGTCTGCTTGTCGCTGCTCGTCAGCTTCACGGATTTCAACATGCTGGAGTTTCCGCAATGGGTCGGCTGGCGGAATTACGCCCAGCTGTTCGTCAGGGACGACGTCTTCCTGATCGCGCTGAAGAACACGCTGATCTTCGCGGCCGTCACCGGCCCGGTCAGCTATGTCGCCTGCTTCGTGCTGGCCTGGATCATCAACGAATTTCCGCCGAAGCTTAGAGCGTTCGCGACGCTGGTGTTCTACGCGCCCGCGCTGTCCGGCAGCGCGTTCATCGTCTGGACGCTGCTGTTCAGCAGCGATTCTTACGGCTATATCAACGCGTTCCTGCTCAAGTGGCATTTGATCCTGGAGCCGATTCTATGGCTGAAGACGCCGAAATACATTTTGCCGATCATCATTATCGTCCAGCTGTGGCTCAGCCTCGGAACGAGCTTTCTCGCCTTCATCGCCGGTCTGCAAAGCATGGACAAAAATTTGTTCGAGGCCGGCGCGATCGACGGCATCCGAAACCGCTGGCAGGAGCTGTGGTTCATTACGCTCCCTTCGATGAGACCGATGCTCATGTTCGGCGCGGTCATCCAGATTACCGCTTCGTTCGGCGTGGCGGAGGTCGCGACGGCGCTGGCCGGCTTCCCGAGCGTCAAATACGCGGGCCATACGATCGTGACGCATTTGATGGATTACGGCTCCATTCGTTTCGAGATGGGCTATGCCTCGGCGATCGCGACGGTGCTGTTCGCGATGATGCTCGGGTCCAACCTGATCGTGCGAAGGCTGCTTGCGAAGGTCGGTGAGTAGCGGTGATCCGGATCAGCCTGAGAAGGAAGAGGGTAAGCCGTTCATGGGCGGGCGACATTATGCTGTTCCTCGTCCTTGCCGCGGTCGGCTATTTCATGGCGATGCCGCTCGTGTTCGTCATCAGCAACGCGTTTAAGCCGATTAACGAAATTTTGAAGTTTCCGCCCGACTTTCTGGTCAAACATCCGACGCTGACGAACTTTACGGATTTGTACCATTTGCTGTCGGGCTCGTGGGTGCCGTTCACCCGTTATTTGTTCAACACCTTTTTTATCGCGATCGCGGGAACGGCCGGCCACGTCCTGATCGCTTCGATGGCGGCCTACCCGCTGGCCAAGCGGAAGTTTCCTGGCAGAGCCATGCTGTTCTCGGTCGTCGTCCTGTCGCTGATGTTCTCCGCGACGGTTACGCAAATCACGAATTACATGACGATGTCCTGGCTCGGCTTCCTTGACACCCACTGGGCGGTCATCGTTCCGGCGATCGGATCCTCGCTCGGGCTCTATCTTATGAAGCAATTCATGGAGCAAATTCCGGACGCGCTGCTCGAGGCCGCGCAAATCGACGGCTGCAGCGAATTCCGCATCTTCTGGAACGTCGTCATGCCGGTCGTGAGGCCGGCCTGGCTCACGCTGATCATCTTCTCCTTCCAGGGCTTATGGGGGGCGGGCGGCGCGGCGGGCTCCATGTACATTTACAGCGAGCAATTGAAAACGATCGATTACGCGCTCGGACAAATACTGGCAGGGGGCATCATCCGCACCGGCCCTTCCATGGCCGCCACCTTGCTGCTGCTGACGGTGCCGATTCTCATCTTCGTCCTGTCGCAGAGCAGCGTCATCCAGACGATGTCCACCTCCGGCATGAAAGATTAATGGGGAAGGGGAGGCTTACGTTGAAACGATTCGTAAAAGCATGGCGGCTCTTCCCGTTAATCGCGCTCCTCGCCTTCGCTTCCGTGCCGGCGTCCGCCGCCCCTTACGACGGCTATAACTACTCCTGGCGGGGGGAAGCCGAGCCGGCGCCCGTCCCTTATTTGCCCGGGAAGCAAATCGGCGGCGACCTTCTGCCATCCGGCCCGTTCAGCTCGCCGGAGGACCTCTTCATCGCGCCGGATAACCGCATCTACGTCGCGGACACGGGCAACAACCGGATCGTGCGAATGGATGAAGACGCGGAGGAGACGCTGGTCATCGATTCGTTCGTTAACAACGGGAAGGAAGACGCGTTCGCCTCGCCGCAGGGCGTATTCGTCGATAAGAACGGCCGTCTGTTCGTGGCGGATACGGGCAATAAGCGGATCGTCGAGCTGACGGAGGACGGCGAATTCGTCCGGGCGATCGGCGCGCCGGAGAGCGACGTGCTCGGCGACAGCTTCGTCTACGAGCCGATCAAGCTCGTCCTCGATTCGGCGGGCAGGATGTACGTGGTCGGCAAGGGCGTCTTCAACGGCATTATGCAATTCGATTCCGGCGGCTCGTTCACCGGCTTCATGGGCGTGAACAACGTGCGTTACAGCGCGGCCGACCTGTTCTGGAAGCGCGTCATGACTCGCGAGCAGCGGTCCAAAATGGTGCTGTTCATCCCCGTCGAATTCAACAATGTCGACATCGACGGCGAAGGGTTCGTCTACGCCACGACGAACGAGGCGTTCTCGAACGCGCCGGTTAAGCGGTTGAATCCGTCGGGTACGGACGTGCTGAAGCGCACCGGCTACCATCCGCCGAAGGGGGACGTCGTCTTCCGCTTGAACGGGACGCGGCCCGGTACCTCCGCGATCGTTAGCGTCGCGCTCGACCGGAACGGCATTTACAGCATCCTCGACCATACGCGCGGCAGAATATTCACGTACGACAGGGAAGGCAAGCTGATGTACGTCTACGGATTGCTCGGCGAGCAGCTCGGCACGTTCAAGACGCCGGCCGACATCGACATGCTGGGCGACAAAATGGTCGTCCTCGACAAAGGCTTGAACCGGCTCGTTATGTTCGAGCCGACCCGTTACGGGCAGGTCATCCGGGACGCGGTCTTCTATAACGACACGGGCGAAGAGGAGAAGTCGGTCGCGAAGTGGCGGGAAGCGCTCCGCCTGAACAGCAACCTGGAGATCGCCTACCTCGGCATCGGGAAAGCGGAGCTTAGGCAGGGCAACAACTATGCGGCCATGAAGCATTTCGAGCTCGGCATGCACCGGGAATATTATTCGCGGGCGTTCGAGCGGTACCGGAAGGACTTTATGTGGGAGCACTTCGGGAAGATCGCGGGCGGGGCAATCGGCGCCGTCCTGCTGCTGGCCGCGGCGAGGCTTCTGGCCGGGCGGAAGGCAACAACCGAGCCGGGCGCCCTGGGGATGGCCTGGTATACGATGTTCCATCCGTTCAAGGGCTTCTGGGAATTGAAATTCGAGAAGAAGGGGAAGATTTGGTTCGCGCTGCTGCTGCTGCTGCTCCTATCGCTGCTGTACGTGCTGAAGCGGCAGTTTACCGGCTTTATTTTTAACCCGAACGTCGATGCGGACAGCGTCAACCTGCTGGACGAGGTCAAGTTTATCGTGCTTCCGTTTTTGTTGTGGTGCGTCGCGAACTGGTCGCTGACGACGCTGATGGACGGCGAAGGCAAGTTCAAGGAAATCGTGACGGCGGCCGCGTACGCGCTCCTGCCGGTCATCCTGATGCAAATTCCGCTCATTCTGCTGTCGAATGTCATTACTTTGCAGGAAGGGTCGTTTTACCGGCTGCTGGAGTCGGCCGGCTTCGCCTGGTTTTTCGCCTTGCTCTTCGTCGGCATGCTGACCGTCCACCAGTATACGGTCGGCAAGACGATCGCGACGATGCTGCTGACCTTGCTCGTGATGGGCATCGTCATTTTTCTCGGCCTGCTGTTCTTCAGCCTGGCGCAGCAGATGCTGTCGTTCCTGGCGACGATATACAAAGAAGCGATGTTCCGCATAGGGGAGGGGTAACGCCGTGTTGAAAAATCGATTGCGGGTCGCCGCCTTATCCCTTCTGCTTGCGGCATCGGCGCTATCCGGCTGCTCCTCCGGCGAAGACGGCCGGCAGGATGATGCGCCGTACGCCGCCGCCTTGGCGGACCAAAACCGAGAAGCCGCCGCGCCGGATCCGTCGCTTCGCAAGCCGGACGCGTCCGCGGTACCGCGGATCGACGGCCTTGCGCCGGTGCTGGAAAACGACAGCCTGCTCCTGTACATCAGCAAAGAGACGGCCGAAATCGCGGTGACGGATAAGGCAAGCGGGCAGATGTGGCGCTCGAATCCGGACAGCGCCGGCGATCAGCTGGCATCGCCTTATTTGAAGGGAAAGCTGTCGGCGCAGCTGTCCTTCGTCTATTTGACGCAGAGCGGGCAGAACAAAGATTACGACAGCTTCAACGACAGCGTCAAGCATGGCCGGTTCGAAATCAAGGAATCCGATCGCGACGTATCCGTGACCTATACGTTCGGCAACCCGGATAAAGGGCTCGAATCGATTCCGCTGAAGGTGAGCAAGGAACGGTTCGAGGAGCGTCTGCTCGCGAGGCTGACGGATCCCGCCGATCAAGAGCAGCTGAAGATCCGCTACAAATTCGTCGAAGAGCAGAACGTCTACGAACGGCGGGAAATTCCGAAAGCGGTCGTAGGGCGGCTGCTATCGCTGTTCGAGAAGGTCGGCTATACGGAGGAGGACTTGGCGATCGACAACGGGGAAGGCGGGGAAGGATCCGATCCCGAGGCGGCGGCCAATCCGAAATTTTCGGCGACGCTGCGTTATACGCTGGACGGCGGGGATTTGATCGCTTCGGTCGACGCGGCGACCATCACGGAGGATACGCCGCCCTATCGCGTCCATTCGATCAGCCTGCTCGAAAACTTCGGGGCAGCCGGCCTGACGGACGAAGGATACATTCTCCTGCCGGACGGCTCGGGCGCGCTGATCCCGTTCAACAGCGGGAATGTCCAGGCTCAGCCGATTCTGATCCCGATCTACGGCGAAGACGGCGCGATCTACGTCAGGGAGAGATTCGGCCCGATCGAGCCGAGCCGGCTGCCGGTATTCGGAATGAAGAAGAACGATGCCGCGTTCCTTGCCGTCATCGAGGAAGGAGCGGCGCTTGCGAGGCTGTCCGCCGATATTAGCGGACGCCTTCACGAGTTCAACACGGCTTCGGCTCAGTTCGTCATCCTGCCCAAGGACGAGGTCCGGCTCAGCAACAACGAAATTATGCACAAAACGCCGCAGAACGCCTACCGGGGCGAGCTGCGCATCCGCTACTCCTTCCTGAGCGGCCGGCAGGCCGATTACTCCGGGATGGCGGCTCGCTACCGTTCGTATCTGGAGCGGACGCAAGGCATGGAGAAGCAAGCCCCGGAAGGGGAGATGCCGTTCTATCTGGAGCTGACCGGCAGCATTCCGAAGAAGAAAAACGTGCTCGGCTTCCCTTACGAGGCGCTTGTCCCGCTCACCGATCTGAACGAAGCGGGGAGCGTCGTCGACCGGCTGCTCGCGGGAGGAGCGAAGAACGTGCGGCTCCAATACAAGGGCTGGTTCAACGGCGGCCTGAACCATAAGCTCGCTTACGGCATCGACATGGACGGCGTCGTCGGCAGCCGCGGCGAGTGGGCGCGGCTCGCGGATAAGCTGAAGGAGAGCGGCGGCGGCTTCTATCCGGACGCGGCGTTCCTGCGGGTATACGACGATTCCGCAAGCTTCAGGCCGACCAAGGACGCGGCGCAGCATATTTCCCGGAGATACGCGAAAATTTACGAGTTCGACCGGGCGGCTTTCTTCCGCGACAACAGCCGGCTCTCGCATTATTTGCTCGCGCCGAGGAAGCTTGAAACCGTTGTATCCGGCTTCCTGCGCGATTACGGCAAGCTGAATCCGGGCGCGATCTCGCTCCGCGATCTCGGCTCGGAGCTGTACTCGGATTTCCGGCGGAACGGGGAAGTGACGCGCGAGGACGCGAAGAATACCGTAACCGGGCAGCTGGCGCGCCTTGCCGAAGCGGCGCCCGATATGATGCTGAGCGGCGGAAACGCCTATTCGCTGCCTTACGCCTCGCATATCGTTGGCGTGCCGGAGACGAGCAACGGCTATCAGCTTGCCGGCGAATCCGTCCCATTCCTGCAGATGGTGCTTCACGGCTTCGTCGATTACGCGGGCAAACCGTATAACCTGGCCGACGAGCAGGACGTGGGTATGAGCGTGCTGAGGTCGCTGGAGACGGGAGCGAGCGTTTATTTCAGCTGGTTCTACGAAGAGCCTTCCGCGCTCAAGGATACCCGGTTCAGCTATTTGTATTCGAACCATTACGAGGCGTGGATGGAGGAGGCGCTGACGGCCTACGGCGAAGTGAACGAGGTGCTGCGGAAAACGCGGGGCCGCTACATCGAGCGACACGAGAAGCTTGCCGACGGCGTGTATCGAACCGAGTACGAGAACGGGCTCGCGATCATCGTCAATTACGGCGGGGAAGCGTATTCCGCGGGGGGCGTCACGGTGCAGCCGAACGATTACTACGTGGAGGGAGGCTAAAGCATGGCGAAGGGGCGGTCGCTCGGTTTATCTCGTAAGAAGCAGCTTTACGGCGTCTTGTTCGTAACCCCCTGGCTGCTCGGATTCGTGCTGCTCATGGCGATTCCGTTCTTCCAGTCGCTGCAGTTCAGCTTCCATAAGCTGACCCTGAACTCGGAAGGCTACTCGCTGCAATACGTAGGGCTCGAAAACTACCACAATATTTTTTTCGTCGACGCGTGGTACGTCCGGACGCTGACCGACGCGGTCATCGCGATGGTGCTGGACGTGCCGCTGATCATCTTCTTCAGCTTGTTCACGGCAACGCTGCTTGCCCAGAAGTTCAGGGGAAGGATGCTTGCCCGGGCCATCATTTTCCTGCCCGTCGTGCTGGCCTCCGGCGTGATCGCCAAGCTGGACAACGGCAATTTTCTGGCGCAGATGATCGGCGCCGCGTCGACCGATCTCGAAGGCAACTATTCGGGCCTTCGCAGCATCGAACTGAGGCCGCTTCTTCTCGAGGCGGGCCTCGGCATCAATATCGTCGACTACTTGACGGGCGCGGTCGACCGCATTTATCAAATCATCAGCTCATCGGGCGTGCAAATTCTAATTTTCCTCGCCGGCCTGCAGTCGATCTCGCCTTCGCTGTACGAGGCCGCGAAGATGGAAGGGGCGACGGGCTACGAAGCGTTCTGGAAAATTACGTTTCCGATGATTTCGCCTCTCATTCTAACGAACGTCGTCTATACGATCATCGATTCCTTCTATGACAACGGCATGACGCAGATGATCCAGGACGCCGCGTTCGGCAGGCTCGACTTCGGCGTCAGCTCCGCCATGTCGTGGATCTACTTCCTCGTCATCTCGGTCATATTGGCGATTTCCACCTATTGGATCTCGAAGCGCGTCTTCTATTACGACTAAGAAAGGAGGAAAGGAATATGGATACGTCGCCCAAACCATCGAAACGACGTTCGCCATCCGCCGCGGCGCAGGCGGCGGCGCGCTGGTACGATACGCACGCTCCGCTCGAGAAAGCGAAGCGCTGGCTATGGATTTTTATCCGCACCGTGCTGATCGTCGGCATTTGCTTCATTATTTTGTATCCGATCCTGACGAAGCTGTCGATCGCCCTCCGCGACAAGCAGGATATGTTCGACGCGACGGTCGTATGGCTGCCGAGGCATTTCACCCTGGATAACATCAAGACGGTCATGGACTATTTGAAGTACCCCGAATCGGTGACCAATACGCTGCTGCTTAGCCTCGGGACGGCGCTGCTCCAATTCGCCTCGTGCGCGCTGGCCGGTTACGGCTTCGCGAGGCTGAAGTTTTGGGGAAGCGGCATTTTGTTCGGCATCGTCATCTTCACGATCGTCGTTCCGCCGCAGACGATCATGGTGCCGACCTACCTGCATTACCGGTTTTTCGACATATTCGGCCTGTTCCGCCTGTTCACGGGCAAGGACGGCGTCAATTTGCTGGAGAGCTTCTGGCCGTTCTTCATCTCGTCGGGTCTTGCCATGGGGCTCAAGAACGGGCTTTACATTTATATATTCCGCCAGTTTTTTCGCTCGCTGCCGAAGGATTTGGAGGAAGCCGCGTACGTGGACGGGGCGGGCGTTCCCGGCACGTTTCTCCGGGTCATGCTGCCGAACGCGGTGCCGGCCATCGCGACGGTCGTCCTGTTCTCTTTCATCTGGCAGTGGAACGACAGCTATTTCGTCAATTTGTTCGCGCCGAATTACACGCTGCTTGCGAGAATGCTCGATTTGCTGCCGGGAACGGTGCGCCCGGAATACGTCGGAGGCATCTCCCATACTTCGCTATATTTGAACACGGGGACGCTGCTCGGCATATTGCCGATTTTCATCCTGTATTTATTCGCGCAAAAGTATTTCGTCGAGAGCGTCGAGCGTACCGGACTCGTGGGATGACGGCTTGCCGGGGCGACAGGACAAACGATGGAGGAGTGCTGCAATGAAATATGCCGTAGGGGTAGATATCGGAGGGACCAAAATTCAGTTCGCGCTGGTCGACGAACAAGGCCGAATCGCGAGAGGTGACGTCGTCGCTACCGAGGCTGCGCGGGGAGCCGAGGGCGTCATGCAGACCGTCGTCGAAGGCATCGACCGGGTGATCGGCGATGGCTGCGCCAGGATCGAGGGCATCGGCATCGGAAGCGCGGGACAGATCGATTTCCGGACGGGAGAGGTATCGTTCGCGGTGGATACGCTCCCCGGCTGGACCGGAACGCCGATCAAGCAAATCGTCGAGCGGCGGTTCGGCCTTCCCGCCTATGTCGATAACGACGTCAACGCGGCGGCCGTCGCGGAGAAATGCTTCGGCGCGGGCAGGCAGCTGGACCACTTCGTCTGCCTGGCGCTCGGAACCGGAATCGGCGGGGCGATCGTGGAATCGGGCAGGCTTCTTCGCGGAGCTTCCGGCGGAGCGGGAGAGCTCGGCCACGTTTCGGTCGACTTCAACGGGCCGCGCTGCAGCTGCGGCAATTACGGCTGCGTCGAGCTGTACGCTTCCGGTCCCGGCATCGCCCGGCTTGCGCGCGAGACGCTTGCCGCGCAGGGGACTGCCGCGGAAGCCGGGCTCGGCGCGAAGGAGGTGCTCGCGGACTGGTCCGGGGGTGCGGCTTACGCGGCGCTGGTCATGGACCGCGTCATCCGGGCGCTCGCTTCGGCCGTAGCCGGGATCATTCATGCCTTCAACCCGCAAGCGGTCATTATCGGCGGCGGAGTCTCAGGGGCCGGGGACGCGTTCTTCGCGGCGCTTGCGAAGGAGGCGGCGGCAAGGACGTCGCCGAGCATGCGCGGCGATTGCCGGATCGTTCCGGCCGGCGTAGGCGCGAACGCCGGCGTCATCGGGGCCGCGGCTCAAGTGTGGCATTACGGTCCGGACGCTGCAGCCAGTCGGGTGGCGCTATGACCCGTCCGTTGATCGCAAGCTTAAGGGGCGGGTTCATCGTTTCCTGCCAGGCGCTGGAGAACGAGCCGCTGCACGGCCCGGAAATGATGGCCGCGATGGCTTCCGCGGCGGAAGCGGGCGGCGCTTCGGCAATTCGGGCGAATACGCCGCAGGACATAGCTTTTATTAAAAAGAAGTGCAAAGTTCCCGTCATCGGGCTGTACAAGAAGCATTACCCCGACAGCGACGTATACATTACGCCGACGCTACGCGAGGTGAGCGAGGTCGTCCGCGCCGGCGCTGACATCGTGGCGATCGACAGCACCGCTATGGCGCGGCCGGGCAACGAGAAGCTGGAGCGGCTGATCGCCGGCGTCAAGGAGAACTTCCCGGATACGCCGATCATGGCGGATATCTCGACTTTCGATGAAGGCTTGGAGGCGATGAAGCTCGGCGCCGACGTCGTCTCCACGACGATGTCCGGCTATACGCCTTACAGTCCGCAGCTCGCGGGGCCGGACTTCGAGCTGATCGGCAAGCTTGCGGCGCTCGGGCGCGCGCCGGTATTCGCGGAAGGCCGAATATGGACGGTCGAGGAATGCCTCCGCTGTTACGAGGCCGGCGCGCACGCCGTCGTGATCGGAACGGCGATTACGAGGCCGCAGGAGATCGTCCGGCGCTTCGTTACGCGCCTTAAGGTCAAGGCGCAAAGCTAGCGTTCAGGGGAGGGATGCCGATGGAGGGGACGTGAAGCCGCACGCCGATGCGGCGTGCGCAACCGATCCGTCGAGGCGGGACGTCTACGATCGGATCCATTCGTTCATAAAGGGGAGAAGGCTTAAATGAGCAAAGTTAAGGTCGGCGTAATCGGAGCAGGTTCGATATCGGACATTCATCTCAGTTCCTATGCGCGCAATCCGGAGGTTGACATCTACGCGATATGCGATTTGAACGAAGAACGGGCAAGGACGAAAGCCGCGGCGTACGGCGCGGAGAAGACGTTCGCCGATTACCGCGAGCTGCTGGCCGATCCCGCCATCGATGCCGTGAGCATCTGCACGTGGAACAATTCGCATGCCGAAATCAGCATCGCGGCCGCGGAAGCCGGGAAGCACGTGCTTGTCGAGAAGCCGCTTTGCAAAACGGTGGAAGAAGCGGAGAAGGTGAAGCAGGCGGCGCTGCGGAGCGGCAAGGTGCTGCAGGTCGGCTTCGTCAGACGTTACGGGGCGAACACGGCGCTTTTAAGGCGGTTCATCGAAGCGGGGGAGCTCGGCGACATTTATTACGCCAAGGCAAGCTGTCTTCGTCGGCTCGGCAACCCCGGCGGCTGGTTCTCGGATAAGGAAAGATCGGGCGGCGGCCCGTTGATCGACCTCGGCGTGCACATCATCGATTTGTGCTGGTATTTGATGGGCAAGCCGAAGGTGAGGTCGATTAGCGGCAACGCCTACAATCGGCTCGGCAACCGCGCCAACATTAACAATCTGTCGTTCTATAAGGCGTCGGATTACGATTCGGCCAAAAACACGGTCGAGGATCTCGCCAATGCGATCATTCGCTTCAACAACGGGGCTTCCCTCGTCGTGGACGTCAGCTTTACGCTGCATGCGAAGCAGGATGAAATGACGGTCAAATTGTTCGGCGACAAGGGCGGGGCGGAAATCGAGCCCGGGCTGTTCATCGTTTCCGAGCAGCACGACACCATTCTCAACGTTACGCCCCAGGTCGACCAGCTCGGGTTTGACTTCGCAAGCGGCTTCCAAAGCGAGATCAACCACTTCATCGACAGCTGCCTCGGCAGGAAGGAGACGCTCAGTCCCGTCGAGGACGGTCTCGAGGTCATGAAGATGCTTTGCGGCATCTATGAATCCGCCGAGAAGAAACGGGAAATTTATTTCGACTAGCGCCCGTCGCGCACGGGTCCATCCTGCCCCAGCGTCAAATCGACTTCGAACATGCGGTTCCAGGGGAGATCGGCGCTTAAGCCGTCTGCCGCGCCGCCGGCCGCTTCGCCCAGGAAGTCGGTGCAGAAACGGCGAAGCTTATCGGTGACGAGCTGCGACACCCGCTCCCGGATATGGCCGATTTGGAAGTAGTTGCCTCCGAGCTCGGGCAAATGAGCGGCGATCTGCTGGCGCGCGAGCGTCTGATAGCCCCAGTCCTCGATGAACCGGTATAGCCGGAAACGATCGCTCATCGCGTCGCTGTGGGCGGGACGGGAAGGAGACCTGCGGTAATAGGAAGCGACGATGGCGTGCGAAACGACGGTGCCGAGCGTGTTCCCGGACGTGTTCCAGCCGGCGTACGCCGTCAGCCGCCGCAGCAGGTTCTTCTTCGCGAGCAGCTGCATGAGCGCATGATCCGCGCCGTTGCAGGACGCGACGTCGGCAAGCGCGACGAGATGCCCTCTGCGGGACAGCGCGTCCAGCGCCGTTACGAATTCCGCCGTATGCACCTCGGAATAATAGGCGCGGTGGCGTCTGGCGAACGGATTGGGCGATTCGGCGACGTCCTGCTGGGAGACGGGCGGCGAGTGGACCATCAGCACGAAGTCGGCCGTATGGGCGCTGTCGCCCATGAAGGCGCCTCCCGCGTTCAAGTGGGATTTGACGCTCTCGTTCAGGCTGCGGTCTTCGTATTTCGGAATGATGGCCGGCCCCCGCGTCGAAGAGTAGCGGACGCACGCTTCGGGCTGATATTGCTTCACTTCGCAGAACACTTTGGCGAACAGAATGCAGCCGACTTCGTCGGCGCCGGGATGGATGAGCACGCGGTCCATCAGGTTGCCGCGCTCGACGGCGAAGAGCAGGTTCCGCTGCTCCATCGGACTGAAGCCGTATTCGGCGTTGTCGTCGAGCGGAATGATCAATTGGTCGATGACGCCTTCCTTCACGAATTCGATTGCAAGCTCGTTGATCCGGGCATTCGTCGCGCGCCGCCGGAGGAAGTCGCCAAGTACCTCCTGCGGGATGCGGGCGAGCAGACGCTCCCGCTCCAGCCGTTCCTCTTCGCCGGGCGGCGCGGCGGCTTGTTTGTCCTCCAGCCAGCCGTACCTGCATATCGCTTGCCCGTAATGCTCGTAGTAGTCGGGTTCTTCGTCGCTGCTGTCGTACGCCGGCGCCCGCATGATGAGGCTGAAGGCATAAATGCGGAGCGCCGGATTGCGCCGCTTCAATTCCTTCAGTACCGACAGCCGCGCGGCGCATTCCGCATACGGCAGCTGGTGCAGGCGCGAAGGCACGATGCCGCCATATACGAGCATATCGGCCGAGACGATCAGGTAGTCTGCTCTTTCCGCCTCCGCGGACAGCCAGCGAGCGAGCCCCTCGAACGCGGCGGGCCGTTTCTTGGCGCCGAGCAGCGCTGCCGGCGGCGCGACCAGCGCAAGGTCGGTGATGGCGGCAATCATCTTCGGATACTTCGCGTTGCATGGACGTTCGTCTAGCGGCAAGTAAACGATTTTACTCATGCGATGACCTCCATATTGGAAAGATGATGAATGATTTCTATTATACAGCAATACGATAGTCAGGAATATTTTTTTATTTATCGATAATATCACGGAACTATTTTTTATTTGCCGGTTATCCAGACGGAAAAGCCGGGAAAGGAGGAGCTTCGATTGTCTATTTGGTTCCAAGGCGTGGGAAGCTCCCTGAGCCGGCCGTTTTATGGCCCGAGCATCCAGATCGATCCTTCGTTTCCTTATTACGGAGGGCGGACGCCGGATAGCATCGCCGAAGAAATCGAGCTCGCGGGCTTCAGGAGCGTCCATTATTTCGTCGTGAACGAGCACGTCATTCAAGAGAAGCTTATCGATGCCTTTCACCGGAGGGGGATGCCGGTATGGGCGATGGCGATCGGCAACGGCACATTCTCGACCGACCGGTTTCCGAGCGATTGGCCTTCTTGGAAGATGAGGCTGCTGAAGGAAACGAACGACGGCTTCGAGCGGCTGTCGCCGTTCAGCGTACGGTATGTGGCGTGGAAAAAAGCGGCGCTTGCCCGGCTGGCGGCGGAGTACCCGTTCGACGGCATCGAGATCGCGGAGCCGTACTTTCCGGAGTGGGGCGGCATAAAGCGAGGCGTATACGGCGACGTCGGCCCGCTCGCGCAAGCGGCATTCCGCGATAGGCACGGTCTCGAGATGCCCGACTTCGTCAACGCCGGCTCGCCGGACTATTATTTGCGAAGCGTGGAGACGTACCGCAAATGGGTCGATTTCCGCGTCGAGGCGGTGAACGGCTTCCTGGACGAGCTCATTAACGGGAGAGGAGGCGTCCGGGAGGCGAGGCCGGGCATCGCCGTCGCCACATGGTCGCTGGCGATCGACGCCGGGCCGGACAGCATTCGGCGCCTGCGGGAGGAGCAAGGGCTCGACGCCGCCGCGATGGTCGCCCGCGTGAGACCGGATATGCACGTGCTGCAAACGCATTGGCCGGACTGGACGCGGGCGGATCTTCCGGCGGATTACGTGACGCGCTATCAACCGTTCATCGACGAGCTGCGAGCGCAATTCCCGGATCTGCCCTTATCGGTGCAAGCCGATATCGGCTCGGCCAGGCATATGGTCAAAGGGGGGCGCTGGCTGAGCGGATTCAGCGAGACGGCATCGAAGCTCGGCTTCTCGTCATGGACGGCGTACGAGTATCATACCGGCGGCTATATGTACGAAGAGAAGCCGGCGCCGCTCGGCTGCACCCGCCCATCGAAGGAAGAGATCGTCGTGACCTTCAACAAACGGATCGACGAGCGGTCGGCGGCAAGCGCCGGCAACTATCGGGTGATGGACGACGGTCGCCTTGTCCCGGTGCGATGGGACGCGATCGAGGTGGACGGCAACCGTCTCCGTCTCCGCTCGGGACAGCTGCCGCCGAAGCCGCTGCAAATCGAGCTGCGAGGGATCCGGGACGCGCCGGACAAATGGCTGTTCAAGGAGAAGCGCGCGAATACGATCTCGGCCGGAACGACATGTCCGGTTCCGGGAACGGATGAATAGGGAACGCGGGGAAGCGGCAAGGCCAAGTTCGAACGATAACATTTCGGGGAGCGTGAAGGCGTTGAACGTTAGTCTAAGCATGTGGAGCGTGCATAAATATTGGTATGACGGCACGTGGGACACGGTCGATTTTCTCGGATTCGCGGCCGAAGCGGGCGCTAGCGGGGTGGAGCTGCTCAGCTGCTTCTGGAAGGACAAGGAACGGGACATTCCCCGGATTGACGAGGCGCTTGCCCGATACGGGCTCAAGGTCGCCTGCTTCTGCGCGTGCAACAATTTCATCGCGGCGGACGAAAGGGAGCGCGAGGCGCAGGTGAAGGAGGTGACGGACGCGGTCGATGCCGCGGTTCACTTCGGAGCGAAGGTCGTTCGCGTGTTCTCGGGCGATGTTCACGGCGATTCGATCTCCTACGAGCAAGGGCTGGCCTACGTCATCGACGGCCTCAGCCGGGCCGCCGAATACGCGGAGCGGAAGGGAGTCGTTCTATGTCTGGAAAACCACGGGCTGTTCGCCGGACGAAGCGACCAGGTGAACGCCATTATTGAACAGGTTGGTTCGAATGCGCTCCGCAGCACGTTCGATACCGGCAATTTCCTGCTCGTCGGCCAAAGCCCGCGCGACGCCGTCGACGAGCTGAAGCACTTTGCCCAGCATGTGCACGTCAAAGATTTTGCGAAGGCGGAGGAAGGCACGAGGGGGGCGGTAATCAGGGGGCTTACGGGAGAGCTGTTTCTCGGCAAAATCGCCGGCGAAGGCGAAGTCGATCTGGCCTATATTTTCTCGAAGCTGAAGGAAGCGGGTTACGGCGGCTGGCTGTCGGTCGAATTCGAAGGCGACGAGGAGCCGAAGCTCGGATCGCTTAAGGCATTGGCCCATGTCGAGAAGCTCGTTGCCGCTTTGTAGAAGAGAGGAGACATGACGAAGATTGGACATCCATTTTCTCGGAACGGCTGCCGCGGAAGGCTTTCCCGCCTTGTTTTGCCGCTGCGCGCATTGCCGGAAAGCCCGGCGGCTGGGCGGACGCAACGTCCGGACCCGAAGCTCCGCCATCGTCGACGGCGTGCTGAAGATCGATTTTCCGCCCGATACGCTTCTTCACGTGCTGCGCGACGGCATCGATCTGGCGCTGGTGAGCGATTTGTTTATTACGCATACGCACATGGACCATCTCCGCGCGGAGGATTTGGCCATGCGGCTTCCCGTGTTCGCCCACGGGCTGGATGGGCCGCTTCGCGTGTACGGCCATGACGCCGTCGTCCGGAAATGCAGAGAGGCGGTGGGAAGGCCGGATCCGGAGCGGCTCGCGATCAGCCGCATCTCGCCGTTCCAGACCGTCGACACGGGCACCGCGAAAGTGACTGCGCTGCCGGCCAATCACGACCAGGACGAAACCTGCCTCCTTTATCTGATCGAGAAGGACGGCAAGCGCGTCTTCTACGGTCACGATACGGGCCTGCTGCCCGAGGAGACGTGGGAGCGACTGGAGACAACGAGTCTGGACGCGGCGATATTGGATTGCACGAACGGCAATTTGCCGTTTACGGGAGGCCATCTCAACATCGAAGCGGTGATCGGCATTCGCGACCGGTTGGCGAAGGCCGGCGCGCTGTGCGGCAACAGCAAAGTCGTCGCGACTCATTTTTCCCATAACATCGGCCTGCAGCATGACGACTTGACGCGGATTTTGGGTACCGAGCACATTATCGCCGCTTATGACGGGATGGTTTTGACGATTTGACGGAATAGGGAGGAGGCAGGGGTTATGAAAGCTTCCGCGTACCACTATTTGCAATACGAGGGCCACTTCGCGATCGAGAGGCAGCAAGGAATCGACGAGGGGCGAGCGCTGAGCGAAGCGATCGAGGCCCATTACGGACGGCTAGCGGCCATGACGCCTGGCGATCCGGAACGGGAAGCGCTGGCGGCGGAATACCTTGACGAAATGAGAAACATGCCGATGCGTCCGGATTATCCGTTCGCCGAGCCCTCGGACCTTGCGGGCATCCGGGCCGAAAGGCCGCCCGCGGCGAAGCTTGCCGCCCCGCTGCCGGCAGGACCGGCGCTCGAAGATAAGCTGTACGGGGCGTGGCTCGGACGCTCGGCGGGCTGCCTGCTCGGGCAGCCGATCGAAGGCTGGCGCAGGGAGCGGATCGCCGGATTGCTCGGGGAGACGGACAATTATCCGATCCGGCGTTATTTGTCGTCCGCGATCGACCGCGGCATCGCCGACAAATACGGCGTCAAGGACGAAGGCGGTTCATACGGCAATCCGTGCGTAAGCTGGATCAATAACGTGAGGCACATGGTAGAAGACGACGACATGAACTACACGATCATCGCGCTCGCCGTTCTCGAAAAATACGGCGAGTCGTTCACCCCGGACGACGTTGCCGAGGCTTGGCTCACCTGGCTGCCCGCCCTTCGTACCTGCACGGCTGAAAGAATCGCCTATCGAAATCTGATGAACGGCATCGACCCGCCGCGCTCTGCCGGTTACCGGAACGCATACCGCGAATGGATCGGCGCGCAGATCAGGGCGGACTTCTACGGCTATATCAATCCGGGCGACGCGGAGCTGGCCGCGGAGATGGCTTGGCGCGACGCGTCGATATCCCACGAGAAGAACGGGATATACGGCGCGATGTGGGTCGCCGCCATGCTGGCGGCCGCGGCCGTCACGAACGACATGGAGGAGGTCATTCTGGCCGGACTTGGGCAAATTCCAGCGGCATCCCGGCTCTCCGCGGAAATTCGCACGGTGCTGCATTGGCGCCGCGAAGAGGTCGTCCACGAAGAAGCGATCGACCGGATTCACCGGAAATACGACGAGGGCGATCCCCATCATTGGTGCCATACGATTTCGAACGCGATGATCGTGGCGGTCTCGCTGCTGTACGGCGGCGGCGATCTCGAGCGAACGATCGGCATGGCCGCCGCCGCCGGCTTCGACACGGATTGCAACGCGGCGACGTCGGGCTCCGTCGTCGGGATGCAGCTGGGCGCCGAAGCGCTGCCGGAGGCGTGGGTTCAACCGCTGAACGATCTGATTCTATCCGGCGTCGACGGCTTCGGGCTGACGCCGATCTCGCAGCTTGCGAAGCGGACGTGCGAGCTCGCGGCGCGCGGCGGTGCATAGGGGATAACCGACTAGCACCGCCGCTTCTATTCGTCATTTGCCGACCTCGGGAATCTCCGGAACGGAGTATTTGATTTAATTTCAAAAATCGAAATTAAGAGAGAAAGAAGGAGACAAAAAGGGGATTTAGTTTCAAAATTTGAAACTATACCGGTGAATATCGGGCTATAAAGCTTAAAGAGTACGTTTAATTTCAAATATTGAAACTAAATCGGGGATGTGTTGAAGTGAGAATGATTTAGTTGCATTTTTTGAAATTAGCAATGTCGTATCGCGGGAGAGCGAGCGAAAAGAGAGGAGTGGCGAAGGCCGTAAGTAAAGTAACAAAAGGAGCTGCCACTATGATCAAGCATGACCTTTATTCGACAGCCCCTATTTTTTACTCTTTGGTCTTAAAGTGAACGACCGCGCTGAAATGCATCTTTTCGGTCTTCGGATTGAACGCGGCCTGGTGGCTGACGCCGTGCACGTCGAGCAGCAGCGCTTTGTTGATTTCAATCTGCCTCTCGATCATTTGCTCCAGCGTCTTTACATCATGCGCTTCAAAAAATTCAATCTTCGTATCGATTAAATCCAAACGAAATTCCATAAGCTCTACTCCCATGTCAGTTTATCGGAACGAGCCTATTATACAACGGAGTCCGGCATGCCGTGAATCTTCCGCCCGCTTTTTTCTATACAAGAAGGCGCGGCAGCCTATATAATTTAGTAAAAATTAGGGGATGGGAGAGAGGCCTCGGCGTGGATAAAATTTGGAAGTACAAACTGCATTACATCATCGTCATTCCGGCGTTGCTCTTGATTTTGCTATTTAAAATATGGCCGTTTCTGTACGGTGTCGTTTTATCGCTCAAGGATTATAAACCGTTTATGGGCTTATTCGGCAGCGAATGGGTCGGGCTCGGCAATTTCTCCGCTTTATTCGGCGAGCCCGCCTTCGTTCAAGTGCTCGCCAATACGCTCGCGATGAAATTCGGCTATGTGTTTGCGAGCGCCGCCGTTGCCTTCGTCGTCGCCCTGGCACTCAGCGCCATCCCCTCGAACGGGCTCCGGCAGGCGTTGTCGGCGTTGTTTCTCTTTCCATTCTTTATCCCGTCCGCGGTATTCGCGAGCCTCGTCATTTTGACGCTGTCGCCCTCGCAGTCGCCCTTCGGCTTCGGGGAATCGTTCCTGCTTGCCGATCCCGCCTCGTTCAGGCCCGTCCTCATTCTCGCGGAGACGCTGAAGACATGCGGCGTGCCGATCTTGATCGCGCTTGCCGCCATTGCCGCGAGGCATGCATCGGAGGCCCGGAAGGAAGAAGAAAGAAGGCTTTACCGAGGCAGCTTCGCTCATCGAAACGTCTACCCCGCGCTTCGGGCGGTATCCGCTTACATGCTGCTTCAATTATCCGTCCTGCTCAGCTCCGATTTCGAGCTCTTGCTGAATTTGGTGAACCCGCTCGTCTACGAGACCGGCGATATGCTGGACACGTACATCTACAGAACCGGATTGATGAACGCGCAGTACGGCTATGCGGCAGCGGCCGAGGTGCTGCAGGTTGCGATCCAATTCGCGCTGGCGCTGGGCGCTTATTTCATCGTGAGGGGCGCGTTCTTGTCCGATTTGTTCGGCAGCCGCGAAGCGCAGGCGATCGCGCCGGCGGGACGAGGAGGCGGAGCGGCCGGTCTTGCCGTGGCGGCCCCGTTCGCCGCGGTCGTGCTGGCTGCGCTCTATTTGCTGTTCGTCTATCCGTTTGCGGGAGGCGACGCCTTCCATTGGTCGGAATGGCTGCCGGCCGGCAGCACGGCCGCTTATCTGTTCATCAATTTGGCGGCCGTCGTCATTCATCTGCTGATCACGGTCACGCTGGCGTACCCGTTGACGGTCAAAGACTTGCCCGGCCGCGGCCTCTATAAGCTGTTTCTGCTGTTCGCGCTGGTCATCGGCGCGGGGACGGTCGGCGAGTATATGTTTTTCCGCGGCGCGGGCATGGTCGGCACCTTATTTCCGCAGCTGTTCTCCGGCTTCTTCAACCTTGCGGCCGTATTCGTGCTCAAAAGCATCTTCAATAGCAAATACGGCGATTTGAAGGAGAAGGCGGCCGCGGAAGGGCGAGGAGAGCTCCACACGATGATTACCCTCTTCCTTCCAAAGATTTGGAAGCCGCTGCTGGGGCTGGGCGCGCTGCAATTCATCATGCTCTGGAATTCCTATTTCACTTCGCTGCTCTACACCGTGAATCCGCAGCTGCATTCGCCGATGATGCGATATATGCAGCTGTTCAGCTCCGGCGGCGAAGCGCTGCCGATGCAGCAGCTGCTGCAGCTCGGGGCGCTGCTAAGCGTGCCTGCGGTCGTCTTGTTCCTTCTGCTGCGGAAATGGTTAACGTCCGAGGTGCTGCTCAGTCAAATCCGCAAGCTCTAAGATGAGAGGAGTCCGTTATGGCGGGCTCTTTTTCATTAATTTTAAAGTTAATAGAATGGCGAAAATAAAAGTTTTGGTTGACAAATAAGTTAATGAAGGCGTATTCTGGTTACGAATTAGCCGTTTTTACGGATTGTAGTTAACTTTTTAATTAAGTTTAATGATGTTAGCTGCGGTTCGATTCATTCATGATGACGAAAGGTTGTGTTAACGGATGACTGCAAACACCGCAAGCGCCGTCCGGTACGAAATGCCGCGGGCGGAATATCCGCGGCCGGATTGGCAGCGCTCGGAGTGGCTCAATTTGAACGGAAGCTGGTCGTTTCAATTCGATCACGAGAACCATGGCCTTGCCGCGAAGTGGCAGGAGGGGGAAGCCCGGACATTCCGGGACGAAATTACGGTTCCGTTCTCGTGGTCCAGCCCGTTGTCCGGCATCGGCAGCAACGACAAAGGGATTGCCTGGTACGGCAAGGAAACGGACTGGGCGCCGGAAGACAAGGAGTCGAAAGTGTTCCTCCGCTTCGGGGCCGTCGATTATAAATGCGACGCATGGGTGAACGGCCAGGCGGTCGGCTCGCATACGGGCGGCTACGGCACCTTCGAATTCGACGTAACGGACGTTTGGGCCGCGGGCAAACCGAATCAAATCATCGTCCGGGTCGAGGATTTCGACCATGCGCATCAAGCGCGCGGCAAGCAGGGCTACGGCGAAATTCGCGGCATTTGGCAGCCGGTATGGCTGGAGGCCCGTCCGCAAAACTACGTTCGGGACGCCAAATTCAATACGCGCATCGACGGCACCGTGGAAGTAACGGCGACCGTCGTCGCAAGCATAGCCGGCAAGGCGGAGCTCGCCTTCTCGTTCGCCGACGGGGAAGTGTCGCACCGAGCGGAGGCCGATCTGGCGGAAGGAAGCAACGCGTTCCGCGCCTCCTTCGCCATTCATGAGCCGAAGCTATGGAGCCCGGAATCGCCGTACCTGTACGAAGGCGAAATAACGCTCGAGAGCGCCGGACGGACCGATACGGTCAGCACGTATTTCGGGGTTCGCGAGATCGGAACGGCCCTTGTAGGGGACAAGAATTACCGCTGGATTACGCTGAACGGCAAGCCGGTTTATTTAAACGGCACGCTCGATCAGTCCTTCCATCCGACGGGCTTCTTTACCTATCCGACCGACCGGGAAATGCAGGACGAAATTTATTTGCTGAATCGGATGGGGCTGAACTTCGTCCGCATCCATATTAAACCGGAGGAGCCGCGCAAGCTTTACTGGGCCGATAAGCTCGGCATTCTGGTCATGGAGGACATGCCTTGCTTCTGGGGAGACCCCGACGACGCGGCGAGAGCCGCCTACGAGAGCGAGGCGCTCGAAGTCATCGACCGCGATTACAACCATCCGTCGATCTTCTCCTGGGCGATGTTCAACGAAACGTGGGGGCTGAAGACGAACAGCAAGGCGGCTTCGCTGACGTCCGACGACCGGCTTCCGCATAATTATTTGCCGGAGACGCAAGAATGGGTGCGCGGCATCTACCGCTGGGCGAAGGAGCTCGATCCGACGCGCATCATCGAGGACAATTCGCCGTGCAACTACGATCACGTGGAGTCGGATCTTAACACCTGGCATTTCTATGTTAACGGTTATAACGAGCTGCGCAGCCATGTGACGGAAGTCGTCGAGAAGACGTATCCGGGCTCGACGTTCAATTATATCGGCGGCAATACGCAGTCCGACGCTCCGCTCATGAACAGCGAATGCGGCAACGTATGGGGAATCGAAGGTGGCGCCGGCGACAGCGACCTTGCCTGGCACTATCGCTACATGATGAACGAATTCCGCCGCCACGACAAAATGTGCGGCTTCGTATTCACGGAATTCAAGGACGTTATTAACGAATTCAACGGCTATTACCGTCTCGACGGCTCCGATAAGCAATTCGGCTACGAATGGTTCAATCCGGGCATGTCCGTCGCCGACCTGCACTCGCCCGATTTCGTCGTAATCGACGCGCCTCCTTGCCGGACGGCGGACGCGGGCGGCCAAGCGACGATCGAGCTTCTTCGCTCCAGCTTCTCGGACCGGTATCATGGCAAGACCTTGCAGCTTTCTTGGGAGCTGTGGCACGACAACCTCGGCACGCGCGTCGTGTCCGAATCGGGCAGCGAAGCGGTGGAATGGAACGGGTATGGCGTGAACCCGCTTGCTTCCGTCTCCTTGACGCTGCCGAGCCAGGACGCCGTTGCGGTCTTCGCCGTTCGTCTGACATCGCCGGATGGCCGCGTCATCGCACGCAACTTCGTCACCTTTGACGTTCGCGGCGGGAAGGAGCAGGGCGCTTACGAGGCGGACGGCCGCATAGTCAGCGTTCCTGTCGGCAGCTATTCGGCAAGCGAGTGGCCGCACAGCTGGCATGCGCTGCAGGACCATAAAGTAAACGGCGGAGATACCGGTTATTTCGCCTATGAGGTCGAGCTGCCTACGGCGGAGGAGCAGCAGGCCGTATACGAGATCGATCTGTACTTCGAAGCAAGCTCGAAGCGGCTCTTGAAGCGCAACATCGGGGAGACCGAACAGGCGAAGCTGGACATTTCGTTCATGCACGGCAAGCTCGCCGATCCGGAATTCAACGCCAACACGTATTTCATGACCGATACGGAGCGTCACGAGGCGAAGCTGAACGTTCGCGTCGACGGCGTGCTCGTCGATACGATCGTGCTTCCGGATAACCCGGCGGACAGCCGCGGCGTCTTGTCCTGGCACTACCAGCAGGAGAGCCGCAAGCTCGAGGAAGCGGGATCCTACGGCTATTTATGCCGCGTTGCGCTTCCTAGCGCGTTGACGGCGAGGCTGAACGACAGCCGCAAATTCAAGCTGCAGCTTGAAGCGGCCGAAGGGGGGCTTGCGCTCTACGGGCGCAATGCCGGACGTTACCCGATCGATATCGTCGTCCATTGCAAAGACTGATACAGGCAACAAAAAAAGGGCAGCTTCACGGTCGTTTCCGACCGGGGAGCTGCCCTTCTTGCGCCAATGGAACCGCATTATTCCCCCAATACTTTGAACATGCCCGTCATGCCGGGCGCATAATTGGCGAAGCCGAACCTTCGGTAGAACGAATCGTTGCCATGCGAGGCGAACAGTCCGACGAATCCGGCCCCTTCGCAATGGGATTCGACGTATGCGAGAAGATTGTCCATTATTCGCAGTCCGAGCCCTTTGCCCTGATGCGCGGGCAGCACCGCGACGTCTTGGATGTAATAGTACATCGCGCCGTCGCCGACGATTCTTCCCATCCCGACGATGTCCTCCCCGCAGCGGATGACGACCCCATGGAGCGATCGAGCCAAGGAGGGGCCAGTCATCGCCACGTTCGCCGTCCCCCAGCCGACGGCCTCCCATAACGCGCGGTGCTCGGCAACGGTTGGAAGCCGCTCTTCGAGCTCGTACGGAATTTGCGTCATGCGCAAACCACCTTTCCATCGCCAACCGGCGACTATTCAAGTATAACGGCAATATTACGAATTTGTTAACGGATTCGGCTCCAATAACCGAATAGAATCCTGTAAAATAGACGATGAAGATAGTGAAAGGGAGGCATGTTAAGATGAATGTTCCGGCAGGCGTATGGATTTCCGCAGCGATTATACTCGTGCTGCTCACTTGGCTGACGCTTTGGGTAACGAGAAAGGCGTATTCCAAAAAATGGGACGATTCCGATCAATAGACGTCTTTTTCGTGATCCGGATCGGAATGTGCAAGGAGGCAGCCTTTATTGAACGACCCTAACCAGACGTCTTCCCTTATTCATAAAAAGGAAGAACGATACTTTATTATCGCCCTCGTATTCAGCATTCTCGTCTACTTGGGCCTGCTCTTATCCATCGTGCTTATATTTGTTATTCCGCTCATGATCCTCCTGCCGCTGTTCGCGCGGGCGATCGCCATGGCGACGATTCGAACGAACGGCGTCAAAATTACGGCCAGGCAATTTCCCGAGGTGCACGCGATGGTGCAGGAGCAGTGCGGAAGAATGGGCTTCGCCGCCGTTCCCGACGTATACGTGATGGAGTCGGGCGGATTTTTGAACGCTTTCGCGTCGCGCTTCTTCGGGCGCAACATGGTCGTGCTTTATTCGGATTTATTCGAATTGATCCAATCGGGCGGGGACAGGGAGCTGAATTACGTCATCGCGCACGAGCTCGCGCATTTGAAGCGCAACCATGTCGTCAAGCAGCTGCTCATCATTCCGGCGTTATGGTTTCCGTTCATCGGCGAAGCGTATTCCCGCGCCTGTGAATACACATGCGACCGAATGGCTGCCTATTACACGGGCGATCCGGAAGCGGCGCTGGACGGGTTGACGATTCTCGCGGTCGGCAAATCGATGTACAAGCGGGTCGACCGCGACGAATATTTGCTGCAAAGCAGCAGGGAGAAGGGGTTCTTCGTCTGGCTGGCCGAGCGGTTGTCCACGCATCCGACGCTGCCGAAGCGGATTCACGCGATCCGGCAGTTTGCCGGTATGCCCCAATCGACCGAGTTTGCGGCGTCCAGGACGTGGATCGTCGCGCTCGTCATCGCCGCGGCGGCCGTCACGGGATCGATTACGGTCGGCGTCGTCTTCTCGAAAGGGATCATGAAGCTGGTAGATTCGTTGCCTGCTGCCGGTACCGCTACGGAGAGCGACCTGTTGGCGGCGGCTTCCGAGGGCGACTTGAACCGCGTGCGCGAGCTGCTCGATGCCGGAATCGATCCGAACGCGACCGATGAGGAAGGCTGGACGGCGCTCATGTGGGCCGTGCAGCTCGACGAAGCGGAGCTGACGGCCGCGCTCCTCGAAGCCGGGGCCGATCCGGACCTCGTCGAGCAAACCTACGAAGAGACGGCGCTTACGGTCGCGGTCTATAACGGGAGCCTGGAGTCGGCTCGGCTGCTGCTCATGAACGGGGCGAATCCGAATCTGCAGGACAGTCTGGGCTGGACGCCGCTCATGACCGCCGCATCGGGCGGGGACATGGAAGCGGTCAGGCTGCTGCTTGACGCGGGAGCGGATCCGGATTTAACCGATGATTCGGCGTTTACCGCCGCCGATTACGCGATGGAGAACGGCTACGACGACGTCGCGGCGCTGCTGCTGGACCGGGGAGATAGGATCTAATGCCCGGTTGCTGTCTGCTCATCGATTGGGGAGAACTCCTTATAAAAAGAGCTGTCTCTCAGGCCATATGACCTTTGGAGACAGCTCCTTCATTTATGTAACGTACATGAAAATATCATAATGGTCGGGACGACACGATTTGAACATGCGACCCCCTGGTCCCAAACCAGGTGCTCTACCAAGCTGA
The DNA here is from genome assembly GCF_014705655.1 of Paenibacillus arenilitoris. Classification (GTDB taxonomy): domain Bacteria; phylum Bacillota; class Bacilli; order Paenibacillales; family Paenibacillaceae; genus Pristimantibacillus; species Pristimantibacillus arenilitoris. The sequence continues at coordinate 108,390 of NZ_JACXIY010000018.1, read as the reverse complement.
GCTACGTCCCGTAAAATAAATGGTGCCGTCGAGAGGACTTGAACCCCCAACCTACTGATTACAAGTCAGTTGCTCTACCAATTGAGCTACAACGGCATCCCTGTATCGTGAAGCACAAGATGTATTATTACACAGAATCCAAAATAAATGCAACAGTTTTTTTGTTAAAATAACATGCCGGATCTAATCGGAGAACCAGGCCTCGCTCAGAAGCTTCACGCCGTGTTCAATTTGTTCTTCGGATAGGCCGCCGAATCCGAGCATGACGTACGATTCCGGGCATTGCAGCGGGTCGTGCCAATGCTTGAGGGGGGAGTACGTCTTGCAGCCGAATCGCGCGCCGCGTTCGATCAGCCATTCGCTTGACTTGTTCTTCACATCGAGGATAACATGCAGTCCGGATCCGTCCCCGACGACGCGGACGCGTTCTCCCATATGGCGCGCAACCGCCGAGATCAGCGCTTTATGCTTCGCTTGATAAATCCGTCTCATTTTGCGGATATGACGGCCGTAATCCCCGTTCTTCATGAACAGCCACACGGCTTGCTGAATGATCGGAGATACCGATTGGTTATAATTTTGCAGCTCTCCGTGCATCGACCGCATCAGCTCTGGAGGCAGAATCATGTAGCTGAGCCTTGCGGCCGGAAGGAACGACTTCGAGAGCGTGCCCAAATAGATGACCCTCTCCCGCTTGTCCAGTGCTTTAAGCGAAGGGATGGGCTTGCTGTTATAGCGAAATTCGCTGTCGTAATCGTCCTCGATAATATGCGCACCGTTCTCGTCCGCCCACTGAAGGAGCTGGATGCGCTTCCCGATCGGAAGCACCATGCCGAGAGGGAATTGATGGGAAGGCGTCACGTAGACGGTCTTGACGCCGGAAGCTTGGAGCAGGTCGAGGCGGATGCCATCCGGCTCGAGCGCGATCGGGGATAGCGCGCAGCCGTGATTGCGAAGCACCGTCCTTACGCCGTTGTAGCCCGGCTCCTCGAAGCCGACGGCAGCGCCTCTGAGGGGCAGCAGCTGGCACAGCAGGCTGACGGCCTGCTGCGTTCCCGCGCAGATCAAAATCTGATCGGGGTGACAGTTCACGCCGCGCGACTGAAGCGCCAGACTCGCGATTTCCGCGCGAAGCCCTTCGTGACCGAGCTGCTCGCCGTATCCGAGCACCTGCGGGTCGGATGAGGCCAGCGCACCAGCCATGCACCGTTTCCACGCATCCAGCGGGAACCGATGAAACGCCACGTCTCCGTATTGAAAATCGTAAGCGCAGGCTAGCCGGTCGCCGTTGTTGCCGACCGCGAATACCGGAGCCGCTATTGCGGGCTCGCTGACGGCGTCGAGCTCGTCGAGCGGCTGGACGACGTACCCGCCCCGCTCCTTGCTTGCGACATACCCTTCGGCAAGCAGCTGCTGGTAGGCCGATTCCACCGTGTTTTTGCCGATGCCGAGATGCTGGGCAAGCAGCCGGATCGAAGGCAGCCTCTCGCCCGGGCAGACCGTTCCGGTCTCAATGAGCCCGCGGACGTAGCGATAAAGCTGCATGTATATCGGCGTCGGGCTGCTGTCGTCCAGCAAAGGCGTATAGCCGAGTCTCATCAAGTCTGTCCCCTTCCGTTATTCGATTTCTGTCACTTTTCAAGGTGACAAATCCGATTTATAGTGACCCTATCACAGATGAACGCAAAAAGGAAGTGGATAACCATGTTTTCGGTAAGGTTAAGCAAACGCGAGTGTACGGATACGGATAAGATCGAGCTTTTTTTAAGCGGCGCCCAGACGGGTTTTCTCGGGTTGTCGGACGGAAGACTGCCTTACGTCGTGCCGCTGAATTTCGTCAAAGTTGGCGATTCGTTCTATTTCCACGGCGCGGGGGAAGGCCGCAAGCTGGATATGATAAGATCCAATAACGAAGGATGCTTCACGATTAGCGAGGCGTACGGGACGATTACGGATCCGGTGCCGGCCCATACCGACACGGCTTACATGAGCGTCATGGCGTTCGGCCGCATCGAGGAGGTAGCCGATCTCGACGAAGCGACGGGGGCCATGCAGGCCATGCTGGACAAATACGTCCCCGGCTATTACGGCGAGCCGCTTGCGAAGGCCCATCTGGACAAATACCGCTCCTCGATGGACAGCGCGACCGCGGTGTTCAAGCTGGTCGCCCGCCAAATAACGGCGAAGGAGAACGAGCCGGTTCCGGGCCGCATGCACGAAGGGCGCGGGCAAGCTTAAGACAAAAAAGGGCCGTCCCCGGGGACAGCCCTTACGATCTATGTTAGGCCGATTCGCCTTCGATCGCGGGCTCGTTCTGTTGAATGAGCAGCTCGACCTTGCGAATGCGGTTTTTGCTCGTTTCGCGGATAATGAATTTAAATTGCTCGAATTCGTGCTCCTTGCCCGGCTTCGGATCGGGCACTTGGCTGTAGAGCCAGCCGCCAACCGTGTCGACGTCCTCGTCCTCGAAGTTGACGCCGGTCAGATCGCTCAGCTCCCCGAGCGAAACTTTCCCGTCGAGCAGGTAGCAATTCTCCGCCAATTGCTCGATTTCCCTTCGTTCGTCCGCGTCGAACTCGTCGCGGATTTCGCCGACGATCTCCTCCAATATATCTTCGATCGTGATCAGGCCCGACGTTCCGCCGTATTCGTCAACCAATATCGCAATATGAACGCGCTCCTGCTGCATCCGCTTCAGAAGCATTTTGACCGGCGTAACCTCGGATACGCTAAGTACGGGATGTACAAGCTTTTTGAAGTCCAAGTCACGATTGCTTTCGTATTCCAGAAACAGCTGCTTCGTATTGATCATCCCGACGATGTTGTCCTTGCTCTCGAGGGCAACCGGGAATCTGGTGTACTGTTCCTTGCGGATGATGGTCATATTCTCCTGCAGCGATTTGTTCGTAAATAAGCAGATCATGTCGGTGCGCGGCACCATGATTTCCTTGGCAAGCAGCTCGTCGAACGCGAAGATGCGGCTCACGTAGCCGTATTCGGTGTTGTTGATCTTGCCGCTTTGGTAGCTTTCGTTAAGGATAATTTGAATCTCTTCCTCCGAATGCGCTTCCTCGTGCTCGGTTGCCGGCTTCAAGCCGAACATGCGCACGAGGCCGTTGGCCGAACCGTTCAAGAGCCAGATGAAAGGATACATCAGCTTATGGAAAAAAATAATCGGTTTTGCCGTAAGGAAGCTGATGAATTCCGCCTTCTGGATCGCCCAAGATTTCGGGGCGAGCTCGCCGACGACGACGTGAAGAAACGTGACGGACATAAAGGCAATCAAAAAGGATAATATATGACTGACATCGTCGTTTAACTCCATTCGTTCAAACAAGGGTAAAAGCATTTTTTCAACCGTAGGTTCCCCTAGCCAGCCGAGCCCGAGCGCGGTAATCGTAATCCCTAATTGGCAGGCCGACAAGTAGGCATCCAGATTGCTCGTAACCCGTTGAACGGCAAGCGCGTTCTTCCGGCCTTCAAGCACCAACTGATCAATCCGGCTCGAGCGAAGTCTGATGATGGCAAACTCCGTAGCGACGAAAAAAGCAGTCAATACGATTAGAAGAGCAACCATGAATAAATTGAATCCTATACCCATTTTCGATTCTCACTACCCTTTTTTTTATAAATTTTTATATGCTTATGAGATACTATATCGAATCCGGGCCCGCTATGACAAACGCCGTATGCAACGCTAGCGGCCTTTTTTGCGCTTAAAAAGCGATTTTGGCAAATAGAGCGGCTTATTCTCATCGATTTTCGAGCCTTTACAAGCAACATTCTCGGGCTTATGATGAGTTCATATGAACTCGAACGAAAGAAATGCAAGGAGGAACGGTCATGGAGTCCTTTACGCTCACACGAAAAGATATGGCATGCTTGCTGCTGTCGCTGGAAGGAAGGCCGGGTCCCAAACCGCTGCAGGTGCTGCAAGCCGCCTGGAACAAATCGCATAAGAACGATGTGGAGCAGGGCGCGGTGCTTCCCGCGTTTCTGTCCACGCTGCTGCCGCCGATCATCGAGAAGCTGATCAAGCGAAGCGATCTGAAGGGCTTCTCCCTCCACGAGATCGCGACGCTCGGCCAGCTCATCGAATATTCGAACCTGACGATCACCTCCATGCAAAACTGGGTGAAGCGGGATTTCAAGCCGTATTTCGAATCCCCGAAGGTCGGCAAAAAATATTCGCTCAATCAGGCGGCGCTGCTCTTCATCATCGACGACCTGAAGTCGAATCTTGATTTCGAATCGATCCGCAGGCTGTTCGAAATCGTGTTCAAGCAGCCGGAGGACGACACGGACGACCTAGTCGGACCGATCGAGCTGTACGCCGCCTATACGGGCATGTTCGAGGAGCTCGACGCGAATAACGACCAGCTGCTCGATATTTCAGGGCCCATGAAGGAACATCCGCATCAGGACGGTCCGACGGAGCAGGTTATACGGGCTGCTGCCGACCAGTTCGCGGCCAAGCTGCCGAATTTGACGCTCAATCAGCGGGAAGCGGTCCGGAACATTTTGCTCGTCGCGGTCATATCGATCCAAACGTCCTATTTCCATTCGCTGGCGAGGCGATATTGCAATGCGACTTTGTTTCTATCTCCTGAATAAAAAATAGTGCTAAAGGGATGTACAAGCAGGCGAATATCCCCTATACTGGTTTATGTTGCTAACAAATAGATACAGACTAACTGAAAAAGGCAAACTTTCCGAAAGGAAAGGACGCAAAGTCATGGGCCTAAGGCGCTAGCGCAACGGTCGCCAGACTGCCGGCAGGAATAGAACGGTTCATATAGCTGTCAGCCTTCCGGGGCTGGATGGCTTTTTTGTTTTTTCAGAACGCGGAGGAGAGAAAGAAGCTTGAAACGGAAACAATGGATGGAGAGATTCGCCGGAATCGCAAAGAAAGCGAACGCGAAAAAAATTACGGCGAGATTGCTTGCGGTTACCGCTGTTATTACGCTGTTCAACCTGGGCTCGGGCGTGCTTATCTACGTGCAGAACCAGTCGGTGGCGCGCGCGGTCGAGGACTCGCAGATCATTACGAGAGCCGAGAGCGACTATCAGGACATTTCGAACAAAATTTTGAACGCGATGCTGCGCATGGTCGACGCGATCGAGAACGGCGAAGGCGACGCCGCGGCCATATTGGAGGAGCTGAAAGGCCTGCCTCCGGAAATCGACGACCTGGAGAAGCAAATGATCGAACTCGATCGCAAATATCCGGCCGTGGACGAGGAGCCGCTGTACGCGAATCAGGTAAACGTCATCCGGCTGGCGCTCGATAATCTGCTGAAGACGAATACCGAAATCAAAGGGCTGAAGGCTGAAGAGAAATCGCTGCGCATCAGCACGCTGATCGGCACGTACACGATCATTCTCAGCTTCGCGAACGACACGATCCAGAGCCGGCTTGACCATGATTCGGAGCTGACGATGGATTCGCTGAACGGCAGCGTCTCGAGCGCCAACGTTATCGTTATCATTAATATTATTTTGCTGGCCGTCCTTCCGGCGCTGATGATATTCGGCATTACGCAGTCGATCAAGACGGGGCTTGCGGGCCTGACAAGACGGATCAAGGCATACGGCGACAACGATTTTACGTATAACGAGAAGCTGGAGCGTTCGGACGAATTCGGCCAGATCGACCGGGAGCTCGCCGGCATGGGCGGCAACCTGCGCGATACGATCCAATCCACGCTGGCCGTCAGCCAGTCCGTTCTGACCGTGTCGAAAAACATGAACGAGATGATCGGCAGCAACCGCAAAGCGTCCGAGGACGTGAGAGGGCAAGTCGATCTCGGCAAGCAGGTTCTTCTGTCGCAGTACGACGACGCCTCGTCGATCTCCGCCGTCACGGAGCAAATATCGGCAAGCTCGCAGCAGATAGCGGCTTCCAGCGAGTATATTAACGGCGATATGCAAAAAATGAAGCATTCCTCCCAGAACGGCTCGGAGCATATGGCCGGCGTCGTGCAAATGGTTAACGAGACGTCCAAGCAATTCGAGAAGCTGACGGAAGTATTCCAAACGATGACGGACCGGTACGGCAACGTTTCGAAGTTTTTGACCGGCATTCAAGACTTGAACACGCAGACGAATTTGCTCTCCCTGAACGCGTCGATCGAATCGGCGAGAGCGGGCGAGCACGGCAGGGGGTTCGCCGTCGTCGCGGAGGAGATCCGCAAGCTGTCCGGTCAGACGGATTCGATCTCCAAACAAATTACGCAGGAGCTCGCGCTTATCCAGGGCGACGTGGAAGCGAGCAGCCGGACGATCGGCAGCTTCTCGCACGTGATCCACTCCACCAGGCAGGCTTCGGAGACGGCAAGCGCAACGTTCGACACGCTCGAATCGCAGAGCAGCGTGCTGTCGGATCAGGTAAGCGAAATTTCGACGGCGATCGGCGAAATTACGACGGGCATGACGCATATCGTATCCGCCGTGGACAAGCTGCTTCAGACGTCCTCGGACGTAAACGGCAAGATGGAGCACATGAGCGAGCTGACCGTCAAGCAGAACGGCATTTCGGACGAGCTGCGCGTCTTGGCGGAACAGCTTAACCGTTCGTCGCTGGAGCTGAAGGAGCGCGCATCCGTATTTAAAGTGTAAGCGTGGTCCGTAACGAATGAAGCGAAGCCGTCCGGTATGATGCCGGACGGCTTTTTTTTGCGCGGCAGGAAGGGGTTCGCGCCTGGGCCGGGAAATCGTAACGGAAAATGTTCTCCGTTCAGAGGAGCCGCATACTTGTAAAATAGCCGATTAAATGTTTGAATTTCTATATAGCGTAGCGAAGGAGAAGCGTCATGCTGTTTGTTCTAATCGCATTATGGGCCGTGGCCGCCATCGTCTGGCTGTCGGACCGGCAGGCCGCGGTCAACCGGTGGCTCGGAATGGTCGCGTTCAGCGGCGGAGCGGGGGCGCTGGCCGCCGTCATCGATCTGTACGTGATGCCCGCAGCGGCGGAAGCGGGCTTGAACGAAGTGGGGAGGCAGCTGCTTTACCGGCTGCAGGCGGCGTCATCTGTTTTTTCATACTACGGCGTGCCGTATTCGTTCGTCCTGTTCGCGATCGCCTACCGCCCCGTGCCGTTATCGAAGCGTTGGCAGCAAGGGCTGCCGTTCGTTCTTCTGATTCCGATCGCCTTTTGCCTGATCTTCACGCCGGCCTACAACGAAATGTATCCGATCACGTTCCGCATCGTCGTTTGGTGGGCGGTGCCTTATATTTTGTACGGTGCGGCGCAGGTGCTGCTGAAGCGCCAGCTGTATGCGTCGTTCTCGCGCACCCATTGGATCGTCTGTTCGGCCGTGCTGCCGCCGGTGCTGTTCAGCATGGTCATGAACTACATCCTCCCGACGCTTGGCCATTTGCGGATGTGGGTGTACAATACGTGGATCGTCGGGCTTGGCGTTACGGTATTCGTCATCGGGCTGTTCACGTACGGCTTCATGGGCGTCCGGGTGCTCGTAGACCGCCGGCGATTCGATTCCACGCTGCGGGCCGTTACGTCCGGCACGGCCATCCTCAACCACGCGATCAAAAACGACGCCGGCAAGATGAGGCTTTTCTCGGAGAAAATGAAAGCCTACGCCATCGAAACCGGACAGAAGGAACTGCTGGCCGACGTGGAGACGGTTCTGCAGGCTTCGCGACATATGCAGGAAATGCTGCAGCGGGTTCATAGGCGGACGGAGGATCTGGTGCTGCAGACGCAAGCCGTCGACCTCTCCCGATTGATCGACCGGACGCTGAAGCCTTACGAGCCGGCGCTCGGCCACGTAAGATTGACGCGCGGGCTGGCCCGGGGCTGGGAGGTCCGGATCGATCCCGCGCAGGTGGGGGAAGCGCTCGGCAATCTGGTGGCGAACGCGCTTGAAGCGATGCGGGGAAGCGGCGAGTTGTCCGTGTTCCTGACCGAGACGAAGCGGGAGCTCATTATCGAGGTCCGGGATACGGGACCGGGCATGGACAGGCGCGAGGCGGCGAAGGCGCTTGAGCCGTTTTATACGTCCAAGGGAGGCAGCGGCGCGAATTTCGGACTTGGGCTGCCTTATGCGTACCATGTCATGCGCAAGCACAAAGGAATGCTGCAGCTCCGCAGCAAGCCCGGCGCCGGGACGGCGGTCTACATGACGTTCCCGAAGAGGAGCGTTCAGGCGTCGAAAGCAAACGCGGAGGAGACTCGGCAGGAAGCTATGGAAGGAGGGGAGCATTCTGGATAAAATACGGGTGTGGATCGTAGAGGACGATCCGGACTGGCTCCGCGGTTTGGTTGCTTATTTAAATAAGGAAACGGATATCGAAGTTGTATGGACCGCTAACCGGACCGATGCGGTCAGGGAGGCGCTCGCGGGATCGGGCGATGCGGGACCCGCTCGGGCCGACGTAGTCCTGATGGATATTATGCTGGACGGCAAGCCTGACGGCGTGCTGCTCGCCGAGGAAGCGGCGGCGATGACGGGAGCGCGCATCGTCATGCTGACGTCGATGGAGGAGAAGGAGCTGATCTTCCGGTCGTTTCAAGCGGGAGCGATCGATTACCAGATCAAATCCGATTTCGAAAGCTTGCCGTCGGCGATCAGGTCCGCCTACGCCAGCCGGTCGCCGATCAACGCTGCGGTAGCGGATCGGATGCGGGAGGAGTTCCGCAGGCTGAAGCAGCTGGAGCGCGAGTTTGAGGCAAAGAAGGTTGGCGACCTGATTACGCCATCGGAGCTGCAGCTGCTGGACCTGATCGATCAAGGGTACACGCAGCCGCAAATCGCCGACAAGCTTGTCGTATCGCTGCGCACGGTCAAGAACCACGTAAACCATATTTTAAAAAAGCTGAACCTCCCGGGTTCTCGCGAAGCGGCAGACAAAGTGAAGGAAATGGGCTTATTTCAGCGCGGCAACGACAACGATAGTACCAAGTGAAGTTGGTACTATTTTTTTATGCCCTTATTTCGCATGATAAGGGTAAAGACGCTTAATGGTTATTCGAGGGGGAATTGGCGATGGATTTCGAACCGTTCTCGGCTGCGCATTATTCGGCGCTTGGCGCTGCCGGTATCTTCTTTGCGATCATCATCGCATGCAGGAAATATTTGCGCCGGCCCAAGCCGAACCGGATTGCCCGGGCCTCGCTTGCCGTTGTGCTGCTCGCCAGCGAAGCGTCGCTCCAGCTCTCGTACGTACTGGCCGGCAGCTGGGGCGTCGAGTCGCTTCCGTTCCAGCTGTGCAGCCTGATGGTGCTTTTGTCGGCGGTCGTCATGCTTGCGAACCGGAAGCGGCTGTACGGACTCGTGTTTTTTCTCGGAACTTTGGGCGCGCTGCAGGCGCTGCTGACGCCCAGCCTTAACGAAGGGTTTCCGCATTTCCGGTATTTCCACTTCTTCGCCGCGCATATCGCGATTATCGGGGCAGCCGTCTTCCTGCTGGCGGTCGAGCGTTACCGGCCGACCATCCGGTCCGTGATCGGCGCGCTGCTCGGGCTTCACGCGCTGGCGGTTCCGGCGGCAATCGCGAATGCCCTGACGGGGACGACGAACTTCATGTTCCTGGCCCGCAAGCCCGATACGGCCTCGCTGCTCGATTTGCTGGCACCTTGGCCTTGGTACCTGCTTCAGCTGGAGCTCGTCGCTTTCGCGATGTGCATGCTGCTTTGGGGAGCGGTAAGATTGGCAAGTCATACTTACGGCAAATAAGGGCATAATGTATCCGTGCTGCTTGACAACGGCACCTAGATATATTAAAGTAACTAACATAAAGTTAGAATTGAACTAAAGGAGAGGCTGGAGAAACTATGACATCGCAAGCGTTTCTGGAAGCAGTCAAGAACAGACGTACTTATTACGGCATTAGCAAGGAATCCGTCATCCCCGACGAGAAAGTCGTTCAAATCGTAGAGGACGCGGTGAAATATACGCCTTCGGCCTTCAACTCGCAGAGCTCGCGGGTCGTCGTCCTATTCGGCGAAAACCACGACAAGCTGTGGGATATTGCGACGGAAACGCTTCGCAAGATCGTTCCGGCAGACCAATTCGAATCGACGGCGCAAAGAATGGCATCCTTCAAAAGCGGCTACGGCACGGTCCTGTTCTTCGAGGACAAAACCGTCGTCGACGGCTTGATGGAAAGCTTCCCGTCGTACGCGCAAAACTTCCCGATTTGGTCGAATCAAACGTCGGGCATGCACCAATTCGTCATCTGGACGGCGCTCGTGAACGAAGGGCTCGGCGCCTCGCTGCAGCACTACAATCCATTGATCGACGAAGAAGTGAAATCGGCTTGGTCGATTCCGGACTCGTGGCAGCTGATCGCGCAAATGCCGTTCGGCAAGCCGACCGCGCAGCCGGGCGAGAAGGAATTTAAGCCGCTTGACGAGCGGATTAAAGTATTCAAATAACCGATGAATATGGATGAGCGGATTTCGCCGATGCTCCGGCGGAGTCCGCTTTTTGCATGGCCGGGCGCATCGGCCGCTTACGCAAACGCTGGCAAACGGGCAGCGCTCCGCCTATAATAAGGAAAGGCGATTCGGAGACGGGATAACGAGCCCGGGGGAAGGGGGGACGGCGTTGATCGAAGCCGTTTATTTCGATTTGGACGATACGCTGTACGATCAGCTGCTGCCGTTCCGGACGGCGGTGCGGCAAGCAGGCTTCCGGGAAGAGGATATTCGGGACGTGCGGATCGAGGCGCTTTATACGCGCCTAAGACGCCACAGCGACCGGTTGTGGAGCTTGCATAAGAACGGCGAGTTGACGCTTAAGGAGCTGCGGATCGAGCGGACGACGGCCGCGTTCGCCGATTTAGGCGTCAAGATAACGGCTGAGGCAGCCGCTAGGCTGCAGGGGCATTACGAGCGGGAGCAATTGCGTCTCGCGCTGCGTCCGGGAGTTAGCGGGCTTCTCGAACAGCTTCGGGCATGCGGCGTTCGGATCGGACTCATCACGAACGGTCCGGTGGATCATCAAGGAAACAAAATCATGGCGCTCGGTCTTGATAGATGGATCATGGATCGATTCATCCATATTTCGGACGGCATCGGGGTGGCCAAGCCCGACCCGGAAACGTTCCGATACGCGCAGCGGCTGTCGGGGCTTCGGCCGGAGCAGCTCGCTTATGTCGGAGACGCCTGGCATAACGATATCGTCCCTTCCTTCCGTGCGGGCTGGACGCCGATCTGGCTGAACGGGAGAAAGCAGCTTCCGGAAACGGACGATTCCGGCGTGCGCCGCTTCGAATGCGGAGACGTCGAACAGCTTTCCGCGCTGCTATCGAAGCTCATCGCCAAGGAAACTGGCCGACCGGTCTAAAATCATGTACAATAATAGCCGATAAAGAAGTAACAAAGACCGTCATGGAGGAAATTATGAGCATTGATCCGAGAATCATCAAGTCGCTGCTTCAGCTGCAGCTGACTCCCGGCGTCGACTTCAAGTCCGCGGCCAGCCCGCTGCGCGCATCTGTAGGACAAAGTTCCGCCTCCTTATTCGATACTTTATTGTCCCAATATATGTCCGATAGCGCGCTTGGCGGCGAAGCGGCTGCGCCGGTCATGCCCGCCGAGGCGCTCGCCCAACTGTCTTCGCTAAGCGGCATGCCGAATATCCTGGACGGCGGCAATCATCCATCGCCCGTTACGAGCGAATACGACGAATTGATCATGCAGGCGTCGTCGAAGTACAACGTGGACGCTTCGCTCATCCAAGCGGTCATCCGCACGGAGTCCGGCTTCCGTGCCGACGCGGTATCCGGTGCCGGGGCGAAGGGCTTGATGCAGCTCATGGACGGTACGGCGAGAGGGCTTGGCGTCACGGATTCCTTCGACCCGGAGCAGAACATTGACGGCGGGACGAAATATTTGGCCATGCTGCTTCGGAAATATGACGGCAACGTACAGGTTGCCCTGGCCGCCTATAATGCCGGCCCTGGCCGCGTCGACCGTGCAGGCATCAAGACGAACGAGCAGCTGATCGCCAATCACGAAGCGCTGCCCGAGGAGACGCAGCGTTACGTCGCCAAGGTATTGCAAGCCAGGTAAGGGGGCTTGCCGATTAGATCACGATCCGGCCTTCCGCCACACGCGAAATTGATCGCTGGTCTTTTTCTTTTTTGGGAAGGAGAGCTGAAGGGCTATGTTATATTTTGACCATTGCGCCTCGACGCCGCCCTACGAGGAAGCGGTGCAGACGATGGCGGAAGTGATGCGCGCGCATTATGCGAACCCTTCTTCGCTGCATGCCGCCGGCACGGACGCGGACAAGCTGATCGAGCGGTCGCGCGCGCTTGTCGCGAGCCAGCTGCAGACCCGCGGCGGGACGTGGCTGTTCACCGGCGGCGGAACGGAGTCGAATAATTTGGCGATCCAGGGCGCCGCGCGGCAATACGCGGGCAGGGGCAAGCATTTGATCACGACGATGATCGAGCATCCGTCCGTATTCGAGACGTTCGGCCGGCTGGAGAGGGAAGGGTTCCGGGTCACGTATTTGCCGGCCTCCGAGTCGGGCCACGTTCGTCCTGAGCAGGTGGAGGAAGCGCTGACCGGCGATACCGTGCTCGTCAGCGTCATGCACGTCAATAACGAGATTGGCACCGTGCAGCCGATCGAGCGGATCGGCAGTCTTTTGAAGCGCCATCCGAAGGTATTGTTCCATGTCGACGCCGTTCAAAGCGTCGGCAAGCTGCCCGTCCGGATCGAGGAATGGGGCATCGATCTGCTGTCCGCTTCGGCGCATAAGCTTAGAGGACCCAAAGGCGTCGGGCTGTTGTACGTGCGCGACGGCGTGACGCTTCAGCCGCTGCTTGCCGGCGGGGCGCAGGAATCCGGCTACCGGCCGGGCACGCCGAACGTGCCGGGCATCGTCGCTGCCGCCAAAGCGCTGCGGATGTCAACGGAAACGATGGAGGAGCGCGGGCGGCGCATGGCCGGGTTAAAGGCGAGGCTGCTTCGGCTGCTTGGCGTCATTCCGGAGCTGAGGGTGAACGGCGGCGAGCCGTCGGCGGATCATATCGTTCATTTCTCCTATCCCGGAATGAAGCCGGAGGTCATCGTCCACATGCTGGAGCAGCATGGTATAATGGCATCGACGAAATCGGCCTGCTCGTCGAAGGACGCCAAGCCGAGCCGCGTGCTGCTTGCGCTAGGGGCAAGCCTGGAGAATGCCGCCGGCGGCATTCGCATCAGCTTCGGAGACGAGCACCGTGAAAGGGACGTCGACAGGCTCGGCGAGGCGCTCCGAAGCATCGTCGAGCAATTGAAGCCGCTTGAGAGGAGATTGACCTAACGTTGCAATATGAACAAATTGTGCTGCGCTACGGCGATTTAACGATGAAGGGGCGGAACCGGAACCGGTTCGAGAAGCGTATGATCGATCAGGTGAGGCGCGCGCTTGCCGGGTTTGACGGGATTTCCTATTTTAAAGCATACGGACGGTTATACGTGAAGCTGAACGGGCAGCCATACGAACCGGTCGCAGACCGGCTGAAGGATCTGTTCGGCATCACTTCGCTCAGCCCCGTCATCAGCTCGGAGGCCGATCTGGCGAAAATCCAGGCGGCCGCGCTCGAGCTCATGCGAGCGATCCCCGTGCAGCCGGCTACCTTCAAGGTCAGCGCGAAGCGTGCTTGGAAAGGGTATCCGCATACATCGCAGGAAATGAATCATTTGGTCGGGGGCCACGTGCTGCGCGGGTTGCCGGGGCTGAAGGTCGACGTGAGGAATCCCGAAGTCGAGCTGCGGGTCGATATTCAGGAGGAAGCGGTGTATCTGTTCCATGAAGTCATTCCGGCGGCGGGAGGGTTTCCGTACGGCTCGAACGGCAAAGCGCTCCTGCTGCTCTCGGGCGGCATCGACAGCCCGGTAGCGGGCTGGATGGCGCTGCGCAAAGGGCTGGAGCTGGAGGCGGTCCATTTCCACAGCTATCCGTTCACGAGCGAGCAGGCGAAGGAGAAGGTCGTCGAGCTTGCCAAACGGCTCTCCTATTTCAGCGGAGAGCCGATCAAGCTTCATCTCGTGCCGTTCACGGACATTCAGACGAGGCTGGCACAGTCGAATAACGACAACCTGATCATTACGCTCATGCGCAGGGCGATGCTTCGCATTACCGAAGAGCTGGCGGCCCGGAGCGGCGCTGGCGGCATCGTAACCGGAGAGAGCCTCGGCCAAGTCGCCAGCCAGACGCTGCCAAGCATGAACGTCATCGGCAGGTCGGCCGAACTGCCGCTGCTTAAGCCGTTAATCATGATGGACAAGCAGGAAATCATCGATATCGCGATGCGGATCGGGACCTACGACACGTCCATCTTGCCGTACGAGGATTGCTGCACGCTGTTCCTGCCGAAGTCGCCGACGACCAATCCGAATTTAAAGATCGTGGAGAAGGTGGAATCGCTTATTCCCGATTACGAGGCGCTGCTGGCCGCGGCGGCCGACGGGACGGAAGCGGTCATGCTGTCGCCGGACACCGCGACCGCCGCGCAAGCCGCGGGCGAAGACAGCTGGTTCTGATCGTTGCCCGCGCACGACAAAAAAAGCAGGAATCCCTTAGTGGGATTCGCTGCTTTTTTGTTGCGCCGCTTGCTTATTCCGGACGTTCGTAAAGTAGCCGGCCGCAATGGTGAGAACGATGACGATCGCGATGAAAGCCCAATAAATCGCCGGGCTGCTTTCGAAAAACTCCTTGAACGATTTCTCGTGCGTGATCATCTTCGCCGCCGTGTAGGCAAGTACCCCGGAGCCGACGTACACGATCCATTCGAAGCGGTTGATCAGCTTGATGAACAAGGTGCTTCCCCATACGACGACCGGCACGCTGATGATAAGGCCCAAAATAACGAGCAGCGTATCGCCGTGCGCGGCGCCCGCGACCGCAATGACGTTGTCGATACCCATTGCCGCGTCCGCGATAATGATCGTGCGTACCGATTGCCAGAGCGTATTGCCGGCCTTCACGTTGTCGTGCGCATCGTCCTGTACGAGCAGCTTGTAGGCGATCCAGACGAGGAGAAGGCCCCCGACCAGGTTCAGCCACGGCACGTTAAGCAGCTGAACGACGAGAAGCGTCGCGATGATCCTGATGGCTACTGCGCCCGCCGTACCCCAGATGACCGCTTTCTTCTGCTGTTCCTTAGGCAAGTTGCGAGCTGCCAGCCCTATGACAATGGCGTTGTCTCCAGCCAATATAAGGTCGATGAAAACGATAGTCAACAGAGCGGTGAAAAACTCAGGCGAGAATAATTCCATTCGTTGTTTCCCTCCTCTCTAAAACAAGCACTCTTTGAAGTCTACAATAAATACGAGCCCGCGAAAAGATGGATTCACATTTTTTTTGGACATAATCGCCAAAGCTTGTTCATATTGCTGATAGGAGGGGGGATGCACCTTGGACAGCTTGCTAATTTTTATCCAAATCGTATTGATTAATGTATTGCTTAGCGGAGACAACGCGATCGTCATCGCGATGGCGAGCAGCCACCTTCCGCCGGAGCAGCGCAAGAGGGCGGTCCGCTGGGGGGCGCTCGCCGCGGTCGCGCTGAGGTGCCTGCTTACGGTTGCCGCGGTTACGCTGCTGAAAATCCCGTTTCTCCAGGCGGCTGGAGCGCTGCTGTTATTTTATATCGCGCTCAAGCTGCTGGCGGACGCAAGGGGCGGTCACTCGGAAAGGCAGTCGGTCAAAAAAGCGGGCACGATCGGACAGGCGGTCTGGACGATCGTCGTCGCCGACTTCGTGATGAGCCTCGACAACGTGCTGGCGATCGCCGCCGTCGCGGAAGGAGATCTGATTCTCATTCTGCTCGGAATCGCGATCAGCATCCCCATGATCATATGGGGAAGCCAGCTGCTCGGCAGCCTGCTGAACCGGTTTCCCGCGCTGTCTTATATCGGCGCCGCGCTTCTCGCTTACGCGGCCGGGGAGATGCTGATGCACGACCCGGGCCTGGACAAGCTGCTGTTCCACGGCTCGAAGACGCTCGCCGAGGCGGTTCCGCTGCTGTGCGTGCCGCTTGTCATCGCGCTGGCGGTATTAAAAAGAAAGCCGGCTTGAGGCGGATCGGAAGGCCGACCGTTCCCCGCAAACGATGGCGGAACGGTTTTTTTTGCGCAAAGAGAGGCTTCGCACTGGTATTTTCGTTTCAGTTCCATTAAACTAGTATAGATAAAAACTGTCGTCTTTCGCGGAAATTCGCGATCGGCGTTGTAAGGAGCGGAAGCGCACATGCCTAATAACAAATATTCCGCTGGAATCATTTTGCTGTTAGCCGGGGTCGTTATTTTGCTTGGCAAGTTGGGGGTATTCAGCTTCTTGGGGGCGATCTTCTGGCCGCTGCTCGTTCTGATTCCGGGATTGCTGCTGCACGTGCTTTATTTCGGCAGGCTGGTTCCGGCAGTCGTACTCGTGCCCGGCGGGGCGTTGATCGTCTACGCCTTGCTGTTTATCTTCTGCAACCTGTTCGGATGGGATAAATTGAGATATTTGTGGCCGCTCTTCGTATTCGGCGTCGCAGCCGGCCTTTACGAATATTATTTGTTCGGTTCGTCCCGAAACCGCGTCGTGTTTACGGCATCGATCGCCCTCGCCGCCGCATCCGCCGTCTTTATCGTTCTTCCCTTATTGTGGAGCTGGGGAATTTACGCGATTGCCATCGCGCTCATCGCGGCAGGCGCCTGGATGATGCTGGGCAAGCGCAAACGTTGGTAATCAAGCATAAATAAAAAAACAATTGGAGTGGATTAAGAGTCATGCAAGCAAGAGAGAACATTCGTAATATCGCGATCATCGCCCACGTCGACCACGGCAAAACGACATTGGTCGACAAGCTGCTTCAACAATCCGGAACGTTTCGCGAGCATGAAGCGGTGCAGGAGCGCGCAATGGATTCCAACGATCTGGAGCGCGAGCGCGGCATTACGATTTTGGCGAAGAACACAGCCATTAATTATAAGGACTATTTAATTAACATCGTAGATACGCCCGGACACGCCGACTTCGGCGGCGAGGTGGAGAGAATCATGAAGATGGTCGACGGCGTGCTTCTCGTCGTCGACGCTTTCGAAGGCTGCATGCCGCAAACGAAGTTCGTCCTGCGCAAGGCGCTCGAATCGAAGCTGACGCCGATCGTCGTCGTGAACAAGATCGACCGTCCGAACGCGAGGCCTTCCGAAGTCGTCGACGAGGTGCTTGACCTGTTCATCGAGCTCGGCGCCGACGACGACCAGCTCGAATTCCCGGTCGTGTACGCTTCCGCCCTCATGGGTACTTCCAGCCTCGATCCCGACAAGCAGGACGAGAACATGGAAGCGATGTACGAAACGATCGTGCAGCATATTCCGTCCCCTACGGAGGATACCGAGCAGCCGCTTCAATTTCTTGTGACTCTGCTCGATTACAACGAATATTTGGGGCGGATCGCGATCGGACGGGTTAACCGCGGCCTCATCCGCCAAGGCCAATCGGTCGCGGTCATTAACCGCGAAGGCCAGACGAAGCAGGCGAGAATCGAGAAGCTGTTCGGCTTCCAGGGTCTTAAGCGCATCGAGGTTCCGGAAGCGGGAGCGGGCGACATCGTCGCGATCGCGGGCATCCGCGAGATCAACATCGGCGAGACGATCGCCGATCCGCAGAAGCCCGAAGCGCTGCCCGTGCTTAAGATCGACGAGCCTACGCTGCAAATGACGTTCCTCGTGAACAACAGCCCGTTCGCGGGCCGCGAAGGCAAGTGGGTAACGTCGCGCAAGCTCCGCGAGCGGTTGTACAAGGAGTTGGAGACGGACGTGGCGCTTCGCGTCGAAGAGACGGACAGCCCGGATGCCTTCATCGTATCGGGCCGCGGCGAGCTTCACCTCGGCATCCTGATCGAGAACATGCGCCGCGAAGGCTACGAGCTGCAAGTATCGAAGCCTGAAGTCATCATCAAGGAAATCGACGGCCAGAAGATGGAGCCGTACGAGCGCCTCTTGATCGACGTGCCGGAAGAGAGCATGGGCGCGGTCATGGAGAGCCTCGGCACGCGCAAGGCGGAGATGGTGAACATGATCAACAACGGCAACGGCCAAGTCCGCCTTGAGTTCGTCATTCCGGCGCGAGGCTTGATCGGCTACCGTACGCAGTTCCTTACGCTTACGCGCGGGTACGGCATTATGAACAATGCGTTCGACAGCTACGGGCCGCTTGCCGGCGCGGGCGTCGGCGGCCGCCACCAAGGCGTTCTCGTCGCAAGCGAGACCGGCACGTCGACGTTCTACGGCATGCTGGGCGTCGAGGACCGCGGCATTCAGTTCCTGGAGCCGGGCACCGAGATTTACGAAGGCATGATCGTCGGGGAGCATACGCGCGACAACGACATCATCGTCAACATTTGCAAAGAGAAGCAGCTCTCCAACGTGCGTTCGGCCGGCAAGGACGATACGGTTAAGCTGAAGACGCCGCGCCTGTTCTCCCTCGAGCAAGCGCTTGAATATTTGAACGACGACGAATATTGCGAAATTACGCCGAAGTCGATTCGCCTTCGCAAGAAGATTTTGAACAAGAGCGAGCGCGAGCGTGCCGAGAAGCACCGCAAAACCGCTCAAGCAGGCGTGTAAATTAACGGATTGATTCGAACGTAAGGTTTTGCGCAAGGGGCAAAGCCTTACGTTCTATTTTCAAAAGGAGGTACGTTCTATGCAAGCATGGCTAAGCGATCACAAGCTTGTCTCCTATTTGCTTATTTTGGGTTTTACGATTTACATATTCAACAAAGTATTTCGTCCCCAGCAGAAGCTGCCGCTGCTCAAGGAAATTCTCGTGTACGTCCTGATCGCGTTCGGCTCGTTCATCTTGATGATCCTGCAGGTCGACAAGCTGCCGATCATCCAGTGCATGGGCGTGGCGGTCATCATGATGCTTATGCTCCGCGGACGCCAGCTGTACGACAAATGGAAGGGGAACAAAGCAGGCGACGCATCGGCCCAAGGCAAAGCGGAGCCCGGCAAATGAAGCTGGAGGACGCTATGTTCAACTGGCTGCAGATCCGCCTCGTGGCGGATGCCCGGCCGGATGACCGGGCCGCGATCGATACGGCCGATTTTTTCGAACAGATTTTGAGGGAGGATCACGGGCTGACGGATTTTGCCATCGCGAAGACGGATGCGACGATGATCCATGTGAAGTTCGAGAAGGATGGACGCCTGAAGCTGCAGCTCTACCCCCGGGAAGAGGCAGAGCAGCTCCTCGCGGACATCGAATCGAACCCCAAATACAACTGAGCTTGAAGGTGGAACTTATGAGTCAAGGATCATCCTTACCTCCTAGATCGGGCGCACGCAAAGCGCCGAAGCCGGGCAAGCAGAAGCCGCGCAAAAAACGGTCGTTTTTCAAGATCTTTTTTATAACGGTCTTCGGCATACTGCTCATAACGGCGGGTTTTCTGGCTTATTTGGTGCTGAAGGTGGACGATGCCGTCGGACAGATCGGGGTGGAAAATCCCGAAGTCGTCATCCCGCCGGAGGAATCGGTGAAGGCAAAGTCAGTCGCACTCGTCCTGATGGGCCTCGATTCCCGCTCGCACGGGGGAGGATTGAACACGGACGTCATGATGGTGGCGGCGTTCAATCCGAATACGAAATCGGCGACGGTCGTATCCATCCCGAGAGACTCGTTAATCGATGTCGAGGGCTACCGGGAGAGGAAGGCGAACAGCTTCTACGCGGATTTCTACAGCATGGCGCTCAATGACGGCTTGAAGAAGGAAGCGGCATACGCCGATGCGAAGCAGGAAGTGCGGACGGTCATGAGCAAGCTGTTCGGCATCGACGTGAAGTACGCGGGCGTCATCAACTTCCAAGGCTTCTCCGACGTCGTGGACGCGCTTGGCGGCGTGGAAGTGAACGTCGATATGCGGATGAAGTACAAGGATTCGGCCGACGGCACGAACATCGATCTGGAGAAGGGCCTGCAGGTGCTCGACGGCGATCAGGCGCTCGACTTCGTCCGCTACCGCAAGTCGAACGACGGAAGCAACATGTCGAGCGACTTCGACCGCAACAGGCGGCAAAGCGAAGTGATCGGGGCGCTGACCGACAAGATGAAGTCGTTAAGCGGCGTGTCCAAGCTGGGCGGCGTCATCGAAGCGGTCGGCAACAACCTGACGATGGATATGCCGTCCGACGAGATCCGAAGCATGATGGCGAAGTACTTCGGCATGGGCAAAAGCGACATTAACTTCATCGCGCTCGAAGGCAGCTGGAGAAGCCCGTACGTCTACCTGGACGATACTAAGCTCGAAGAGGCGAAAGCCGCTCTTCAAGCAAAAATGGCTGAATAACCATGGACTAACGCTAATATTATGGATATAATGATGCTACAGAAGTCGTAATGAATTCTGTTCAGAAGGAGGTCATGTTGCATGACCGAATCCGTAAACGCGGCAGCCATCCATAAGGGGAATAACATACGAATCGGCAGAGTACGGGACATTGGTACAAGGTTCCGCTGCTTGACGAAGAGCCTGGTGATTACTCACTAGGCTCTTTGCGTCTTCGGATGGCGTTTACCATTTCTTCATGCATGCGAGGCCGAATCACATTTGTTTGTTCAGCTTGGGAGCGTCTTGCCGCTTCTCGGGCTCCACCGGCATAATTTCCCGCGGCAGCTGCGGCACGAGGCGGCCCATAATGTCGGCCATCTCCTCGGCAAAGCCCGCTACGGGCCGGCCGCGCCTTATGTCCGCGCCGATTTCGTTCAGCCGCTGGGCCAAATCCATGTCGGCCGTCACGAGCGCGTCGATTCCGTAAGGATCCTTGCGGAACGCTTCGGCAACGGAATACTTGATCGTCCCTACTCTGGAGCGTTCCATCTTCGCGTCGACGTCGATGCCGACGACGGCCGTATTGCCGATGACGACGCAATGCGCGTCCTGAACGCCTTCAATGCCTTTGGCAAGCTGCTCCAAATGCGTCGCCACCTGCTCCGAATTATTGATTTCCTGTCTCCGCGGCTCGGTCTGCTGAGCTTCTACGCGGTCATTATTTTGGGGAGAGGGTGATGTTTCGTTCCTTGCGACGGTGCAGCCGGTCGTCGCCAGGATCACGATGATCGCTGAAGCAAGCCATTTATTCATGTGCATGTCTGCCACCTCTTTTGTCATTGAAAATCGTCGCTTGTCCGCCATAGTGTACCCGCAGCAGAGCAAGGCTATGTATGCTTTCTAATGATTATCCAACGCCGGGAGGGTTCTCATGAAAAAAATATTCGTGCTCGATACGAACGTGCTGCTTCATGATCCGCAAGCGATTTTTGCATTCGATGATAATGAGGTCATAATTCCCGCGGTCGTGTTGGAAGAGATCGATTCGAAGAAGAGGCTTGCAGACGAATTGGGCCGCAACGCCCGTTCCGTCTCCCGTCTCCTCGATAAGATGAGAGAAGAAGGACGGCTGCACGAGGGGATCGAGCTTCCGGGCGGAGGCGTGCTGAAAGTAGAGCTAAACCACCGCAGCTTCATGCGCGTGCAGGAAATGTTCGGCGAGATGTCCAACGATAACCGGATATTGGCCGTAGCGCTCAATTACCATCTCGAGCAGGAGAACGAATCGGAGAAACAGAGCATCGTGCTGGTGAGCAAGGACGTGCTCGTCCGGATCAAGGCCGACGTCCTCGGGCTGCAGGCGCAGGATTATTTGTCGGATCGAGTCGTCGTCTCCTCGGATTTTTATGCGGGTTATTTGACGCTGTTCGTTCATCCGTCCGTCATCGACGAATTTTACACGTACCGGTTTTTGACGATCAACAACTTGCAGCTCAAGGTCAAGCTGAATCCGAATGAGTTTGTCATTTTGCGGGATGAGATGGGGACGTCCAAATCCGCGCTTCTGAAGGTGAGCCAGGACGGCGTGCGGCTGGAGCCGCTCTTCCTCAGCAACGACCCGGTATGGGGAATTACGGCTCGGAACGCGCAGCAGCGAATGGCGCTGGAGCTGCTTCTCAACGACGAAATTCCGCTCGTCACGTTAACGGGCAAAGCCGGAACCGGCAAGACGCTGCTCGCGCTTGCGGCCGGCCTGCTGAAGACGGAGGATGAGCATAAATATAAGAAGCTGCTTATCGCAAGACCGGTCGTGCCGATGGGCAAGGACATCGGGTATTTGC
The DNA here is from genome assembly GCF_014705655.1 of Paenibacillus arenilitoris. Classification (GTDB taxonomy): domain Bacteria; phylum Bacillota; class Bacilli; order Paenibacillales; family Paenibacillaceae; genus Pristimantibacillus; species Pristimantibacillus arenilitoris. Next base: position 86,269 of record NZ_JACXIY010000018.1, on the reverse strand, counting down.
CCGGCGAGAAGGAGGAGAAGCTGCGGCCGTGGATGCAGCCGATCTACGACAACCTGGAATATTTGTTCGATACGAAGAAGGCGGGCGACATCGATAAAATATTGATGGGCATGGGCAGCATTCAGGTCGAGGCGCTCACGTATATTCGCGGAAGGTCGATTCCCGGTCAATTCATCATTATCGACGAAGCCCAGAACTTGACGAAGCACGAGGTGAAGACGATCGTCTCCCGTGTAGGCGAGGGCAGCAAAATCGTCCTGATGGGCGATCCGGAGCAAATCGATCATCCTTACCTTGACTCCATAAGCAACGGATTGACGCATATCGTGGAAAGGTTCAAGAACGAAAGCCTAAGCGGCCATATGACGCTGGAGAAAGGCGAACGCTCCAAACTGGCGCAGCTTGCCGCGGATTTGTTGTAATCGCAAGCAAGCTACTTGTCTCCCTTATATGCGAAGGGAGATTTTTTTTATGGCTGTCGTAAGTTCGTTTGGACAAGGCGCACATTTATTGCTATCCTGTGTGTAGTAGGTCTTTAGGATGAAAGGAAGAATGCCGTGTCTCCCCGAAAATACGCGCCGCTCCTTATCGGCGTCATCCTGTTGTCGGCACTGCTGCTTCTCCAACTATCGAGAAATGCGGATCCGGCAAGCACCGGCAGCCCGGACGGCAAATCCGCGGATCAGCCCGCGACAGGCGAAGCGGTCATCGAAGAGCGGACGGAGATTCGTGTAAACGTTTCCTTGCCCGCGGATCAATATCGCGAGCTGAAGGAGTTATCCGATAATTTTATGCTTAAATATCCTTATATCCAAGTGACGCTCGCGAACGAGCCGGACGCGAACAAGGCTTACGGCGCATGGACGGAGGACAGCAGGAGGGGAGAAGCCGCGGACGTGATGCTGATGGACAACGGCTGGGTCAGGGCGTTCGCGGTGAGGGGATATTTGCAATCCGCGGACAACGCAATGACGGGAGACACGCTTACGGATCAAATGGCAGGGCTGCTCGATCCGCTGAAGTGGAACGGGTACTTATGGGGCGTGCCGATGGACGTGGATCCGTACGTAGTCGTATGGAACCGCTTGCTGCTCGACGAAGCGGGACTTAAGACTCCGCCCGCCGATTGGCCGGCTTACCAGACCGCCGCGGCCAAGGTTATCGAGAGGCACGCGGACGCGAGCATCCTGAATTGGAGCGCGGGCGACTTGCGCCAGCAGCTGGTTTGGCTCGCCGCCTTGCAAGCGGATCCTTCCGATTTGATCAATTTGCAGGAACCGAGCGACGCGCTGGTGAGCCAGCTTCGCTGGCTGGACACGATGAATGCCCGCATCAGCCGCATAGGGACGGACTCGATCGCCGAAATCAGCGAAGCCTTGGCCGGCCGCAAGCTGCTGACGGCGGTGCTGCCGTGGACGGCGTTCGAGAAGCTGAGCGCATCCGTTCGAGACGGGCTTATCTTCGACAGAGAGCGTATCTTGTTCCCTTGGCTGAACGGTCGGAGCTATGTCGTCTCTTCGTATTGCAAGGCGGAAGAAGAGTCGATGCTATGGGTGTCCGAAATGACGGAAATTTATAATCAGCAGCGCAATTACGATTTATTCGGCCAGCTTCCCGCGCGGGCTTCCTTGTATGCGGCAAACGACGATGAGCGGTCCGGGCAATCGCGCATACCGCCCGCTTGGTGGAAGTCGGCGCTTAACGCAAACCAGCCGGCCGGCCACATCCCGGCCGCCGATCCGCAATGGCCGGAGAATTGGCAGCGCCGCGAAGGGATGTGGAGGCAGTATTCCGAGAGCGGCTTGCAGCTGGAAGCTTTCGTTCAAGCGCTGCAGGGTGGGGCATAAGGGGAAAGAGACCGCCGGCCGGCAGACGCGGGCGGTCTCTGTCGGTCGTATTCAAAGCTTGAGGCTCAATTGGATGATCAGGTTGTCGTCCTTCATCTCGACGCTCGTCGCCTTCAGGAACGATACGATCAAATCGGGGTAGAAGCCCAAATCGAATTCCCGCTCGAGCGCCTGCCGGGTCGTATCCGGGAGCCGGAAACCGTTGAAGAGCAGCTCGTCGACATGGAACAAAATCGCGTTCTTGGGATCGTTCTCGATCGTATAGTGGCCGGAGATCCGGATTTCCATATTGTCACTCTGCCCGCGCGCGACGACGGCGCCGTTCGAAAATTCGAACGAAAAGTTGTTGAAAATGTCGTTCTGCTCCCGCAGGAACGCGTTGATTTCCTTCTCCGGCACCGTAATCGTGTATTGGAAGCCGTTAATCTCCAGCAGCTGCTTATTGCTTTGCACCCATTCCGGCAGCTTCTGCATAGCCTTCGACAGCGCCTGGAAATATTGCTTCACTTCGTCTATGCCTGCCGATTCCCAGAAGGAGGTCAGCTCCTCCATCAGAAGCCGCAGCTTGTCGGCGTCGGATCTTCCGGCCAGCTGCTCGTCCAGCTGCCTTTCCAGGTCGAGCACCCGTTCCCGTTGAAGCTTCAGCCCGCTTTCGACGGCAGCAAGCTCCAACTTCCTCGTTTCAAGTCGTTCGTGGCCTTCCTTCACTTTTCGATATTGCTCCATGTAAGAATCCAAGGTAAACTTGTCGTGCGAAAACAAAAATTCCGCGTAATCGATCATCTGCAACAAATCGGATAAAGAATCGAAAGAGATGAGTGCGGCCAACAAAAAATCGCGTTCTCCCATATAATAAGCGCGCAGGACGCTCCCGGCCTCATCCCGCTTGTCCGCTATCCGCTCTTCCTGTTGCTCTAACTGCCGTTCGGCATCGGCCATTTCTTGCGTCAACTGCTCCTGCTGCTTCCGGATGCGTTCGATTTCCTTGTCGATTTCGACGACGGACAAGCTTTTTTCAAGCAAATCATGCAACTCGTCATCCGCCGGATCGGGCGCAGCCGACGCAGGCGTCTGAAGCGCGACGAATACGGCAAGCAGCAGGGCGGCGGCTTTGCGGACGATGCGGTTGCGTTTTGCAGTTTCGGACAACGGCATCCCCCTCCTCAGCAGTTAGTTTATGCGGCAATCAAATCTATTATATCTTACATTTGGAAAAGGATGAACGAGCGATGAAAGAAAATCCGCTTGCGGCGTCGATCGCCCGCATAATCGCGGCAGCGCCGGCAGTCGGCTGGCTTGCCGGCGGCGAGGCTGCCGGTCAGCCGGTCCGCTGCATTACATTTCGGGACTATATGCAGCAATGTTTGTATCACCCGGCGTACGGGTATTACCGGAAGGGCGGCGTCCGGATCGGCAAGGAGGGCGATTTCTACACCAGCTCCGGCATCGGACGGGTTCTGGCGGAAGTGCTTGCCCGCTATTTGATCCGATTCGGGCGAGGGGCAGAGGCGGGGCCGCTGCCGCTTATCGAGTGGGGAGCGGGCACCGGCAGGCTGTCGGCACAAATCGCCGCAGCGGGCAGCCTGCTGGACAAGGACTGGGGCAGCCGTTACCGATCCGTAATCGTCGAGGATCATCCGGCCCATACGCATGCGGCCAAGGAGAGCTTCCGGGTGCTTCGGTCGGATGGGTACCAGCGAATCGACGAACCCGTGGTCGCCTCTTCCGAGGAGGCATGGGGCGCGGATTGGCTTCGGGAACCGGCGGTCATCCTCGCCAACGAACTGCTGGATGCTTTCCCGGTTCATCGCGTGCAAATCCTGCAAGACGAATTGGTCGAGCTTGGGGTAACGGGAGACGCGGCGGAAGGATTTCGCGAGGCGTGCATGCCGGTTTCCGATCCGCGAATCGGCGGATGGCTGGCGCGGGACGGCATCCGGCTGCGCGAAGGCCAGCGGACGGAAGTTCATGCCGATGCGGCGTCGTTTCTGAATCGTCTCGGCGGCGCGATGACCGAAGGCCGCTTGATCCTCATCGATTACGGCCATGAGGCGGACGAATACGCGGCGGAGCATCGCATGCTCGGCACGCTGATGTGCTATTGGCGGCATCAGGCGAGCGACAGCCCGTACGAGCGAATCGGCGAACAGGATATGACTTCGCACGTGCCGTTCACTTTCGTTCGCAAGGAAGCGGAGCGGAGCGGCTGGCGGCTGGCCGGCTACTCGAGCCAGAAGCAATTTTTGACGGACAACGGCGTTCTCGATCTTCTTGCGGAACATAGCGGCGCCGATCCGTTCGGGGAGGCGGCACGCATGAACCGGGCCGTCAGGCAGCTGCTGCTCAGCGACCGGATGAGCGAGTCGTTTAAGGTGATGGTGCTGGACAAGGCGAACGGGACGCGCTGAGGCGCGGGAATAAAAAACCGGCGTCAGCTCCTAGGAGCTGACGCCGGTTCTTTATTCCCGCATGCTTGCACTTGAACGAATGAGCCTTTAGAAAGGCAAGTCCAGCTTGAAGACCGACCAATACGTGAAGCCCACGAATGAAATAGCCATATATCCCCAGAACATCACTATGTAAGTTCTCTCGGAGAAATTCAAGTAGCCCAGAAATACGAAAGCGACGGCCTGCGCGAAGAACAATAGCGCAAACTCGGTCATGTGGCCTGCGAAAGCCATTAGTCCGATTACCAGGGTCCAAAACCCGAGTACCCGATACATGCGTGCCATGATAATATCCCCCTTTCGCTCGACCCGTTTTCTAATGATCATTATAACGGTTGAAGAAAATTGTGTAAACCGGCAACGGTGACGAATTCGCAAACTTTTTGTCCATTGCCGTTCCTGTCCATAGTTTGCTCCGGAATAAGACTTGACATGTATGAGCGCGCGAAAAAATGGTTATACAAATTAGTATCCAATAGATTCTATGAACTCTACCAAGGGCATAGAGATAAAGTAAGCGCCTTTACGTTAGGAGGTTTTCGTTGCATGACAGCAGTCAGACAAGACGCGTGGAGTCCGGACGACGATTTGATTCTCGCCGAGGTAACGCTACGCCATATTCGCGAAGGAAGCACACAGCTTGCCGCGTTCGAGGAAGTCGGAGAACGAATCGGCCGTACGTCCGCCGCCTGCGGGTTCCGGTGGAACAGCTGCGTTCGCAAACGGTACGAGGACGCCATTCAGATCGCCAAACAGCAGCGGCAAAAACGCAATTACTTGAAAAAGCAAACGGTAGTAGCAACGCCGCACGTTTCGTCGATAGCCGTATTCGAATCGGAAGAGCGAGGCTTCAGGCAAGACGCCGGCTCGATCGAGGAAGGCATCTCGATCGACGCCGTCATCCGTTTCTTGCGTAGCTGGAAGACGACCTATCAGGATTTAACGAGACAGATCAAGCTGTTCGAGAAGGAACTGAAAGACAAAGAGGAAGAGTTAGACCGGCTGCGCGAGCAGAATGAGAGATTGTCTAAAGAAGTCAACAACGTGCAAACGGATTACCGCGCCGTTAATGACGATTATAAGACGTTGATCCAGATCATGGACCGCGCGAGAAGGTTAACCGTATTAACCGATGAAGAAGAAGCGAAGCCGCGATTCAAAATGGATGCGAACGGCAATTTGGAACGTATTGAATAAGTTATCGGGCAAGGCATAGGCGGGGCGAGCCGGGTTGATCGGCATGCCCCGCCTACGTTTGCGTTGGCATAATTTGTGCAAATTTGTTACGATGGATGCGATTAGGATCGCGGATAGATAAGGCTGAAAGCCCTTGGCGTCCGGAAAGAGGTGCGGCGTGAAATTCGATATAATCGGCGGCGGCTCGCTCGGCCTGCTCTTCGGCGGGCGGCTTGCCGGAGCGGGTGCGGGCGTCACGGTCTGGACGAGAAGCGAGCGGCAGGCCTACTTGCTGGGCTCCGGCGGTATCCGGCTGCGTTCGCCGGATGCGGAGGAGCGGATCGTCCGCGTCGACGGCAAATGGATCGAAACGGCGCATATGGAGCCGGAGGCCGGGGCGAGCCCTGGACAGGCGCCGGTACGTTTTATTATACTGGCGGTCAAGCAGACGGATTTGAATGACGGCTTGCTGCGGCAGATCGGACGGCTGGCGGCGCGCGGGGACGGAATGGCTTCGGCGGTCGTATGTCTTCAGAACGGCATCGGGCATATGGAGCGGATCCAGACCGTTCTGCCTGAAGCGCCTCTCGTTGCGGCGGTGACGACGGAAGGCGCCAAGCGGCTCGATGCCCGAACGGTCGTCCATACCGGATCCGGACGGACGTGGCTGGGCGAGTGGGGAACCGTAGCGAGCCGCCATGGGGATACGCGCGAAAGCTCGCAAAAAATGTTGGTATCGATGCTGGAATCGGCAGGATTTGCCGCGTTCCTGTCGAATGACATGAAAGATCGCATGTATAATAAGTTATTGATTAACGCAGTCATTAATCCGCTTACTGCGCTGTTTGACGTGACGAACGGCGAGCTGCCGGCCCATCCGGCCAGGCGAAGGCTGATGAGAGCGCTGTACGACGAATCCGAATGCTTATTGCGGCAAGCAGGCATCGCGACCGATCCGGATGGCTGGCAAGCCGTTCTGGACGTGTGCGATCGGACAAGCGGCAATATTTCATCCATGCTCGGCGATGTCAGGTCCGGAAGAAGGACGGAAATCGACGCCATCAACGGCGGCATTATCCGGCTGGCGCGGCAATGGAAGCTGAAGTCCCCGCTCAACGAAGCGGTTACCGAGCTAATTCATGCGCTGCATAAAGAGCCGTTAACGAAAGGAGCGAAGGATCATGGCGATGATTTGGGAGAGCATTAAACATCTATACGCCTACTTGGCGGTCATTCCCGTCATTCCCTTCGCTTTGATTTTGTTCGGTTACGGCGCGATCGTGCAGGATCGGAAGAAAGCGTTCCGCCTGGCGATGGACATTACGACCGCGCTGCTGATCGGCTGCGTAGCCGTGCTGTTCGACGATATATTCAGCAGCCGCTTCGGCTTATACGGCATTTTGCTGTTCATGCTGCTGGGAGGCGGCCTGATCGGCAACGCGCAGTTTCGCAAGCGCGGCAACATCGACGCCAAAAAAATTTTTCGCGCGATTTGGAGACTCAGCTTTTTTACGATGAGCCTTCTCTATATCGTGTTCATGCTGATCGCCGTCAGCAAAATGATCATTACCGGCAACGCCTGACGTTCAACGGGGAAGCACCTCTATTCGCATAGAGGTGTTTTTGTTTTGACGGGCGGCTTTCCATTTGTGTACAATGACGAGGGTAACATTATTATACGAGATGCCGCGATCGCGGCGATCAAGCGGGAGGTTGCAAGCTGCGCTATGAGAACCGATACCTATCCGATGCCAAGCGCACAGCCTTTGGCAGAGGCCTATATACACCGGACGGATAGCCGCATCGATTCGCTATACGGCTATCATGCCGGAGCGGACGAGGATTGGCAAAGACGCGCCGAGCGGCTCGCGGCCGCGGGCGGAACGCGGACGGATTCCGCGGGGCTCGCGGATGCGCTTCGCCTGTACAACGAGAAGGCCGGCGCTTCGCCCGAGACGTTCGCGAACATCGCGGCGATAGCGGAAGGGGCGCCGGTCGTGATCGGCGGGCAGCAGGCCGGCTTGTGGACAGGACCTCTGCTCGTCATCCACAAGGCCGTGTCCATCGTCCGGGCGGCTGCCGAAGCGGCCGAGCAGCTCGGGAGACCGGTCGTGCCGGTGTTCTGGGTAGCAGGGGAAGACCATGATTGGGACGAAGCCAACCACGCGTACGTGATTACGGCGGAGCAGGAGCTTCGCAAGCTGTCGGCGGCGCGCCCGGAAGGGTCGCGCACATCGGTCAGCCGGACGGCCGTCGCAGACGAGACGTGGGAGCGGCTGCTGGGCGAGCTGGAGGAGGCGCTGCCGCATTCCGAATTCAAGCCGGCCATGCTGGCGGAGCTGCGCCGGATGTCGCTCGGTGCCCGATCCTTATCGGATATGTTCGCGCGGGTGATCAGCCATTTGTTCGGCAAGTCCGGTCTCGTCCTTATCGACGCGGACGACGAGAACGTCCGCCGGCTGGAAGCGCCGATGTTCCGGGCGATGATCGAGCGCAACGACGAGCTGGAGCGGGCGTATGCCGCTTCCGCCGAGAAGGTGAGGCAGCTCGGCTATTCGATGCAGGCCGACGTAACGCCGGGCAGCGCCAACCTGTTCCTCTTCCACGAGGCGAACGGCTACGAACGCACGCTGCTGCATAAACGGGACGGCGCTTTCCAGGATCGCAAGGGCCAGCTCTCGATATCCGCGGAGCAATTGCTGCATATCGCCGATCGTGAGCCGGAGCAGCTAAGCAATAACGTGCTGACCCGGCCGCTCATGCAGGATTATTTGTTCCCGGTGCTCGCCGTCGTGTTAGGTCCCGGCGAAATCGCGTATTGGGCGCTGACCGGCGAGGCGTTCCGCGTCATGGGCATGGAGATGCCGATCATCGTTCCGCGCATGTCCTATACGCTCGTAGAGGGGACGATCGCGAAATATATGGACAAGTACGAGCTTTCGTTCGACGACGTCATGAACCGGTTCGACGAGAAGAAGGCGGCTTGGCTGAAGGTGCAGGACGGCTTGTCCATCGAGCAGCGGTTCGACGACGCGAAGCGCGCCTTCGAGGAGCTGTATAAGCCGCTTCTGACGCTCGCCGCCGGCGTGCAACCCGGGCTCGCCAAGCTCGGAGACACGAATATGCAGAAGATTATCGAGCAAATCCAGTATATGGGGAGCAAGACGGTCGACGCCTTCAATAAGCAGTTCGAGGCTTCCACCCGCCAGCTCGACCGAGTCCAGCTCGCCATTAAGCCTCTCGGAAAGCCGCAGGAGCGCGTCCTTAACATGGCGGCGTACTGGAACCGGTACGACGCGGCATGGATCGAGAAGCTGCTGGATACGCCATTCGACCGCACGGGCGGGCATCGGATCGTTTATTTATAATGCGGCGGCGATGGGGCTTTATTCTATCTATATAAGGAGGCTGTCATGAGATGAGCGTTGCGGAGAAAAGCATTATCGCCGATCCGGCTTTGGCGCCGGAGGGGCATCGGAAGATCTATTGGGTGCGGGCGCACATGCCGGTATTGAACACGATCCGGGAGCGCTTCGAGAAGGAGCAGCCGTTCAAAGGGCTGAAGGTGACGATCGCGCTTCACCTGGAAGCCAAAACGGCTTATTTGGCGAAAGTGGTCAAAGCCGGCGGCGCGGACGTGACAATTACGGGCAGCAACCCGCTGTCGACGCAGGACGACGTGTGCGCCGCGCTGGTGGAGGACGGCATTACGGTATTCGCCAAATATAATCCGTCCCCGCAGGAGTTCAAGGAGCTGAACATCAAGGCGCTGGAATGGAAGCCGGATCTCATTATCGACGACGGCGGGGATCTCGCCACCATTCTGCATTCGGAGCGCCCCGAGCTCGCGGACAATTTGCGCGGCGGCGCGGAGGAGACGACGACCGGCATTATCCGCCTGAAGGCGATGGAGAAGGACGGCACTTTGAAATTCCCGATGGTCGCCGTCAACGATGCGTACTGCAAACATTTGTTCGATAACCGCTACGGTACCGGCCAGTCGGTGTGGGACGGCATCAACCGGACGACCAACCTGATGGTCGCGGGCAAAACCGTCGTCGTCGTCGGCTACGGCTGGTGCGGCAAAGGGGTGGCGATGCGCGCGAAGGGACTTGGTGCGAACGTGATCGTAACGGAAATCGACGCGATCAAAGCGGTCGAGGCGTACATGGACGGATTTGCGGTCATGCCGATGCTGGAAGCGGCGAAGGTCGGCGAGTTCTTCGTAACGGTAACCGGCAACCGCGACGTCATTCGCGGCGAGCACTACGAGGCGATGAAGGACGGCGCGATCATCGCCAATGCCGGCCATTTCGACGTGGAAGCGAATAAGCCGGAGCTTGCGGCATTGTCGGGCAGCGTCCGTACCGTTCGCCGCAATATCGAGGAATACAGGCTAAAGGACGGCCGCAGCATTTACTTGCTGGCGGAAGGGCGTCTCGTCAACCTGGCGGCCGGCGACGGCCATCCGGCGGAGATTATGGACATGACGTTCGCGCTGCAGGCGGTGGCGCTTAAGCACGTGAACGAGAAGTACGAGTCGATCGGCAACAAAGTCGTCAACGTGCCGTACGAGCTGGACGAGCAGGTGGCGAGACTGAAGCTGGAATCGCTCGGCTTCGGCATCGATAAGCTGACGGACGAGCAGATCGCTTATTTGGACAGCTGGAGAGAAGCTGAATAACAGGCTGCGCAAGCCAAGGAGGGAGCCGCGAGCAATCGCGGTTTTTCTTTTATTCGGGCTGTAACCTTTTATTTGCAGTCTGCGTCAAGAAAGGAAACGATGAGGGGGGATTTCCTTGCATAGACAGAAGAGAGGGATATGGCTCGGATTTATCGTACTATTGGCATTCTGCTTGCTAGCAGGTTGTTCGGCAGCGAACGAGAACGGGGCTAGTTCGATGAGCAACGCCGCGAAGGGGCAGGCGCTCACCGAAGAAAGCGGCTCGGTCGCCGATTCGGCAGGCGGCGATTCGGAAGCGCTTGCGATCGCTGCCGCGGACGGAGGAGCGGCTTCGGACGAGGCGGCCGGCGGCGGGATTGCCGCGGACGCGCTGACCGGCGGGGAGGCGTACAACCAGAAGATCATTTATTCGGCGTCCTTGACGATGCAGGTGGATGACGTTGGCGCGGCGTCGTCGGCGCTGCGTCAAGCGATCGGACTGAGCGGCGCGTACATTATGCAATTCCAGGATACGAGACATGACGGCGAAATCGGCGCGAGCTATACGGTCAAGGTGCCCGCGGACGGCTTCATGTCCTTCATCGACCGGATCGAGCAGATCGAACATCGCAGCTTCGAGCGAAATATAGGGAGTAAGGACGTGTCCGAGGAGTACGTCGATCTTGAATCGAGGCTTAAGGCGAGGCAGCTCGTCGAGGAGCGCCTGCTCTCCATGATGGAGAAAGCGGCGAAGGCCGACGATTTGCTGAAATTTTCGCAGCAGCTCGGCGACGTGCAGGAGGAGATTGAACGGATTAAAGGGAGGATCCGTTACTTGGACAACAACGTCGCCTTCTCCACCGTCGAGCTCCGCCTGTATCAAACGGACCAAGCGATTAAGCAAGCGGGCGACGGCGAGCCGAATTTGGGCACGCGGCTGGCCGAAGCGCTCGCGGGAAGCACGAAGGCCGTATGGGAAGGCTTGAAGTTCCTGCTCGTCGCGATCGCCGGCGCGATTCCCGTCATTGTCGTTCTTGCGGTCGTCGCCGTTCCCGCCGTATGGGTGTCGCGCCGGCTGCGGCGTCCCGCGAAAGCCGTTCAAGTCTCGCCTGACGAGGAGCGGGAGCCGTCCGATCCCGATCATTAATAGGATAAATTAAATTTGAAAAATCCTGCTCATGGAGCAGGATTTTTATTTTAGGTGGCGAACTAAAGTATCAAGGTGGGGAAAAGTGGGGCAAAGTGGTGGCTCAGGGGGAAGGAGTGGGGCGGTCTCATGTTTATGGGTGAGTATCAACATAGCATCGACGAGAAAGGCCGCATTATCATCCCTTCGAAATTCCGCGAAGCGCTCGGCGCCTCGTTCATCGCTACCCGCGGCCTCGACAACTGCTTGTTCGTCTATCCGATGAGCGAGTGGAGCGTGCTCGAGCAGAAGCTCAAGTCGCTGCCGCTTATGAAGTCGGACGCCCGCGCCTTCACGCGCTTCTTCTTCTCGGGCGCCACCGAATGCGAGCTGGATAAACAGGGAAGGGTAAACCTGCCGAGCCATCTGCGCGAATACGCGAAGCTGGACAAGGAATGCATGGTGCTCGGCGTATCCGGCCGGGTGGAAATCTGGAGCAAGCAGACATGGGACGGCTACTACGCGCAGTCGGAGCAAGCCTTTAACGAAATCGCCGAGAAGCTCGTCGATTTCGACTTTAACTTCTAGAGCGGACAACATGACGAGGAGGGCTGAATGGTGTTTCAGCATGTTACGGTGCTATTGGAAGAAGCGGTTGACGGTTTGGCCATAAAGCCGGACGGCATATACGTCGATTGCACGCTCGGAGGAGCGGGCCACAGCGAGCTGATCGCTTCGCGCCTCGGCGAAGGAGGCCGGCTGATCGCCTTCGACCAGGACGATTGGGCGCTGGATAATGCTCGCAAGCGGCTGGCTCCTTATATGGATAAAGTAACGCTGGTACGAAGCAATTTTCGCGAATTGGAACGGGAGCTGGCGGGCTGCGGCGTTCCGATGAAGGACGGCGTGCCTCAGGTTGACGGCATCCTGTTCGACCTCGGCGTCTCCAGCCCGCAGCTTGACGAAGCGGAGCGCGGCTTCAGCTATAACCATGACGCGCCGCTTGATATGCGGATGGACCGGGAGGGGGATTTGACGGCCCGCGAAATCGTGAATACTTGGGACGAGCGGGAACTGTCGCGTATACTGGACCGTTACGGCGAAGAGAAGTTCGCGCGACAGATCGCCCGCAATATCGTCAAGACCAGGGAGAAGGGGCCGATCGAATCGACGGGCGAGCTGGCGGAGCTCATCAAAAATTCGATTCCGGCGGCCACGCGAAGGACCGGCCCTCATCCGGCCAAGCGTTCCTTCCAGGCGCTCCGCATCGCCGTCAACGACGAGCTGGGAGCGGAGGAGGACGCGCTTGAGCAGACGGTGCGCTGCTTGAAGCCCGGGGGACGCGCCTCCGTCATCACGTTCCACTCGCTGGAAGACCGCATTTGCAAGCAAATATTTGCCAAATTTGTCGAGAAATGCACGTGCCCGCCCGATTTTCCGCTATGCGTATGCGGGAACGCGGGCATCTTGAAGCTCGTCAGCCGGAAGCCGATCGTGCCCGGCGAGGAGGAGCTCGAACGCAATCCGCGGGCCAGATCGGCCAAGCTTAGAATAGCCGAAAAATTGTAAAGGGGGATTTGAGTTGGCGTACGTGAACGGTAATTTGGCGCTCCAGCCGAAACGAAAGCAAGATCGGAAAACGGTAGTGAAAGAAACGAAGAGAGTCGTAAAGACCCGCAGATCCATCCCGGTCCAGGAGAAGCTGTTGTACATGTTCACGGTGCTCGTATGCGTGGCCGTGGCAGGCGTCATTATTTTCCGCTACGCCCAAATCTACGATATGAATCTGCAGATCAAGAAGCTGACCAGCGACTATCAGACGATGAACGTGGAAATGGAAGATATGAAGAAGCAGGTCGAGATGCTCAGCGATCCGGAGAGAATCCGCAAGCTGGCGGAATCGCAAGGGATGGTCAGCATGCTCGAAGGCGGCATCACGGTAAAGACCGGCGATAAAGAAACGAAAACGGCAATGGGCGAATAGGGTGAACGGTCATGGCGAAACGAATCAGATTGCGGACGTTGTTGTTTGGAGGGATTATGACCCTCCTTTTTCTTATTTTAATTAGCCGAATCTATTATGTGCAGGTCGTGCAAGGGGCCGAATGGTATGGACTCGCGAAGGAGCGCTGGTCGGCCGAAGAGACGCTGACCGCCAAACGGGGCTCGATCACGGACCGGAACGGGAACGTGCTGGCGATGGATACGATCGCCTACAACGTCTCGGTCAATCCGCAGGCGATTCACGACGCGGATCTCGTGGAGGACGTCGTCGACGGGCTTCACGACATTTTGGGCCGGCCGAAGGAAGAGCTGCGCGAGCTGGTGACGGCGAAGAACAAGGACGGCAAGTACTATAGCAACAGGGAAATGCGGCAAGGAGGCTGGGGAGTCGATAAGGCGCTGGCGGACAAGCTGAAGGAATTCCGCGAGGAGCTGCTGAAAGAAAACAAAGACAAGGGTGTGACTGATGTCGGCATTTACCTCACCGAGAGCTTGAAGCGCTTTTATCCAAGAAACGCGCGCGCCTCGCAGCTGGTAGGCTATTTGGACAAGGAAGGCAAAGCGATTACGGGCGTCGAGGCGTTCTTCGACGAGCAGCTCAGCGGCGAGAACGGCAAGATCAAGTACGAGAAGGACGGCAAGCGGGTTCAGCTGGCCGAAGGCGAAGTCGAATTCGTACCCGCGAGGAACGGACAGGAAATCGAGCTGACCATCGACGGGGACATTCAGCAATACGCGGAAGAGGCTTTGCAGGAAATCGTCAAGGAATACAACCCGAAGAGCGCGACGGTCATCGCGGCCGATCCGAACACGATGGAAATATTGGCGATGGCGAACGTACCGACGTTCAACCCGAACGAGTTTTGGAAAAGCGATTACGCGAACTTTTACAATCATGCGATCAAGTCTTTGTACGAGCCGGGTTCCACCTTCAAAATCGCCACGCTCGCGGCGGCGGTCGAGGAGGGCGTGTTCAATCCGAACGAAAAATACAAGTCGGGCAGCATCAAGCTCGACGACATTCCCGTTCCGATCCGCGACATTAAGCGTGAAGGCTGGGGAACGATCACGTTCCTGGAAGGGCTGAAGCATTCGAGTAACGTCGCTTTCGTCAAGCTTGGCTACGAACGGCTCGGAGCCGCGAAGCTTCGCGATTATTTCACGAATTTCGGCTTCGGGCAGAAGACGGGCATTGCGCTCAGCAACGAGCTGTCCGGCGCGATCAATCTCCAATATCCGAGCGACGTGGCCCGCGCGACGTTCGGACAAGGCAACGTCCAGGTCACGCCGATCCAGCAGGTGGCCGCGGTGGCGGCCGTCGCGAACGGCGGCGAGCTGCTGCAGCCGCAGATCGTGCGCAAAATAACCGATCCGGTTACCAAAACGACGACCGAAATCGAGCCGAAGGTCGTTCGCCGCGTCATTTCGGAGGAAACTTCGAAGAAGGTCGGCGAATATTTGGAGCAGGTCGTCTCGGACCAGGAGAACGGCACCGGCAAAAACGCCTACATCGAAGGCTACCGCGTCGCGGGCAAGACCGGTACGGCGCAAAAGGTCGTAGGCGGTGAATATTCGGCGGACAAATTCGTCGTCTCCTTCATCGGATACGCGCCGGTCGACAATCCGCGAATCGTCGTGTACGTCGTCGTCGACGAGCCGAACGATCCGCTCGTCGGCGGGGGAACCGTAGCCGCTCCCGCCTTTAAGCAGATCGTGCTGAAGAGCCTCCGCAAGATGGGCGTGGCGCCGAATTACGAGACGGAGGCAGGCGGCTCCGAGAAGAAGGAAGCGAGCGTGCAGGTTCCGGACTTGACCGACAAGAAGGTCGCGCAGGCGAAAGCGGAGCTGGAGGCGAAGACGCTCGGCTACGAGCTGGTCGGAAACGGAGGGACGGTGGTCCAGCAAATCCCGGCTGCCGGCTCCGCCGTCCATCCGACGCAGCGCGTCTACTTGATCACGGAGCAGCGGGACAAGCTGGTCGTTCCTGACCTTACCGGCGTATCGCTCCGGGACGCGCTTGAAATCGCCGCGCTGATCGGCATCCGGCTCATACCCGAAGGACAGGGCTTCGTCGTCTCTCAGCAGGAAGAGACGATGAACAACGTAAAGGTGCTGAGGGTGGTGCTGCAGCCGCCGAACGGCGCGGCCGAACAAAATGCCGGGGGCGCCGAAGACGAAGCCAGCGACGGCGGCTCGGAAGCAAGCGGCGAGCAGGGCTCGACCGACGAACAGGCCGAGTCCGGCGATTCTCCGGAGTAACGCGAATGACCCCGTAAGGCTTGTTCTATCCTCCGCTTGTCCCGAATAGGCTGGGAGTGAGCGTAAGCGTACGCTCCGCGCAAACCAGTCTTGCGGAGGGGGAACAAGGAATGAAAGTATCCAACGTGACGGTCAGACGCCGGCTATTCATCATTTTGCTGCTAGCCGGCGTCTCCTTTATTGCTTTATGTCTCAGGCTTGCCTACGTGCAGCTCTGGCAAGGCGAGGAGCTGGCCGGCAAAGCCGAGGATTCGTGGCGGCGCGAAATTCCGTACGTCGCGAAGCGGGGCGAGATCGTCGATCGCAACGGCGTGCAGCTGGCCTATAACGTGAGCTCGCCGACCGTATTCGCGATTCCGGTGCAAATCAAGGATCATCCGGCGACGGCGGCCGCCCTTGCGCCGCTGCTCGACATGTCGCAGGAGACGATTCTCGGCAAAATAAAAAAGAAGCAATTCATCGTGAATCTCGGGCCGGGCGGCAGAAAAATTACGATCGACAAGGCGGAGCAGATCCGCGAGCTTGGACTGCCGGGCATCGTGGTCGCCGAGGACAACAAGCGGTTCTATCCGCACGGAAGCCTGGCCGCGCATGTGCTCGGATTTACGGGCATCGACAATCAAGGGCTGACGGGCGTCGAGGCGAAATACAATTCGGAGCTCAGCGGCATCGGCGGCAGCGTCTCGTTTCTGTCGGACGCGGCCGGCAGGCTGATGCCCGGCTCGTCCGATACGTACGACGAGCCGAAGGACGGCCTTACGATGAAGCTTACGATCGACAAGGACATCCAGACCGTCATGGAACGGGAGCTTGACCAGGCGATGACGAAGCTTCAGCCCGACGGCATTATCGCCATCGCGATGGATCCGAACAACGGAGAAATATTGGGCATGGCCAGCCGGCCGACGTACGAGCCGGACAAGTACCGCGAGGTGCCCTCCGAGGTGTACAACCGCAATTTGCCGATCTGGATGACGTACGAGCCGGGTTCTACGTTCAAGATTATTACGCTTGCCGCGGCGCTGGAGGAAAACAAGGTCGATTTGAAAAACGAGCGATTCTTCGATCCGGGCTCCATCGAGGTGGGCGGGGCGAAGCTCCGCTGCTGGAAGAAGGGCGGCCACGGCAGCCAAACGTTCCTGGAAGTCGTCGAGAACTCCTGCAACCCTGGCTTCGTTACGCTGGGCAACCGGCTCGGCAAAGATAAGCTGTTCGAATATATTAAGAACTTCGGCTTCGGCACGAAGACGGGCATCGACATCGGCGGCGAGGAGAACGGCATCCTGTTCAAGCCGAGCCAGGTCGGACCGGTGGAGCTGGCGACGACCGCGTTCGGCCAAGGGGTTTCCGTCACGCCGATTCAGCAAATAACGGCCGTGTCGGCCGCGATCAACGGCGGCACGCTTTACAAGCCGCACGTGGCCAAGGAATGGGTCAACCCCGAGACGGGCGAGACGGTGAAGACGGTCGAGCCGGAGGCGGTGCGCAACGTCATCTCGGAGGAAACGTCCAAGGAGGTGCGCGAAGCGCTCGAAAGCGTCGTGGCCAAAGGAACGGGCAAAAACGCGTTCATCGACGGCTACCGCGTCGGAGGCAAGACCGGTACCGCGCAGAAGGTCAAGAACGGGCGGTACTCCCCGAACGAGCATATCGTCTCGTTCATCGGCTTCGCGCCGGCCGACGATCCGCAGATCGTCGTCTACGTGGCGGTCGACAATCCGCAGGGCATCCAGTTCGGCGGCGTCGTCGCCGCGCCGATCGTCCACAACATTATGGAGGATGCGCTCGCCATTCTGGAAATTCCTCGGCGGGAGAAGCAGATCGAGCGCGAATACGCCTACGGGGAAGTGCCGATCGTGACGGTACCGAACCTGATCGGCAAGACCGTATCGGAAATTTACGAAGACTTGAACATGAATTTCAACCTGACGACCGCCGGTTCCGGCAAGACGGTCATCCAGCAGGCGCCCGCGGCCGGCACCCGCGTCGATCGGGGGTCCACGATCCGCATCTATTTGGGCGAAGACGATAATATATCCCACTCCCATTGACTATAATGGTAGTTAACGAGGGCGCTGCAGACGCATATCATGTTTCGTCAACGTTTGGGAGAGGGGTTGAAAGCAGATGCGATTGAAGGATGTTGCGAAGCTGCTTGTCACGTCAAGGCTCGTCGGGGACGGAGAGACGGAAATTGCCGGAATCGGCAACGATTCCAGAACGATCGGGGCCGGCCACCTGTTTATTTGCCTGAAGGGGCATCGGGTGGACGGCCACCGGTTCGCCGCGGAAGCGGCGGAGGCCGGAGCGGCCGCGATCGTGGCGGAGCGCGAGCTTGCCGTTCGCGTGCCGCAGCTTATCGTCAAGGATTCCCGGCTGGCGATGGCCGCGATCGCCAATCATTATTATCGGTATCCGAGCCGGGACGTGAAGCTGATCGGGGTTACCGGCACGAACGGCAAGACGACGACCACGTATTTGATCGAACAGGTTTTGAACGATCGGGGCATGCCGGCCGGCGTCATCGGCACGATCGAGCTGAGGTACGGCGGACAATCGTTCCCGATGTCGGGAACGACGCCGCAGACGCTGCGGCTTCAAGAGTATTTAAGCCGGATGCGCGATGCCGGAACCGAATATTGCGCGATGGAAGTATCCTCGCATGCGCTCGAGCAAGGCAGGGTGAAAGGATGCCGTTTCCGAACGGCCGTTTTTACGAACTTATCCCAGGATCATTTGGATTATCATGAAACGATGGACCGCTACGAAGCGGCGAAGGGGCTGTTCTTCTCGCGGCTCGGGAACGAATACGCGCCGAAGGAGAGCGACCGCTCTTACGCCGTGCTGAACGCGGACGACGGCGCCTCAGCGGCATACGCGGAGCTGACGGCGGCGGAGGTCGTCACCTACGGCATCGACAACGCCGCGGACGTCCGGGCATCGGACATCCGCATAACGGCGAAGGGAACCGCGTTCCATGTGAACACGTTCCGCGGAGAGGCGGACGTCACGCTGCGGATGGCCGGCAAGTTCAACGTCAATAACGCGCTGGCGGCCATGAGCGCCCTCCTGCTCGAAGGGGTGCCGCTCGATGCGATCGCCGCGAGCCTGGGCGCCATTCCCGGCGTGCCCGGACGCGTGGAAGCGGTCGATGCGGGGCAAAGCTTCGCCGTCATCGTCGATTACGCGCATACGCCGGACGGTCTCGACAACGTGCTGAAGGCGGTAAGGGAGTTCGCCGGGAAGCGGATCATCTGCGTCTTCGGCTGCGGCGGCGACCGCGACCGCACGAAGCGGCCGTTAATGGGACTGATAGCGGCGCGGCTTTCCGAATATATTATTGTTACCTCCGATAACCCGAGAACCGAAGATCCGGCGCTTATAATGAAGGACATCGAGGAAGGGCTGACCGGCGCAGGCGCGCCCCGGGACAAATACGAGCTGATCGCCGACCGGAGGGCCGCCATTCAAAAAGCGGTTGAAATGGCAAGCCCCGGCGATGTAGTATTGATTGCGGGGAAAGGACATGAAACCTATCAGGATATTAACGGAGTCAAGCATCCGTTTGACGACCGAATAGTTGCGAAAGAAGCGATAAGGGGAATCATAAATTGATTAAACGTACGATCAAGCAAGTTGCCGAAATGAGCGGCGCCATATGGAAGGGAAGCGATCCTTCGCTCCGAATAGAGGGCGTATCGACCGACTCGCGTCATATTGAAGCGGGTCAGTTGTTCGTGCCGCTGGTCGGGGAGCGGTTCGACGGACATGAATACGCGAAGCAGGCGGCGGAGCGCGGAGCGGCCGCCGCGCTTTGGCAGAAAGGACGCAAAGTACCGGAAGGCCTCGAGAGCTTGCCGCTGCTCATCGTCGGCGATACGCTGGTCGCTCTGCAGCGCTTGGCCTCGGCCTACCGCAGCGAGCTCGTCGTTCGCGTTGTCGGCATTACGGGCAGCAACGGCAAAACGACGACGAAGGACATGACGGCCGCCATTCTCGGCACGACGTATCAGGTCGTCAAGACGGAAGGGAATTTGAACAACCATATCGGCTTGCCGCTAACGGTTCTCGGCCTTGACGAGGAGACGGAGGTCGCCGTGCTGGAGATGGGCATGAGCGGCTTCGGCGAGATCGAGCAGCTGACGAAGATCGCGCAGCCCGACGCCGCAATCATTACGAATATCGGCGAGGCCCATCTGCTCCAGCTCGGCTCGAGAGCGGGCATCGCCAAGGCGAAGCTGGAGATCGCGCAAGGCTTAAGCGAAGACGGCCTGCTGCTGTACAACGGCGACGAGCCGCTCTTGGAAGCCGAGCTTCATCGAGGCGTTCTGCCGGGCGGCATCGTGCGCCGGACGTTCGGCTTGTCCGAACGCAATGAATGGTCGGCGTCCGATATCGAGGTCGGCCCGGAGTCGTCGGCGTTCACGCCCGTCTACGGCGGAACCCCGAGCGGCGTCGGCAAGGTCCGCATTCCCGTTCCCGGTCGGCATAACGTCAGCAACGCGCTGGCGGCGATCGCCGTCGGCCGTTTCTTCGGCGTTCCGGGCGCGAAGATCGCGGAAGGCCTCGCCGGCATGAAGCTGACGGGCATGCGGATTCAGCCGGTTCGCGCCTTTAACGGCGCGATGCTGCTCAACGACGCATATAACGCCAATCCGACCGCGGTAAGGGCGGCGATCGACCTGGTCGAGCAGCTCGAAGGCTACCGCCGCAAATGGATCGTGCTCGGCGACATGCTCGAGCTCGGACCGGAGGAGAATGAGCTGCACTTCGAGACCGGCGCCTACATCACGCCGGCCAAGGCCGATGCCGTGCTCGCCTTCGGGCCGCTGTCAGCGTATACGGCAGAAGGCGCGAGAACGCGGTTCGCTCCCGGTGCGGCGAATGCGGTCCTTCATTTCGACGATAAGGAACAGCTGGCGCAGAAGCTGCGCGCGGAGCTGCAGCCGGAAGATCTGGTGCTGATCAAAGGCTCCCGCGGCATGCGCATGGAACAGATTGTCCAAGCTTTGGAGATGGGGTGAGAGGGATGGACATGATGGTCATCTTTTTTTCGATCGGCGCCTCGTTCCTTCTAACGATCTTGCTCGGACCATTGTTTATTCCGCTCCTCCGGCGTCTGAAGTTCGGGCAGCAGATTCGGACGGAGGGCCCGCAAAGCCATTTGAAGAAAAGCGGGACACCGACGATGGGCGGCATCATCATTATGATCGCGCTCATGATCGCGTTCATGAAGTTTTCCGACAAGACGGCCGAATTCTGGGTGCTGCTGACGGCTTCGCTCGGCTTCGGCCTCGTCGGATTTCTCGACGATTACATCAAAATCGTGTTCAAGCGTTCGCTCGGCCTGACCGCCCGGCAAAAGCTGTTCGGCCAGCTGTTGTTCTCGATTCTGGTCTGCGCGATGCTGTACAATATGAATCACAGCACGGAAATTTCGGTTCCCGGCACCGGGTGGGGCGTCGACCTCGGCTGGTTCTATTATCCGCTGGTCGTCATCATGATGTTCGCCGCGAGCAACTCGGTCAACTTCACCGACGGCCTCGACGGCTTACTGGCCGGGACGAGCGCCATCGCGTTCGGCGCCTTCACGATCGTGGCGCTGCAAACCTCGGCGCACGAGTCGGCGGTATTTTCCGCGGCAATGGTGGGAGCGGTGCTCGGCTTCCTCGTCTTCAACGCCCATCCGGCCAAGGTGTTCATGGGCGACATGGGCTCGCTCGGCATCGGGGGAGGGATCGCGGCGGTGGCCATTCTGACCAAAACCGAGCTGCTCCTCATCGTGATCGGCGGCGTGTTCGTGCTCGAGATGCTGTCGGTTATTTTGCAGGTGGCCTCCTTCAAGCTCCGCGGCAAGCGGATATTCAAGATGAGCCCGATCCACCACCACTTCGAGCTGCTCGGCTGGTCGGAATGGAAGGTCGTGACGGTCTTCTGGCTCACCGGGCTCGTTCTGGCGGCGATCGGCTTGTTGTTCGTTATTTAAAAATGAAGCAGACGGCGGCTTTGCGCATGCGCGAAAAGCCGTTTCATGTATCCATAGAAGGGACTGTCACATATGAACCATCCGGCTACATATCAAGGCCGCCGAGTCGTCGTATTGGGGTTGGCCAGAAGCGGCGTAAGCGTCGCGAAAGTATTTCACCAATTAGGCGCGGACGTTGTCGTGAACGACAAGAAGGAACGCGATCTATGCCCCGAAGCGGACGAATTGACCGCTTTGGGCATTTCTGTGCTATGCGGCTATCATCCGGACGACCTCGTGACGGAGGATACGGCGCTGCTCGTCAAAAACCCGGGCATTCCCTATTCCGCGCCGCCCGTGGCGAAGGCCGAGGAGCTCGGCGTCGAGATTATTACGGAGGTGGAGGTCGCGTACTGGCTCTCGCCCGCGCCGATTATCGGCATTACCGGCTCCAACGGCAAAACGACGACGACGACGTGGATCGGCGAGCTGCTGGACGCTGCCGGCCTGAAGCCGATCGTGGCCGGCAATATCGGGCGGCCGCTCTGCGAAGCGGCGCTCGAAGCGACGGAGGAGCAATGGATCGTCGCCGAGCTGAGCAGCTTCCAGCTGAAGGGGACGGACGCGTTCCGCCCGCGCGTCGCGCTGCTGCTCAACATCGCGGAGACGCATCTCGATTATCACGGCGATATGGACGATTACGTGAATGCCAAAGCGAAGATCTTCGACAATCAGACGGAGGAAGACGTCGCCGTCGTCAATTGGGACGACCCGGAATGCCGGGCTCTGTCGGAGCTGCTTGCGGCGCGCCGGTTCCCGTTCTCGCTGTACGAGCGCCTCGAGCAGGGCGTCTACCTGGAGCCTCCCTTCTCCCAGGATCCGGAGGATACGGCGCCGAACGCGTCCAGGCATATCGTATTCCGGCCGGAGGGCGGCCGGGAGGAGGCGATCATGCCGGTGGATGAGCTGGGCATTCCGGGCCGCCACAACGCCGCCAACGCGCTTGCGGCCATCGCGGCGTGTCTGGCGGCGGGCGTCGCGCCCGAGCTGCTTGCCGGGCCGCTGCGCGGGTTCAAAGGCGTCGAGCACCGGCTGGAGTTCGTGCGCGAGGTGAACGGCGTCAACTATTACAACGATTCGAAAGCGACGAACCCGGCGGCGACGACGATGTCGGTCCGCTCGTTGTCCGCGCCGATCGTGCTGGTGGCGGGCGGGCTTGACCGCGGCTCGGATTACATGGAGCTCGTGCCGCTGTTCCGCGATCGGCTGAAAGGGCTCGTCGCGCTCGGCGAGACGCGCGGGAAGCTGGCGCGCGTAGCGGAGCTGGCAGGTTTAGCGAGCGTGGAAACCGTCGAACCTAGTGAGGACGCCGAGTCCGTCCTCAGGCAAGCGGTGAAGAAAGCGGCAGCCATGGCGGAGCCGGGCGACATCGTCTTGTTGTCGCCGGCCTGCGCGAGCTGGGACATGTTCCCGTCGTACGAGCAAAGAGGGCGCATTTTTAAAGATTCGGCGCATACCTTGTAAGTAGGGGGCATGTCCCTACTTTCCCATGCTAAGAGGTGTGTTCGCTATGGCCAAAGCGCGTTCTGCCCCGGATATTTGGATGCTTGCCGCAATCGGGCTTATACTCGCGATCGGATTGATTATGGTGTACAGCGCAAGCGCCGTCCTCGCTTTTCACGAGCACGGCGATCGATTCTATTTTGTGAAGCGTCAGGCGCTATTTGCCGCTCTCGGCATCGGCGCGCTGATTTTTACGATGAATACGCATTATACCGTCTGGAAAAAATGGGCGCCGATGGCGCTGCTTGTCTGCTTCGGCTTGCTTGTGCTCGTCCTTATACCCGGAGTCGGCGTCGTCCGCGGGGGGGCGCGCAGCTGGCTTGGCATCAGCTCCTTCGGCATTCAACCCTCGGAGTTCATGAAGCTTGCGATGATCCTGTTCCTGGCCAAATGGCTGTCGGAGAAGCAGCAGACGATCACGCATTTCACGAAGGGCCTTCTTCCCCCGCTCGGTCTCGTCGGACTGGCCTTCGGCCTGATCATGCTGCAGCCCGACCTCGGCACGGGTGCCGTGATGGTCGGCGCTTCGCTGCTGCTCATCTTCACGGCGGGCGCGAGAATGGCGCATCTGGGGGGGCTTGCGATGATCGGCGTAGCCGGCTTCGTCGGCCTCATTATCGCGGCGCCATACCGGTTGAAGCGGATTACGAATTTCCTCGATCCATGGGCCGATCCGCTTGGCGGAGGCTATCAAATCATTCAATCGCTGTTCGCGATCGGGCCGGGCGGCCTGGTCGGATTGGGACTCGGCATGAGCCGGCAAAAATACAGCTACTTGCCCGAGCCCCAGACGGATTTTATATTCTCGATATTGGCCGAGGAGCTAGGCTTCATCGGCGGAGTAACGTTAATTTTATTGTTCCTGGTCGTCGTATGGCGCGGCGTGCGAGCGGCGATCGCCTCGCCCGACACGTTCGGGAGCCTGCTTGCGATAGGCATTACGGGCATCATCGGGGTGCAGGTGCTGATCAACATCGGCGTCGTCATCGGCATGATGCCGGTTACCGGCATTACGCTGCCGCTCGTGAGCTACGGCGGCTCTTCGCTGACGCTGCTTCTGACGGCGCTGGGCATTTTGCTTAATATATCGCGTTATTCAAGATGAGCTCTCGGACGTTTAAGCGCGAATGGAACGGGCGGCGAGGCGCAACATGCCGGCCGCCCGATTGAAGATAGAAGGACGAAGGAACTTTGCCTCATACCGTGGGCAAGGGGCGGCGCGCAGCCGCATGGGCGTTTGTCACACAAGAGCCTACGGGGGCATAAGATACACTATATTCGTGACCGTCGCCCGGAAAGGCGGCCGTTGCAACGGCAATGTCCCGCCGAACGGCAGCCCGGCTGCGCGCCGGCGGCCCGGCATTGGCGAACCGAATGCAGCTCAACAACAATGCTGGTTCTTTAGGAGGATTCAACAATGGAAGCATTTAAGGCGGAATTGGAACAAGCTGGCATCGGCGAAATATTGTACAATGAACCGCTATCGAACTATACGACTTGGAAAATCGGCGGACCCGCCGACATCCTTATCCTTCCCCGGGGCAAAGAAGAATTGGTTACCGCCGTCCGGCTGATGAATAAGCATCGGATCGCATGGACCAATCTGGGCAGGGGCTCCAACATGCTGGTGAGCGACAAAGGGATTCGCGGAGTTGTAATGAAGCCGCACAAAGGGTTAGATTACGCGCATTTCGAAGGATCGCTCGCGACGGCCGGCGCTTCGTATTCCTTTATTAAGCTTTCGGTCATGGCGGGGAAGGAAGGGCTGACCGGACTCGAATTCGCGGGGGGAATTCCGGGAACGGTCGGCGGAGCCGTCTACATGAACGCAGGCGCGCACGGATCGGATGTGTCACGTATTTTTAAGTCGGCTGACATTGTACTGGAAACGGGAGAATTGGTTCGCTACGAGAAGGACGACATGCGGTTTTCCTACCGGCATTCCATCCTGCAGGAGCAGAAGGGCGTCGTCGTCGAAGCCACCTTCGAGCTCGCGGAAGGGGACCGGAAGGAAATTGCGGCGGCTATGGCCACGTATAAGGACAAGAGGCGAAGAACGCAGCCGCTGCAATTGCCGAGCGCGGGCAGCGTATTCCGCAACCCGCCGAACGACCACGCCGCCCGCCTCATCCAAGAGGCTGGGCTCAAAGGCGTACGCCGCGGCGGCGCGCAAGTCTCCGAGCAGCACGCCAATTTTATCGTGAACACCGGGCAAGCGACAGCCGAAGACGTACTCGCCCTCATCGCACATATTCGAAGCACCGTCCAGGATCGCTTCGGCATCCTGCTGGTACCGGAAGTATTGGTGGTGGGCGAGCGGTAATTCGGAGGTGATACATTGGACAAATTGGTGATTGAAGGCGGGAAACCTCTCTCAGGAACCATCGTTATCCAAGGAGCGAAAAATGCCGCTTTGCCGATATTGGCTGCCAGTCTGCTGGCGGAAGGCACGATTACGGTCGACCACGTGCCCGATTTGCTGGATATCGACGTCATGCTGAACATTTTGCGCGAACTGGGATGCCGCGCCGAGCATGCGGGAGGTACGGTTGTGCTGGATACCGAAACCGCGCATACGTCCCACGTGCCGGAGTCGTTAATGAGACAGATGCGTTCTTCCATATTTCTTATGGGGCCGCTGCTTGCGAGATTCGGCGAGACGCAGGTCTACCAGCCGGGCGGATGCGCGATCGGCGAGCGCAAGATCGATCTGCATTTGGAAGGATTGAAGGCGCTTGGCGCGGAAATCGAGGAATTTGGCAACCGCATCATATGTCGGGCCGATAAATTGACGGGAGCCGACATCCATTTGAGCTTCCCTAGCGTCGGGGCGACGGAGAACATTATGATGGCCGCCGTTCTGGCCGAAGGCCGGACGACGATCAGCAATGCCGCGCGCGAGCCGGAAATTCAAGATTTGCAGCGTTTTCTGAACACGATGGGCGCGAAGATCATGGGCGCCGGCACGGACACCATTACGATAGACGGGGTACAGTCGCTAACGCCATGTCGTTACAAGGTGATTCCGGACCGGATCGTCGCGGGGACGATCATGGTAGCCGCCGCGGCGACGCGGGGCCAAGTGACGCTCCAGAATACGCAGCCCGCGCACTTATCTTCTCTCATACACGTTCTGCGCCGCGCAGGTGTTCAAATCATCGTCGACGGTGATATAATTAAAGTCGGCAGCTCCGCCAGACCAAGGGCGGTGGAAAGAATCGTCACGTCTCCGTACCCCGCTTTCCCGACGGATCTGCAATCGCAAGTCATGGTTCTTTTAACGCTTGCCGACGGGTTGAGCGTATTGAAGGAAACGATTTTCGAGGGCCGCTTGAAGCATGTCGACGAATTGACCCGAATGGGCGCCGATATTCGCGTGGATTTGAACGCCGCGTTCATTCGAGGCGTGCCGAGGCTGTACGGGGCGACGGTCGAAGCGACCGATCTGCGTGCTGGCGCCGCGCTTGTCATTGCCGGTCTGGCTGCGCAGGGCAAGACGGTCGTGGAGCAGATTCACCATATCGACCGCGGCTACGACAAAATCGAAACGATGCTATCAAGACTTGGCGCGCGCATCATGCGCAACTCGCCGGTGCCTAACAATTAAGGATATGCGCATGAGCAGCAAGATCGAAACGGCCGGCTTCCCTCACTTAGCTTTACGCCGTAAAGCTAAGCCGACATTACGCGACGGGAAAGCCGGATGTTTTTTGGCGAAGGAAGGGACGAGTTATGAGCTCTCAGATGCCTGTACTTAAGGAACCTGCCCGAAAGCGAATGGGAAGCCGCAAGCTGCTCACCATCCTCTTTCTATTATTTATTGCCATTCTGGCCGTATTATTCTTCAATTCTTCAATCAGCAAAATTTCGGAAATCCAGATCGAAGGAACGAGGTTCACGGCGGAGGAGGAGGTCGGACAAGCCGCCGCTGTCGCGGTGGGAGACGCTTTTTTCGGGACGTCGTCGGCGGAGATCGAAGCGAGGGTCGGAACGCTTCCGCCGGTTAAGGAAGTGGCGGTAACGAAGGTGTTTCCGGGCGTCGTGAAGATTGCCGTGACGGAACACCCGGTCGTCGCGTTCGAGCTGTCGGATCAAGGTGAAATGACGGCGCTGTTGTCGAACGGAACGAGCGTCGACGCGAGCAACGACGAGCTGCTTCTGGTGGACAAGCCCGTGCTCTCCGGCTGGGCGCAAGGCGATCCGGTTAAGGCGGAGCTCACGAAGCAGCTAGGCCAAATCCCCGCAAAACAGCTCTCGGACCTGTCGGAAATCATTCCGAACCCATCGAACGCCTATCCCGACCGGATCGTGATCTATACGCGGACGAAGTTCGAGGTGGTCACGGCCGTCTCCGTCCTCGCGGACAAAATCGAAGCGTTGAACGCGGTCATCGAGACGCAGGAGCCGGGCAAAATTACGATGCTGCTCGCCGACACCTACGTTCCTTTCAACAACGAGCCTATAGAAAATGCGGACTCCGAGCAAAAAGAGACTACTCAATAGCTTGAAAGAATGGTAGAATTTTATTTATCGCATTTGTTGCCGTGAAAGCTGGAATTCATTAGAAAAATGAGGCTCCGCAAGGGGCGGGCCTCGACAAGAACCGAAAAAAACGACGAAAATTTTGTTGAAAAAAGAGGGAAAATATTAAAAGCGTTGAATATGTAGAAAGACCTTTAGCAAGCGCAATATTATTTCATTATTTTGAAACGGAGGTGCCGCGAGTTGAGCAGCAACGACATCATCGTTAGTTTGGACATCGGTACATCCAAAGTTCGTGCTATTATTGGCGAAGTGAACAACGGGGCCATTAATATTATTGGAGTTGGATCTGCCGACTCGGAGGGTATTCGCAAAGGAGCAATCGTAGATATTGATCAAACCGTGCAATCGATCCGCAACGCGGTCGAGCATGCGGAGCGCATGGTTGACATTCAAATATCAGACGTCTACGTCGGAATACAGGGCAATCATATCGCGCTGCAGACCAACCGGGGCGTCGTTGCCGTATCCAACGAGGATCGCGAAATCGGAGAAGAGGATATCGAGCGCGTGCTGCAGGCGGCGAAGGTCGTCGCGCTGCCGCCGGAGCGCGAGATCATCAATCTTGTTCCGAAGCAATATTTGGTAGACGGATTGGAAGGGATATCCGATCCGAGGGGAATGATCGGCGTCCGCCTCGAGGTTGAGGCGACCATCGTCACGGGGACGAAGACGGCGATCCATAATTTGATGCGCTGCGTGGAGAAGGCAGGACTGCGTATTTCGGGCGTTATCCTGCTATCGCTGGCATCCGGCGTCATGTCGCTAACGAAGGACGAGAAATCGATGGGGACCGTGCTGACGGACATCGGAGAGGGCTCGACCACGATCGCCATTTTCGACCAGGGCGGACTGGCGGCCGTATCGACGCTGCCGATCGGCGGCGAATACGTCACGAGCGATATCGCGTACGGCTTGCGGACGCAGAGCGAGCAAGCGGACAAGATCAAGCTGAAATACGGCTGCGCGAACGTAGCGGACGCGGCCGACGACGTAAGGTTCAAGGTGACCCGCATGGGGAGCAACGTCGAGAAGGAATTTTCCCAATTGGATTTGGCAAGCATCATCGAGCCTCGAATGCAGGAAATCTTCCATCTGATCCGTCAAGAGGTCCGCAGACTCGGATACGGGGACAAGGTGAACGGCTACGTCCTGACGGGCGGAACGGTATCGATGCCGGGCACGCTTCCACTCGCGCAGCAAGAGCTGGAATCTTCCGTCAGAATCGCTTTGCCGGATTACATTGGAGTTAGGGATCCGGCTTTCAGCAGCGGCGTCGGCATGATCCAATACGTGTCGAAATACATGGGCGCCCGCGGAACGGGCGCGGTGAAGAAATCGACCGCAAGCCGCAAAGCGGCTGCGCCGGCAGCTGCGCCTAAACCCGGCATGTTCGAGCGGATTAAAAGCATGTTTAACGAATTTATTTAATTATGAACACAATATAAGGTTCTGCTCTAAAGGCGCTTATATTTCACCGCGGAACGCAGCCGGCCGCCGTCTTGGCGGCCGCAGCGGTTTACGCTTGACTGGGGGAAGATGAAGAATGTTGGAATTCGATTTTGAGCTCGAAACGCTTGCTCAAATTAAAGTAATAGGGGTAGGCGGCGGAGGCAGCAACGCCGTCAACCGAATGATCGAGAACGGCGTTAAGGGCGTCGAGTTTATTACGGTCAACACCGACGCGCAAGCTTTGCACCTGGCGAAATCCGAGCATAAGCTGCAGATCGGCGACAAGCTGACGCGCGGCCTCGGCGCCGGCGCCAATCCGGAAGTCGGAGGCAAGGCGGCGGAGGAATCGCGCGAAATTATTATGAACCAGCTGAAGGGCGCCGACATGGTGTTCGTCACGGCCGGCATGGGCGGCGGAACGGGCACGGGCGCTGCTCCGGTCATCGCGGAAATCGCCCGCGAATGCGGGGCGCTTACGGTAGGCGTCGTGACGCGTCCGTTCACCTTCGAAGGCCGCAAGCGTTCCTCGCAAGCCGAGCTCGGCATCGAAGCGCTTAAGGAGAAGGTAGACACGCTGATCGTTATCCCTAACGATCGCCTGCTTGAAATCGTCGACAAGAAGACGCCTATGCTTGAGGCGTTCCGCGAGGCGGACAACGTGCTTCGCCAAGCGGTGCAGGGCATCTCCGATCTTATCGCCGTTCCGGGCCTGATCAACCTCGACTTCGCGGATGTGAAGACGATCATGACCGAACGCGGCTCCGCGCTTATGGGCATCGGAATCGCGACGGGCGAGAACCGCGCGGCGGAAGCGGCGCGGAAAGCGATTATGAGCCCGCTGCTCGAAACGTCGATCGACGGCGCGCGCGGCGTCATCATGAACATTACCGGCGGAAGCAACCTGTCGCTGTACGAAGTGAACGAAGCGGCGGAAATCGTCATCAGCGCTTCCGATCCGGAAGTGAACATGATCTTCGGCGCGATCATCGACGAGGACTTGAAGGACGAAATCAAGGTAACCGTCATCGCGACGGGCTTCGAGCATAAGCCGGCCGCCCAGGTTCGCCGCGCTTCCCAGCAGCAGCCGGAAGCGGCGGATCCAAGACAGTCCGGAAGCTCCCAGGCCGTGAAGCCGTTCGGCGCAAGCGGCGCCTCGAGCGATCAGCTGGAAATTCCGGCGTTCCTGCGCAACCGTCCGAGAAACGACCGTTAATAACCCGATATCCCGCCTATCCGGCGCTGTCCGGATGAGGCGGGATTTTTTGTTGCTTGCGGTGCGGTGCAGGCATGATAACGCCCTTATTGCGATACGGGAGGGCGCACGGCCAATAAGTACGATTGCACCAAAGACTGCTTTTCCGCATGTCCCAAACCCTGCTCGAGTCTGCTCTTATTTTCCCCTGTCCGTTGTTTGAAACAAGCAGTCAGCCAACGTCATACAGCAGACGCCAGTGATTTGGCAATTCTATTCTATGAGGAGAAGCTCTCCCTTACGCTGTTTGTGACCAGCCATCAACCCTTCCTCGCCTACCGCATGAAATGACAAGATCCTGCAGCCTCACCTCCAAAAAATAACCCGATAATGTCGGTAAAGTAAGCTTTCCCGGTATAGCGGCAACCATCAAAGCGAGGCGGACACTTATTTTTTACAACAATCACCAGAAAAATAGCAATTGGCATGAACGAAGAGCATGACGGTTTTTATACGGATGCTCGACAAAAAAAGATGCGTCAAGGCGTCATGAATAGACAGACTTTGAAATAGGATTTTAATATACTAGTCTCAATCGTTCTCCCGGGTGCCTGCTGCATACCCGTTATCGCCAGTGGCAGGAAGGTGACCGAAGTGGCTGTATACGTGGATGTTATGTTTTTGCGCGAGCTTCTAATCGACGGGGCGATTCTATTAACTTCCGCTTGGGCCCGCCATTTGAAGCCGCCGCCGTGGCGGGTGCTCCTGGCTTCTTCTGTCGGAGCTTGTTACGTCGTTCTGATGCTGTTTCCGCAATTATCGTTCTTGTTTACGCTAGCCGTAAAAATTGCGATGTCGCTGCTGATGGTATGGATCGCGTTCGGCTTTACGTCCATACAACACTATTTGCGAAACATCGGCGCGTTCTACGCGGTCAATTTCGTCGCCGCGGGCGCCGTGTTGGGGCTTTATTATTTGTTCATGCAAGGCTCCGGCGAGGTATGGAGGACGATTACTTTCGCGAACGGAAGCATGCGGGTAGAGCTTAAGATGGGCTTGTTTTATTTTATCGCTGCGTTTTGTATCGGATTGTATGTTTACCGTTCCGTATTGACGCAAAAAAGAGAACGGGAGCTGGTGCGCGCACATCTGGCGGAAGTGAAAATTAGAATCGGCGAAAAAATCCAAACGTGCACGGGGCTGATCGACACCGGCAATCAATTGTACGATCCGCTCACCCGAACGCCGGTCATGGTGACGGAAGCCGCTCTGTGGCAGGAGGATTTGCCGGAATCGTGGCTGAGCAGCATACGCAGCGCGCAGGTGGATCGACTTGTAGCGGGAATGGATGAACAGCCTTTTGCGTGGCAGGACCGACTGAGGCTCGTGCCCTTCCGAGGCGTCAACCGCGGGTCGCAGTTCATGCTCGCGCTTAAACCGGATTCGGTCGAAATTACGCAGGAGGGACGAGTATATGAAACGCGGAAGGTCCTGATCGGACTTGATGGCGGAAAGCTTGCGTCCGATGGGGCATATCGAGCGATTATCCATCCGTCAATGGTACAGCAGCAAACGTGAACGCAAGCCAACACAATCAAGGAGGGATGGGCCGGATGCTCGTCAAGTATAAATTGATCCTTCAGTTATACTATTATCGAATTTTATTTTTATTCGGGCTAAAGAGCGAGGAAATTTATTATATTGGCGGCAGCGAAGCGCTCCCGCCGCCGCTCACGCGAGAAGAAGAGGAATATTTGCTCGAGAAGCTCCCTTCGGGCGATACGGCCATCCGTGCGATG
This sequence comes from Paenibacillus arenilitoris, assembly GCF_014705655.1. Taxonomy (GTDB): domain Bacteria; phylum Bacillota; class Bacilli; order Paenibacillales; family Paenibacillaceae; genus Pristimantibacillus; species Pristimantibacillus arenilitoris. Next base: position 54,234 of record NZ_JACXIY010000018.1, on the reverse strand, counting down.
CTTATCGAGCGGAATCTCAGACTTGTCGTCTACATTGCCCGCAAGTTCGAAAATACAGGCATTCATATCGAAGATCTGGTGTCGATCGGAGCGATCGGCCTGATCAAGGCGGTCAACACGTTCGATCCTGAGAAGAAGATCAAGCTCGCAACTTATGCCTCGCGCTGCATCGAGAACGAAATATTAATGTATTTGCGCCGCAACAGCAAGACGAGAACCGAGGTGTCGTTCGACGAGCCGCTGAATATCGATTGGGACGGGAACGAGCTGCTGCTGTCCGACGTACTCGGCACCGAGAACGATACGATCTACCGCAACATCGAGGAGCAGGTGGATCGCAAGCTGCTTCATAAAGCGCTCGAAAAGCTGTCCGAGCGGGAGCGCATCATTATGGAGCTGCGGTTCGGCCTTGCCGACGGCGAAGAAAAAACGCAGAAGGACGTCGCGGACCTGCTGGGCATTTCGCAATCGTACATTTCCCGTCTCGAGAAGCGCATTATTAAGCGTTTACGCAAGGAATTCAATAAAATGGTATAGCCGCCTGACGATCGGCCGCTCATGTCGAACGATGTCGGGTCAGGAATAAAATGACCTTCCGAGGAGATAATGTACATTAATGTTTCTCCTTGGGAGGTAATCACGTTGACCCGAAATAAAGTCGAGATCTGTGGAGTGGATACCGCGAAACTGCCTGTCCTAACGAATGCCGAGATGAGGGAACTGTTCACGGCATTGCAAACCCGCAACGAGTGGGCAGCAAGAGAGAAATTGGTAAACGGCAATTTACGGCTTGTTCTTAGCGTCATACAACGGTTCAACAATAGGGGAGAGTTTGTGGACGACTTGTTTCAAGTCGGATGCATCGGCCTTATGAAGGCGATAGATAACTTTGACCTTGGGCAGAACGTTAAATTTTCCACCTATGCCGTTCCGATGATCATCGGGGAAATACGCCGTTATTTGCGAGACAACAATCCGATACGCGTCTCCAGAAGCCTTCGGGACATCGCCTACAAGGCACTTCAGGTGAGAGACAGCTTGACGAACCGGAATTCGCGCGAGCCGACGATTTTCGAAATATCGGAGGCGCTCAACGTGCCGAAGGAAGACGTCGTTTTCGCGCTCGACGCCATTCAGGATCCGGTCTCTCTATTCGAGCCGATCTACCATGACGGCGGCGATCCGATCTACGTGATGGATCAGATCAGCGACGACCGCAACAAGGACGTGTCCTGGATCGAAGAAATCGCCCTCCGGGAAGCGATGCACAAGCTGAATGACCGGGAAAAAATGATTTTGTCGATGCGCTTCTTCGAAGGAAAAACGCAAATGGAGGTCGCCGATGAGATCGGCATCTCGCAGGCGCAAGTGTCGCGGCTGGAAAAATCGGCCATCCAACAAATGCAAAAGCATGTTAAAACATAAGCGGCGCCGCGAGGCGCCGCTTTTTAATGGACAAGCCCGGCAGGCCAAAGCGGGCTCGTTTTTTTGCAAAGGAGGACATTTTGGGCAAATGGCTCATATAGTTATAGGAGAAGCATTCGGACGATAACTTATGGGGAAAAGTGGTGACCGCAATGAAAATATCGGATTTCCAAACAAAGGACGTCATCAATATCGTGGACGGGAAAAAGCTAGGCCAGATTACCGATCTGGAGCTCGACCTGAGGCAGGGGCGCATCGACTCGATCGTCGTTCCCCAGTTCACGAAATTTCTCGGGATGTTCGGCAGCAGCGGAACCGAAATCGTCATACCGTGGAGAAATATCGTAAAAATCGGCGCGGACGTCGTACTCGTACGAATGGACGACGCCAAGGCGATCCGCTCGGACGAGGAGGATTTGCAAGCCCGTTCGTAACGAGATAAACTGAGTCTAGGCGTAGCGAGGAGCAGATGAATGGATTGCATCCCGCGCCGAAGCGGATAGAATCGAGAGCGGAGCTTGTTCCGCAAACCTTTTGACGAGGTGAATAGACGAATGGATGCGTTTGAACGGATAAAATCGGCGAAGGGTCCTTCGCTTTTTTTGTTGTCCAAATGGAAGGGGCGGCATGAGGGTCTGACGGCGGGCTTTACGGGCCGGGAAGGCGGAACGAGCAAAGCGCCGTGGGCTTCTTTGAATATGGGGCTGCACGTCGGCGACCGGGCGGAGGACGTCGTCCGAAACCGGCAGCGGGCGGCCGAGGCGCTTCACTGGCCCCTCGAGGCTTGGACCTGCGCCGAACAGGTGCACGGCAGCCGCGTTCATCGCGTAACGAAGCGGGACCGCGGCCGGGGCCGGTTGGCGCATGAGGATGCCATTCCGGGCTGCGACGCGATCACGACCGATGTGACTGGCGTTCTGCTCGCTTCGTATTACGCCGACTGCGTACCTTTGTACTTCCACGATGCGAGGCGCGGTGCCGTGGCGCTCGCTCACGCGGGCTGGAAGGGCACGGTGCAGCGGATCGCGACCGAAACGATAAAGGCGATGGAGCGAGACTACGGATCGAAGCCGGAGGAAATCGAGGCGGCGATCGGACCGTCCATCGGCGATTGCTGCTATGAAGTGGACGGAGCCGTCATTTCCCAAGTCGGCCAGCTGCTCGACCGCTTGCATGTTAACGCGGGCGCGAGACTCGCGTGCATGCAAGCGAAAGAAAACGGCAAAGCAAACTTGAACTTGAAAGAAATAAACCGACAGATTATGATAAAAGCAGGAATTTTGCCGAGCCATATCGAAATATCTCAGTGGTGCACCGGATGCAGGCGGGATCTGTTCTATTCCCACCGCAAGGAAGGCGGCAAGACTGGCCGGATGGCCAGTTGGATCGGCATTATGGAGAGGTGAAGCATGTCGAATACGATGGATGACAGATTGACGCTCGTCGAAGAGCGCATCCGGCAAGCCTGCGAGCGGGCGGGCCGGAGCAGGGAAGACGTGCGGATCATCGCCGTTACGAAATACGTCTCGCTCGAGACGACGAGGGAGGCGCTCAGAAGCGGCCTCAAGCATCTCGGGGAGAACCGCTGGCAGGACGCGCAGGCCAAGTGGAACGCGATCAGCGGCGGAGAGCCGTCTATCGGTGAGGAACGGCCGGTCTGGCATTTTATCGGCTCCCTTCAGACGAATAAAGTGAAGGACGTCATCGGTAAGTTTACATACATGCATTCGCTGGACAGGCTGCCGCTTGCGGAAGCCGTCAATAAGCGCGCGCAGCAGCTGGGCATTATCGTGCCATGCTTCATACAAGTGAACGTTTCCGGGGAAGACTCCAAGCACGGCCTCACTCCGGAGGAGCTGCATCCGTTCGTGGAGCGGCTTCGCGATTATCCCGGCATCGAGCCGGTCGGATTAATGACGATGGCTCCGTACGAGGCGGAGCCCGAACAGACGAGACCCGTATTCAGAGCTTTGCGGGAGCTGCGGGACGAGCTTCGCGCCCGCTTGCCCTACGCCGAGACGATCGCCCATTTGTCCATGGGGATGTCGAACGACTTTGAGGTCGCGATCGAAGAAGGCGCAACTTGGATACGACTCGGCACCATACTAGTTGGGAAAGAGGAGGACTAAATCATGAGCGTAATGAACCGGTTTATGAACTTTCTTGGACTGCAGGACGAGGAGGAAGAAGTCGTAGAGCGCGAACGCGTCGTGCAGCAGGAGGAGCAAGAACCTGAAACCTCTCCTTTCGAAGCGCGTAAAAACATGAAGAGCAATAACGTCGTCAGCATTCATTCGCAGAAAAATGTCCGGGTCGTGCTCAGCGAGCCGCGTTCCTACGACGAAGCGCAAGAGATTGCCGATCATCTTCGTTCGCGCAGAGCGGTTATCGTGAACCTGCAGAGGGTTCGGACAGACCTGGCCGTCCGGGTCGTTGATTTCCTCAGCGGCACGGTGTACGCTTTGAACGGAAGCATCTCAAAGCTTGGTCCCAATATTTTTCTATGCACGCCGGATACGGTAGAAATTCAAGGTGCCATAACGGAAATGCTGGCGGAGGACAACGATTACAACAAAAAGAGGTGACCTTGAGTTCATGATGGATCAAGTATACGACGTGGTTATGCTGCTGCAAAACATCTACACCTTTATGATTATCGGTTACGTGCTGCTGTCCTGGCTGCCGAACGCCCGCGAGAGCTTTATCGGCGTTTTTCTCGGCAAGCTTGTCGAGCCGTACTTAAGCATCTTCAGAAGATTTATTCCGCCGATCGGCGGAATGCTGGATTTGTCCCCGATTTTAGCCGTATTCGCGTTGCGCTTCGTGGCGTTCGGGCTGATCGCGGTAATCGACTTTTTCATTTAAAGGAATGAAGCCGAATGAAGCAAGGCCTATATGATCATTTCCAGCCCGAGGAGAAGCCATTCGTCGATCGGGCCTTGGAATGGATAGAGCGGTCCGCACAGCAGCATGAGCTGAAGCGGACCGATTTTTTGGATCCGAGGCAAGCTCAGATCGTAGCCATGCTGGCGAATCGGAACCCGGACGTTCGCGTGCGGTTCGACGGCGGTTACGCGCTGGCGGAGAGGAAGCGGGCTTTGATCGGACCGGATTACCGCGATCTGGACGGCGAGGCGATCGGCCTGTCGGTGCTTGCGGTTCACGGTCCGGGGCAGGCTCGGCTCGAGCTGGATCACGGCGATTTTCTCGGCGCGCTGCTCGGTCTTGGCATCAAGCGCGACCGGATCGGCGATATACATGTGCACGAAGGCTTCTGCCATATTATCGTTACGGATGAAATTGCCGATTATTTAAATATACACCTCAGGCAAGTGCACCGGATGAACGTGCTTACGGACATCCTCCCGCTTGCCGAGCTACAGGCCGTCGTTCCGAAGCTGGAGGAGATAAGCATTACCGTCGCCTCCATGCGCCTCGACGGGATCGCAAGCGACGTCTACCGGGTAAGCCGCTCCAAGATCGTGGACCCGATCCGCGCGGGCAGATGCCGCGTGAACTGGAAGGCCGAGGAGGATCCGTCTTCGCCGCTCCGCGAAGGAGACGTCGTTTCCTTTAAAGGGCTGGGAAGATTTAAGGTGCTAGAGGTCGACGGTGTGACAAAAAAAGGCAGAATTCGCGTCCATATTGGTAAATTTATTTAACGGAATTGCAGGATTTTTAGCGCGGTTGTCGAATCTGTTCTCAATCCATTCTGTGATCCGGTAAACAGTGTCACAAATACCTTGAGGAGGTGCGCCAATGCCGTTATCGCCATTGGACATACATAACAAAGAGTTTAGCCGGAGACTGCGCGGCTACGACGAGGACGAAGTCAACGAATTCCTCGATCAGGTCATCAAGGACTACGAATCGCTCATCCGCGAGAACAAAGAAATGCAAAACCAAGTGCTCGGCCTGCAGGAGCGGCTGAACCATTTTACGAATATCGAGGAAACGTTAAGCAAGACGATCATCATCGCGCAGGAAGCGGCGGATGAAGTGAAGAACAACGCAAAGAAGGAAGCGCAGCTGATCATTAAGGAATCGGAGAAAAACGCCGATCGAATCATAAATGATTCGCTTGCCAAATCGCGCAAAGTTTCGCTTGAGGTGGAAGAGCTGAAGAAGCAGGCTTCCGTCTATCGCGCGCGGTTCCGCACCCTCGTGGAAGCGCAGCTTGAGCTGCTGAGCGCGGACGGCTGGGAGACGCTTGAGCCGCCGCAGCCGGCCAGACTGCAAGAGCACGAGCTGCAGCGCGGGTAATTTCGTCTGAAATAGGCGAATGGACATTTGACTTTTCTCACGCAAATACGCTATAACTATAATAATTAAGTTGATGCGAACTTCGTTGACGAGAACGAGTACGCTTTTGGACCACTCCCCAGAGAGCCGGCGGTTGCTGAGAGCCGGCGTGTGTGCCGTTAGCGGAATATCCTCTCCGAGAAGCGGCGCCGAACCCGCGTTAGGCGGCAATAAGCGCTGACGGACGTCCCCCGTTACAGGGAACGCGAGCCCGCGGGCTCGCTGCTAAGGTGCCGCACCGTGCGCCGGTTCGATGAGCCGACGTGATGGTTAGCCTTGCCGGACGATTCCGGCAGGCGCGGAACAAGGGTGGTAACGCGACTAAGCCTCGTCCCTTTCGATAGGGACGGGGCTTTATTTTTGTTGAAACGAGGAGGCAGGAGCCATGCAACGCGTGGACGTGAAGGAACGCGCCCGCAGCCGCGAGCTGCGCGTGCTGGAGCAATGGAAAACAGAGGATACGTTTAAACAATCGATCTTGCACCGCGAGGGAAAGCCGAATTTCGTGTTTTATGAAGGACCGCCGACCGCGAACGGGGCGCCGCATATCGGCCACGTTCTAGGCCGCGTCATTAAGGACTTCATTTGCCGCTATAAGACGATGGCAGGCTACCGCGTCGTCCGCAAAGCGGGCTGGGATACGCACGGCTTGCCGGTCGAGCTTGGCGTCGAGAAGCAGCTTGGCATTTCCGGCAAACAGGAAATCGAGGCGTACGGCGTCGAGAAGTTCGTCAAGAAATGCAAAGACAGCGTCTTCGAGTACGAGAAGCAATGGCGCGAGCTGACCGAGGCGATCGCTTATTGGACCGATCTCGATGATCCGTATATTACGCTGAAAAACGAGTACATCGAGAGCGTCTGGCATATTTTATCGACCATTCACGGCAAAGGCTTGCTGTATCGCGGTCACCGCGTCAGCCCGTACTGCCCGGATTGCCAGACGACGCTCAGCTCGCACGAGGTCGCGCAAGGCTATGAGGACGTGAAGGATCTGAGCGCCACCGTCAAGTTCAAGCTTGCCGATTCCGGCGAATCGATCCTTGCCTGGACCACGACGCCTTGGACGCTCCCGGCGAACGTGGCGCTTGCCGTAAATCCCGAGCTGAACTACGTCCGGGCATCCAGAAACGGCGAAGTGTTCATCGTCGCCGAGGCGCTGGCGGAGAACGTGCTGAAGGAAGGGTACGAAGTGTTGTCCGTCGTCAAAGGCGCCGAGCTTGTCGGACGCAGCTACGAGCCGCCGTTCCGCTACTCGAAGGTGGAGAAGGGGCATATCGTCATTGCCGGCGACTTCGTCAGCGACGCAAGCGGTACGGGTATCGTCCATATCGCGCCGGCGCACGGCGAAGACGACTACCGCGTATCTCGCGAGAATGGCATCAGCATGCTGAACGTCGTCGATCTTGCCGGCCGTTATACCGCCGAGGTGACGGATTTTGCCGGACGGTTCGTCAAGGATTCTGAGCTCGACATCGAAATCGTGAAGATGCTGAGCGAGCGCGGACTGCTATTCTCGAAGGAGCGCTACGAGCACAGCTACCCGTTCTGTTGGCGCTGCAAAACGCCGCTCATCTACTACGCGATGGAAAGCTGGTTCATCAAGACGACGGCGGTAAAGGATCAACTGATCGCCAACAACAACGGCGTAGACTGGTACCCGGGCCATATCCGCGAAGGGCGTTTCGGCAAGTTTTTGGAGGACTTGGTCGACTGGAACATCAGCCGCAACCGCTACTGGGGAACGCCGCTCAACGTCTGGGTGTGCGAAGCGACGGGCAAGGAATATTCGCCGGGCAGCATCGCCGATCTAAGGGCGATGGCCGTAGGGGACGTACCAGAGGATATCGAGCTTCACAAGCCGTACGTCGACGATATTAAGCTGAAATCGCCATATGCCGAAGGGGCGGTCATGACCCGCACGCCGGAAGTGATCGACGTCTGGTTCGACAGCGGCTCCATGCCTTTCGCCCAGCATCACCATCCGTTCGAGAACGGCGATACGTTCGCGGAGCAGTACCCCGCGGACATCATTTGCGAAGGGATCGACCAGACGCGCGGCTGGTTCTACAGCCTGCTTGCGGTGTCCACGCTGTATAACGGCAAGGCGCCGTATAAGGCCGTTATTTCGACCGGTCATATTTTGGATGAGAACGGCCAGAAAATGTCCAAGTCGAAGGGGAACGTCATCGATCCGTGGGAGATCATCAACGAATACGGCACGGACGCGTTCCGCTGGGCCTTGCTCGCCGACAGCGCGCCTTGGAACAGCAAGCGCTTCTCCCGCGGCATCGTAGGCGAGGCGAAGTCCAAAGTCATCGACACGATCGTAAATACGCATGCGTTCTACGCTTTGTACGCATCGATCGACGGCTTCGACTATGCGGCTCATCCGGACAGCAAGTCCGGCAACAAGCTTGACCGCTGGATCGTTTCTAGACTGAACAGCCTGATCCATGCGGTGAACAAAGGGCTCGAAGCGAACGACTTCCTGAATCCGGCCAAGGCGATCGAAGGTTTCGTCGACGAGCTTAGCAACTGGTATATCCGCCGTTCGCGCGACCGCTTCTGGGGAAGCGGGCTTAGCGAAGACAAGGTGGCGGCTTACCGGACGCTGCGCGGCGTATTGCTGATGCTGTCTCGCCTGATCGCGCCATACGCGCCGCTGCTTGCCGACGACGTGTACCGCAACTTGGGCGGCGAAGGCAGCGTGCACCTGGCCGACTATCCAAAAGCGGACGACGCATTGATCGACGAGACGCTGGAGCGAGACATGGAGAGCGCGAGGCAGGTCGTCGAGCTTGCGCGCAACGTGCGCAACGAGACGGGCATCAAGACGCGCCAGCCTTTGTCCGAGCTGATCGTATCGCTCGACCGCGAGTTCAACGTCGAGGATTACGAGGAAATCATCAAGGACGAGATCAACGTCAAGGCGATTGCGGTGCAAACTTCCGACAGCGGCTTCGTGGATTTCACGTTGAAGCTGAATCTCAAGGCGGCAGGGAAGAAGTACGGCAAAAACGTCGGCCCGATCCAGGCGCAGCTTAAAAGCCTCGCGCCGGAAGAGACGCGCGGCATCGTAAATGGCGGAAGCTTCGACTTTACAAGTCCCGAGGGCGAGCGGTTGACGATCTCGACAAGCGAGCTTCTGGTCGAGAAGCAAGCGAAGTCCGGATTTGCTTCCGCTTCGGGAAGCGGCGTCACGGTTGCGCTGAACACGGACATTACGCCGGAGCTTGAGCAGGAGGGCTGGGTTCGCGAGGTGATCCGCGCCGTTCAGGACACGCGCAAGAAGCTCGATCTGCCGATCGAGAAGCGGATCGAGCTCGTCCTCGACGTCGATGCGGAGCTGAAGGCGGCGCTTGACGCGTTCTCCGATGTGCTTCACGAGAACGTGCTTTTGCAATCGGTGGCGTTCGAGTCCGCTTCGGAAATGGAGCGCGTAACGCTCGGCGACAAAGAAATCGGGATTCACATTCGAGGATAAAGGTTATAATAGAGGAGCTACGATCATTCGATACACGAGGCCGCCTTCCGGCCGCGGCAGCAAGCGACAGCATATGCGCCCTGCCGCATATGCCGGCAGGGCGGGCCTCGTTTTATTGTTTGGCAAAGGGGTGCCTCTTATGAAATCGAATCAACCGGAACAACCGAAAGATATGCAAGAGCTGCGGCAATCGCTCGGCAGGCTGGAACAGCGGCTGCAAGGCGTTGCCGCCGATATGGAGCGGACGCAGATCGCCGAATATGTGAAGCTGTTGAACAGGCCATGGACGCTCATATGGAAGAACATGCTCTCGGGAACGGCCAGAGGCGTCGGCATCGCGATCGGCTTTACTTTTTTTGCCGCAACGATCCTATACGTGCTGCGCATTTTGGGCGCGCTGAATTTGCCGATCATCGGCGATTACATCGCCGATATCGTCCGAATCGTGCAAATCCAACTGGAAGGAAAGACGTATTAGGTTCGGTAATCGTCGTCGTCGTAAGGATCTTCGAATTCGAGCCCGTGATCGCCTTCGCCGTTATGCATGTAATGCATGTATTCCCTGTTGCGGATAACGGATACGCGGCGACCGGTAATGTCGGTCGCTACGAAGCTTTCGAGCGGCTCGACGAAGCCGTCGTTCTCGTCGTTCTCGATGCCCATATGGCCATAGTCGGTAACGTCGCGGTTTTCGGAGAAGGCGGGGGAATCCGCATTGCCCCATTGCTCGACGATTTGCCAGGCGTCCTCGCCGTCAAAGCCGTTATAGGAGCTCTGCTGATCCATGCTGCTTCTGCCGAACGGCGGATTCAGAAGCGATTCTTCCGCAGGCTGAACATGCGACGTTTCCTGCCTGGGGGCATGCTCGACGCAATACAGCGTATCGGGCAGCGCTTCGAGGCGCTCAAGCGGAATCGGCTTGCCGCAAGCTTTGCAATTGCCGTACGTGCCGTTATCCATCGCTTTCAAGGCGGCGTCGATCCGGCTTAGATGCAGATCCTCCTGCTCAAGCAGGGCGATGTCCTTCCCTCGCTCGTACACCTCGGTCGCCACGTCGCCCGGGTGGTTATCGATCGGCGAGAGCTCGCCGGTATCGTCCCGCAACGAGCTGGCCAGCCCGTAATGCTCGCCCGCCGAGAGACGCCTGTTGATGTCGTCCTGTTCGTCCAGCAGCCTTCTCCGAAGCTCGGCGAGCTGAGAGTCGGTCAGAGTTGTCATGCAAGGCACCGTCCTTTCGGATTTTCGATTTGCTTCATTAGCTTTTGCCGCTCGGAGCCTTTTCAGTATGGACATCGATGGAAGCGGGAGGGGCAGTCGCTGGCTCTCGCCGCGGGCGATATGCTACAATCAAATAACTTGATAAATATGGATTGCATTTAGGAGTGATGGGATGCGTTTTTATTACTATTGGATCGCGTTATTCGTGTTCGTGCTGGATTACGTAACGAAAAAAATCATTGCGACGCAGCTGGAGCTGGGCGAGCAAATCAGCGTCATCGGCAATTTTTTCCTCATCACTTCGCATCGCAACCGCGGTGCCGCCTTCGGCATCTTGCAGGGGCAGCGCTTGTTCTTCATCATTATTACGATCGTCATCCTGATCGGAATCGTTTGGTATATTCAAGCGGTGCGCAAATCGGCCAAGCCTTGGCTTCTCGTCGGCCTCGGCCTTGTATTGGGAGGAGCGGTCGGCAACTTCCTCGACCGCGCCCGTTTCGGCGAAGTTGTCGACTTCCTGCAATTTAATTTCGGCAGTTACCAGTTTCCGATTTTCAACGTGGCGGACTCCGGAATCGTATGCGGGGTTATCCTAATTTTAATCGATACGCTCCTCTCCTCCCGGGACGAGAAGAAGGCGCGGGACGGAGAGGACAAGGAACCGAACAACCATGAACAGCAGACTGTATAACGAAGAAGCATTGGAATGGCTCGTAAGCGCGGATCAAGCCGGCGAGCGGCTGGATAAATTCGTGACGGACAGCTTGGACGATCCGGCCATATCGCGCACGCAGGTACAGGAGTGGATCAAGGGGGGCGCGGCGCAGGTCGACGGCAAAATCGCGAAGGCCAACTACAAGGTGGCCGAAGGCGATCGGGTCGCGCTGCTCATTCCCGAGCCCGAGGACGCGGCAATCGTCCCCGAAGCGATTCCGCTCGACATCCTGTACGAGGACGCCGATCTCATCGTCGTGAACAAGCCGCGCGGCATGGTCGTTCACCCGGCGCCCGGCCACTCGTCGGGTACGCTTGTGAACGCGCTCATGCATCATTGCCGCGACTTGTCCGGCATAAACGGGATGATCCGCCCGGGCATCGTCCACCGGATCGACAAGGATACGACGGGGCTGCTCATGGCCGCCAAGAACGATCTGGCCCATGTCTCGCTTGCCGAGCAGCTGAAGGAGCATTCCGTCACGCGCAAGTACATCGCGCTCGCGCACGGCAACTTGCCGCACGACCAAGGAACGGTGGATGCGCCGATCGGCCGCGACGCCTACGACCGCAAGCTGTTTGCCGTAACCGATCGCAACAGCCGGCATGCGGTTACTCATTTCGTCGTATTGGAACGACTGGGCGACTACACGCTGGTGGAACTGCAGCTGGAGACGGGACGGACGCATCAAATTCGCGTTCATATGAAATATATCGGTCATCCGCTGGCGGGCGATCCGGTATACGGCCGCAACAAGACCGTCGCGCTGAACGGACAGGCTTTGCATGCGGCGGTGCTTGGCTTCACGCATCCTCGCAGCGGAGAGCGGCTGCAATTTTCCGTGCCGCTGCCGGACGATTTTGAACACGTGTTGAACAGCCTGCGGCTCAGGTAGTATAAAAAAGTGCAAACTTTTCGCCACTTCCTTCATTATTTCGGGACACGAAGTGCGATATTCTTAACGTAAACGACAGAAATATGTTGAAATAAGGACAGGTGACAAGAGCTATGACAGCTATTAATCAAAATTATTTAGAGCTGCAGGGCAGCTATCTCTTCTCGGAAATCGCGAAGCGCCGCACGAAATTCATCCAAGAAAATCCGAACGCCGAAATTATTAGCCTCGGCATCGGCGACGTGACGCGCGGATTGCCGGAAGCCGTACTGAAAGCCATGCACGCCGCCGTGGACGAGCTGGCTTCCCCGGGATCGTTCCGCGGTTACGGTCCGGAGCAGGGCTATGATTTCTTAATTAACGCGATCATCGAAAATGATTACAAAGCGCGCGGCATCGACATCGCTACGAACGAAGTGTTCGTCAGCGACGGTTCCAAATGCGACGTCGGCAACATCCAGGAAATTTTCAGCGAGAACAGCGTCGTAGCCGTGCAAGACCCCGTCTATCCGGTTTATGTCGATACGAACGTCATGGCCGGCCGCTCGGGCAAGTACAGCCAGGAAACCAAACGCTACGAGAACATCGCTTACCTCGAATGCACGTCGGAAAATAACTTCAAGCCGAGCTTGCCCGACCGCAAAGTCGACATTATTTACCTGTGCTACCCGAACAATCCGACGGGCATGACGCTGACGAAGGAAGAATTGAAGGTTTGGGTCGACTACGCGAAAGCGAACAACTGCATTATTTTGTACGATTCGGCTTACGAGGCGTTCATTCAGGAAGCGGACGTGCCGCACAGCATCTACGAAATCGAAGGCGCCCGCGAAGTCGCCATCGAATTCCGCAGCTTCTCCAAGACGGCCGGCTTCACGGGCGTGCGCTGCGCGTACACCGTCGTGCCGCGCGAGTTGAAGGGCTTCGACGCGTCCGGCAACGAAGTGCTGATCAACGACCTGTGGAACCGCCGCCACACGACGAAGTTCAACGGGGTGTCGTACGTGACCCAGCGCGGCGCAGCCGCGATCTATTCGGAAGAAGGCAAGAAGCAAATCAAAGAGCTCGTCGACTACTACATGACGAACGCGGCGATCATCCGCGACGGACTGGCTTCGATCGGGCTTGAAGTATACGGCGGCGTCAACGCTCCGTACATCTGGCTGAAGACGCCAAACGGCATGGACTCCTGGACGTTCTTCGACAAGCTGCTGTCCGAGGCGAACATCGTCGGCACGCCGGGAGTAGGCTTCGGCCAAAGCGGCCAAGGCTACTTCCGCCTGACGGCTTTCGGCAGCCGCGAGAATACGGAAAAGGCCGTCGAGCGGATCCGCAAGCTCAGCCTGTAGAACCATCGCTATCCTTGCATAGCTGTTCCGGATTGATCCACACTAAGGCATAGGCAGACATCGTCGTTTGCGCTTGACAAGTTTTGTCGAACGTGGGATAATTCATTTGATAAACAGCAGTACCTTTAACTCAGTCCCGTGAGGCTGGCAAGGTAGCGTGAATAACAGTTCAATACATGAGAAGCATGGGATGTCCATATGGACGAGACTTTCTGCGACGGAAGCCTCGGCGGATGTACCCAGTCTTTTCGTGACTGCTCACCGGCTCCTTGCGAACAATCGCAAGGAGCTTTTTTTGTCGCAGCCGGGCAAACGGGCCAATACGAGAGGAGACAAGCCGAAATGGCGGAGGAAGAGCATTTGGTCATCATGGACGAGACGGCGATTCGCCGGGCATTGACGCGAATCGCTCACGAGATCGTCGAGAAGAACAAAGGGATCGACGACTGCGTCATTGTCGGCATCCGCACGCGGGGCATCTACCTCGCCCGCCGGGTGGCCGACCGGATCAAGGAAATCGAAGGCAAGCCCGTGCCGGTAAGCGAGCTTGACATTACCCGGTACCGCGACGACAGGAAGGCCGCCGACGCGGCGGACGTCGAGATCGCTTCGGCGATCGGCGAACACGCAGCCGCGCCGTTCAACGTGCAAAACAAACGGGTAATCCTATTCGACGACGTCCTCTACACGGGCCGGACGATTCGCGCGGCGATGGACGCGATTATGGACTGCGGCAGACCGCAAAGCATCCAGCTCGCGGTGCTCGTCGACCGCGGGCACCGGGAGCTTCCGATCAGGCCGGATTTCGTCGGCAAGAACGTGCCGACCTCGAAGCAGGAACAGATCGAAGTCGCGCTAAGCGAAATCGACGCGGCCGATCAAGTCACATTAATCAATCAGAGGGGGCAGACCGGATGACGTTGACGCAGCTGAAGCAGCGGAGTTTGCTCGGGTTAAAAGCGCTAAGCAAAGAGGAAATCGAATCGATCCTGGATCGCGCGGCTTACTGGGAAGATCATCCCGTTAAAGTCCATCAGGCGATGCAGGGGAAATTCGCGGCGAACATGTTTTTCGAGAACAGCACGAGGACGCGCTTCTCCTTCGAAGTCGCGGAGAAACGGCTCGGCGCGGAAGTGCTGAACTTCTCGGCCGCGGTATCCAGCGTGCAAAAAGGCGAATCGATATACGATACGGTGAGAACGCTCGAATCCATGGGGATCGATGTCGGGATCATTCGGTTGAAGCCGATCGGCGTGCTCGCCGAGCTGGCGACGAAAATTAAAGTACCGCTAATCAACGCGGGCGACGGCAATAACGAGCATCCGACGCAGGCGCTGCTCGATTTGTATACGATGCGCAAACATTTTGGCCAACTTAAAGGATTGTCGGTTTCGATCGTCGGCGACGTGCTGCACAGCCGGGTGGCGAGATCGAACCTGTGGGCGCTTCGAAAGTTCGGCGCGAACGTCAGCTTCTGCACGCCGCCGAATATGCAGGCTCCGGAGCTCGACGCTTCATACATTTCGATGGACGAAGCGCTTAAGGCGGACGTCGTCATGATGCTGCGGGTACAGCTTGAACGGCACGAGAGCGGCATGCTGAGCTCAGCCGAGAACTACCGCGAGCAATACGGCTTAACGGTGCAACGGGCCGCCAAACTTGCCGAGCATGCGATCATCATGCATCCGGCTCCGATTAACCGGAACGTCGAAATCGACGACGAGCTGGTCGAGCACCCGCAATCGAGAATTTTCCCGCAAATGGAAAACGGCGTTCCGGTCCGGATGGCCGTCATCGAACGGGCGCTTAACTAATAATTGGCTAAAATGCGAATAATTCCGGAGGGTGAACAAACAATGTCATTATGGATCATAAACGGCAACGTATGGAGCGAATCGGCCGGAAAGCTGGAGAGCAAGCATATCCGCGTCGAGAACGGCGTCATCGAACAAATCGTTGACGGCGCTTTGGCGCCGGATACGGGTGGCGCGGAGGTTATCGACGCGGGGGGCAAGCTTGTATCCGCGGGTTTTATCGATATGCACGTCCATTTAAGGGACCCTGGCTTCGAACATAAGGAAGATATCGCGACAGGCACTCGATCAGCTGCCAAGGGCGGCTTTACGACGATCGCCTGCATGCCGAATACGCGCCCGGTTACGGATACGCCGGATACTGTGCGGTACATTTTGAACAAAGCCGAACAGGTCGGCATCGTGAAAGTGCTGCCTTACGCGGCCATCACCAAAAACGAGCTCGGCCGCGAGCTGACGGATTTTGCCGCGCTGAAGGAAGCAGGAGCCATCGGGTTTACGGACGACGGCGTCGGCGTGCAGAACGCGCAAATGATGAAAAACGCGATGGCGCTTGCGACGTCGATGGATATGCCGATCATCGCGCATTGCGAGGACGATTCGCTTGTCGAGGGAGCGTGGGCGTCGGAAGGCGAATTTTCCCGCAAACACGGCATAAAGGGCATCCCGAACGAGTCGGAAGCGATCCATGTCGGACGCGATGTGCTTCTGGCCGAAGCGACGGGCGCGCACTACCACGTCTGCCACGTGAGCACGGAGCAATCGGTCCGGTTCATTCGGCTGGCGAAGCAGATCGGCGTGCGGGTAACCGCGGAAGTGTGCCCGCATCACCTGGTTCTCTCGGACGAAGACATTCCGGGGCTGGACGACGCCAACTGGAAGATGAATCCTCCGCTGCGCACTCCGCGCGACGTCAAGGCGGTCATCGAAGCGCTGGAGGACGGCACGATCGACATGATCGTCACCGACCACGCCCCTCACAGCGCGGAAGAGAAGGCGCGCGGCGTGCAGCTTGCGCCGTTCGGCATCGTCGGCTTCGAGACGGCGTTCCCGCTTCTCTACACGAAGTTCGTACGGACCGGCAAGTGGACGCTGGGCTTCCTGCTGAAGCGCATGACTTCGGATCCGGCACGCGTGTTCCGCCTGCACGAAGGCCGCCTTGCACAAGGCGCACCGGCCGATCTGACGATCGTCGACCTGGAGAGCGAACGTGCGGTCGACCCGAGCTCCTTCGCTTCGAAGAGCGGCAATACGCCGTTCGGCGGCTGGAAGCTAAGCGGTTGGCCGGTCTCGACGATCGTGAACGGCAAGGTCGTTTGGTCCGAACAATAACGACGATACTTACATTAGCCATACGGGGAAATATCAACACCTGAGGAGTGATACGGATGCAAGCAAGATTATTGTTGGAAGACGGTACGTTGTTCACGGGCATCTCGTTCGGCGCCGAGGCGCAAACGACGGGCGAGGTTGTTTTTAATACAGGCATTACGGGCTACCAGGAAGTATTGTCCGATCCGTCCTACTGCGGCCAGATCGTCACGATGACGTATCCGCTGATCGGCAATTACGGTATTACCCGCGACGATTTCGAAGCGGTCCGCCCTTACATTCACGGCTTCGCCGTCCGCAGACACGAAGAAGTGCCAAGCAACTGGCGGGCGCAATACTCGCTCGGCCGACTTCTGAAGGAATACGGCATTCCGGGCATCAGCGACATCGATACGAGAATGCTGACCCGCAAGCTTCGTCATTACGGCACGATGAAGGGCCTCATCACGACGGGCAACGAGCGCGTCGAAGAGCTGGCGGAACGTCTTAACGCTTCGAAGCTGATGAACGATCAGGTCGCCCGCACGTCCACGCCCCATCTGTTCTCGAGTCCGGGCCAAGGCGAGCGGATCGTCCTGGTCGACTTCGGCGCGAAGAGCGGCATTCTGCGCGAGCTGACGAAGCGCGGCTGCGACGTCGTCGTCGTACCTCACGACACGACGGCCGACGAAATCCGCCGCCTGGCGCCGGACGGCATTCAATTGTCGAACGGGCCGGGGGATCCGAAGGACGTGCCGTACGCAGTCAAAATGATTGCCGAGCTGCTCGGCGAGTATCCGATTTTCGGCATCTGTCTCGGCCATCAGCTGTTCGCCCTCGCATGCGGAGCGGACACGACGAAGCTGAAATTCGGCCACCGCGGCGGCAACCATCCGGTGAAGGAGCTCGCGACGAACCGCTGCTTCATCACGTCTCAGAACCACGGCTACACCGTGCTTGAGGAATCGGTCGCGAACGCGCCGCTCACCGTTACGCACATCAACAATAACGACCGTACGATCGAAGGCTTAAAGCATAACAAGTTCCCTGCTTTTTCCGTGCAGTACCATCCGGAAGCGGCGCCCGGACCGTTTGATTCGAGCTACCTGTTCGACGAGTTCCTGCAAATGATCCGTGAGCACAAGAAAAACAACCCGCAAAAACCTCGTCAAGTCGTGTTAACGGAGACGTTGAAAGGAGAGCTTCAGTATGCTCAAAAATAATTCGCTCAAAAAAATTCTCGTGATCGGCTCCGGCCCGATCGTCATCGGACAAGCGGCGGAGTTCGACTACGCCGGCACGCAGGCTTGCCAAGCGCTTAAGGAAGAGGGCTACGAAGTCGTCCTGATCAACAGCAATCCGGCAACGATCATGACGGATACGAACATGGCCGACAAAGTATACATCGAGCCGATCACGCTCGACTTCGTCTCGCAAATCATCCGACAGGAGCGTCCCGACGGCCTGCTCCCTACGCTGGGCGGCCAGACCGGCCTGAACATGGCGGTCGAGCTTGCCCGCGCCGGCGTGCTGGAACGCGAGAGAGTCAAGCTGCTCGGCACGCAGCTGACCGCGATCGAGAAAGCGGAGGACCGCGACCTGTTCCGCGAGTTGATGCGCGAGCTGGAGCAGCCGGTACCGGACAGCGAAATCGTGACGACGGTCGAGGATGCGGTCGACTTTGCGCATAAAATCGGCTACCCGATCATCGTGCGTCCCGCTTACACGCTCGGCGGCACGGGCGGCGGCATCTGCGCGAACGAAGAGGAGCTTCGCGAGACCGTCGCTTCCGGCATCCGTTACAGCCCGATCAGCCAGTGCTTGATCGAGAAGTCGATCGCCGGCATGAAGGAAGTGGAGTACGAAGTGATGCGCGACGCGAACGACAATTGTATCGTCGTCTGCAACATGGAGAACTTCGACCCGGTCGGCGTCCATACCGGCGACAGCATCGTGGTGGCGCCTAGCCAGACGCTGTCGGATCGCGAATACCAAATGCTTCGTTCGGCGTCGCTTAAGATCATCCGCGCGCTGAACATCGAAGGCGGCTGCAACGTACAGTTCGCGCTGGACCCGCATAGCTACCAATACTACGTCATCGAAGTGAATCCGCGCGTCAGCCGTTCGTCGGCGCTCGCATCCAAAGCAACCGGCTATCCGATCGCGAAGATGGCGGCCAAAATCGCCATCGGCTACACGCTTGACGAAATCGTCAACCCGGTTACGGGACAAACGTACGCTTGCTTCGAGCCGACGCTCGACTACATCGTATCGAAAATTCCTCGCTGGCCGTTCGACAAGTTCGTGAACGCGAATCGCAAGCTGGGCACGCAGATGAAAGCGACGGGCGAAGTCATGGCCATCGGCCGGACGTTCGAAGAATCGATTCATAAAGCGGTCCGCTCGCTAGAGATCGGCACGCACCGCATTCATTTGAAGGACGCATCCTCGCTGGATGATGCTATGCTTCGCTCGCGCCTTGCCAAGCCGGACGACGAGCGGATGTTCCTCGTGGCGGAAGCGTTCCGCCGCGGCTACAACTTGCAGGATATCCAAGACATCACGAAGATCGATTGGTGGTTCCTCGACAAGCTGCAAGCGATCGTCGCGTTCGAGAATCGCCTTCGCGGCGAAGCGACGTTGTCGCCGTCCACGCTGTACGAGGCGAAGCGCAAGGGCTTCTCCGACCGTTCGATCGCGGAAATTCGCCGCGAAGGGTTCCCGAACGGAAGCCATACGACCGAAGAGGAAGTGCGCGCCTACCGCCTGCAGAACAACCTGAAACCCGTCTACAAAATGGTCGATACTTGCGCCGCCGAATTCGAAGCGTCGACGCCTTACTACTATTCGACCTACGAAGTGGAGAACGAAGTCGTCGAGTCGGATAAGCAGAAGGTGCTCGTGCTCGGCTCCGGCCCGATCCGGATCGGCCAAGGCATCGAATTCGACTATTCGACGGTGCACGCCGTATGGGCGATTCAAAACGCCGGCTACGAGGCCGTCATCATCAACAACAACCCGGAGACGGTATCGACCGACTTCAGCACGTCCGACCGCTTGTACTTCGAGCCGTTGTTCTTCGAGGACGTCATGAACGTCATCGAGCAGGAGAAGCCGCTCGGCGTCATCGTGCAGTTCGGCGGGCAGACGGCGATCAACCTCGCGGCTCCGCTCGCGAAAGCCGGCGTCCGCATTCTCGGCTCCAGCCTGGAGAGCATCGATACGGCGGAGGATCGCAAAAAATTCGAAGCGCTGCTTCGAGGTCTGAATATCGCGCAGCCGGAAGGCAGCACGGTTACGTCGATCGACGAGGCGGTTACGACGGCGCAGCGACTCGGCTATCCGGTGCTTGTTCGCCCGTCTTACGTCCTTGGCGGACGCGCGATGGAAATCGTATATTCCGACGAGGAGCTTCTGGGCTATATGGAAGTTGCCGTTAAGATCAATCCGGAGCACCCGGTTCTGATCGACCGTTACATGCTGGGCAAGGAAGCCGAGGTCGACGCGATCTGCGACGGCGAGACGGTGCTCATTCCGGGCATCATGGAGCATGTCGAGCGTGCGGGCGTACACTCCGGCGACTCGATCGCGGTCTACCCGCCGCAATCGCTATCCGACGAGATCAAGCAGCAAATCGTCGACATTACGATCAACATCTCGAAAGCGCTGAAGGTCGTCGGACTTGTCAATATCCAATTCGTCATTCATAACGACAAAGCGTACGTCATCGAAGTGAATCCGCGTTCGTCGCGTACGGTTCCGTTCCTCAGCAAAGTGACGAACTTGCCGATGGCGAACCTGGCGACGAAAGCGATACTCGGCACAAAGCTCGCCGAGCTCGGCTACACGGACGGCTTGTGGCCGGAAGACGAATACGTATCCGTGAAGGTGCCGGTATTCTCCTTCGCGAAGCTGCGCCGCGTCGACCCGACGCTGACGCCCGAAATGAAATCGACGGGCGAAGTGATGGGCCGCGACGTGAAATATGCCAAAGCGCTGTACAAAGGGCTGATCGGCGCAGGAATGAAAATACCGACGTCCGGGGCGATTATCGCAACCGTGGCCGATAAGGATAAAGCGGAAGCGACCGAGCTGCTTCGCGGATTCTATAACCTCGGCTACAAAATTATCGCGACGGGCGGCACGGCGGCCGCGCTTGAAGCCGCCGGCCTGCATGTCACGACGGTCAACAAGCTGAGCGAAGGCTCGCCGAACATTCTCGATCTCGTCCGCGAGGGCCAGGCGCATTTCGTGGTCAATACGCTTACGAAAGGCAAGACGCCGGAGCGTGACGGTTTCCGGATTCGCCGCGAGGCGGTCGAGAACGGCGTCGTCTGCATGACGTCGCTGGATACGGTGCGCGCCCTGCTCGTCATGCTGGAAACGATCAACTTCTCCTCGCGCTCGATGCCGGTGGCGCAGCGGAAGTAAAAGCTTTATAGCACGGCCAGCGTCAGCCGCTTTCCATCCGCCCCGTATCTTGGCAGCCCGGATGGAAAGCGGCGGCGTATGGCCGTTTATTATGCAAATTGACGGAGAAAAAGGAGAGGGTACGAATGAAGCTGACAAGCGAACAGGCGGCGGCGAAGATCATGGTCGCGCTGGATTATCCGGACGCTGCGGCGGCGGAGCGGCTGATCGCCGAGCTGGAAGGCATTCCATGCTTTATGAAGGTCGGCATGCAGTTGTTTTACGCCGCGGGCCCTTCCTTCGTGGAAAGCTTGAAGAAGAGAGGCTACTACGTTTTTCTCGATGTGAAGATGCATGATATTCCGAATACCGTCAAAGGCGGAGCGAACAGCGTGACGAAGCTTGGCGTCGATATGTTCAATGTCCATGCCGCCGGCGGAAGCGCCATGCTGGAGGCCGCGCTGGAAGGCGTCGATTCGGCGACCGCGGGCGGCGGCCTCGGCAGGCCGTCCGTCATCGCGGTCACGCAGCTTACAAGCACGAACCAAACGACGCTAAACGAGCAAATCGGCATTCCGGGAACGGTGGAAGAGGCCGTTATCCGGTATGCGAAGCTGACGAAGGCCGCGGGCCTCGACGGCGTCGTCGCCTCCCCGTCCGAAGTGGCGGCGATCAAGGCCGCGTGTGGCGCCTCCTTCCGGACGGTGACGCCGGGCATTCGACCGGCCGGGTCGGACGTAAACGATCAATCCCGCATCATGACGCCGGAAGAAGCGCTTAGGCAAGGGACGGACTATATGGTTATCGGCCGTCCGATTACGGCTGCGCGGGAGCCCCGCGCCGCGCTCGAATCCATTATCGAGGAGCTGATTTCGAATGAGTAACCAAACATTGGCGGAATTGCCGAAAGCGATCGCGACGAGCCTGCTTGAAATCGAAGCGGTCGCGCTCCGCCCGAACGAGCCGTTCACTTGGACATCCGGCATCAAATCGCCGATCTATTGCGATAATCGCCTCACGATGGCTTACCCGGCCATCCGCGATCTCGTGGCGGAAGGCTTTGTCGCGATCATCCGCGAGAACTATCCGGACGCCGAGGTCATCGCGGGAACGTCGACGGCGGGCATTCCGCATGCCGCTTGGGTCGCCCAGAAGCTGAATTTGCCGATGGCGTATATCCGCGACAAAGCGAAGGGCCACGGAAAGCAAAATCAAATCGAAGGCCGGATTGTGCCCGGGCAGAAGGTCATTGTCATTGAAGACTTGATTTCGACGGGAGGCAGCTCCCTGAAAGCGGCGCTGGCCGTCCGCGAGGCGGGCGCCGAGGTATTGGCCGTGCTCGCGATTTTCACGTACGAGTTCGAGACGGCGGCGGCGGCATTCGCCGCAGAGCAAATGCCGCTTGCGACCTTATCCAGCTACGGCGCGCTGATCGAAACGGCGGTTGAGCTCGGTAAAGTAGCGCCGGGCGACGTGGCCGCGCTGCAAGCATGGCGCAAGGATCCGCAGTCGTTCGGTAAATAAGGTTCGGTTTCCTTAGCCGCTTGGCGCATGCTCCAGTTTGGAGCATGCGCTTTTTTTATGGTTGAAATAGCGGATTCGACACTTATTTTTGAAGATTTTCGCTGCAATTGTACCGATAACCTTATTTTTTCCCGATATATAGGTAGGGTTCGAAATGATACGAAGGGCGGATTAGAAAGTATGAGACTATCCTTGCGCTGGAGAATGATTTTATTGGCCGCCGTGCCGCTTGCGTTTTACGCGTTTTCAGGCTTTTATTTGCTTGGCGAGCAGCGAAAAGTCGCCGAGCAAATGACGAAGGAAATCTACGAGACGACGAATGCGATCGATTCCTTGATCCTTAACGCGGACAGGGATTTGTACCAGGCGTTCCAGGAGTATTTGAAGGTGGAATCCGGCACGCTTGATGAAACGAACGCGGATGCGGCCAGAGCGGAGCTCGAGGCTAAT
The DNA here is from genome assembly GCF_014705655.1 of Paenibacillus arenilitoris. GTDB lineage: Bacteria > Bacillota > Bacilli > Paenibacillales > Paenibacillaceae > Pristimantibacillus > Pristimantibacillus arenilitoris. The sequence goes on along the minus strand of NZ_JACXIY010000018.1, from coordinate 31,337 downwards.
ATTAAGCAGGCGGATGAACGCATCGCCGAAGCGAAGCGGCTGATCGAAACGAACGGGCTGCAGCATCTGGCTTACGGGGAAACGGAACGGACGATCGAGCAAATATTGACCGAGTTCAAGTCCACTTTCGACAATTGGACGGTTGCCGCGGCGAAAGCGGCTGCAGACGGGGTTAGCCGCTTCGAGGATAGGCAAATCAACAATAATTTCGACATTAGCCGTTCGGGTCTTGACGAGGTCGGAGCCAGCATGGATTCGCACACGAAGCTGAAAATGGCGGAAATCAAGCGGCAAATGGACGAGACGCGGACGACGACCTTTATTGCGATCCTTGTCATCTCGCTCGCTCTGGCCGCCGCGGTGTTCCTGACCGTTCATCTGATCATGAAGACGGTCCGCAGCGTCATCGGCAAAACGAACAAGGTGGCCGAAGGGGATTTGACCGTACAGCCCGATGCGAAATACGGCAAAGACGAGCTCGGCCATATTTCGATCTCCGTCGATTCGATGATCGAAAATATGAGAGCGCTCATCGCGGAGATTGCCGCTTGCGCGGGCGAGGTCGGCCAAACCTCCTCTCAGCTGGCGACGGCCGCAGCGGAATCGGCATCGGCCGCCCGTCATGTCACCATGCAAATTCAGGACGTAGCCGCCGGTTCCGAGGTGCAGGCCAGAGGGGCGAAGGAGTCGTCCAAGGTCATTGAGGAGATGGCGATCGGCATTCAAAATATAGCCTTAAACACATGCGAAATCGCCGAACGATCAATGTCGACATCGCATCAAGCCGGTCAAGGGCAAGCGGCGCTGGACCGATTGATTGACCAAATGAACGAGGCGAAAGCCGTCATTGGCAAGCTTTCGGAGACGATCGCCACGTTGGAATCCCGGTCGCAGGAAATCGGCGCCATCGCCGAAAATATTACGTCCTTCTCGAACCAGACGAACATTCTGTCGCTTAACGCTTCGATCGAAGCGGCACGGGCGGGCGAGCATGGCAAAGGCTTCGCCGTCGTGGCCGGCGAAATTCGCAAGCTGGCGGCTAGCTCCCTCGCATCGGCCGACGGCATTCATAAGCTCGTGGAGGAGACGCGCGGCGAAATCAAAGGCGCTTCGGCTTATATGGCGCAAACCGCCAGGGAAATGGAGAAAGGCGGCGACAGAGTGAAGGACGTCCATCTGAGCCTGAACGCCATCGCGGCATCCATCGTCAAAATGAACGAGCAGGCGCACGAAAATTCGGCGATCACGCAGCAGATGTCGGCAAGCTCCGAGCAGGTAAGCGCCTCGATGGAGCAAGCCGCGTCGGGTGCCGCCGTCAACCTGGAGAAAACCGAAAGCGTCGCGGCGGCTACGGAAGAGCAGCTCGCGCATATGGACAATATTTCGGCGTCCGCGAGCCGCTTATCCGAAATCGTCAGCAAGCTGGAGCTGGCCATTTCCCGTTTCGAATTGAAATAACCGGAGGAACGATAAATGCCGCAACCGTCGTCGACGAAATGTCTCGCCGGCTGCGGCTTTTTTTCGTTTGCAGAGTGCGCTGGCACTTGCTGGCCAGCCTTCACAAGGGATTATAAAAAGTTGTTTGGAAATGATGGAACTTTTTGAGCATGTCCTGCGTCTATCATTTAAGATGAGAATTATGAAAGTAGAGCAAGGAGGGGGATCGGAAGCGCTCATGGCCATTTCGCAGGAAGAAGAACAATCGATCGAGCGGCATCCGGAGCCCGCGGACGAACCGCGGCAGCTGCTAACCGTCAATCAGGTCGAACGAACGTTCCAGGTCGGCGGGTCGCCGCTGCACGTTTTGAAGGGTATTCAGATGGAGCTCCGGCAGCGCCAGCTCGTCATGCTGAGAGGCCGTTCGGGCTCCGGCAAGACGACGCTGCTCAATTGCCTGGGCGGTCTCGATACGCCGAGCAAAGGAGAAATATGGTTTGACGGCTTACCGTTCCACACGATGAGCGACGACCAGCGGACATTGATACGGCGCAAGGAGATGGGGTTTATTTTCCAGGCTTTCGCGCTCATGCCGCTCTTGTCGGCGTGGGAGAACGTCGAGCTGTCGCTGCGCATGGCCGGCGTGCCGCGCTCGCAATGGAAGGAGCGCGTCGCGCAATGTCTGGAGCTCGTCGGCCTTGAGAAGCGGATGCATCACCGCCCATTCGAGCTGTCGGGCGGCGAACAGCAGCGCGTGGCAATCGCCAAGGCGATCGCGCACAAGCCGAAGCTTCTGCTGGCCGACGAACCGACGGCGGAGCTGGATACGGGCATGTCCGCCCAAATCATGGCGGTCTTTCAAAATATTATCCGCACCGAACACGTTACGATTTGCATGACTACACACGATCCTACGATTTTGGAGGTTGCCGACCATGTCTATGAAATGGTGGACGGGAAATTTATTTAAGCGGTCGTTCGTCGTCGCCGCGAGCGTTTCCCTATTATTCGCGAGCGGATGCTCGCTGCTTCCCCCGGAGCAAGAGGAGGAGGTCCTGCCTGAGATCGCTCCGCCGCAAATTTCCAAGAAGCCCGAGTACGAAGTGACGACGGCTACGCTGGAGACCAAGGTGCAGGTGATCGGCAAGCTGATTTCGCTGGAAGAGGAGACGCTGTTTTTCACGCTTGACGGCAAGCATTTGAAGGAGCTCTACGTGAAGCCGGGAGACAAGGTCACGGCCGGGCAGGTGATCGGCGAGCTCGACGTCGACGATCTGGTGAAAACGCTGCGTCTGGAGCGGCTCGCCTTCAAGAAGGAAGAAATCGCGATGAAGGAGACGCTTCGCCAGCGCGACGAGATGGATCCGATCGAGTTCGAGGAAAGGTCGATCGCCTTCGAGGAGCGGAAGCAGAAGCTGGCCGACATGGAGGAAGAGATCGCCAAGGCTACGCTGAAAGCGCCGTTCGGCGGGACGATCGTCTCGTTAAACGCGGAGAAGGGCGATTTGATCAAAGCGTACGATCCGATCGCGATCGTGGCCGACACGAATCAAATTACCCCCGCCGCGAAGCTGTCCAAAACCGAGCTCGAGAAGGTGGCCGCCGGGATGGAGGTCGCCGTGAACATTAACAGCGTCGGCGACTTCAAGGGGACGGTCAAGCAGCTTCCGAGCACGTCCGAGGAGCCCGGCAACGGCGGCCAGCCGGGCGAGCCTGAGCCGGAGCGACCCGAGGACTTCCTGATCGTCGAGATCAAGGATCTGCCCAAAAACTTAAACCGCGGAACGCCGCTTTCGCTGAACATCATAACGAAGCGTACCGAGAATGCCATCGTTATCCCTCCTTCCACGCTTCGTTCGATCGGCTCGCGCACCTACGTGCAGGTAATCGACGAGGAAGGCAAGCGCGAGGTGGACGTCGAGATCGGGCAGCAGACCGCTACGCAGGTCGAAGTATTGAAGGGGCTCACGCCGGGGCAGAAAGTTGTAGGTAGATAGCTCATGGGAATTCCGTTGTTTCGTTTTTTGTTTCGCAAAATGTGGAACACGCGCTGGCTTACGCTTAGCACGCTGGCTGGACTAACGCTCGCCGTAGCGTTCGCCACCAGCATCCCGATGTACGCCGACGGAGCGCTCAAGCGGGTCGTAGCCGATTCGCTTCAGCAGAAGAGCGCAGGCTTGCCCGCGGGTTCACTTCTGATGCGGTATCAATCTCCCGCCGGCGGAAAGACGGACTTGGCGGCCTTGTCGGAGCTGGAGCGATTCATCGCGGAAGGCGTGCCGAAGGAAATCGGCTTCGATTTCGATACGTTCGTGCACAGCTATTCGATCCGCAGCTCGGAGGTCGTGCCGGAGGATACGTCGAAGATCGACGCGGGCCGGAACCGCCAGCTGACGATCATGTCGATCAAAGGGCTGGAGGACAATACGGAGCTGGTCCAAGGGCGATGGTTCGTGAACGCCGAAGGCGACGGCGAGCTGCTCGAAGCCGTCATGTTCGAGGAAGCGATGTACCGTAACGACATACATATCGGCGATATTTTCGAATATCCGGTATACGGCGGTCTTGATCTTACGCTTCGGGTCAAAATCGTCGGAGCGGTCAAACCGCTTAACGATGCGAGTCCCTATTGGTATCAAGGCCTCGAGGGACTACTTAACACGCTGCAAATCAGCGGAGAAGCGTTCAACAAAGCGCTGCTCGACAAGAGCGGCATTCCGCTTCATAACGCGAGCTGGTATTACGCGTTCGACCTGTCGGACATCCAAACGAGCCAGCTGTCGCCGCTCGGGCGGACGCTGGAGCGGCTCAACATCGAGCTGTATCAGCGCCTGAAGGAGACGCGGGTGGAAATTTCGTTCGCGTCGACGCTGTCCGAGTTCAAGAAGCAAAGCTTGCAGCTGCAGACGCTGCTGTTCACGCTTGCGGCGCCCATGCTGGCGATGGTGTTCTATTTTATCGCGATGAACGCCCGTCAGTCGCTCGACAAGCAGCGCAGCGACATCGCGGTGCTGCGAAGCCGGGGAGCGGGCACGCGGCAAATCATCTGGATCTATTTGCTCGAAGGCCTCCTCCTCGGGGGCATCGCGCTCGCGACCGGCCCGTTCTTGGGCTGGTTCATGGCGAAGAGCATCGGTTCGGCGAACGGCTTCCTGTCCTTCGTCAATCGCAAATCGATTCCGGTCGGCTTCTCGACCGAAGCGATCATTGCCGGCGGCGCTGCGGTGCTGCTCGCCTTGCTGGCCACGGTCATTCCGGCCGTCATCTATGCCAGGTCGTCGATCGTCAGCTATAAGCAGGAGCTGGCCAGGTCCGACCGGAAGCCCGTCTGGCAGCGCTGGTACCTGGATGTCCTGCTGCTGGCGGCGTCCGGTTACGGCTGGTACATGTTCAATGAACGCCAAATGCTGACGTTCCAGACCGGCCTAACGACCGACCAGCTGAACGTTCAGCCGTTTCTGTTCTTCGTGCCGGCACTGTCGATCTTTGCGATCGGGCTGTTCTTCCTGAGGCTGTTCCCGTGGCTGCTCAAGCTGTTCAATTGGCTCGGCCGCAAGTTTCTGCCCGTGCCGCTGTACTTGACGCTGACGCAGCTGTCGCGTTCGTCCAAAGGCTATTATCCGCTCATGATCCTGCTCGTTCTGACGCTCGGCCTTGGCGTATACAACGCTTCCGCGGCGCGGACGATCGATTTGAACTCGACGGAGCGCACGCTGTATAAGTACGGCTCCGACGTCATCATCCAAACCGTCTGGGAAGGTTCAGCCGAGGTCGTTACGACGCCGGGCGGAGGTTCCGGCGGAGGAGGCGGCGGGAACGGAGGAGGAGGAGGCAATGGCGGCGGCAACGGTGGAGGAAATGGCGGCGGTAATGGTGGCGGCAACGGTGGAGGCGGCGGAGGCGGCGGGACTTCCGTCCCGACGCGCATGCTGTACAGCGAGCCTCCATTCGAGCTGTTCCGGACGATGGACGGCGTGGAAGCCGCGGCGCGCGTCATGCAGACGAAAGGAAATGTCGTCATATCCGGCAAGTCCATCGGCCAGGGCACCGTGGTCGGAATCGATAACGTCGATTTCTCCAAAGTCGCGTGGTTCCGCAACGACCTGTATCCGGCTCATCCGTTCCATTATTTGAACTACTTGGGGGCATACGAGCACGCCGCGCTCATTCCGACTGGCGTGGCGGAGAAGTACCAGCTGAAGCTGGGCGATATCGTGTCCGTCGGCTTTCCGGAAGGCATGCTCGAATTTACGGTCGTCGGCATCCTGCCTTACTGGCCTAGCCAATACCCGGATAAATCCCCGTTCGTCATCACGAATTTGGATTACATTTACGACCAGCTGCCGCTCATCCCTTACGAGGTATGGCTGAAGATGAAGCCAGACGCGAAGGTGGCGCCGATCGTCGAAGCGCTGCAGAAGGCGGGCGTCGAGCTTGCGTCCGTGAAGGACGTGAGGAGCGAGCTGATCACGCAATCGAAGCATCCGACCAGAGGCGGCGTATTCGGCATCTTGAGCCTCGGGTTCCTCGTTTCCGTCATCATTACGCTTGCGGGATACGTCCTGTATTGGTTCTTTAACTTATCCGGCAGGGTCGTGCAGTTCGGCGTTCTGCGCGCGATGGGATTGTCCCGCAAGCAGTTGACCGGCATGCTTCTCCTGGAGCAGCTGTTCACGGCCGGTCTCGCGATCGGGCTCGGCGTTCTCATCGGCAAGGTGGTCAGCCTGCTCTTCCTGCCGTTCCTGCAGACGACCGAGAACGTGGCGGAGACGGTGCCGCCGTTCCGGGTCGTATTTGATTCAAACGATACGAACCAGCTGTTCTACGTCGTCGGCTTCATGATGGTGATCGGCGCCATGCTGCTCTTCCTGCATATCCGCAGGCTTAGGGTGCATCAAGCGGTCAAGATGGGAGAGGAGCGATGACGGCGATGATCGATTGCGAAGGCTTGGTCAAAATTTACAAAACCGACGATCTGGAGGTCGTCGCGCTGCAAGGCCTCAACCTGAAGGTCGAGGAAGGCGAGCTGATGGCGATTATCGGCAACAGCGGCAGCGGCAAATCGACGCTTCTGAATACGCTGGGCGGCCTCGACCGCCCTTCGGCGGGGCAGGTGCGGGTCGGCAAGTGGGATCTGCTCAAAATTACCGACGAAGAGCTCGTGCAATACAAGCGGGATACGGTAGGCTTTATTTGGCAAAACAACGCCCGCAATCTGCTGCCGTATTTATCCGCGCTCGAAAACGTGGAAATGCCGATGATGCTCTCCGGCAAGGTGGATCGCGCATACGCGATGCAGCTGCTTGAGTGGGTCGGCCTGAAGGAACGGATGCACAACAAGCTGCATCAATTATCCGGTGGGGAACAGCAGCGGGTCGCCATCGCCATTTCGCTCGCGAACCGGCCGAAGCTGCTGCTCGCCGACGAGCCGACGGGCTCGGTCGACACGACCACGTCGGATAGGATCATGGGCATCTTCCGGCAGCTTAACCGCGAGATCGGCATTACCGTCGTCATCGTTACGCATGACCTGACGCTGGCCAGCAAAGTGGATCGGGTCGTCGCCATCCGCGACGGCTTGACGAGCACCGAGTTTATTAAGCGCAATCCGAATATTGCGGATGGAGGTGAGGTTGCGCTTCCGACGGCCGGCGGGCTGCAGCATGTGCACGAAGCGTACGTCGTCGTGGACCGGGTCGGGCGCCTGCAAGTACCGAAGGAATATTTATCGGCTCTTAACATTAAAGACAAGGCAACGATGGAATTTGACGGTGAGCGGATTATTATTACTCCGCCTAAATCATTAGGGGGTTAAATCGATGAACAATAAACGATCGACGGGATTACCTTTTCGCAATATTATGCTGCTCGGCCTGACGCTGGCGCTGCTCGTCGGCTTGTTGGCCGCATGCAGCGGCGGGTCGAACGAATCGTCCGAAACGCGGGTGCTTCGGATCGGCGTGCTGTACGGCGGTTCCGATAATGAGCCGTATTTCCGCCAGCAATATACGGACATGTACGAAATGATGCATCCGAACATCCAATTCGAAATCGTGGGCGCGATCAATTACGACGACCAGCGGTTCCAAACGTCGGAGCCGGGCAAGCAGCCGGACCAGCCGGATCCTTACGAGAAGATGAAGGAAATGCTGACCGGTCAAAATCCGGTGGACGTCGTCGTGTTCGATTACAACATGCTTCGCCGCATGACGCAGGACAATTTGCTGACGCAGCTTGATCCGCTCGTAACGCAGGACAAATTCGATCTGGCCGATTACGTGCCGACGGTCATCGAGGGCATCAAATCGGCGGGAGACGGCAACCTGTACGCCTTGACGCCGACCTTCAGCTCTTCCGCTCTCTTCTATAATAAGAAGCTGTTCGCCGACGCGGGCGTCACGCCTCCTACGGACAAAATGGAATGGCAGGACGTGTTCAACCTGGCGCGGCAAGTCGCGAGCGGGGAAGGCGAGAACCGCAACTTCGGATTCAGCTTCAACCGCTGGTCCTCCGACGGCTTCAACGACACGCAAGTATACAGCGCCGCCCTGCAGCTGAAGATGTGGGACGACAAAGGCGAGAAAATGCTCGTGAACAGCGACGAGTGGGAAGGCGTATGGTCATCCGTCGCTTCGTTGTACAAAGAGAAGGTCGTTCCTACCCATGAATTCATGAACCAATTGAACCAGAAGATCGGCGAGGACGGCGGCACCGATCCGTTCTACGGCGACATGTTCATCAAAGGCAGAGTAGCGATGACGATCGGCGATTACGGCTACATTAACGAGCTGAAGCGCGCGGCCGACAACGCCTCGAAGATCAAAGACTACGTGCCGGTCGATTGGGATGTCGTGACAGTTCCCGTCAATCCGAAGGATCCCGAAACCGGGGGCAATATTTACCTTAGCCAGCTGATGGGCATTAACAGCAAAGCGCAAAACGATAAAGACGCATGGGAGTTTATTAAATTCACGAACGGCAAAGACTGGGCGAAGCTGAAATCCAGAAGCGTGTACGAAATGGTCGCGCGCAAGGAGTTTCTGAAGCCGATCGGCGGCCTTCAGTACAACATGGACGCCTTCACGACGCTTAAGCCGCTGCCGCCTACAAGCTCGGACGCCGACAACATCTGGCGCGACAAGCCGGGCATCTGGGAAGCGCAGCAGCCGGGCTACGAGCTGTTCCAGGAAGTCATCAACGAAACGAAGACGGCTCGCGAAGCGTTGACCGAGTGGGAAACGCGCGGCAATGCGGTGCTGGAGAAGCTTAAAACCGATCCGACCGGCGGCGGAGGCGGCGTAGAAGTAATGCCGATGCCGCGTTAGTCCTCCATCTTAATACGAAAAGCCCGCATGCGTCGCTGCGACGCATGCGGGCTTTTTTTAATCGTCGCGCCAATTCGCGCAGCCCGAAGCCTACCCCCGAAGCAGAAACGATTGGTAAGCGGTCCAGGAGCCGTTATCCGTCTGGTATAGCAGGTGGATGCGATCGATTCTGGAAACGGCGTCGATGGACTGCATTCGCAAATTGCCGTACATGTCGTGAAGCTCGTCTGCGGACATCTTCTGGCCAATGGTGAGATGCGGCGTGTATACGTGCTTCGGTGCCTTGACGGTCAGAGGACCGCTGCATACGGCATTGCGAAGCTCCTGCATCGCTGCCGTGTCCTCCAGCGCCAAATAGAGCACGTGACTAACCGGGAAGAAGGAGGAGACGCGGTTGAAGCGGACGGTAAACGGGGACAAGGCTGCGGTCGCCTGCTCCAAATAGTCGACCGCGGTTTGCAGCTGCTGCTCCGTCCAGTCCTCTTGATCCCTGACCGTCATATGCGCGGGAATGGCGGCATAGTGCGGATCGTAACGTCTGCGCCAGCTGTTCGCGAGATCCTGGACATGCTTTTCCGGGAAAACGGCGATACCGTAAAACATCGTGATCAGCTCCTTCGTAATGTCCTAATTTGAGTATACCCGATTTGCTTGAAATAATAGAACTTGCCGGCATTTCTGCATGTAATCCCCGAATTTTTGGGCATTCTAATCGCGACAGGCACTCGTTGCGGCGGGAGGCCGCCGAATTTATCATTTTGGAATCATGGAGCGATTACGGGGGGATTCGAATGAGATGGGTATATTGGGTTCGTTTGTACGAGACGAAATTTCAAGCCGGGTGCCTGGTAAGGCGGATGGAGAACGACTGGTGGGTATACGGCTACGACAGCCCGCGGGAGGTGGAGGTATTCCGATCGCGCAAAGGGCGATACGGCGTTCGGTTCATTCCTTAACGCGCAGTGGACGATCCGGAATTAGAATATTTTGCTTGACTTAAATCCTTCTTCTATAGTATATTAATTGATGTCGCCATTCAAATAGCTTTGATTTAAATGGTCATCGTCGCGGGGTGGAGCAGCCCGGTAGCTCGTCGGGCTCATAACCCGAAGGCCGCAGGTTCAAATCCTGCCCCCGCAACCAACCTTTCGATGAATGCGTTGAAATATACGTTTTTCGAGGGCCCTTAGCTCAGTTGGTTAGAGCGGTCGGCTCATAACCGATTGGTCGGGGGTTCGAGTCCCTCAGGGCCCACCATTTGCAAAGCTCTTCCTACGTGCCGGGGTGGCGGAACTGGCAGACGCACAGGACTTAAAATCCTGCGGTGGGTGACCACCGTACGGGTTCGATTCCCGTCCTCGGCATACGAACGGTTCTGTGTCCCGTAGGTACACAGATCATAACCAAACATCAAAACTCTATTTCAACGAGTGCCGCAAGCATACGTCGAAATAGAGTTTTTTCGTTTACCGGACGATCTTCCAGACGATGAACCGCGCAAGCGTGCTCGCCGACATGTAGAAGAGGAAGGAATACGCGAACTTCCAAGAGTTAAGCTGATAATACCCTAGCCATACAAAGAGGGGCTCGGCTAATGTAACGATCGCGAGCGCCGTGACGAAATTCGCGACGAAAAAAGCTTTCCATGACTGCGAGTATCGCTGATAGACGAGCATCAGAAAGATGGGCACCAAGATCGAATCGGCCGTGAACAGCGGCGGCGTGCTCGGAAGCAGCTTTACCGGGTAACCCCACCATAGCCATTCGGTGCCGATATTGTCCAGCACCAGCGCCATTATGTTGATCATGCAGCCGTAGAAAGCAATTTCATACGCTCTTTTCTTGTCCAGAAGGTTCCACCAAATGATGAGCGGCAGTATCGTCAGGGAAACGAGCAGCCACCACTGCCATGTGAATACGTTCTCCGTCTTCCACTGAATCATTCCCAATTCGTGCAAGTGTTCCCTGGCTTGCTGGATTTCCTTGAAGCGTTCGGTTATATGACTGTTCATTATAGCTCCCTCTCGAAAAAAAATGCCATGCTGTTGGTATGTTCCAAAATCGCCGTTTTTATCCGTTTGCCGCCCAACCCCGCAGTAGACTTTCATGCACGGGAGACGATACAATAACAGGAGCATTCATTTCTTGCGAAGGGGGACAACGACGATGTTTTCGGCAAATAAGGAACAGTCTTCACTCAAGGAAAGGTCGCGCTTGCTGTACGCTCAGGTCGATTCGTTGAAGGAAAGTCTGTACGCGGACTTGCTGGAGAGGTTCAGGCAGGACAAAACAATCGGGGAGCAGGAAGCGAAGTGGAAGCTCGGCATCATGGTCGCGTCGATTTCAACCGCTTTATTCAGCAGAGCGCTTGCCGGCAACAAGGAATACCCGGTCATTTATGCGTATTTTAAAATAAAGCTGAGCGAACATTCGTCGGGCGGCGAATCGGCCATCGAGGAATGCATCGGCTTGATCGCTGACTTTATGAACCGGACGGATTACGATCCGATCGCGTTCACGGATACGATCGCGTTATGGCTTTATTTCCATATCAGGGGCAAGGAACAGCTAATGATCGACGAGACTACGCCTTACTTATTGGTCGCGCAGTTCATTAACAACAATTTCTTCAATTGGTTTGACGAGGCGAAGTAAGGCATCGGGAACGCAAGGGAGCGGGCATGATGAATATTACGTTATCCAACGACTGGTCGAAGGTGCTTGAGAGCGAGCTGGCGGCGCCTTATATGAAGGAACTGCTCGGCTTGATCGAGCGGAAGTACGATACGGCTACCGTCTACCCGGGCAAGGAGCATATCTTTAATGCCCTTCACTATACACCGTTCGAACGAACGAAGGTCGTCATTTTGGGCCAGGATCCGTATCATGGCCCGCAGCAGGCTCACGGGCTCAGCTTCTCCGTCCAGAGAGGCGTCAAGGTGCCTCCGTCGCTGCAAAATATTTATAAGGAGCTGCAGGCGGACATCGGCTGTCCGATCCCGGATCACGGCAGTCTGGAAGGCTGGGCGAAGCAGGGGGTGCTGCTGCTCAATACGGTGCTGACGGTCGAGGAGGGAAGTCCGAATTCCCATCGGGGAATCGGCTGGGAACGGTTGACGGACGCGATTATCGGCGCGCTGAGCGCGCGGAAGCAGCCGGTCGTGTTTATGCTGTGGGGCAAGAATGCGGAGGCGAAAGCGGCGTTCATAGACGCGGACAAGCATCATCTGATCGTCTCCGCCCACCCGAGCCCTCTGGCTGCCCGCAAAGGGTTTTTCGGTAGCCGGCCTTTCTCGCGGGCGAATGCTTTCCTGAAGGACGCAGGCATTAGTCCGGTCGATTGGTCGATCCGATCATAGAAAAAAGGCTTCTCGGCCGTCTGTAGCGATGCTCAGACAGATTCGAGAAGCCTTTCTTTGTTGTTATTGCGCGGATTCACTGCCCACGGACGGATCGCTGCCGCCTCCGGTTGCCGGAAGTACGGGCTTGAACGCCGCATCCACATAGGTGACCGCCGAAACGTCCGTCACGACTTGCGGATACATTTTGTCCGGATCCGGAAGCACCGTTTCGACGTAAATGACGGCTTCCTCACCCTCGAAAGCTATCGAGGCGATGCGGATGCCGTAACCGGGATGAGGAACCTGCGTGCTGACGGTTACTTTGTTCACTTCGTCGTTAACCGGCGTTACGGCAAGCTTCAAATCAAAGGCAGGCACTTCGGGCTGCGGAGGGATCGGCTCCGTTTCCTTCACGAATTTGAGCGCGTCATACAGCCAGCCTGCGGCAATGCCGCGGGTAATCGCCTGCTTCGGATAAAACTTGTTCGTATCGTCGAGCGTCGCGATTTTGCTGATGAGCAGCTTTTGAATGCTGTCCATGTACGCTTTGTCTACGTCGGCCACGTCGGCGATAAGCAGGAAGATCTCGATAAACGCATAATCGCCTTGCTTCATAATCGCCTTGAACAGGTGATGGGCGAACTGCTCGCGCGTCATCGCGTCGCTTGCTTTCACGTCCTTCGGAATCTCGAGGCCGTTCAGCTGGGCGATAATGAAGCTTTGCGAGTACCAGGCGTTATCCTTCAGATTCGGGAAATAATCGGTCGCCTTCGGCTCCTTGATGAACCGGATGTTGTCGATATTGAGATCGAAGCCTCTAACGAGCAGCGTTACGCCTTCCGCGTAAGTAAGCTTGCCTTTCGGATTGAAGCGGTCGTGCTTGTCTCCGTTTACGATACCCCGCTTCTGTAGCTCGGCGATTTTTTGCTCGTTAGCGTCGTTCTTAATGTCCTTGAACGCCCAAACGGTCTGACCGAGCGTGAGAAGAAGCAAGGAAACGAGTGCCAGCATGATGATCGATCTTTTTTTCATACGTTCACCTCTTTTGTATATTGCTGCAGCACTTACTTGACGAAAGCGGATAAAAAAAAGTTGCAATGGAATTAGAAACATTATCGTCTCCTTTGACCGCAATAAAACGGGTAGTACAAGCGATTAAAATTTTGTTAAAAAAATGTGATCAACAGGTTGACTTCATTCTATGAACCTGATATATTATTAATTGTCGCCGATGCGATCTGGTAGCTCAGCTGGGAGAGCACTATCTTGACAGGGTAGGGGTCACAGGTTCGAACCCTGTCCAGATCATACGACAGAGAAACCCGCAAATCCTTACGGATTGCGGGTTTTTCGTTTTGTTTGGCGAAATCGTCCGCGCGTGCTAAGGCTGTACCGGATCTCCTGTTTCGCCTATGTAAAGGCGCTTGAAGCTCAAGCGCCCCGCGATTTTAGTAGTAGTGTTTCTTTTTGCCGTGATGCTTTTTGCCGTGATGCTTTTTCTTCATTTTTTTGCCGATAATAAGAACTTTGTGGCCAGGCTTAACGAAAACGACTTTTACCTTTTTCTCTTTTTTGTGATCGTCGCATTTCCAGTAACCCATTCATATCATCTCCTTTTCATCAAGGTAATGTAATATTATTCGGCGGCAAATGGTTTTGATTGGACGCTTGATCATTCGGTGCAATTTGGGTAAATGGCGCAAATGCGGCTCTTTAACGAGCAAAGAGCCTATCGGCGGCGATAGGCTCTTTGCATGGATATTGCTCTTGCGCGATTAGTACGGCACGCCTGGATAAGGCATATTCTGGCCGTGCTGCTTCTGCGCCGTTCCTTCCACTTCCCGTTCGATGTACGTTTTGTGGCAGTACATATGGGAAATGCGGGGGATGTAGACGGTCGATCCCGGCTGGATCATGCCCTGTTTTCCGATGTGGGGATTCCCTTCTTCGAGAATTGGCTTCGGAATATTGTACATATGCGCGATTTTATCGAACGTATCGCCTTGCTGCGCTTGGTGCTGGGCAAAGTAATCGTTGGGGTCGCCGCCGTTTTCCTCCCGGAAAAAAGGAAAGAAGAACGGCGAGAAGAAGAAGAACGGGAACAGGAAGCGTCCGGGAAAAAAAGGGTGGGGGAACGGTCGGAACGGCCGACCGAAGCCGCCGTGCGGGAAAAAGGCTCGGTTCATCATTTGTACCTCCGTATGTGTTTGGTCATTTGACTATATACCTTATGAAGGAGCCCAAAAAGGGTTCCATTCGCCTATAAAAATAGGCTCGTTCGGAGGTTGGAACAGAAAACGGCGCCGAGGCGCCGCTTATTCCATTGAAAGCAAAAGAAAGCCCATCGAGTGGGCTTTCTCATTAAGGCTATCTTAGGGAGTGGACGCACGTAGGTTGCGTCGCGAGAGAGATCAATAGCCCAGACCGCCGCCGAAGAATCCGCAGCTACAAGCGATAATCACCAACAAGATGAACAATACGAGAATTGCGCCAGTACTAGTAAAAGCACCACCTACAAGACCGGACATTGTTGAATGCACCTCCTTGTTTGTTGAGTACAATGTAGGTTATGCATGATAGATGTACGATGATTGGGTGTTTGTTCCGGAGGGGCATTCGCCCTGCCGGAGTCCTCTGCGCGCAATCTTGAATCGATCTGCCGTAAAATGGTATAAATAAAAGGGACAGTCCCTAAAAAATGAAAAAGATAGGCAGGGATCGGCATGTATACGCAAGAGGTATTTAATGTGTTTAAAGACGAGGTCGGGAAGCTGATCGGAAGGTCCGGTTTGATCCATTTGCAAAACGACGTCGATTACAAGCTTATCGTGCGGCGGTATACCGGGTTCTCCGTTGCGGACCATTACGATGACGAGACGGATCCGATGATTTTTCGAATAAATTTCCTTAACGGCGAGGGGAGCGAGGATGCGATCGAAATATGGGACAGCGCGATTTCGGCCATAACATTCGAGCACCCGGACGCAGCGGAAGCGGCCGACAGCTTCGGTCTGCGGTTCGCGTTTTCCGCCGTTAAGGATGACAGCAACGCCATCGACTTCTATGGCGATTAACGAAACAAACCCCTAAGCTCCTTCGCGGGCGTTAGGGGTTTGCCGGTTAAGCGCGAATATCCACGTTTCGGCCCAAGTGGGGCTGGACGCTGCTTAACATTTGAACGAGATTTTGTCCTTGCTCGGCGGCCTGGTCTTTGGCTATGGCCATGACGCGGAGGCTGGCCGACAGCTGTAAGCTGTTTTGACTCAAGGACATCGATAATGCCGCAATATCCATCGTGACACCTCCTACCATTGTTATCGGCTGGCGGGAGGAAAATTTTTACGGTTTATTGCTCGCCATGCGCATGCGGGATATCGCATTTGTTCCGGATGAAGTCGATTTGATTCCGAAGCCGATTAAGCTGCTGCTTCTGTTCTTCCGAATGTCCGGCGTGACCGGCTTGCTCCAGCTGCTCGAGCTCGCTTAACAGGTTCGGCAGATCGGTTGAAGCACTCGCGCAATCGTAGCCGCTTTCCAAATTTTCAAGCATCGTGATCCCTCCACTTAGATTGGGCTGCGCGCCGCAATTCGATTGATTTTCGATTGACTCGATTAGTATGATCCGATCCTCCCGCGCTATTCGTCGCGTAAACGCATTCTAGACGGTTTGGCCCCGGCATACGATACTAGAAAGCGCTCGGGAGGCGGTTTCGAATGGCTGCACAATATGCTTTTTTGGCGGTATGGGTAATCGGGATGTTCGGGTTTATCGGGATCGTGCTCGGGGCGGTCGCCAAGCTCGTCGCGGAGGATACGCTTGCTTATGACGAGCAATTCGTATGGGGAAGGAAAGTGCCGGCCGATCGAAAAAAAACGAAATAAGCGTCCGGCTTCCGGCTTCCGCGCCAAATTTGCGGGAACCGGATTTTTTTATGCGCATTTCATGCATAGAAATGGACGCTAGCTGCGCAAAATAAAGGTTGGCTGTACAATCTGTCAATAAGAAGGAGCTGGAAGCTATGAATGAACAGAACCAAGCGGGCGGACAAGATGCGAGAGAGCAAATCGTGGCCGTGCAGAAAAACGGGGACGGCGATTTGACGGCCTTCAAGACGTCCGGCGGACGCGTGCTTGATTACCAGACCGCGCTGGAGGAAGTGCAAGCCGGCCATATCGCCGGCGTGAACGCGTTCAAGGGCAGGGACGGCGAGCTGCACATCCGCGGCGACGCCGACGGCGATCCGTCGAACAACCTGGACAACCTGCCTAATTTCTGACGGAACCGAAGACGGAAGCGTATGACGGACCGATTCGAACGATGGCAAACCAAAACCTCCAATTGCGGCATGACGCAGCTGGAGGTTTTTTGAATGCTCGGGCTAAATATCGTATCGCTTGCGAGGTTCGACGATGCGCAAATGCCCGGTTCGGCCGGCATATTGCTCCATCGCGTCGCCGTAATGCATCAGCCACGTTATTTTCTGAACGTTCTCGGGAAGCGTCAGCAGCTCGTCCAACGTAGCGTGCACCGCACCCGGCGCTTCGAGCTGACAATCGTGATAGATCGCCTTCACTCCTTCGTCGGCAAGCCGAAGCAGCAGCTCTCTGTCGAACTTCATATCGGCGGAGTAGAAGAAACATCCATTGAACAAGAATGAGTAGCTCCGCTTGTTCGGGATATGCTTCGTTTGAAGCAGCTTAACCTTCAGCCCGGGATGAAGCTCCGTTTCAACCCCTTCGGCGATTGGCCTTACATCGAAAAAATGCTCCAGCTTGTTGAGCGGGTCCTGCGTTAATCCGCCGCGCAGCGTTTGCTCCCATAATGGCTCGATCAGCGTGTCGGCGATAAAGAGCACCGGCTTGCGATTGTACTTGAACATCATTTGAAACGCGAACTCCTCAAGTCCGCCGACATGATCGCCGTGAATGTGGCTGATCAACACCGCATCGATGTCCTCGAACGTGTGCCCCATCTGATGCAAAGCCTTCGGCAGCGTAATGCCGCAATCGACGAGCAGGCGATAGCCGTCCGTCTCGATCAAGGCGTTGTTGTTGTCGTATTTTTTGGCAAAAGCGCTTCCGGTGCCGACCATTCGAATCTGCATGGGATAACCTCCTTATCGTTTCCAACTCTAATGTACCAAATGTGGAGAATCCCTGACAAACGCCGATGCGCAAACGCCCTTTCCTACATACAATGCAATAGCGATACGCTTAGTGGAGGGGAAGCCAGGATGAGCAGCAAGGGCAAAGGGAAGACGGCAAAGAAAAAGAAGGTTTCGAGCGATCGAAAGCAGTACTCTTACAAACTCGTCCTTTCGGATACATGCGCGGTATGCAAAACCCCGTGCGCGCGCGGTATGAGCTATTTGGCGAGGATGCGGCAGCCGGGCGCGGTCGGAAAGGGCGTTCCGTGCATTCTGACGAGGACATACGGGTAATTCGCGAATATTTCCCCGGCAAGCGCAGCATTCAACACGAAGTGACAGGTCCGGTCGAATGACGCCGGGCCAAAAAAAAGTTTAAGGACAGGCGCAACTTTGCGGAAATTGGCGAGTATAACCATACATCCAGGCAATCGGATGGAGGTTTTACAGCTATGAAGTTCAGAAAAGTAGTTCTATTGCTAATGTTGCTGTCGCTGTGGGGCGGTACGATGCTGTTCGCCGACGCCGCCACGCAGAAGGTTCGCGTATTCATTAACGGGATCGAGCAGGACGACGGCGGTCTGGTAAGCGAGAGCAGGACGTATTTGCCGCTTCGCCAAATCGCTACGTCGCTTCAGGCGATCGTGGAATGGGATAACCAAGCTAAACGAGCGACCGTATATAAGCCGAACGTGCACATGTTTCTATTCCGGAACAATACGGTCTTCGGGAACGTAACGAAAGGCTATCAAGGAAACTTCAAAGTATTTGCCCAAATCGATAATTTGAAGACCGACATTACGGCCGTCAAAGTGTCCATCTTCGATCCGGCCGGCAAAGAGAAAGTGATCCAAACGGGGAACGTGAGTCCTACGAACGACAATTTCTGGTACGCGACGGAAGATATCGAATACAAATTCGAATCCAGCGGGAAATACCCGATTCGCTTCTTCGTCAAGCTGAAAGGCTCGGACGAATGGACGCCCGTATCGGAGAAAATCATTTCCTCGCTGTAGCCGCTACGTCTTCTCTTCTTCAAACGCCTCTTCTTCTGAAGAGGCGTTTGGTTTGACCGCTTATGGGCCGACATGGTACGATACGGTAGTCTGTATATACTTTTGAAATGAGGGAATTGCATGAGCGAGCATCAGCATGGGGACGATTGCGGCTGTGGCCACGACCACGAGCATGAGGAGCACGTCTTTATCGTGACTGACGACGAGGGCCAGGAACGCGAGATGGTCATGGTCTACACGTTTGAATCCGAGAACAATGTGTATGCCGTTTTGCTGGATCGCAACGATCCTGAAGCGGACGGCGTCATTTTCCGTATTGAAGAAGAAAACGACGAGTCCTTCCTTGTAGGCATCGAAGACGACGCCGAGTGGGATCGCGTCACGGCGATCTACGAGGAAATCGCCCGCACGGAGAACGAAGGCAAGTAACGCCTTCCTTCAAAGACGGTTAATAGGGAAGAAGAGATCCGCGGGCGCATGCCGGCGGATCTCTTCTTTGGACTATTTTCTCGGATTGTAGTAAATCGTTCGTCCGTTGAACATGGTAAGTTCGGCTTGGTAGTGCTTCGCCATATATTTGCACAGCTCGTTCGCTTTGGCTTTGTCGCCGTGCGTCGCTTCGTCGGGTAGGACGACCTGGACGCACGGAACGGTCTGCCCGTCCGTGCTGAGCGTCTCGCCGGGACCGAAAATAATATGCTTGTATAACGGATTGATTCCCTTTAAATAAAACCAGCGGTCGTCCTGCTTCGATTCGATCGTATAGGGGAAGGCGGCTTCCGAGTAGTCCCAATCCAGCTGCGAGCCGGTCAATGCGGTCTGCTCCCGGTAATGAAGCAGCTTGCTTCGAATGTCCTCCACGGTCAATCGTTCGACGGTCGACCCTTGCACGAATTTTATGTAAGCGCTTTGACTCATTGCATCTCACCTCTGACAACATCATAGCATGCGCCTATTGGGTTTACAATAATCGGCAGCGCCGATCGGAACGCCAAAAAGCCGCCGCCGTCATGCGCAGACGGCGGCGGCTGTTTATTAATGCCATTAAGAAATCGCGGTTTCCTCGACGATGACTTTGACGAATTCGATGCTTCGGTCTTCGGGCCCTTTGACCGGAAGCCCGACCTCGACATGGTCGACGATGTAATCGATGTTTTTTTGCGAAATGACTTCGCCCGGCAGCAAAATCGGAATGCCCGGCGGATAGACGTAAATGAACTCCGCGATGATCCGTCCGGCCGATTCCTTGAACGGGATAATTTCCGTCTCGCCGTAGAAGGCGTCGCGCGGCGTCAGCGACAGCTGCGGGATATCCGGAATTTTGACGACGAGCTCCCTCGCTTCCGCGCCTTCGAAGAAGCGGTCCGACAAGCCGCGCAGCGCGGCAATTAATTTGGCCACGGATTCGGATGTATCTCCCGGCGTAACAAGGCACAAAATGTTATACATATCGCTCATTTCGATTTCTACATTATAATGCTCGCGGAGCCAGTTTTCCGTTTCGTAGCCGGTTATGCCGAGATGCCGGACATGGATCGACACCTTGGTCGGATCGTAGTCGTAGGTGGCTTCTCCGCCGAGAATGTCTTCCCCGAAGCATTGCAAGCCCGGAATTTCGTTGATTTGCCGCCGGGCATCCTGGGCGAGCTCGATGGCCCGCTCCGCTAAGGCATGTCCGTTAAGCGCGAGATTGCGCCTCGACGTATCAAGCGACGCGAGCAATATATACGAGGTCGAGGTCGTCGTCAGCATGCTGATGACAGTCTGAATGCGATGCGGATTGACCCGTCCCTTCTTGACGTTAAGCACCGAGCTTTGCGTCATGGAGCCGCCAAGCTTATGGACGCTCGTCGCGGCCATGTCCGCGCCCGCCTGCATAGCCGACATCGGGAGCTTCTCGTGAAAGTGGATGAGCACGCCGTGCGCTTCGTCGACGAGAACCGGTATGTCGTAGCTGTGGACGAGATCGACGATCTCCTTCAAATTGGCGCAGATGCCGAAATAGGTCGGATTGATGACGAGCACCGCTTTGGCATCGGGATGGCGTTCCAGCGCCTTTCGCACCGAGCGGGTCGTGATGCCGTGGTCGATGCCGAGGTTATTGTCGCGCGCCGGCGATATAAAGACGGGTCTGGCTCCGGCGAAAATGATCGCGGCCATAATGGATTTATGAACGTTGCGCGGCACGATGATTTTCTCTCCGGGCGCGCAGACGGTGAGGATCATCGTGATGATCGCGCCGCTCGTTCCTTGTACGGAGAAGTACGTGTAGTCGGCGCCGAAAGCGTCCGCAGCGAGCTGCTGCGCTTCCTCGATGACGCCGGTCGGCTGGTGCAAATCGTCCAGCGGGGCAATATTGATCAGATCGATGGACAGCGCGTTATCGCCGATAAATTCGCGGAATTCCGAATCGCTGCCGAGTCCTTTTTTATGTCCGGGTATATGAAATTGAACGGGATCCTGCTCCGCATGCCGGCGAAGCGCGCTGAAGAGCGGGGTTTTGTTATGATCCATGACGTTCGTCCCTGCCTTTCGCTTCAAAAATTCGAGATAACAAACAAGCTTGAGTATAGCAAATACGGGGGCGATTGCAAGCTTGATTTTCCGATATTTCCGTACCGGGTAGGGATTTGTTCTTGAATTGTTCATACATGACGGCAGGACGATTATGGTAACATAGGTTGGTGGAGGGGTTGCATCATGAAAGATAAACGCTTGCTTGTCGTAATGGCCATATTAATGACGACCTTTATTGGATTCGGAATTATCATCCCGGTTATGCCGGAAATTATACAGGAAGCCGACCCGGAGAACGCGGAAATCCATACGGGCTGGATGCTGGCCGTCTATTCGGCCATATCGTTCGTCCTGTCGCCGCTATGGGGCGGCATGTCGGATCGGATCGGGCGCAGGCCGATCATCCTCGTCGGCGTGCTCGGCTTCGCGGCAAGCTTTCTATTGTTCGGGCTGTCCGCAGGCCATTTGCCGCTTATGTACTTGTCCCGAATATTGGGCGGATTTTTCTCCGGCGCGGTTGCTTCCGTCATCGTCGCCTACGTCGCGGACATTACGACGGCCGAGAACCGGACCAAGGGGATGGGGCTCGTCGGCATGTCGATCGGCCTCGGCTTTACGATCGGTCCCGGCTTCGGCGGCCTGCTCAGCGTCGTCTCGCTTGAGACGCCGTTCTACGCGGCGTCCGCGCTTGCGCTCGTCACCTTCGCACTGGCGGCGGCCAAGCTGAAGGAGTCGCTGGCGCCGGAGAAGCGGAAGGAGCGGGCAGCGAAGCGGGTATCCCGCTGGACGGCTTTTACGGGCCCGCTCAAATATTTGTACGTGCTCGCTTTCTTCGTTACGTTCACGCTGGCGGGAATGGAAGCGACGCTGCAGTTTTTCGGAATGCGCCGCTTCGACGTGACGCCTCTGCAGGTCGGCATTTTGTTTTTCGTGTGCGGCTTCGTCGGGGCGCTCGTCCAGGGCGGCTTCGTGCGGCGGAGAATCAAGATTGGCGAGGAGACGAAGTATATCGCGATCGGACTGGCGATCTCGGCGCTCGGCTTCTTCCTGCTGCTCGCCGCCCATACGCTGTGGTGGGCGACGATGTCGCTGGCCGTATTCGGGATCGGCAACGCGCTTATCCGTCCGTGCGTAACGTCGCTTATTACCCAGAAAACGACGGTCGGACAAGGGGTCGCTTCCGGCTTAAGCTCTTCCATGGACAGCCTCGGGCGGATCGCGGGACCGCTGCTCGGCTCGTTTATCTTCACGGTGCAGATGGGGCTGCCGTATTTGCTCGGCGGCATTCTGTGCCTTGCGGCGCTGCTGCTGCTCATCCGATTCCGCCAGTTGGACAAGAACGGGCTGCAGTCCGAACAAGCGGGCAATACCGACTAATCGTCAAACAAGAAAAGAGGCTATGTCCAAAGGTCACTCGAACCTTCGGGCATAGCCTCTATTTCGATTAAACGCTCGCCATCCGATAAATCGGCATCAGCGTCTCGAAGGTGGAAGACGCGAGCCCGAGCAGCGCCTCGCCGTCTTGGAGCAGCTCGTCACCCGCTAAGACATGCCGGCCGATGAGAAGCTCCGCCTTCTGCACGTCTCTGAAGCGGATGAGCGTTTCTGTCCAATCCCGCTTCGTCATGCCGCTGACCGCCGCGGAATCCTTCTTCATATGGTCCATCGAGACGACGAAATCGTCCGGAACGGCCGCAATGACGTCGTCGATCCGGTTCAAGAGCGCCGTCGCGATCCCGGACTTGTTCGGCAGTTCGTATATAAACGCAAGCCACATGAACAAATGGTCGTCGAACAGTCCGAGTTGAAAATGCGGATGCGCTTTGTACCCCCGCTTATTGCCGCAAATGGCAAGCCAGGTGTCCTTCGGCGGGTTCACTTTGCGCCGTAGGTGCCTCGCGATGTGCAGATGCATTTCGTTGCCGGCATGAACGGCTGCGTCGGCGGCGAGCCGCTCGCCGATCGCGCGGAATTTCGGTTGAATCCGGTTTTGGATCGCCGCCATCCGCTCCTCAAGCCCCTGAAGCCGGAAGACGTCGAAATCCTGCTGCGTGAAGCCGGGTACCCCGGCGGTCGTCGTATTTGTCGTCATAGTAGGTTTCTTCCTCTCCTGATCGGTCATTGCGGTCTGTCATAATTTCAAATAATAGATCGCGATTTGGGTGCGGTCCCGAAGCTCGAGCTTGCTTAAAATATCCGAAATGTAATTTTTGACCGTCCCTTCGCTCAAGAACAAGGCAGCCGCGATTTCCTTATTCGACTGACCTTCCGAGATCAGCCGGACGATCTGGGATTCGGTCTGGGTGAGCCCTTGAATCGCGAGCGCCTTGCCCGGGTCGCCGCCGCGCGTCGCGTCGAGCATGCCCACCAGCTTCCGCGCGACGTCCGGATGAATGAGGACCGAGCCTTCATGCACCGTCTTGATGCCGCTAATAATGCGGCTCGGCGGGACGTTCTTAAGCAGGTAGCCGTTCGCGCCGTTGCGAATGGCCTGCGCGATATATTCGTCGTCGTCGAACGTCGTCAGGATGAGGACGGCAGGCGGCCGATCGAGCGACCGCAGCAGCTTCGCGCCTTCCACGCCGTCGCAGACGGGCATCCGGATGTCCATCAGGACGACGTCGACTTGCTGCAAGAGCGCGAATTCGGCCGCTTCCTTCCCGTTGCCGCATACGCCGACTACTTCCAGTTCCGGATCAAGGGAGAGGATGACCCTCATGCTTTCGCGGATAAAGGGGTCGTCGTCGACGACCAGTACTCTTATCATTGGGTCTGCATCTCCATTTCCTATTATCGGTCAGGGCGGCGTTCGACCGCCCAGGAGCGGCAATACCGTCGTGACCGAGAATCGTTCCCCGCGGTGCCATTCGAGCCTTCCTCCGATTAACGCGATTCGTTCCTTCATTCCGCGCATCCCGAGTCCCGGTTCAATCGGCTCATCCGGCAGAGCGCCGTTATTGGCGACCGTCAAGGAGACGCTGTCTTCCCGAAAGCGGAGCTCGATGGCCACCTCGGTCGCTTGGCCGTGGCGCACGGCGTTCGTAATGGCTTCACGGGCATTATTGAACAGGATAAGCTCCAAGCTCGGATACAACGGATGAGGGCTGCCGCTCACCTCGAAGCGGATCTCGATGCCAAGCGCGTCCGCGGATTCCTGCACGAGCCGGTCAAGCGCGTAACGCCTTGCGTCCCGCTCGTCCACAGCGGCAAGCCTTCGCACCGTGCGTCGCATTCGCTCCATGCTGTCCTGCAGCTGATCGCGCATCTGCTCGACCATCCCCTTCGCCCTGGCCGTATCGGCATCGAACAGATGAAGCGCCGCTTCGGACATCATTTTAACGCGAATCAGCCGGTGCCCGAGGTCGTCGTGAATGTCCTTCGCGATCCGGCTGCGTTCCTCCGACTGCGCGTAGCGCTCGATTTGGGACGCGTAATCAAGCATCCGGCGCCTCGCGGCGTCAAGCTCCTCATGGCTTGCCGCCAGCGCCTCGTACAAATCCTCGAACCGGTGGCGCTTGTCCTCGAAATCGTTGGCCGCATGCAAGATTGCCGCGGTCGCGATCCACAGCACGGCGACGGCCAGCATCGTCCCGTTGTCCGCGCTCCCGTAAAGGCAGGCCGCGAGCAGGACAAGTCCGAGCGCCGTCCAGCCGACCGCGGGCAGCTTATCCGGTCCGGTCCGGAATATCGCGACGAGCGTCGAGAAGAGGAGCAGGTACAAGATGCCGCCGTAAGCATAGGCGAACCAGGCAAAGCCGATCAGCTCGACGAACAGCAGCAAGGATGCATACTTCGGCATGAAGGTGGCTGCCTTCGCGAGAAGCAAGGCAAGCAGCGCATAGGCGACATAAGGACCGTAGGCTCCTGCCTCGACGCCCGCGATGCTGACGAGAGCGGGCACCGCCGCCAGGCCGATCCGAATCCGGTACAGCAGCATATTCATATCGGTTAGCTCCAACGATGAATTTGCTTCATTATAGCATACGGCGGCAAGACCGACGAGCGCCTCGCCTTCGCGAGCGATATGACTTTCGTCACCTTCGAAAGGTGACTTTGTAGACCTGCGGGACCGCTAAGGGTTGGTTAAAATGAAGTTAATGAATACGAATTGAAGGGGAGGGGAGGGCGGCATATGGGTCTCATCACGTTTCGCGACGTAGTCAAAAAATACGATACGTCGTTAATAGTTAATTACCTTAATTTTAAGATCGAAGAAGGAGAAATTTTCGGGCTGCTCGGCCCGAACGGCGCGGGCAAGAGCACGACGATCAACATGCTGTCAGGGCTGCTCGAGTTAAGCGGAGGAGACATCGCCGTCGACGGCCGCTCGATCCGCAAGCAGCCGCTCGAAGTGAAACGGAGGATCGGCCTTGTTCCTCAGGAGCTTGCGATCTACGAGACGTTGACGGCCAGGGAGAACGTAACGTTCTTCGCCAAGCTGTACGGACTCCCCGGGAAGCTGCTGCGCGAGCGGGTCGACGAAGCGCTGCGGTTCGTCGGCTTGCTGGATCGGGCGAAGGATAAGCCGTCCACCTATTCCGGAGGCATGAAGCGCCGGCTCAACATCGCCTGCGCCATTATGCACCGGCCGAAGCTCATCATTATGGACGAACCGACGGTAGGCATCGATCCGCAGTCACGCAATCATATTCTGGAATCGGTAAGAGAGCTGAACAGGTTGGGCTCCACTGTCATTTATACGAGCCATTACATGGAGGAGGTAGACGCGATTTGCTCGAGAATCGGCATTCTCGACCAAGGGAAGCTGATCGCGGTCGGCACGAAAGAGGAATTGAAGCGACAAGCCGGCCAAGCGGAGAGGCTCGTATTCGAAATCGATCGGCGTGACGAGCCGGCGCTGGCGGAAATGGAGGGCCATCCCGGCGTCAAGCGCGTAGAAGAGAGCGATGACGGGAGGACGCTCATCGTTACCGTGAAGGATTCGCCGTCGATTTTGCAGGATCTGTTGTTCATTATCCAAAAGCACGGCATTGCGCTGCGCCAGCTGACTCGGATCGAGCCGAACCTCGAGTCGCTCTTTCTGCAAATGACCGGGCGCACGCTTAGGGACGAATAGGAGGGATGCATTTATGATACGGGTATGGCTGACGACGGCTTATTACGAGCTGGTGAAGTACGGCCGAATGAAGTCCGTTCTCGTCATCTTGATCGGACTACCGCTGCTGCTGATCCTGCTGCTCGGAAGCGCGTTCGATACCGACCTCAAGCCGGCGAAAGTGGCGTTGTACGTAGCCGATCAAGGGGAGCTTAGCGGGAGCATCGGCGAATTTTGGAACGGGGAAGCGATCAAGCCTTTCGTGTTCGTGCTGAAGACCGATTCCGGGCAAGAGGTCGAAGATTACGTGACGGAGGGCATCGCCGATTACGGCGTCTATGTGCCCGCCGATTTCTCCCAGAAAGTATTGGCCGGAGAGAAGGCGGTATGGAAAACCTTCTCCGGCCGTTATGCGGAGAAGAACGTCGCGGCGGATGCCGTTATAGGCCGCTATATGGCGGAGCTTAACCTGAAGTTCGCGGCGATGGCGACGTTAGGGACGGACGCGCCCGTGAGAATCGGGAATGCGGACGCCCGGCGGCAATCGCTAGTAGCGATTGGCAACCTCGGCAACACGGAAGACCGCCTGTTCGGGGAGACGTCCGCCATGCAATATTACGCGGCGGCTTATTTGATCATGTTTTTGCTGTTCAGCGGCATGTCGGCGGCGCTCGCGCTGCTGGGTCAGAAGGAAGACGGGACGCTGCGCCGGCTCTACGCAATGCCTTCCTCGTTCCGCGCCGCCGTATTCGGCGTCGTAACGGGTGCCGTTATGCTGGCGTGTTTGCAATCGCTCGTCGTTATTGTTTTTACCAAATACGTGTACGACGTGGAGTGGAGCGGCCATTATTTGGCGATCGCTGCGGTATGCCTGTTGACGACTGCGGCCGGTACGGGGCTGGCGATCATTGTCGCGTCCGTAGCCGGCACGAGCAAATCGACGCAAACGTTGTTTACGATTCTTGTGACGACGATGACGTTCCTGAGCGGAGGGATGATGGCCGGCATTCAAAATATGGTCGGAATCGCAAGCAAGCTGACGATCAATCACTGGGCGAATATCAGTCTGCGCGCGATCATGAGCGGCTCGGACGCCGCGGCCGCCTGGAATGCGATCGGCGTGCTGGCCGCCATCGCGGCCGTCCTGTCCCTCATCGCGATATTCCGATTGCCGAAGGTGGTGATGCGGCATGCCTAGCTTGCATATCGCAGCTCATTTAATAAGAAGGACGATGGGCACCCGCCGCGGGCTGCTGATGAACGTATTGCTTCCGGCGGCCATCCTGTCCGTCATGGCCGGTTTGTTCGCGGGACTGCAGGGCGGCAAACCCGTCATCGTCGTAAATAATGCCGACGCGGGTCCGTTGGGCGCTTATCTGGCCGCAGCCGTGGAAAACGAAAGCTTGTACGACGTAAGACGGGAAACGGATTGGGACGAGCAAGCGGTCAAAGACGCGGTCGAGGAAGGGGGGGCGGACGCCGCGATCTACGTACCTACGGACTTTACGCAACAAATCGCAGGCGGCGGGGATACGAAGGCGATTCTGTACCGGCTGGACGAGCAGCTGTGGAACGCTTCGCTTGCCATGCTGCTCGAAGCGGAGACGAGTCGGCTTGCGGCGTCCGCGAGCATCGTACGCGGCGCGGGCGGAGGCGGTACGGCGGATGCCGGCATGCTGGCCGAGTTCGTGAAGGCGCAGCAATCGCCGGCGGTCACGGCGGACAACGTCAGCATGAAGCTTGGCCGCGTCTTGTCCGAACCGATGGTGATCGGACTTATGCTGATGTTCGTCATGCTGCTGCTCGGCCAGACGATCGGCTTCGTCCTGGAGGACCGCGAGAAGCGGACCATGGCCCGAATGTTCACCGCCCCTCTGCGGGCGATCGACATCGCCGTCGGCAATTTCGCGGGCAGCTTGATCATCGGTTCGCTTCAGCTGACGATCGTGCTCGGACTAACCTATTTCGCATTCGGTTATGCGCCGGGCATTCCGTTCGGTTCGATGCTGCTCGTCCTGGAATGCTTCCTGCTTGCGGCGCTCGGCCTCGTCTCCGCCGCAGCGGGGCTTGTCCGCAACCGAACGCAGCTTCAGCAGCTCAATACGCTGATCATTCTACCGACCTGCATGATCAGCGGCTGCTTCTTCCCCTTGTCGATGCTGCCTGATTTTATCCAAAAGCTCGCGAACTTCATGCCGCAGAAATGGGCGCTGCAAGCGATCGATCGGCTTGGCGGAGGACAGGGGATCGGGGAGATCGGCCTTCATCTTGCCATCCTGGTTCTGTTCGCGGCGGTGCTGCTGGCGTTCGGCGCGGCGGTGCTTAGGCCGAACCGCACGTGATAATGGGTCTTGACTTTCGCGGGCGAACTATTGTAAATTTGTCAAAAATGAATTCACATATAGCAACAGCGCCGACCGAGGCTATGACATTCAGCGCCCGTTCATGACAGAGAGGAGGCCCTCAGGCTGCGAGGCTTCCATGAACGATTGAATGATCCCCACCTTGCGAGCTGCAGCGCGGTCTTTGGATGCGCGCTGCCGGAATATCGTTCCGTTAATCTTGGAGAGCAGGGCTGCGCTTTGGCGCGGCCGGCTAAATGAGGGTGGTACCACGAACGCATTCGTCCCTTGCGAATGCGTTCTTTTTTTTATTATCCGAACGAACGGAGGACAAGTAAAATGACGAGACAAAGCCAGTTATTGCTGCCGACCTTAAGGGAAGCGCCTTCGGACGCGGAAGCGGCCAGCCACCGGCTGATGCTGCGCGCGGGATTGATCCGGCAGCTTGCAGCCGGCGTATATACGTATTTGCCCCTCGGGCGGCGGGTGCTGAGGAAGCTCGAACAAATCGTGCGCGAGGAAATGGACGAAGCGGGCGCGCAGGAGACGCTGCTGCCCGCGATGCAGCCTGCGGAGCTGTGGAAGCAATCCGGCCGCTACGACGTATATGGGCCGGAGCTCGTCCGCCTGCGCGACAGGCATGACCGGGAGTTTGCGCTTGGGCCGACGCACGAGGAGGTCGTTACGATGCTCGTCGGCGGCGAGGTCGGCTCGTACCGGCAGCTGCCGATGACGCTGTATCAGATTCAGACCAAGTTCCGCGACGAGAAGCGTCCCCGCTACGGCTTGCTGCGGGGCAGGGAGTTTCTGATGAAGGACGCCTATTCCTTCGACGAGGACTGGGAAGGGCTGCACCGCAGCTATATGGGTATGTACGATGCGTATAACCGGATTTTTACCCGCGCGGGCCTGCGCTACCGGGCGGTCGAAGCCGATCCCGGCTCGATCGGCGGCGAAGGCGGTACGCATGAGTTCATGGCATTGGCCGAAATCGGAGAAGATACGATCGCGGCCTGCGACTGCTGCGATTACGCGGCGAATTTGGAGAAGGCGGAATATGAGCGGGCTTCTTCCGAAGGGTCGGCAGGGATAACCCCGCAGGCAGGTGTACCGGCAAAAGTCCATACGCCGGACGCGAGGAGGATCGAAGAGCTGGCCGCGTTGTTCCAAAAAGGGGCGGAGGCGTTCATGAAAACGTTGATTTACATGGCGGACGGCCGCCCGGTGGCGGTCGTCGTCCGGGGCGATCACGAGGTTAACGAGATCAAGGTGAAAAATGCGCTGGCCGCAGCTGCGCTCGAACTGGCGGATCCGGAGACGACTGAGCGCGTAACGGGAGCGCCCGTCGGCTTTGCCGGCCCGATCGGACTTGGCATTCCGGTTCTGGCCGATTATGCGGCCATGGAGATGGAAGAGGGCATCGCGGGAGCAAACGAGAAGGATTACCATATAAAAGGCAT
The DNA here is from genome assembly GCF_014705655.1 of Paenibacillus arenilitoris. Taxonomy (GTDB): domain Bacteria; phylum Bacillota; class Bacilli; order Paenibacillales; family Paenibacillaceae; genus Pristimantibacillus; species Pristimantibacillus arenilitoris. The sequence continues at coordinate 1,696 of NZ_JACXIY010000018.1, read as the reverse complement.
TATTCCGGCCGTCCATCTGGCCGGTGCGCAGGCGGGCGATTTCCGCAACGCGGCGGCGGGAGACGCTTGCCCGCGCTGCGAGCGCGGCAGGCTTCGCTTCCATCGCGGCATCGAGGTCGGCCACGTCTTCAAGCTCGGCACCAAATACAGCGAAGCGCTGAACGCCAAGTTTGTGAATGCAGCAGGCGAAGAGCGCCCGTTCATTATGGGCTGCTACGGCATCGGCGTATCGCGGCTGCTGTCCGCCGTGCTCGAGCAGCACCATGATGGCAGCGGCATCGTATGGCCGGAGTCGATCGCCCCGTTCGCGGTGCACGTCATACCCGTCTCGGCCAAGGACCGGGTGCAGACGGACATGGCCGAGCATATCGCGGCCCGGCTTGCGGAAGCGGGAATTGAGACGCTGCTGGACGATCGGGACGAGCGGCCGGGCGTCAAATTCAAGGACGCGGACCTGATCGGCATCCCGATTCGGATCGTGGTCGGCAAGCGCGCGGCCGAAGGGCTGGTCGAGCTGAAGCGTAGAAGCGAGGCGGACGCGGAGACGCTCAGCCTGGAAGAAGCGCTCGCGATCGCGGGGGCAAAATAAAAAATAGGCCCCGCTAGGGCCTGTTGGAACAGCTTGGGGCTTGGCCGCCGCCAATAGGCGGCAGTCGAGCCCTTTTTTAAGTTAAGTCGCTCGCAAGCGTAAAATTAGTCAATAATCCAAGTTGCCAGAACATAAGATGGAGTATAAGATATTAGTAAGAACAAATTATCAGAACATTTCGTCAACTATACTGGAGTCAGGAGGGATTGCCGTGAACAAGAGCTATGAAGTCGAATATTGCAATTTGGAGCTGCGATTTGACCGCCGGCAAATCCAAAATCTCATCCGAGATCTTATTCAGGAAGGGTACTCCTTGTACTGGAGCGAGACGGAAGGTCAGTTTCTCGTATCCATCCGGACTGGCCGCAAGCTCGTCAAGCTGCAGTTCCAACGCATGAAGAGCCGGTACAAAATTGTCGGGGACTATATTATTAAAGACGAGAAGCTGTCGGAGCTGATTGAGAAACTGATCAATGACACACGTGGACATGCGGTAGTCAAGCGCATCAAGGATCGTCAGATCGTCATCGAGAGCATTATGTTCGGCGAGATTATAAGACTCGTGGAGGTGTCGGGCATGGAACATCGGATCATCTATCAGAAGAAGCCGCTCGTTACGATAGAGGAAATGATTAAAGCGTTTCAATCCAAGCGCGCGGAGGAGCGCGCGGTCGTGCTCCGCTACGAGCTGGATTACGAGCTCTCCGTCTTGTCCGACGCCTTGCGCGATCATGACGAGGAAGCGGTCGCGGCTTCGAAGGAGAAGCTGGCTGCGCTTCGCTCGGAAATGCTGCAGCTGGAACTTTGATGATGGATGTCGGCCCCTATACGAAAACATGAGACGACCGGATGCTGCGCGCCAGGCTGCAGGATTTGGTCGTTTTTATGTTGTCCGTTTCAGAAAGCGACATTTTTCCATGCAAACAGTTTCCTTCTGATCGCAAAAAGAGTAAAATAAAACTATTGCGATCCAAAAAATAAAGATGAAGGATGGAAGAACCAGATGTCGAAACAGCAAATTGGCGTTATCGGACTAGCCGTCATGGGCAAAAATTTGGCCCTTAATATTGAAAGCAGAGGCTTCACGGTATCGGTATACAACCGTTC